>CAYPFY010000001.1:0-95299 GCA_964410105.1 uncultured Chlorobiaceae bacterium
GGGCTCTTAGCTCAGTTTGGTTAGAGCGCTTCCTTGACATGGAAGAGGTCACAGGTTCGAATCCTGTAGAGCCCACGAGAAAGGACCAGTTCCATCAAATCCGCTGAGATCGGGCCTCCGATTTTTTTTGTCCCTCAAACAATGGCGACTGTGAAACTGACATTCCCGGACGGCAAGAGCCGCGAATTCGAACGTGGCCTTACAGGCAACGACGTAGCCCGCGCCATAAGTTCGGGGCTCGCCCGCGAAGCCCTCGCCATTGACGTCGACGGCGAGGTCTGGGATCTCTCCCGCCCGATTGTGAATGACTCGGCGGTAAAGATTCTGAAGTGGGGTGATCCCGGGGGAAAGTACGCCTACTGGCACAGTTCCGCCCACCTCATGGCCGAGGCCATCGAGTCTCTCTTCCCGGGGACAAAATTCGGGATCGGACCGCCGATCGAGCATGGCTTCTATTACGACATCGATATGGGAGATCATGCCCTCTCCTCCGAGGATCTCTCCAGAATCGAGACGCGCATGGCCGAGCTCGCCGCCCGCGACGTCCCCTATCTTCGTGAGGAAAAATCGTGGCAGGATGCCGTGACGTATTTCCGGAAGAAAGGGGATCCCTACAAACTGGAGATCCTCGAAGGGCTGACCGACAAGAAGATCACCTTCTATCACCAGGGAAATTTTACCGATCTCTGCTACGGTCCTCACATCCCCTCGACGGGGAGGATCAAGGCCGTGAAGCTTTTGTCCATCGCCGGCGCCTACTGGCGCGGGGATGAGAAGAACAAGATGCTTCAACGGATTTACGGGATAACATTCCCGTCGCGCAAGGAGCTCGATGAGTATCTCTTCCGGCTTGAAGAAGCGAAGAGGCGCGACCACCGGAAGCTCGGCGTCGAGCTGGAGCTTTTTCTCCTGACGCCCAGAGTGGGAGGAGGGCTTCCCCTCTGGCTTCCCAAGGGAACTGTCCTGAGGGAAACGCTGGAGAACTTCCTCCGGGAGGAGCAGCGTAAACGCGGGTATCTCCCCGTGGTGACCCCCCATATCGGCAATATCAATCTCTACAAGACGAGCGGCCATTATCCGTATTACAAGGAGAGCCAGTTCCCGCCCGTTAAAATCGAGGAGGAAGAATTCCTGCTGAAGCCGATGAATTGCCCGCACCACCACCAGATCTATATGGCGCGGCCGCGCAGCTACCGGGATCTTCCCCTCCGCCTGGCCGAATTCGGGACCGTCTACCGCTATGAGCAATCCGGCGAACTGAACGGGCTCATACGCGTGCGATCCTTTACGGTCGACGATTCCCATATGTACGTTCGTCAGGATCAGCTGAAGGACGAACTGTGCGGTGTGATCGAGCTGATCCAGCTCGTCTTCGCGACTCTCGGGTTCAAGGATTTCAGGACCCGCCTCTCGTTCCGGGACCCCCTCAACAAGGGGAAATACGGCGGCGAGGACGAAATGTGGGAGCAATCTGAAAAAGACATACGCGAGGCCGCCGATCAGATGAAGCTCGATTACTACGTCGGGATCGGCGAGGCAGCGTTTTACGGACCGAAGATCGATTTCATGGTGAGGGATGCCCTTGAGAGGACCTGGCAGCTCGGAACGGTGCAGGTCGATTACGTCATGCCCGAGAGGTTTGATCTTGAATATACGGGAAGCGACGGGCTCAAACACCGTCCCGTGATCATCCATCGCGCGCCGTTCGGATCCCTGGAAAGATTCATCGGCGTGCTCATCGAACATTTTGCGGGGAATTTTCCGATGTGGCTCGCTCCGCTCCAGTGCGTCGTCCTCCCGATCACGGGAGCCCAGGCGGAGTTCGCCCGCTCCGTCGACAAGACTCTCCGCCGGGCCGGCGTGCGCTCCGAGATCGACGAACGGAGCGAGAAGATCGGATACAAAATCCGCGAGTGGGAGACGAAGAAAGTGCCATGCATGCTGGTCATCGGGGAAAAGGAGAAAGTGAGCGGCTCCGTCTCCGTCCGGCGCCACACGAAGGGGGATCTCGGTTCGATCCCCCTCAATGAGTTCATCAGCACCATCACCACCGAAATCGCCGCCAAAAACTTATAGGAGAATCGCTATCAAGGGATCAGATCGCGTCCGCATCAATGATGAAATCCGCGCACCCAAAATCCGTGTCATCGACGACAAGGGGCAGCTTGGCGTCATGCACCCGAGCGAGGCCCTCAAGCTCGCCCAGGGGAGAGGCCTCGATCTCATCGAGATCGTGCCGAATGCCACCCCCCCGGTCTGCAAGATCATGGATTTCGGGAAATTCAAGTACGAACAAACCAAGAAGGACAAGCTGCAGCGGAAGCACCAGCACGTCTCGCTTCTGAAGGAACTACGGTTTCACCCGAACACTGACGACCATGATTTTGAATTCAAAACGCGCCATGCCCGCCGTTTCCTCGAGGAGGGACACAAGCTCAAGGCGACGGTCGTTTTCAAGGGAAGGGAGATCACCTACAAGGAGCACGGGGCCGAGATTTTGAAACGTCTGAGCGAGAAGCTGGCCGATATCGCCAAGGTGGACCAGGAAGCGAAACTCGAGGGGCGGAGCATGGCGATGATCTTCGCTCCGGACAAAAGTTCCAAGAAAAAAACCGAACCAAAACCGAAACCCACATAACCGAAAGCACGCCATGCCCAAGATGAAATCGGTCTCCGGCGCCAAGAAACGCTTTTCACGCACCGCGAGCGGAAAGCTGAAGCGCCACAAGGCCTTCCGGAGCCACATCCTCTCGTCGAAGAGCACGAAACGGAAGCGCCATTTGAGAAAGTCGACGCTCGTCTCTGCCCAGGAGCAGAAGAAGTTCGACATGATGCTGCAGTCATGAGTTGAGAAAGGAGAAAAAATGCCACGTTCACAGAACAAAGTTGCTTCACACCGTCGCCGCAAGCGCATACTGGCCCGCGCCAAGGGGTACTGGGGCGCACGAAGCAAGGTCCTCACGATCGCAAAACATCACATCGATAAGGCCGAACAGCATGCCTACCGCGATCGCCGGCTGAAGAAACGGGAATTCCGGTCGCTCTGGATCGCCCGAATCAACGCCGGCGCCCGGCTGCACGGAACCACCTACTCGAGGCTGATGGCCGCGCTGAACAAGAAGGACGTCGCCATCAACAGGAAGATACTTGCCGACCTCGCCGCCCGCGAACCGGAGGCTTTCGCCGAGATCGTGAAGTTCGCCGGCTCGTAATCCCGGCCCCCCGCTTAAAATCCAGGGAAGCCGCCGCATGATTCAGATGATTGAAAGGCTGCGCCTTCAGGCCCGGGATGAGATCGCGCTCGCCTCCGATGGCGGCGGGCTCGACGCATTTCGCATAAAATTTCTCGGGCGAAAAGGGCTCATCGGCCAGCTCTTCGACTCTCTCAAGGATCTCCCCGCCGACGCACGTCCCGAAACGGGAAAGTTGCTGAACGAGCTTCGCTCCTATGTGCAATCGCTCCTCGACGAGAGGAAAGCATCCCTTCGGCCGGCCGAAAACAGGGCTGAGCTTGATCTCACCCTGCCGGGGCGCCCCGCGCTGACCGGCTCTCTCCATCCGATCACCAAAACGCTCGATGAAATCAAGCGCATCTTCACCGGGATGGGCTTCTCCATCGCCACGGGACCTGAGATCGAGGACGACTACCACAATTTCGAGGCCCTGAATTTCCCGCCCGATCATCCGGCCCGCGACATGCAGGACACTTTTTTTATTACCGACAAGATCCTGCTCAGGACTCATACCAGCCCCGTGCAAATACGGCTCATGGAGTCGGGACCGCCGCCGGTCCGCGCCATCATGCCCGGCCGGGTCTACAGGAACGAGGCAATAAGCGCCCGGAGCTACTGCCTCTTTCACCAGGTCGAGGGCCTCGTCGTCGACACCAATGTGACCTTCGGGGATCTCACCGGGACTCTCGTTTCCTTCTCACAGCAGTTCTACGGAAGCAGCCTGAAATACCGGTTCAGGCCCAGCTTCTTCCCTTTCACCGAGCCGAGCGCCGAAATGGATATCACCTGCTACCTCTGCAACGGGAAGGGGTGCCGTGTATGCAAGTATACCGGCTGGCTCGAGATTCTGGGCTGCGGCATGGTCGACCCCAACGTTTTCACAGCCGTGGGATATGATCCGGAAAAATACACAGGCTATGCGTTCGGGATGGGAGTTGACCGGGTGGCGATGCTTCGGTACGGTATCGACGATATCCGGATTCTCTTCGATAACGACGTCCGCTTTTTAAGTCAGTTCTGAGCATGAAAATTTCCCTAAACTGGCTCCGAGAATACGTCTCCATCCGACTTTCAGCCGAGAAATTGGCGGAAACGCTGACGATGGCAGGCCTTGAGGTGGAGAGCATCGAGCATCAGGGCCGGAAATATGAGAAGTTCGTCGTGGGCGAGGTCCTCGATGTCCGCAAACACCCCCATGCCGACAGGCTTTCGGTTTGCCGGGTGGGAACAGGGAAGGAAGAGCTCACGATCATCTGCGGAGCCCCGAACGTGGCGCCGGATCAGAAGGTGCCGGTCGGGCTCGCCGGAGCATATCTCCCGCGAAACCATTCGGGAAAGCCGGCGAAGCTGGAGAGAGTTGCCATAAGGGGGGTCGACTCCGAGGGGATGATATGCTCCGCCTATGAGCTCGATCTGGGATCCGATCAGGAGGGGATTCTCGTCCTCGATCCAAAAGCCCGAGTGGGAAGCCCGCTTGCCGAATACCTCAATCTCACCGACACCATTTTTGAGATCGGTGTGACACCCAACAGGCCGGACTGTCTGAGCCATATTGGTGTTGCAAGGGAAGTCTCTGCTCTTACGGGCCAGAGATTGAAGATTCCGCGGGTGAAAATCGGGAAAACCACCAGGTCAGGAGCGGTGGTGAAAATCGCCGATGCCGAGGGATGTCCGCGGTATACGGCGCGCGTGGTTTTGAACGTGACTATCGGCGATTCGCCGCAGTGGATGCAGACCCGTCTCAACGCGGTCGGGGTTCGTCCAGTCAATAATATCGTTGATATAACCAATTATGTCCTCATGGAGTGCGGTCATCCTCTTCATGCTTTTGATTATGATGAACTGGAGGGGCATAAGCTTGTGATTCAAAGGGTGACGGGGGAGAAATTCATCACGCTTGACCACAGGGAACGAGTACTGGATGACACCCTGATGATTTGCGATTCAGTAAAGCCTGTTGCGATCGCAGGAGTGATGGGGGGGGTGATGAGCGAAATATCACAGAAGACAAAGAAAATTCTGATTGAAAGCGCTTATTTCAGTCCCAAAGGCATAAGGAGAACGTCAAAAAGATTCCTTCTTGGCACGGAGGCTTCCCAGAGATTTGAAAGGGGAGCAGATCCCGGCATTACGCGTTGGGCGGCGGACCGGGCGGCGAGCCTGACCCGGGAAATTGCCGGCGGGACAATTACAAAGGAAATCGATGTCTATCCCAAGAAAATCGCTCCCAGAATGGTGTCCCTGAGGCAGGCAAGCGTCAAGAAGGTTCTTGGCCTGAGTATCCCCGCACCAAGAATCTCTGCCACACTGGGACTGCTCCAGATAACGACTCTCAGCCGGAGGAAGGAAAGGACGGTGCTCCGGATCCCGACATTCAGGCCGGACCTTGAGCGTGAGATCGACCTGATCGAGGAAGTGGCGCGGATACATGGGTATCAGAAAATCCCCCTCTCACCCTCAGCCATGGTGACCCTTCCTCAACGTCGCGTAGAACCTGATTTTCTTGCCGCCCTGCGGTCGCTCTTAATAGGAAGAGGTTTCTACGAGATTGTTGCTAATAGCATGCAGGAGAAGGCAGTTGCAGAGATCGCTTCGAGCGACTTCGTCACGATCGCGAATCCCATCAGCAGGGACATGGCTGCTCTCAGGACCAGCCTGATACCTGGAGCGCTGTCGATCATGCGGCACAATATTTTCCACGGCACCCCCGATTTGAGGCTTTTTGAGGTCGGCAGGGCATATTTTCGCCGCGCCGGGCGCTATATTGAAGAGGAACGGCTCATGATGGCCCTATCCGGGAAATCGCATCCACGATCATGGGACGAGCCGGGCAAAATGTCGGATATCTTCGACATAAAAGGGGAGGTTGAAGGGTTACTGTATAAAATTCTTCTTGACAAAATTAAATTTATTCCTTATCCTACTACCGATGCTTTAACTGAGTTCCGTAGTGATGTTGAAATTCACGGTGAAAAGGCAGGCTTCATCGGCTCTGTGCGAAGTGATATCCGAAACCGTTATGAGATTGAACAGGATGTTTTCGTGTCTGAGATAGGGCTTGATGCAGTTCGGAAACACGCTGCACAATCTTTCCGGTTCAAGGAGTTACCGAAATTTCCCTCGGTATCTCGCGATATTGCGGTGATCGTCGATGATCAGATACCTGTGGGAGCGGTTGACTCGGAAATACGCGCCGCGGGCGGGCCGCTCCTTACGGCAGTTGAGCTCTTTGACATTTACTCGGGAGAGCAGATTCAGGGAGGGAAGAAGAGCTGCGCTTTTGCTTTAAAATTCAATGCTCTGGATCGTACTCTGGAACAGGATGAAATTGATCACCTGATGCAGAACATCATCACACAACTCGAACAAAAACTTAAGGCATCAATACGGAAGCAGGCATGACACAACGTGCGACTGACTCGGATAACGGGGTGGCGCGGGAATCCCAGATGGTGGAAACCGTCATCAAGGCATTCTGGGAGAGAGCCCGCAGCGCGGCCGGCCTCATAACTCAACTCCGTGAGGAAAAGCAGATTCTGGCAAAAAGGGTAGGGGAGATTGAGGGGGAGCTGGAAACCTCCCGTGCGGAGATTTTTGCGAAGGATCAGGAGCTGAAACGCCTGAGAGCGGAGCACGCCCAGCTTCTCGACAAGGATAATGGGGCTCTGACGCTCGAGGAAAAGGAGCGTCTGAAGGCCAGGGTGAAGGAATTGATCGCCAAGATCAATTCGCACCTTTAGTTTGTTTCGTTAGAGAATATTTGGTATGTTCAAGAGGACAGAAAAAATGGGAGCTTCCCAGGAACCGTAGTCTATGGCAGCAGACACAAAGAGCATCAAGGTAAAAATATTTGGTTCTGAATATCCGCTCCGTGGCGAAAGTGAGGATCTGACTAAAAAGGTGGCAGGGTATGTCGATCAGATGATCAGCACGATACACGAAAAAATACCAGAGCAGCCTCCTTTGACAGTCGCCGTGCTTTCGGCTCTGAATATCACTGAGGAATTGTTCAAGGAACGGGAGAAAAACCGATCCCTTGCCTCGTTGCTTGAGACCGAGGTGGGGAAGATCAATGAATACCTTGATCAGCAGCTGAGCTCCGAAGTTTAGTTTTTCTGTTCTTTTCCATACTTGGTGAGGTTGTCATAACCGCACCGCCGGCCTTATCCGGGCGGATTGGCGTGAGCCGGCCGCTCGGAACGAGTCAAACATATTAAAGAATCTGACAAGTAACTTTAATAGGGAACTCGACTCATGGGCGTCGTATTACAGGCCTCGTCCCGCGCAGGCGGGATCTGCAGCCCTGCTGCTCTGCCGCAGCGCTGCAGACAGTGGACGTAAGAAACGCCCAGGGGAGTACCCACCGTGTCTTGAATGAGATTCTTCAATTCACATTTGACTCCGGGACCCGGTGCGGTTTTTTTATTGCTTTCCCCCAAAAAAATTACGAGTTCCTAATGGCCAGGAGGAGACATGGTATCTGAAACGCTCTTGATTCCGATGGTGGTGATCATCGCAGGTGTCTCGTTCGCCCTCGGATGGTATGTCAGCAACCGGATGGGGCAAAACAAGATCAGCAGCGCTGAAGACCGAGCGAAGAAAATCCTCGCCGATGCCGAGAAGGACGCCGGCAATCTAAAGAAAGAGAAACTGCTCGAAGTGAAGGACGAATGGTATAGGAAAAAGCAGGAGTTCGAGCACGAGTCGAATTCCAAGCGGAATAAGCTCCAGTCATTCGAGAAGCAGCTCGCCTCCCGGGAGGACAACCTCGAGAGGAAGGTGGAACTCATGAATAAGAAGGAGCGCGATCTCACCGCCACCAGGAGCGCCGCCGACGAGAAAATGAAGGTTGTTGAGGAGAAACAGACGCAGCTGACCCGGCTTCTCCAGGAAGAAAACGAGAAACTGGAAAGAGTCTCCAATCTTTCACGCGATGAAGCCAGAAAGCTCCTCATCGAGAATATGGTTTCCGAGGCCAAGTCCGAGGCGGCCCAGACATTGAAGGATATCCGGGATACCGCCAAGCTGGAGGCGAAAAAGGAGGCCCAAAAGGTAATCATCCAGGCGATACAGAGGACCGCCGCCGATCACTGCGTCGAAACGACCGTCAGCGTGCTCCATATTCAGAACGATGAAATGAAAGGACGAATCATCGGAAAGGAGGGGCGGAATATCCGTGCGTTCGAAGCTGCCACCGGCGTGGACGTCATCGTGGACGATACTCCCGAGGCGGTCATCCTCTCCGGCTTCGACCCCCTCCGCCGCGAGGTAGCCAGGATCTCCCTCGAAAGGCTCATCGCCGACGGCAGGATTCACCCCGCGCGCATCGAGGAGGTGGTCGAGAAGGTCCGCAAGGATCTTGACGAAGAGCTTCTTCATACCGGGGAAAACACGCTGCTCGAAGCGGGCTTACACGGGGGACATCAGGAATTGCTTAAACACATCGGCCGCATGAAATACCGCTCAAGTTACGGCCAGAATCTTCTCTCCCACAGTCTTGAAGTGGCTCACCTCACCGGCCTCATGGCGGCTGAATTCGGATTCGACGCGGCCATCGCGAAGCGCGCGGGGCTATTGCACGATATAGGCAAAACCGTCGAACGAAGCGTCGAGGGGCCCCATGCCCTGATCGGCTTCGATCTGACGAAAAAATACGGGGAGCATCCCATCGTGGTCAACGCCGTCGGCTCTCACCATGAGGATATCCCGATGGAGCATCCCATCGCGGCGCTTGTCCAGGCCGCCGACGCCATCAGCGGCGCACGACCGGGCGCGCGGCGCGAATCCGTCGAGGGATATGCGAAGAGGCTCGAGAGGCTGGAAGAACTGGCCAAATCCTTCGACGGGGTAGCAAATACCTATGCCATTCAGGCCGGAAGGGAGATCCGCGTGATCGTCGAACACGATAAGATCGACGATCTCATGGCGGACCAGCTCGCGCACGATATCGCGAAGAAAATCCAGGCGGAGATGGGTTATCCGGGTCAAATCAAGGTGGTCGTCATACGGGAGAAGCGCTCGGTCGCCTACGCGAAGTGATTCGGGCGAAAACGGCGCCGATACGCTACCGAACGCTCGCAGTCGGAATAACAGGCGGCATAGGAAGCGGCAAGACAGAAGCATGCCATGTGTTTGAGTCTTCCGGGGCGCGCGTCTACTCGGCCGACCTCATGGCCCGGGAGCTGATCGATACCGACGAGCGCATCAAGGATAAGATTCGCCGGGTTTTCCCGAACGGGGCCTACGCGAATGGGCGACTGGACAGGAAGCGCATGGCACAGCTCGTTTTCCATGACGATTCCCTGCAGGAGAAGTTGAACGCCATCGTGCATCCGTTCGTGCTCCGAAGGATGGAAGAGCTGATCCGGGAGGTGAAGGGCAAAAAATCTGAGCCGATGATTGTCATCGAGGCCGCGCTGATTTTTGAATCCGGGGCGGACAGATTCCTGGATTTTATCATTGCCGTGGAAGCGGCGGTTGACCGCCGGATGGAACGGGTCAGATCGAGAGACGGCGCCTCCGGCAGCGAAACCCTGCGGCGGATCCGCGCACAGCTTCCTCCTCTGACGGTGGGGAGGAAGGCTGATTTCGTCATCCGTAACGACGGGGACCTCGCCTCCTTCAGGCAGCGATGCCTTTTCCTTTACTCCCTCCTTGAGACTATCGCACGGCGCTCGTCATGAATATCCGATCAGACTTTCTTGTCATAGGAAGCGGCATTGCCGGCATCTCGTTCGCTCTCAAGGCGGCCGAGCTCGGAACCGTTTCCCTGATAACGAAGAAGGCGAAGGCGGAATCCAATACGAACTATGCCCAGGGGGGCATCGCCGCCGTCACAGACGAGAGCGACTCCTTTGAGCTCCATATCCGGGATACAATTGAGGCAGGGGTTGGACTCTGTCACGACGATGCCGTCAGGCTCCTGGTGACGGAGGGGCCCGGACGGGTGCAGGAGCTGGTCAGACTCGGCGTCGATTTCACAAAGAACCGGGGAAAACTCGATCTGGGAAGGGAAGGGGGTCATTCACGAAACCGGATCGTGCACGCGCACGACCGGAGCGGGTGGGAAATTGAGCGGGCCCTTCTTCTCTCCATGTCGAAACACCCCAGGATCAGAGTGTATGAAAATCATCTCGCGGTCGATCTCATCACGGAGCATCATCTTTCCCAGCCCTTCAGCGGGGACATCCATTGCTGGGGAGCTTACGCGCTCGACGGTCCGAGGGTAAAATCCTTCGTCTCCCCCGTCACCGTTCTCTGCTCGGGAGGGGCCGGCCAGGCGTATCTCCACACAACCAATCCGTCAATCGCAACGGGGGATGGCGTCGCGATGGCGTATCGGGCGGGCGCCACGATTGCCAATATGGAGTTCATCCAATTCCACCCCACGACCCTGGCAAATTCGGGATCTCCCGCGTTTCTCATCTCGGAGGCGATCAGGGGTTTCGGGGGAGTGCTGAAGAACCGGGGCGGAGAAGAATTCATGTCACGATACGACGAGAGGGGCTCCCTGGCGCCGCGCGATATCGTGGCCCGGGCGATCGATAACGAGCTCAAGAAGAGCGGGGACGACCATGTGCTGCTCGATCTCCGGCATCTGAGCGCGGAGAGCATCAAGGTCAAATTCCCCCACATCTACGAGACCTGCCTAAGATACCGGATTGACATAACCTCCGAGCCCATCCCCGTTGTTCCGGCGGCCCATTACTCCTGCGGCGGCGTGATGACGGATCTCGACGGCAGGTCGTCTATAAAAAATCTCTATGCGTGCGGCGAGGTTGCGATGACGGGGGTCCACGGCGCGAACCGCCTTGCAAGCAATTCGCTCCTGGAAGCGATTGTTTTTTCCGGACGCGCATTCGATGACGCCGCACGTCGCTTCACCGCGGGAGCTCGCGTCCCGGAGATTCCGCCCTGGGACGATACAGGCACGTTCGATACGGAAGAATGGGTGCTCATCGAACACGACAGGAGGGAAATTCAGCAGCTGATGTGGGACTACGTCGGCATCGTCCGTTCGGATCTCAGGCTCGAACGCGCACAGCGTCGGCTCGGGTTGATCAGGGACGAGATCGAGGATTTCTACAAGCGGACGAAGGTCACCGAGGGTCTCATCGAACTCAGGAATCTGGCGTGCGTCGCCGATCTCATCGTCCAGTCGGCGCTCAAGCGGAAAGAGAGCAGGGGCCTGCATTACACGACCGATTACCCGGCGCGGGACGACCGCTCGTGGCGGAAAGACACCCTTCTCTCGGCGACGGAGCCCGCCGCCGCGGTCCACGCGTGAGCGAGTTCTGCGACGTGCAGGTTTTCATAGGGTTTGAGTTCCTACCGGATTTTTTGTAATTTTTTACATGAAACGAAAAAATCCTCCGCAGAACATCGACAAGCCGCTGGATCACTGCGGCATATTCGGAATATTCGGTCATCCTGAAGCGGCCCAAATGACCTACTACGGGCTCCACGCCCTCCAGCACCGGGGGCAGGAGGGATCCGGGATCGTCACGGCGTGGAGAGATGAGAATCTTTCCCCCCATTTCCGGGTCTCGAAGGATTTTGGCCTGGTCAGCGATGTTTTCCGGGACGATTCGTTCCTCAAACTCCCTGCAAGCGCCGCTATCGGCCATAACCGCTATTCGACGGCCGGGGCGTCCGATAACCGGCTCAATATCCAGCCCCTCGTGGTGAACTACCGTCTGGGGAATATCGCGATCTCCCATAACGGGAATCTGACGAATTTCAGGAAAATCCGACAGGAGCTGCAGGAGTCCGGAACGATATTCCAGACGACGTCCGACACGGAGATCATTCTCCACCTGATCGCGCGCAGCCGGAAGCCGACGCAGATAGAGCAGATCATCGACGCCCTCAACGAAGTCGAAGGGGCTTTCTCGATCGTCATCCTGACCGACGATGCCCTCGTGGCGGCCCGGGATCCCTACGGGTGGAGGCCGCTCGCCGTGGGAAGGCTCGGCACGTCGTTCGTCGTCGGTTCCGAGACCTGTGCCTTCGACATCATCAACGCGGAGTACCGTGGGGAGGTTGAGCCGGGAAAAGTGCTCGTCTTCGACCGAGAGTCGCTCTCACGGGGTGAACCGAAAGAGTATCAACTGGAAAAGAAAGTTCCTCCCGCCTACTGCATATTCGAATATATTTATTTTTCTCGCCCTGACAGCCGGATTTTCGGTGAAAGCGTCGACCGCGTGCGGAGGAAACTCGGAAAAGCGCTCGCACGGGAACATCCCGTATCTCCCGGGGATGACGCCGAGACGGTCGTGGTGATCAACGTGCCCGATTCGAGCAACACGGCGACGCTCGGCTTCTCGTCGGAAAATAATCTTTTGGGGAATAAGTCTGCCTACGAGATCGGGCTGATACGCAGCCACTACGTCGGACGCACGTTCATCCAGCCGATGCAGGACATCCGCGAGATGAAGGTGAAATTCAAGTTCAATACGGTGAAAGGGGTCATCCGGGGAAAGAAGGTGGTCATCGTGGATGATTCCATCGTTCGGGGGACCACCTCGAAGAAACTTGTGGATCTCATCCGCGAGGCGGGGGCGAGGGAAATCCATCTCCGCATCACCTCCCCCATGATTCGGTTTCCCTGCCGCTACGGCATGGATTTCCCGGATCCGAATGAGCTGATCGCCAACTGGTGTGGGGGAGATCCCGAAAAAATCCGACGGGAGCTAGGGGTCGATTCGATCGGATACCTTTCGCTCGACAAACTGCTCGAATCGGTCCCTCATGGCAAAGGGGAATCCTATTGCACGGCATGCTTCAGCGGTAGGTACCCGACCCTGGTCGAGGAGGGAGTACTCAAGGAAGAGTATGAGCCCTGAGAATGACCGCCGGGTCTGGACGGCCTCCAATCTCATGACTCTCGCTCGAATTGTGCTCGTGGTGCCCATCGTCCTGCTGCTGCTCGATACCGGATCCGACCGGCGGCTGCTCGTCCTGTCGCTCGTGGCCGCGGCCGCACTCACCGATCTTGCCGACGGGTATCTCGCCCGAAGGCTTGGCCAGGTCACCGAGCTCGGCAAAATCATCGACCCGACGGCCGACAAGTTGGCTGTGGGCGCGGTGATGGTCGTCCTCGCCTCCCAGGGCAGGGTCCCCTGGTGGTTCCTCGGCGCCGTCCTCATGCGGGATGCTCTCATTCTCTCGGCGGGCGCGTATCTCCGCAGCCGGCGCGGCCTCACCCTGCAATCGAATCTTGCCGGAAAGTGGGCCGTCACCTCCATTGCCCTCTATATCCTCGCCGTCATCGCGGATTACCCACAGATCGAGCAGCTAAGAAACTTTCTCATCATCGCCTCGCTCTCCCTGCTCAGCCTTTCTTCGGCGCTCTACCTCAGGCGATTCATTTCCGTCCTGCGTGCGCCGGGAGAACCGGCCGCGCAACCCTTTTGAGCCGCATGGGTTTGTTCGAGAAGCTGGACCGGCTCAAGCAGGGTCTCACGAAAACCCGCGAGAATATCGTGGGCAAGGTGCAGAGGATGGTTCTGGGGAAAAGGAGCATCGACGACGAGGTTCTCACCAATCTCGAGGAAATCCTGATCGGCGGGGATGTCGGCGCGGCCACCACCGAGCTCTTCGTCGACAACATCCGGGCCCGGGTGCGCCGCGAACCCTATCTCGGCGCGGGCGAGCTCGACACACTCCTGAAGGAAGAGATCTTGAAAATGCTGCCCGAAGACTCGCGGGCCCCGTGGGATATAGCCGGCCCGCGTCCCGCCGTCCTGATGATCGTGGGGGTGAACGGGGTGGGCAAGACGACCACGATCGGGAAGCTTGCCCACGCGTACCGCGGGGCGGGGAAGAAAGTGGTGATCGCCGCTGCCGATACGTTCCGCGCGGCGGCGAATGAACAGCTGGAAATCTGGGCCGTCCGCGCAGGAGTGGACATCGTCAGGCAGGCCCACGGCGCGGACCCTGCCTCGGTCGCCTTCGACGCTCTCAAGTCCGCCCTGGCCCGGGACGCCGATCTCGTCATGATCGACACCGCCGGTCGCCTCCACACGAAGGTCAATCTCATGGAGGAGCTCAAAAAAATCGCAAGGGTGCTGCCCAAGGTCGTGCCGGGCGCACCGCACGAGGTCTTTCTGGTCCTCGACGGATCGACCGGGCAGAACGGCATCCAGCAGGCGAAACAGTTCCAGTCCGCTGTCGGACTGACAGGCATCGTCCTCACCAAACTGGACGGCACGGCCAAGGGGGGAGTCATCCTGGCGGTGTGCAACGAACTCAAGATCCCGGTCAGATTCATCGGCGTCGGCGAAGGGATCGACGACCTTCAGCCCTTCGACCGCACGCAGTTTGTGGAAATTCTGTTCGAGAAGGCTGCGTGAAATTATCCTGGCGAACGTACCAGCTTCACCTCAAACACCCTTTCACGATCGCCCGCGGGTCAAGCTGCGTCCGGAGCTCGGTCATTGTGACCCTTGACCATGACGGCATCGTCGGCTTCGGCGAGGCGGCGCCATCCCCGCGCTACGGCGAATCGGCCGAAACCGTCACGGATTATCTTTCCAGTCTTTCATCAGAATTGTCGGGCGAAACCCCTGAAAGTCTTTCGGTGAGACTCTCTTCGGCTGCGGGCGGCAACTGTGCCGCACGGGCGGCCGTCGATATCGCGATCCACGATTGGAAGGGACGGAAATCATCCCTTCCGCTCTGGAGATTGTGGGGTCTTGACGCGAGCAACACGCCCCTCACGTCGTTCACGATCGGCATCGACTCGCCCGAGACGATCGAGCAAAAGGTCAGGGAAGCGGACGACTGCCCCATCCTGAAGGTGAAAGCCGGGGTCGACGGGGACGAGGATATCGTGAAAAAAATCCGTACGATGACCGACAAGCCCATCCGCGTCGACGCCAACGAGGGATGGAAGGTCAAGGAACTGGCCCGGGACAAGATACTCTGGCTCGAGGAACAGAAGGTCGAATTCGTCGAGCAACCCATGCCCGCCGACAGGCTCGATGATGTACGCTGGCTCAGGGCCCAGGTGCACATTCCCCTGATCGCCGATGAAAGCGCGGCGACGATCGCCGACCTCCCCGCCCTCCGCGACGCGTTCGACGGGATAAACATAAAGCTCATGAAGTGCGGCGGAATCGCCCCCGCCCGCGCGATGATCGACCGGGCGCGGTCCCTGGGGTTGAAAGTCATGCTCGGGTGCATGATCGAAAGCTCCGTGGGCATTGCCGCGGCGATGCACCTTTCTCCCCTGGCCGACTACGCGGACCTCGACGGGAATCTGCTGATCGACGATGACCCCTTCGATGGCCCGGTCACCAGGGCGGGCGCCATGATCCTGGACGAGCGGCCGGGACTGGGCGTTTCTCCCAGAAAATGACACAGACCGATGCCGGGGTTAATTAAAATACTTCCGCAGCAACTTGCCGACAAGATCGCCGCCGGGGAGGTCGTCGGCCGCCCCGCCTCCGTCGTGAAAGAGTTGGTCGAGAATTCGATCGACGCCCACGCCAGATCGATCACCGTGGTCATCAAGGAAGGGGGTAAGACGCTCATCCAGGTGATCGATGACGGTTCCGGCATTTCTCCTGACGACGCGAAGCTCGCCTTCGCCCGCCACGCCACGAGCAAGATCTCAACCTACGATGACCTCGAAAACATCCGCACGCTCGGCTTTCGGGGCGAGGCCCTCGCCTCCATCGCCGCCGTCTCCCAGGTCGAGATGCGCACACGGGTCCATTCCTCCGAGACGGGGATAAAAATCCGGAACGAGGGAGGTTCGATCTCCGCAGCCAAGGCCGACGCGCCGTCGGCGGGGACCTCGATCACGGTGAGAAATCTCTTTTTCAATACCCCGGGAAGGAGAAATTTTCTCAAAAGCACGGCGACAGAATACAAATATATCGCGGATGTGGTCACACGGTTTGCGCTCTCCCACCCGGAGATTCAGCTCAAGTTTGTCAGCAATGATGAGACGATACTGTCCCTTGACGCGGCGGAACTTCAGGCGCGCGCAAGGGATATTTTTGGCGAAAAATTTTCTGCGACTCTTCTCTTCTTCGAAGACTCGGACGATTACGCCGGGATCCGGGGTTTTCTCGGGAAACCGGACTTCCTGCGAAAGACAAGGGCCGAGCAGTACGTCTTCCTTAACGGGCGTTCGATCGTCAACCGGAATATCAATCACGCTGTCTCCCAGGGATACGAGCAGATGATTGAAAAGGGGAGTTTCCCCGTATTCGCCGTCTACCTGACGATCGATCCTAAGAAAGTAGATGTCAATGTCCATCCGTCCAAGATGGACGTGAAGTTCGGCGACGAAAGCGGCATGCACAGGTTCGTCTTCACCTCGGTCCGAAAAGCCCTTTCGTCGCACGATCTGATCCAGGCGGCAAGGGTGAGCCCCGCCGGAGAAGGAAACGTGAGTTTTCGCTCGGAGCCTGCCCGGGACGCGGTCCGCCCGGCGAGTTTTGAGGAAATGTTTTCGCCCCCGCCCGCCGGAGAGGCTCGCGCCGAATCCCCTCGCGAGGATCGAGCGGCGACCCCGATCTGGCAGGCGCACAACAAGTATATCATCCTCCCCGTGGAGGAAGGATTGATGATCGTCGACCAGCATGCAGCCCACGAGCGGGTGCTCTACGAGCGGGCCGTGGCCGGGATGAACGGCGGCGAACACCGCTCGCAGCAGCTCCTTTTTCCCCACTCCGTCGAAATGACCGTGCCCGATGCGCTCCTCGTCTCCGAGCTTCTTCCCCTCCTTGAATCAATGGGGTTTGTGCTGAAAATATTCGGGAAGACGACCGTCATCGTGGACGGCGTGCCGACGGACGTCAAACCCGGGGATGAATCCACGATCCTTCAGCAGGTCATCGACCTCTACAAGGAAGATGACAAGAATATCCGGCTGGAGCCCCGCGAACGGCTTGCGAAGTCGTATTCCTGCAAGGCCGCCGTCAAGTCGGGAGATGCTCTCAAGGATGGGGAGATGCGGGCTTTGCTGGATCGTCTCTTTGCAACCGCGATACCCTACGTCTGCCCCCATGGCCGGCCCATTCTCATCAGACTTCCGCTGACGGAGCTGGACCGAAGGTTCGGGCGAACGCCGGGGTAGTCGGGCAATTTGAGAAAAAGGTAAATCACATTGCCTGACTACCAGAAGCTTTAATCGATGAAACACTATTCCTATCTGGCCAATACTCTGCTAACTCACTCTGAAAGCGTCAATAGGGAATTCTAGAGTGTATGCGTGTCATGTTTACATTAAAACCAGAGATCGGTCTTGTTTGGAAACCATAGAGGCAGTAATCAGAACGCGGGGGTGAGCTAGGATGTCGAGTTTGGGCAACAGGATCGAGACCAATGGCGCGGATGCCCGGGCACCGATCGGCATTCATCTGAGCATGCCGGACGGCCAACGCCTGCCGATCGACGAACTGATTTCGACTCACGAGCGCGTTCTCCGGACCGAAGGCCGCAACGCACTGGAGTACGGTGGAAATCAGGGCTTCGAGGGGCTGCGCCAGTGGCTTGCTGCTGATTACAGCGTGAAAGAGTCCGCGCCTGTTGGAGCCGAGAGAATCGTGCTCACCTCCGGTGCATCGGGGGGGCTGAAGAATCTCTGTGACGCCTTGATCGATCCAGGGAATGTCATCCTTTCAGAAGAGCCGACGTTTTCGGGAAGCATCCGAACTCTCGTCGCTTCCGGGGCGGAGGTCGTGGGTATCCCGATTGGTCAGGATGGGCTGGATCCGGACGACCTTGGCCGGACCGTCAGGGAGATCGAACACGGCGGCAAGCGGATCAAACTGCTCTATCTGGTTCCAAATTTCAATAACCCGACCGCTGCCCTGCTTTCCCGCCGGAGGCGGGAGCGGATTGCAGAGATCTGCCATGAGAGTGGCATCCTCGTAGTCCAGGACGACGCCTTTGCAGACTTGAGCCTGGGACCCGAGTTACCTACGTCGTTCTGGTCCATCATGGCGGGGGAGGGTGTCGCGGTTCTCGGGACGTTCAGTAAGACGCTTGCGCCCGGGTTGCGCCTGGGATGGATAGTGGCGCCGGGCAAAGTTACCGACGCGCTCCTGCGCGGGCGGTTGGACCTCGGTGTCTCGTCGCTCACGGCGCATGTGGTCGCAGACTATTGCGCCTCGGGCGGCTACCGATCTCATGTCCGGGACATGATCCCCGTGTACCGGCGCAAACGAGACGTGCTGCTGAACGAGTTGCACGACCATCGGGACCGTCTCGGCACCTGGAACGTACCGGAAGGCGGCTTCTCGCTCTGGATCAAGCTCGAGTCTGCGGTAGATGCGCTGCTGCTACAGGAGGCTGCGCGCAACGAGCGTGTCCTGGTCGCCGCCGGTCACGCGTTCTTCGTGGACAAGCCACGGTCCCAAGCGATCCGTCTCTGTTTCAGCAACGCCTCGGAAGCGGAACTGAAGGAAGCCGTGCGCCGGCTCGGTAAGGCACTCGACGTGGCCCGGAGCCAGACCCTGGCCCGGTGATTCGCCGCGCTCTAACAACTGCATGCAGCGGAGGTCCTCCCCCAGCCGCGGATGGCAACCGTTAAAATTTTGCGGTCCGTCACAACGGGAGGCAAAAATACCCCGGCGCAGGGGGATTTCTCTCAAAACCCTTGATTCGCGGCGGATTTTTGCGTACCATGAGTCATGGTAATTTACCTCTGGTACGTCTGAGCGCACTCCCGGTGAAAATCTCCTCTCTCTTACTCTACGCGCTCGGGCTTCTCCTCATCCTCTTCTTCCTCGCCGGCATTGTCCGCAGCCAGACAGCCGGGGAGGTCCTGGGCAAGCCGTGGGCCGGCGCACCCGGAGTGACGAAAACGACACAGCAGATCATGGAGGCTCAGCAGGCTTCCCCCCGCCCCGCCGGTCGGCTCAGGATGTCGGTCGAACATGAAGTGGACCGATCCGGCCTAAAGCAGAATCCCGGCTCACCCGAAGTTTCACTATGGCCTCCATCTCTCCCGTCCCGTCAGCCCGAGAGGCAGACCGCCGTCCCCCTCGCCCCGCAAACCCTGGGGACGAGCTTCACGGGGGCCACTCTCGCCGATGCCGGGGCTTTTCCCCCCGACTGCATGGGAGCCGTCGGACCGACTCAGTTTATCGTCGCCATCAACGGCCGCATCAGGTCGTTCAATAAATCGACCGGCGTCGCGGACGGGATCCTCAACGCCGACATGGATGTCTTCTTTACGTCGGTGATGACGCCGATTTCCAATACGTTCACCTCGGACCCGCATATCCGGTACGACAGGCTCTCGGGACGGTGGATCGTTATCATCATCGACGTCCCCGGGGGTACGGGATCGACGGCCAACCGCGTCCTGATCGCCGTGAGCAACACGAGCACCATTACCGGGAGCACGGTGTGGACATTTTTTTACTTCCGGCATGACACAGTATCCCCTGCCGGAGACGTGAATGGTTTTGCCGACTACCCGACCCCGGGCATTGATGCAAACGCTATCTATATCGGCGTGAATGTCTTCGATTCCGCAGGATCATACAGCGGCACGACGGCATTTGTCGTGCGAAAGAGTTCTGTGCTGGGGGCGGGTCCCATCGTTGTCACCGCTTTTCGTAACCTTACGGGTGGTCCAACAGGATCGGGACCCTTTTCGCCCCAGGGGGTCGACAATTCCGATTCGTCGGCGACCCAGGGGTATATCATCGGGGTCGATAATGCCCTGTACGGGCTGCTGCAGATCAGGAGGGTATCCAATCCAGGCGGAACTCCCTCGATCTCGGGGAATATCTCGCTGACCATCCCCTCGACGACCAGCCCTCTGAATGTCGATCATCTGGGCAATACAGGCGGGGCGAATGGCAAGCTCGACGGTCTCGGGCTGGCCGACCGGCTGATGGCAGCCGTCATGCGGAACGGCCACATCTGGACGACCCACGCAAGCGGGGTAAACAGTGCCGGGACATCATCGTCGCCGACGCGAGACGGCGTCCGGTGGTACGACATCGCGAATGTATCGACTACCCCCACGCTGAATCAGTCGGGGACTATCTTCGACGCGACATCGGGGGTCCGGAATTACTGGATCCCGACGATAATGGTCTCCGGACAGGGGCATGCAGCGGTCGGCGTCAGCACCGCGGGGACAAACTACCGGATCGACGGAGCAACAGTCGGCCGCCTCTCAGGGGATGCCCTGGGGACGATGCAGGGGACCCCGGTTCTCTTCACGGCAAGTTCTAGTGCGTATAACCCCTCAGCTGACCCCGGAGGGCCCGCCGGCCGCCGTTGGGGCGATTACTCCTTCACGAGCGTCGACCCGAACGACGATATGACGATGTGGACAATCCAGCAATACTGCGACGCCACCAATTCCTGGGGGGTGCGGGCCGTGAAGCTCATCGCGCCGCCTCCTGCGGCGCCATCGAGCGCTTCCCCCTCGAGCGTGGCTGCCGGGTCGAGCAACGTCAATGTCACGATAACGGGAACCTCATCGGGCGGCTCAGGATTCTTCGATCCGGGCGCATCTTTCCCGAACCGGATCTCCGCTTCGGTCAATGGCGGGGGTATCACGGTCAATAGCGTCACATACACGGATCCGACGCACGTGACGCTTAATATCACCCTTTCCCCGTCAGCCTTGAATGGTGCTCGGACCGTCACGGTGACAGATCCTGATAATCAATCTGCCACGAGCGCATCCGGAATACTTACGGTGACGGGGTCCACATGTCCGTCCATCACTCTTTCCCCTTCGACGCTGCCGGGCGGCTCGGCCGGAATTCCCTACAACCAGACTATCGCCGCGAGCGGCGGTGTATCCCCCTACACGTTCACACTCACAAGCGGCGCGCTTCCCGTGGGCCTCACCCTCAGCTCCGGGGGAGCGCTTTCCGGAAGCCAGCCTCATGGCGGCGTTTTCAATTTTACGGTGCAGGCCACCGATCACAATGGCTGCACGGGGACGCTCGCCTATGCTCTCACGATCACGTGCCCGACGATAACTCTTTCACCTCCCACGCTTCCCGGGGGCACGGTGGGCTCGGCCTACGACCAGACCGTTTCGGCATCGGGCGGCACCGGGCCTTACGCATTCTCCGTCACCTCCGGATCTCTGCCGGCCGGGCTGAGCCTCTCGGCAGGAGGCATCCTCTCCGGAACGCCGACGACGAGTCTTACCTATAACTTCACAGTCTCGGCCCGGGATGCGGACAGCTGTTCTGGAAGCTTGGGCTATTCCGTGACGATACAACCCGCTCCGCCTCCCACGGTCTCGCTGATCGATCTTGGATTGGCGTACGCGCAGGATTTCAACTCTCTCGGCAATTCGGGCACACCCGGTATGAGCACGCTCCCCCGGGGGTGGGTCCTCAGTGAGTCGGGCGCGAATGCCGACACCACCTACGGCACCGGGACCGGCTCGTCGACGACGGGGAATACGTACAGCTTCGGCTCGGCCGCCAGCACCGAAAGAGCTTTCGGCGGCCTCCAGAGCGGGAACCTCGTCCCGACGATCGGCGCAGCGTTCACGAATAATACCGGATCGACTGTTACCGCGCTTTCACTCTCGTACACGGGTGAACAGTGGAGGCTCGGCACGGCCGGAAGACACGATTCGCTCCTCTTCCAGCTCAGCCTCGATGCTACGAGTCTGACGACAGGCACATGGACGAGCTATCCGCCCCTGAACTTCGCGGGGCCGGTCTCAACAGGCTCGACCGGCGCTCTCGATGGAAACTCTTCCGCCAACAGGACGGCGATCTCCTCGACTATCACCGGTCTCTCCATTCCCAACGGGTCAGTGTTCTATATCCGTTGGAACGATTTTAATGCGACAGGCGGCGATGACGGCCTCGCCGTCGACGATTTTTCGATCACTCCCTTTGCCGCGCCGCCTCCCACCAATCCCACGGCATCCGGACAGGCAAGGCCTGACAGCGTCATATCGGGCGAACCCACGCTTCTCACGGTCAGCGTAACGCCGGGAGCGAACCCCGCGAGCAGCGGGATAGCGGTGACGGTGAACCTGAGCTCCGTCGGAGGTTCCGCCGCGCAGAATTTCTTCGACGACGGATCGCACGGCGACTCGGCCGCCGGAGATAACAGATTTTCCTTCCGTGATACCGTCATTGCCGCCCCGGGTCTAAAATCGCTGTCGGTGAGCGCGGCAGATTCGCAGGGGCGCAACGCCTCCGCGTCAATTACTCTGGTGGTGAAGCCGACGCCGACCAATCCGACCGCGAGCGGAAATGCGCATCCGTCGACCGTCGCCCCAGGCGTTCCGACGCTGCTGAGAGTGGCCGTGACGCCCGGGACCAATCCGGCCAGCACGGGCATCACGGTGTCCGGAAACCTGAGCGCCATCGGCGGATCGGCGAGTCAAACCTTTTTTGACGACGGCTCGCACGGCGATTCGGCATCGGGGGACAATGTGTTTTCCTTTCGCGATACCGTCGACCTATCCACGCCTGCGGGTGGAAAGCTGCTTCCCGTCGCCGTGTCCGATGCCCAGGGAAGGAGCGGGTCCGATTCGATCGCTCTCACCGTGACGGGCCCGTGCCCGGCGATCTCACTCGGCCCCGACACATTGCCGAGGGGTCTGGCGACGGTTGCGTATGACCAGGCGATCACTGCAAGCGGGGGAACGGGTCCTTACTCGTTCGAGATCGCCGCGGGGACGCTTCCCCAGGGCCTCTCCCTTTCTGCTTCCGGCGTCCTGGCAGGAATCCCTGCAGTGCCTGAAACTGCCTCGTTCACAGTCCGGGCAACCGACGATGTCGGCTGCAAAGGGTCAAGGCTGGATACGCTCATCATCGGGCCAAGCCCGACAATCACAGCGAAAATCCCGGTCGCCTCGAGGTGGAATCTTGTGTCAAATCCGGTGACGGTGACGAACGATTCCGTCTCCGCTCTGTTTCCGTCACGTGCGAGCAGCGCCTTCGGCTATAGTTTGGGAAGCTATCAGATCGCGACAAAATTCCGACACGGGTTCGGGTACTGGCTGAAATTCGGAGCTCCTGAGACGGCGATGATCACGGGGAACACGAGGATCTCCGATACGGCGGACGTCCAAACCGGGTGGAATATCCTCGGATCGATCTCGCAGAAAATCCCGGTCGCGTCGATCTCCGGCATTGGAACCAGTCTCAGGTCGCGGCTCTTCGGCTACGCCGGAGGTTATGTGCAGGCGGATACGATTCTTCCCGGATTCGGCTACTGGGCAAAATTTGATTCGTCGGGGAAATGCGTCATCAGAACCGGTCCGTCACAATCCATATCCACGAAGCCTTCCGGCGCCGACGAATCCTCGCTCACCCGGCTGACAGTCACGGACGCCGGAGGATATAGCCAGACTCTCTTCATCGGGGTTTCGGAAAAGGACGATGATCTGCAAATTTTCGAGCTGCCCCCGACTCCGCCTCCGGGGATCCCCGATGTCCGTTTCGCCACGGAGCGCTCCGTTGATCTTTTGCCGAATGATTTTACGGGGAACGCGCGCCTGCTGATGAATTCGCTCGCGTACCCGGTGGAACTCCGCTGGGCCTCCGTCGAGATCCCGGATATCCAGTATACCGTAAGGGGCCCGAGCTTGCTCCGGAAGGTTTTGGCCGGCGAGGGGAGTCTCGTGATCGGAGATCGCTCGGTCACGTCGCTTATCCTCGAGGCGCGGGATCGCTCCCGTCTCCCCAAAAACTTTGAATTGTATCAGAACTACCCTAACCCCTTCAATCCGACGACGACGATCAGATTCGATGTTCCGCGAAAATCGGCGGTTTCTCTGATCGTGTATAATACGCTCGGGGAAAAAGTCGCGACGCTCCTTGAAAACGTTACCGTGGACGAGGGGGAGCAGTCCGTAAAGCTGAATTCAGAAAAACTTTCATCGGGAGTATATTTTTACCGGCTCACCGCGGGGGAATTCACCCGGGTCCGGAAGATGCTCCTGATTCATTAGTCTGTCGGCTGCTCCCGGGCCTTCCGGTCGCCGGCGTAACGAGTGGGAAGATGCGGGAGCTTTCGTGAAGTGACCTCACGAGCCCGGATGTCACGTGCGCATCCCTGTTGTCTGATTTTCCCCCAACCCCTTAGGATTTGACAGTTATCAGCATTCTCCTTATGTTCCCCGTAGTTTCCCCCACATTATCAGGGAGTTTTTCCCCATGAGGTACCTGCTCGCATCGTGTGCTCTCCTTATTCTCCCCGTTCACGCGGGGGTAGCGGCTGACGCTCAGGATTCCAAGAAATCCGATAACACGATGTCATCGGACATTTTTTCGGGAATTCAACTCAGATCAATCGGACCCGCTCTGACGTCGGGGAGGATATCCTCGATCGCCGTCAATCCCGCGGACCATAGCACGTGGTATATCGCCGCCGCTTCGGGTGGGGTATGGAAAACAACGAATTGCGGCACATCCTGGACCCCGCTCTTCGACCACGAGGGATCGTATTCGATCGGGACCGTGGCGGTGGACCCCGCCAATCCCTCCGTCGTATGGGTTGGCAGCGGGGAGAACAACAGCCAGAGGAGCGTGTCGTACGGCGACGGTGTCTACCGGTCTGAGGACGGCGGGAAGTCATGGAAAAATATGGGGCTCAAGCGGTCGGAGCATATTGCGAGAATCCTGATTGACCCACGGAACACAAATGTCGTTTATGTCGCCTCTCAGGGCCCCCTCTGGGGACCCGGGGGGGACCGGGGTCTCTATAAGTCGACCGACGGCGGAAAAAACTGGAACGCGATTCTCACCATCAGCGAGAATACGGGCGTGACCGACCTCGTGATGGATCCGAAGAATCCTGATGTCCTGATCGCGGCGGCGTACCAGAGGAGGAGGCATGTCTGGACCTTGATCGACGGCGGCCCGGAATCGGCGATCGAGAAAACGACCGACGGCGGCAAGACCTGGACAAAACTATCTTCCGGCATTCCAGCTGTGGATCTGGGGAGGATAGGACTGGCGATATCGCCGTCAGATTCCCGCGTGGTCTATGCCCTCATTGAAGCCGCGAACAAAAAGGGGGGAATATTCCGGTCGACGGATGCGGGATCAAGCTGGGAGAAGCGGAACGATTTCGACGCGTCCGCCATGTATTACGGTACGATAGTCGCCGATCCGAAGAATGTGGATCGCCTCTACGTCATGAATACGATTCTTCAGGTGTCGGACGATGGGGGAAAAACCGTCCGCGCCCTGGGCGAGAAATCGAAACATGTCGACAACCATGCCATGTGGGTCGAGCCGGAGAACTCGAACCATTACCTGGTCGGATGCGACGGCGGTCTCTACGAGAGCTACGACCGCGGTCAGAACTGGGATTTTAAACGCAATCTTCCGATAACGCAGTTCTACGACGTTGACGTCGACAATGAATCGCCGTTTTACAATGTGTATGGAGGGACGCAGGACAATTTCTCGCTCTGCGGTCCCTCGAGGACCCGCAGCGCCTCAGGGATCGTCAATGCGGATTGGATCGTCACGACCGGCGGCGACGGCTTCCAGTCCCGTATCGACCCGGAGGATCCCGCAATCGTCTACGCGGAGAGCCAGTACGGGGGACTGGTGCGTTTCGACAGAAGAACAGGGGAACAGATCGGCCTCCAGCCGCAGCCCGCAGCGGGGGAGGAGCCCTTGCGGTGGAACTGGGACTCCCCCATGATCATCAGCCCGCACCTTCATACGCGTCTTTACTTTGCCGCGAACAGACTGTTCCGCAGCGACGACCGTGGAGATACCTGGAAGGCGATCAGCGGCGACCTCACGAGGCGCATCGACCGTAATTCTCTCCCGGTGATGGGGAAGGTTTGGGGGGTTGACGCCGTGGCGAAGAATGCCTCAACCTCCTTTTACGGCAACTGTACAGCGCTCTCCGAATCTCCGTTGAAAGAAGGACTGCTCTATGTCGGAACGGACGACGGCCTGATTCATGTCACGGAGGATGGCGGCGCCACATGGCGGAAGATAGAAACATTCCCCGGCATCCCCGAGAAAACATACGTCAGCCGGATCCTTGCGTCACGAAATGCCGAACAGACGGTGTATGCCGCCTTCGATCACCACAAGGGCGAAGATTTTGCCCCCTATGTCCTGAAAAGCACAGACGCCGGTCGTTCGTGGGTCTCGATCAAGGGAGATCTTCCTTCGAACGGCCCGGTCCTGGCCCTCGCGGAGGATTCCCCGGACCTCCTGTTTGCGGGCACGGAGTTCGGCCTTTTCTTCACGCCGAACGGGGGGGAGAAATGGATTCAGCTCAAAGGGGGTCTCCCCACGGTGGCGGTCCGGGATCTCGCGATCCAGCGACGGGAGAACGATCTTGTCCTCGCCACGTTCGGGCGGGGCTTTTATGTGCTCGACGATTTCACTCCCCTCAGGCATGCAAAGCCGGAGACTCTCCGCCAGGAGGCATCGATCTTCCCGGTCAAAGATGCCCTGATGTATATCCAGTCCCAGCCCCTGGGAGGGACGAAGAAAGCGTTCCAGGGAGAGTCGTATTTCTCCGTGCCCAATCCTCCCTTCGGAGCGACCTTCACCTTCTACCTGAAAGACGCTGTCAAGACGAAGAAGGAAAAGCGGCAGGAGGAGCAGAAGGATCTTGAGAAGAAGAACGCCCCGGTGCCGTACCCGACGCTCGATCAGTTGCGGGCGGAGGACGAGGAGGAATCCCCGGCAGTGTTCCTCACCGTGAGCGACACGACCGGCAGAGTGATCAGGCAGCTCTCGGGTCCCCTCGCGAAGGGTATCGCAAGAGTTTCCTGGGATCTTCGTTATCCAGCCCCCGTTCTCTCCCCGCCTCCGGCCGAGGGCGCGGATGAGCCCGATGGAGGCCCGCTCGTCATGCCCGGAACTTATCAGGTCAGCCTCTCCCGGCGACTTAACGGCGAGACGAAGCGACTCGCCGGTCCGCAAAGATTTGCCGTAGTAGTGGAGGGAAACCGCTCCATCAAGCCCGAGAATCGCCAGGCCCTTGCGGAATTTCAGCAGAAAGTATCGAAGCTCCATCGTGCAGTCAACGGAGCGGTCCAGACGGCCAATGAATTGAGAACCCGCCTCGGCCTCATCCGCCGGGCGCTGAAGGAGACCGCCGGGCCCGTGGAAGGGCTGATGACTGACGCGAGAACGATAGAATTGAAGACCAACGAAATCCTGAGAACTCTTTCAGGAGACGCAACGCTCCGCTCGCGAAACGAGATTTCTTCCCCGTCGATCAATGACCGCGTATCCAGTATCGAGGACGATGAGAGACTGTCGACCTCCCTTCCCACTGAAACTCACCGTGCGGCCTATAAGATCGCGGGGGATGAGTTCTCCCGGGTGCTGGAGAAACTGCATGCCCTTGTTACGGGAGACCTCGTCAAGCTGGAACAGGCCATGGAGGCCGCCGGGGCTCCCTGGACGACCGGGCGTGTGGTAGAATGGAAGGGCGAATAAAGGAGAGTTTTATGGAAGAGCAAAAACAGGACGGGCCGATCATAGACGAGTATAAGGGGAATAAGATCCTGCTTCTGAACCCCGGGTCGCGGTTTCCCTTCTCGTTCGGCGTCGCGAAGGCTAAACTCATACTCCAGCACATCGATGACATCCGGAAATTTGTCCTGGAGTACGACAAAAAACCCCCCGCGTGATTCCGGCTGATCAGGAAAGACGCACGGCGGGGCGTTCCCGGGTATGACGGGCCCTGACCACATTGCCGAATCATACGTGAAGCTGGTCCTCGCCGTCGGAAACCACGACGCGGACTATGTCGATGCGTATTACGGCCCGCCGGAGTTCAAGAACGAGCCGAAGATGTCCCTGCCGGCCATCGCCGAATCGGCAAACGGCCTCATCCGGGAACTCAGGTCCGTCGGCACTGACCGTCTCCCCGAACTCGAGCTTCTGCGTCACCGCTACCTTCTCAAGCAACTGGAGTCCCTTGCCGCCCGTGTCCGGCAACTCGGGGGGGAAAAAAAGACGTTCGACGAGGAGGCGGCGGCGCTCTATGACGCCGAGCCACCGAGCTTTCCGGAGGATCATTTCAAATCGGTTCTGAACGAACTGAGCGCGCTCCTTCCGCCCGGAAGGGCGGGTGAAACGGTGAGCACCCGCTTCGAGAGTTTTAAACGGGACTTCATCATTCCGAAGGAAAAGCTGGACGCCGTTTTCCAGACTGCAATTTCGGAGTGCCGCGAGCGGACGAAGAAGCATATCGAGCTGGCTCCGAACGAGAATTTTATCGTCGAGTATGTCACCAACAAATCGTGGAGCGGATACAACTGGTACAAGGGAAACAATTTCAGCCTGATCCAGGTCAATACGGATCTTCCCATTTATATCGACAGAGCCGTCGATCTCGCCGCCCACGAAGGCTATCCCGGCCACCATGTTTACAACTCTCTCTTAGAGTCCCACATGTACAGGAAGAGAGGGTGGGTGGAGTTCTCCGTTTATGCCCTGTTCAGCCCCCAGTCGCTGATCGCCGAAGGCACGGCCAATTACGGCATCGAGGTTGCTTTCCCGGGAAAGGACAGAATCGCGTTCGAATCGGAGGTCCTCTTCCCTGCAGCAGGGATGAACGCTTCTAAGGCGGATCTTTATTACAGGATACACGATCTGTTTGGGAAGCTGGCCTACGCAGGAAATGAATCGGCCAGGAAATATCTGAATGGAACGATATCCAGGTCGCAGGCGGCCGAGTGGCTCGTCACCTATGCCCTCATGTCGCCGGAACGGGCTGAACAGAGGACCCGGTTTTTCGATTCCTACAGAAGTTACGTGATCAATTACAATCTCGGCCAGGACCTCGTGAGGAATTACATCGTCCGCCGGGGGGGGACTCCCGACCGGCCCGGAAAGAGATGGGAAGAGTTCAAGCTTCTTATCTCCTCGCCGCGGTTGCCGTCAGGGCTCCGCTAGAAACTCATCGGCGAGCGCCCAGGCTCCGCCTCTCTACCCGCTGTCCCTCAACCGCGGGAGCCGACGTTGATCTCTCGTCCCCGAACTTCCGCCGCCCTTCCGGTTTTTCCGGAGCTGGTGGATTCGTCCCCCCGAGGGGTGCGGGGATTACAGTAACCGGGGCCGCGGGCGGGCAGACGGGCTGCGCGGGGAGGAGGATAGGCGCGGGGCTTGCGGTAACGGGGGAGGGTTCCTGCCAAGCCGGCTGGTCCTTGCTGAGGATCGGCCGCTCGTACAGACGCTCGTGATAAACCAGCCCCTCGATCGCATTATCTGCCATCCGCCGCAGCCATGCCCCGTCGGTGCTTCCGTCGTCAAACACGAGGGTGACGTTATCTCCGTCGATCCTGTAGAGTCCGGCAGTTTCCTGAGAATCATCGGATGCCAGGCTGAACCGGCGGTCGCCGTCGAAGGTCAGCGTGGCACGAGGGCCCGTTTCCCCGCCCACAAGAAAGTCTCCCTCCAAAACTCTTTCATTGGGGCCCGGGCCTGATTGAGTGTAAATGAGCTCGCCATCCGGATAGGTGACGACCAGGCGGTTGTTGGCGATCCGCGCGAAGAGGGTATCGCTTTCTCTCCCGATGGCTATATTTTCCCCCGAGGCCATATACGTTGACGGGTTATTGTCCACCAAAACCTCCCGGTCTGAAACGAACTCAAGGATTGACCGTTCATCGAAGGTACGAAACTCCCACGAGCCGCGTAAAAGGGCGAGCATCCGGTCGCGGGTTTCCGCACGGAGAGTGATCGCCGTGAAGAGAAGGATGATGATGGAGAGCTTTCTTTTCATAAAACTGTGTGCCTTTCATCCGTACCAGCGCAAAAAAAGTGCCAGATCAAGAATCCATACCAAGCGGAAGCAGAAGGGCTTTCGGGCCTTGCTCCCCCGGTGTATCTGTGCCAAAAAGGCGACAATCCTGCACTCTTGATGGCTCCATTTTGAAACAGATGATTTGAAAAAGGCGCCGGATTTTGTATCTTAAAGAAAAATTAGTGGGGTATGAACTCTTCTGAGATCCGCTCGGCCAAGTCAAAATGGGCCGAAAAACTTTCGAAAACCCTTCCCTTGAAATTTACGACGGTCTCCGGGAAGCCGATCGAAATCCTCTACACCCCGGACGACATCGCCCACATCAATTACCTTGCCGACATCGGTTTTCCGGGGGAGTTTCCCTACACCCGAGGGATTCACCATACGATGTACCGCGGAAAACTCTGGACGATGCGGCAGTTTGCGGGGTTCGGGACTCCGGAGGATACGAATGAGCGGTACCACTATCTTCTCAGCCACGGGCAGACAGGGCTCTCCGTGGCGTTCGACCTTCCCACCCTCATGGGGCGGGATGCGGATGACCCCCTCTCCGAGGGGGAGGTGGGTATCTGCGGCGTCTCGGTGAGCTCTCTCGCCGATATGGAGGTCCTTTTCAAAGGGATAAGACTGTCCGATATTTCCACCTCGATGACGATCAACGCCCCTGCCGCTATGCTCATGGCGCTCTATATCGTCGTGGCCCAGAACCAGGGCGCGAAGCCCGAGCAGCTCCGGGGGACGATCCAGGCCGATATTCTCAAAGAATACATCGCGCAGAAGGAATGGATCTATCCCCCCCATCCATCGATGAGGATCATCACCGATATGTTCGAATATTGTACACGGGAGATGCCTCAGTGGAATCCGATATCGGTGAGCGGCTACCACATTCGCGAAGCGGGCTCGACGGCCGTTCAGGAGCTGGCTTTCACCCTCGCGGACGGTTTCGCCTATATCGAGGCGGGGGTAGGCAAGGGTCTGAACATCGACGATTTCGCACCCCGGCTCTCATTTTTCTTCAACTCGCATCTCGACTTTTTCGAAGAGATCGCAAAATTCCGGGCCGCCCGCCGGATCTATGCCCGAAGGGTGCGGGACAAATACGGGGCGAAGAATCCGCGATCCTGGATGCTTCGATTCCACACGCAGACGGCGGGTTGTACTCTGACCGCTCAGCAGCCGGAAAACAATATCATCCGCACCGCCTTCCAGGCACTTGCCGGGGTTCTGGGCGGGACTCAATCCCTCCACACGAATTCGATGGACGAAACTCTTGCCCTTCCCTCGGAACGTGCTGTGAAAATCGCCCTGCGGACACAGCAGATAATCGCGCATGAAATCGGCGTGACGAACACGATCGATCCGCTGGCCGGAAGTTTTTTCCTGGAATCTCTCACCGATTCGATGGAGAAGGAGGCCGAAGCCTACTTCGCAAAGATCGACGCCCTCGGAGGGGTCATCCCTGCCATAGAAGCCGGCTTCTTCCAGCGGGAAATCGCCGAGGCCGCCTACCGCTACCAGCAGGAACTGGACCGCAAGGAGAAGATCATCGTCGGGGTGAACGATTACGTCGAGGAGGAGGAGCGGATAGAGATCCCCATCCTGCTCATTTCCCCCGAGGTGGAAAGGACTCAGAAAAAACGCACTGCGGAGGTTCGCTCGTCCCGGGACCAGATGAAGTCGAACGAAGCGCTCGATGCGCTTCGCCGCGCCGCCGAAGACGGCTCCAATCTCATGCCCCGCCTTATCGACTGCACGCGCGCATACGCTACCCTCGGCGAAATGTGCAATGCCCTCGCAGAGGTGTTCGGCGTGTATGAGGAACCGGCGGTTTTCTAGGCATTGGACACCATCAGGCACATCCTGGCCTCGATGAGGCCTCAGCAGTGGATCAAGAATTTTTTTCTCTTCGCAGCGCTCGTTTTTTCCGGCCACCTCTTTCACACCCCCGATATCCTTCTGACCGTGGCGGGATTTTTCTTCTTTTCCATCGCCGCGAGCAGCGTCTACCTCCTGAATGACGTCATCGACCTCGAGAGGGATAAACTCCACCCGACGAAGTCGCTGAGGCCGCTCCCGGCCGGGAAGCTTTCCCCCCGAACGGCGCTCGCCGCATCGGGATTGCTCGCCGCGCTGGGGCTCGCGGGAGCATTCTCCCTGAGGACCGAGTTCGGCGGAATCCTCACCTGCTACGTGGTTCTCAATGTCCTCTATTCCCTCAGGCTCAAGGATGTCGTCATCCTGGACGTCATGACGATCGCCGCGGGCTTTGTCCTGAGGGTTCTGGCGGGAGCCGTGCTTATCTCCGTCCCCACCTCAGAGTGGCTCATCATCTGCACCGTCCTTCTGTCTCTTTTTCTCGGGTTCAGCAAAAGGCGCCACGAGATCACAGTCCTTGAAGTCCAGGCGAATACTCACCGGACCGTGCTCCAGCATTACAGCCCGTACTTTCTCGATCAGATGATCGGGATCGTGACGGCCTCGACGGTCATGTCGTACGCTCTCTATACGATCAGCGAGGAGACCGTGAGGAAGTTCAACACCCATGACCTCATCTACACAGTCCCGTTTGTTCTTTATGGGATTTTTCGCTACCTATATCTTATCCACAAAAGAGATGAAGGCGGCAGCCCGACGCGGATAGCAATGACCGATTGGCCGCTCATCATCAACATCATGGCGTGGATCGGCGCAACATCGTTTATCATCTATAGGAAGTAGGAAGCGTGAAATCGAAAGTAGCCGTCCTTAAGACTCAGCCCGACTCCGTGCTCGATGATATCCAGAGGCTCATGTCTCTGGCCGGGTGTGAATCGGAGCTCCGGAAAGGGGCGACGACGATTCTGAAGGATAATATCTCGTGGCATTTCCCCTTCCCGGCTGCGAACACGACCCCCTGGCAGATGGAAGGCACCATCCTCGCCCTCCGGAACGCCGGGTTCGATGATCTCGTCTGCGTCCAGAATAAGACCGTCGTCACGAACGCCTTCAAAGGGGAGGATCTCAACAACTATGTCCCCATATTCCGGCGTTACGGGGTTCCCGTGCTCTATAATTTCCGGGAGTCGGATATCCGGTGGGTCGATTACCGGCCCCGCGCCCCGATGCATGTCCTAGACAAGATCTATCCGGAGGGGATTTCCATCCCCGATTATTTCCAGGGGAAGAATATCGTTCACCTTCCCACCGTCAAGTGCCATATCTATACGACGACCACAGGGGCGATGAAGAATGCCTTCGGCGGCCTCCTCAATACGAAGCGCCATTACACGCACTCCTGGATACATAAGACGCTCGTCGACCTGCTTGCGATTCAGCGCGAGATTCACCCCGGCATCTTTGCCGTCATGGACGGGACCACGGCGGGAAACGGCCCGGGTCCGCGGACCATGTTTCCGGTCGTGAAAGACTATATCCTGGCGAGCGCCGATCAGGTGGCCATCGATGCCGTCGCGGCGAAGATGATGGGATTCGACCCGCTCTCGATCGAGTACATCAGCCTTGCCCACAGGGATCGCCTGGGAACGGGCGACGTCCGGGACATCGAGATCGTGGGCGCCGATGTGTCACGGGAGTCCTGGGGTTTCACGGTCGGGAACAACGGCGTGAGTCTATTCGGGAACCTCGCCTGGTTCGGTCCTCTGCGGGGCATGCAAAAGCTGTTCTTCCACACCCCGATGGTGCACGCGTTTATCTTCGGTTCCGAGGCGTACCACGATTATTACCGCTGGCCGCTGAAGGACAGGAAGACTTTCGAGAGGTGGAGGGAACAGACTCACTGGGGCCAGCTCTTCCGCCAGTATGAGACCGGCGAAGTGTGGCAGGAAATCGCCTAGGATTGTCCGCACAGCGCCGAGCGGAGGCGTTCCTCCTGGCTATCACCGTCGTCTGGGGGAGCACATTCGTGGTTACAAAATCTCTCCTTGCCCACGAATCACCACTGTTTTATAGCGCGCTCCGGTTCCTGGTCGCCGCGCTGATCCTTCCCGCCTTTTCATTCAAAAGATTTCTCAGCATCCCCCGTTCAACCTGGCTCAAGGGTTCGATTCTCGGAGTCCTCCTCTACGCAGGATTTGTGCTGCAGACTGTCGGACTGCTCTCGACGACTTCGTCCAAATCGGCGTTCTTCACGGGGATGCTCGTCGTTCTTACCCCCATCGTTCACTATGCCCTGCAGGGAGCCCTCAGGCTTTCCCGCCGGCCGTTGAGGATCGGCAATCTGGTCGGGGTCGCCTGCGGTGCGGCAGGCCTCTATCTCCTTACCTCGCCGGGTGAATCAGGACTGAGCACCGGCGATATGCTGACGCTTGGCTGCGCCCTTCTGTTCGCTCTCTACATCGTTTTTCTCGATTCGGCGTCGTCCGAGCCGGATAAGCTTCAGCTGACCTTCGTGCAGTTCGTGCTGTGCGGGGTTGTGGGAATGCTCGTTGCCCTCCCCTCGGAGGATGTGAAAATCGGGGTCGCTGCTCCCGATATCATCTCATTCCTCTATCTAACCATCTTTGCGACTATCATCGCCATGTGGGTGCAAAACAGGTTTCAGGGAGATACGACGCCGACCCGGGCTGCCGTTATCTTCACGCTCGAACCGGTCGTTGCGGCGTTTTTCGGCTATTTTGTGCGCGGCGAGATGCTTGGGCCCGCGGGGATCGCCGGGGCTGTTACGATTGTGGGTGGATTGATTCTCTCGGAGTTTTCCGAAGAGATCCCGGGGCTTCGGTACTCGGTCGGAATGGCGAACCCTTAAACTGGCCCCGGATCTTTCAGGTTGTTGCGGGCGAACTGCTCGTTTTGCGAGACAAGGCGGCGGCGAAAACTGGCAGGAGGAGGGCGGGACTTGCTAAAAATATTCAGCTTCGGATACCGGTTTCCTTACACACGCGGTCGCGGGCTGGGCCGCGGGAGATGTCCGATCTGCTTTTCTATTCCGTTAAGAATTCTTCTGAGAGAACCGATTTTTGATTCGCTTGCTCCCAGGCTTCGGTCGTGTTCCATAGAGTAAATGAGGTGGTTCAGATTAGCGCGGGATCGGAGCAGATAGGTGATGCGGGCGGTTTTCGGCGTGGCGGTGTCTTGCTTCATAATTGATTCTCCCTTTAAGCTGGGTGCCTTTCCTCCCATCGTCATGCGCCATCAGCATGAATCCTCATGAATGTAACCAATATTATTCGTTAACCGCAAGCGGGCGACAGATTAAAAAAAATTCATCCCGTGAGATTCCTACATGTCATCGACAAGCGATTTCCCGGCGGCGGTCTTGCGCGCTCTGACTACATGGAGATATCATGGACCGATACTTTTGAGTTTCTTTTCAACTCCTTGCCTGATAATGCATTGCCATTGTCATTTCGAGCGGATCCTTTGTAGTAGCGGCTGGAGTGAAAGCGTCTTCCGGGCTAAGACCATGAGCCTGGGGATATCTTGAAGCAGGGATGAAGATACTCCGCGCCCCGCGACGGGAGATCGAATACCCTCTCCGGAAAAACCAGGTCTGAGCGCTCCCCCTCAAATTCTCTCTGCAGGGTCACCGGTTTCAATGATATGCCTCCGGGAAACGGCGACGGGAGCACTGTTTGACTTTCAACGCTTTTCATCGTATTTTCTCAGGGCAGTTGAAGCTATCATGGAAGTTGGGGCTCAGATTATTGTTTCCGGTCTGGTGCAGGGGGTTGGGTTTCGATACTTTGTGTTCGGTCATGCCACCAAGCTTGGTCTGAGGGGTTTTGTGGCGAACCGGTATGATGGGAGCGTCGAAATCAATGCGGTGGGAGAGCGGTCCATCATCGAGGAACTCATCGGCCGGGTCAAAGTCGGCCCGCGGTCCTCTTCCGTTCGCAATGTGAGCATCTCCTGGAAGGAGCCGGACGAGCGATATCACCTGTTCGAAATACGCTAATTTTTCCGTAAATGGACATTCGTTTCGGTTTCGGGTATGACGTCCACCGGATGGTCACTAACCGAAAGCTCGTCCTGGGAGGGGTCGAAATACCGTTTGTCAAGGGTCTGCTGGGGCACTCGGATGCGGATGTACTCTGTCACGCACTCGCGGATGCGCTTCTGGGGGCCGCCGCCGTCGGAGACATCGGCAAACACTTTCCCGATACCGATCCGCGATTCAAAGATATCTCCAGCCTCGTTCTTCTGAAGCACGTCGGCGGATTGATCCGGTCCAATAATTTTGAGATCATCAACGTGGACTCGACAATCCTTCTCCAGCAGCCAAAGCTTGCCGCCTACACGAAGCGGATGAGAGAAAACATCTCATCGTCCCTCGGCCTGCAATTGAACCAGGTTTCCGTCAAAGCCACAACCAACGAAGAGCTCGGCTTCATCGGCATGGGAGAGGGGGCCGCGGCCTATGCCGTCGCCTCCATTCGCGCAATCGCGTTCACCTACGGCTGAGTCCGTTGGGCGAAATCCTCGAGCGCATCTCGACGTTCGATCCCCTCTGGATCTCCATAACGATTTTCCTCATCGCCTTTTTGGAAAATATCTTTCCTCCCGCGCCGAGCGATGCCATCGTCCTTCTGGGAGGTGCCCTTGCAGGCATGGAGCAGGTGAGCTTCATCGCTCCTCTGGCTGCGGGAACGGCGGGAAGCACGCTGGGATTCATGACGATGTACGGGGTAGGCCGGTGGTTCGGCCAGAGGATCCTCGAGAGGGGGAAAATCTCCTGGGTCAACCTGGATGCCCTTCATAAATTTGAAAAATGGTTCGCCAGGTACGGGTTCTGGCTCATCCTTGGTAACCGGTTCCTCCCCGGGACGAGGGCCGTCATCTCATTCTTCGCCGGAGTTTCACGGACCGATTTCAGGACCACGTCGATTCTCTCGTCGCTGGGATCGCTGGCCTGGTACGGGATTCTGGTCTACGGGGGTTATACCCTCGGCGCCCAGTGGCAGAAGGCGGGGGAGTATCTGAAAACGTACGGAGTGGCGGTGACGATCATCGTCTCGCTGGCCCTGACGTCCGTCATCCTGCGAAAAATTCTCAGGTCGCATGATTGAAATTGCACAAAAAATCGACAGGGACCTCTTCATCCTGATCAATCAGACGTGGGCCAACCCCTTTTTCGATCTCGTCATGCCACCGCTCACTGATTGGAATAAGCACTGGGCCGGTCTCTCCCTGGCGGGTTTTTTGTGGATCCTTCTTTTCTGGAAGGGGGGGAGGAGGGGGAGGGTTCTTGCCCTGCTTCTTATCCCCCTCATCACGATGACGGACCAGATGACGAGCGCAATCGTCAAGCCCTTCTTCCACCGTCCGCGCCCCTGCCACGAGAACGGGACGTTCATTGAGCAGCTGAGGCTCCTCGTCCCGTGCGGGAGCGGTTATTCGTTTCCGTCGTCCCATGCCGTCAATAATTTCGCCCTTGCCACGTTTCTGGGATACTACTACCGGCGCTGGGCATGGGCCTATCTTCTCTACGCCTCCCTCATGGGCTTTTCGAGAATTGTCGTTGGGGTGCATTACCCGCTGGATGTAGCAGCGGGAGCATTTTTCGGAATTGCGTGTGCCCTTCTCCTTATCGGCGCATGGGTGAAAGTCTCGGCGCAATTTCCCATCCTGCGGATCGACGATGCCACGATACCGTAGCCTTTTCGCAATCCTCGCCGGCATCCTCCTCGGTCTCTCGTTCCCCCCGTTTTCAAGTGGGGCGTTGGCCATGGTCGCTTTTGTTCCCCTGTTTTTTGCACTGAGGGAAGAAAATTTCCGCAGCGGTTTGCGCTATTCCTATGTGTGCTTTCTCGTTTTTAATCTCATTACCCTCTACTGGACCGGCGGATTCACGCATGGGAAAGACTTATACCTGATGGCGGCCGGGTCGCTTCTCATTCTCGCTCATCCCTTCTTCTTCCTGATTCCGATTGCCGCCTGGATCTACTTTCGCCGCCACTTCGGGATGAACCGCTCCCTGGTCGCATTCCCTTTTTTTTGGGTGACTTTTGAATACGTCCATTCGAGAACTCAGCTGAGCTTTCCCTGGATTTCACTGGGAAATACGCAGACTTATGACCTTTCGCTCATACAGTTTATCTCATGTACCGGCGCATCCGGACTCTCATTCCTGATCCTTTGTCTGAATGTGCTTGTCTATTTCTGGATTCATCAGATCGCACACCGTGGCTGGAAGCCTCTTTCGGCAAAGAGCGTTCTTCTGCTCGGTCTTATCGCCGCACTGTACATCCTCCCGAAATGGTATGGGGAATCGGTGATTGCGGAGAAAATTCCCCCCTCGACGACGACGGTCCGCGTCGGGGTCGTCCAGCCCAATATCGATCCTTTTGAAAAGTGGCAGGGTAATGCCGAGCGGCAGCTTTCCGAGATCCAGCAGATCACTGACCGGCTCGGCGGGACGGATCTTATCCTCTGGCCGGAAACGGCCGTCCCAGGTTATGTGCTCCATCCCTCGAACGCGGGAGTTTTTGAAAGAATAAGGAGGCAGGTCGACTCACTCTCCATAAATCTGCTCACCGGGATTCCCGACCTGGTTTATTACACCGGGAAATATCCGGAAAGCAGCAAGAAGGCCCCTAACGGGGACCGATACGACACTTTTAATAGTTCGATGCTTCTCCGCCCGAATTCCCCGCAAATTCAAAAGTATGCCAAAATTGTCCTCGTCCCGTTTGCGGAGAGGGTGCCCTTTGCAGAAGAGTTCAGCTTTCTGAATGCGGCGAGGTGGAACTTCGGTCTGGGGGGGTGGGCGCCCGGTACCGATACCGCGTTGCTTCATTTCACAACCGGAAAAGGTTTGCAGGTAAGGTTTTCCACGATGATCTGTTATGAGTCGGTTTATCCTGAGCTGGTGGCCTCGTTCGTTCGGAAGGGAGCGGAGTTTCTTACCGTCATAACAAACGACAGCTGGTGGGGAAACACCTCGGGAGCGTATCAGCACAAACAGTTTTCCGTTCTTCGTGCGGTTGAGAACCGCCGGTGGATGGTCCAGTGCGCAAACGGCGGCATATCCTGCGTGGTGGATCCGCTCGGGATTATCAGGGATGAAACCAAAATGTTCACGCAAGCCTCGCTGATCGCCGGGGTGGAGCCGAGGCACGACCTGACATATTATACCCTTCATGGCGACTGGCTTGGAGAACTCTGCGGGGTGATCGCATCATTCCTCCTTGCTTCCGCGGTCGGGATGAGCGTTTTTCGCCGCATGCGGACGTGATTTTGATTTATGCATTAACGAGTAATATATTGAAAACTCAGGACATTAAGCTATCCGATATGAAGTTCATCGATCTGCGAAGCGACACTGTCACGAAGCCTTCGGCGGCCATGATGCGGGCTATCCTCAGCGCGGAGGTGGGGGACGACGTTTTCGGCGAGGACCCGACAGTCAACTCCCTCCAGGAGAGGGTTGCTGACCTGTTTGGTAAGGAGTCGGCCCTCTTCGTCCCGAGCGGAACCATGGGTAACGAAATATGCATAAAAGCGCATACGGAGCCGGGGAACGAGATCATCGTGGAGCAGGAATCTCACATATTCGTCTACGAGACGGCTGCTCCCTCTCTTCTCTCCGGAGTGCAGATGAACCCTGTAAGAGGGGTGCGTGGAGTAATGCCGCTTGATGCACTCAAGAATGCCATACGGCCGAAAGCCTATTACATGCCCCGGACGACCCTGATCTGCATCGAAAATACACACGGTCTTTCCGCCGGCTCCGTGTACCCCCTGGAAAGAATCAGGGAGACCCGTCAGCTGGCCCTTTCGGGGGGGATCAAGATGCATCTCGACGGAGCCCGGATCTGGAATGCCTCGATCGCCTCCGGTGTTGCGCTGACGGACTATGCCCGGAATTTCGATTCCCTTTCGGTGTGCTTCTCAAAGGGGCTCGGTGCTCCGGTTGGATCCATTGTCATCGGGGATTCAGAGTTCATCGCCCGGGCGAGGAAGTTCAGAAAGATTTTTGGCGGGGGAATGCGCCAGGCGGGCTTGCTTGCGGCCGCCGCTCATTACGCCCTCGATCATAACATTGAGAGATTGAGGGAGGACCATGAGAAGGCAAAATACTTCGCCAACGAACTCCGGACGCTGAACGATATGGGGATCAATCCGGAGGAGGTTCAGACGAACATGGTCTTTGCGGACATCACACGGTCAGGAAAATCTCAGGAGGAAGTACTCAACCTGCTGAAATCAAGGGGAATACTGCTGACTCCTGAACGGAATACCTCGATCCGCGCGGTCATGCACCTGGACGTTTCCATGGCGGACGTCAAAGAAGCGGCAAAAACGTTCAAAACCCTCTTCAGCTGAGCCAGGTGGACCGGTCCAAGTTCAAATTCTCTTCCCAAATCAGGGTTCGCAATTATGAAGTGGACTGGCAGGGGATCGTCCATAACGCTACCTATCTCCTGTACTTTGAGGTGGGACGCATTGAGTATTTGAAGAATATCAAGCTGCTCGATGTCGATTCGATAGCCGGGCGGGACTCGTACGTCTTGCTCGCCCGCAACGAAATCGATTACCGCCAGCCGGCCCGCTTTGACGAAGTGCTGACAGTGCATACGCGCATTTCATATATCAGGAACACCAGCTTCGCCTTTGAAGGATTCATCGAGTCGTCCTCAGGGAGCATCAAGGCCGAAAACGTGGCAATTCATGTCTGGGTCGACAGAAAAACGGGTACTGCCATCCGCGCGGGGGACAATTTCAGGCGAATTGTGGGCGAATTTGAAGGGAAGGACATAGTTCTCCTCGAGAGCGACCCGTAGCCCGATTTGCAATTCACCCAAACTCTTTTTATATTGCCAGTGCCCCGATTTAAAGTCCCACCCTCGATGGGACTTTTTTCGTTTCAGAATCCGGCTTTTATCCCGGGTACCATATGGCAAGCGTCGATCAAATCCAGAATATCGTTTCCCCGATTGTCGAATCCAGGGGCGCATTCGTCGTGGAAATCAATATCCGGGGCACACAGAACGGAAAAGTTGTCGAGATTTTCGTCGACACGGACCGCGGGATTACGACGGGGGAATGCGCCGATTTGAGCAACGAGATCTCCCCGACGCTCGACAGGGCGAGTCTCTTCGCTCACCGGTACCATCTTGTGGTCTCCTCCCCCGGCGTCGAGCGGCCCCTGAAGTTTGCGCGACAGTATCCCCGGAACGTCGGGAGGGCGATGATCATATCCTACCGGGACGATGGGATCGAGGGAAAAATACAGGGGACCCTGATCGAGGCGACTCCCTCGGAGCTGTCTCTCCGCACGGAGAAGGGAGAACTTAAAAAAATCCCCGTGGACCAGGTGCTTGAGGCTCGGGTCAAGGCCGCCTGGTGAAATATCTAATTTTTGAGAGGTTAGGATGAATTACGAGATTGTTGAATCCTTCTCCCAGATGGTCCGGGAAAAGAGAATTGATAAGGATATGCTCGCCGGCATCATCGAGGATGTGTTCTCGATGATGGTGAGGAAGAAATACGGCATGGAGTCCCGTTTCGATGTCGTGGTGAACATGGATAAGGGAGACATTGAGATTTACCTGGAAAAGCAGATCGTCGAACAGGTCACCGATCCCAGCACACAGATCGACCTCGAAACGGTCCGCAAGAAAACGGACGAGCCGCTTGCCATCGGGGATGATTTCGTTGAAGTGGTCGACCTCCAGAGTTTCGGCAGGCGTCTTGTTGTGAGCGCCAAGCAGAATCTCAACCAGCGGATCAAAGAGGTCGAAAAGGAGATCATCTACAACGAGTACAGCAACTCCGTCGGGGAGATCATCGTCGGGGAGATTTATCAGATCCGGAAAGGGGAGATCCTCATCAACCACAACCGGAACGAGCTCATTCTCCCGAAAAACGAGCAAATCGCCCGCGAACGATACCGCAAAGGGGATACGATCAGAGCCCTTCTGAAAGAAGTGCGCAAGAACGCCTCATCGCCCATGGTGATCATCTCCCGTTCGGATCCCAAATTCTTGTCAAAACTATTCGAGATCGAGATTCCGGAGATTTATGACGGCGTCATCGAGATCAAGGCCGTGGCCCGCGAGGCGGGCGAACGATCGAAGGTCGCCGTGGAGTCGCATGATGACCGGATCGATGCCGTCGGAGCGTGCGTCGGGATGAAGGGCGTGAGGATACACGCCATCGTCCGCGAGCTCAATAACGAGAACATCGACGTCATCAACTTTTCCGACAACAGCACCGTTTTCATCCAGCGTGCCCTCTCGCCGGCCAAGCTCAAGAGCCTGCAGCTGGATGAGGCCACCAAGACGGCGACCGCCCTGGTCGACAAGGATCAGGTTTCGCTCGCGATCGGCCGGAACGGGCAGAACATCCGCCTCGCCTCAAAGCTGACCGGCTACGAGATCAATATCGTGAAGGAAGGAGCCGAGGAAGAGTATGACATGGACCTCGAGGAATTCCGCGAAGAGCTCGGCGAGCCTCTCTACGAACGATTGATGGATGAGGGGTACGAAACGGCCCGGGCGGTGATCGATGCTCACATGGACGATCTCCTTGCGATCGAAGGCCTTGACGAGGAGAAGATCAAGTCGATCAAGGAGATGATGAAACGGGAGATCGAGGAAGCGGAAGTTGAGGAGGAAGAAGTGCCAGCAGTCCCGGCGGCCGAGAAGGGAAATACGCCTGCCCCGGCGCCGCCGCCGGCAGAAGTCGATGGCAACGTTGCAGAAGCCCCGCAGGATAAAGAACCGGAGGAGACCGAACCGGCGCCATGACCGAAAAGACACAGTCCAGGAAAAAGATCTATCAGATCGCGAAGGAGATCAACATCTCCCACGAGACTCTGATGGACTATCTAAAAAAGAAGGGACACGAGGTCAAGAGCCACATGTCCGTGGTGGATGACGCGATGATGCACGATATCCTTTCCCATTTCAAGAAGGACAAGGAGGTCGCTGAAAAGCACCAGCGCAAGATCCAGACCATGCGCGAAACCCGGAAGAAGGTGGAATCGAAGGCAGCCGCGGTCGCCGAGACGTCGAAAGCCAAGGTCGTGAAGAAGGAGAAGCCCGAGGAGATGGCAGAGGGGGCGCCGCCGCTACCGCATCCTCCGCCGGCCGTCGTTGAGACGGAGGTGAAGCGGGCCGAGGAGATTCCTCAGCCCGTAGCTCCCGCGGCTGAAAATGTTCCCTCCGTCGGCGAGATCGGCGAGCCCGAGGTTGTTGAGGCGGAAGTTGAAGCGAGCGCAAAGACCGAGCAGAAGCCGGAAATCCTCGCCCGCCGCACTCCCAAGATGGGGCTGAAGATCAAGGGGAAGATCGACCTGGAGGAGGTCAACCGTTCAAACGCTGTTCACGAGGGTCTCACCGAGCCGGCGGAAGGCGCCGCGGCGAAGGAGGACGAACAGAAGAAGAAAAAGAAGAAGAAAAAGAGAATCCGCACCGAGGTTCCCTCGGTGCCGGTGGTCGAGGAGACCGACGAGCTACAGCGAAAATCGAAAAAGAAGAAGAAGCTCAAGTACCGGGAGGTCGATAAGGTGGAAGTCGAAGAGGCGATCAAGCGCACTCTGGCGGAGATGGATGAAGGGGGGGCAGTCGTCCAGCGCGCCAATTTCAAGAAGAAACGGAAGGAAAAGCGCCTCATGGAGGAACAGCGCCACCTCGAAGAGATGGAAAGGGAGAAATCCATCCTTCGCGTGACGGAATTCGTCTCCGTGCACGAATTGGCCAACCTCATGGGCGTCAATGTTGCCGATGTCATCAAGAAGTGCATCGAACTGGGGCTGATGGTGTCGATCAACCAGCGGCTCGACAAGGACACGATCACCCTTGTGGCCGACGAATTCGGGCTCGAGGTCCGCTTCTTCTCTGAGCTCGACGAGGAGCTCGCGGAGGAGGAGCCGGCTGACGAGGCCGCGCTCGCGATGCGTCCCCCGGTCGTCACCATCATGGGACACGTCGACCACGGCAAGACGTCTCTCCTTGACTACATCCGGCGCAGCAATGTCGTCGCCGGCGAGGCCGGGGGTATAACCCAGCATATCGGCGCCTACATGGTGACCCTCGACAACGGGAAGAACATCACCTTTCTTGATACTCCGGGCCATGAGGCGTTCACGGCCATGCGCGCCCGCGGGGCGCAGCTCACCGACATCGTGGTCCTTGTGGTCGCGGCGGACGATAACGTGATGCCGCAGACCGTCGAGGCCATAAGCCACGCCCAGGCCGCCAACGTTCCGATCGTCATTGCGATCAACAAGACCGATAAGCCCGAGGCGAACGCCGACCGGATCCGCCAGCAGCTTTCGGAGAAAAACGTGCTCGTCGAAGAGTGGGGGGGAAAATACCAGAGCGTCGAGCTCTCGGCTCGCACCGGAAAAAACGTCGGCCTCCTGCTCGAAAAAATTCTCCTCGAGGCGGAGGTTCTGGATCTGAAGGCGAGCCCCGATGGCTTCGCCCGGGGCGCCGTCGTGGAAGCGCAGGTGGACAAGGGGAAGGGAACCGTCGCGACGGTCCTCGTCCAGAGGGGGAGGATGATGGTCGGCGATTCCTTCATTGCCGGGATCCAGAGCGGGAAGGTGAGGGCGATGCTCGACGAGCGGGGACGTCGCCTTGAATCAGTCGGACCTTCGATGCCGGTTCAGATCCTCGGATTCGACGGCGTGCCGCAGGCCGGGGACGGGTTCGCCGTGGTCGAAAGCGAGCGGGAGGCGCGCGATATCAGCCTCCGGCGCCAGCAGATGAAACGCGAACAGGATTTCCGGCTCATCCGGAGCGTCACGCTCGACGATATTTCAAAGAAAATTCAGGAAGGCCAGATCAAGGAGCTCAAGGTGATCGTGAAGGGCGACGTGGACGGCTCGGTCGGCGCTCTGTCCGATTCGCTCATGAAGATCACGCACGAAGAAGTCCGTGTCCACGTTATCCATCATGCCGTCGGCGGGATATCCGAGTCCGATGTCCTCCTCGCCGCCGCATCCGATGCCATCATCATCGGATTTCATGTGCGTCCGAACCTGAACGCACGGCGCCTTGCCGAACAGGAATCGATCGATATCCGGCTCTACAACATCATCTACGACGCCATCGAAGATGTGAAGAAAGCGCTCGAGGGCCTTTTGACTCCCGAGAAGAACGAGGAGATAACGGCCACCGTGGAGGTCCGGGAAATATTCAAGGTGCCGCGGATCGGAACCGTTGCCGGGTGTTCCGTCCAGGACGGAAAGATCGCCCGCGGAAACAAGGTGCGCCTCATCCGGGACGGGATCGTCGTCTTCGAGGGGGGCATCGCCTCTCTCCGCCGGTTCAAGGACGACGTCCGTGAGGTGGAAGCCGGCTTCGAGTGCGGCATCGGGCTCGAAGGCTTTAACGATATCAAGGTGGGGGATACGATCGAGGCCTACAAGATTGTCGAAACGATGAGAAAGCTGGTGTGACGTCATGTCGTTACGAACGGAACGAGTTGCGTCCCTCATCAAAGAGGAAGTGGGGATGTTTTTCACCCGCGAGTACAGGGATCCCGCCTACGGATTCATCACCGTCACCGACGTGCATGTCTCGCCGGACCTGCGTACCGCAAAGATCTACGTGAGCATCATGGGTTCGCCGGAGAAGCGGGAAGCGACGATGAACATGCTCGAAAACCACAAAGGCGAGATCCGTTCGTTCATCGGATCGCACATCCGGCTCAAATTCACCCCGGCCGTGCACTTTTATGTCGATGAGACTCTCGACCGGGTTGAAAAGATCGACCGGCTGATCAAGCAGATCCACAAGGATGAACGGCCGTCCAGCACGCCCTGATTTTTTTCGATGATCACCGGCACCGCATCCCGTCCGCTCGGATTTAACGCAAACTCGGTCGTGACCGTCGGGACGTTCGACGGAGTGCATCTCGGCCACCGCTCGATCCTGAGGGAGCTCATGCGGCGATCGGCGGCCCTCTCGGCGCGGAGCATCGTCATCACGTTCGACCGGCATCCGCGCGAGGTTTTGGGAAAAGGGCCCGTCGACTTGCTCACGCCTCTTGAGGACCGGCTCGCGCTGATCGAGGCTGCCGGCGCCGATGCGGCGCTCGTCCTTGAATTTACTTACGAGTTCTCGCGGCAGACCCCCCGCGATTTCTTCGAAAAAACAGTTATCAGGGGGACGGGCGCGAGCGAAGTCATCGTCGGATATGATCACATGTTTGGCCGCGACCGGGAAGCCGGGATCCGCGAACTGCGCGCTCTCGGGGATGAATACAGGTTCGGCGTGACCGTGGTCGACCCCGTCACCGTCGGCGGGGAGCTCGTCAAAAGCTCCAGGATCCGGGAACTCCTCCTCCGGGGGGATGCAGCGCACGCCGAAAAACTTCTCGGCCGTCCCTACGGATTCCGGGGGATGGTCATCGCCGGCGATCGGCGCGGCGCTTCGCTGGGATTTCCGACGGCCAATATCGCGGCCGGAGACAGCCGCCAGCTTGTTCCTGCCGGGGGGGTCTATTGCGTCCAGGTCTCTTTCGACGGTCGCCGGACGGGCGGAATGCTCAATATCGGCGTCCGTCCGACCTTTGCCGATTCAGGGACGCGCACGATCGAGGTGAACATCTTCGATTTTTCAGGAGATCTCTACGGGAAGACGATCACAGTGGAATTTTTGAAACGCATACGGGACGAGAAGAGATTCTCATCCGCGAAACTACTCATTGAACAATTGCGGCGGGACCGGGACGAGTGCCTTCAGTACCTCGCTTCCTCCGTGATGGCGAACTCAGGAAAGGAGTTTTAATGCCGATAACAAAGGAACAGAAACGCGAGATTGTGGCGAAGTACGGGAAGGGGGAGAAGGATACCGGATCCCCGGAAGTCCAGATCGCCCTCCTCACGACGCGCATCAACGAGCTCTCGGGTCATTTCGTGCGGAATGTGAAGGATAACCATTCACGCCGGGGACTGCTGAAGATGGTCGGAAAACGGAGACGGCTCCTGGAATATCTTCAGGAAAAAAATGTCGACCGGTACCGCAAGATAATCCAGGAATTGGATCTCAGAAAGTAAGACACGCTGCGCGAAAAGCAGGTGGTTCATGAATCAGTTGAAAGTATATCATGGTAACGAACAAATCTATTGACATCGGTGGACGGACCATGTCCATCGAAACCGGGCGGCTCGCAAAGCAGGCTGATGGTTCAGTCATGGTCCGCTACGGCGATACGATGGTGCTCGCGACGGTCGTCGCCAGCCGGGAAGTCGTCGAGGGGAAGGATTACTTTCCCCTCCAGGTCGAGTACCGGGAAAAAACCGCGGCCGCCGGAAAAATTCCCGGCGGTTTTCTCAAACGCGAGGGCCGGCCCTCGGAAAAGGAGGTCCTCTCCTCGCGGCTGATCGACCGGCCGATCAGGCCCATGTTCCCCGAAGCCTTCAGGCAGGAAACGCAGTTGATGCTGACGGTGTTTTCCTCCGACCAGGAGAATGACGGAGACATCCTCGGCGCGATCGGCGCCTCCGCGGCGCTGATGATCTCCGATATCCCGTTCGACGGCCCGATCTCCGAGGTGAGAGTCGGGCGCCTCGACGGCCAATTCGTCATCAACCCGACCTTCGCCCAGCTCGTAACGAGCGATATGGACATCACCGTCGCCGGCACCCGGACGTCGATCGTGATGGTGGAAGGGGAATCGAAGGAGATTTCGGAAAATGATATGCTCGAGGCGCTGAAATTCGCGCACGCGCATATCGTGAAGCTCTGCGACATTCAGATCGAACTGCGCAATGAATGCGGACGGCCGAAACGGGAGTTTTCCCACAATCCGCTGAAGGCGGCGCTCCTGAGGCCGGTGGCCGAGATCGCCCGTAACCCTGTCCGCGACGTGACGGAAAAAGTCCTTCTGAAAGATGAAAGGAGCGCGGCGAACGCCCAGATTCAGGAAAAAACGATGGCCGCTCTCCTGGAAAAGGGGCCGTCGCTTCTTCCGTTAATCAAGGAGGCCCTCGGAGCTGCGTCCGCGGATCCGGCTGAATTCCTCGCGGAGCATAAGGGCCTCGTCTCAGAAATTCTCCATGACCTCGAGTACGAGGAAATGCGTAAAATGATTCTCGAGAAGGGGAAGCGTCTCGATGGGCGCGGCACGCGGGAGATCCGGCCCATCACGTGCGAGGTCGGCCTACTACCGCGCACCCACGGCTCCGCCCTCTTCCAACGGGGCGAAACTCAGAGCCTCACCACCGTCACGCTCGGCACCAAGATGGATGAGCAATTGATCGACGGGCTTCTGCCTGAATCGTCGAAGAGGTTCATGCTCCATTATAATTTTCCTCCCTTTTCGGTCGGGGAGGTGGGAAGGCTCGGATTCACCGGGCGACGGGAGATCGGCCACGGGAATCTGGCCGAACGGTCGTTGAAAAATATGGTCCCGGGCGAATCGGAATTCCCCTACACGGTCAGGATCGTCTCCGATATCCTCGAGTCGAACGGCTCATCCTCCATGGCGACGGTCTGCGCCGGCACGCTCTCCCTCATGGACGCCGGGGTTCCCCTCAAGCGGCCCGTCGCCGGCATCGCCATGGGACTCATCAAGGAAGGGGAGAAGATCGCCATCCTCAGCGATATCCTCGGGAACGAGGACCATCTCGGCGACATGGATTTCAAGGTCGCCGGCACGACCGAGGGGATCACGGGCTTCCAGATGGATATAAAGATTCAGGGCATCTCCTTCGAAATCTTTTCCCGCGCCCTCGAACAGGCGAAGGAGGGACGCCTGCACATCCTCTCCATCATGGGCAGCACGATCTCCCAGCCGAGATCGGACCTTTCCCGGTATGCGCCACGGCTGACCACGATGAAGATTCCTACCGATATGATCGGGACGGTCATCGGCCCCGGAGGGAAGATGATCCGCCAGATTGTCAAGGACACCGGTGCGGAAATCAACATCGAGGACGATGGAACGATCGTCATCGCCTCCGTCTCCGCCGAGGGGAGCGAAAAGGCCTACGGGATCATCAGCAAGCTCGTCGAGCAGCCCGAGGTGGGAAAGGTTTATAAGGGAAAGGTGACGAGGCTGATGGACTTCGGTGCGTTCGTGGAGTTCCTCCCGGGCCGGGAGGGACTCGTCCACATCTCTCACCTTGACATGAACCGGGTCAATAAGGTCTCCGATATCGTCAAGGTAGGGGATGAGTTCGAGGTCAAGCTTATCAAGATTGACGAGGAAGGGAGGAATAACCTGAGCCGCAAGGCCCTGATGGCCGGCTACGATCCGGAGAAGGAAGCGCAGCGGGAGGCCGAGCGGAGAGAAAAACGCGGGGAACGCAGGGATGGGCGTCGCGAGGGAGGGGGTCACTCCCACCATCATCGCGGCGGAGGGGGACATCACCGGCCGGGATGAGACTGATCGCCCGGATGTACGTTTCGTGACGAGGGCCGCCCCCCCGGGGTGATCTCCCGGGAGCGGTCTCGGGGGGGAGGAGTTAGACCCTGATGACCTGGTGCTTGAAGCGACCGATCTGGATCTCGGTCCTGAGCCAGCGAACAAATTCCAGACCGTGCTTATTCATGAAATGAATGGCGTTGAGCTCGCGCTCCTGGAAATTCTTGTTCGGATAGAGGGTATTCGACACTTTCTGAATCTGCCTCAGCGCCGCCTCGTGCTTCCGGGACTGCGCAGCGGTCACCTTCTCCTTCAGGGCCTGCATGTTGCCTTCCATCTTTGAGCGGGTCGTCTCCAGCGCTCCGAGCAGCGTCGAGTCGATGTAATTGATCCCGAATTTCAGCTCGTTGCATTGATCGTTGAGCCGGCTGATGGCGGAGTCGAACATCTCGTCGATTTTTATGCCTGAAACCATGTCGATGACCTTGCGGTCGGCCTGGTCGGGCGCCCGCAGGAATCCGAGCGCATCCATCTCATATTTTTCCAAAATCCTTTCGAGCCTCTCCTCCACGATCGTCGCCGTCGCGCGTGGATAGATCCGCGGCATCGACAGATCGAAGTGCTTGTAAACGTTCCTCAGCTGCGCGTAGTAGGCGATCTCCGCAGGCCCGGCCACATAGGCGACCGTGGGCAGCAGCATGTCCTGACAGATCGGACGGAGAGCCACGTTGGGGCTGAGGAGCTCGGGTTGCTCGGAAGCGATCCGCAGCATCTCGTCCTTCGGGATGAAGTGACGCGTCCCCTTGAGGCTGAAGTCATTCTCCCGCGGCTCGACGACGTACCGACCGCCTTTGTGAAAGTAAAACAGATTAAGCGCCTTCGTCTTGATCTGCGCATGGTAATTGCCTTCAAGCTTGGCGCTTTGTTCGATGATCAGCTGCGAGACCCGCGGATACTCCCTGATTTCCCTCTCGAAGATGGGGGACACGATCCGCTTGAGCCGTGGGTCGCTCGAGGAGATGAAGACGAGCCCGTCATCCTGAAACAATGTTCCCATGAGGGAGGCGAACGCGGCATTGAACGTCGCGTCCGGCCTGTAGGACGATTTCATCAGGTCGATCACCGGCTGCTTGAACTCGGAATTCCCCAAAATCTTCTGAAGGTCCTCGTAAAACTTCGTCAGCGCGCCGTTGAGGCTTATCTCGCCGACCGACGACCCGGCCTTCCTTCCCTCCGGAATATATTCGATGAACGTGGGGACATTCTCATAATTGAGGACCCCCACCCGGCTCACTTCCTCGAAATCGTGATCCTCTCCTTCCAGCCAGAATACGGGGACGAACCGGAATTCGGGAAACTGAGACCCGAGCTGCTCGGCGAGCTTCAGGGCCGTGACGGTCTTGTAAACCGTGTAGAGCGGCCCGCCGAGCAATCCCACCTGCTGTCCGGTGACGACGGCGAATGTCCGCTCCTCTCCGAGCAACCGGATATTGTCGAGGGTTTTTGGCGTCGCGCCGAACGAGGTGTTTTGCTCCAGCAGGACCTCGACAAGCTGCCCCCGGTGTGGGATCGCGCGCGGACGGAGATTATCGAAGGACCGGTAATCGGCCTCGTAAAACTGCTGGACTTTCTTAAAATCCGTAACGTAATCGGAGTAGAGACGGGAGAAGGCACCCTCTCCTGTTCCGTGGAGGCGCGGCAGATCGCCGATCTCGATCCATTCCGATGGGTTCATTGCGTGGGAGTGAATTTTGCCAAATATAACGCCTGGCCGTCAGATATGCAAACGACGATGCCCGGCTGAGCGCCGGCCGCTCGACGACCCGCGCGATGAATTGTTTGACACGCATCCTTTTTTTTGCTATATTTTTGCGCATCAGGACTTTGTTCTTTTTTTTCGAATAATGGAGACACCAAGCGACAGCACGGTAGCACCGAAAGAGCCTGTGAAGACATCAGTTCCTGCCGACGGCGCAGGCTCAAAGGCTTCTCCATCTCCTCCTCTAGCAGCGAAAGTCCCCGGTCCCAAGAAACCGAAGCAAGACCGCCCCCCCGAGCAGGATCCCGGCATCTGGCGCATCAGCCGGCGCAACCTCTTTTCTGTGGCAGGATGGGCCGCATTCTTTGTTTTCCTCGCCACCTCGACCATAGGCACTCTCAGGATGATGTTCCCCCGGATCCTCTATGAGCCTCCATCGGCGTTCAAGGCCGGGTTTCCGGACGACTACATCATCGGAGAGGTGAGCGAGAAGTATAAGGACGACTTCCGGGTCTGGATCATCCGGGAGTCGGAGGGTTTTTACGCGCTTTCGGCGATTTGCACACACCTTGGATGCACTCCCCGCTGGCTCTCGGCGGAAAACAAATTCAAATGCCCCTGTCACGGGAGCGGCTTCCGCCGGACGGGCATCAATTTCGAAGGCCCCGCGCCGAGACCCCTCGAGAGGCTGAAGATCGCCTTCGCCGATGATGGCCAGATCATAGTCGACCGCAATATCAAGTTTTTGTTTGAAAAGGGAGAATGGATTAATCCCGACGCATTCCTGAGGTACAGCTGAGATGATCAAGATCCGGGAAAAACTGCAGCAGTCGGAAGTCTGGAAATCGATCTTCCGCCACAATTATCAGGACACGAACAGGAATCGGGCCCTTCAAATCGTCGACAACGTGTTCCTTCACCTCCACCCGGTCCGCATTCCGCGCCATGCGACGAATATGGGATTTACGTGGGGAATGGGAGGAATCACCTTCCTCCTTTTCATCGTCCTGACGATCACCGGCGTCATACTCATGTTCTACTACCGGCCCGCCGCCGAGTATGCATACGAAGACATGAAGTATCTCATGAACGACGTCGCGTTCGGACCTCTCATCAGGAATATGCACCGGTGGGCCGCTCACGCCATGGTGATTACGGTGATGCTTCACATGTTCAGGGTGTTCCTGACCGGATCCTACAAGCCGCCCCGACAGTTCAACTGGGTCGTCGGCGTGCTTCTCCTCGTGCTTACTCTCCTTTTGAGCTTCACCGGTTATCTGCTGCCGTGGGACCAGCTTGCGATCTGGGCGGTCACCGTGGGGACGAATATGGCCCGCGCGACCCCGCTCCTCGGACACCAGGGCCCGTTCGGGCCGGAACTGGGCATGCGCATCGATAACGACGTCCGGTTCGTCCTCCTGGGCGGCACGCAGGTGGGCCCCCCGACGCTGCTGAGGTTCTACGTCGGACACTGCATCTTTCTTCCCCTCATCGCCACGATCTTCATGGTCGTCCATTTCTGGAGGATACGTAAAGACGGCGGGATCTCGGGCCCGGAATCAAAAGAATAGACCATGCAGCATGTCTGGGAATTAGTTCGGAAGCCGGATAATATCCCGATCGTCGGGCTGCTGGTGCTGGTTATCCTCTACACCTGGTGGGGGTTCTCCCGCGCCCTTAAGAACGACAGACAGGGATTCCTCGACGAAAGCACGCTGAGCGAGAAGATCCAGGTCTGGCCGAATCTGGTCCGCGTCGAATTCCTGGCAACGCTCTTCGTGATGGTCGTCCTCGTTTTCTGGTCGTTCCTTATCGACGCGCCGCTCGAGGAGCCCGCAAATCCGACCCTCACCCCGAATCCCTCCAAGGCCCCCTGGTATTTTCTCGGTCTGCAGGAGATGCTCGTCTACTTCGATCCCTGGATCGCGGGGGTGGTCATGCCGTCCCTGATCATCGTCGGCCTCATGGTGATTCCCTACATCGATGTCAACGAGAAGGGAAGCGGATACTACACGCTCAAGGAGCGCAAGTTCTCGATCCTCACCTTCTGCTTCGGATTCCTGATCTTGTGGGTCTCTCTCATCGTGCTCGGAACCTTCTGGCGGGGCCCCGGGTGGTATTTCTTCTTCCCGTGGCAGGAATGGGATACCCACCGCGTGGTCGCCCTCACCAATGTCGACCTGTCCGAATTTTTCGGGATCCACACGCGCCGCGCCGATAACAGCCTCAATCCGTCGGCGGTAGTTTTCGGCTCCGCGGTGATCCTCTTCTATTACTCCCTGATCGGGCTCTACTGGTTCCGCAAGAAAAACACGGAGATCATGAAAAAACTGGGGTTCGTGAAATATAACATCGTCGCCTTCCTCTTCATGACCATGACCGCCCTTCCGATAAAGATGATCCTCCGGATCGGGTTTAACATCAAATACATCCTCGTCACCCCCTGGTTTAATATCTGACCTATGCGACTCCTGTCGTTCTTCGTCACTCGTGCGAAGACCCCCATCGAGACACGCGATTACGGGCGGATCTATCTGGTGCTTTCAGGCCTGCTTTTCCTTGGCACGATGTGGGCCGTCGTCGACGAGATCTCCACCCGCCGTCCCTGGAAGGAGATGCAGGAGGCCTACTACAATCTCAGCATCCAGCGCTGGGGAGACAAGCTCAAGGAATCGCAGGCGTCCCTTGACTCCGCGGCTTATGCCGGAGTGCGTAAGGACCTGTCCGATGCGGAAGCCAGGCTGAATTCCCCCGAAGCCCTGCAGGCTCAGAAGGAGATCACACAGCTCGAGGAGGATCTCCTCGATGTCAACAGGGACTACACCTTCGCCAAAAGCCGCGGAGATGAAGCCTACTATTTCTGGAAGAAATCGGTCCACGAGGGGAAAGAAGATGTTGCCTATAAGAAGGAGCTGAAGGAGCTGGAGGGAAAGATGGCGGAGGCCAATGCGAAGATCGAGCGCCTCACCTCCCGTCATGACTCCCTCGCCGCGACCATCAACCAGTACAAATCGGCCGTCAAAGCCGCGAGATCCAAGGTCAAGGAGCTCTACGCGCCGATCGAACTTGCCACCTCCAAGATCGAGAAGGCGAAGACCAGCGCCATCCAGATCAAGCAGGTGATGTTAAACGATTTCGACAAGTCCAATTTCGGGATCCCCAAGGCGCGCATCGACCGGTGCCAGACCTGCCATATGGGCTGGAAGGAAGATCTGATGGAGGATGTCCCCCAGCCCTATACAAAACATCCTTTCCCTGAGCTTCTCAAAATCCATAACCCGGAAGGCTACGGCTGCACGACCTGCCACCGCGGCCAGGGGCCCGGCCTCACCGCAGGGATGGCCCACGGAGATGAGGACAAGTACTGGGAATGGCCCCTCCTCAGGGGCGAGGAAGTATACGCCTCCTGCAATGGATGCCACACGGATCAGACATACCTTAAGTACGGCGGACGGCTCAACAAGGCGAAGAAAATGCTTGCCGAATCGGGATGCTTCGGATGCCATGAGATCAAGGGTTTTCTTGAGGTGGCGAAGATAGGTCCGGAGATAAACAACATGGCCGCCAAGACCACTCCGGAATGGCTCTTCCGGTGGATCCGGAATCCGAAAGATTATAATCAGCACACCCGGATGCCGAACTTCAGGCTGACGAACGACCAGGCTGAAGCGATCGGTGCATACCTCTGGAACATCTCGGCCCAATCTTCCAAGGCGCCCAGTACCGGACAGGGAGGGAACGCAGATCACGGCAGGCTCCTTGTGGACAGCATAGGGTGCAAGGGTTGCCATGTGATCGGCGACGACACACGGATGCGGGCGGCCCGGGGAGTGAGTTTCGATATCGCCCCCGAACTCACGCGCGCCGGGAGCAAACTGGACCCAGACTGGGCCTTCGAATGGATAAAGAACCCGAAAAAATTCAGGCCGACCACGCGTATGCCCAGCCTCAGGCTCTCGGATCAGGAGGCGCGGGATATCGTCGCCTACCTGATGACGCTGCGCGACGACCGGCGATTCGAGCAGGTCAACCTGTCATTCAATGATGCGGATAAGATCAAAAGGGGGGATAAGCTGATACGCGAGTATGGGTGCGGAGGCTGCCACACGATCCGGGGCATGGAGAAGGAATCACGGGTGAGCGTCGCCCTCTCGAACATCGGGCGGAAGCGCGTCGACGAGATTGACTTCGGCGATACGAAGGTGCCCCACACCTGGGATGATTGGATCGTGGGGAAACTCAGGGACTCGCGGCAGTATGCGACCGAGAGGATTGTCTCGAAGATGCCCGTGTTCGCCCTTGCCGACAGCGAGATCATCATCCTCAGGACGCTGCTGCGGGGTCTGACGAAGGAAGGTCCGGAAGAGCAGTATCACCGGCCGTTCGACAAAAACCTCCAAACGGTGGAGGCCGGGCGCCGGCTGACCCAGTATTATAACTGCATCCAATGCCACCTGATCGAGGAACAGGGGGGATACATCAAGGCCACGCTGGAGGATGAAGCGTTTGCGCCTCCCTATCTCTACCCGGAGGGTGACAAGGTTCAGGAGCCGTGGCTCCATGATTTTCTCAAAGGCCCGGTCTCGATCCGACCATGGCTGACGATCAGGATGCCGACGTTCAGCCTCACGGACGATGAGATCACGACGGTGGCAAGGTATTTCCTGGCTCTACACAAGAAGGAAATCGAGCTGAAGGATTATTCTGCCTACCAGCCCGACCCGGCCTATGCGGCCGTGGGGAAGAAACTGTTTCAGGATCTGCAATGCCTGAGCTGCCACTACACGGGAAGAATCCCCGAAGGGAAGACCCCTGCCGACTTGGCTCCGAATCTTGCGCTGGCGAAAGGGAGGCTGAAGCCCGAATGGATCGATGACTGGGTAGCAAACCCGGAATTGATTCAGCCGGGGACGAAGATGCCGCAATTCTTCCCCGATCTGAAAGAGCCTTCTCCCTACTCGCCGGAGTTCAAGGGAGATGCGCGGGAACAGATCCGCGCTCTTCGTGAATACGTGATGACGATTCAGAAGTCGAAGTAGTCTAGCCCAGTTCCCGGATAACTCCGCCGAGCAGCTCTCCGAATTTCTGCCTCACCCCGGCAGCCACATCCGTCACTTCAGCGTGTGAAAGCTTTTCGCCGCTGATTCCTGTCGAAAGGTTTGTTATGCAGGAAATCCCGGCTACACGCATCCCGAGCGACGTTGCGAGGGAAACCTCATTGACGGTCGACATTCCGACGGCGTCGGCGCCGAGCCTGCGGACCATACGGATCTCGGCGGCAGTCTCATACGAGGGGCCCTTCACGCCGCAATAGACCCCGGACCGAAGGGGAATTCCCTTCGTCCCGGCCACGTCCCGGATTACCTCTCTCAGCCCGCGGTCGAAAGTCTCTCGGTGCCGCACCCGGGCCGCTTCCACCGGTTTCTCAAATGTGAGGTTGATTTGGTCGGTTATCATCATCAGATCGCCGGGACTGAATCCCGGGTTAACTCCTCCCGCAGCATTTGTCACTATCAACGTCCGGATTCCGAGACGGGCGAACAGCCGGATCGGGTAGAGAACCTGCTCCAATTCTCCGGACTCGTAGAAATGGACCCGACCCTGGAGCACGCAGATCCTGGTGCCGCCGATTTTCCCGAATACCATGCGACCTCTGTGACCCGGTACCGTCGAGACGGGGAAATGGGGGATCTCGGAGGTTTCAATAAACGCGGGGTGGGCAACGCGGGATGCAAAATCTCCCAGCCCCGAACCGAGGACCAGCCCAAGCTTGGACGCGCTGAAACCCTTAAGAGTTTCGGTCGATTCCCTCACCCATTGATCCCGTTCAGTCGCTCTACCAGTCCTCTGGTTACTCACGCGTTTTTTCATAAGGAATCCCGTCGGCCGCCGGTGGTACAGCCCTTCCAATGAACCCGGCAAGCACAATCATCGTAAGAACATACGGGATTAATTGAATAAACTGGATAGCATGGGAGTAGTTCTGCAAGAGTATTGAGAGACTTTCCGCGAAACCAAAGAGGACGCACGCTGCAACCGCTCCCGCCGGGGTCCACTTCCCGATGATCATTGCGGCGAGAGCGATAAAACCCCTTCCCGCCGACATCCCGTCGGTAAAACTGTGCTGATTCAACGCAAGCCAGGCACCGCCGACTCCGCCAAGGGCGCCGCTGATGAGAACCCCGGCATGCCTCATCTTGCTGACGTCAATACCGAGTGTTTCTGCAGCTTCGGGGTTTTCTCCGACTGACCGGAGACGGAGGCCGAACACCGTATGGTAGAGGACAACATGCGAGGCGGCGAGGAGGATGGCCGTGGCGATGACGAACGGGTTGTCGAGAAAGGGGAGGGAGGAGAGGCTTGGCCATTCTTCCAGCCCGGCGATCCTTGATGAATTGCTTGAACTGTTGAAGACTATCTGGCACGAGAACTTGGTTATACCGATTGCAAATAAATTTATTCCGATACCGCTCACGATCTGGTCGGCCTTCAGTGTGACGGTGATGAGGCTGTGAAGAAGGGCTGTCGCCGAGCCTGCGAGGACCCCGCAGAATATGCCGATGATGATGCTTCCTGTAAAAAACACACCGAGCGTCGTGGCGAAGGCGGAGATAAGGAGAATCCCCTCGAGGGCGATATTGACCACACCGCCCCTTTCGCTGAATGTTGCTCCCAGAGCCGGGAGGGCATAGGGAACTGAGATTCTCAGTGTTTGGGACAGAAAGGCCAGGCTGACAATTGATTCAAGCATGGACCCTCCGGCGCACCCAGAGGCTGATCAGCCGGGACATCGAAATCATGAGGAGAATGACGATAGCCTGAAGTATGTTGGACAGCTCCTTCGGGACCAGGGTGTTTATCGAGAGGCTGCCGAACTCGAGCATCCCGAAAAAAAGTGAGGTAAGGATGATCGCCAGCGAGTTATTCCGGGCAAGGAGCGCGACGGCGATGCCGATAAAGCCGATTCCATCGGAAAATCCAAGCTCGAAGTAATGCTTGTACCCCATGACGAAATTGCTGCCGACAAGGCCGGCGCATGCTCCCGCAGCGGCAAAGGCCAGGGTGACGTTTCGCCTGATGTTTATTCTCCCGTATTCGGCCGCCGGCGGGCTCATTCCGATGAGCCGGATCTCGTAACCCCAGCGCGTGCTTGTGATGACGTAATGGGCTGCGACGCAGCAGATTATGGCGAGAATGAAGCTCAGGTTGACCGGAGAGCCCTGGAAGGGCGTGTATAACGATTCGAGCCGCATGAGCGTGGCCCCGTGCCCGATTTCGGGAGTGTGAACCGTGGCGGGGACGGCAAAGACGTTTATCGTAAAATAGCTGACGACGCCCGCGGCGATGAAGTTCATCATGATCGTATTGATCACTTCATGCGAACCGAATCGCGCCTTCAGAACGCCGGGAATGACACCCCACAATGCCCCCCCGGCCGCTCCGGCCAGTATGCAGAGAGGCGTCAAGATAGGTCCCGGTAACTGATCGAGGGCGGCTCCGGCGATGGCAGTCATGAACGCGCCGATTGTCAACTGACCCTCGGCGCCGATGTTGAAGAGCCCGGCCCTGAAACAAATCGCTGCGGAAAGCCCTGTGAACATCAGGGGGGTCGCTTTGAACAGGACCTGCCCTATTCCGTAGGTGCTCCCCAGCGTTCCGGAAAAAAATCTCTCGAAGACTTCGAAGGGATTTCTCCCGACCAGCAGGATGAAAAGCGTGCCGATGAGAAAGGAGACGATCAGGGCGCCCGCCGTGCCCAGGACGGAGGTCATGATGCGTCTCATGAGGGTTTCCCCTGAACCATGTAACCTCCGAGCTCACGCGGCGTCGTCGATCGTGCATCGGTCACGAAGACAATCTCGCCGCCGTACATGACGGCGATGCGGTCCGAAAGACTCAGAAGCTCGTCAAGGTCGGAGGAGACGAGGAGTATGGCCTTGCCCTTGTCCCGCTCCTCCCTGAGAGCGCCGTGGACGAAGTGCATGGCGCCGATATCGAGCCCCCGTGTCGGCTGGCTCGCCACGATGACCGGCGCGTCTTTCGACAGTTCGCGGCCGACAACGACTTTCTGCTGGTTTCCCCCCGAGAGATTCCGGGCGCGCTGGCTTATCTCCGGGGGCCGGATGTCGAATCTGCGGATGATCGAGCGGGCATGGTCGCGGATGGCTCCCGTGCGAAGCCGGAAACGGGCGCTGAAAGTTTCTTCCCGCTGCCGGCCGAGGATGAGGTTTTCATATATCGTCATGTCGCCGGCGATCCCCCGTCGGGTACGGTCTTCTGGAATGTGCGCGATTTTTTGCCGGGATGCCTCCTCGCCGTTGATGGTGATTTGCCCCGAGGACGGCCTCCGCAGCCCCGCGATGACCTGCACAAGCTCCGACTGCCCATTCCCTTCAACGGCTGCGATGCCGAGGATTTCGCCCCTCGACACAGTGAGTGAAAGATCGCGAAGGGCCGTCACTCCACGGTCATTCAGCGCGCTGACGACATAGAGCACGAGGCCCGGACCCTCGGAGGAACGGGGGGATGACTGGGTTCGCGCGGGGATATCCATCCCCACCATGAGCTGCGCCAGTTCGGCCTGTGTCGTTGAGTGGGTGGGGACGGATGCAACAACCTTGCCCCCCCGCATGACCGTGACGCTGTCGCTGATTTCCATGACCTCGGACAGCTTGTGCGAGATGAGGATGATCGTTTTCCCCCGGCGTTTGAGCTCCCGCAGGGTCGCGAAGAGCTCGTCGATCTCCTGGGGCGTGAGGACGGGAGTGGGCTCGTCGAGGATCAATATCCCCGCATTCCTGTAGAGCAGCTTGAGGATCTCCACCTTCTGCTGCGCGGCCACCGAGAGCGAATCGATCCGGGCGTCAGGGTCGACCCCGAGATCGGCCGGCAGATTCTCCACGGCCTCCCTCACATGGCGGATGTTCAAAAGGCCAAAGCGTTTACCCGGTTCTCTCCCCAGGATGACATTCTCGGCGACGGTGAGGGGAGGGATGAGCATGAAGTGCTGATGGACCATCCCGATTCCCAGAGAGATGGCGTCGGAGGGCTTGCGGATGTCAAGGGTGCGCCCGTTGATTGCGATGACTCCGCTGTCCGGGGTGTGGAAACCGTAGAGGATATGCATGAGGGTGGACTTCCCGGCTCCATTTTCCCCGATGAGCGCATGGATCTCCCCCTCCTCTACACGCAGATCAACCTGGTCGTTCGCAGTCACCGCGCCAAAGCGCTTGGTGATCTGCTGCATCAGGACCGCGAGCATGGCCGGCTATTGCGCAGAAACGACGATCTCGCCGCCGATGATCTTCGACCGGATCTCTTCCACCCGGGTATGGATGCTGTCCGGGATCAGCGTTTTATTGTTATCGTCATAAACATAGTCGACGCCCTTCGACTTCAGGTCGAAGCGGTCGACTGTGCCTCCCTGAAAATGTCCTTCCTTGACCGCCCGGATCGTCTCAAAGATTGAGTTATCGACGACCTTGGTCATGCTGGTAAGGATGAAGCCCGGCGCCTCGTGGTACTGATCCGAATCGACGCCGATGACAAGCTTCTTTCTCTGGCGAGCGGCCTCCATGACTCCCAGCCCGGTTACCCCCGAGGCGTGATAGATGATGTCCGCCCCCCGGTCGTACTGCCCGAGGGCGAGCTCTTCCCCCTTGCCCGGATTTTTGAACGCTTCGCCGGTCACTCCGGCGTAACCGATGAGAACCTTGCATCCCGGGTTCACATAGTTTGCCCCCGCCAGGTATCCCACCTCAAATTTTTTGATGAGGGGTGACTGCATTCCCCCGACAAAGCCGATCGTCCCCGACTTTGTCATCATTGCTGCCAGGGCGCCCACCAGGAAGGAGCCCTCTTCCTCCTTGAATTCCAGAGCCTCGAGATTCTGAGGGATCTGCTTGTTCGGATTGACCGTATAGTCAACGCAGGCGAATTTTTTCCCCGGAAATTCCTGTGAGATTTTTGTGATGTCGTCGGTGAAGATGAACCCGATGCCAAAAATGACGGCAAGCTCGCTGCGGCTTGCCAATTGCCGCAGCGCAGCCTCTCTATCGGCCCCGGGTCCGGGTTCGATATATTCAAAATCCACGCCGAGCTCCTTTTTGGCCCGTTCAAGCCCGCGATATGCCCCATCATTGAACGATTTATCTCCCCGCCCGCCAACGTCGAAAACCAGCCCGACCCGGAGGCCTGCCGGGGCGTCCGCTTTTTTTGTGCACCCGCTCCAAACAGTCAGGGCGAGCAGGAGAGGAATCAGTTTGCTCATGTCAGTCCGTCGGGGGGTTGAAACATTTGCGGCATCGGGCCTCGTAGATGTTTTGTGCTCCCACCACAACCAGTTCGTGCTGGCCCGTGATCCGTTGAGTCCTGTCGGCCGGATTGCCACAGACCATGCAGATCGCAAGAGTTTTTGTGATGTACTCCGCCACTGAAAGAAGCTGGGGGATCGGTTGAAAGGGTTTACCCCTGTAATCCTGGTCGAGCCCCGCGACGATGACCCTCTTGCCGCGGTTGGCGAGATGCTCGCATATATCGACGAGGTCGGGCGTGAAAAACTGACCCTCATCGATACCTATTACCTGAGCGTCTTCGGATAACTCAAGGATTTCCTGAGGCTTGTCGACGACGATGGACGAAAGAGCCTGTTCGCTGTGGGAGACGATCTGGTGTGAGCTGTACCGGTTATCGATGCGGGGCTTGAATATGGTCACCTTTTGCCTGGCGATCTGCGCCCGGCGGAGCCGGCGAATGAGTTCCTCGGTCTTGCCGCTGAACATGCATCCACAAATTACTTCAATCCACCCGGTATCGCGTACAGTATTATGTAGGGTTACAACATCCATCTGAGAAGATCTCCACTGAAGGGGAGGGGGAGAAGATCGTTCATTTTCATTTTCTTTGTCCTGCCGTTTACGTCAGCAAGAATCACATCGATGTTGCCGGCAAGGTCCATGATCACCTGGCGGCAGGCCCCGCACGGGGGAATGAAGGTCGGCATGTCGGAGGTGATAGCGATGGCCCTGAAATGCCGGAAACCGCCGGATACAGCCTTGAAAAGGGCAGTGCGCTCTGCGCATATCGTGAGGCTGAATGAGCTGTTTTCGATGTTCGTGCCGGTGATAATCTTACCTGACGCGGTAAGGAGCGCGGCTCCCACACGGAATTGAGAGAAGGGTGAATGGGAATACCGCTTGGCTTTCTGTGCGGCTGCGACGAGTCTTTTCAATTTTTGCAAAATGTCGGCGGCAAAAAAATGAATATAGAAAACGCCTGCCTGAGAATCAAACCGGTTTTGGGGGAATTCGCTCCGGCCAGAATGTTCAGTATTCCACCTGCGTGACCCCCAGCGTCCTCCAGGAAAAGGCGGGATATGTATTCCGAACGACTTTTACCATCGAAATAAAATCTGCGGGAAGGAGTTTCTCGCGTCCTTCGATGCTTACTCTCACGAGGTGCTCCGCCCTGTCGAATTCCGGGTCTGCCGCCACAATCTTTCCCCGTCTGAAAAGCGCGCTGAACCCTCCCGGAGCCATGTTCAGGAGGGTTTCGAGCGGACTTCCATCTGCCCTGTAGACCAGTAAATCTGCCGGTGCTCCCGGCTTGACTGTTCCTCTCTCCATGTCAAGCATCGCTGCCGGGATCGATGTTACCATGGCAAACAGTTTTTCCGGGCTCAACCGTTTGAGTTTTCGGGCTTTCCTCATTTCTGATAACAAGGTTCCACCCGAGCTGATTGAGGAATCGGTTCCGAGAGCCACGCGGAGGTTGTCGATCGGGGAGATGCCGCCATAGAGGTAGGCACCTGAACCGGGACACCATATCAACCCTCGACCATTGGTCTTAAGCAGGTTTATATCATCCTGTGTCAACCCGAATCCGTGAACCACAATGGTCCGGTCGGTGAGGCCGCCAAGATCGCGAAGTTGCGTCATCTCGGTACTCGCCAGAGTGTCAGTCCCTTCGGCGAGGTGAATCATAACGGGTTTTTTTGATTTTTTCGAAAGCTTTTTCCTCAAATCCCGGTCAAGGGCGAGCGAATGGATCCATTGAAATTCTTTGAATACTTCTACGGGATAATTCGCATAAAAATGACGGAAATAGGCGTCATGATGGACAACGGTGGTGACCCCTGAAAGGATATTCTTGTAGGCACCCCAGAGGAGGCGGGTCTTGAGGGGAACCGTTAAAACCTGGTCGATGACCTCGCGGCATCGGCTTCTGACATCATGTGTCCATTCAACATAGTTAGTGTAAGGCGGTGAGCCCATTGCAGGAAAGAGATCGAACTGAAGGTGAGCATGAGCATTGATCAGGCCAGGAAGGACAACGAAGCCTTCGAGATTCATAGACCGGACCCCCCTGGGGGAAGAGATTTTTGGGGCGACTGACTCTATCCGCCCTCCCGTTACGTCGAGATCTCGGGTTACGAACGTCCCGTCTTCATGGATCAGGGCGTTCCTGAGGATGAACCGGCTCAAATCTTCCGAAGGATAAATGTGAGGAGGAGAGGCGTGCCCATGCTCCGGCGGTATTCTTGCTTCTTTCCGAATGTCTCGAAGACGTGCTCCACGGCGGGTCCGATTGGGGGCTCGTCTGAAAACTCCACCATGAATCCGTTCCGGCTGAACGCGCTGCGGTATTCTTCCGGAGAGTGCCGATAATGTTGGATTTCCAGTGACTTTCCCGCTATCCCCGGGAGGGCAAAAGTCCGCTTCCAGTCGGAACGCTGCGGGTGGAGATCGGCTATAAAAACTCTACCGCCCTGCCTGAGGGTCCTCGACATCTCCAGGATTCCCTGGTCAAGCTGCGGGAGATAGCCGAGGACAAGCACGCAGATCCCTAGGTCGAACACCGATGTCCTGAAAGGCAGTGACTCGAGGCGGGCATTGATGAGAAGATCGTGTCGTTTGGTCCGGCGCGACGCGGCCTGTTTCAGCATCTTTGGCGAAATATCGACTCCCATCGAGAATTCTGCGCCGGAGCAGACATCGGCGTACCTGCCGGTCCCGCAGCCGAAATCGGCCACTGTTTTCCCCCGGAAATCGAGGGACGCGATGTGAGGGGCAAGGAGCTCCCTTTCCATCAGCAGGAGGGGGTTGTCCGTCTCGTAGGACGGCGCCCAGAGATCATAAGCCGTGGCCGGGGGAAGGGAGTATTCCTGATTCACCAGCTTGTCCGGTTGAGTATTTTGTAGCGGACGAAGTTGATCACCTCTTTTTCGACCGGGATTCTGTAAAAATCATTCTTCATCCGGGCACCGGCAAGGTATCGCAGAGGCCTCCGCCAGCCTCCGCGCTCAGTTGCGAGCTTCGCATAAAACTTGAAATTTTCGACGAACCTCCTCTCCCGGTCGTTCACCCAGTATCCCGCATACAGGATGAAATCGATATCGCTCCATTCCGAGAGGTTTGAGGGGACGCGGTACCCTTTCCGGACGATGTAGTCGAAGAGGTCGGTTCCGGGATAGGGCGTGAAAAAGAATATGTTGAACTCGAAGTCAGGATTGATCCGTTTGATCTCCTTGATGGCCTCGAGGGTTTTGAGGGTGTTCGAGAAATTCTCCTCGGGAAATCCGACGATGAAGCCGAACGCGGCGCCGATTCCGTGGCGGGCCAGCTTTTCGGCGGAGATGATCGATTCCTCGGCGAGCGTGTCCTTTTTCATCAGATCGAGCATCTCCTGTGACCCCGATTCGGCCCCTATCATGACCTTGCGGAGATTCGAGGCGGAGATCTCGCTCAGGAAACCGTCATCAAGGGGCGCGATCTGATCAGCTCTCGACGTGGCGGCCCAGCTGAACGTCAGTCCTTTCGCGTTGATGCCCTCGCAGAACTCCAGCACCCGGCGCCGGTTTGCAAAAAAATTCTCATCCTGAAAGAGCACATCGCTGAGCCGGTAGCGGGAGACCAGATCGAAAACATCGGAGAGCATGCGCGGGCTTTTGAGTCCCGACCATCGCCGGCTGTAGACGTAGGGGTCGGCGCAAAACGCACAGCGGTATGGGCATCCCTGAGATGAATAGAAGTCTATCTGACGCCTCCCCTTGAGCCTGAAATACGTCTCTAGCGGGATGAGGCTGTAATCATACCGGGGGAATTCATTGATGTCGATGAATTTCCGTTCCGCATTCTCTTGAAAGACCCCGTTCCGCAGGTAGGCGAGCCCGGCGATCTTCTCGTATCCGGTATTACTGTCAAAGCTTTCGAGGAGCTCCTTGAAGGTCGCCTCCCCCTGCCCGAAGACGCAGTAGTCCGCAAAACCCTCCCGCATGCATTGCTCGGGGAATATCGAGGGATGCCAGCCCCCCCAGACGACGGGAACTTTGGGGGAAAAACTCTTCGCCATTGCCGATACGGACACTGCGTCCCTGATGGGGGTCCCGGTGATCACCGAGACGCCAAGGCAGCAGGCGGAAGGGAGGAGCTCCTTCACCTTTGCGTGGGCCGCGGCGACGCTCTTCTCAATCCGGGCGTCGATGATAGCGACCTCATACGCCTCTCTGTCGATCACCGACGCCAGCGCAAGGTACTGCAGTGGCATCGTGTAATAGGGCGCCATCGGATTATAGAGTATGATCGTCTTTTTCATGCGGGGTATTGCTCCGCCCCTTCGATCTGGGGCTGGCGGTACTTGAATATTTTATAGAGAACAAGACGGATCTCGTACGGGCTGAAATACATTTGGAGCCTGTATCGCCACCCGCCCAGGAATTTCAGTATCCTGCGCCTCCACGGGGTAATTTTAACATCGGCCACGCTCGGAGCGTACGCGCTCAGGACGATCTCAAAGTTCCGGATCTTACGGCGGTGCCTCGGCTTCAGCCATGGTGTAAAGGAGGATTTGCGCGCTCCGTTGTCTTCCCATCGCGGATCGGCCCAGTCTTCAAGTTTTTGCGGAAATTCGAACCCGAATCTCCTGGCCTCTTCGTAAATCTTCGCTCCGGGCAGCAACACCGGGGAGTAGGTGTGAAAGACGATTTCGCTCTCCGGATTGATCTGCTTGATCGACCTGATGAAGCCAATATCCTCGTCGATTTTTTGGCCGATGTTGTCCCCCGGATTCCCGAGGATGAAGGAGAGTTCCGGGATGATGGAATAGTCCTTCATGCGGCGGGCGAAACTCCGGATCGAGTCTCCGGACTGGGTTCCCCCCTTGTTCATCAGGTTCAAAACCTCGTCGGAACCGGTCTCGGCTCCCGAGAAAATCATGCGGCACCCCGCCTCGTGCATCGCGCCGAGAGTCGCATCCGAGTATTTCAAGAGCGTATCGATTCTTCCTTCCGCCCACCAGGACATTTTCATCGATTTCAGACGATCGCAGATCTCCGCCGTGCGCTTCTCAGAGACAAAAAAATTGTCGTCGAAGAATTCAATCGAATCGACCCCATAATCATTCCTGAGCCGGAGCAGTTCGCCGATAAGCCGTTCGGGGCTCTGGGCGAGCCATTTCCCGCCGAACATTGGGACGACGCTGCAAAAGCCGCAGAAGAAGGGACAGCCGAGGCTCGACACGTATCCGGTCGTCCGCTCACCGAGGTAGGTTCGCTGCAGATAGCGCTTCATCGGCACGCTCCGGTAGGGGAGGGGCGGCAGTGCGTCGGGATGCACCCATTCCCGCGCTTCGTTCTTCACAGGACCGTGGCGAGATTTCCATGAAATGCCTTTGACCTTTCGCGGCGCTCCTCCGCCTTCTAAGACCCCGATGAGTTCGGGCAGGGCGCATTCCCCCTGGGACCAGACGACGAAATCGACCAGCGGGGATTCGATCACTGTCTCCAGGTACACGGATGGGAAACTCCCGCCCCAGATGATTTTTATTTCCGGAAACTTCTTGCGCAGGAATCGTGATATTTTTATTGCATTCGTGAGCTGAGGTCCGGGCATCACCGTCAATCCCGCATAGCGTATGCCGTGCAGCTCGACGAGCGCCGGGAGCGTGCGGAAATCGTCCAGATTCTCATCAAAGATTCTATAGGGAATTCTTCCCTCCAGACCCGAAGCCACCGAAAGGAGAGAGAGAGGCGCACGATGGTTGTTCCGTGCGCTCCGTGGATTGATGAGCAGGATCATGATTGAAAGTACTGAAATTTCACCTGCTGATCAAAACCCAAACTCCCTTTCCGGAGCTTTTTCCCAAAACGTTCTGAAAAATACCATCCCGATCAGTGTATAGGGGGCGATATAGAAGCGATTCGCCGCGGCAGGGAAGAGCAGGAAGTGCAGAATAACGGTGCTCAGAGCGATGCTCCCCAGCCGTAGCCCGGCCGATCTTCCCCAACCGGCCGCGGTCCCGCCCAGCAACCCCAGGATCAGGAATAGCAGAAGCGAACTCTCGTTGACAAGAGCTCCCCACAGGCCCCTGCCCAAGGCGTAACAATAGTTTTTCAGAAAAATCGCCGGACTCGCAACGGCGTCGATCCCAGGAAGCGGCAGAACGGTTTTCAAGCTAAGTGTACCGAAAAAATAGGTTATGGCGAGGTAGACAGCCGTTCCCGTTCCGAGCAGGAAGAAGTATTCCGCGCGTGAAATCGAGAAACCCCGCGTGATGAAGCAGGCATATGTTGACCAGATGGCAAGCAGAAGGAGGTTATCCGGCCGGGTGAGAAGCGAAACAAGGAGAAGTGCCCGCGATGCTTTGGAGAACCCTTTCACGAGAAGGTAGAAGGCCGCAAGGACGATCGCCGCAGAGAGTGCGTCCGGAGTCGACAATCGGGCACCCTCGAAAACCCCGGCCGCGACCAGTGTGAGGCACCCCGCGACACTTCCGGCAGGTCCCTGCCGGGCAACCCACGCGCCCACAAGGAGGATGATGACCGCAGCGGAGACGATCGATATGGCGCGCGTTGCTTCGACTGCGGAAATCCCCAGTTTGCCGAGACCGTAGATGACGGCAACATAGAGAGGCCGGATCCTGTAGAGGGGTATCTGACCGATGAAGAACATCGGGTTCGAGGCTGTCTCTCTCCGGTAGGGGTTTTCTGCCGATACCAGCAAGCGATAGTTCGAGTCCGGAATCTCTTTCCTGACCGTCTCGTAAGATTTTGCATGGAGAGCCGCGGGATCGTGCTCTTCGACCGAGTAAGAGGCCGCGGTGTACGCGAGAAGATCCCAGTTATAGTACGGATTCTTCCAGGCGTACATGAGCATTGCGAGGGTGAAAAGAAAATAAGCGGCTGTCGAAATCCTTTGCATGGAAAGCGATTTTCTTCTCAGGAAGGCCCCGCCCGATCCGCCTCATGAAACGATGAATGCGATCCCGGGCGGGTGCGCTCCCGATTGAGCCTATCCCCGTACCAGCGTAATCTTTGTTATCTCGGGAGGACAGTTGATCCGGATCGGCACGCCCACCGTTCCGATCCCTCTTGAAACGTACATGAGAGAGGACCCGATCGAGTATTTTCCCGCCACGTACGGGGAGGCGACGCGGGCGGGAGCAATGATTCCCCCTCCGATGCGGGCGAACACGATCTGCCCTCCGTGCGTGTGACCGGAGAGCGTAAGATCGATATGCCTGCTGGCCGCCTCCTCGAAAAAGTAGGGTCGGTGGCAGAGAAGCAGGTTCGGACCCTTGGCAGTTTTTCCGACGACACCGTCGAAGAGGCGGGCCGCCCGGTCCGAATTGCCGACGTCGTTCACCCCCAGGATATTCAAGAAATCCTCGCCCCGTTTAAGCGTAGCCGCGTCATTCCGCAAGAGCCTGATGCCGCACGCATTGACCTCCCTGGCAACCGATTCCACGTCCCGCGTGTAGTAGTCGTGATTCCCCAGCACTCCGAACACGCCATCCGGCGCCGCCAGCACCCCGAAGGCCCTGGCAAACGGATAAACCTCGTCGACCATGCTGTTGACAAAATCCCCGGTCACTGCGATGACATCGGCATGGAGACGGTTGACTTCGTCGGCGTATTCGCGCATCCTCTCCTCCGGCATGAACACGCTCGAATGGATGTCGCTGATGAGGGCAATGGTGAAGCCGTCAAATTTTTCGCCCAGATTCTTTACCGGCAGCGTGATGGATGAAATCTCCCCCTGATCCCGATGCCACGTGCCGTAAGCCGAGCCGCTGAAGGCGGCGCCCGCGATCGCAATCGCGCCCCGGCGAAGGAAAAGGCGGCGGCGGGCGTCGTAGGCGCGGATGCGCTCGCGGGACGATTCGACCCACCGGCTGCCCCGACCCATCCGGCCGACGATCCATCCCGCCGTGACGAATGGCAGTGTGACGACTTTTCCCGCCATCAGCAGGAGAAACAGGAGTGCGAAAGAAAAGTGCCAGATATAAAGGGGTATGATCCAGACGCCGATCGCCCATCGGGGGAGCGATTGCAAGGGGATGAGGAGGAGAACTCCGAGGGAAAGGTTGAATACCCCGAATGCGATGGCTCCGAGGAGCCGGATTGAGTTACGGTGGGTTGTCCGGGTGATGGCGCGGTAGAAGTAAAGCTGCATGCCGACGAGGAGAAGCATAACGGAGATCTGGAAGAGGAGAAATCGGGTCGACATCACGCGTTAGCGGTCGTGGAGAGCCCGAGAACCCTATTGTAGAGCATTCGGAACTGATGAGCGGTCCAGTCTGCGTCGTGCGCGCAGACCCACCCGTACGCATTACGGCGGAGGCGTGCGGCTTCCTCCGGCTGAGCCAGGATTTTCAATATTTTCCCGGCCAGCGCCGTGTACTCTCCGGGAGAGACCGAAACGGACGCGTCGGGCCCGAGATCCGAGATGAGGCCGACTTCAGTGCCGCAAATGAGCACCCGGCTTGCCGCCGCTTCTGCGACCGCCACTCCCTCTGCTTCGTAGAGAGATGTGTGCAGGAGGGCGTCAGCCCACGAATAATGCTGCGGCAGCTCGGAGTGAGGAACATAGCCGAGGAACTCCAGCTCATTCCCGAGCCCCAGACTCCGGGCAAGTATTTTCAGCTCCTCGTCGAGCGGACCTCCGCCGATCATACGCAACCGCGCGGGAGTCTTCCGCCTCACGAGGTCAAATGCCTTCAGCAGAGTCCCCTGATCTTTTACCCTGTTGGAGAATCCGACATGGAGGAATTTTACAGCCGAAGCCTCTCGATTGCGGCCATTCGCAAAAAAATCCCTTTCGGCCCCATGCGGGATTACCGCGGAATCCCTTGATACCCCGAATCGCCGGAGCTCCCTCTGCTGGAAGTTCGTGAGGGTTGTGAGCGCCGTGGCCTTCCGGCATGCCCAGAGCGTCAGAGATTTCAAAGGCTGCTTGCGCATGTCCCCGTAGTCACAGTGAGGCAAATCGGCTGCCTCCCCTCCCTGGAGGCTCACAATAGCCGGAATGCCGCACAGTTTCCCGAGGACGACCGCGGTCCAGCCGCAGGGAAATGCCCAGAAGGCGTGAATGAGATCGAATTTTTTCTGACGATGATCCTCAAAGAATGACCGCATGTATTGCACAATCTTTTTCGGGGCCCTGTCTCCAAACTCCGCCCGGATGTAGCGTACCCGCGCTTCGCCGCAGTGAAAGGGCTCACTGTCAAGGTCGGGCTTGACGAAGGAATAGACGGACACCTCAGCCTGCAGCGAAAGGCGACGGACGAGGCTGACAACTGCGGGGAGGTGCATTCCGGTCGGTCTCCCTATCCCTCCCGGAAGCAGCATGGCCACGCGAGTCACATCCGCCTCCCGCCCTGGGCCTGGCGGTAAACTTCGGATGCCGCAGAGGCCACCGCCTCGAAGCTCAGGTTTTTATCGAAGTGAGCCCTTATCGCCGAGCGGGAGACCGGGATTTTCAGAGCCCTGGCTATGGCTTCGCAGCATGAAACAGCGTTTTTCGCAGCCCAGCGCGGTCCGCAATCCTGCACGATCCGTCTGAAGGGCGGGATATCGGTGACAACCGGCATGGCTCCGCATGCGATCGATTCTATAAGAGCGTACCCGCTTCCCTCGTGCGAGCTTCCCAGGACAAAATAATCGGCGGCGCTGTACCACATGCGAAGGCGTTCACGGCTGAGAGATCCCAGAAAATGGATTCTGTCGCTGAGCTCATGAGAGCGGGCGAATCCGCGCAGGACATCGAGGTTTTCTCCAGAACTGTAGGCCATGTAAAGGTGCGAATCGGGCACCGATCTCAGAGCGAGGGCAAAACCCTCGAGAACAGTGAGCGGGTCTTTATTCTCATTGAGATGGCCGACCCAGAGAAAAACCTTTCTGCTGCCGAGATCCAGGGTCTTCCTGCATTCCGGATAAGGGAGGGGCTCCATGCGTGTGGAATTTTCCAGAACTTCGTGCACCGGACGCTCGCCGATGAGGCTCATCCAGGGCTCTGCCTGCTCCCGGCTTGTGAACATGAACGCATCCACGTGGGAAAAGCCGCGGCGGTAGAGCCACCGCGATTTTCGCGGAAAACCGCCGCCGTGGTGCTGCCACAGAATTGCTGCGCCAGGGGGGAGGAGACGGCGGAGATGTCCGAAAAAAATCGGAATTCCCCCCGCATGCACATAACTGGGGGAAATGCCGGCCGCGAATTTCAGCGCACGGCTCCCCGCGTGCCAAACGAGGGGAGAGAAGCCGTCCCGCAGGAAATGGTATTCGACTCCGCGCCGGATGAAATGCGCATCCTGCCGGAAGCGCTGCACGGCGCTGACGCGGGCGAACGGGGTCATCGCCTCGCACCAGTCGCTGAGGCTCGGATATCTTTCAAGCAAATCTTCCGGGTCGGTCGCGTCGGCCTCGTACCGGGAATTGAGATAGACGAGATGCGGCACTATCTTTCCCGGCGGCGGGCTTCGATGAGAATGTGATCTCCGAGCAGCCTCCAGGGAGGAACGGAGCGGATTTTTTCTTCGAACTGGAGCAGGCGTTCGGTGACGCCAGGATGTGTGCTTATGAATGAGTTCGATCCCGGCGGGGGGGAGACGATGCTCAGCCCGTAGGCGGCGCGGAGCTGAAAATCGCGTTCGATCATCCGGCAGACTTCGGTGAGCGAGTAGTACTTCACCTGAACTTCACCCTCCCGGAGCCGGACCGGAACGGCCTCGTTCCGCCACCGGCGGAAGGGAGACTTGCCCCGCAACAGAAAGCTCGCCATCTCCCAGAGACTGTATTTGTTCAGGAGGCAGATCACCATCGAGGCTCCGGGCCTCAGCACGGAGTGAATTGTCGTGAAAACATGGCTCAGATCGGACGAGCAATTAAGGGCCCCGAAGTTCGAGAGGACGCCGTTGAATGTTTTGTCAAGATTCTCGAGCGATTCGTAGGTGAGCTCGCGAAGCTCGATCATGTGGCCGAGGTCGAGAAGAGAGATTTTTTCGCCTGCCCTCTGGATCATCCGCGCCGAGGAATCGATCGCCGTCACACGTATGCCGCGCTGGGCAAGCATGATGGCATCGGTGGCGGTGCCGCAGCCGAGATCCAGGACCTGGTCGCCCGCCTGAAAGTTTCTCTGCGCCGCGCTCCAGACGACGGAGCGGATCCTGCGCGCGATTTCTCTTCCCTCGAATGCCTCATCGTAGGCGACGGCTTCGCCGTCGAATGCATCAGTTTTCATGTCCGTGAGTATTTTGAGAATTCCATGCCGAGCCGCGCAAGCTTGGACTTGACAAGCGCCGACGCAATGGTCCCGAAATGTTTTCTCCCGTTGCGGCGGAGCTGGTGCTGGCGAACTTCGTTGACGAGGTACCTGTTCGCGTACCAGTAGAATCTCTTGGTATTCCGCCCCGAATAGTTCAGGTCTCTGTCCGTATGCCCGCTCCAGTCCGCGGGGCCTGTGAGCCGCACTTCCACCTCCGAAAAATATTCAGTTCCCTTGATCGGATAGGCGGTGGTCGTCAGAAATGTATCGGCGCCCGTTTCCTTCAGATGCTTGACTGTGAGCTCGATGTCCTCGATCTCCTCTCCCGGGTATCCTAGCATGACGAAAAGGCCCGTCTGAATGCCGTGACGGCGCGCGAGCTTGGTGACAGTGCGGATTTCTTCCACGGAGACTCGCCGCTTCATTGCATCGAGGATCCGCTGCGATCCGCTCTCTGAGCCGTACCAGATCCGGAACGATCCCAGCTCGGCCATTTTCCCGAGAATCTCATCCGTGAGCCTGTCGGCGCGCGTGATGCATTCGAAGGGAATCCTGAGGTTCCTGCGCTTCATCTCTTCATGGAAGGCGGAAAACCACCGGTGATTGATCGTGAAAACATCGTCGGCGAACCAGAGCATGTCGGGTTTGTACCGGGCCAGGATTTCTTCGATCTCGCTGACAACATTCTCCGGAGAACGTCGCCTGTGGGTCTCACCATAGACGGACCTGCTGCACCACGTGCAGGTGTAGGGACATCCCCGGGCGCAGATCAGCGACAGGGAGCCCCGTCCATGATGCCGGCGCCAGGTTTCGATATACAGGTTCACATCGATCGATTCGCGGTCCGGCAGGGGAAGCGCGTCGAGATTCGCTATAAGCGGACGGGGAGGGGTTCTTGCGATTGAGCCATCGTCTTTGCGGTAAGCGATGCCTGGAATAGCGCCGAGCGAGGTTTTGGCCAGGAATGCGGGGATGAGCTCCTCCATCGCCATTTCTCCCTCACCCATCACGGCCGCGTCCGCACCCCAGGCAACGTATTTTTCTGCATATTCGGGCACATCAGGCCCCCCCACAACCACCGAGCATCCCTGTCCCTTACACACGGTGATCTGCCTTAAAACGTTCAGTTTTGTCATCAGGTTCGAATAAATCCCGACGACGGAAGGACGGTGCAGCGCAATATAATCGTCGAAATCCTGCTTTGTCCGGAATGTCGTGTCGAACACTTTGACATCGAATCCCTTTTTTTTCAGGTAGGCACTGATAGAGAGAATACCGAGCGCGGGGTAGGGCTTCATGATCCGGCGCTCCGCCTCGTCCTCGTCAAGGAAATAGCCGTGCGTCAGGAGCGCATCCATCAGATAATTCCTTTGGATTGCAGCCGAGAGAGCTTCGCTTCCAGGGGCGGGAGAGTGGCGGCGTGATAGGCCATCGCGAGCAGATCCCGCACATTTTTTCTGGACATCGACCCGGGATGGACGCTTAGATTTCGCAAGATGTCCTGCCCCTGCCAGAGTCGGAATCGCTTGTGCGTTACCGTGTGGAGCATCCGGTAAAAATCCGGGACATATGTCCCCCGAAACATCAGGTGCAGATCCTGGCTGTCGACCCAGTTCTGTTTTTCCCCCAGTTCCGACCTTACTTTTTCGAAAAAGGGAGTTCCGGGGAGGGGATAGGACACCGAGATTCCGATCTCGTCCGGCTTGCATTCCTTCACCAGGCGGAGCGTTTTATCGATATCCTCCCGGTCTTCGCCCGGATATCCGAATTGAAGGAAAAAGCCCACACGGATCCCGCTTGTGCGGAGCTGGGACGCCGAGAGACGGATCTGCTCGATAGTTGTCCCCTTTTCCATCGCGTCAAGAATCTTTTGGGATCCCGATTCCGCTCCTATCCAGACCGTGTGGCATCCGGCGCGGCCGAGATTTCTTATTGTGTCGTCGCGGAGCAGGAGGTCCGCACGCGAGAGGCACTTGAAGGGAATCTTTCCCTTCTCGCCGGAGAGCAAACCCGCAAATTTCTCCACCCACCCGGGTTTCAGCCCGAAAATATCGTCGCAGAACCAGAGGTGGTCCGGTCTGATGTTTTCCCTGATCTGCAGCATCTCTGCGATCACGTTTTCAGGGGATCGGGAGTGGTAAACCTGACCATATATAGGCTTTGCGCACCAGTTGCAATGAAAGGGGCAACCCCGTGTGGTGACGATATTTGTAGAAAAATATCCGTGTCTTTCCCAGGCCTTCCGATACGAGCGGAAGTCGATGAAATCCCTTGCCGGAAAGGGCAATGTGTCGAGATCATGGAGGAGAGGCCTCTTCACCGACCGCTCGAGCCCGGACTTATCGCGGTAGGCGATTCCCTGGATTTTCCCAACATCGTGGGATCCATCCTTAACTGCTGAAACCAGTTCGCTGAGCGTGATTTCCCCCTCACCGAGCACCACAAAGTCGGCGCCATGGTCGATATAGGACTCAGCATGATCGGCCGGGTCAGATCCATGGACGATCACGGTGCATCCACGGGTCTTTGCGAGCGCGGTCATGCGGAATGCAGCCTCACGCATCCTCTCGAGGCACATCTTTGTGAGATAGTTGAAATCGTCGTCATAAATGACAACAATTTTAGGAGAGTAGCGATCGAGGTATAAGGATATTTCCCCGGGGTCTGAGGCGAGCATGCTATCGAAGAGCTGACACTTCAGGCCGCGGGAGCGGAGGTAGGCGGCGGCGTAGAGGGTGCCAAGCGGCGCATAGGGCATCATTGCGCCGTATTCCTTCGGGTCGAACCTCAGGAAATAGGAGTGCGTAAAGAGAATATCACACTCCCCCTCGAGCCGGTCTTCTTTGTTTTCTCTTCGGAGCATGGGATCTCTGAAGCGGAGGGGTCCCTTATAAGCGGGGAGCATCGCCCGATTCTTCCGCTTCGTGAAGTTTCGCATCATAAAGCGCCATAACCTTTTGGGAGAAATTCCCCACGTAGGCGCGTGATTCGTGCTCGCTTGAACGAAAGATATGGGCGCGGGTCCGAGCGTCATACTGAGGATATCTGCGAGCCCAGACCCGGATCATCATATGCATGAGCGAGCGCTCGAGAGAATCGGCCCAGTGCCCTGAGAAGGGGATTTCGAAAAAACGCTGAAGCAGACTCTTGCGGTTGTTAGCCTCGTATGAATTGAGCCCGCAGTTCTGGTAGTTGGGGAAAAACTCCTTGATCCAGTTATTGGCGTTCAGATAACGGAGATAAAGCTCCATATTGAAAAGGGGCTTCAGGTGGGCGATCTCCGTGGCCGTATAATAGTTTCTCTCTTGGAGCGTGAGACATTCCGTATCGATGTAGTAGTTGAGGCAAAAGTACTTTTTGCTGTTTAAAAGAAAGAGTTTCTTGAAAAGCATCAAGAGGGTTCTCGTGATCCAGAGGCGGCCGGGGGAAGTGATGATCACGTAGTCGATATCGCTTCTGGGATTGGCGACCCCCTTCGACAGGTCTCCCGAGATGAACACAGCCCGGACGAAGGGGAATCTCTTGATAATATGTGCCATGAACCGGGCGATTCTCATCCGTCTCCGGGCCCGGCGATGTCGCTCGGCCCGGATCTTTGAGAATTGACGCCCGTTGAGCTGAAAAAACCCGTCTGCGGCCGAGAGAAGTCCCTCATCGGTCAGTTTATCCAGCCATGAGCTCATAGTCACCCTGGAGAGGGAATTGGCGGGAAACAGATAGAAAATCTCATCGGCCGTGAGAGGATGGTCGAAGATTTCGTAATAGAGGAGCGTGCGTCTGAGAAGATGCCTGAATTCCGGGGGGGGCATAAATTAATTTACTCTTTTTTCACTCCATTGCAAACATGGCAGTTGAAGTTCAGCCCGCATTTTCCTATATTTTCACGGTTTGAAAACGATTCTGACTTCGCCCACGGCGAGGAAAATCTACCTCCTCCTTACGCTCCTGACCGTTCTTTTCGTCATCTGCAACAACGTGCTTTTCCCCTGGTATGTGAACCAAGGGGCCATTCTTACCGTTCCCACGGTTGTCGGCATGAGTTTTGACGATGCGCGCCGCTACCTCGATTCCCTCGGCTTCGAGTCAAAGAAGGGGGATGTCAGGATGGACCGTGAACACGCGGCGGGGGTCGTCATTGCGCAGAACCCCCAGGATGGGAGCAGGGTCAAGAAGGGGCGGAGGATCTACCTGACGGTAAGTGGCGGCGAACTGCAGGTTGTGGTGCCCAACGTGAGGGGGAGAACCCTTCGCGACGCCACCTTTGCGCTGGAGAAGGAGGGTTTGAAACTGGGGGGTGTCGAATACGCCAATTCTGACGAATTTCCGGCAAACACGGTGATCGAACAGAAAATCGCCTCCGGCACGAAGGTAAAGCGCGACGTCTACGTCTCGGTTGTGGTCAGTCAGGGGAGCAGTTTGCAGAAAATCCCCGTGCCGGATGTGACGGGGAAAACTCTCGCCGAGGCTACGTCCGCGCTGGTGCTTGCCGGGTTGAGGGTTGGGAACATAACCCATGTGCCGTCGGCCGACCTCCTGCCCAACACGATTGTGGATCAATACCCCCGGGTGGGGGAGATGGTGGCCGCGGGTCAGGCGATCGACCTTTTCGTCGTTCAGGGATCGCGAAGCGATGTTCCGGGCAATTAGATGAAGATCGCCCCCTCGATACTCTCGGCCGATTTCCGAAATCTTGAGCGCGACATCCGTCTCTGCGAGGAGGGGGGCGCGGACTGGCTCCACCTCGACGTGATGGACGGCCGTTTCGTTCCGAACATCACATTCGGACCTGTCGTCGTGAAGGCCATCCGCTCGATCACGAAGCTTCCCCTCGACACGCACATGATGGTTCAGGACCCGGACCGCTATCTGGAGGAATTCCGTGACGCAGGCTCCGACCGGATCACGGTTCACGTCGAGACCTGCCCTCATCTCCACAGGATCGTGGAAAGGATCAGGGAGCTCGGCATGAAAGCGGGGGTGACGCTCAATCCGTCGACTCCGGTCTCGTCGCTGCGCGAGATTGTGCCTTTTGTGGACCTGGTCCTCGTGATGACGGTGAACCCGGGGTTCGGGGGACAGGCGTTCATCCGCCCCCTTCTCTCGAAGATAGGGCGGGTGGCGGAGCTGATCGGCCAGTCGGGCGGCGATTCGGCCGTCGAGCTGGAGGTGGACGGGGGAGTGGATGAACGTAATGCGGCAGCGATAGCATCCCAGGGGGCGAGCGTCCTTGTGGCCGGGAATTCGATCTTTTCCGGGAAGGACATCCGGGGGGCGATCCGGGGGCTCCGCCGCGCGGCGTCACAGCCCCAGAAAAAAGCTTGACACTTACCGAAGAAAACCTTATATTCAGTAATGATTCGGCTAAATATCATTACTAAGTAAGGTTTTGCCTCATTTTTCCCTAAGTTTCGTATGACCGGCACGATCGACGATATCGACCTTGCCCTCCTCGACATCCTCCAGAAGAACGGCCGCACCCGCCGCAGCGAGCTCGCCGACTCGGTCGGGCTCTCCATACCGAGCATCAGCGAAAGACTCCGCAAGCTCGAAGATAACGGCTATATCACCGGCTACAGCGCCAAAGTTGATCATGTCAAACTGGGGAAAGACATCACTGCCTTCATCATGGTGACGGTCGATTCCTCCAAGCATTATCACGCCTTCGTCGAGCACGCCCATTCGATCGACGAGATCCTCGAGTGCCACGCCATCACCGGCGTGGGCTCCCACCTCCTGAAGATCCGCACCGAGAATACGGCAAGCCTGGAACGGCTTCTCGCCAGGATCCAATCCTGGACCGGCGTCCACGGCACGCAGACTCACCTTGTGCTCTCCACATCGAAAGAAACCACGACGATCAAAATCACAAATACCAAAACACACCACGGGAGTTCCCATGCCTAGCAAGAACGGAAAGTCCGACGTCCGGAAAAAAGAAATCCTCGACAGAGCCAAACGGGAGAACGTGCAGTTCGTCCAGCTGCAGTTCACCGACCTGAACGGGCTTTTGAAAGGGGTCACCATCCCGGTCTCCAAACTCCAGGGAGCCCTCGAGGATGGGCTCTGGTTTGACGGCTCCTCGATCGAGGGTTTCACAAGAATCTTTGAGAGCGACATGTACCTTGAACTCGATACGGCCACCTACGCGGTCGTGCCCTGGACGAAGGGGAACTCGCAGCCTGTCGTCGCCAGGGTGATGTGCGATGTCTTCATGCCGGACGGAAAGCCATTCGAGGGGGACCCCCGGCACATCCTCAAAAAGCAGCTGGAACGTGCCCGGAAGATGGGCTTCCATTACAACGTGGGGCCCGAGCTGGAGTTCTTCCTGTTCCGAAAGGAGAATCACACTCTCCTTCCCCTTCCCCACGACACCGCGGGATATTTCGATCAAACCATGGATCTCGCCGTCGAGATCCGGCAGGAGATGACCGAGATGCTTCACGGCTTCGGGATCGACGTCGAGGCGCTTCACCACGAGGTCGCCGTCGGCCAGCATGAGATCGATTTCCGTTACGGCGACGCCCTCACGATCGCCGATCAGGCGTCGACGCTGAAATACACGCTGAAATACGTGGCCGCCCACAATAACCTTCATGCCACCTTCATGCCGAAACCGATCGCCGGGATCAACGGATCCGGGATGCACGTGCACCAGAGCCTTTTCAGCTCGACGGGCAAAAACCTTTTCTTCGATCCCAAAGACGAGTATCATCTCTCGAAGCTGGCGAGATCCTTCATCATGGGACAGCTGACGCACATCAAGGGAATGAACGCGATATTGAATCCGACTATCAATTCCTACAAAAGGCTGGTCGTCGGTTACGAAGCCCCGGTATACATCGCCTGGGGCCAGCGGAACCGCTCCGCGCTGATGCGGATTCCCCGCTATACGCCCGGAAGGGAGAAGGCGGTGCGGGCCGAGCTGCGGTGCCCGGATCCCACGGCGAACCCTTACCTCGCCTTCGCCGTCATGCTTGCCGCGGGCCTCGATGGAATTCAGAAGAAAATGGTGCCGCCGCCTCCCGTCGAGGAGAATATCTATGAATTCACCCCTGCCGAGGCGAAGAAGCGGAACATCGGAGTTCTCTCGAAGGACATCATGGAAGCCGTCGCGGCCCTCGAGAAGGACGATGTGGTTCGCGAAGCTTTGGGGGAATTCGCGTTCAACAAATTCAGGGAGCTGAAACACCAGGAGTGGGACGAATACCGCATGCAGGTCTCGGCCTGGGAAGTCGATCAGTATCTCGAAAAATACTGAAAACCTCCTTCATCAGGGCGATTCCTACTTGAGATTGGGCGGGAAGTTTGCTATACTTCCCCGCCCATGACTTCCGTCACCTACACGCTCTCCGGCAGGACGGCTCTCGTCACTCTGAACCGTCCCGAGCGCCGCAACGCGCTGGACGATGTCATGATCCGGGAGATCACCGAGTGTTTCACGGCCATCAACAGGAGTACCGACTCCCGGGTCGCCGTGCTCACCGGATCCGGATCGGCATTCTGCGCCGGGATGGACCTGGCCTATCTTCAGAAATTCTCGCAGCTCAGCCACGAGGAGAATCTTGAAGATGCCCGCAATCTCATGAAAATGCTCAGGCTTCTGAGCTCCCTCCGAAAACCTCTCATCGCCATGGTCAACGGCCCCGCGCTCGGCGGAGGATGCGGAATCGCCGCCGCCGCCGATTTCGTCCTTGCCTCCGACCGGGAGGCAAAGCTCGGCGCCCCGGAGGTCCGTCTCGGGTTTCTTCCCGCCGTCATCCTCCCGTTCCTCATAAAAAGGATGGGGGAGGGATCGGCAAGGGAATTCGTCCTCAGCGGCGACGTGATCGATGCGCGGGCGGCCATGGCCAAGGGCCTTGTGACCGAGATTGTCCCGCACGACGGTCTGGGCGAAACGGCCCTGGGCTTCGCCGAAAAACTGTCGCGGATGACGAGCCCCTCGTCGGTCACTCTCACCAAAGATCTTTTTGCCCGTCTTCACGAAATGAACGAGGGAGATTCCCTTGATTACGCCGTCAATCTCAACGCCATGGCGCGGAAAACCGAGGATTTTCGGAAGGGGATAGAATCGTTCATCAAGAAGGAGCCGCTTGAATGGTGATGGCAGTGGAGGATCTGCGCGCTGCCATCCGGAATGTCCCCGATTTTCCAAAAAAAGGGATAGTGTTCCGGGACATCACCACACTTCTCAAACAACCCCGGGCGTTCTCGTCTGCCATCGATCTGCTGGCCGCGCACTGCGGGAAAAGACCGATCGATAAGGTTGTGAGCGTCGAATCGCGGGGATTCATTTTCGGAAGCGTTCTCGCCTACAAGCTCGGCGCGGGGTTCGTTCCGGTCCGGAAGCCGAAAAAACTCCCCGGCGACACGATTAGCCAAACGTACCAGCTCGAGTACGGGACCGATTCCCTGGAAATCCATAAGGACGCCATCCGCCCCGGCGAACGCTCTCTTGTCGTCGACGATCTTATCGCCACCGGCGGAACGGTCCTCGCCGCATGCGAACTCGTCGAGAGGCTCGGGGGAATAATCGACGGCGTCGCCTTCCTGATTGAACTCTCCTTCCTCGGCGGCAGGAAACGGCTACACAAGTACGACGTTTTCTCCGTCATCCAGTACGATACCGAGTAACTGATTTCCCTCCCCGAGCTCGTTCCGCTGAAACCCGCTTTTTCATTGCGGGAGACGGTATTTTATCCTATATTGGCCAGTCCTCCACATGAAGACGATCATCGAGCCATTTAAGATCAAGACCGTCGAGCCGATACGGTTCACCTCGCCCGAGGAACGAAGCCGCATCCTCGCCGAAGCGGGGTTCAACCCGTTCCTCATCCGGGCGGAAGACGTTTTGATCGACCTCCTCACCGACAGCGGCACGTCGGCCATGAGCGCCAAGCAGTGGGCCGGGATGATGGAGGGGGATGAATCGTACGCTGGCGCGCGGAGTTTTTTCCGCTTCGAACGGATCGCGAAGGATCTGACCGGCTTCGACTTTATCATCCCCACGCACCAGGGGCGCGCGGCCGAGAAAATTCTCTTCACCCTTCTGGGAGGAGCAGGTAAATATTTTCCCAACAATACTCACTTCGACACGACCCGGGCAAACATAGAGTTCTCCGGGGCTGAGGCGCTCGACTTTCCCACGCCGGCGGCACGGGAGACCGCATCGCCGGCCGATTTCAAGGGAGATATGGACATCCCTGCGCTCGAACGCTGCATAAGGGAAAAGGGGAGGGAAAGCATCCCGCTCGTGATGGTGACGGTCACCAACAACGCGGGCGGAGGCCAGCCGGTCTCGATGAAAAATATCCGCGAGACGAAAGAACTCTGTTCGCGCTACGGGATCCCGCTTTTCCTCGATGCCTGCCGGTTCGCGGAGAATGCCTTTTTCATCAAGAAACGGGAAAAGGGCTTTGGGACGGTACCGGTGAAATCGATCGTCCAGGAGATGTTTTCCTACGCCGACGGTTGCACGATGAGCGCAAAGAAAGATGCCATTGTCAATATGGGGGGATTCCTCGGCCTGAACGACGCCGATCTGGCATCGAAGGCGCGCAATATTCTCATCGTCACCGAAGGTTTTCCGACATACGGAGGGCTTGCCGGCCGGGATCTCGAGGCGATGGCCCAGGGCCTTGAAGAGGTTTTGGATGAGAACTACCTTACCTACCGGATCCGGTCCGTCGAGTATCTCGGCGAAAAACTCAGCCGGGCCGGAGTCCCGATCCTGGAGCCGCCGGGAGGCCACGCGATCTATCTCGACGCGAAGCGCTTCGCCCCCCATATCGCGCCGCATCACTTCCCGGGACAGGCAATCGTCTGTGAACTCTACCTCGCGGCCGGGATCCGGTCGGTCGAGATAGGAAGCGTGATGTTCGGCCGCAAGAATCCGTCGACGGGAGAATTCGTGCCGGCCCCCATGGAACTCGTCCGGCTCGCGATACCCCGGCGGGTCTATACCCAGAGCCATATCGACTATGTAGTCGAGGCGGTTCTGGATGTCTACTCCCGCCGCAAGCAACTTGCCGGACTCCGCATCGTCTCCGAGGCCCCTCTGCTCAGACATTTTACGGCGCGGTTCGAATCCCTATGATCGTCTGCTCCGTCTGCCGGACCGAGAATCACCACCTTGCGATCACCTGCCGCTCGTGCGGCGGGTTTCTGCAGGCCAAAGTCGAGAACCTCGATCTCTTCTCGACGGCGTGGGGCGTCATCGAGCGCCCGCGGCGGGCTTTCCGGACCATCGGGCTGGCGGTGCATAAAAATTTCGCGTACGTCCTCGCCGCCACCTCCGGCATCGCGTTCGTCTTCCTTGCCTTCTGGATCGTGAAGGCGGGCGATCAGGCCGAGTCTCTTCTGAATATCATCGCGGCCGCCCTCGCCGTGGGCCCCTTTTTCGGGATCGCGGCCCTGCTAGCCGGCGCCGCGCTGGCACAGGCGGTATCGTCGATCGTCCGCGCCCCCCTCACGTTCCGGAACTGTTTTGCCCTCTTCGCCTGGTCCATGGTGCCGGTTGTGATTTCCCTCCTCGTCGTGATGCCCGTTGAGATCCTCTCGTTCGGTCAGTTTTTTTTCACCACCAATCCGTCGCCGCTCGTCCTGCGGCCGGTTTCCTATGTCATACTCCTCGGGCTTGACGGCCTCTTCGCCCTCTGGACGCTCCTCCTCCAGTTTGCGGGCCTGAAGACGCTTCTTCAGAACGGCTGGGGGAAAGCCGTGCTGGTTCAGATCGCGGCGCTGGCCCCACTGTGCGTCTCCCTCTGGATCGCGCGGTTGGTGCTGAAGGGAGCATGATGGAGCGGGAAGTTTTTGAAGAAATCGTCGAGAGGGTTTTCCACAATCTTCCCGAGCAATTCAAATCGGCGGTCGACAATGTCCGGATCGTCGTCGAGGATTTTCCCTCTGACGATCTCGTGAGGTCATTGCATCTTCAGTCCCGGCACCACCTCCTCGGGCTTTACCAGGGGATTCCGCTGACTCTTCGGGGGACATGGTACGGGATGACCCCGGTCGTGCCGGATACGATCTCGCTGTACCAGAAAAACATCGAGGCGCGCAGCCGCAGCGATGCGGAGATCGAGAGCGCCATCTATGACACGCTCGTCCACGAAGTGGGTCATTACTTCGGGATGAACGAAGAGGAGATCCGAAAAGCGGGTTATTAAGCGAATTTTTTGTATATTGAACGGAGTATAAAAGGAGTCTTCAATGGGAAAAGTCATATTCACGATTTCATATGATATCGCGCCGGATAAGAGGGACGAATACCTTGCCCTCACGCAGGAAATGAAGCAGCACTTTGCGAGCTCGAACGGCCGGTCGTATGCGATCTATGAACAGAAGGGAAGGAAGAACAGCTTCTCCGAAGTCTTTATTTTCAATAACATGGAAGAATATGACCAACTCGAGGATCAGGACGACCAGATGGCCTTGCTCGTTCAGCGTCTCGAGACCCTCCTCGCCGACCGCAAGATGAAGTACACGACCCTCATCGAACTGGACTAAAACCCGTTGTAGATGCCCGCCCGGCCTGCCGACCCCATCGCGCAATTGATGCAGGAACATAATGACGCGCTCGTTCAGCTGAAGCTCCTCAACAAGGCAGCCCAGGCGGTCATGAGCGACGGCTGCTCACCGCGCCAGTTCACCAGGATCCGCGCGGCCCTGAGATTCATCAAGGAAGAAGTGAGCGTCCATAATGAGAGGGAGGAAGCTGCTCTCTTTCCCGTCCTCGAGCGATATGTCGAGGGCCCGACGCGGGTGATGCGAGCCGATCACGAGAAACTCCGGAGGGGATTTCGCCGTCTCGAACAGTCCGTCGGGGTTTTGAGGAAAAAGCCCGACAGTTTCTCCGCCATCAAGCGTTTTTCCGAGATTTCCAGGGATGTCGTGCAGCTCTTCGTCAATCATATCCATAAGGAGAACTATATCCTTTTTCCCCTTGTGAGACAGTTCCTTGGAAAGGACGAGCTGCGTGAGATTGCGAGGAAAATGCTTTGAGCCCCCGTGGCCACGGGTCCTCTCCTGATCGAACCCACCGGCCGGGATCTGAAATCGGGGGGGGGAACCTGAATCGTTACTTTCTTGCCTCGAGCGTGGCCGACAGCGTGACGTTGTCCGCTCCCCGTCGCACCAGGATCTCGACCTGATCTCCCGGTTTGTATTTTTCCAGGAGATACATGAAGTCGTAGATGTTTCTGACATCCTTCCCGCCGAATTTGATGATCGTGTCATTCGCGCGCAGCCCGGCCTTCTCCGCTGCGCTGCCCGCCCGGGCGCCTGAAATCTTCAGCCCCTCGACCTCCGCGGCGTAATCGGGAATGACGCCGAGGCTCACGCGGATCCCCTGACGGTCCCCGCCTCCGCCCGGCGATGAAGCCGCGACCACCTTCGTGAAAAGTGGTCTCTCCGGTTCATCCGAAATATCCTGGGCGAGACGAAGGACGTACCGGATGACTTTCTGCTCCCCCGGGTAGTTTATTTTCTCCCATGTATCCGAGGGCCGGTGATAGTCCGTGTGGAGATTCGTGAAGAAGAATAGAACCGGGATGTTGCGCGCATAAAAGGAGGCGTGGTCGCTCGGGCCGAATCCGTCGGGCTTCAGCCTGACGGACAAGGAGTCGATGTTTTCCTTCCGCACAAGCTGTTCCCACTGCGGCGAGGTGCCCATCCCTTCGATGACGAGCAGGCTGTCCTTCATCCGGCCGATCATGTCCATGTTGAGCATGGCGACCGTGCTGTCGAGATCTTTCAGGGGGTTTTTTACGTAAAATTCGGAGCCGAGGAGCCCGAGCTCTTCCCCGGAAAATGCGATGAACAGAATGCTGCGTTTGAACCGCGAGCGGTAAGCGGATGCGAACTGGGCCGCCTCGAGGAGCCCCGCGGTCCCGGAGGCGTTATCGTCCGCCCCGTGATGGATGGCCACCGTGTCGGGGGAAAGAGATCCTTCCCCGCCCATTCCGAGATGATCCATGTGGGCCCCGATCACAACGGTCTGTCGCGCGAGAGCCGGGTCGGAGCCCCGCAGGAGCCCTGCGATGTTGGCCGAATTTCCATACTCCTTGATCATTTCGGTCTTGAGCCTGCCCAAGGCTCCCGGAAGATCGAACGAGTCCGGAGTCCTGGTCGAATCTATCCTGGACTGGATTTCCCGCAGATCCCGCCCCGCCGATTTCATGAGAGATTCCATCTCCTCGAACGTGAGGGCGATGGCAGCCAGGGAGACGCGTGCCGACATCGGCAGCCGGAACGACGTAAGGGCATCCCCCTCGGTTCCACCCCGGGCTGTCAGGAATATGATGCCCGCCGCACCCTTCTCATGCGCGACGTGGGCCTTGTTGAGTAGGGAGGATTCGTTCAGGTAGTGCCGGGTCCCCGGCCCCTCGGGCGAGTAACGGAGAACGACGACGATCTTGCCGCGGACATCAATTTTTCCATAGTCATCGTACCGGTTGGAATCGGTCGTCACCGAGATCCCGTATCCCGCGAAGGCGAGCGGGGCGGAGATCGTGGTGTCGGCAGAAATCGTGAGGGGGAGGAACTGGGCGGGGCGTTTGTAGGAAATCTCCTTTCCAAGAGAAACCGCGAAGCTGTTCTCTCCCTCCCGGATTCTCTGGAGGAAGGGGAATTTTTGAAAATAGCCGTCATTCCCCGCCGGCTCCAGCCCGTACTCTTTGAAACGCTCCGCGATGTAACGCGCGGCCTTGCGATTACCTTCCTCGCCCGTCCGCCGGCCCGCCAGCTCGTCCGAGGATAGATAACGGATGTGCTCGCGAATCTCAGGCGTCGTGACATCAGGGGACACGGGCGGTGCCGGGGCGCACCCTCCCAGGAGGGAGAGCGGTATCAGTAGGGAGCGGATTTTCATCGGGGTTCCTTCATGTCAAGTATATCAATAACGTCAACGGGCTTACCCACCATGCAGATGCTCGAGACGCCGCGGGAGGTTTTCACCACGAGCCGCGCCCTCATCCCATCCTTCAGAAGGCGCTGGCTCTTCTCGCCGAAGAGCTCATACTGCTGGCCGTCATCCCCGACAAACTTCCAGCATCCCCCTTCGAGCAGAGTCTTCTCCATTTTTCCGGAAATCTCATACGTCCCGGCGGGCGGGGCGGGCGCCGAGCATGAGGCGAGGAACGCGCAGAGCACTCCCCGAAATGCGACGCGGAGAATCACTCCTTCCAGTCCGCAATAAAGATGTCGGTGGCGTACCTGCCCGATGCGTGTCTCCCGGAGGCGAAGACAAGCCGTTTCCCGTCGGGGCTGAACATGGGGAAACCGTCGAAAGCCCTGCTGTAGGTGATCCTCTCGAGGCCCGAGCCGTCCCTGCCGACCATGAAGAGATCAAAGTTCATCGGGACGCGGGAGGTGTCGGCCATGTTCGAGGAAAAAATTATCCGCCGCCCGTCGGGATGCATGAAGGGGCCGAAGTTGGCAGCCGTGTTGTGCGTGAGCTGGCGCTTGTGGGAGCCATCGGCGTCCATGACCCAGATCTGCAGGCTGATGGGCCTGATTTTTTCCTCCGCGAGCAACGACTTGTAATCTGCGGTCTCCCTGGGAGACTCGGGGTGGTACGCTCGATAGACGATCTGCTTCCCGTCCGCCGAAAAGAACGGGCCCCCGTCGTACCCGAGCTCGTGCGTCAGCTGCCTCACATCGGTCCCGTCCAGATTCATCGTGTAGATGTCGAGGTCTCCGTTCCGGATGGATGTGAAGGCGATCTTGTCGCCGCGCGGGGAGACGACCGCCTCGGCATCGTAGCCGGGGGTGTCCGTCAGGCGTTTCGTGATGGCTCCGTTCGTGTCGGCGATGAAAATATCGTACGACGGGTAGAGCGACCAGACATAGCCCTTGGAGCGATCGGGAGCGGGGGGGCATTCGGCTCCGGCAAGGTGAGTCGAGGCAAACAGCACATGGGCCCCGTCCGGAAGAAAGTACGAGCACGTCGTCCTCCCTCTGCCCCCCGAAATGAGTTTGACGTTCGACCCGTCGGTATTCATCGTGTAAATCTGGTCGCATCGGAACGTGTCGCGCTGCGACTGGAAGACGAGGCGGCTGCCGTCGAAAGAGAAGTAGGCTTCGGCGTTCTGCCCACCGAAGGTGAGCTGGCGGAGCGGTCCGAGGTGCGATTCCCCCTGGACAAGGAGCGAATCAACCGTCTGGGCATGAAGGTTCAGCCAGAAGGGGAGCCAGAGGAAGGCCCATCGTGCGGGACGCATCTGCTATTGAAGATCCTTCAGAGCCTTCTTCAGCTTGTCGAACGATTGCGTGTCCCGGACGCTGTAGCTGAGGTCGATGTAGGCGATCTTTCCCTTCTTGTCGATCACGAAGACGGTGCGCTTGTTGTAGCCCGCCGCCTCATTATAGCTGCCATAAGCCTTGGCGACCTCATGCTTGTGGTCGGAGACAAGTTTGAAGGGGAGATCGTGGTGCTTCGCCCACTCGTGATGGGAGTACTCGTAATCCCCGCTGATGCCGAGGATCTCGGCGTCGAGTTCGGAAAGAGACGAAAAATTGTCACGAAGGGCACAAACCTCTTTCGTGCACCCGCCGCTCCAGTCGGCGGGGTAGAAGGCGAGGACGATATTCTTGGACCCCACGAGGCCCGAGAGCTTCAGGTCTCCTTCACCGATCGAATCTTTCGTCGCAAAGGGGAGCGAAAAGTCGGGAGCGGTTTCACCTACTTTCCGGACATCGGCGTTCTGGGCAAAACCGATGAGGGGAGCGAGAAGAAGGAAGAGGCCCGCGCGTCTCATTGAGAATTCTCCTTGTTGGAAGAGTGTGGGACTACGCGGGAAAGATACCAAAACTCTACGAAATAACCAACACGCCCCCCCTCAGCCGGCGCGCTTATGGAACTGCTCCTGCTCGGTGGATCCGGCGAGGGCGAGAACCGACGAGGTCCCGCCCGAAATGACCTGAGCCACCTCGTCGAAGAACCCGGTCCCCACGAACTCCTGATGCTTGACGGCCTTATATCCATGCTCCTCGCTCTTGAATTCCGATTCCTGGAAATCGGCGTACGCCGTCATTCCCCAGTCCCTGTAGGCCTGGGCAAGACGGAACATCGAATAGTTCAGTGTGTGAAACCCGGCGAGAGTGACAAACTGGTATTTGTAGCCCATCGCCCCGAGCTCCTTCTGAAATTTTGCGATCGAGCACGAATCGAGCTTCATCTTCCAGTTGAAGGAGGGAGAGCAGTTGTAGGCGAGAAGTTTTCCGGGATAGCGGCCCTGGATTGCTTCGGCAAACCGGCGCGCTTCGCCGAGGCTCGGCTCGGACGTTTCGCACCAGATCATATCGGCGTACGGGGCGTAGGAGAGACCGCGATCGATCGCACACTCGAGGCCTCCGCGCATGGTGTAAAATCCCTCCGTCGTTCGCTCGTGCGTCAGGAAGGGATGATCCCGGGGATCGATATCGCTTGTCAGCAGGTGGGCGCTGTTCGCGTCGGTCCGCGCGATGAGGATCGTCGGCACGTCCATGATGTCGGCGGCGAGGCGGGCTGCGACAAGTTTCTGAATGAATTCCGTGGTCGGGACCAGAACTTTTCCCCCCAGATGACCGCATTTCTTGGCCGAGGCGAGCTGATCCTCGAAATGGACGGCCGCCGCCCCCGCTTCGATCATGGCCCTCATGAGCTCGAATGCGTTCAGGGATCCGCCGAACCCCGCCTCGGCATCGGCGACGATTGGCGCGAACCAGCATACTCCGTTCTTTCCCTTCGCATGCTGAATCTGGTCCGCCCGGATCATCGCATTGTTGATGCTCCTGACGACGGCCGGGACAGCGTTCGAGGGATAGAGGCTCTGGTCGGGGTACATCTGCCCGTTGGCGTCGGCTGCGACCTGCCAGCCGCTCACATAAATTGCCTTCAGCCCGGCCCTCACCTGCTCGAGCGCCTGATTTCCGGTGAGCGCTCCAAGGCTCGCGACATACGGTTCGCTCCGGAGAAGGCCCCACAATCTTTCGGCCCCCATCCGGGCCAGCGTCTCTTCGACGAGCACCGTCCCGCGTAAGCGGTGAACATCCTCGGCTCTGTAGGGCCTCACGATTCCTTTCCAGCGCTCCTCGCTTTGCCATTGAAGGTTAAGCCTCTCGCTCTGATCCACGTCTTCTCCTTTCATAGAAATGGGTACGCTTTGATGGTCAGAAAATCACAGAACTCGTCGTCCGTGACCAGTTCTTTGAAAATGTTTGTGGCCCGTTCACACCCCTGAGGCCCGGTTTCCTCGATCATCCCGATGACCGCTTCACGCGTCAGAGGCCGCCCGTCAACCCTGGCCCCGTGCCGGATCCATTGCCAGATCTGCGCCCTGCATATCTCCGCCGTCGCCGCATCTTCCATGAGATGATAGAGGGGGACAGCCCCCGTTCCGCTGAGCCATGCCGCGATGTACCGGATTCCCACGTTGATATTCGTCAGGACCCCTTTCCGTGTGATCTCGCCCGGAATCGGCTCGAGCAGGTCTCCGGGCTCCTCCTCGGGAATTACTCCGATCTGGTTGAGCCCCTCCATCGAACGGTCGAAAACTTCTTTGGCGAGCGCAACGAGACCGGGATGGGCGACCCATGTGCCGTCATGCCCCGCCTTAACCTCGCGGAGCTTGTCTGCCCGGACCTTCGCCTCGGCCGCGGCGCTGGCCTCGGGGTTGTTCCGGATCGGAATCTGGGCCGCCATGCCCCCCATGGCGTGAGCCCCCCGCCGGTGGCAGGTTTTTATCAGAAGGGTCACATAAGATTGGAGAAAGCCCTTCTCCATCGTCAGCGAGGCGCGCTCCGGGAGTACGAATTTTCCATGCGAATGAAATTTCTTGATGTAGCTGAAAATGTAATCCCAGCGTCCGCAATTGAGGCCTGCCGAATGGTCGCGTAGTTCAAACAGAATCTCGTCCATCTCAAAGGCGGCGAGGATGGTTTCGATCAGGGCCGTCGCCTTGATCGTGCCGCGGGGAATCCCAAGCTCGGACTCCGAAAAGAGAAACACGTCGTTCCAGAGCCTCGCCTCCAGGCGGTTCTCCATTTTGGGCAGATAGAAAAAGGGCCCCGTCCCTTTGTCGATCAAAGCCCCGGCGTTATGGTAGAAGAAGAGTCCGAAGTCGAACAGGCTCGCCGAAACGGGGGATCCATCCACCTGGCAATGCTTTTCCTCGAGATGCCAGCCGCGGGGCCGCACCATGAGAGTGGACACGCGATCGTTCAACCGGTACGCCTTTCCCTCGGGGCTTTGATAAGAAATAGTTCCCCGGATCGCTTCGGAGAGATTTCGCTGACCCTGCAGGGTGTTGTGCCATGTCGGAGACTGGGCATCCTCAAAATCGGCCATGAACACATTCGCGCCGGAATTCAGCGCGTTGATGACCATTTTCTTGTCCCCCGCAGGACCCGTGATCTCCACGCGCCTGTCCCGGAGATCAGCGGGAACGGGGGCAATCTTCCACTCTCCCTCCCGGACGGACTTAGTTTCGTCAAGAAAACCGGGAAGAATCCCTGCATCTATACGCGCCTGGATCTCGAGCCGCTGCCTGAGAAGCTCGCGCCTGCGGGCGCCGAACGTTCGCTCAAGCCTGGCGATGAAGTCCAGGGCTCCGCTCGTGAGAAGATCTCGCCACGCGGGAGATGTATCGGCGAGCGCCGGATGTTCGACGGGTTCTTTGGCCATCGAGACGACTGGATCGTGCACGGAATTATCGCAAATGATGGGGAAGAGCCGGGTATTCTCAATAATGCAAAACCGGTAGTCGAGGAATGTGATCTGGAGCAACTACCGCTCCTCCCCGGAGGGGTGAAACGCGATTAATCGGAAAAAGGGGGAAAATGGCGAATTCCCTTGACTTTCAGCAGGATAATTCATTAATTGCCGATCATCACCGTTACGTGAGATCCACCCCGGTCGCCGACCGTCGAATCGTTCTATCACCATCAGCCTGAGGGGTTTATGAAAAAGAGCCTTACCCTGTTTATCACTCTTTCGGTGGTACTCCCTTTCGCAGCACGCTCTCAGTACGTTCCGGATAATGTGAAGGACGACGACCCCCGGGCCCGGGCGGATTATGAGTTGGCGCGGCTCCGCGATCCGAAGACCGGCAGGATCCCGGATGACATCGTCCGCAAGGAGAGGGACTTTGCAAAAACGCTCCCCACCAGGGAATCCCTGGGTTCCCGATATCTCAAGGGGGGAGGGCCCAAGAGTTTGCAGTCATTGAGCTGGTCGTTGCGCGGCCCGGCAAATGTAGGCGGGAGGACGAGGGCGCTCGGCGTTGACGTTACGAACCAGAACGTCATCCTTGCGGGGGGGGTTTCCGGCGGACTCTGGCGGACGTCAAACGGCGGGAGCACGTGGACGCTGGTGTCCGGGCTTTCGAATCTTCACAGCGTCTCCTGCATCGCCCAGGACACGCGCGCGGGACACACCAACACATGGTACTATGGCACCGGCGAGCTTGACGGCAACTCTGCATCGGGAGGCGGGGGACCATACCGCGGGGATGGGTATTACAAATCGACCGACAACGGCCAGACGTGGACGAAATTGGCTTCCACCTCCAGCGGCACGCCTGAGCACTTTGACAACGGGTTCGATTATACGTGGAAGGTCGCGATCGATCCCAGCAATCTGGCCCAGGATGAAGTTTACGCGGCGACGTTCGGCGCCATCTCACGCTCGACCAACGGCGGCACGACCTGGACAACGGTTTTGGGCGGTTATTCCACCGTGGAAAACAATGGCACCGAGTTTTCACGCTATAGCGACGTCGTCGTCACCTCGACCGGGATCGTCTATGCCGCCCTCAGCCAGAGGAATCAGGCCGGCACGGCGTCTGCCACGGAGGGAATCTGGAGGTCGACCGACGGCATCAGCTGGACCAATATAACCGATATCTCTTTCCCTGTAACCTTCGGCCGCGTCGTGCTCGGCATTCCCCCCTCGAATGAGACCGTTGTCTACATCCTCGCGGAAACTCCCGGCAGCGGTTTTCAGACGACGTACGCCGGAGCGAACGAAGCGCATAGTTTCTTCAAGTATGTCTACCTCTCGGGCGACGGATCCGGGGCCGGAGGATCGTGGGAAGACCGTTCAGGGAATCTCCCCGCGTTCGGTCAGCCGGTCGGGCAGTTCGCATCGCAGGGAGGCTATGATCTCGTCATTCAGGTGAAACCTGATGACGAGAACGTGGTCTTCATCGGCGGCACCGATCTCTTCCGGTCGACCGACGGGTTTGCCACGACCGGCAACACGGCCTGGATCGGAGGATATGCGACGGCCAACAACGTCTCTCAGTACCCTAACCATCACCCCGATCAGCACGCCATCGTGTTTTCACCCGGGGTAGCGACGACGACGATGTGGTCGGGGAACGACGGGGGAGTACAAATGACCACCGGCAACATGGCCGGGAGCGTGAGCTGGACATGGCTCAATAACGGCTACAACACCTCTCAGTTCTATACGATCGCGATACCTCACGGCTCCACCTCCGATGTCATCATCGGGGGCACACAGGACAACGGGACATGGTATACGGGAACGACCGATGCGGGCACGGCGTGGAGCCGGCTGCGCGGGGGGGACGGGACTTACTGCGCCATCGCCGATGACGACACCTCGTATTATGTCTCCGTTCCTGCATCGAACACGTACAGGTTCATTGTTCACGGCGGCGGAGTATCCAGTTTCACCCGGGTGGATCCTGTGGGAGGAGCGGGGTATTTGTTCGTCAATCCCTTCATCCTCGATCCCAACAATACGGCCAGGATGTACATGGCCGGCGGCACCCGGGTGTGGCGGAACGACGACCTCACCGGGATCCCGCTCGGCTCCAACAGCACGACCGCGGTGAACTGGACGAACATGACCAACACAAATGTCGCGGGAAGCACCGTCACGGCTCTTGCCGTCTCGAAAGTCCCGGCGAACAGGCTCTATTACGGCCGCAGCAACGGCCATGTGTTCCGGGTGGACGGAGCCAATGTCGGGGATCCCGCTCAGACGGATGTGACAGGAGGGAATTTCCCGTCGGGCGCCTATGTGAGCAGCATCGCCATCGACCCGACCAATTCCAGTAAGGTCCTTGTCACTTTCTCGAACTACCTTCTCATCAGCGCCTACTACTCCGCCGACAGCGGCTCGACCTGGACCGCGGTGGCGGGGAATCTCGAACAGAATCCGGACGGAAGCGGCAACGGACCTTCGCTCCGGTGGGCCAAGATCATTCCCGGGGCCTACTACGTGGGAACGAGCACAGGGCTCTATTCGACGACGGCGCTTAACGGCGGTTCGACCGTGTGGGCCCTGGAGGGGAGCTCGACGATCGGCAATGCCATTGTCGACATGATCGATTTCCGCTCCGCGGACGGGAGGATCGTGGTGGGGACCCACGGGAGCGGCATTTATTCATCGGTCGCAATCATCAATCCCCCCGATGCCCCGGTGCTGATTTCTCCTCCCGATTCAGCCACGAACCAGCTGACATCGCTCCGCATGACATGGCACTCGGCGCTCACGGCGACGGGCTACGATCTGCAGGTGTCCACCGACTCGCTGTTCGGCTCGGTCGCGTATGAAGATTCGACGCTCACCGATACGTCGACGGTTGCCGGCCCGTTCGTGAATTTCACGAAGCATTTCTGGAGAGTCCGGGCGAAAAATGTCCTCGGGTGGGGCTCCTGGTCAGGCGTCTGGCGTTTCACAACCGGATTCACCGTGACCTCCACGACAGTAACCGCGCGGTGGAATCTGGCATCGGTCCCGGTCCAGGTGCTCGACTACCGGAAGAGCGTCCTCTTCCCGTCTGCCACCTCCCCGGCGTATGCCTATGAAGGGGGAGTCTATGTCATCCGGGATACTCTGAAGAACAAGCCGGGGTACTGGTTGAAATTCCCCTCTGATTCGACTATCTCGATGACCGGCACGCTCATCGCCTCCGACACTTTCAGCGTCTCGACGGGCTGGAACCTCGTGGGATCGATCAGCACCCCGATATCTCAGTTTTCCGCGACTTCGGATCCGGGAGGCATCATCGCCTCGAACTTCTTCGAATACGACCATGGGTATGTGATCGCAGACAGCATCCGCCCTCTGCGCGGTCACTGGGTGAAAGCGTCCGCTCCGGGAAGCATTTTCCTCTCCGCCGGCGGGGGGCTGGTAAAGCAGCAGGTGCAGTTGTCGCTTCGGGAGCTGAATGCCATTCAGATCGCCGATGCGGCGGGAAACCACCGGACTCTCTATTTCGGGCGAAACCCGGGGACCGCCCCGCCCGCGATGTATGAATTGCCGCCCCTTGCGCCCGAGGGCGCTTTCGATGTCCGGTTCGCCTCGAACCGCATGGCGGAGTTTGAGAAGACGGGGAGCTATCCGGTCATGATCTCTTCGGCCGTCTACCCGGTGACGGTGAGCTGGACGACTAATCGCCAGCCCTACGAGGCAGCGTTGAAGGTGGGAAGCAGGAGGATTCCGATCCAGACCTACGGGTCTGTGCAGCTGAGGAGTCCTTCCGACGGGGTTACGTTGCAGCTCGGAAAGGATCTCCCCCAGAGTTTTTCACTGGGCCAGAACTATCCGAACCCCTTCAACCCGTCGACCACGATCAGCTATTCGCTGCCTGTCGATGCGCGTGTGACGCTGACCGTCTATACGCTGCTCGGTCAGAAGGTAAGGATTCTCTTCGACAATGAATCGCAGGAGGCGGGGTACAAATCAGTCAATTTCAATGCGGGAACGCACAACCGCGGTGCCTATTTCCATCGGCTCCACCCCGTAAGCACAGGCGACCAGGCGAAGGCATAATCCGGTA
>CAYPFY010000001.1:95309-384196 GCA_964410105.1 uncultured Chlorobiaceae bacterium
AACTGAATGGAAGGAGCGACGTACAAAATAATTCAGTTGCAATTGGGGAACCCTCAGATGCGGGGTCTTTTTCTATCGGCTTGACGCCGTAGGCAAAGGCGACCCGCGTCTGTCATATACCGAGATCAAGAAGCTGGTGCTCGTCAGATAACCATTTGCGCCCGGGCCCGAGGCTCAGACGATGAACATTTACGTAAAAAACCTTCCGCTCACAGTTTCGAACGAAGATCTGCGGAAATGCTTCGAGCCGTTCGGAAAGGTGGAGACCGTTGAGATCATCACAAACACGAGGACCGGGGATCCGAAGGATTACGGGTTCGTTGTGATGAGCAGGGAGGAGGATGCCGTCCGGGCCATCGAGGGCCTCAACGGCAAAGAGTGGCTGGGGAAGAAGCTTTTTCTGGAAAAAGGCCGGAACCGGAAGCGGAAGTCATCCCGATCCTTCCGGTAGGGATTTCCGCTGAGGATCAGTCGTACTCCGATCCCCGGAGCCTGCGGCGGTTATCAAACTCGCTTCTGCGCGCCTTCTTATAGGCCTGATACTTGACGCGCTGTTCCTGGGTGAGCAGAGATTCGATCTGCTCGTCGATTCCGGCCTGACGGCCCCGCGCCGCCTTCATCATGGCGCGCCTGTTTCCCCCGTATGACTCCTCGTCTTTGGCCGACTGGGTTGCCTCCCTGCTAAGTATCGCTCCTACCTGGCGTGACTGCTCATCGTTCAGGGAGAGGAGTTTTTGGAGGTTTTTGGTTCGAGATTGGGCCCGCGATTGTTTCTCCAGCGTCTGAGGCCAGGCGAGGGAGACGATTCCAAGGGCGAGCACCATGCAGAGAGAAAGTGATTTCATATCCTGCTCCGGGTTATCCTCTTCCAATATAAGAACGTCTTCACTATGAAGCAATAGGTTATGCCTGACCAGACCATCACCTGTCCCCATTGCGGGAAAAAGATAGAACTATCCGGCGCTCTCACAGGGGAAATTGAGGCGAGGCTCCGGCTTCGGTTCGATAATGAAATGAAGGAATCCCAAAAAAACCTGCTTCAGGTGCATGAGCGGGAACTCCTGGACCTTGAGCAAAAACACCAGAAGGAGAAAGCCACGCTCGAGAATGACGCCCGGGAAAGGGCCCGCAATGCCCTCGGGCTGGAAATGACCGACATGAAGCAGCAGCTTCAGGAAAAATCGCAGCAGCTGGATAAGGCCCGGGAACAGGAACTGGAGGTCAGGAAAAAGGCCCGGGAGCTCGAGGAAAAAGACAGGGTGCGCACGCTTGAAATGGAACGGACCCTTGACGCCCAACGGTCTACGATAAGGCTCGAGGCGACACAAAAGCTTTCGGAGGAATATCATCTCAAGGATCAGGAAAAGGAGAAACAGCTCGCAGACATGCGAAAGCAAATCGATGATTTGAAGCGGAAGGCAGAGCTGACCTCCCAGCAGTCGCAGGGCGAAGTGCAGGAGGTTGAACTGGAGACCATTCTCTCGGAAGTTTTCCGCTTCGATCTGATTGAACCGGTTGCCAAGGGGGTGCGGGGAGCCGATATCGTTCAGATCATCAATGACGAGGGAGCACGGAGATGCGGAAGCATAATCTGGGAGTCAAAACGGACGAAGGCCTGGAGCGACGGGTGGGTACAGAAGCTCAAGGACGATCAAAGGCTTTCGAAGGCGGAAATTGCCGTGCTCGTCTCCTCCGTCCTCCCGAAGGAGGTTTTTCGGTTTGGCTATTATGAGGGTATTTGGGTGAGCGATTTCGCTTCGGTGGTCGGCCTGGCGACGGCACTCCGGCACAACCTGATACAGGTTCACCGCGCCGGAAACTCCCTCAAAGGGAAAAACGAGAAGATGGAGCTCATCTATGCCTATCTGTCAGGGACCGCGTTCCGTCAGCGCGTGGAGGCGATCGTCGACTCTTTTACCTCGATGAAGGAAGACCTCGACTCGGAGAGAAGGTCGATGATGAAGATCTGGGCGAAGCGAGAGGCGCAAATATCCAGAGTAATTGAAAATACGGCCGGCCTTTATGGTGAATTCCAGGCTATCATAGGGTCGGCACTTCCCGATGTGAAGAATTTGCAGCTTCCCCCCGGATAGCTCCGCCCAACTCCTGGATGAGTCGGGCGCAAGTTGGCTTTCACAACCCCCTCGTCAGTCAGCTCTCCCCCCGGGCCAATTCTCAAGAATTTCGATAGCGTCCCCCCGCTACTACTTTCCGAAAGGGTTTATTGGGAGCACGCCGACGGCGATGCCTCCGGCAGGTCCCTTCTCAAAATCTCTCCTCGCCCAATTGAGTGGAGTCTGCCCGATGAGGGCCGGCCGCTCGTGGTGCCCCTTATCCCGGGAACTCCGCGACCAAGGGAGAACCGGGGCGAGATGCCTTCCCCGAACACAGGGTGATCAGCCCTTGACCATTCTGAGCGCAAACAGGTCTTTGATACCGACGGAATCGGTCGTGAAGAAGGGTTCGCCGTACTTCGCCCCGATGCTGAAGCCATATGCCTTGGCTCTGGTCTCAAGCAGATCGAAAAACGATTTCTGGCTGAGCAGGGTCTGGGGATCTTTGGATCGGGGATCGTACAACTGCGACCGGTGTGCCTTGATCGCCGCGAGCCGTTGATCGTATTCATCCGTGACGTCGACGATAAAGCTGGGGGTGAACTCGTGCCACTGCATATAATGGAAGCAGTGGTGGGGACGCCACGGCTCCTGCGGCTTCCCCTTGTAGGTGGTCGGGATTTTCCTTAAGCCCGAGTAGTAGGAAGCTTCGCGGGCAAGGTGGTGGGTGTGGACGTGGTCGGGATGGCGCTCGACTGAGTGGGGGATGAGAAGGATTCTGGGCCGTGTCCGCCGGATCACGGAGACAAGCTTCAAAATGTTTGAGCGGTTGAGCTCGATCCCGCCGTCCGGAATGTGGAGGTTCTCCCGAAGTGTCACCCCGAGTATTTTCTCTGCGGCCTTCGCCTCGCGGGCACGGATCTCGACCGTCCCCCTGGTACCCAGTTCGCCTGCTGTGAGGTCGACGATGCCCGCAGAATATCCGAGCTTGACGCATTTTATGATGGTGGCGCCGCATGTGAGTTCAACATCGTCCGGGTGCGCGCCCACCGCAAGAAGATCGAGCTGCATTGGCTTCCCTCGATTGTGCGAAAGGACTGAAAAATATAGGGAATGGTGACGCAAAACGCAACGCATTTGGTTTTCACCCCGGAAATCTCTTAATTGGTCGGATTATTTTTGGATTGTCGAACAATGGCGACGGCAGCCCGGGAATGAAGTTTACAGCATATGTGGGAAAGAATTTTCTGGTCTTCCTCGCCATCGGCTTTGCATTCCTCGCCCTCCTCATCGCCATAAGCGGTACATCCATCGTCCTTATCGCTTCCGATCTGCAGGGAGACATCGGACTGATCGGAGAGAACTATGCCGAAAGCGTCAGGCTTATCGGCGAAGCGCAGACGGACGCAAACCTTGTGAGGGTCCTCGTGCGGGATCTGATCATTCAGAAGGATCCTGAGGCGCGGAACGCGCTCCGGCCGCAGATCGATTCGGTCATCGTCTCAATTTCCCAGAATCTTACCAAGACCCAGCGGATCATCGTTGAACCGGGGGAGATGAGTAGTTTTCAGGGCTTCATTACGGCATTCGACAGGTATGTCGATGCAGTCCGCGAAGTCATCGATACCGCCTCAGCGGGGAAAAGCGAGATGGCAAACAGCCTTCTTCGCACGAAAATGCTTCCCTTTCGCAGGGATCTCGACCGCATATCGAAACAACTCGTCGCGGCGAATCTCCATTCCGCAAGAATCGTAAGAGACCATGTCGATCTCCTTGAGCGGCGGTTTCTCTATTCGGGGATTTTCATCCTCTGCCTTTCGATGATCACATGCGTGACTATCTATTACCATGTGGCAAAGAAATTCCGCTCCTACGTCCGGGGCATCCAGGAAGGAGAACAGGAGCAGGAGCGTCTGTTGAAGATGCTGCAGGAGCGCCAGGAAAAGATCGAGCGGCTCGTCGTTCACATGACGACTCTTGAGGAGTCGCAGCGGAAAAGATTCGCGCAGGAGCTACACGATGGAATCGGCCACGGGCTCACCGAGGCGAAATTCCACGCTGACACCGCCAGGTCCGAAATCGGAAAGAGCACCGAGATCGCTGCCGGCCATCTCGACAAATCCATCTCTACCATCAAGGAGACCCTCCTTGAAACTAAACGGATTTCCTACGAGATGCGTCCGACGCTGCTGGATGATCTGGGACTGGCCGCGGCTGTCAAACAGCTAGTCACGGAGTTTGAGCGGCGGAGCCAGACGAAGGTGCGGGCCGAGATCGGCCTCAGGAAAGAACGGTTCGACCCCATCGTCGAAATAACCGTCTACCGCATCGCGCAGGAGGCGTTCGTCAATGCCGAGAAGCATTCCGGGGCGAAAAACGTGTTTTTCCAGATGTTCCTCCGCGACGACGGGACTCTCGTCCTTTCAATTTCCGACGACGGACGCGGATTTGACGTCGGGGATGTCGCCATGGACGACGCGCGCCATCTGGGACTGAGAAACATTCTCGAACGGGGGGAGCTCATTGGCGGGACGGTGCTCATAGAATCGCGGCCAGGGAAGGGGTGCGATATCAATGTGGAAATTCCGCCGTCGGTGAAGGAAAGCGCGTGATCACCGTCTTTATCGCCGATGACCACCATGTCGTCCGGGAAGGGATCGCCCTTCTCCTCCAGCAGGAGAATGATATAAGCGTGGTGGGCCAGGCCAGCGATGGCGAGGCCGCCGTGGCCGGGATCAGGGAAAAAAAGCCCGATGTGGCAATCCTCGATATCAGCATGCCGAAACTTAATGGAATCGAAGCAGCCCAAAAAGTCCTGCAGGATGGATATACCGGCAAAATCCTCATGCTCACCCAGTATGACAAGGAAGAGTATGTTCGGGAGGCTATACAGACAGGAGCCAGCGGCTATCTGCTTAAAGATAGCATCAAGGATGACGTCATCGCAGCGATCAGGCTGGTAACGGCCGAAAAGACCTTTTTCAGCCCATCTATCTCGAAATTGATGGTGGATGAGTATTTTCAGCAACTCAAGCGAAAGAGCACTGCCAAAACAGTCCCTGAGCTTACTCCGCGCGAGACGGAGGTCCTTCAGCTCATAGCCGAGGGGCTTTCCACGAAGCAAATTGCCGAAAAACTCTTCCTCAGCCCCCGAACGGTCGATTTTCATAGGGCGAACATCAGCCAGAAGCTTGGCGTGCATGATGTCGCGGGATTAACAAAATACGCAATAAAGCACGGACTGGCCAAAATCTAGGTTTTTCAAAGCCCCCCCCCCCCGTAGTCCTACCTGTTTCCCTCTCATTCCAGCAGCCAAAAATCCAGCATTCTCCACTATTGATCTCAGGTCTCGTTTTGAGTATCATGGTACTGTTACGATAATTAGGAGCAGGATAGAAAAATGGGTCAGCAGCAGCTACTTTTGATTATACTCGGAGTCATTATCGTGGGAATTGCGATTTCAGTCGGTATTCAGCAGTTCGGTGCCAATAGCACCGTTGCCAATAAGGATGGCGTTACCAGTGGACTGGTCAATCTTGCAGCAAACGCCTACGAATTCAAGATTAGGCCTGCGACTCTCGGAGGGGGGAGCAACTCCTATGTCGGATACACAATCCCGAGTAAAATGGTGTCTGACGATAACGGGAGCTATTCACTAAACGGATCCCCGACGGCGACTTCGGTCTCCATAGATGGCAAATCCGCCCAGAATGCGTCATGGGTGGCAACTATCACCGTGGATTCTACGGGAAAATCATCGATTGTCTATACGGGTTGGTAAAACTAACAATTCACTAAAACTCACTAATTCAAAGGAAACACTTTTATGGGCCAGCAACAGCTTCTTCTCATCATCCTCGGCGTGATTATCGTCGGTATTGCGATTGCCGTCGGGATATCCCAGTTCAGCGCGCACAGCACGCAGGCTAACAAGGACGGCGTCACCTCAAGCGTCGTCAACGTGTCGGCCAATGCTTATCAGTTCAAGATCCGTCCCACGACGATGGGCGGCGGCGGCGGCAGCTATGTCGGTTATGCCATTCCGTCGAAGATGGCCTCTGACGACAACGGCACGTATGCAGCCAGCGGCGCCAGCGGAACGGCCATAACGGTGACCGGAACATCCTCCATGAACAGCGGATGGAAAGCCACCTGCACGGTTGATTCAGTCGGAAAGACTTCGATCGTATACACCGGCTGGTAATACTCCAGCCTGGCCTGAAAGCAGACAAGCCGCAGTCCTCCTCCTGCGGCTTGTTTGTTTTATACGGAAGAATCTACATGGGCAATAGTAATTTCTTCCGGCCTCAGCAGTGAAGGGACTACTTTGTTGTTACAAACCGCGCATCACCGGTCATACATCGGATGCTTACGGATTGGCACGGGTATTGCTTAGAATCCGCACGCTGCTAAATCAAAAGAATTTCCGAACGTGCTCGTGACCCATGGTTCGGAGTTTTATGAAAAACCGGATGCAAGCCGTAGCGATGTTTGCTGCGGCTTGCTCTATTTAGCTGCTGGAAGAATTTACCCCTGCCACGGTAAATTCTTCCTCCGATGACATTCCTCCCGTTCCCGTCAAAATCGAAAGTTGTCGATTTTGGAAGAAAAGCCCCGAATTCAGCCGGAGCTGGAATCCGGACCCTTTGTGGCACGCCTGTTGCGTTATTAACGCAGGCTAACAAACATCACAATAAACAAAGGAATTATTCATGGGCCAGCAGCAACTCCTCCTGATTATCCTCGGCGTGATTATCGTCGGTATTGCGATTGCCGTCGGGATATCCCAGTTCAGCGCGCACAGCACGCAGGCTAACAAGGACGGCGTCACCTCAAGCGTCGTCAACGTGTCGGCCAATGCTTATCAGTTCAAGATCCGTCCCACGACGATGGGCGGCGGCGGCGGCAGCTATGTCGGTTATGCCATTCCGTCGAAGATGGCCTCTGACGACAACGGCACGTATGCAGCCAGCGGCGCCAGCGGAACGGCCATAACGGTGACCGGAACATCCTCCATGAACAGCGGATGGAAAGCCACCTGCACGGTTGATTCAGTCGGAAAGACTTCGATCGTATACACCGGCTGGTAAGCGGTTGAAATCTTTTGCGCTAAAGCCGCAGGGAACAGCCACCCTGCGGTTTTTTTTTGCCTTCCTGTCAGGATTACTCCAGGCATTCGCCGAACGGTTTGGCCGCCGGGTCCGGGATCTCTAGTTGTTTTACCGGGGAGAAATGAATATATTTTCCCCGCATGCAGGCCAATTCCACTATCCTTTCAGTTACAGATCTCACCCGCCGTATCAAAGGGGTGATCGAACCCGGTTTTCGCGACATAGCCGTCGAGGGAGAGATCTCCAATTTCAAAAAGCACACCTCCGGTCACCTCTATTTCACGCTGAAGGATGAGCATTCGCAGATCCAGGCAGTGATGTGGCGGAGCAGGCTTGGAACGCTCTTTTTCACTCCTGAGGACGGGATGAAAGTGGTTGCGCGCGGCAATGTCACCGTCTACGAGGTGCGGGGGATCTACCAGGTCGATGTAGCCCAGCTTCAGCCCCGGGGAGTTGGGGAACTCCAGATGGCGTTTGAAAGACTTAAGCGAAAACTCGCCGCCGAAGGTCTTTTCAGCTCCGAGCGAAAAAAGCCGCTACCCGAATACCCACAGCGGATCGGGATCGTGACATCGCCGACAGGTGCAGTTTTGAGGGACATGCTGAGCGTCCTGCAGCGCAGGTATCCTCTCGTCGAAGTTGTTTTTTGCCCCGTAAAAGTTCAGGGGCCAGGAGCAGCCGAGGAGATCGCCCGGGCGATCGGTGCCCTCAATCAGCTCGCGATCGACGTCCTCATTGTGGGAAGGGGAGGGGGCTCTCTTGAAGATCTCTGGGCCTTCAATGAGGAGGTTGTCGCCAGGGCGATCGCACAATCCAGGATTCCGGTGGTCAGCGCCGTCGGGCATGAGGTCGACTTTACGATCGCCGACTTTGTGGCTGACCTGCGGGCTCCCACCCCTTCGGCTGCGGCCGAGATGGTGGTTCCGGATCGGGGCGAACTTGTTGAAATTGTGCGGAATTATTGGTATACTGCCCAACAGATTGTGGCTACAAGACTCGCGTCCGAAAAAGAGGCTGTTCGCGCGCTGCTCCGCGGATACTCATTCAAACGGCCTTTCGACCTCATCCGCCAGTATTCTCAGCAACTCGATGAGTGCAGGCGCACTCTCGACCACTCGGCCCGCCATTACGCTGCACTGACGCGCAAAACATTTGAATCTCTCCAGGAACGGATATTCTTATTGAACCCGGAAGCTGTCCTCGGGCGGGGGTACGCGATAGTTCTCCGCCAGGGGAAGGCGGTCGGGACCGCCAAGGATCTGCACAGCGATGACGACATAGATGTCAGGTTCCGGGACGGCATCGTTCCAGCCACAGTTCGATGATCTGACAATGGGGTCACGAAAACCGACAGCCGACAGTTTCGAACATTCCTTGAAAAAACTTCAGGCGATCGTTGAAACGCTCGAAAGGGGGAGCATATCGCTTGACGAGGCTATGAAGATGTACGAAGAGGGTGTAAAAATATCGAAGCAATGCCTGGATCAACTCTCAAAGGCAGAATTGACAATGAAACGACTGAGCAAGGACTTGGATGGAAACGCCGAACTCACGGACGGGATCGAGGAATAGCCCGGCCGGCGCCCAGGGGGGTCAGCTTCTGGCGCGCATCGAGTTTCCCTCGGATCTGCGGACCCTGACGGTTCCGGAGCTCAAGACCGTCTCCGCCGAGGTCAGGGAGTTCCTCATCGACACGATTTCGAAGGTCGGAGGACATCTCGGCGCCGGCCTGGGAGCGGTCGAGCTGGCCGTGGCGCTCCATTACGTCTTCAACACTCCGGAGGACAAGCTCGTGTGGGACGTAGGACACCAGGCCTACCCGCACAAAGTCCTGACGGGGCGGAAGAAAAACTTCCACACCATACGCCAGCGGGGGGGGCTCAGTGGGTTCCTCCGCCGATCCGAAAGCATATACGACACCTTCGGGGCGGGCCACGCCAGCACCGCCCTTTCGGCGGCTCTCGGCATGGCTGCTGCCCGGGATCTGGCGGGCGAGAAGTTCAAGGTCGTGGCGATTGTCGGGGATGGCGCGATGACCGGCGGAATGGCCTACGAGGCCATGAACAACGCCGGCCTGCAAAAGCGGAATCTCATCGTGGTCCTGAACGACAATAACATGTCGATCGCCCCCAATGTATGGGCTCTCTCGAATTATTTTACGGAACTGATCGCCAATCCCTCATACAATAAGTTCAAGGCGAATGTCTGGGATCTGACAGGCAAGCTCGATACCATCGGCGATCGTATCCGGAAAATTGCCGCCCGGGTTGAAGAGGGGATCAAAGTGGTCATAACGCCCGGGATGCTATTCGAAGCGCTCGGATTCCGGTATTTCGGACCGGTGAACGGACATAATATCTCCCAGCTGGTAAAGATTTTCCGGGACATTAAGGATCTCCCCGGCCCGATTTTGGTCCACACCATTACCCGGAAGGGAAAGGGCTATAAACCCGCGGAAGAGGATATTCAGGCGCTTCACGGAGTGACCCCCTTTGACAAGGTTACCGGGCTTTCTCAGAAGAAAGCGGACGGGGCGCCGACGTATACAAAAGTGTTCGGGCAGGCCGTCGTCGAGATCGCCAGGGAGAACCCGAAGGTGGTCGGGATTTGCGCCGCCATGCCGGACGGGACGGGCCTCGACCAGCTTCAGCAGGTCCTTCCGGAGCGGTTCTTTGATGTCGGCATCGCGGAACAGCACGCCGTTACGTTTGCGGCCGGACTTGCCTCGCAGGGTTTCACGCCGATCGCAGCCATCTATTCGACGTTTCTCCAGAGAGCGTTTGACCAGATCGTGCATGATGTGGCGATCCAGCGCCTGCACGTCGTCTTCTGCCTCGACCGCGCAGGCCTGGTGGGAGCCGACGGGCCCACACATCACGGAGTGCTGGATCTGGCATACCTGCGTTGCATACAGGGAATGGTCATCATGTCCCCCAAAGACGAGGACGAACTTCGGGACATGGTTTACACGGCGGTGAAGTATACCGGCGGCCCGATCGCCGTTCGTTACCCGCGCGGCAATGGCCTCGGCGTCCCATTGAAGCCCCGCTTCGCCCAGCTCGTGATCGGACGGGGTGAGATCGTCCGGAAGGGAAGGGATGTCGCGATCCTTGCCCTCGGAATCATGGTGCATCATTCGGTGAAGGCGGCAGTGCTCCTGGCGGCCGATGGGATCGACGCCGAAGTCGTGAACATGCGCTTCGCAAAGCCTATCGACGGGGATCTCGTCGAGGCGATTGCCCGAAGATTCTCCTGCATTATCACGGTGGAGGACCACGTGGTCGACGGCGGGTTCGGGGGGGCGGTCCTCGAGGCGCTTTTTGAAAAGAGCATCCGCGGCGTACGGGTCAGAGTGCATGGCGTCCCGGATGAATTCATCGAACATGCGGCACCGGCGGAGCTTTACGCGATGCTGAAGCTCGATCCGCCCGGGATCGCCAGCGTGGTCAGGGATTTCCTCAGGGAAGCGCCCGAAACGGAATCCGTCGAAACACTCGCATAATCTATGGAAAAAGTTCGCCTGGGAATAGTCGGGCTCGGATGGGTCTCACAGGTCTTTCACCTCCCGATCTTGTCGAAATTGGACGACGTCGAAGTCGTCGCCGTCTGCGACCGCGATAAATCCCGTGCAAGGATGATCGCGGAACGCTTCGGACTGCCCCGAGTCTACAATGATTACGAGCAGATGCTGGCGAAGGAAGACCTGGGGGCCATCGATGTCTGTACGAGCACCGATGCACACCTTGCCGTCACTCTGGCGGCCCTTGAGGCAGGGAAGGATGTTTTTGTAGAAAAGCCGATCGCGCGCCGGCATACCGAGGCGCTGCAGATGGCGGAAACGGCCCGTCATCATAAACGGAAACTCATGGTCGGGATGAACAACCGCTTTCGGCCCGATACGATGATCCTGAAGAGTTTTCTCGAAAAGGGGGAGCTGGGGAAAGTCTATTACATCAGGGCGGGATGGCTAAAAAAGCTTTCTCACACAAACCCCTGGATCACCCAGAAAGAAAAGGCGGGGGGCGGGGTGTTCCTCGATCTGGGAATTGTGATTCTCGACCTCATCCTCTGGATGCTCGGTTTCCCCCCGGTCCAGCGCGTGAGCGCAAAAACGTACACACAAAAGACGAAGAGCGTCGAGGATTCCTGCCTCGTCTTCATGGAGATGAAAAACGGAACCTCCGTCATGCTCGAAACGAGCTGGTCGCTGGAGTCGGACCAGGATTTCTTCTATTGCGATTTCTTCGGCTCGGAGGGGAGCGCCATGATCAACCCCCTCCGGATCAACAAGCAGCTCCATGGCAGCCTCGTCAATGTCACTCCTGCAAAATCCGAAACCCCCTCCAACCTTTACAAGAAAAGCTACGAAAACGAGCTGAAACACTTCGTTGGAGCGGTCCGTGAGCTTCACCCGGTGATCTCCAGCGGTGATGAGGCGGTTCAGCGGATGCGGATCGTCGAAGGAGTCTATGCATCGGCCGCCAAGGGGAGAGAGCTGCGCTTCAAGTGAGCGAGGCGGGGTGATCTCGTGAAGTCCCCTCTCATCGCGCTCCTCTCGGATTTCGGAACGAAAGATTCCTATGTCGCCTCGATGAAAGGGGTCATTCTATCGAAATCGCCCCGTGCTACGATCATCGATGTCACTCACGAGGTTCATCCGCAGGACGTCACCGAGGCAGCCTTCCTTCTCTGGAGCTCTTACCGGTTTTTTCCGCCGGGCACCATTTTTGTGTGCGTCGTCGATCCGGGCGTGGGGACGTCCAGGGCTATCCTGTGCGTGCGGCGTGAAAGTTTTTATTTCCTCGCGCCGGATAACGGGCTCCTGAAATACGTTTTCGCGGCGCCGGGCGGTCCGGGGCAGCGCGTCATTGAGGTCAGGCCGGGAAAAAAGGCGAGCGCCACGTTTCACGGCCGGGATGTGTTCGCGCCGGCCGCGGCGCACCTGGCAAACGGGAGGAAGATGAGCGAATTGGGGGAACGTGTTTTGCCCCGCTTCGGCAAGGAGCATTTTGCGAGAATTCCCTCCGCCGGCCGGGGGCCGGTGTCGTGCGAAGTGATCCATATCGATCATTTCGGGAATATTGTCACGAACGTCCGGTATTCCGGCGAAAACTTTCGGCGGTGGAAGATACGAGTGGGGAGGGGCGTCGTGAAAAGACATGTGCGCACCTATGGCGAGGGGGGACAAGAACCGTTTGCCCTTGAGGGGAGCACGGGGCTCGCGGAGATTTCCGTAAAGGAAGGAAACGCCGCGGAATGCCTGAAGGCGCGGCTGCACCAAGAACTTATACTTTTCCGATGACAAGCGACCGCGCCCTTATGTTCGAGTGTCTTGCCCTCGCGGAACAGGGAGCGGGATTCGTGAGCCCGAATCCGATGGTGGGGGCGGTGATCGTAAAAAAGGGGAGAGTCATAGCCCGGGGTTTTCACGAGGAATTCGGCGGGCCGCATGCCGAAGTGAATGCCATCGGTGCCGCGCGCGGGCCGCTCCGGGGCGCGACGCTCTATGTCAATCTCGAACCATGCCAGTTCACGGGAAAAACTCCTCCCTGCACTGAACTGATAATTTCGTCCGGCATCCGTCGTGTGGTCGTCGGAATGCTCGATCCGAATCCCCGCGTGAGGGGGCGCGGTATTGCACGGTTGCGCCAGGCAGGGATCCATGTACGAACCGGCATCGCCGAACGGGAGTGCCGGCGCCTGAATGAGTTCTTCGCCAAATACATGACGAAAAATGTGCCTTTTGTCGGAATGAAAATTGCCCAGACCCTGGACGGCAAGATCGCCCAGGTGGCTGGGCGCCCCTCGCAGGTGACGAACGACGCCTCCCGGCGGTTTACGCACCACCTTCGCTCACGGCATGATGCGGTCCTTGTCGGCGCGGGGACTGTGAGGGCGGATAATCCCCGCCTGACAGTGCGCACCGTTTCGGGTCGGAATCCGATCCCCGTCGTCGTCGATGGAAAATTCCTGACACAGCCGGCCTCACGAATCTACAGCCGCCCGGGAACTATCCTCTATACGGCGACGCGGTATTCAATGAGGAATCCCCGCAAGCGGCATGCCATGCTCCGGCGAGGGGTCCGTCTGTGCGAGATGGTCTCCGACCGGGCGGGCCGTATCCCCTTGAAAAGCATCCTCGAACATCTGGGGGCGTCCGGGATAGCGTCTCTCCTTATCGAGGGGGGCGCAGCGACTTTTTCGGAATGGCTTGGAGAGAAGGCAGTGGATAAGCTTTACGTCCTCCTTGCCCCCAAGATCTTCGGCAGCGGACTACCGGCTCTTGGCGGGGTGACGGATTGCAAGCTCTCAGGCGTAACATACCGAAATCTGGAGGGCGACCTTCTTGTGCAGGGTTACTTGCAATAATAGCAAATAAGCTGTATCGTTTAGGATGTTTACAGGGATCATCGAAGAAATTGGATCGGTTGCGTCCGTGCGAAAAGCAGGCGGGGGAGTGCGCCTGGGTGTCAGCGCGGCCAGGTCGTCCCTGGAACTGGCCGTGAACGACAGCATCGCGGTCAACGGCGTCTGCCTGACGGTCGTAGAAGCCAGGGGGAAGACGTTTCAGGTTCTTGCGGTCGAAGAAACCCTCAAGAAGACCAATCTGGGAGCACTCAAGAAAGGAAGCTCCGTCAATCTGGAACTTCCCATGAAGTTAAGCGAGCGGCTCGGCGGTCACCTCGTTTTGGGCCATGTGGATACGGTCGCAAGGATTGAAGGGGTCGAAGCTCGTGAAACGAGCAAGGTTTTTTCAATAAAGGTACCGCCCGCTTTTTTGAAATATGTCGTTCCGGTCGGTTCTATCGCGGTCGACGGCGTGAGCCTCACTGTGGCGGAGCTAGAGGATGATCTGGCAAGATTTTCGATAATTCCCCATACCCTTTCCCACACGATTTTTGGCTCCCGGGGCCGTGGAGACGAGGTGAATCTGGAGTTTGATATTCTGGGAAAATACGTCGAGCGCCTGGCCGGCGGAGGATCTCTACAGGGTGGACAGAAGTTAACGGAACAGGCGCTGCGCGAATCGGGATACTGAGGATGGCACGAAAAATTTATTATAAAATCGTCGATGACGGGCGGAACATGATTTCCGACGGGGAATGGGAAAAAATCTCCCGTCTTCAGCACTGGTACAACTCGGAATTCATGTGGACGGCGGGACGCCTGACTCTGAAGATGTATGCCGTTTTTCCGAATCCGGAGGGGGGAGATGCGGATAAACTCTGGCACAAGATCATGCTGCGGAGGCAGGAGCTGGAAGAGGGGGGGATGTCGGAGAATGAAGCGATCCGCGCGCTTGTCGCCGAGGGGCTGGTCATCGCGCAAAAGGGAGGATATTATGACAAGTGTATAGCGAGCGGGTTCACGCGCGTCGCCGGGAACGAGTTCAACTCCTATCTGGTCTGCGATTTTCTGATCAAAGTGTCGCGGGTGGCGGAAAACGCGGCCATCGATGTTTACGACGAGGGGGAATTCATCAAAGCCCACCAGGTGAGGTTGCGCAGGGGGGACGTGATACTCTCGGTAAGGGACGAATCAAAGCGGTGGTTTTATGATGGCATGGTCAAACACCGGCACGCATTCGCGATCGTCGACTCGGGAAAGTACGACAATTATCCCCGCTTTCAATCGACGATTCTTGATTTCAACGACAAGACTTTCGAGGAGAAACTCGGAATTCTGAGGAACTGGAACTGGCTCGGCTTCGAGAATAATTTCGATCTCAACGGGGACGACATCCAGGGATCAGACCTGAACCAGAAGGTGGACCGGTTCATCCTGGAAGATTTTTTGAAAATGTAAGGGGAATTTCGTACCTTAAAAACTCATATTCCTGAGGGCGTTATGATGTACGGACTTCTCGTTACCGTTGAAATTATCGTCAGTATTCTCCTCATCATCGTAGTTTTGATGCAGTCGAGCAAGGGGGGAGGGCTCGCCGGGTCGCTTGGCGGGGGTTCGATGGGTACCGTTTTCGGGGTGCGCCGGACCGCCGATTTCCTGAGCAAGGCGACAATGTATTTGGCCGCCCTTTTTGTCTTTCTCTGCATCGTCATCAATATCTTTTTCCTGCCAGGAAAAGGGGGGGCTGGAGAGAGCGTCATCCAGCGAGGCGGTAATGCGGCAGGTCCGAGGCCGCTGCCCCCGCCAAGCCAGCAGCAGCAACCCGCTGCCACGCCAAAGCAGCCTAAATGATCCCGCTGCGCCCATGGCTCAATTGGTAGAGCAGCTGACTCTTAATCAGCGGGTTCCAGGTTCGAGTCCTGGTGGGCGCACATTCAATCCTTAAAGTTGGATACTTCTCGTACTGCGTAAGTCCCCTGAAGACCGTTTTTGCCCGCGTTGAAACAAAATTTTAGCGTAAGCGCGAGAATTAGTGAAAAGCGTCACCGATTGCTCGTTTTATCCCTCCTGAGACTCTCCCAAGAATCCTCCGAAATGATCCACGTTCTTTAACACCTCCGCGGTACCCCCTAAGTTGGCTGAGTCGTGGCAGGCGCATTCTTCCGGCTCCAATCTTTTCTCGATTTACCCGATATTCCCTTCCGCGTCGCTGAAGACCTGAGAACGCCACGATTCTGACAAATCCTGCAGCGAGTCTGTCCCATTCGTGACATTGGAAGGGATCCTCGCAAATATTTTCTTTCCAATCTTTGTGGTTCTCATCACATGCCGTGCGTGCACTCACGGTCGCATTAATCTGGAGGCACTACATTGAACTCACCTCTCGTGTTGTTCGCGGTTTTCTGATCTGTCAATAGTGATTCTCCAGCGTTTTACGGCAGGCACCATCTGACAGTAATTTTATTCTTTATAAGGAGAAGTTCTCATGGGACAGCAACAGCTCTTGCTGATTATCCTGGGCGTGATCATCGTCGGCATCGCGGTCGGGGTCGGTATAAGTCAGTTTAGCGCGGCAAGCTCACAGTCTAATAAAGACGGGGTTACCTCCGCTCTGATAAACCTTGGCGCGAACGCCTACCAGTATAAGATCCGCCCGACTACCCTTGGGGGAGGGAGCAATTCGTACTCAGGTTTCATCGCTCCATCGAAGATGACCATCGACCAGAATGGCACCTATCTCGTCCTGGGGAGTCCCTCGGCTGCGCAAATACAGCTTCAGGGCACCTCATTGATGAATTCTGCCTGGAAAGCAACCTGCAGCGTTGATTCGACAGGCCGGACATCGTTCGTCTATACCGGCTGGTAGGTCAGGACCATACGGCCATCAGACTGAGGAATTAGCATCATGAAACCCCAGGATTTTCTTGTCATCCTTGGAGTTATTCTCGCAGCTTTCATAATTTTCTTCGCTAATTCGAAGGCCGGGAAGCCCAAGGTCCCGCGTGGGAGGCAGGAACAGTGGAGACTGAGTGAAGACGCGGCTCATACAGACACGAGCCAGAAGCACGATATCACCGGTCTCCAAAGCGAGACTCAGCAGGCCTTCGAACCCAGTTCGCCCTAAAACCTTGTGTTTCACCCCCGCGTTCGTTAGATTCAGGGGGTGGAAATCTCTCAGAAATCTCCCCTCGACCAGGGGATTAAATCTCCTCCCGCCGACGAGTACCGGATGCTCCGGACTTCAGCGGGGCTCTTACGACGCCCGAAGTCCGATGTTCTCTCCCTTCGGGGTCGGGAAAGCCTTGACCTGCTCAACCGTCTCTCCACAAACGCCCTTGACGGCCTTCTCCCGGGTCAATCGGCAAGAACAATTCTTACAACCGAAAAGGCAAAAATAGTCGATTTCGTCACCGTTATCTCCAGGGACGACGAGCTCCTCGTCATGACATCCGTCGGCAATGCCCCGGCAGTAATGGCCTGGATGCAAAAGTACGTGATAATGGAAGAGATTGAGATCAGAGATGTAAGCCATGGTTACTCAACGAGCATTTTGATCGGACCGGAAGCTCCTTCTACCATAAAATGTCTCGACCCGGCGCTTGGTGAGCAGGGATCGCCGGAGAAACCTATGGTCATGTCGCTCGAAGAGACCTGGCGACTGCCCGCCTATACAATCCTGAGCCCCGCAGGGAGTGCGCCAGAGATTTCGCACATTAACCAGGTTTCGGATGAAACCTACGAAATGGTGAGGATCGAAGAGGGGATTCCTGAGTTTCCCAAAGAGCTCTCCCTCGAGGTCAATCCGCTCGAGGCAAACCTTCTGCCGTTCGTGAGTTTCACGAAAGGTTGCTATATCGGCCAGGAAGTTATCGCCCGGATCGATTCCCACAAAAACCTGCAGAGGAGACTTAGGGGGTTGACTGTCGAATGCAAACCTGACAACGTCATTCCCGCCGGGAGCAGGGTATCTCAGTCGGGTCAGGAAATCGGATGGTTGACAAGTTTCTGCTGGTCGTATGGCATGGAGGCCGGGATCGCGCTGGGATATGTCCGGACCGGTGTCGCCGGCAGGGAGGTGGGGATCGCGGCGGGGAATGACATACTAAGGGCCGAGATATGCGACATTCCCTTTCCCGTCCGCCGATGGTAAGACAATCGAACTCGCCGGTAGCTCTTGTCACAGGCGCCGGACGAAGGCTTGGCCGCTACATTGCGCGGGAACTCGGCCGGCATGGATTCACTGTCGTCATCAATTACCATAATTCGCGAAAGGGCGCGGAGCAACTCTCGCGGTCCCTGAAGAGCCTCGGCGCAGACTCTCTTGTGCTCCCCGGGGACGTCTCGCTGCGCTCAGAGGTCCATCGCATTGTTAAAAAAACTATCTCCGCGTACGGGAGGATCGATCTTCTGGTGAATAGTTCAGCGGTATTCGTCGACAGCCCTCTCCTCAGAACTTCGGAGAAGGTATGGGACCAAACTCTAAATATTAATCTGAAAGGTCCTTTTCTCTGCGCACAGGCCGTCGCTCCGCATATGCTGCGCCAGAAGTCCGGGAGAATAATTAATATAGCTTCTCTCGGGGGTATCCAGGCATGGAAGGAACATATTCCCTACAGCGTCTCCAAAGCAGGGGTAATAATGCTGACCCGGATCCTTGCGAAATCCCTGGCGCCGCATGTTTACGTCAATGCCATTGCGCCAGGGACGATCATCATGGAAGGTGAGGAAGACTCCTCGATTCGACATCTTGAAAAGGCAAAAATACCATTGGCTAAGTATGGGAGGCCGTCGGATATAACGGATCTGGTCCTCTTTCTGGCCAGGGCCCGCTATATCACCGGTCAAATTTTCCCGGTTGATGGCGGCCGGAGCATAAACTAATATGACAAACCGATACCCCAAGGCTTACAATAACCGAGAGTTTCTGAATGGTCCTCAGGGGAGGACGATTCGGATTCTCGCAGAATTCCTCGAGCCGCTGAATCGCTTTCGGCGGCAAGGCATCCGTGACACAATCGTCGTCTTCGGGTCTGCCCGCGTCCTGCCGAGGGCAGAGGCACGTAAGCATCTGGCCAGCGTGAAGAAGAAGTTGTCGAAGAAAAAGCTGAGCGCAAGGGGTGCGAAAATGCTTGAGGAAGCGAAGACAATGCTTTCCATGTCAAGGTACTATGAGGATGCGGTGAAAGTCTCTTATCTCTTGACGAAATGGTCAAAGACCATCGCCCACGACCGACATTATGTCATCTGCTCAGGAGGAGGCCCAGGCATTATGGAGGCTGCTAACAGGGGAGCTATGAAAGCAGGGGGGAAGTCGATCGGGCTTAACATCAGTCTCCCTCACGAACAGCAATCGAACCCCTATGTCTCGAAAGAGCTGAGCTTTGAATTTCACTACTTCTTTATGAGGAAATTCTGGTTTGCATACCTGGCAAAGGCGATGATCATGTTTCCCGGTGGTTTCGGGACTCTGGACGAGCTGATGGAAGTTCTGACTCTTCTTCAGACACGAAAGATCCGGAAAGCCCTCCCAATCGTTCTTTACGGGAGCGAGTACTGGAACGACGTCCTCAATTTTGGGAAGATGCTGAAGCAAAACACGATCTCGAGGGAGGATCTGAAGCTCTTCCGCTTCGCTGATGCTCCCGAAGAAGCATTCGAGTATTTGCAGGGGCAGCTGACAAAACTCTACAAAAACGATGGCTCCAGGAACCTTTTTCGGACTGTGAGCTGATCCTTTGGTAAAGTTACCCATATTTCTTATATTGAATCGAGGGGATGACATGGATTCGACGGGGATGAGGATGGTCAGGACTGCATCTCGTGCTCTCCGCGTTGCACGTTAATAAAGCGGAAAAAGATAAGTGCTGACTACAACTACGCACTGGCTGCTTAATTAAAGCAACCCATCCTCTGCTGCTTCGCCTGACGAGCTGCATGCAGGGTGTCGACTAAGTCGGGATAGTTCCAGGACTTGCCCGCGATCCTGGAATGAAAATCTAGCGGGATAGCGGGTGAAGGTCGAGTTCGTCCCGTGCCTCACCTGCGAGCAAACCTGGGCGAACTATTGATGTAGATGTCTTGGTGGTCTTCTCTTCGGACCGGGGTTCGATTCCCCGCATCTCCACTTGCGAAAAGCCGTCCCCGTGGACGGCTTTTTCATCATATGAAAGTACTTTTCAGCAAAATGACGGGCGCAGGCAACGACTTTATCCTCGTCGACGCTCGTGAATCCGTTATGACGACGGACTGGACGCGCTTCGCTCCACGACTATGCCATAGGCGTTACGGGATCGGTGCAGACGGCCTCCTCATCCTCGAGCGGAGCGTAAAAGCCGATTTTGGAATGAAATACTTCAATGCTGACGGTAGTTTTGGTGGAATGTGCGGCAACGGAGGACGATGTGCGGCACTGTACGTTATGTTGGAGGGGAAGAAGGGGGAGATCTCATTTGAAACGCTTGATTATGTCTACAGGGCGGCGGTGACCGGTGATCAGGTGAAGCTCGATATGAAAGACCCGTCAGGCTTTTATCATAAAGAGATAGAGGTGTCCGGTTACCACATCCCCTTCCACTTTATTGACACCGGGACGGCCCATGCCGTCATCTTTCTGGATGAGCTTGACGCTGAGGTGCAATTGAAGCTCTTTACTGAGGGGATAAAACCTCTTGGTGCGGCAATTCGACATCATGAGCAATTTGCTCCAGATGGAACCAATGTGGACTTTATCAGGGTTTCAGGCAATACGGTCTCCATGAGGACGTATGAGAGGGGAGTGGAGAATGAAACTCTGGCGTGCGGCACAGGCGCCGTTGCGTCGGCTGTCACCGCTTCACTGGCCAAACGGCTAAATCCCCCCATTTTTGTCAGTACGAAAAGCGACGAAATGCTTTTGGTGAATTTCGTAAGTGAATCCGACAAGATCTCTCATGTCCAGCTTAGCGGGTCGGCAAGGTTTGTCTTCAGCGGTGAGTGCGATATTGACCAACTGACGCATGGCTGACGGTCAAAAAATCTCTCGAAAGAGCTTTCTTTCGCGGGCAATAAGTGCCTGGACTGCCATAACTTCTCTCCCCGCTCTCTATGCGATCGTTGAGTACATTATCCCCCCGAAAATCCTCGATCGAGCCTTTGAAAGACTCCGTGTCGCGGCGTTCGGCGAGATTTCCCTCGGCGATGCCAAGATTGTCAGGGTCAGCAAGAAGGCTATCGCCGTCGTGAAGGGGAGTGATGGGACGGTGAGGGCGTTTTCGGCGATCTGTACCCATCTTGGCTGTGTTGTGCAGTACCAGAGCGAGAAGAAGATATTTCATTGTAACTGTCACGGCAGCGAGTTTGACCTGGCCGGCAAGAATATAGCGGGGCCTGCACCCAAACCGCTTCAGCCCTATCGTGTTGAACTGAAGAACGACGATATCATTGTCAGCCAATAACCAGTCGGAGGAAGCTGGCTCAGGGGGTGGAAATCTCGTAAGGTGGTTCGCGGAACGGCTTCATCTCAATGAACTTCTGGATTTCCTCTCACGCAAAGAAGTGCCCCGTCACAGGCACTCCTTCTGGTACGTGTTCGGAGGACTGGCCCTCTTTTTCCTCGGCGTTCAGATTCTGACCGGAGTCCTGCTCGCCCTCTACTACAGCCCCACCCCTGAAACTGCCAACGAGAGCGTCTCTTTCATCATTCACAAAGTTCCCTTCGGCTGGCTCATAAGATCGATTCATAGCTGGTCGGCGAATCTGATGGTCGCGACTGTTTTCGTGCACTTTTTCAGCACGTTCTTCATGAAAGCGTACCGGCGACCGAGGGAGATGATGTGGATGAGCGGCGTCGTGCTCCTGATGCTCGTCCTGGGATTTGCCTTCACGGGATATCTGCTCCCGTGGGACACCACGGCTTATTTCGCAACACAGATCGGAACGGAAATCCCCCGGTCCATCCCGGTTCTCGGTGAGATTGTAGTAAAAATCCTCCGCGGAGGCAGCTTTATAGCCGAGGAAAGCCTCAAAAGACTCTTCGCGATTCATGCGATCATCCTCCCTGTTATATCTCTGGTCGTGGTTCTCTTCCATCTCATTCTGAGCCAGATTCACGGCTCGAGCATACCGATTGGCGTTGAACTGAAGAAACGGTCATTACCTTTTTACCCTAATTATATGCTGCGGGACGCATTTACCTGGGTCCTAGGCCTGATGGTACTTCTCAGCCTCTGCTTCATCTTCCCGGTTCAGATTGGGCCGAAGGTAGATCCTCTCGCGTCTGCTCCCGTCGGGATTAAGCCCGAGTGGTATTTTCTCACGTTATACCAGACCCTGCGGATGCTTCCGGGGCAGATTCTGGGGATCGACACCGACCTTCTGGTGAACGTTGGGTTGATGTTACTCGGCCTGTTCCTTGTGGCGGTGCCGTTACTCGACAGGAAAGCCTTGAGGGGGGAGGCTGGGAAGGCTTTTACCGTCCTGGGGGTTGCAGGATTGTGCTACATGGTTGTGACGATAGGGCTGGCTTATCTGACGTAGAAAGGAGAGCTTGTGGACATTGTCGGAATCCCGGAACCGGGGGTGCGCCTCTCGATAATGGTAGGCGTGATATTCGTGCTTGCCGTGCTTGCTGTGCTGATAATCTTCAAGATAGGGGAGGAAGACAAGAAGCGGGGAATCGAGTGATTCATCTTAGTTTACATAACATATATTATTGGCATATTTCCTTTATTCCAGCCTGCGGGCCAGACTCCCGTTGTAAACCTCCGCAATCATTGGTACTTCCAGGGCTATGAGCCCCGATATCCTGAATCCTTCCTGTCTCACCGTCCCGATGACGCTGTACGGGACTCTGTTTCTCTCGAGGATCCCCTCCAGCCCCGGTAAAACTCCCGGGCTGCAGCTGACCAGCATTCTGGATTGATCCTCGCCAAAGAGATAGCTATCCGGTCTTACCTCCCCTGTGTCAACTGCAACCTCAATGCCGCCGTCATTACCTGCATCATAGGCAAGTATCGACGCTTCTGCCAGAGCTACCGCAAGTCCGCCATCGGAAAGATCGTGCGCCGAGTGGATGAGCCTGTTGTCGACCATTTCAAGGACGGCTTTGTGAAGGCTTTTCTCCAGAAAAAGGTCGAGAGGCGGAGCATCCCCGCCGGTTTTACCGTGCATTTTAAGGTACTCAGAACCGCCGATATGTCCCCGTGTAACTCCCAGAAGAAGAATGAGGTCGCCGGCGTGCTTGAATCCGGCCGAAACAGCCTTTGAATAATCCTCAATCAGTCCCAGCATCCCGATAACAGGCGTCGGATAGATCGCGCCCCGTGGGCCTTCGTTGTAGAAGCTGACGTTTCCGCCCGTAACCGGTGTGTCGAGGGCCGAACAGGCATCCGAGATGCCCCTTATTGATTCCTTGAACTGCCAGAATACCTCCTCGTCATAGGGATTGCCGAAGTTCAGGCAGTTTGTTATAGCAAGAGGCGTAGCACCCGTTGCGACAACATTTCTGGCGCTCTCAGCTACTGCAATTTGAGAACCTACGTAGGGGTTCAAATAGACATAGCGCGGATTGCAGTCGGTCTTCATGGCCAGGGCTTTCGTCGTCCCCTTGATCCGGATCATCGCTGCGTCTCCTGCGATATGGGCCAGAGTATTGGTCCTTACCGAGCTGTCGTACTGAGTAGAGACCCAGTTCCGTGAACAAATGTTCGGAGAACCGAGCAGCCGGAGAAGCTCGTCGCCATAGTTCGAAGGTTTCGGGATTTCAAGATTGGTGGATCTGATCTCCCCAATATAGTAGGGGATTCGGGCGTCACGGTGATATTCGGGTGCTCCGCCCCCCAGGACAAGCGATCCGGACGGAACATCGGCAACTTGTCTCCCCCGGTGCCGGACCTTCACTCTTCCGTCTCCCGATACTTCGCCAAAAACCTCACACTGCAGATCCCACCGGCCAAAAACCCCCTTTACGCCGGTGAGATTTTCCGGCTTTACCACCAGAAGCATCCGTTCCTGCGATTCCGAGAGGAGGATCTCATAGGCGGTCATATCCTGTTCGCGCACAGGCACCCGGTCAAGATCGACGACTACGCCCGTCTTTCCTCTCGCGCTCATCTCAGATAATGAACAGGTAATTCCAGCGGCGCCCATATCCTGTATGCCCACAACATATCCCGCCCGGATCACCTCAAGTGTTGCCTCAAGCAGCAGTTTTTCTGTAAAGGGATCGCCCACCTGGACCGAGGGTCGCTTGCTTTCGGATTCTTCTGAAATCTCTTCCGAGGCAAATGTCGCGCCATGTATCCCGTCCTTCCCGGTGGCCGACCCGACGATGAGGACCAGATTTCCCGGACCTGTCGCAGACGCCCGGGCGATGCGGCCGTGCTGAACGATGCCGACGGACATCGCATTAACCAGCGGATTGTCGTTATAGGAATCGTCGAAATAAACCTCACCGGCGATTGTAGGGACACCAAAACTATTTCCATAATCGCCGATTCCCTTAACCACGTTTTTCAGCGAATACTTGGTCCGGGGGGAGTCCAGGTTGCCGAAGCGGAGGGAGTTTAGAGCGGCGATGGGCCGTGCTCCCATCGTGAAGATGTCCCGCATGATCCCTCCTACTCCCGTTGCCGCGCCCTGATACGGCTCAACGGCCGACGGATGGTTGTGGCTTTCGATTTTAAAGGCCACCCCATACCCCTCACCAATGTCGATTATCCCCGCGTTCTCTTCCCCCGCCCTGACCAGGAGGCGGTTTCCTTCACGCGGAAGTTTGCGTAACTCCGCAATGGAATTCTTGTAACTGCAGTGCTCGCTCCACATGACACTGTACATCCCCAGCTCTTCGTAGCTGGGGACCCGGCCAAGGATCTGGCATACACGCTCATACTCATGCTCGTCGAGTCCGTGGTGTAACGCGAGCTCGACACCGACGGTTGGCTGTACTTCACCGATCATGGTCAATCCCTGGCTCAATGACAAGCATTTTCTGGCCCTTATCCACCGTCATCCGACTTTTTACATCAACACTTTTGACCGTGCCGCTGACGGGAGAGCGGATCTCGTTTTCCATTTTCATTGCCTCAAGGATGAGTAAGCCCGCACCTTTTTCCACGAAATCGCCTGGAGAAACCTCTATTGTTGCGATAAGCCCCGGCATCGGTGCTTTCACAACGACGGAGCCCGATGTTTTTTTCGAAACCTGCAGGAGCTGCCGCCTGAGGTCCTGGAGCTCTACTGTAATGATTCCATGTTTAATCCATATGTCAAAAATATTTTCGCCGGTCTTTCTGCAGAAAACGTTGAATACTTTTCCGTCCACAACAAGTCTCTGGTATCCGGCGGGCATTCTTGAGAGAGTCGCGGTATGCATTCTGCCGTTGAGCCGGATGCCCCCGTCGTCTTCCACCCTGAATTCTTTCCCCCCCGTTAAAGCAAGCCAGCGCATGAGGTTATTCTCGTATTTGAGATTTCCACTTGCTAGGGCGCCGGTGCGAGTTTTGCCGGTTACCTGGCATTCGCTCGGTGAGGATGGATGCAATCACCGCGTTTTGCACCATATCCTCGGGGAACGAGAGTCCCTTAAAATGCTCATCAAGGAAACCGGTATCATACTTTCCCTCCCGGAAAAGCTTGTGGGACAGCACCCAGTGGCAGAGCCCGGCGTTGTGGGCCACCCCCAGAATTTCAAGCGAGTCGAGTGCCGATGTCATCCTTGCCACCGCCTCCTCCCTCGAACTTCCCCAGACGATGAGCTTTGACATGAGGGGATCGTAATGAGTGGGAATTTCGATTCCCTGTTCAATGCCTGAATCCACCCTGATGCCGAATCCCCCGGGCGTGGTCAGATGGACTATGGTTCCTGTGGAGGGGAGAAAACTTGAGTCCTCGGCGTAGATCCTGCACTCGATGGCGTGCCCGGTCAAGTGAACGTCGGACTGTTTCAGGCTGAGCCGGTTTCCCTCGGCAATTCTAATCTGCTCCCGAACGATGTCGATCCCTGCCCTCATTTCTGTGACGGGGTGCTCCACCTGTAGCCGGGTGTTCATTTCGAGGAAATAGGGCGTGCCATCTTCCCCGAGGATGAATTCAAGGGTCCCAGCATTTCGGTACGTGCTTGATCTCGCGAGCGTGATCGCCGAGCGCGTGATCTGCTCGCGCTGATCCCCGCTCAATGCGACCGATGGCGATTCCTCAATGATCTTCTGGTGCCGCCTCTGTACCGAGCATTCTCTCTCACCGAGGTGTATGACGTTCCCCTCGGAATCCGCTAGAACCTGTACTTCAACATGGCGGGGTTTTTCGATATATTTTTCAACATAAATCCTGTCATCATCAAAAGCAGAACGGACCTCGGACTGGCTGGAACGAAAGCAGCTGTCAAACTCTTCCTCAGACCGAACCAGTCTCATTCCCTTCCCCCCTCCCCCGCCGGCTGCCTTGAGCATGACGGGGTAGCCCACCTTGCGGGCGGCGGATTTTGCGCTGATGCTCTCGAGAGGCTCGGTGGTCCCTGGGACGACCGGGATTCCGCTGGCAAGGGCCAGTTTTCGGGCCGCTATTTTGTCCCCCATGGCCCGCATTGCGGCGGCGGGGGGGCCGATGAATATGAGCCCATTCTTTTCAAGGATTTCTGCGAATTTTGCATTTTCTGAAAGAAATCCATAGCCGGGATGAACCGCATCTGCTCCCGACTTCTTTGCCGCCTCGACGATCGCCTCCATTCTCAGATAACTTTGCAGGGCCGGGGGAGGCCCGATGCAATAGGACTCATCGGCAAGACGGACGTGGGGTGAGCCGGAATCGAACTCGGAATAGACGGCGATCGCTCTGATGTTCATCTCCTTGCACGTGCGAATGACCCGCAGAGCGATCTCTCCCCTGTTGGCGACAAGGATGCTTCGGATTCTGCGCATCTACTCGAGCTCGACCACAGTTACGCCCGACCCTCCCTCATTCCATTCGCCAAGGCGGAAAGATTTCACAGATGAGGTTTTTTTCAAAAATTCGGCTATTTTTTTCCGGAGTGCTCCCGTTCCTTTCCCATGTATGATGTCGACACGGTGAAGACCGGCGAGGAGCGCCTCATCAAGAAACTTATCGATGGCGGCCAGGGCTTCGTCGCCGTACATGCCTCGGAGGTCGATTTCCCTCTTAAATTCGGAAACCGGCATGTCGAATGTTTTCTGCGTTTGTTTGGTTTTCTGCGCCGGGAGGAGGTCGGATCGTCCGACCCTCGCCCTCAAGCCTCCCATCGAAACCAGATAATGGTCGGGATCAAGCACCGATTCCACCTCCCCTACCGCCCCGCTTCCCTTAAGGGAAACAACGTCCCCTACCTTAAACTCCTCATGCTTTTCATGTCCTGGTTGAAATTCCACTTTAACAGTTTCAAGCTCCTTCGAGAGCGTCTGGATCTCTTTTTTTACCCGGGTCACGACCTCCCGGGAAGCGGAGCTTTCTCTGATTTCCCTGACAGAATTCTCGATCATAGAATTGGCACGACGGATGATCCCCTCGGCTTCTCCGATGGCCCGTGATTTTATTTCGCGCAAGTCTTTTTCAAGTGAGCTGACCTTCGATTCATAAAGCTCTACAAGAGATTTGAGCCCGGTTTTTTCAGACATCACTTCATCCAGTGACCGCTTGAGTTCCTGCGCCCGTCGTTCGAGGTCGAGTATCAAACTCTCGAGCTTTGCGGCGTCACTCCCCTTGAGCTGCTTCGATCTCTCAATGATTTTTTCCGGAATGGCCATCCGCTGGGCCATTTCGATCGCGTAGCTGCTGCCTGGGACCCCCATTCGAAACCGGTATGTGGGCCTCAAAGTCTCCTGGTCAAACTCCATCGAACCGTTCTGCATGAGAGGATTCTCGAAGGCGAATGTCTTGAGAGTCCCATGGTGAGTGGTAACAATGGTTTTTGAGCCGGTTTGTGCAAGCTGCTCCAGGATCCCCGCGGCGAGAGAGAATCCCTCGGTGGGGTCGGTCCCGGAGCATATTTCGTCTATCAGGACGAGGCTCGAGCCTGTCGCCTCTTCCAGGATCCCCCTCAGATTGCTGAGGTGCGAACTGAAGCTGCTGAGGTCGTTTTCGATCGATTGCTCGTCGCCTGAATCGAGAAAAATCTTGTCGAAGACCGGCAGGCTGCTTTCGGGAGCGGCCGGGATGTGGCACCCGGACTGGGCAAGAAGGGAGAGGAGCCCCACCGTCTTCATGGCGACACTTTTTCCCCCCGCATTAGGTCCCGTGATGACAAGGGTGTTGCACCGCGAAAACTCCATATCGAGAGGGATCACTTCTTTTCTTCCATGGTGGTGAAGCAGAATGGGATGAAAAGCTGCCCGAACCACAACATCTCCCCTTCCGGTAAGGACAGGTTCGCTTCCCAGCACTTCGATGGAATACTTTGCCTTTGCCTGAATGAAGTCCAGTTCAGTCAGCACGATGACGTTCCTCAGAATATTTTCACGCTCACCGGCTACCTGGACTGTCAGGGCCTTCAAAATCCTTTCAATCTCACGCTCTTCTGCAAATCGGAGGGTGCGGATTTCGTTGTTCATCTCAAGGGTTTCCATAGGCTCAATGAAGACGGTTGCGCCGCTCGATGAGGCGCTGTGTATGAACCCGGGAACATGGTTCTTGTGCTCCACCTTGACGGGAATGACCATCCTCCCTTCCCGCGTCGTGATGATGTCTTCCTGTGCCCAGTCCTTGCCGGCAACCGATTTCAATATTTTTTCCAGACTTTTCCGGAGGGAATCGTTCCGGTCCGCGATCTGGCGCCGTATTGCTGTGAGGTCCTTGCTTGCGGAGTCCTTCAGATGTCCCTCTTCATCGATCGCCTGGTCGATGTTATATTCAAGGACTTTCTGCGATGTGAGGCCGCCAGCCACTGACGATATAAGGGGATACTGGCCGGCCCTTCGGGTAAAATAAGCCCTGATTTTTGTGGACGTCCTCAGCACAAGTTTGATCCGCTGGAACTCCTCCTGGGACAGGGCAAAGTTTTCTATGGAAACCCTGTGGAGGCTTTTTCGGATGTCGAAGAGGTGATCGAGCGGCAGCGGATCATCCGCTTCGAGGAGTTTTTTCATCTCGCTGACGAGCGAGAGGTTTTGGCGAATCCAGACTATATCCGAGGAAGGGGCGAGGTTTTGGATCAGCTCCCGGGCGAGATCGGAGACGGTGTAACGCTCAAGATATGTTTTGACTTTGGGGAACTCCAGCTTCTGGAAGGAATTCAAAAACTCGCGCATCGAGACTAGTTCTTATACCGCTCCAGCTTGCTCTTGATCTCCTTCAGCTCTTCCTCGAATTTTTTCGAGGCGGGGAGCCATTTGGTCATATAATCGAATACTTTGGGCGCTATTATCACAGAATTTCCATAAAAGAGAGAATCATGCTTTGTCTCCTCGGAGGGCATTCCGAACTGGTCGAACATGAGCAGAACGAGACTCACGGCCACAGCGCCCTGCGCGGCCCCCAGGAAACCGCCCAAGAGGCGCGACCAGTACTTCAGCGTTTCAGCACCCGATTCGCCGAACCAGCGGTAAAAGAGATTGACAACGATGATGACTAGCAGAAATATGGAGAAGAAAGCAAGGATCAATGACGTCTCACTCCCCAGGCCCAGCCAGCCCGATCCATAATCGGCCATGGGTGCCATGAATTTCGTGGCGCAAATCAATCCTCCGAGGAAGCCGAGGATTCCAAATATTTTTTTGAAGAATCCGTCCCGAAATCCGATGAGGACGAAAAGGAGAACCACTAGAAGGATAAGTATATCGGTTATGTTCATGAAGTGGATCCGAGCATATGTTTTACGACATCCTGAACAAGCTTGCCATCGGCCTTTCCGCGCAACTCCTTCATCGCCTCGGACATCACCTTGCCGAAGTCACTGGCGGTCCCCCCTGTCGTCTCGATGGCTTTCTGCACTATTTTTTCTATTTCCTCCCTTCCCAATTGTTTGGGAAGGTATTCCTGGATGATGGAGAGCTCCTTTTCCTCCTGATCGGCCAGATCATTCCGGTTGTTTTCGCGGAAAATCGTGATGGATTCCTTCCGCTTTTTTGATGACGATAGGAGGACAGAGAGTTCATCCTCGGCCGTCATACCCCCCTGTGGCCGCTTTTCAACCTGTTTCTCAAGGAGCGCGGCCCGTATCGTGCGCAGGGTCTCAAGACGGGTCTTGTCGGGGAGTTTCATGGCTGATTTCAGATCCTCCGAGATTTTATCGATCAGGGTCATACCCCTCCAAACATCGGAATGGTAACGCCGTTAATCGACTGGCCCATGTCGGAGCAGAGGTGGAGCATCATTCCGGCGACTTCGTCCGGGGTCACCCATTTTGAGGAATCTTCCTCGGGCATCGATCGTATGTTCGGCTCTGTTTTCAGAATGCTGGGCGCGATGGCATTGGCCGTTACCCGGCTTCCTTTCAGCTCTTCCCCCAGGATCTGTGTCAGCATCATCACGCCTGATTTTGCGATGGCATAGGGTCCACGGCCCGCCGCTGGCCTGAGAGCGGGCATGGCAGCGATCGAGATAATTCGTCCATAGGTAGCACCCTTGCTCTGCAGAAAATGGCGGGAGCAGAGAAAGGCCGATTTCAGGTTAATGTTCATCATATGATCCCAGTCCTTGGTCAAAACCTTACTGATGGGCGTTTTGGGCAAAAAGCCGCCGACCAGATTGATCAGGATGTCCACGCGGCTGAATTTTTTGACCACCTGCTGGAAGAGCGCCGCCACATCTTCGTCATGGGTCACGTCGGCCCGGACGATAAAGACCGTTTTTTTGAAACTTTCCGTCAGCCGCTTGAGTTCATCCTCAAAGAGGTACGACGTTGCGACGCTGGAGCCTTCTTTGTGAAACCGTTCGGCGACGACCTGGCCGAGTGCACCCGTCCCCCCGGTGATTAGCACGACTTTTCCCTCAAGCGTCACTTTTTTCCCCTCAAATCGTTAGAATATATTACTTTGAGCCATGATAGTCAAACACCTCTTGATTCCCGCTGCACCCATGCGGAGACCTTTTTTGTGTGGCGGGGTCGACTGCTTGCGATTGTGACACCCATTCGTTACATTATTTCTACGCCTATGACCATAATGGCACGGTTTCGGAAGATTTTTACGATCCTGCTGGTCCTGAATTTCGTCGGATCGTTCCTCCTCTTTCCGGTCATTCACTTTCACCAGATCGATTCCCGGACCGAATCGGGCATCCAGACCGCAACGGCCGGTCCGGAAGGGAAGGCTCATCCCCCCAACTGTACGCTCTGCTTCCGGATAAACTCTACCTGGGCGTTTGTTCTTCCGGCGGCGTTCCATGCGCCGGTGGCCCGGCTGTTCGCTTTCAGTAACGAAACTGTCCATTCCTTCGCCTCCCCCCGTCATCATTCGTTCCAGAACAGGGCGCCTCCTCTCCCCTCTCCGCTCGCATAAGCGACCTCCTGCCCCCTGATACGGAAGGGGCAGGATTTTTTCCCAACTAATGCAAGGAGGGGTTATGACATCTCGAAGCATTGTCGTTTTACTACTATCATGGTCGGCGGCGTTCGCCCAGACGGATGCACCGAAGCCGGCCGAAAAGGTTCAGCAGGAAATCGGGCGGCTGCGTATTGATCTCGACAGTTTGAGGGAAATGCGTCAGGGGTCGGATGATCGGATCGACGAGCTGGAGGAGCGGATCGAGGCTCGGCTTGCCGCTCTCGAGGGGAAGATCGACGCGATTTCCCGCGCCTCTGCCCCGATCGTCCTCAATCCCCGGACGACGGCTTTTATCAATTTTGCCGCCCGGGCCGACAACGAAGCCGTGAGGGACGCGACCGGGAATTCTGAGATCAGCAACCGGCCTTTCCTCCGTACCGTGGAGCTCGAGTTGCGGAACCCGGTCGACCCCTATGCCGAGGCGATCGCGATCATCTCGCTCGAGGATGAGGCGGGGGCCGGTTTTGCCGTCGACGCGGAGGAAGCGTATGGGCTGATCAAACGATTGCCTGTTCTGGAATCGGCGCCGCTGGGGCTGAAGATGAAGCTGGGGAAATTCCGCGCGCCGTTCGGGGTCAATAACAAGATCCACATGCACGACCTCCCGTGGACGACCCGGCCCCTCATCGTCTCAAAATATCTCGGGACCGAGCATGGCGATTTTTTTGAATCGGGTTTCAATCCCGTCGGGGTTGACGTCGATTTTTTCCTCCCTAACCCGGTCCCCCAGACGACTCTCGAGATGAACGCCGATGTCGTCCGTGCGGGAGATATCGGGCTTGCCCAAGGCCAGTCGACGACACAGCCCGCGTTCATAGGACATCTGACTCTTTCCCGGGACTGGTCGAATGAGCATCTCCTCCTCCTGGGGGGAAGCGTCTACAAGGAGAATGCCACAACTCTCTATGGGGCAGATCTCACATACAAATGGGCTCCCTCGGAGAACCGTGAATCGCATTCATTCGTGGCCGGAGGGGAGTTTTTTTCCGGACACCATACCACCTTCGATTCGGTCGAGACTACCCGGAACCCGTATGGGTGGTTTGCCTATGCGCAGTACCAAACCTCCTACTGGGTCTACCTGGGGCTTCGCTATGACTGGCTGAAGGAACCCGCCGACGACAATCTTGTCACCCGTTCGGTGGCGGGATATCTGAGCTACTATACGACTGAATTCCTGCGGTTCAGGCTGGGGCTCGAGCGCCGGATGAGCGATATTCCCTCGCTCGATGGCATCACGTCAGGGATGTTTGAAGTTAATTTTGTCTTCGGCTCGCACCCGACCGAACCGTATTGGGTCAACAGGTAAAGGATATGACAATGAAAAATCATGCTCTGATCGTTCTTCTCGCCGTTTCGCTCATCTGCTCGACTGCGGCCGACGGACGGTCCAAAAAACTAAAAGTCATCACCACCCTCAACTATCTGCGTTACCTCACGCAGGAAGTCGGCGGGGACAAGGTCGAAGCGATCGCCCTCGCGAATCCGAAACAGGATCCGCATTACGTTACGCCCACCCCCCGTATGAATCAGCTTTCAACCGACGCCGATCTTTTTGTGGAGAACGGCCTGTCGCTGGATCTCTGGGCCACGAACGTCGTCAACGCCTCCGGGAACCCGGCCATACAGTCAGGGAGCCCCGGGCACCTCATCGCCACGATCAATGTCCCCGTCAAGGAGTTGCCGATGGAGGTGTCGCGCTCGTGGGGAGACATCCACCCCCAGGGGAACCCGCACGTCTGGCTCGATCCCTTCAACGCCAGGATCATCGCGGGGAATATCGCTGAAAGGCTCAGGCAGCTCGATCCGGGCGACGCCGCAGAGTTCCAGAAAAACCTTGAAGCCTACCGGGATAAACTCGACGCCGCCATCTTCGGCGAGGAGCTGCTGAAGGTTTTGGGAAAATCTGCGGGCGATATTCTCATCCGTAAAGCGCGGAACAATGAGCTGGCCTCCTGGCTCCGATCAAAAAAACTGTATGACAAGCTGGGCGGATGGATGAAAAAGGCCGAGCCCGTGGACGGTGTCAAAATCATGTCGTATCACAAGACGTACATCTATTTCGCCGAAAGATTCGGCCTGCAGATCGCAGGCGAGCTGGAGGAGAAGCCGGGCATCCCCCCTCCCCCCCAGCACCGTGACGAGGTTGTCGAACAGATTAAACGCGAAGGGATCCGGACGATACTCAACGACAACTTCTACTCGCGCGAAGCGGCAGACTATGTTGCGAGCAAAACCTCCGCGAAAGTTTTGGTGACGTATCTTGATGTCGGCTCCCTCGATGCCGTCGACACGTACGAGAATCTTATCTCGTATCTCATCGAGGAAATCGTTCAGGCGCAGAAGTAGCGGGGATATCATGGATCAACTGTTCTACCTTCCCCCCACGATGATCTGGCCGCTCGCGGCCTGCCTCGTCCTCACCGGGATCCACGTCTATCTCGGCGTCCACGTTATCGCCCGGAAGGTGATTTTTGTGGACCTCGCGCTTGCGCAGATTGCCGCCCTCGGAACGGTGACGGGGGTTCTGCTGGGATACGAAGTCGGTAAGGACGTCAACGCCCTCTACCTCTACTCCCTTGCCTTTACAATCTTCGGGGCCTTTGTCTTCTCGGCCACACGCATGAAGGGAGAGAAAGTCCCCCATGAGGCGATCATCGGCATCGTTTACGCGGTCACCTTTGCCGCGACGATCCTGGTTCTCTCAAAAAGCCCGCTGGGGCCGCAGGAGCTCGATCATATCATCAAAGGCGAACTCCTCTGGGTCCAGGCTCCGACCGTGATCAAGACCGCCATCATCTACGCCCTCGTCGGAACGTTTCATTTCATCTGCCGCAAGAAATTCATGGCGATCTCGTTCGACCCCTCCAAGGCGTATGATTCGGGCATCAACGTGCGACTGTGGGATTTTCTCTTCTACATGTCGTTCGGCTTCGTGATCACGAGCTCGGTTGCCATCGCCGGGGTTTTCCTCGTCTTCAGCTATCTGGTGATTCCCTCGGTGGGCGCGATGCTCATCTCCGACAAACTCTCGACCAGGCTCGTTACGGGGTGGGTCGGGGGATCGCTTATCAGCTTCATCGGAGTAAAACTCTCATGGAACACGGGCCTTCCGACGAGCCCCCTCATCGTCGTACTTTTTGCCGCGGCGCTCATCGTCACCGGCATGTACCGCTATCTGAATCTGGCTCCGAGAAAATACATTGCCCTGAGAAATCTCGCGGCTTCTCTTGCCGTGGTGGCGATCTTCGTCGGCGGGCTCTTTCTCTTCCGGAAGGCCGAAGAAGACCCCCTCGAGCATACCCTCCACATGCTCACGAGCCCGCTCGGCACCGACCGGCAGGCGGCGCTCGCAAACCTCGAATCGCATATCGACAAGAAAAACAACTGGCTGCCCGAGGTGCTCGGCACGCTCGCCGATCAGGATGCGCAGGTGAGGCGATCGGCCGTGGAACTCCTCACTCGCCTCAGGGAGAAATCTGCCCTTCCCCGGATACTTCCGCTCCTGGACGACGGCTCGGATGAAGTCGAGACCAGCGTCATCAGGGCGATCGGGATCCTGGGAAACGCGGAATCGGCGCACAAGCTCGTCGAAAAATCGGAGCGCGTGGATGACCCGGAGCTCAAGACGACGCTTCTCAAGACCGCGCTCGAGCTTGGGGATAGCACAGCCATCCCCTTCCTTATCGAAATCGTCCGCGGAGGGGGCGTTTTTGCCGACGATGCCTACGACGCCCTCCGGGGACACCTCCGCATAGAATTCAGGATAGACGAGGCGGGCAAAATCGCCAGGTGGTGGGAGGAGAATAAGGAAAGGCTTACCTGGGACCCCTCCACGAAAGAGTTTGCGCCCGGTCCCGCGGGGAGAGGCTCGAACCCCTAAGGCTGCCCCCGATTGTGCGACGCACGACCGCGACAATTACGGAATATTCGGGAAAGCGACTCCGGTCGGAAACCAGCTGCTAGTTTTGGGAAGGTAACCGTGTGGCCTGCGCGGGGGTTGGGGGGGGTCCTACGCAGTGAAACATTTCAACTTTGCCGATCCCTGGCCGGTAATTCAGTAAAAGGATAATTGCGCCGGCGATTTCATTCCACTCAGGCGCAGGCGGCACAGGGGGAGGGGCCGAGACGCAAGAGTTTTTGAGCAAAAGTCTCCTCTTTCCTAGCGCTTGGATAACAAGCGGACGTTCCCGATGAACCCTTATTATTACTGCAAGGAGGCTTAATGAGATTCTCTACACTGTCTGCGCTCGTCGGTCTTTCGGTAGCCATGCTCACCGAAACAGCCCGTTCCGATTGGCTACAAACCAACGGACCCTACGGAGCCTATGTCCTCTCCATTGTCAGACTCCCCAACGGAAAACTGCTGGCCGGAACCAATGGCGGAGTATTTCGCTCCACCAACAATGGCTCAAGCTGGTCCAACGTGTTTCCGACGCCGATCAATGCTGTGGGCGCAAAGGGAACGATCCTCCTCGTCGGAGTAGGCGCCGATGCCGACCATGGCGGGGGGATATTTCGTTCAGCCGATGACGGGGATCACTGGACGATGATCGATACCGGCCTGGGGATTAATCAGCAGACGCAGTGCTTCGCTGCGGGGGACACGACTATCTACACAGGCGGTTTCGACGCCGGCGTCTATCGTTCTAACGACACCGGCGGCCATTGGACGCAGGTCATCAATAATCTCTATCCCAAAGTGAACGGGCTCTGGATCCGCGGATCGACTCTGCTCGCTGCAGCATGGGACGGAGTATATCGGTCCACGGACAAAGGGGATAACTGGACAATTGTGTTGACGGGGGATCGTTATAGCCGGACGTTTGCTCAGATCGGGACGGTCTTATTTGCCGGGACCCGCAATGGGGGTGGTCCCTACCGGTCTACCGATGACGGGCAAACGTGGGCCTCGATCTATAACGGCGTCGGTAATAATGATGTGTACAGCATGGTAACGATCGGCACACATCTTTTCATAGGCACGGGCGAAATCGGCAGCGCCAACACGATGGGTGTCTATGTGACGGTGGATAGCGGTCAGACCTGGACTTCTGCGGGCACCGGCCTGCCGCCGAATACCCCCATTACCTCGCTTGCGACGATGCCGGATGGATCGGGCGGAACGGATCTGCTGGCCGGCACAGGCGGCAGCGGGATTTACCTTTCCGCTGACAGCGGAGTCACCTGGACCCCGATCAATACGGGGCTATCGGCGGCTTCGATCCTGGGGCTCGTGGCCACGATTACTCCCAACGGCGGAGGCTCAGATACGAACCTCTTTGCCGGGGTCTCCTACGGCGGCCTATTCCGCTCGACGGACAAAGGAACCAACTGGACTCCGATAAGTTCTTCCTTCGTGAACACGATGATTCAGGCACTGGGGGTCGGGCCGAATGGCACCGACATCTTTGCAGCCACGAATAATAACAGATTGGGCGGAGGGGGCACGTATGCCAGAATGTATCGATCCACGACCAATGGTTCGACCTGGACTGCCGTCAATTCAGGCCTCCCTTCCACCGAAGATTACGGAGCGTTCAGCGTCATAGCCGAGACCCTCTTCGTCGGATCGCCGGGCGCGGGAATTTATCGCACGACGGACAACGGAGGGAGCTGGACCCTGCTTCCGTCGCAACCCGGGAACATCCATATCAAGGCTCTCGCCGCCCGTGGAGATACGCTCTACGCCGCCACGATCGGAGGCGGCGTCTACCGCTCGACCGACGACGGGCGGGACTGGACGGTCGATACTGCCGGCCTGGGGACGAACCTCAATAGCCTGGCCATCGGGTTAAACGGAACAAATATCTATCTTAGCGCCCTCGGCTGCTGCGGTCCGCGCATGTTTGTTTCGACAAATGCCGGGATCAATTGGACCGAGGTGGCACAGTTCGAGGCGCACGCGCTTGCGTTTTTCCAGAAAGACGCCTTCGCGGGCCTTCTCGGAGGGGGAATCCAGATCTCGGCCGATACAGGGAACACGTGGACTGACGTAAACGCCGGCCTTAATGCACCCAGCAACACCATCCAGGCACTCGCCGTCAGCGGATCGAGCCTCTATATGGGAACGAGCGGAGGTTTTTCCTCCTACGAGGTACCCGGTGCACTCCCCCGCGCGTCGGCGCGGATGCCGTCCCACCCTCCGGCTGTTTTCAGCCCGCAGACGAAATGGGTGCTTGGCGTTCCCAATTCGGGCATATGGGCGAGGCCTTTCTCTGAAATGGTCTTCTACACGATCGCGACGAGCTCCGGGCCGCACGGATTCATCGCCGCTCCCGATCCCGTCGGCTACAGCCTCAGCCGGACGGTGACCATCTCGCCCAACGCAGGCTATCACGTGGACAGCCTTTTTGCCGACGGCCTCAGGGTTGATTCGACGACGAGTTATACATTCAGGAATGTGATGGACGCTCACACAATCCGCGCCGTTTTCGCGATCAATCATTACTCGCTCAACCCGAGCGCCGGGCCGCATGGATCCATTTCTCCGCCCTCTAACGTGGACATCACCTACGGATCCAACCAGACGTTTACCATGACTCCGGCGGTCGGCTATCATGTCGATACCGTTCTCGTCGACGGGATCCGGGTCGATTCCACGCTCACCTACACATTCCGCAATATTTCTTCAAGCCATACCATCCGGGCTGTCTTCGCGATCAATCATTATACGATCAGCGTGATCGCCGGTGCGCACGGCTCGATTTCTCCAAGCTCATCCGTCACTGTGTCGTACGGTTCAAACCAGTCATTTACCGTGACGCAGAACCAGGGCTATTTCATTGATACCGTGCTCGTAGACGGCATACGGGTAGATTCCACGCTCGGGTACACGTTTTACAATATTTCGGCAAGCCATTCTATCAGGGCCGTGTTCGGGCTCATCGTTGTCACAGTTCGCTCGGCCGTATCAGGGCATTGGAATATGATATCGGTGCCGGTAGTCCCGCTCAACGACTCTGTGAAAAGCCTCTTCTCCGGCGCGACCAGCCACGCATTCGCCTATTCGGGCGGGAGCTACACAATCCGCGCAACGATGAACCATGGGTCTGGTTACTGGCTGAAATTTGCGGCCCCGGAGAGCGTCACCATAACAGGGCCGCCGCTTCCGGCCGATACGGTCGCGATCGGACAAGGGTGGAACATGATCGGGTCCATCTCCCACCCCATCGCCGTTGCAGCCATCAGCTCGATTCCAGGAGGGATTGTGACGTCAAATTTCTTCCGCTACGCAGGGAATTACGTGCGCACGGACAGCATCCATCCGGGAGAAGCATGCTGGGTCAAGAGCTCGATGGGCGGCCAGCTGATTCTCTCCTCCCCTTCTTCCGCCGCGACAGCGGCCGAGCGCATCCGGATTATTTCCATCAACGAGCTGCCTCCCTCTCCGCCCGGGGCGGCGAAGCCTGAAATCCCTGCGCTTTTTGATATCGCGCAGAATTTTCCCAACCCGTTCAACCCATCAACCACCATTCGCTATCAGCTGCCCGTTCCCTCCAGGGTGACAGTGAAAGTCTATGACGTGGTCGGCAGGGAAATTGCTACGCTTGTCGAGGAAGTGCAGGATCCGGGTTATAGATCGGTCCAGTGGGACGCGTCGGCGGTGGCGAGCGGGCTTTATTTTTACCGCATTGACGCCGCTGCGCCGGGAGGGGGAAGACTATTCTCTCAGGTTCGGAAGATGGCGCTCGTCCGGTAGCGCCCCCGGACTCACCCGCGGGTGACCTTCATGGCATTTGCCAGTTGGGGACGAGCGTTTTCTCGCCCGCAAATGTCGAAGGTATAGAAATCAGTATCGAAAAGTCATGAGGCGAAGCAGGGAGGGATGAGTCGGGCTGTTGGATGACATGGGGAGCGCGGTAGAGCATAAGCTGCCGCGAACTTTCCTGCCATTCACGACTCGTCCTCCTTGCAGGTTTTCCTCTCCGCCCTACCAGATTTTTGCCCTCTTATCGGAGCTTCGCATGACCGGAGCACCCTCCTGAATGTCGAACGCCTGCATGAATTCGGTCATATTGGAGACCGGCCCGAGACAGCGGAACCGCCCCGGCGAGTGCGGGTCCGTCTTGAGCCTCAGACGCAGGGCCTCAGGGCGGGTGTTATTCCGCCAGATCTGGGCAAAAGCGAGGAAGAAGCGCTGCTCAGGCGTCAGCCCGTCGATCTTCGGCCGCGGCTTTCCCTGCAAAGCCTTTTCGAGCGCGGCGTAAGCGATTGTGAGCCCCCCGAGATCGGCGATGTTTTCCCCGAGCGTCAGCTTGCCATTGACGTGGAGCGTGTCAAGCGCGACATATCCGTTAAACTGATCCTCGACGACCTTCGCTCTGGCCACGTAATTCATCGAATCCTCGGATGTCCACCAGTCCTTGAGGTTTCCCTCCGCATCGAATTGTCTCCCCTGGTCGTCAAATCCGTGTGTCATCTCATGGCCGATCACGGCCCCGATCCCGCCGTAGTTGACGGCATCGTCGCCGTCCGGAAAGTAGAACGGCGGCTGCAGTATCCCGGCGGGGAAGACGATCTCGTTCAGGTTCGGGTTATAATACGCGTTCACGGTCGGCGGCGTCATACCCCACTCCCCTCTCTCGACCGGTTTTCCGATCTTGGCGAGGTTGCGCTTGAACTCGAACTGCTGGGCGCGCATGACATTGAGCACGAAGGGCCCACGGTCGATGGCGAGCGCCGTATAATCACGCCACGTGTCGGGATAGCCGATCTTTACCATGAAAGCATCAAGTTTCCGGAGGGCCTGTTTCTTCGTGGCGTCGCTCATCCAGGCGAGGCCGCTGATCCGCTCTGCCAGCACCGACCGCAAATTGCCGATAAGCTCCTTGGCTCTTGCCTTTGCCTGCGGGCTGAATGCCTTGGCGACGTAAAGCTGTCCGAGGGCCTCGCCGATGCCGCCATCCACCGTCGTGAGGCAGCGCTTCCAGCGCGGCCTGTTCTCCTTTGCGCCGGTGAGGACTTTTCCGGTAAACGCAAAACTTTCGTTGACGAAGGCCGAACTCAGATAATCGCCCACAGCGCGCACGAGATGCCAGCGGAGGTAAACCTTCCACCGGTCGATCGGGATGTCGGTCATCATCTTCGCCGCTTCCGTCATGAAACCGGGCTGGTGAATGTTGACGCTTCCGGGCTCAGGGATGCCGAGCTCGTTAAAATACCGCGACCAGGAGAAACCGGGGGTCGCGGCCGAGAGTTCGGCGACGGTCATCTTGTGATACACCTTTTCGGGGTCGCGCAGATCGACGCGCGACATCGACGCTTTCGCCAACCGGGTCTCCATCTCCATCACGCCCTTCGCCTCCTCCGAAGCGACAGACGGGCCGTCTCCGAGGAGCGTGAGCATCTTGGCGACATGCGCGAGGTATTTTTCGCGGATTTCTCTTGATTTGTCATCCGGGTTCGAGTAATAGTCGCGGTCGGGAAGCCCCAGCCCCCCCTGGCGGAATTGGGCGATGACATCGGTGCTCTTCTTTGCATCCTGGTCGACGAAAAACGTGAATGGGACGTTAGCCCGGAAGGTATGGATGTGGGCGAATTCCGTCTCAAGCTCCGCCGGATCCTTGAGGGAGGCAATTCGGCTCAGTTCCGGTTCGAGGGGCTTTGCCCCCTCAGCCTCGGCTCGTGCCGAATCCATCCCGCTGAAGTAAAAATCGCCGACCTTTTGCAGCACGCTCCCTTTCGGGGCGTCGGCCGCCTTCGCGGCATCCTCCAGGATTGCGTGAAGAACGACATAGTTCCGCTCGAGAAGCTCGTTGAAGCTCCCCCACCTGCTCTGATCTGCCGGGATGGGATTCTTTGCTATCCAGGTGCCGTTGGCGTACTGGTAGAAATCTTCCGAAGGTTTTGTTGAAAGATCAAAGTTCGCGGGATCGATCGGTTTCGTATTGTCGCTCTGGCCGCTGGACATGACGGTGAGGCCATAGACGAGCAGCGAGATCTGCAGAATTTTCGCCATTGTTTTACTCCTGTGTGAGTGGGGATTGGAAATTACATAATTTCACGTTCAAATGCTCCCCATTCAGAGGACATGCCCTTTGCGGAACTGCCAGATGCTTATGGTTGTGGTGACCAGGGCGATGAAAAAAAGAACTCCGAGATTCGGGAGAATGTCGCCGGTGCCGGCTCCGCGCCAGAGCACCTGGAGGAAGCCGTCCATCGACCAGAAAACGATCGTCACCTTGCTGATTCTCTGTATGAAATCGGGCATGAGTGATGTTGGAAACCAGGCCCCCCCGACGGAGCTCATGGCGAGTATCAGGAAGGTCCCGAGGCCGTTGGCCTGGGCCGCCGTCTTGCAGACGGCCGCCAACAGCATTCCGAATGCCGTGCAGGCGGTGGAGGCGGCGAGGATCACGAGCAGGAGATTCAGGTAATTTGACCCAACATCGATGTGAAAGAGGAGCGACCCGCCGGCGAAAAGAACGCTCAGCTGTATGATCCCCAGCGACATATTGTAAAGATATTTGCTCCAGAGAATCTGGACCCGGGAGATGGGCGCCGCGAGAATGCGAAGCACGACGCCGCTTTTTTTCTCGTCGAATAAGGATGACGCGGATGCGCTGACCGTAAAGAGGAGGAACATCATCGCCCAGCCGCCGACGCTGCGCGTCGCCCATGGGTTTACGACGTTTTTCCCGACGAGCTGAACGCGGTCGAGCTGGAGAACATTCTGGAAGAAATTACGGGACCCGTCTCCGAACCGCATGGTCGAATCGCTCATTGAGCGTGTGATGCGCCAGATATCGACCCGGAAAAAACGGGAAACCAGCTGCGCGATGCCGCTATTGAATGCGGTGCCGGAGTCGGCGCCCAGAAACCTGAGGGCCCTCAAGCGCGCGTTCTGAATAAAGACCGAGGGAATCTGCGTCATGACGGTGCGCTCCAGGAGTCCCGAGATCATCTGCATCTCAATGTCGTTTCTCGGGTCGTAATAAAACTTCATCTTCAGGCCGAAGGAGGTATCTGCGTACGCATCCGCCGGTATGACGAGCGCCGCGGCGACATTCCCCCGGCGGACGTATTCCTGAATAGACGCAGTATCAAAAGGCACCTCAATCCCCCGGTCGTCCGCATAGGTACGGATGATCTTGAAGGCCTTCGTCGTGTCGAGGACCGATTCAATCCTCCGCGCCGGCGGGGAGCTGCTCGCATTAAGCAATGCCAGACGCAGCGTATTCGAGCCCGAGCTGATGTTCCCGAACACAGATCCCCAGATCATGATGAGGACAAGCGGGATCAGAAAGGTGAGGCTCACGGCTACCCGATCGCTCCAGAACAGCCGGTATTCTTTACGGATGAGCTGTAGTATGGCCTTCAATCTCGGAGCCTCCTCCCTGTCATGTGGAGAAAGAGGGCTTCGAGGGTGGGCTTTTGCAGCCGTATGTGCTTATAGCCGACCCCGCGGCTCTCGACGGCGGAAAAGAATTCGGAGAGCCTGAATCCGCTTGAAGGCCTGAGGGAAAAATCGTCCTCCCCGTCGACAAGCGCGCCGAACGCCTCGAACGTGGAGCGGCCGGCCGCGGAAACGGCTTCCTTTGAAATGACTATAACCTCCTCGAACGGCAGGCGGTCGAGAAGATGGTCAAGCGTCCCATCGGCGATGATTTTTCCGGAATCGATTATCGCGATCCTGCTGCAAAGCCTCTCCGCCTCCTCCATGTAGTGCGTCGTATAGACGACGGTCTTCCCCTTCCGGTTCAGTTCGGTGAGATAGTCGAAGATGGCGTTTCTGGATTGCGGATCGACTCCTACGGTCGGTTCGTCGCAGAGAAGTATCTCGGGATCGTGAAGCAACCCGGCGATGAGGTTCAGCCGGCGCTTCATGCCGCCGGAAAATGTTTTGACTTTGTCCTTGCGCCTGTCGTAGAGCTCGACCGAATGGAGTTTTTCTGCAATGGCCTCCCTCAGCGCCCGGCGGGGAATGTGATAAAAACTGCCGAAGATCTCGAGATTATGCTGGGCCGAGATGTCGTCGTAGAGAGCCAGCGACTGGGGGACGAACCCGAGAGCCATGCGGGTTTCTGTATCGGACTGGGAGACGGCCTTCCCGCCGATGAGTATCTGACCTCCGTCCGGCCTGAGGTAGCCGACGAGAAGGTTCATGAGGGTTGATTTCCCCGCTCCGTTCGGGCCGAGCAGGCCGAAAAACTCGCCTTGCGCCACGCCAAGAGAGATTCCGTCGAGTGCCACGACGCCGGGAAAGCTTTTTCTGAGCTCACGGATCTCGATCATTCCACAATGTACGAAATGTCGGACGAATGGTTCCAGGTCCCGAAAAATATCTGCCGGAGTCGCCTCATAGCGCCGCGCCGGACCGACGCACTCACGCGACGGGCGGGAATATCGGCCCCCGGTCGAGCAACTTATTGGTGAATTGCCCTCAGAATTCGTAAATTGAATGGTGTTATTTCAAGAATTCTGATGCAGCGTCTCATAATTCTGCTCTTTTTCCTGGCCGTGCTCGCGGACGAATCGGGCGGACAGACCCTCAAGGCTCTCTTCGACAATACGAAGAACGAGACGGCGGGGAATTCCGACTGGATCATCGATGATACCCAGCCCATCCCCTCCCCCGCGCAATCCGGCATCACGCAGTCGACGGCGGAGAATTACTGGCTCGGCGCAATATCCGCATGGGGAGTGGATCTCGTAAAACGGGGGTTCGTCGTGCATACTCTGACCTCCTCCTACGGGATCACGTACGGAAACAGTTCCAACCCGTACGATCTTTCGAATTATAATCTTTTCATCGTCTGCGAACCGCAGGATCCCTTCTCCTCAGCGGAGAAACTGGCTATCAAGAGCTTTGTGCAGAACGGCGGAGGGCTCTGCATGGTTGCCGACCACAATGGCTCCGATCGCAACAGCAACGGATGGGATTCCCCCCAGGTCTGGAACGATCTGCGGACGGACAGCCTTTTCGGGATACACTTCCAGTCGACGAGCGAGACGAACAATAACATAACGGAAGTGTCTTCCAACCTAGAGACAGGGCCTGATTCAATCATCACCGGGCCGGCCGGTACGGTCACTGCCCTCAGCTATCACAATGGGACGACGATGCGGCTCCTCACGTCCGTGAATGCGAATGCACAAGCTCATGTCTGGATGACCAGTGCGACCCACGGCGCCGCGCAGGTCATGGCAGCGACCTCTCGATACGGAGCGGGAAAAGTCGCCGGCGTGGGAGACAGCTCCCCCGCGGACGACGGGAGCGCACAGCCTGGAAACAGCAGTATTTACGACGGATGGACCGAATCGGGGTCGACAGACAACATACTTTTTTTGAACCTTTGCCTCTGGCTCGCCACACCAGGCGGTCCTCCTTCGCAGGTACAGCCTGTCTCTCCATCCGACGGGAGCACGGCCATCATCACGCCGGTTATCTTCAAATGGCGCCAGGATGCTGCTTCGGCATACCAGCTCGACGTTTCCACGTCAAGTGCCTTCGGGACCCTCTTTTTCTCCGATTCAGCACTGACCGATACGCTTAAAGGTGTAGGCGCCGCTCTGAATACGACATATTACTGGCGTGTCCGCGCGAAAAACGGAGCCGGCTGGGGGGTCTATAGCTCTACGAGAAGTTTTACGACCTGGGACGTGCCTCCCCAGACTCAGCTTCGCTCGCCTGCCGATTCGAGTACCGACATACAAACGTCTGCGACGCTGACCTGGTCGAAGACTCCAACGGCTACGAATTTTCAGCTTGATGTATCAACGGTGAACACCTTTGCGACGCTGGCGTTTAGGGATACTACCCTCACAGATACCATCGGGACGGTCGCCTTGTCTCTCAACACCTCGTATTACTGGCGCGTTCGCGCCAAAAATGGCGCGGGCTGGGGCCAGTTCAGCCCGGTGCGCCTTTTTACTACCTGGAATGTCCCTCCGGCCGTCCAGCCCGTTTACCCAGATGACGGAGCCACGGATCTTCCACCGTCGCTGACCATCATCTGGCGGGCTCTTTCGGTTTCGCTGTATCAGCTAGATGTGTCCGTATCTAACTCCTTTTCATCATACGTCTTGCACGACTCGACGATAACCGACACGTCAAAGGGTGTAAGCCTTCCGTCGGGATCTACTTATTACTGGCGGGTGCGGGGAAAGAATCCAGCGGGGTGGGGCCCCTTCGGCTCAACCCGCAGCTTTTCAACCTGGCCTGTGCCGGGGCAGCCCCAACTCCTCTCACCGGCAGAGGGGGCTCAGAATGTTTCAACACCCACCTCCTTGGTTTGGTCTTCGGATGCGGCCGCAACGAACTACGAGCTTGACGTCTCCGATGCAAGCTCGTTTTCGACCCTGAGTTATGCGGATACGTCTCTCGTTGATACTTCCCATGAAATCCAGCTATCGCTTGGCTTGACGGCGTATTGGCGTGTTCGGGGAAAGAACGCCCACGGCTGGGGACCCTATAGCAACCCCCGCCATTTCACCACCTGGGATGTACCCCCTCAGGTGCTCCTTATTGCTCCCTCAGATTCAATGCTTACTCCCACTCCGACGTCATTCCGGTGGCATGCAGCTGCGCAAGCGACGAAGTATCGGCTCGATATTGCACTCTCACCGGGATTCAGTTCTCTTCTGGTGAGTGATTCAAGCCTGACTGATACCGTGACGGTTGAAAGCCTGAGCCTCGGTTCGGCGTACTACTGGCGGGTCACTGCATGGAATGGGGCCGGATGGGGAGTATCCAGCGACGTGCGGTACTTCCGCACGTGGAATGTGCCCACCCAGCTGATTCTGAGCCAACCTCAGGATTCAGCAGTTAATCCGGGAACTTGTAGCTGGATAGCTCAGGCAAATTCGACATCGTATGAATTAGAGATTTCCGATACTGCTAACTTTGTTCGTCTCATTTCCGACTCGACTCTCACCGACACGACCCTTATACTGCCTGCTCTGCCGTCGGAGAGGTATTATTGGAGAGGGAGAGCGAGAAACGGCGCAGGCTGGGGGAATTACAGCACGGTACGGACATTTGTCATCGCTCAGCCGCCTCTCCCCCCTGTCCTCGCGTCTCCCCCTAATGGAAGCAGCGGCCTCAGTTCACCCACCACGTTCCTCTGGCATGGGGTCGCCAGCTTTTTTGAGGTACAACTTTCGGAGGATCCCTCCTTCGGGAGTTCTTTTGGTGATTCGTCGATCACCGATACTTCAAAGAGTCTTAGCGGTCTTGATTCAACTGTTACATATTACTGGAGGGTGCGCGGGAAAAACGCGTACGGATGGGGAGCCTATAGCGCGCCCTGGCGTTTTATCATTCGGCTGAGTGTCACGGAGACGACCACTGTCTCAAAGGGATGGAATCTCCTTTCCGTGCCCGGCGAGGGTTTGCCGAAAACCAGGACCGGGCTCTTTCCTGCGGCACGGTCGAGGGCATTTACGTTCGCGGGTTTCTATGTCCCGGAAGAAACCCTTTCGACCGGTCCGGGATTCTGGCTGAAATTCGACTCGACGCAACTGGTGAGCGTCTCAGGAACTGCCATGCTCCATGATTCTGTCGTGCTCCGGAAAGGGTGGAACCTGGTGGGGGCTGGTTCCGATCCGACACAGGCCGATTCGATCTCAACCTCCCCGGCGGGGATACTTGAGTCACACTTCTACGGATATGACGGCAGATATTATATAGCCCCGATTCTGATGCCCTTTAAGGGATATTGGGTCAAGGCGTCTCGAGAAGGGGCCCTTTTTCTCCGGGGGCGGGCGAGCGCCTCCAAGCCGGAACTAAGAAGATAGGACCTGGGTTATTACCCAAGATGCCAGATAGCCCGAAATTCGAGGGTTGTGCTCGGACGGCTTGATTTTCTGATAAAACATTTTGTACATTGGAAAAGCTAAAACATCTGGAGGGTTCGATGAAAGGTCTCTTGGTTCTTGTAGGATTAATGATTTCAGCATCGCTGAGTTTTGCTCATGGCGATGGGAAGAGCTCCTGCTGTAAGAACGGTGCGAAGGATGCGAAGTATACGGAAAACTGCACCGCCGCCGACAAGGCGCATTGCGACATGACGAAGACCGGCGCGAAGCAGGCGAAGATGATGGATTGTTGCAAAGACAAGTCGAAGGCTTCGCAGGCGAAGAACACGAAGTCGAAAGAGAAGACTGTTGACGCAAAGGGAACGTTCTAATGCCTAATCCGCCCCGGTCACGGGGCGGTTCTTTGCCGTATGAGTAAGCGCTGCGGACGTTGCGGAGCCGAGTTGCGGGGCAAATTCTGTACGTCGTGCGGGCGCGCGTTTGACGAGATGGTTCCCCCCTCCGAGGGGACCCGTTCCAAGGCGATGTCGAAGCGGGCGAGGATGATCTACGGGACCGCCGCCCTGCTCCTTGCGATCGTATTCTTGGTCATATTCACTGCCCACCTGCCGGGAGGACCAAACCCAACAATCGCCGGACAACCGGAGGTTGCCATGGCTTCCTCCTTTGCCGACGTCGCGTTGACCCCGGCCCCGATCCCCGTTCGAATCAGCGGGGGAATGATTACATTTCCCCTCTCTTTGTTGCTCGAGAAAAAATTCGTTCAGTTCGATTATGCTTCCGAGGGGACGTCGGTCCCGCTGCTGGCCTACATTTCCCCCGAGGGGAAGCTTGTCACCTCCGTCCGGATCTGCGAGCCGTGCAATTCCCGGACATTCCGGATCGAGGGAACCGAGCTTGCGTGCGGCAACTGTGAGACGCGCTGGAAGCTGAACAATCTGGAGGGATTGCAGGGTTCCTGCCAGAAGTATCCGCCGGAACCGATCCCAAGCAGGCTTAACGGGAACGTGGTCGAGATCGATGAACATTTTGTGAAAAACTGGAAGATGAGAATTTAAAAGGAGTTTCCCATGAAATTCATGATTGTATGCATGGCGCTGATCCTGGCCTCGGGTTGCGAGTCGAAGCACGACCTTGCGACGACCGTCATCAAGGCTAATTCAATGGTCTGCGGATCGTGCGCGAAAAACGTACAGAAGGCGGTCGCACGCGTCGAAGGCGTAAAGGAGGTGAACGTCGACATCAAGACGAAGACGGTCCAGGTGAGCTTTCTGCCGGCGAAGACGGACGTGGGGATGATCGAGTCAGCGATCACAGGGGCCGGATATGACGCGAATGAGAGGAAACGGGACAAGGAGGCTTACGAAAAACTCGACGCGTGCTGTAAGATTGACGGCTAGTTTCTAAAAACCCATTTCACGGAGCTTCTGCCTCACCCTCTCGCGCTGGTCTCCCTGGATTTCGATAGTCCGGCCGCGCACGGTTCCCCCCGCGCCGCAGTGGCGCTTCAGCTCCCGGGCGATTTCAGCGAGCGTCTCGGGATCGGCCTCGAAGCCGTCAATCGTCGTGACGACCTTCCCCTTGCGCCCCTGAGTTACCAGATTCACTGTCAGCATCGCTGGCCCTCGATCCGGCTTCCCGCACTCTTCGTATGATGGTGATGGCGAATCCGACCACGAGCGTGATGGTTCCCATCCAGACAAGATTGATGAAGGGTTTTATGCTCGCTTCCACCACAAGCGTTTCCGCCTTTCGGAGAGACTGATCGGAGACGCTGATTTCCACCTTTGACCTGGAAGGGTCTTCCCTGTTAGGCTGAAGACGGGTGATAGTAAACCGGATGTTCTTTTCCGGCAGTTCTGCCGGAACGTAAGCGGGGCCCGACGCAGTCCGTTTGAACAGGGGTTTGACAATCTGCTTGTGACCGTCAGCTTCCACTTCAAGGATTACGCCGATCGTGACATCGGCTCCGCCGGTCACCATCTTCCCCTTCTCTTCATCGCTGAAATCGAAGTCGATGAACTTTACGCTCATCCCGTTTATCTGCTTCGTCTCCCCCTTCCCAAATGAGTAAGCATCGGCATTTTCCGCGGTTTCGAGCGAAACAGGAGAGATGTAGAAATCCTTCGTGTACATGTTGAGGATATCAGGATGCCTCATCATGCTGTTGGTCTGGGTGCTGTACCTCATGACGGGCATGACCGTGTACGACTCATCCCCATGCCGGACTTCAACATTAAAACCGTACCGTTCTTCATCGAGAGCATGGTTTCCGGTATAGGTGAGCGTATAGCCGCCCAGAATCTCTTTGGATCGCCCCTCCTCAAGGGAAACCGTCTGCTTGTCGTCGTAACGGGCGCTGGACACAAACCCGAGAAAGAGGAAGGCCAGGCCGATGTGCGCTATGGCGCCTCCGGCGTATCGCGGGTTTCCGATGAAAACCCTGTACCCCACGATCAGATTCACGAAAAGTGTGAATGCCGAGGCAAACGAAAAGAGCAGGACGGGAGCATCGCGTATGCCGAGTGCGATCAGGCCGGCCGTGAAAAGGAGCGATGCAAAGAGAGGAATAGCCAGGCTCTTGCGAATATCGGCTTTTCCCGACCTTTTCCACCAGAGCAATTGGCCGATACCGCTCAGCATGGCAACTGCGATTCCTATGGGGAGCGTGGTTTTCACATAATACGCGGAATCAACCGCCGCCGGCCTTCCCTTCAGGAGATTAGTGATGATCGGAGAAGAAGTTCCGATCGTGATGAAAAGTGCGGCAAAACAGATGGCGAAGGCACCAAGAAACAGCGCGAACTCCCTTGAGTAAACGCTGTGCTCAACGGGGATTCTAGGCATTTCCCTCCAGCGTGAGATTAGCATGCCAAAACCCAGGCTTCCAAAGATAACTATGACCCCAAGGAGAAGCCAGTAGGCCCACATCCCCGGATCAACGAAGGAGTGAACTGACGTCTCCCCCAAGACTCCGCTGCGGGTGAGAAACGTGCTATAAAGAACCATGATGAAGCAGAGTATGCTGAGGGAAATGTTCGTCCGCACGAACGTCCCTGAACGCCTCTGGGCCATCATGGTGTGGACCGAGGCGATGCAGACGAGCCAGGGGATCAGCGAAGAATTTTCCACCGGATCCCATCCCCAATATCCCCCCCATCCGAGCGTCTCATAGGCCCAGTATCCCCCCAAGATGATCCCGGTCCCGAGCACTGCTGCTCCGAACACGGTCCAGGGTTTTGCGACCGCAACCCACTTCTGGTAATCTTTCCTGATGAGGGCGGCCACGGCGAAACTGAAGGGGACTGCCATCGAGGAGAAGCCTGTAAACAGGATTTGCGGATGTATGACCATCCAGTAGTTCTGCAGAAGCGGGTTGAGACCCTTGCCCTCGACGGGGTATTGCGCCCAGATATTCTTGGCTTGATCCAGCCAGACATAATTCGTTGTCCCTGCTGGAATTAGCCCGGTGTGTATGAGGTCATTTGGAAACGATTCCCAGATGAGGGTGAAAGGATTCTTCACGATCAGCATCAGGAGAAGGAACGTCAGGATCAGGGACCACACGAACATCACCTCCGCCTCGCACTCCTTGCGGGAGGTATAGTGAATGAGGATGACGCCGATGATAGACGTATACAGGGTCCAGAGGGAAAAGCTTCCCTCCTGCCCCGCATAGAATGTTGAGACAAGGAGAGGAGTCGGGAGCGTCGTTGAGCTGTAATTCCAGACGTAGGTATACTGAAACTGATGGGTGACGATGAGATACAGCAGGCACGCGCAGAATCCGAGGATGAGAGAGACGGTGAGGTGATACGCGGAGCGGGCAAGTGTCACGTACGCCGCCGATCTGCGGAAGGAGACATAATACGATGCTCCCGAGACGAGGATCGACAGAAACGCGACTTTAACGAGTATGCCGCCGATCATGGTCGGTTTTCATAAGAATCGACAGGTAACTCAGAGCGACTTCTTGACCGATTCGGCGTCGGCCTCATATTTCGAGGGGCATTTTGTCAAAATCTCGCTCGCGTGAAAACAGCCGTCCTGATAGCGTCCCTTGACGACGACGGCGTTGGCAATCTCGAAATTGTTTGGCTTTGCGCCATCGAAGAGCACCTTCTCTTCCCTGCCGTTATCGTCCTTCATGTAGAACTGAAACTGGCTTTTCGAGGCATCGTACAACGATACCTTGTCCTTGAGCCACTCCCCCTTCACCTGGACCTTTTTGTGCGAGCTCTCCGCTGTCCGAAAGTCGGTGTACTCGACATTGGTTTCGACAAATGAGATAGCGCCGAAGATGATGGCGGCGACGATGACGATCCCGGCAATGATGATTTTTGCTTTCACAGCATCACCTTTTGAGCAGCTGTTCGAGATGCGTCACTTTGCGATCGAGCTGCAGCAGGTAGGAAAAAATGCCCGCCCAGCAGATGAGGGCGATCACCAGCACGAGGTAGAGGGCGTTCTGCGAGAGGAATTCGTACATCTACGACCCTTCCGAATCCTGAAGCTCCAGCCATCCCATCCGGCTTCTCAGGTTCCAGATCCAGAAAAAAAGCGCCGTGAATCCGGCGAGCGACGCAAGGAAGACGGTGAGCATGGTCCCGTTCATGTCAATTTTGCCGCGGCTGTTGACGATGGGGTCGGGGTGGAGGCTGGCAACGATCCGCGGCATGACGAAGATGAAGAACGGGACGGTGACGCCGGCGATGATCGAATAGACGGCGGAGAGAGAGGCCCGGGTCTCCTCCGAATCAATGGCGGAGCGGAGCGCGAAGTAGGCGCCATAGATGAGCAAAAGGACGAAAATGGATGTCTCCCGCGGGTCCCAGTTCCAGAAGGATCCCCAGTTGAACTTTGCCCAGAGAGAGCCGGTCACTGTGGCAAGGACGCAGAAGGTGAGCCCCAGCCCTGCCGAGGCCGACGACCGCACATCGTCACGGAGATTCTTACGGGCGAGATACCGTATTCCGTACCCCATCGAGAGAAAAAAGGCGAGGACGGCGGTCCAGGACATGGGAACATGGAAGAAGAGTATGCGCGCCTTATCCTCAAGCCCGGGAACCACGGGGAATTCATACCACCGGGTCGGCTGTGGGACGATCGGGAACGCGAACGCGACCACCACCACAATTGAGAGCCACAGGCCGAGCAGGATTTTTAGAGCTTTCATTGTCTTGGGAAAGATACGAAATTTTCGGCGAAATTCTAATCCTTCCAGATGAATTCGAAGACGATCACGGCGATGGCGGTGACGACGACGAGATAGGAGACGAGGACCTGAAACTCCTGAATGGCGTCTGAAAATGGCGCCCCGTCAGACGCCATCTTCGTCGCGTTGATCACGGTCAAAAGGAGCGGCAGAAGGATCGGAAATGACAGGACCGGATAAAGGGTCCCCCGGGTGTTCGCTTTTGCGATGATGGCCGCAATGATCGTGGAGGCGCTCGCCAGGCCCATTGTCCCGAGAACGATAGTCGTGATGAATATCGAGTAGCTTGCAATCGTGAAGTTTGAAATGAAGAGGATGTACAGCACGGTCGTGAATGCATTGAGGACCGCAAGAAGCGCAAGATTGAAACAGAGTTTGCCGAAATAAACCGCGAGGGGCCGTGCCGTAAGCTGGAGGGTCAGGACAGTGCCCTTCTCCTCCTCGCTTACAAACGTGCGGGAAAGGCCCGACATGGCGGAGAAAAAGACGATGATCCAGAAAACTCCGGAAAGAACCTCCGGGCTCACGTTCTCGTTCCCAATGGCGAACAGGATGACAGAAAGGGTCGTGATGACGAACATGATCAGGGCATTGAGAGCGTACCGGGTGCGGAGCTCGGAGCGGAGATCCTTCCGGAAGACCGTCACTGCCGGCATGGCGGGGAAAGCTCTCACATTTTCACCGCAGGGCGGTTGTCCAGATCGATGAGGTCCTCGCAGCGTGTGAGATCCTCCGCGTCATTCGAAGCCACGACGAGGATTCCACGGGAGACTTGCTCTGCCATGAGCTCATGGACGGTCCCGGTCCCTTCCCTGTCCAGATTCGATGTAGGTTCATCGAGGAGAAGGAGCGGGGGCGTATGGATGAGAGCGAAGGCATATTTCAGGCGCTGTTTCATCCCGGAGGAGTACGATCGGACGAGCTCGTTTCTCACCCCGTAGAGGTTTACACGCTCGAGGAGCCTTGAGAGAGCGTCATCGGCCACCGTCAGCTTTCTCACTCTCCTGGCGAAATCGAGATTCTCCCACCCGCTGAGTTCATCGTACAGCTGAAGATAGGGAGAGACGAACCCCAGATGGGCGAAGCGGTCGGCTACGGGGGCCCCGTCAAGCCTGAGAGCCACTTCCCCCCGTGACGGAGAGAGCACTCCGGCGAGTATTTTTAGCAGGGTCGACTTTCCGGAGCCGTTCCTCCCTGTGACACCGAGAGATTCTCCGCGGGTCAGTCTGAATTCGATATCCTGAAATATCCGTCGCCTCTTGAAACTCTTGGCCAGGCCCGAGGCCTCGAATTGCACGGATGTGCCCGGCGGATCAGCGGCCGCGGACATCTCTGGCAACCTGAATGAACCCGCGCTCACAAGGAACGCTCAGGGGCTCTACGGGCTGTCTGGGCCTGCGGGGGGTAATCCCGGATCGTTGTGCCCGGAGATCCATCTTATTCTCCCAGCCTTATCAGCCGGACTATACCACCCAGAATCTCGGTGATGAGGAGGTCCGGGACTCCGTCCCCGTCCAGGTCTCCTACCTCAAAGCCTCCGATGCCGCCTGAGCTTGCGAGGCGGTACGGAGGGCCGAGCGTCCCGTCGGGATGGGCGGGATAGACTTCGATCGATTTGTCGAGAGAATTTTCGAGGACGATATCGTCGATCGCGTCGCCGTTCATATCGGCGATCTTGAGAAGATCCGGTCTGTCCACGCTGACTGCATAGTCCATCAGGCCGGCCGAGACTGGCCGGACGGTCGTATCCTCCCGGCCGTAGAATACGTAGAGTCTGTCCATCGGGCTCCTGAGATTGACGATGATATCCTCCCTCCCGTCGTTATTGAGGTCGCCGTGCCAGAGTCGCGATTCGACCGTGTCGTCGCTGGGGAACGAAAAGACCAGCTCCGGCGCCCGGAATCCGCCTGAGAGCAGGCCTGGGAGCTGGAACAGGCTCTCGGTATGTCGGTGCGTGTCCGGGGCGCAGTAAGCGATGTCCGGAACGCCGTCGCCGTTGAAATCTCCCATCGTGAGTGACAGTATGCGCGACGGGCTCTGAAACGGGACGGTCCTCTCGATGAATCTGCTGGCGGAAATCTGCTCGAACTCAATGAGGGAGGAATGAGACGCGCTGTCATGCTCGAAGCTGTAGATATGGAGGAAATGACTGGCCCAGTCGATCCTGGTTGAAAGGATCTCGGCCTCTCCCTGGACCGGCAGGGTGTACACGGCCTGGGAGTAGGTTCTGGGATTAATCTCGAGAACGCAAATCTTTCCGCTTCCGGGAGCGGTAGAGAGTATAACGGCCAGGGACTCATTGACGGCAAGGCAGGAGAGCCATCGGGGTTCGGAGGGCACGGCGAAGGCGATCTGCCCGGGAAACCGGCCTTTCCCGTCGTTCGCGAAAAGGGAAATCGATCGTGAACCGGAATTTGCAACGAGAATATCCTGGGGCCCGTGCGGCGCCAGGGGTGAGGCAAGCACTCCGGCGGGAGCGAGCCCCGCGCCGAGAATTCTCTCGGGCGAGCGGGGAGCGGCCACCCGAGCGCTCCCGAGGATCCTGATCCTGGAACGGACCGTGTCGAGAAGAACGGCATCGAGAAAATCGGTGGTCCCATGGCGGATCAGAGTGACCGACGTGGATCCGGCGCCGGCCCCGAATTGTATCGATTTCCCGAAAAGTCCCGACCCGTCGTTCAGAAGGACGGTCAGCAGTTTTCCCGACTCGTCGAGAGAGACGATGTCCTCCCTCCCGTCGCCGTTGATGTCCCCGATGCCGATTCCGGAAGGGGCCATATCGAAGTTGAGAGTCTGGGAGAGGTGAAATTCACCCAGTCCGTTGCCCCCGTAGGTCCTGATGGCGTGTTCGGAGCCAAAAGCCGCGACAAGATCGACGTTGGCATCCGAATCGAGGACAGCGGGCATGACGGCCGTTGGCTCGGCGGGACATTGAATGACGGAGGGGTCGCTGAACTTCATCCGCCCAAAGCCCGAAAACACCAGGATCTGGTTGGAGATCCAGTTCGATCCGATGACATCGATGATCCCGTTCTCGTGGAGGCTTCTCACGCTCAGGTCGCTCAGGGAATAGTCCGCCAGAATCGTCGAGGGGGAGCGGAACGTCCCGTTACCGTTTCCAAGGAAAACTCTCACCCCAAGCGACTTTTTGCCGTAGATCAGGATATCCTGCTTCCGGTCGCCGTTGATATCGGCCACGATCATGTGCTCCGCCGGTTCCTCGATGGGGCGTTCCCAGGCCATTTGGAAATTTCCGCCCGTTTTTCCGAGGTATACCTGGATTGAGGGGGGGTCATGAGTCAGGACGACGATATCGGAGAAGCGGTCAGCGTTACAACGCGCGGCGACGGCGCAGACGATGGGTCTTTCGATGACGAGGATTCCGGGGCGGTAGGCGGACGTCGAGTCGCGCAGAAAGAAGCGGATCTCGCTGTCGCCATAGGCGGCAATATCCGAGAGCCCCTCCCCTTCAAAATCTCCGGTGATCAGTCCGGATGTGGTCGACCGCGGGACTTTGAACTCGATGACGGACCCGAAGGTTGTCAGGTACTGTTGGGCGCGGATGCCCGGGAATCCCGTAAGCCACACGATTAACGCTATGCCGGCGGATTTCGTGTCAATGCAGAAATGCCGGTGCGATTGCCTACCCTTTCCGATCATACCGACCTGCCAGTCGCTCATTCCGGCGAGCCAGAGCTTCCCTGTAACGGCGCTTCTCCACCCGGGTCTGCGGGATCAGGGGGCGCACCTTTACAGCCGATCTCTTCTCGTCGACAGCGACGAACGTCAGATATGCTGTATTCGCTGTTTTACGTTCACCCGTGAGCTGGTTTTCGGAAACTACCTGTACGCCAACTTCCATCGAGGAGCCGAATGCCCGGTTCACCGATGCGCGGAGGGTAACGACCTCCCCCAGGCGGATGGGCTGGTGGAAGACGAGATCATCGACCCCGGCGGTCACGCATACCCTGTTCGAATGGCGCTGGGCCGAGATGGCGGCGCAGATGTCCATCCATTCCATGAGCCGGCCTCCGAGCAAGTTGCCGAGCTGGTTCGTATCATTGGGAAGGACCAGCTGGGTCATCTCCACCTGCGAATCCTTCACCGCCCGGCCTTTTCCCTTCGCCATATCAGGCGCGGTCGGGGACATGGTCAAGCCCAATTGCCGCGGATTTGCCCTTCAGGTGATCGTCAATGTCGGCGCGAAGGGACTCGGCGTCCTTTTTCAATGAGCTGTTCGGATATTTTTCAAAAAACCTCTCGATGTCCTTCTTCGCCTCATCATAATGCTTCCGGATGGTGAGCGTCTGCGCCTTCGAAAACAGGGCTGGCTCGGCGAATTCCGTGTCGTGGTATTTCTCGATCACGCTGTTGAAATAGATCCCGGCCGCCTTGTAGTACCCCATCGTCATGTAGAGGACCCCCGTATCGTACAACCGTTTGGCCAGGCGGGTGTCGAGTTCCTTGATCTTCGCGGCCGCATCGGCCGCGAGCTCGTGCGTGGGATAATATTCAAGAAATACCTGGAATTCGTCGATCGCCTTGTCGATATATTTCTGGTCAAGCGCGCTTTTGGGGGAGAGGGAATAATACGACAGGGCTGTCTTATACTGAGCGAGCGGGACGAAGGGGCTTGAGGGCATGTTACGTTTGACGGCCTGATACTCCTCCGCGGCGAGCAGGAATTCCTCCCTCTTGAAACGGCACTCCCCGAGATAGTACTGCGCGTCGTCGGCCACCCCGCTTCCCGGATACTGAAGCCTGATGATATCGAAATCGGCAATCGCCTCGAGATAATCCCCCTGTTCGAATTTTTTCTTCCCGAGTTCAAATCGCTCCTCCGCGGACAAATTGACCGTCACGTCCGATGAGCCGCATGACGAGAGGAGAAGGCCGAGGAAGAGAAACGAAAGGGATTGCCAGCGGTTTCTCATATTAGCTGCGTATATGGAAAAAGAGATAGACGGCAACGCCGGTCGCGCCGATGATGATGAAAGGCTCGATATACCTGTCAATGAATTCCTCCGGGGGAAGCTGGGCGCGCGTGCTGGGCGAGGCGGGCGATTCGAGCTTGCGGATGTTATCCGCCTCAACGGTATCGACCCGGTGATCTGACAGGGTCCCGCTGGAAAGGATCTCGCTGGTGGCTGTAGCAATCGACTCGAAAGTGATCGACGCGGAAACCGTCCTCCGGACTTTTTTCGTCCCGAACAGGCCCTCGCGGTACAACCCGTCGTATACGACGCCGAGCGAGAAAGACTGGATGTCCAGTTGCCGGGTGAAGCGGAGCGAGTCGCGCCCCCTTTCCTCTCCCCCGCGCGAAAAGACCACGCACCCTCCGGCCTGCAGGCTGGAATTCACCGCGTTTTCAACAACCCATTTCTCCGGCGAGGACGTCGTCACCCGGAGGGCGATGCTGTCGCGCGGGGAAAAAGCCGATCTCTGATAGATCACATTTCCCATTCCCTTCAGGAGATCCTGCATGATGTCGAGGTTTCCCTTTTCCTCGGCCCCCGCGCGCAGGAAAAGGACAACAGCCGCTGATGCCGCCGCCACCGCCACGCGGCAGGGACGCTTATGCGTAGATCCCTCTCATTTTCAATGTTTTGGAGACTTTGTCGATCGCAAGGACATAGGCTCCGATGCGGAGCGTTGTCCGGTGCTTTTCGGCGGAATTGTAAACGGCGTCGAAAGACTGGCGCATCATCCTTTCCAGCCGCCTGTTCACGCGGTCGAGAGTCCAGAAGTATCCCGCGCGGTCCTGCGCCCATTCGAAATATGACACAGTCACCCCGCCGGCGTTGGCCAGAATATCGGGAATGACGAGCACCCCCTTCTCCTGCAGGATCGGGTCTGCAGCCGCATCGGTCGGGCCGTTGGCCCCCTCGGAGATGATCTTTGCCCTGATGCGTGGCGCGTTGGACGCCGTGATCTGTTCTTCTTTCGCGGCAGGGATGAGGACATCGCAATCCAGCTCGAGCAGGTCTTCCTGGGAGATATGCTCTCCCCCTTTGAAACCGGCCAGAGTCGTATTGGTCACGACATGATCGATGGCGCGCGGAATATCTATCCCCTTGGAGTTGTAATAGGCCCCGCTGATGTCCGAGATCCCGACGACCCTGCAACCCTGTTCCGCAAGCAGCGCGGCGCTCACCGAGCCCACGTTGCCAAAACCCTGGACGACGATCCGTGCATCTTTGGTCCGGATCCCCAGCTTCTCCATCGCGCCCAGCGTCACGATCATACACCCCCGGCCCGTCGCCTCGCGGCGACCGAGGGAACCGCCGATTATCAGGGGCTTGCCGGTGACGACCGCGGTTTCGGTCCGGCGCATATGCATGCTGTAGGTGTCCATCACCCAGGCCATGACCTGTTCATTGGTGTTCATGTCGGGAGCGGGGATGTCCCGGTCGGGTCCGAAGATATCGATGAGATTGGAGGTATAGCGACGGGTTATTTTTTCGATTTCAATGCGGGTCAGCTTCGTCACGTCGCAGCGGACGGCGCCTTTGGCGCCTCCGAACGGGATATTCATCACGGCGCACTTCCAGGTCATCCATGCGGCGAGCGCCTTGACCTCGTCCAGCGTGACGTCAGGAGCGAACCGGATCCCCCCCTTCGAGGGACCAAGGATGTCGTTGTGGATCACGCGATACCCCTCGAATATCTCGATGCGCCCGTCGTCGAGAAAAATGGGAATTGAGACGATGATCTGTTTGACGGGAGTCTTGAGATAGTTGTAGAGGCCGGGCTCCAGCCCGAGGATTTCGGCCGCGACGTCGAACCGCTTCATCATCGATTCGAGGGGGCGTTCCTTGTCGGGGATAGGCGTGGGTTCGTGGTAGACTGCGGGGCCTTCGGCGGAACGTTCCAAGAAAGTTTCCTTGTCGGTTAGGGGTGACGGGAGCCGTCGATCAAAGTCCGCCGACGGCAAGTTTCTGCAGGCGGTCGATCCGTTCGGCGAGCGGAGGATGCGTCGAGAATAATTTCGTCCATGCGCCGCGCCGGAGCGGGGAGACAATGAACAGATGCGCCGTGGCCGGGCCTGCACCTTCCATCGGGGTAAGCTCCGCCGCGTGTTCGAGCTTGCCGAGGGCGTTGGCGAGCGAGAGCGGACGGCCGCATATATGGGCGCCGCCCTCGTCGGCCGCGAATTCGCGCGAGCGCGAGATCGCAAGTTGGACTAGCACGGCCGCGATAGGGGCGAGGATCATCATGGCGAGCTCGGCGAACCCGTTGGAATCCCGCCGGTCCCGGCCACCTCCTCCGAACATCATCGCCCAGCCTGCCATCCGCGCCAGGAATGTGATCGCCCCAACCATCGTCGCGACGATCGTCGAGGTGAGGATATCGCGGTGCTGGATGTGGGCAAACTCGTGCGCGAGAACCCCCTCAAGCTCATCGTCGCTCAGGAGATTCAAAATCCCTTCTGTGGCCGCAACGGCCGCATGGGATGGATCCCTCCCGGTGGCAAACGCATTGGGGCTCTCCGACGGGATAACGTAGACCCGCGGCATCGGCAGCTGTGCCTGGCTGGCAATCCGCGCAACGATCGAATACAACCGGGGCGATTCGGCTTCCGTGACCTGCCGGGCCCCGTTCGAGAGGAGCACAATTTTGTCAGAGAACCAGTAGGCACCGAAATTCATAAAGAGCGAGAATATGAATGCCATCACCATCCCCCTCTCCCCCCCGATCGCGGAGCCAACGACGAGGAGTAGGATCATCATGAAGGTCATGAGAACTACAGTCTTAAGCGTATTCATATCACCCAGTTCCTTCAGATTTTCTCAAAAAGCGTTTAAAATATAAGGAAATCCGTAGTCATTATCAAGATCACACGACTTGACATCAAAAGGTCAAAATGCTATACATTAGGAGCCAGATCCGAGGAGAGGGAATAATCGTATATTAGAAGGGATTCCTATGCTGATAAGACGGCGAGACGACATTGCTTCATCCGACATCACGCCTGAACGGTTCTACCGCTCGAGGCGGGTTTTCATGCGCAACGCGCTTCTCTTTACCGCCGCCGCCGCAGGTCTTTCCCGAAACGCCTTCGCGGATGATCCTTCCCCAGGGCCGCGCGGCGGGACCTACGATACTGATGAGAAACAGACTCCCCTGAAGGACATCACGACATACAACAATTTCTATGAGTTCGGGACGGACAAGGAGGATCCTTCTCAAAACGCCTCCTCCCTGCGAATATCGCCCTGGAAGATATCTGTCGAAGGTCTTGTCAAGAAGCCCGCCGTCTATGATCTTGAGGATCTCGTCAAGCCGTTTACTCTTGAAGATCGGATCTACCGGATGAGGTGCGTCGAGGGCTGGTCCATGGTCATCCCATGGCTCGGGTTCCCGCTCAAAGACCTCATCAAACGGGTGCAGGGCAATTCCAAATACGTAGCATTCGAGACTCTCTATGATCCGTCGCAGATGCCTGGCCAGCAACGGGCCGTCCTCAACTGGCCGTATGTGGAGGGCCTGAGGATGGACGAGGCTATGCATCCCCTGACCATCCTTGCCGTGGGCCTCTATGGGAAACGCCCTCTCCCCAATCAGGACGGCGCACCGATCCGGCTGGTGATCCCCTGGAAATATGGGTTCAAGGGAATCAAGTCGATCGTCAAGATACGGTTTGTGGACAAAGAGCCTCCCACGACATGGTCGATCGCTGCCCCCAACGAGTACGGTTTTTATTCAAATGTCAATCCGGAGGTTGATCATCCCCGCTGGAGCCAGAAGACGGAACGGCGCATCGGGGAGTTCTTCAAGAGAAAGACGCTCATGTTCAACGGGTACGCCGACCAGGTAGGAGGCCTCTATGCGGGAATGGACCTGAGAAAAAACTTCTGACATGAGGTTTTTCAAGCCCGTCCTTTTCCTGCTCTGTCTCATCCCCCTTCTCGCGCTCTCCTACAGGGCATATTCCGGCACGCTGAGCGCGAATCCCATCAAGGACATCACCGAAGAGACGGGGACCTGGACTCTCCGGTTTCTGGTGGCGACCCTCGCTGTGACGCCCCTCAGGAGACTCGGCTGGAACGGCATCATCAGGTACCGCCGGATGATCGGTCTGTTCGCTTTTTTCTACGCGTGCCTTCACTTCACCACCTACATCTGGCTCGATCAATTCTTTGATTTTCAGGGGATGCTCGCCGACGTCGCCAAGAGGCCCTTCATCACGGCGGGCTTCACAGCATTTGTCATGCTGATCCCGCTGGCGGTCACCTCCACGAAAAAGATGATACGTCGCCTGGGGGGAAAGCGCTGGCAGGTTCTTCACAGGCTGATCTACGTCGCCGCGGTGGCGGGCGTGATCCATTACCTTTGGCTGGTGAAGGCAGATACGAGGCGGCCGATTACGTACGGCGTGATCGTGGCCTTCCTCCTTGGCTTCCGAGTGTGGAAGTATTCAGTAAAGGCCCGGCGAGTTGCGCCGGTCAAAGAGCCCCTGCTTGGGCGGAATGATGCCTAGTGCACCTCTGGAGCCTTGCCGCAGGATCTATCGGCAATCACCCGAGAGAAACGAGGAATCGAAATGAAAGCTGCATTGAACGAGGGCAATAACCGATTTCAATAAGGTGAGCCTCGTGCGTATGGTCGTGAGGCGTGGTTGCACAAATATTAGGATTGCTTTTGTGCGACAACGATAATGTAATCCGAAATGCAATATTTTTTGACAAGGGAAATTACTATGTCCGTGAGAAATCCGCTTCTGCCGTCTTTGAGTAGATGCGACCAGGCTTCAAAATGGATAGCATTGAAGCCAGCGGCTCTCACCAGGTGCGTCAAGCTTTGCTTGTCAAAGAAGTAAAGATGATAGGGAAAGCCGAAATGGCCATAGTCATTCCTGCTCAGAGATGTCCGGCATGCGAATGACTTGAGCTGGTTGGAAATCCCTCGCCGGTTGGGAACCTGGGCAAACAGAAACCCCCTTGGTTCCAGAAGGCTCGCACACATCTCGAGCATCTGGAGAGGATCGTACAGGTGCTCAAGCACATCCCAGATAACGATGCCCTGAAACTTTCGCGCCGGACGAAAATCTTTGATGTCCGCTTGGTGAACAGGAACCTTCAAAATGCTCTTGGCGACATCTGTGAGCATCTTGCTGTTATCGATTCCCTCTGCATCAAGGTGATTTCTCCTTGCTACTGCTACAAATTCTCCAGTGCCGCAACCGACATCAAGTACTGCCTGACCGTCGCGAAGGTACCTTTTGACGAGTTGCGTTTTCAGGTTTGAGCCAAACCATCCTCTCGTTTTGCTTTGTTGCCAGGTGTCGTACGACCAATTTGCCCAAACGGACATATCGGAGAATGCCTCAGTTTCGTAGATGCCCAATAATGAGGGTTCGTCGAATCTCGGAGAGGCGTAATAGACGCCACAATGTGGACACAGCAATATGTTGATACCCTCGCTTTTCCTGAAAATGAGATATGGGTCAGGGGGAGAAGGACAAATCGGGCACGCTGTCTCTTCGAGGTATCCGCTGAAGTTGCCAAAAACCCTGAATTGCTTTTCGTGATTGCCGAGGCTCATAAACCTCTTTGAATTGTTACCAGTTTTGTTCGTTGAAACAATGTCAGCAACAGGGCCGCGTAAAGCAACAACATCGACAATGTGACACAAGAGTAAGATTGAAAAACGTGAGCTAAATTCCAACCCACGATTCCATCTGATGTGAACGTATGAAGAATAAAAGACGCTGAAATTAGCGCTATGAGGAAGCGATGCTGGTTACTATGTTGTGCCTTCATTATACAGTAAATGACGGTCGTGTAGCCCATGATCGAAGCCACAAAATATGCTTTCCATGCGAGTGCTGGCATAAGCACGGCGGAAAGCAGCACGACAGAGAGTTCTGAATTTTCTCTTTGGACGCTCTTCTCTTTGCCAGAAACCGCCAGCAATGCAATGACAGCTAAGAACACAAAAGAAAACAGTCTGTTAAGTAAGCTGATTGTCCTATCAGGGAGCGAAAGGAAGTTGACGGCTGCACCAGTTTCCTCGTTGCCTGGTGTTTCGGTGAGAAAGCGGGTTACCATTGCTGAAAACGATTGATTTGAATCACCGACGCCAATTGCCCCCTGAGAAAAACTCGGTTCGAGAATTTTGTGATACCATGAAGTGAGGAGCTCCAGATTATGTTGCCAGCCAAGAACTATGGCAGGAATTAGAAGATAGAGACCTAACCAGAAAAGAGACAACACAACTACAGTGTATTGCTTTTTCAGTAAGTAGTAGAACACGAAAAGGAGCGGAAGGATTTTTATGACAATGCTGAGGCCGAGTAGAGCACTACCGATGAGAATCTTGTCCGTTCTGATAAAGCGAATTGCAATCAGAACAATGCACCACAACTGTAAGTTAACCTGGCCGTGTTCGATGCTGTTTAGCCAGAACCGTGCGCTGACAATCAAGACAAATATAAAGGTAAGTCTTCGAACTCTATCTAAGGGTGAGAATCGTAATTTGGTTCTCAACCAGGACAAAATTGGAACATCAGCGCCTTCGATGAGATAGAGAGATACGGTAATCGATAAAATAAGAGAAGCCACGTTAATGACATACCACAGACTAGCCGCAAAAAGTTGAGGGAGGGTTGACAACGGAAGCATCATCAAGGCAAATAACGGCGAATAGAGAAAACCACCCTCGACAACATTCTGGTCGTATATATTGCCATTGGAAAGAATGGCGCTCCCTGCCTGGTAGTACGCACGAAAATCATCATTCCAGCTTTTCTTAACCGAAATGATTGAATAGACAACAAAGAGAACTATTGCGACTGCCCATTTCAATGCACGTGGATTTGGTTTAACGTTCAGTTTCAAAGAGTTTATCCCTTGGTTGTGCCGTTACGCCTTCCATGGACGGAATCAAGCTGAACGCAGTCGAAGACGTCACGGGACTTTCTCCAGGCGTGGAAGCGCTGCCGCCGCACCCACCCACGGCAGGAGAGAACATATCTCCTGTGTGACAATCTCTCAGCCCAAGAGCATCGTGACCTCACCCGGTATGCGCGTGCTCACCGCATGAGTATCGTCCCGACGACAACATATGCAAGCTGGCTCGATGCGATCGAATCGCGATTCGGACCGTGGAACAGCGTTTGCGTCAATAACTCCGATGATCGGACCCATGTGGGAGCGCCTCCGGAGGATCTATCGGTATTTACCCGGGAGAAACAGGGAGCGAAGCCACAGCAATGGCCGCCTCCACATTTTGAGGATACATGAGGAGGAGAGGCACTAGTCCAACCCGCAGGTGCCTCTGCAGCATCCCTCGTTTCCGCACGTCTGGTCGCCGGACGAGCTGCGCGCGGCAGGCGCCGGCACTGAGATGAGCTTCTTGTGGCGGGTCGAGCTGCAGGAGGGACAGACGATATCGGAAAGAATCTCGCGAACCTTATGAAAAACTTCGTACGCCCGGCCGCACTCCAGGCATCGGTACTCAAGAACCGGCATGGCTCCCTCCGGTCATTTTCGTGCGAGGCTCCTCAGGACATACTGGAGGATGCCGTCATGACGGTAGTATTCGGCTTCCATCGGGGTGTCAATTCTGCAGGTCACAGAAAAGACTCTCGTATCAGCGCCGCGTGAGGTGACCTGAAGTTTTTTCCCGGGGACGAGATCATTGGCAATACCCTCAATGTCGAACGTCTCGAACCCTGTGAGACCGAGAGAGGTGCGAGTGACTCCAGTGTCAAATTCCAGGGGGAGGACCCCCATGCCGATGAGGTTGCTCCGGTGGATCCGTTCAAAACTCTCCGCTATGACCGCTCTCACTCCGAGAAGACGCGTCCCCTTGGCTGCCCAGTCCCGCGAAGAACCCGTGCCATATTCCTTCCCCGCGATCACGATGAGAGGGACTCCCTCCGCCTTGTACTTCATCGCCGCATCGTAGATGCTTAAGAAATCCTTGGAGGAAGGATGGATGGTGACGCCCCCCTCCGTGCCCGGAGCCATGAGGTTTCTGATCCGGACGTTGGCGAAGGTTCCGCGCATCATGACCTCGTGGTTTCCGCGACGCGCTCCGTACGAATTGAAATCCTTCGGCGGGACCCCGTGCTCGATGAGGTAGCGACCGGCCGGACTTTTTTCCGGGATCGACCCGGCGGGAGAAATGTGATCCGTGGTCACAGAATCCCCGAGCACCGCAAGAACCCGGCCACCGCGGATATCCCTCAACGGTTCGGGGTTCGGGGGCAAACCCTCGAAATAGGGCGCAGGGCGGATATAGGTCGACGCGGGATCCCACTCGTAGAGCTCTCCCAGCGGCACCGGGAGTTTGCTCCAGATCTCGTTTCCCTGAAAAACGTCCGCGTAAACCCGTTGGAACATCTCCGACTTCACGCTGGCGCGCATGGTCTCCTGGACCTCCCCCGGGGATGGCCAGATGTCCTTGAGAAAAACGGGCCGTCCGTCATTTCCTCGGCCCAGGCTTTCATGCTGTATGTCAATATCCATCGTTCCCGCGAGGGCGTACGCCACGACCAGGGGTGGCGACGCGAGATAATTCGCCCTCACCTGCGAGTTGACTCGCCCTTCAAAATTCCTGTTGCCCGAAAGGACGGAGACCGCCACAAGGTCGTGCTCCGATACTGCTCCCGCGACGGGCTCCGGAAGAGGTCCGCTATTGCCGATACATGTCGTGCAGCCGTACCCGACCAGATGAAAGCCCAGAACCTCAAGATACTTTGTGAGCCCCGCCTCGTCAAGGTAATTCGACACAACCTTCGAGCCGGGGGCGAGGCTGGTTTTCACCCAGGGTTTTGAGCGAAGTCCCTTTTCGACCGCTTTCCGCGCAAGAAGCCCGGCGGCCATCATCACCGAAGGATTGGACGTATTGGTGCAGCTGGTGATAGCGGCGATGACGACAGAGCCGTGCGAAAGGCCGAACTGATTTCCGTTGTTCCTCACCGTGAATTCTTCCAGAAACTTCACTCCCCCCCCGGCCGTCTCGGGCGCCTCTGCCTCGCGGATCCACCGGCCGGCCTCCTGCGAGTCGATTTTTACCCCTCGGGTCTGGAGCATCTCGACGAGCGATTTTCTGAATGATGCCTTTGCCCTGTCGAGGGGGACAAGGTCCTGCGGCCTCCGGGGCCCTGCCAGGCTCGGCTCCACCTCAGCCAGATCCAGTTCGAGTGTGTCGGAGAAGAGCGGTTCGTCGGTTTGGCCCGCCGTGTGAAAAATCTTTTGCGCCAGGCAATACTGCTCGACGAGTCTGATGTGATCCTCACTTCGTCCGGTGAAGCGGAGATAGGCAAGCGATTCACCGTCGACGGGGAAAAATCCGATCGTCGCGCCATATTCGGGGGCCATATTGGCTATTGTCGCCCTGTCCGCAAGGGAGAGGGACGATATCCCGGGGCCATAAAACTCCACAAATTTTCCGACCACCCCCTTCTTCCGCAGCAGCTGCGTCACGGTGAGGACGGCATCGGTCGCGGTTGCCCCGGGGCGGAGGTTTCCCCGGAGGCGGAATCCCACCACTTGCGGAATGAGCATCGATATCGGCTGACCGAGCATGGCGGCTTCCGCCTCGATGCCGCCGACTCCCCAGCCGAGGATCCCGAGGCCGTTGATCATGGTGGTGTGTGAGTCTGCGCCGACGAGGGTATCGGGGAAAAGCGTCCCGTCCGTCGCGAACACAACCTTTCCAAAATACTCGAGATTCACCTGGTGGACGATCCCCGTGTCGGGGGGGACGACCCGGAAATTCCGGAACGCGTTCTGAGTCCACCGGAGGAAGGCATATCGCTCCCGGTTCCGTTCAAATTCCTTTGCCGAATTCATTGCGAAAGCCGACGCGGAGGCGTAGTCGTCCACCTGCACCGAGTGGTCGATGACCAGATCGACGGGCTGAAGCGGGTTGATGCGCCCAGGATCCCCCCCTAAGCGCTTGATTGCGTCCCTCATCAGGGCCAGGTCGACCGCGCAGGGCACCCCGGTGAAATCCTGGAGGAGCACGCGGGCGGGCATGAACGAGATTTCCGTCGAGGGGGTTTCAGCGGGATTCCAGTTTATGAGCGCCTCGATATCCTGCCGCCGGACCGAGAAGCCATCCTCATGGCGGAGGAGATTTTCGAGCAGTATCCTCAGGGAGACCGGGAGACGCTCGACTCTTTGGTGAAGACGCGCGAGGGAATAAAATGTGTAATTCCGGCCGGCTATCTCGAGAGTTGTCTTTGTATCGAAGGAGTTTTTCTCAGCCATATTTGGAGTTTTCACGCATGTCTGTGTAGTTTCGTCGGATGCGGGCGGATCTTTACGGATTCAGACGCTTATTCCCGCTTCAGGCATCCATCTTTCAAGGGAAAGCCGCCGACCGCGCTCTCATAAAAATTGCAAAGATTTTTGAAAATTATCAAGTTATGGCCCGTTGCGGATCAGGGAAAGAATTGTTACTATGGGCGTTCAATGGGGAGATCCATGATCAGAATCCTGCTTCTTTGCTGCGTCATCGTGTGGGGGTGGACATTCGTAGCGACAAAGATTTGCTTAAAATACCTGGATCCGGTCGAGCTGATCGGCTCGCGCCTCATCATCGGGCTTCCCCTTCTGTTCGCCGTCATCAGGATCCGAAAAATTCCCTTCTCCTTCGCACGCCGGGACATCCCCGCGCTCGCCCTCGGCTCCCTGATCATCACGGCCCACTTCCTGATCCAGGCGGTGGCGCTCACGCAGACATCGGCGACTCATACCGGGTGGATAATTGCCGTGACCCCTCTTGCGCTTATCCTGTTATCCTTTCTCTTCCTGCGGGAAACCCTGGCGAAGAGAGAGGTCGCGGGGATAATCGTTTCGACATTGGGGATCCTCATCCTTGTCTCGGGGGGAAAACTGACCTCGCTCGAATGGCTCTCGAGCACGGGGGACTGGCTTATCCTGGCCTCCGCCCACACCTGGGCCTTCTATACGATCGTCAGCAGAAATGTCTCCCGGAACAGCAACCCCCTCTGTGTCACCGCGGTGATGTTCACGCCGCTGGCAGCCGGGTGCGCCGCGGTCATGGCGATACGCTCCGGTGGGCACGCTGTGCTTGCCCTGCCGGCCGAGGGCATCATCGCCCTTCTCTTCCTCGGGATCCTCGGCACTTTGACCCAGTGGATCTGGCAGGAAGGGGTCGCGAGGATTGGCGCCGCCCGGGCCGGCGTCTATCTCTATCTGGAACCTGTGGCGACGACCGCCCTGGCCGTCCCCTTGCTCGGGGAAGAATACGGGCCGCCGGTCATCGCAGGCGGGCTTCTTGTGCTGTCGGGCGTTTGGTGGGCGCAGCGGGCTAGCTCATCTCGAGCATCCGCTGAATCGGGGCAGCCGCCCGCCGGATCAACTCGCCGCTGAGCGTCACTTCGGGGGACCGGTCCCTCATGCAGAGGTAGAGCTTTTCCATCGTGTTGAGCTTCATGTACGGGCACTGATTGCAGGCGCAGCTCTCCTCCGGAGGCGCGGGGATGAAGAGTTTGTCAGGGCAGCTCTTCTGCATCTGATGGATTATCCCGGCCTCCGTGGCAACGATGAATTCACGCTCAGAACTCTGCTCAACGTAGCGGAGAAGTGCGCTCGTGGATCCGATGAAATCGGCCTTGCTGAGCAGGGTCTCTTCGCACTCGGGGTGGGCGATGAGTTTGGCCTCTGGGTAATGAGCCCTGAGGCCGATCAGCTTCCGTTCGCTGAACGTTTCGTGAACGATGCAGGTCCCCTGCCACAGGAGCATGGGGCGGCCGGTGCGTTTCGCGAGATACGCCCCCAGGTTCCGGTCGGGCGCGAAGAGGATCGGAGTTTTCTCCGGGATCTGGCGCACGATTTTCTCCGCGTTGCTCGAGGTGCAGATGATATCGCTGAGCGCCTTGACTTCCGCAGAGCAATTGATGTAGGTGAGCGCGATGTGATCGGGGTGCTGTTCGCGGAACTGGCGAAAACTTTCGGCTGGGCATCCGTCGGCGAGGGAGCACCCGGCGTTTCGGTCGGGGATGAACACGCGCTTTCGGGGGCTGAGAATCTTGGCCGTCTCGGCCATGAAGTGAACGCCGGCGAAGACGATCGCATCGGCGTCTGTCGAGGCTGCCCGGCGCGAGAGCTCAAGTGAGTCGCCGACGACATCCGCCAGGTCCTGGATCTCGGATTCCTGGTAATAATGGGCCAGGAGGATGGCATTCAGCTCTTTTTTCAGCCGCTGGATCTCTTCCTCGAGATTCGAGGGTATTTCGGCTGTTTCGGCCAGTTTCTTGCCGGACTCAAACATCTCTTATAAAATAACCATCAGGGGGGCAAGAATCAATTCCGGGAGGCATCGGCGAGGATAGTTGCGGCGGCAGCGGTGACTTCCTCCACCGAGATCGAGTTCATATTCCGGTCCGGGGAGGAGAGATAGCGGTTTTTCCCGCCGGGCGGAGCCCATTCGAGAGGATCGGTCGGTCCGAATAGGGCGAGGAGATGCGTCCTCACCCCTCCTGCCACGTGCATCACCCCCGTGTCGTTGGTGATTGCGAGGTCGAGCTCATCGAGTATGGCAGCCACTTCCCGGATTGTGCGGCCGCGGATGATATCAGCGGTGCAGGTGAGGTGCCTCTTCATTTGTTCCAGAGGGATGTCATCCATGGGACCGGCGAAGATGATGATCGCGGCGTGGTGCTCTTTTGCAAGAATGCTGGCGACGCGGGCGAACCGGTCGGCATTCCACCGGTTCGCCGGCTTGCCGGCCCCCGGGTGGATACCGACGAGGACGTCGTATTTCTCGCGAAGCGGGCGGGTGAGCTTCCGGGCCGAGTCGAGCTCCGATCCTGTGAAGCCGATGCGGCATTCGAGGCCTTCAATCTTGAGACCGAGCGGGGCGGCGATATCGATATTCCGGAGTGACTGATGACGCCGCGGTTCGCTCCTCCAGTCGAGATCGACCGGATGGGTATGCCAGCGGGACGTCGGATTCTGCTGGCCGTTGATGCTTGCAGGGCCGAGCCGGATCCGCGCCCCGGAGATCCAGGAGAGGAGATCGCTCGTGACGGAGACCGATACTGTGGCGGGAACGATGGCGAGATCGGCCTTGGCAGAGCGGAGCCTGGCGATGAAACGGGCGAGGGCAGGGAGCGACCGGTAATATGCCAGCTTGTCGTAGAGGAGGACACTGTCGACATAGGGATTATTCTGCATGATCGCGTAGTTCACCGGGCTTGCGACCAGGGTGATCGTGGCGGAGCGGAATTTCTGCCGCAGGGATGCAAGCAGGGGAACGGCGCACAGCATATCTCCCAGCTGGTCGTGCTGGCGGATGACCAGGATGCGCCGAAAATCGTCGGGCAACGGACGCTGCCGCGCGGAACGGATGAACAGTGTCAGGAAGCGGACGAAAAGCTGCTTGATTCCCAGACCCGCGACGTGCCGGGCCGAGGGAAGTGTCGGAGCCGGGCTCAAGTATCCTTTTTCGGCGGGGAGGAATCGGGCTGGGTCTTGGACAGATCCTCGAATTCCGCATCCTCGATATTGGCGAACGGGGGCTCTTCGCCGGATTTGGGTTTCCGGGAGACCGACGACGACAGCCGGACGATTTTCCAGATAATGAACGCGAGGACGATCCAGAGAAGGAAGCGAAGCATCTAGGTTTTGGCCGGATTGTAGTACTCGACCGGCGCCTTGTTGGGGCGGAACATCTCGGCCAGCAGATCGTCGAAGTGGTTTCTGTTCCCGACGAAATCAATCTCCGAGGCGTTGACGATAAGCAGCGGGGCCGTCTTGTACCGGAAGAAGAAGTAGTTGTACGCCTCGTTCAGGTCCCGGATATAACTCTCGGACATGTTCTTCTCGATCGCCCTCCCCCGCTTCTTTATGTTCGCCATGAGGCGCTCCACATTCGACTGGATGTAGACCACGAGATCAGGCACCGGGACCGAATGCTCGATGGAGGAGAGGACGTTTTCGTACAGTTTCAGCTCGTCGTCCGCGAGGTTAAGATAAGCGAAAATCTTATCTTTTTCAAAGATATAGTCGGTCACCAGGAACCGGTGGAAGAGATCCGCCTGAACGAGGTCCTGCTGCTGTTTGTACCGGCTGAGGAGGAAGAAGATCTGGGTCTGAAACGCGTAACGCTCCGGCTCGTCATAGAATTTGGCGAGAAAAGGGTTTTCTTCAAAACGCTCGAGCACGACCTGGGCGGAAAGGTGGTCGCCGAGCATCCGGGCCAGAGTCGTCTTCCCCGCGCCGATGACTCCCTCGATGGCGATGTGGCGGATGTCAGAGTTCTCGATGAGCGACTGCAGCGATGCGGGCACGGTGTCAGATGGGGGCCAGTTGGAGGTGAAGGTCCGTGCGGACGACCTTGTGCGAGTCCCGGCACTGGCGCAGCAGTGTTGCGACCGTCTTTTCCATGGTCGGGTGGACCGCGGTTGGGGCGATCTCGCTCAACGGTTCGAGGGCGAAGCGCCGGTGTTCAAGCATTGGATGCGGCACGCGCACAGTGTGGTCGTCGTACGCGAATCCCCGGTAGAGCAGGATGTCGATATCAATAAGGCGGGGCTCCAGCCGGGCCGTATGCCTGCGTCCGAGTTTTCGCTCGATCGATTTCACCTTCACCAGCAAGAGAGGGGGGTCGTCAGGCGTCTGTATCCCGATAGCCATGTTGTAAAAGAGCCCGTCGGGCATCCCGACCGGCTCGGTCTCATAAACGGAGGACATCGAATTCACCGAGGCGATTTTGGAGATTTCCTCAACCGCCCGGGAAAGGATTTCAAGCCTGTTGCCCAGATTTGATCCGAGGCCGAGATAGGCGCTATACATTCCGGCTCTTGGTGACGATCACTTCGACATGGTCGATGACCCCCTTCACCGGCGGGTGGGGCTTGCGGACGGTGACTGTCACGGAGCGTGTGGCGGGAAATTCGCCCAAAATGCCTTCGCCGATAGAATGGGCCAGCGTCTCGAGGAGGTAGTACTTCCGTTGTGTCACGGTTCGCTGCAGGAGTGCATAGACAGCCTCATAATCGACGGTGCTCTTGAGGCTGTCGGTATTAAAAGCGGCTGAGAGGTCGCCATGGATCTCGACATCAACTTCGAATTTTCCCCCAAGATTCTGCTCATCGGTGGCGACACCATGGTAGGCATAGAAGACTGCATTATGTATCCTGATAGTGTCATCCGCCATGACAAACCTGCCAAATATAGGAGTTTATCCCGCGAGAGTCAACTGCGTTTTCGCGAAATTTCATCCCTTTTCAATCTTCGCCCACGTATCCCGGAGCGAGACGGTGCGGTTGAAGACGAGACTCTCCGGCCTCGAGTCGGGATCGACGCAGAAATAACCCACGCGTTCAAACTGAAATTTATTCCCGGCCACGGCAGCGCCCAGGCTGCGCTCCACCCTGCATCCCCCGACCGATTCGAGCGATCGGGGATTAAGCTGTCTGCGCCAGTCCTCGCCTCCCGGATCTTCCACGGTGAAAAGCCGGTCGTACAGCCTTACAGCGGCGTCGAGGCAGTGCCCCGCCGAAACCCAGTGGATCGTACCCTTCACCCGGCGCGATCCCTGTGAGGAGCCGCTCCGGGTTTCAGGGTCGTATGTGCAATGGACGGCCGCGATTTCGCCGGAGGAGGCGTCCCTGTCCACCCCCGTGCATTTTATGATGTAGCCGTACCGGAGGCGGACTTCGGCTCCCGGCGACAGCCGGAAATACTTCGGGGGGGGATTCTCCCTGAAATCATCCCTTTCGATGAAAAGATGCTTCGAAAAGGGAACCAGTCGGGTCCCCATGGACGGATCCTCCGGATTATTGACCGCCTCAAGCTCCTCAACCTTGCCGTCGGGGTAATTATCGATAACAAGTTTAAGGGGACGGAGGACCGCCATGACCCTTGCACAGCGCCTGTTGAGATCCTCCCGAACGCTGTGTTCGAGGAGAGCGACGTCGATAGTGTTATCCCTCTTGGCCACCCCTACCCGATCGGCGAAGTCACGGATCGATTCGGGCGTATATCCGCGGCGGCGGAGGCCGGAAATCGTCGGCATCCGGGGGTCGTCCCATCCGGAAACGAGCTTTTCCCGGACGAGCTCAAGAAGCCGGCGCTTGCTCATGACGGTATAGCTCAGGTTCAGGCGGGCGAATTCTATCTGCTGGGGATGGTAGAGGCCGAGCTGGTCGATGAACCAGTCATAAAGGGGCCGGTGGTCCTCGAATTCAAGCGTGCAGAGAGAGTGCGTGACGCGCTCAACTGAGTCGGAGAGGCCGTGGGCCCAGTCGTACATCGGGTAGATGCACCAGGCGTCGCCGGTGCGGTGATGACGGGCGTGCAGGATCCTGTACATGACCGGATCGCGCATGTTGAGATTTGCCGAAGACATGCTGATCTTTGCGCGCAGCGTCCTCGCGCCGTCGGGGAATTCCCCTTTCTTCATTCGCTCGAACAGTTGGAGGTTTTCCTCGACGCTCCTGTTGCGGAACGGGCTGTCCCGACCCGGCTCGGTGAGCGTTCCCCGCTGAGCGCGGATCTCATCGGCGCTCAGATCACAGACGAACGCCTTTCCCTGCCGTATGAGCTCCACGGCGTACTCGTGCAGTTTTCCGAAATAATCGGAGGCATAGAAGAGACGATCCTCCCAGTCGAATCCGAGCCACCGGACATCCTCCTCGATGGAATCCACATATTCGACATCCTCCTTCGTCGGATTGGTGTCGTCAAAGCGGAGGTTGCATTTGCCGTTGAAATCACGGGCGATCCCGAAGTTGAGGCAAATGGATTTCGCGTGGCCGATGTGAAGGTACCCGTTCGGTTCGGGAGGGAATCGGGTGTGCACCCTGCCTCCGAATTTGCCCGTGCCGAGGTCGGCGTCGATGATTTCTCGTATGAAATTGGTGCGCTCTGCCGGAGCCGCGCCGCCGGGAGCGATCGTCATCGGATTCTCTCGAGCGCGGTGCGGATTCTCTTCACGGATTCGTCCTTTCCAAGGATTTCCAGAATATCGTAGACGCCGGGCCCTCCCCCCACTCCGGATACCGCAAGGCGAACGGCGTGGATGAGATCCCCGTTTCCGACACCGGACGATGCTGCGGTCTCCTCGAGCTTTTCCTGGAACTGCTCCTTCCCGGGATTCCGGAGCGCGGAGAAATTCTTCGCGAGTTCTTCCAGAAGCTCCGGGGTGCGGGGGCTCCAGCGTTTCCGCACGGCCGCCTCGTCGTAGAGAGTGGGGGGTTCATAGAAATAGGGGGCCTTGTCAATAAAATCGCGCGCCAAGGTGACTCTCTCCCGCATAGCATCGACTATTCTCAGAAGAGAGGCATCGTCGAGTTTCATGTTCCGGTATTTCGACAATGACAGTTCGTGCCGGAGGATGGCGAGGAGCTCCTCCTTGGATTTTCTCCGCAGGTGTTCGGAGTTGAGCCAAGTCAGCTTATCGATGCTGAACACAGCCCCCGCCTTGTTCACATGGCCGAGATCGAATTCCGAAATAAGCTCCTCCATGCTGAATATCTCCTTGTCCGTGCCGGGGTTCCACCCGAGGAGCGCCACGATGTTTACCAGCGCCTCGCTCAAAAAACCCTTTACCCGGTATTCCTCGACTGCGACATCCCCCTGACGCTTGCTGAGTTTAGAGCGGTCGGGGTTCAAAAGAAGCGGGAGGTGGGCGAAGGCCGGGGGCTTCCATCCGAATGATTCATAGAGGAGGACATGCTTCGGAGTGCTCGAGAGCCATTCCTCGCCCCGGATCACGTGGGAGATCCGCATCGCATGGTCGTCCACGACGTTGGCCAGATGGTAGGTGGGGAATCCGTCCGATTTCAGAAGCACCTGGTCGTCGAGGACCTCGCTCGAAAACTCCAGGTCTCCCCTTACGAGATCCTTCACCGAAATCACCTGGCCGTCCGGTATTTTCAGCCGCACGACGGAGGGGATACCATTTCTCAGGTTTTCCTCAATCTCCCGGGAAGAGAGGCCCAGGCATTTCCGGTCATATTTTTGCGGAAGGTGTCGCTTTTCCTGCTCTCTGCGCATCTCATCGAGCCGCGCCGGGGTGCAAAAGCAGCGGTAGGCCCATCCGCCTAAAAGCTTTTCCGCATGTTCCCTGTAAAGGGAAAGCCGTTCGGACTGAACATAGGGTCCGGCCGCCCCCCCGTGTGAGGGACCCTCGTCCTCGACGATGCCGGCCCAGGCGAGCGTCCCGATCAGGCTTTCGACGGCGCCTTCAACCTGCCGGCTGCGGTCAGTGTCCTCAATGCGCAGGATGAAGGTGCCCTTGTTCTTCCGGGCGAAAAGGAAATTGTAGAGCGCGGTGCGCAGTCCCCCCACGTGAAGATGGCCCGTGGGGCTGGGCGCAAACCTGACCCTGATGGAGGAGTTCATCGGCAAAAAAAAATCCCCTCAAACTGTGGGGGGGATGTTGCGGAGAGGGAGAGATTTGAACTCTCGGTACAGGTTTACCCCGTACGACGGTTTAGCAAACCGTTGGTTTAAGCCACTCACCCACCTCTCCGTGAGCAACTGCCACGGGAATTTAGGAAAATCTCACTATAGTTGCAACTGTTTGCGTTTTGTACACCTTCCCCGTACATTTCAGACGTACGACCGGAGGCATTCCCCCGCCCCTGGCCGCCTTTGTGCGGCCGACGAGAGGATTTCCATATGAATGCTCTCATTGTGGATGACCATGCGGTAGTCCGTCGGGGCCTAACGGAGATCCTCGCCGAGGAATTCCCACGAACCATATTCGGCGAGGCCCGCGATTCGGCCGGTGCGCTCGAGCTGGCCCGTACGGGTGACGCCTGGGATATCGTCATCCTCGACGATTCCCTTCCGGGCAGGAGCGGGCTCGATGTTCTGGTGGAGCTGAGGGAAATCAGTCCCACGCTTCCCATCCTCGTCTACGGCATGCATCCGGAGCATCCGCATGCGGTGCAGGCGCTGAAGGTGGGCGCTTCCGGCTACCTTTCAAAATCCGACCTGCCTGAGGAACTCATCAAGGCGGTCCGGAAAATACTTGCCGGGGGGCGCTATATCAGCCCGGCGCTTGCGGAACGCCTCGCGTTCGATGTCGCCGAAGGGGCGCTCGGATCGAACCGGCCGCCACACGAGATGCTTTCCACACGTGAATTCCAGGTCATGAGCATGATTGCGGCGGGGAAAACTCCCAGCGAAATCGCCGAGGAACTCTCGCTCAGCGTGAAGACGATAAGCACGTACAGGGCCCGGCTGCTGGAGAAAATGAATTTCAGGACGAACGCCGACATCATCTACTACGTCATCCAGAACAAACTCGATCAGGAATGACACGTCAGGGCACCGTGGTCCCGCGGTCCCGGTAGTCGATGACCGGGGCGCAGACCGTGACTGTTCGCGTCCAGTGAGACCTCCGGTTGGGGGTGAGCAGAATCGAGAGGGAGTCCGACTGCCACAGTCGCGAGCTGTCGGGGCCGAACGAGGGAGGACCGAAGTTCTTCTTCATGTCCGATTCGAACGCGTCGAACTCGGCATCGATCATGTCCGAGTAATGGACGGTGAGACGCCTGAGAGTCTCTCTCACGAATGTGAAGCTCAGCTGATTGATGCGCTCAAAACCCCTCTCCCGGTAGGCCTTCGTGGGGCTCCAGGTGCATTCGGACCTGAGATCGTCATGCCGGCAGTGGAGCTGTCCCAGCCTCTGTTCGACATCCGAGCGGGTGTCGCGCAGCCTGACGCCCCCGACATTCACGCTCGCAGGTTCGAGAGCAAGCCTCCCTCCTTTCGGCGGCTCGCCCCTTTCGCAGCCGCTAAGCCAGCCCAGCATGAGAGCCCCGGCAGCCAGGGCGAGATCAGTCGCCGTTGCCCGAACGGCGCTTCGCGTCTTTGAATTTCTGGAGCTGTTTCCAATAAAAATCATTCGCCGGCTCCTTTGTCACCAGTGTCGTTTCGATCGCGACCGCCTCGTCGTAATGGCCGAGCAGAAAATGGCATTCCGCCATCGTGTCGAGGATATCCGAGCGCGCGGGAGCAAGCGTCGCGGCCCGTTTCGAAAGCTCGAGGCCTCTCTGCCTGTCGATATCGTGGGAAGCGAGCGACCGTGCGATGCGGTTCATGAGGTCGGGATCGTCCGGCCTCGCCCGGAGTTCGGCGTTGAATGCTTCGACGATGCGCTGCATCTCGGTCCGGGCCGCACTATAGTTCCTGGCCCGATTGAACTCTTCCACCGACTGAAGACGGGCATCGATGAACGTCGTTTTCCAGAGGCTTAGGAGGCGCCTCAGTCTGACCAGAGGCAATGAATCGTTGTCGACCCGCAGGTCGATGAACCGGTCGTTGAATCCTCCGTATCCCCCCTTGTCCCGCACAACGAGGAGGGCAGCCGACTGGCGGCCCCTCCGGTCGCCTCCCTCCCTTTCAGCCGCATCGAGCGCATCCATGAGCCGGTCCGCGAGATCTCCGGAGGCAATTTCGAAAGCACGGGCCATTCCCTTCACGACCGCCTCCCCGGCGAGGATATTGCCCTGCGCAGTGTACCCGCGGCCCATGATGTGTCCCGCATACGGCTGGCACGAGGTGCCGGTATAGGCGAAGGCATTCCCCCGGGCGTCGACGATGCCGATCTGCCGGCTCGCGGCCCCCGTATCGGATTTCAACAGATAATCACCGGCCTCCTGGGCGGCCATGCCGCGCGCCATGAGATCGAGTCCTCTGGGGCCGAATGTGGTGTTGGCGAAAGCCTGCGTGGCGATCGCCCCCACGCCCGCCCTCGCGAACGGGACAACAGCCCCGACGGCCAGGAATCTTGACTGCACCGCGACACCCAGATCGCCGGTGAGCGAGTCCCAGGCCACGATCGAATAGGTGGCCACGGCCCCCGGCCCTGTCTGCGCGGAAACGCTTGCGGCGGAGAAAAGGACGAGGAAAAAAAGACTGCATTTCATAATCCCTCCTCGGTCAGTGAGTGCTACTGGCCCGATAGTTTGAAACGGCGGATGACCCTGTTGCCGGTATCGGACACATACAGGGTGCCGTCGCTGGCGAACGTGATGCCGCTCGGTGTGTCGAGCCCTGGGAACTGAGAGGTCACGGTCCGCGACTTCCCGAAAGATTCCGTCTTGAAATTTCCGCTCTTGTCGAATTTGACCACGCTGTCGCGCTGCGAGTCGACGATGAAAATCTCGCGGCGCCGGCCGTCATACGTCGCGGCGGTCGCCCGTGCGAACCTGCTCCGTGAGACGAAATCCACGCTCGCCGGGAGGAATTTAGGCGACCACCCCTCTGATTCGGCCGTCAGGGTGTAAACCATCCATATCGCACCGTAGGCATTGCCCGCATTGCTTTGCGTCAGGATAAAATCGCTGCTGGACGGAAAAACGTAAATGCCCGTGACGTCCCTGATGTCATTGATCCCGGTCGCGTCCCCTGACCGTGTATTGAGGTCGGTCACCGGCGTCACGAACTGGTCACGATTGTTGAACCGCAGGACGCGCGTATCGGATTCGAGGGAGCTTACATTGTCGGGACCGTTCCGCACCGCCAGGTACGTGTTGCCGGGCAGCACTCCGATGCCGACGAAGCGTCGCGCGGGCCTTCCCCCCTCCTGCCAGACGACCCGCATGTGGGCAGTGGCGAGGTGCCCGAAGTTGAAGACGGGGATCGTGTCAAAAATAGGGATCGTGTCCTGCGTAAGGGTGTCGATCCTGATTCCGGACTGAAAGACGCTGTCGTAACGCACGAGCGAGATCCGGATGATCGCGCCCAGCGTATCTGCGCCGCCCGGAGCGATCACTTCCCCCGCCACGAGCAGGTCAAGCCGCGAGTCCTGAGCGATCGCGACCGGGTGAAGGATAGCGCGCTTTTCCAGAATCTTTCCGCCTGCATCGATCATCACGACCTGATTGCTGTCGTGGTCGGCGACGTAGAGAATCTGATCGCGGCCGACGATGATCCCCCTCGGGCTTGCGAAGCCTCCCCAGGGGGGATAGATCTCGACGTAGCTCGTATCTCCCAGCCGTCCGGGCCGGCCGGTATCGACCGGCGGCGTCAGGCGTTCCTCACACGCTCCCAGGGCAAGGCACAGGCCAATGGTCGCTATGGCAAGGAGGACTTTCATGGCATAGAGAGCGCTACGGATATCCGGTGAACGCTTCCGAGGAGATTAAAATTGGCATACGCATAATCAACATTGACGAGGGTCGATGCGACGGGGGCCGCCACTCCGAGGCCGAGCGTGAAATCGTTCGAGCTGGAATTGTCCCTTTCGAGGAAAGGCTCTCCGATGGTTCGCTTCACGCCCGCGCGCAGGAAGAGCCATTTTTGCCACTGGTACTCGACGCCGAGGTGCATATTTTCCGCATTGTCATTCGGGTGATTGAGCTCGAACGATGTGGTGACCCGTTCTCCTTCAGTCTGAAGGGGCTCCATGGCAAATCCGATCTTGAAGAGGGTCGGGGGTGAGAAAGATTGGAACGTTGTGACGGGGGGCCCGACATACTGCGGCGCTTCGCCGGACGGGGTCACGTCGGCCCCGAAATTAGCGATCACGATGGCAAATCGTGAAGATCCGAGCCCCGTCCAGTAATAGGTCCCCAGATCGGCCATGACAGTCCGGATTTTCAACACATCCAGCGTCTCTTCGACGTAACGGAGGGTGATTCCGAAGCTGAACTGATCGGTCATACGTCTGGCGTACGAGAGCCCCACGGCGACATCGCCGAAGCGGAAATGCTCCCCGGTCCCGAAGGGCTGGGTCTCGGTCGTCCGTTCCATCTCCTGCATATGGAGCGAGGTTATTGCGACACCCACGGCTTCGCCGCCCGAGGGGTGATAGGCCGCGCCGAAGAATTCGTGCTTGATGTCGACAACATATTCGGTGTGGGCAAAAAGCACCTGGTTCTCGGTGAACTGAGTCAGCCCCGCCGGGTTCCAGTAGAGGGCCGAGGCGTCATTTGCCATGGCGGTGAACGCCTCTCCGAGAGCGACCCCCCGGGCGCCGACCCCTATCTTAAGGAATGGGAGTGCCGAAATCCCGGCGCGTTGTCCCCCCAGGTTCGGGATGAGCTGGGCTTGGGATGCGCTTGGTCCCGCCAGAAGGGCGACGATGATCGTCCAGAGGGGGGAACCGATATTTTTGAGGAACGAGTTCATTTAAAATTTGAACGATAGACCCAGCCGGTATGTCCTCGGCGTCAGATACCGCGCCGGGTTGTAGGGAAAGGCCGACACCGGCGGAGTCAGGTCGGGGTAGAGCGGATCGTTCACCGACTGCTGTGTCGGATCGCCGTACTCATAGGCCCTTCCGGTCACCGGATTGATGATTTCGGAGTTTTTCCGGTTGAGGAGATTTTGAACTTCCATCGACAATGCGAGGGATCCGATCCCGACATCGAAGTATTTCTCAAAGTTCAGATCGATGTAAAACCAGGGTTCGGACACTTCCGTATACGGATTCTTGTAATCGGGCTGATACTGCGGCCTCCCGTTGACATCGGTTCCGTAAAGGATCTGGCGCGTGTATCTCTTGCCGGATTCATAGAAGAACCTTAGAAAGAGGTTGTAGTCCTCCAGAATGCCCCGGCCGAAGCCGAAGAGGGGCTGATCTTTCTTCGATGCAAAATTCAGGTTGGCGCTCAGCTGGACCGGCCGGTCGTAGACGGCCGGGACTTCCTTGATATTCTCATCGAGCCCCTGCTGCAGGTTGAAGACGGCGTCATCTGCCGCAGAGCTCTTGCCGGTCGCTATGGAATACGAGCCGGAGAGGGTGCCGCGGAACCAGCCGCCAAGCCGGGTTTTATACTCCACCTCCACCCCGCGCACCCTGCTGTAATCCAGATTGATGTAGGTTGTGTATGATCCCCCGGTGAACCGCGAGCTCTGGGCCTGGATGCTCCGGGCGGTGATGTAGTCGAAAATGTCTTTGTAGTACGCCGTGACGGTGAGGACGTCGCTTTCGGATACCTGATTCCGTAGCCCGAGCTCGTAAGACACCGTGGTCTCGGGGTTGAGGTCGGGATTGCCGATGGTCTGCGAAGAAGCCTGGGCTCCGCTTTTGGCGAGCTTCGAGTAGACGAACTGGGGACGCGGAAGTTTGGAAAAATGTCCGTAGGAGAAGTAGAGGGTCTGGTTATCCGAGACGGGATGCGAAATTCCGAGCCGGGGGCTCACCCGGCCCTTCCATCTCCGGCCAAAAAATTTGTAGGTGTCGTCGAAATATGCCTGCCGGATCTGCGGGGAGACGTTGATCGAATCGGCGGGCTGGCGCATGATCTGGTCCACGAATTTCCCCGGGAACCAGTAGTCGAATCTCATCCCGAAATTCAGGATCATGCCTTTGAGCGTGATATTGTCCTGCGCATAGAGCGCCCCGAGAGCCGGGTTTACCGTATAGATGTCGTAATTGAGACCCAGGGGTTTGATCCAGGGATCGAACAGATCGACCATCTGCATGTTCTGGAACCGCATCTCAAGGCCGGTCTTGAATTTGTGCTTTTCGGTGAAGTGGTGGGTCAGATCCCCCTTGTATGTGTATTCGCTGATGAAATGGTCGCGCCACCGCGTAGGATTCCCCACGTCGTAAAATCCGTCGCCCGGAATGACGCCGATCGTGTCGCGCGAGATATTGTAATACTGGATGGGAAATGTCACTATGTCCTTCGGCTCGCTGTACTCGTTGTACCCCTTCCCGTTCGCGTCCCCTCGGACGTGAGCCGTATAGCGGCTCAGCTTGAGTTCATAAAATGTCGAAGGGCTCAACGTATGCGTGAGGGAAACGGAATGCTGAATATTCCTCTGCGTGAAGGTGTTTGCGCTGTCGGGGATATTCTTGAACTCATACTGGTAGCCGGGGTTCGGTTCTACCCTTTCAAGGGTAGCCTGGACCGTCTGAGAGTTCTGGTCTATGACTATAGACTGGGAGTAGGCGTACGAGATTTTTATGATCGATGAAGGTCGCCACGTCAGCTTCGTGAGCCAGGACCAGCTGTTCGACCTCCGCGGAGAAAGGGACGACGTGCCGTCAAGAAGAGAGGAGAACAATTTGCTCGGGACCCGGACCTCATACCCTACAGGCCGCCCGCTCAGTATGCTTTCGATCCACCGTGAATACCCGTCGGAGAGATTTGCGTAAAAGGTACCGAAAAAGCTGACCCCTCCCGGGACAGATGCCCCGACGCTTGGGAGGAGATAGGATGTAATCGGCTCGGGTCCGCTCAGGCTCATCTCATAGATATCGGTGTTGGCATTGGACCGTGAGTTTTCGTTGAATCCGAAATGATCCCGCTTATAGCCCAGCGACCCGTTGAAATTCTTGCTCCCCTCCTTTGTGGTGATGTTGACCACGCCGGATGTCGCCTGTCCGTATTCCGCGTTATAGCCGCCCGTGATGACCTCAACTTCCTGAATCGCGGCCGGGCTGAGCTGCAGTCCGAACCCGGTGCCGCCGAGCGGGTCCTGGACCGAGATGCCGTCGAGGAGATACGCGTTCTCATACGTCCTCCCTCCCCTGATGTGGATCTCGTTATCCGACTGGACAACTCCCGTCTGGAGGGCGACCACGTCCTTCACGCTCTGAACGGCCGCCGCTTTGATATCCTCGCTGCCCATGGTGCGCGCGCTCTGAGTCTCTTCGATATTAAAAAGCGGCTTCTCTCCTATTATGACGACCTCCTGTCCCAGGCTCAGGACCGTCTCATCGAGTTTGACATCGAGGGCCGACGGTTCACCCGGGCTTACCTTATAGGCGGTGAACTGGACGGTTTTGTATCCGAGCAGAGTCACTTCGACAGTATAAGTCCCGGGATTCACCCCCGTGATAGTGAATGTGCCGTCGATGCCCGAGACGGCCCCGTAGTAGGTTCCCTTGACTGTCACGTTCGCGCTCGGAAGGGCCTCCGCTGTTTTGGCGTCGATGATCTTTCCCTTGATGATCCCCTTCGTCGATTGCGCCTGCAGCTGCGCGAGGCAGAAGGCCCCAACCGCAAGAGTTTTGAGAATTGCCGGGATTTTCATAACCCGAACTCCCGGTGTATCACATACTGGAGGAAGGGTACGATCGTCCCTGCGCCCCCGGTGCCGGCCGGACCGTCAAGGAGATGGAGAGGCAGCCCGAGGAAGACGAAGCTCAGCTTTCCGTGCACATCGGGCATTCCGAGGATTCCTACATTAATGTCATCGGGAGGCTGGAATGCCCAAGATATGCCATCCGACGTATGGAGGACGATGCCCCCGGTCCCCGCTGCCCAGACATCCGACGAACCCGAGGCAAGGGAATTCAGTGTCCGGTAGTTGGTAAAAGGACCGAGTTGAGAGACCCAGGTCTGTCCCTTGTCGCTTGTGTGGACGATATATCCGTTCCCGCCGGCGGCCCAGGCATTGAGGTCGTCAACCCGGGCGATCGAGCGCAGCTCGGCCGCCGGGAGATTTTGCTGCAGGATCCATGTATCCCCCCCATCGGTCGACCGGAAGATTGCCCGCGAACTGGCTGCCGCCACCAGAGTCGTATTGTCGATGTACCGGACGGAATTCAGACGAGGGGCACTTGGCAGAAGAACGGTGCGCCAGGACGATCCCGCATCTGTCGACCGGATGGTGAGCCCGCTGTCGCCGACGGCAACGAGGGAATTCGCATCGATGAAATCGATTGCGCGGATCGATTTTGAGGTGCGGAAGCCCGTGGGTCCCCAGTTCCTTCCGCCATCGGCCGTGCGAATGAGGATTCCGTTTTCGCCCACCGCTATCCCGACTGACGACGAGGGGAATGCGACTCCATAAAGATCCTTCTGTTCCACCCGCGAGCGGTTGATCCAGCTTGCCCCGCCGTCAGTCGTCTCGAGAATCGTGGCGTTCTCCCCGACGATCCAGCCGTGAGTCGGCGAGAGGAAGTGAATCCCGTAGAGCGCCGTCGTTGCGCCGGATTTCTGACGTTTCCACGAGAGGCCCCCGTCCGGGGACGCGATGATGGTTCCCTGCTCACCGCATGCCCAGAGCTGCTGGCCCTGGGACGTCACGGCGTTCAGATCAAAAAGCGTGGGAGTGAGGGCGTAACGGATGGTCGGACGCGTATCCTTCTGGATATGGTAAATATACCGCGCATCAGGCCGCTTATAAGCGGGGCGCATGAAAAGAGAGTAGGATCGCTGCGGGTTGGGATCGAGCGTAAATTGTAGTTCCGGATATATCCCGCCGGGGGCGGAAGAGTCCGGATAGAGCCGGAACCCCTGCTGAATGCGCGTGTCTCCCGGCCTCGGCAGGAGAGGGTTCGCGGAGGAGAGATCCACCGAACTGATGCTGTCGAGGGGGGCAAAATCGGTGAGCGCCCCTCGGGGGTCGTTCGAGGTCTCGAACATCGTCGAATAAATGACTTTGCCGGGATGCGTTCCATCCTGGACAAAATAATGGAGCGGTTCGCGTGCGACCCCCAGGCTCGGAAAGGGGTCGGTGTACCAGAGAACGAGATCGAAGAGGTGCAGGGTGTTGACAAGTGCCGGGTCCACGAACGGCGGCACCATGATCCCGGGCTTATTGTCCCTCTTATCCTCGGAGGAGAGACCCCGACCGACATCGAGAACCTCCGCGGACGGATACCCTGACTGACCGAGAGCATTTCTGAGTATCGAGAGAGCCGCATCCCGATCGGCGAGTATATAATCGTCGACGATGAGCGCCTTGCTCAGAGGCTGTTTCACGAACCATCGTTTCAGCGGGAGGGCGTTCGGATCGGGGAGCCCCTTGAAGGGGCTCACGTCCCCTGCGATGTCCCGGGCGCGGACATAAAACGTGTTCAGGGCATTCAACCGGAGGTGCGTGATTGCCCCCAGTGGATACCGGCCGGTGAAATAGGTCCCGCTGTAGACGTCGGCGCTCACCTCGGTGACGCCCGAAAGGGTGTCGCTGCGGGTGCGGGGGACGATGAGAGAGACGAGTTGGACTGTCGAGCGTACCGTGAAGCGGCGCGACGGGTCTGTTGTGTCATTGAGCGCGATCTCATAGGCGGCAATCGTCTGGTCTCCATCCGGATCGCTTCCCACCCATGCGAACGTGGCGGCCGTGAAAGTCGTTTCCGGCTGCTGCATCGTGACGGAGGGGTCGTTCGGATTCGGAGCGAAAACGACGCTCGGGGGCTGGTTCAGAACAGGAAGTTGGAGCCGCGCCGAACCGGTATCCACCGCCCGTGCAAGAGACCCGAGGGGAACATCGCCGGCATCGTAGATGCCGTCGGCGTTCTTGTCCCAGTAAGGGCTCGGACTCAGCCGCACGACGGGCTTCAGGGTCTCGGGCAGCGTCTCAAGGAACGTATTGTCGACCGCACGCACGGCGACCTGAAACGTATCCCTCTCCTTCACAAGAGGGAACGCGATCAGAGTGTCGTTGCCGGTTCGCCAGCTGTATCCGACGGTATCGAGAAGCTTTCCCGTGGAGTCGAGGATTTTTCCCGATGCGAACAGGAAACCCTTCACGGTGCCGTCCGGATCTTCCCCCCACCAATGGAGATGCTGCTTGCTGATCCCTTCGGAGACGGTCGAATCGGGGAAGAGCCAGAGAAAGGATTTCGGGGGGACGTTTTGCCTGAAAACGTCCGGAATTTCCTTGGTGCACGACGCTGCAATGAGGGCGATGGCGATGACGGCGAAAAATCTCATTTCACGACCATGAATTTGCCCCGTTTGACATCATGTGTCGCTTTGTCTTCGACCGTGAAGAGGTAGAGTCCCGTGGCAACTGCCTGGTCAAAGCGCGTGATCAGGTTCCAGGCATGCTCGCCGCCGGCGAACTCGGCCTGAGTCGAACGGTCGCCGAATTCCTTGAACCAGTCGATCCCCTCTCCGGCGTATGTCGATGCGTCGTGGTCAAGGATCGCGACCACATCGCCGGCAAGAGTATAGATCCGTATTTCGCACCGGGACGGAAGATTGTAGAAATAGATTTTTCGGAGCCGCTCACGCGATCCATCCCAGTAAGCATTGACATAATAGGGATTGGGATAGACGCCGACGGGGGTCGATTTGTCGGCCACAGGCACGGTTCCCGGTATCGCCCGGTGAAAAGACTTCGCGCTCTCGAGCGTGTCGGTGTCGAATGCCGATACGGCGTAAAGGTACTGCCAACCGTTGAGATTCGTCGCCGAAGTTCCCTTTGGGGGAAAACGGTACCAGTACTGGACGGTATCGCCGGGAAAAGTCTTGGCGGAATCGAGAAGAATCTGTCCGAATCCGGTGTTATATCCGATGCTGTCATCGGCGCGGTCGAACTCGCCGACGAGCGGGATATTCGACAAAAAATTCGCATGGTCCAGGAAATCTTCCCCCGCGTTCGACCGGTAAATCCTGTAACCCTCAAAATCTTTCTTTCCCGAAACGGGGTCGATCGATTCTTCGGCGGAGGTCTTATCCCAGTAGAGGACGACGGACTGGTTTTCGACGACGGCGCGCGATTTCGGCCTGTGGGGAGGAGCGGGGAGGAGATAGCGCGTGATCCTGCCGTCTGGTTCGTACCGGAGCCCGACCTGCGTCGGGGAGACGGAATCGCGGCGGGCGATATCCTCGCCCGGGTCAAGCCTGTCGTTCCCGTTCGCATCTTCCCCGTCATAGGTCTGCTGCGCCCTGACCGCGTGCTCGTAAAGAGTTTTTCTCTGATCGGGAGTGTCCATCCTGGCGGGTAACGAACCGAATTTCTTCGCGCAGATGACCGCATAGACGACTTCGACCGAATCGCCCGGGCCGAGTCGGGTGAAGGGCCCCGTCGAGAGAAGATTCGTGACGTTCCGCGGGTTCACGCGCAGCGCGTCGATGTAGGGCTGCGGCATCGACTGCGTCATCCGCGAGTACCTGCTGAAAAAGGGGACGGGATCGTAATCGGCGTTCGGCGCGGCGTACCAGAGCGCGTTCGGGTCGTTTTGCCTGAAACCCCACGCGTTATAATAAGTATTGCGATGAAGATCTGCGAGGGAATCGACGCTCGTCGGCAGCGGAGTCGTCCCGAGCAGTTTTACGCCGAGATAGCTGTCGGCAGGGGGCGGATCGGGGACCCCGCTGAAGTCGAAGGAGTACGCCATCCTCTGCGTGGAATCGTAACCCTCCCCCGTGTAATCGAAGTATCCGGTCGTCCCGGGGCGCACCAGAAAGGTATTGCGAACGACCCCATCGTACCAGAGGCCGACATAGACCGAATCGAGAGTGTCGACCGCATTCTCGTTGAAGACCTGATACCGCAGGATGACGAAAAAATCGGCGGCGGAGAAGTCCCAGGCATAACTCTCCTGGTGAACGCGTATCCCCAGCGGCGTATGGTTCTGTATTGAATCGCCGGTGGAGGGAATGACGGTGAACCGGTCGTAGTAATCGCACACAAAATCTTGGTGGCTGACGGCGAGCTGAGTCGACTGGGCCCCGGCCGGGCGGTCGTCGGAGAGAGTCGAGAGCTCGAGGATGCCCCCGCCGAGCGGGGTGTTGAATTCAAATCCGTCGATGAGCGGTTGCGTGGAGGAGCGGCTGGAGCGGTCGCTTGCGCCGGTCGTGACGAGGAGCTGCCCCCTTCTCTGGGCTCCGACCCAGAGTCCTCCCTGGTAGATGTGCTCGATTCGGGAACCGATCGGATACTCGCACGAGGGCTGGTTGGGCCAGAACGCATTGCGCGTTCCGATCGTTCCGAAGTTCGTGATGGTCAGGCCGATCTTGCCGACCGACGTGAACATGCCTTCGACATCGTCAAAAATTTTTCGTAAACCGAGCGGATCGTCTGCTGCTGCTGCCGGTGAGGTTCCCTGGACGCTTGCCGAGATGAGGATGCAAGAGATCCAGAAAAAGCGCTGTATCATCCTACGACATGTGCGATTGGTACTCGTGAGTGAATGCGGGGAACGGGTGAATATACCGTATTCCTCGGCGAAAAACAAAAGGTAAGATTAAGAATGACTTAAAAATCATTATTAGAAAATTCTAATAATTCGCCTCTTGACACTATTCAAAGTTTTCTTTAAGATAATGCACGTCATTCTGCTCGTGCCTAGTCCCTATGGGCATCGGCAGATTTAGAAGAAACGCCCAGGCAAGCCCCCGACCTGGGCGTTTTACTTTTCGTTGTATTTCCCCCTGAATTGGAGTATATTGTAGCCCCGGAAAGGTGCAGGAGTGGTTTAACTGGCACGCCTGGAGAGCGTGTGTACCCGAAAGGGTACCGAGAGTTCGAATCTCTCCCTTTCCGCTCCCCCGCCCGTCGTCCGTTTTCGCCTGCCTTGTGCGAAAAGAGCGATTATTTGCCAGAGGAGAGATTTTTCCGTACTTTAACGGTTGACCCCCAACAATTCCTTCTCCCTGTGAGATTTATTGCGTTCCAGCTCGCATGCTGTGTCCTCGCCGGCGCGAACCTCGCCACCACCGCCCAGACGAAGCCCATCCACGTGATCACAATCGATGGGGCAATTAACCCTGCGACGTCGGACTATATCCACGAATCGATCGACGCCGCCGCCGCGGCGCACGCGCAGTGTCTCATCATCCAGCTGAATACACCCGGCGGGCTCCTCAAATCGACCCGTGTAATCGTTTCCGATTTTTTGACCTCCCCGCTGCCGATAGTCGTCTATGTGTCCCCGTCGGGCTCCCAGGCCGCCTCCGCAGGGGTCTTCGTCACGCTGGCCGCCCATCTGGCCGTGATGGCTCCGGGCACGAACATCGGCGCCGCACACCCGGTCACCATCGGAGAAGGGGGCCAGGATTCGGTGATGATGGGCAAGGTGACCAACGACGCCGCGGCCTTCATCAGGACGATCAGCGAGAGGAGGAACCGGAACGTCAGGTGGGCAGAGGACGCCGTCCGGAGGAGCTTGTCCATCACCGAGACCGAAGCGCTCAAGAAGCATGTCATCGACACGGTCGCCGCGAATCTGGGCGAACTGATCTCATTCGCCGACGGAAAAACCGTTACCACCCCTCAGGGTACCATCACCCTCCACACGCGGGGAGCGGAGGTCGTAAAATTCGAAAAAACATTCCAGCAGCGCGTGCTCGACATCCTGAGCGACCCAAACATCGCCTATATTTTCATGATGCTCGGCTTTTACGGCCTTCTTTTTGAGCTTTATAACCCCGGCTCGATCCTGCCCGGAATCGTGGGCGTGATCAGCCTGATCATCGCATTCTATTCCTTCCACACCCTTCCGATAAATTACGCGGGCCTGGCGCTGATCATTTTCTCGATCGTTCTTTTTGTCCTCGACCTGAAACTTGCGAGCCACGGGGTTCTGACCGTCGGGGGGATCGCCTCCCTCGGCATCGGGTCACTGATGCTCGTTCGCGGGGAGACGCAGTTCGACGTCGTAGCGATCTCCTGGAAACTGATCCTCATCGTGGTCGCGTTCACGGCGGCCTTCTTCATCTTCGCCATCGGGATGGGAGTGCGCGCGCAGCGTCGCAAACCGACCACCGGCATCGAGGGGATCATCGACCAGACCGGCGAGGCGGTGACGGATCTGAACCCCGAGGGGCAGATCAAGATCCACGGCGAGATCTGGAGGGCAAGGAGCCTCGACGGGAGCCTGCCGAAAGGCGCTCGGGTCCGGACGACGGGGCTCGATAATCTCACCCTTGAAGTCCGGAGACTTGACACATAATATGGAGGTCGACATGCAGATTTTTTCGGCAATTCTTTTCGTGGCGGTCCTTTTCGCAGTGATCATCCTCTCCAACGCGATCCGGGTGCTGAGGGAGTACGAGCGGGGGGTGATTTTCCGGCTCGGCCGCCTGATCGGCGCCAAGGGCCCCGGGATCATATTCCTGATCCCGATCGTGGATCGTATCGTCAAGGTCAGCCTCCGGACGGTCGTCCTCGACGTTCCGCCGCAGGATGTGATCACCAAAGACAACGTCTCCATAAAGGTGAATGCGGTCGTTTATTTCCGGGTCGTGAACCCCGAAAAATCGATCGTGGAAGTGGAGAATTTCCTGTTCGCCACCTCGCAACTCTCCCAGACCACTTTGAGGAGCATTCTGGGGCAGTCGGAGCTCGACGAGCTTCTTTCCCAGCGGGATAAAATCAACCAGGAGCTGCAGGAAATCATCGACGAGCATACCGAGCCCTGGGGGATCAAGGTATCGAACGTCGAGGTCAAGCAGATCGACCTCCCGATCGAGATGCAGCGTGCCATGGCGAAGCAGGCGGAAGCGGAGCGGGAGCGTCGGGCGAAGATCGTGCATGCCGACGGCGAATTCCAGGCCAGCCAGAAGCTGTCGGATGCCGCGGCCGTCATCTCCGCGAACCCTGTCGCCCTCCAGCTCCGGTTCCTCCAGACGCTCACCGAGGTGGCGGCCGACAAAAACTCCACGATCCTGTTCCCTGTGCCGATCGATCTCCTGGAGCCCTTCCTGGCACGGAAAAAATGAATGAACCCCCTCCTTTACGGATCGAACGGGGAGGAGAATCTTGTCGCGGTCCAGCCTGTCGGCGACAGGCTCATGCGCCTTTATTTCCGCCGGGTGAACGGAGGCATAACCTCCACAGACGAGAACTTTTACCCCTTTTTTTTCGTCTCAACCCCCAGCTACCTTGAGGGATTCGCCCCCCGTCACTGGGTGAAGAAGCTCTCGGGCGAGAACCACTTCAACCACATCTGCGCCTTCAACGGATGGTCCGATATGTGGGATGCCGTCCGCCACATGCTCAGCCGTTACGAATCGGAAACCTCCACCTCCGTCGAAAGCTTCGCCGAACTTCCATTTCTCCATCTCCGGCCCGATGCCGTGTCTCAGTTCCTGCTCGAGACGGGGAGGACGCTCTTCAAGGGGATGGATTTCGGCGACGTTCATCGGCTCCAGCTCGATATCGAGACCTATTCCCCGAAAAATCCCCGGGGCTTCAGCAACGCCGAGAGGCCGGAGGACAGGATAACCGTGATCGCCCTTTCGGACAGCCGGGGGTGGGAAGAAGCCATCACCGGCAGGGAGCTCACCGAAAAGGAGATGCTCGAAAAACTCATCGCCGTGATCCGTGAGAAGGATCCGGACGTCATCGAGGGGCATAATATTTACAATTTTGATCTTCCCTATATCCTGAAGAGATGCGAGCTGCACGGCGTGGAGCCCGCCTTCGGACGCGACGGCTCCGCTCCCCGGTCGTTTGATTCCCGCACATCGTTTGCGGAGAGGGCCATCGAATACAGCGCCCATGAAATCCCGGGACGCCACATTGTCGACACCTGGCTGCTGCTGCAGGCCTATGACGTTTCGAAGCGCACTCTTGAGTCCTACGGGCTGAAGTATGCGGCGAAGCACTTCGGTTTCGCGCGCGAAGACGGGCTCTACCTCAGGCCCGACCGCATCTCCTGGTACTGGGATAACGAGCCAGATCTGCTCGTCCGCTACGCCCTGGATGATGTCCGGGAGACCCGCCAGCTGAGCGAGCATCTCTCGCCGAGCACGTTTTATGTTACGCAGATGATCCCGTATAACTTCGGGACGGCGGCCCGGATGGGCTCGGCTGCGAAAATCGAGTCCCTCCTGCTCCGTGAATATGTGAGGCAGAAGCATTCTGTCCCGCAGCCCGAGCCTGGGATGCAGACATCCGGGGGATACGCCGATATCTTCTATACGGGGGTCCTGGGTCCGGTGGTCGACGCCGACGTGGAATCGCTCTATCCGTCGATCATGATCGCCGACAAGATCGCCCCGGCGAGGGAATCGCTCGGGATATTCACCTCCCTGCTCGAGAATCTCACGCGGATGCGGCTGGAGGCGAAGCGCAGGATGAAGGAGTCGACCGATCGGCCGGAAATCTTCCGGCATGATGCGATGCAGTCCTCATTCAAAATTCTCATCAACTCGTTTTACGGATATCTGGGCTATAGCCGGGGGCTTTTCAACGATATGGAAGCGGCCGATGCGGTCACACGGCGGGGCCAGATGCTTTTGAGGCAGCTGATTGAGGAGATCGGAATCCGGGGAGGAAAGGTGGCCGAGGTGGACACCGACGGGATTTTCTTCGTTCCCCCTCCCGCTGTAAGAACGGAGAAGGCGGAAAGGGAATTTGTGGAAAAACTTCCCCTCCCGAAGGGGATCACCCTTCTGATCAACGGCCGGTTCAAGAAGATGCTCAGCTACAAGATGAAAAACTACGCCCTCCTCGGCTATGACGACCGGATCCGGATCAAGGGATCGTCGCTCATCTCGCGCAACATCGAAAAATTCGGGAGGAATTTCATCCAGGCCTGTATCGACCGGATTCTCAACGGAAACATCGCGGCCCTGCATGAGCTTTACGCGAGCCTTCACCGGGATATTGCGGGTCGCAAGCTCGCCGTCGGGGATTTCTCCCGGACGGAGACTCTCAAAGAAACAGCCGGGGATTATTCGTCCGCGGTCGAGCTCCAGGCGAGAAACCGGGCCGCAAGTTATGAAGTCGCCCTCGCGGCGGGGCTGGACTGGAAACCGGGCGACAAGATCACGTATTACATCACGGGAGCGGATGTGAACATCCGGGGGTTTGAGAATTGCAAGCTTGCCGAGGAATGGAACCCGAGCGACCCGGATGAGAATATTGCCTACTATCTCCGGAGGCTCGACGAGTTCTCAAAAAAATTCGAGCCCTTCTTCACGGCGCGGGATTTTCACGCAATTTTCTCGGTCGACGATCTTTTCGGGTTTTCGCCCGCGGGGATAAAGATTCAGACGCTTCAGCTGGATCGCCCGGAGGAGCCGGCCGAGGAACGGATCGAGCCAAAAATCTGGCTCGATCAGCACGTTCAGTAGGAAATCAGCCGCGGGAGACGGGTCGGTTTGCCTGGGCCCATGATCTGATGTAAGCCACGATGTCTATCGTCGAGGCGCCGGGCGTAAAAAGCTCACCGACCCCCATCGCTTTCAGCGCATCGATATCCTGGGCGGGAATGATACCGCCGCCGAACAGGAGCACGTCGCTCAGGCCTTTTTCCTTCATAAGGGAGATGACGCGGGGAAAAATCGTCATGTGCGCCCCGCTCAGGAGGCTGATGCCGATCGCGTCGGCATCCTCCTGGAGGGCCGCCTCGACGATCATTTCCGGAGTTTTTCTCAATCCTGTGTAAATCACTTCCATCCCCGCATCCCGGAGGGCGGCGGCAATCACCTTCGCTCCCCGATCGTGGCCGTCGAGACCAACCTTGGCAATGAGGACCCGGATTTTCTGACCCATAGGATTAATCGAGTTGTTCCTGAAAGGCTGACATCGTCAGATAAAAGTTCGTGAGGGGAAACCCCACGACGTTGTAAAAGCAGCCGTCGATCCTGCTGACGAAGACGGCTCCGTAGTCGTCCTGTATCCCGTAGGCCCCGGCCTTATCCATCGGGGACCCGGATCGAACGTAGTCGTCGATTTCGGAATCGGAAAGGGTCCGAAACGTTACCCGAGTGACCTCGGCCGAGGTGACCGAGCGGCCGGAAGGCCGGTCGATGAGGGCGAAGCCGGTGAAGACCTCGTGCGTGCGGCCGCTCAGTTTCCTGAGCATCCCGGCGGCCTCTTTCTCGTCGGCAGGCTTCCCGAACAGGGCCCCGTCGAGGACCACGGTCGTATCGGCGCCGATGACGATCGCATCCGAAAGGCCGCGCGCAACCGCCGAAGCCTTTTGCCGGGCCACGCTCTTCACGTTTTCCTCGGGGGATTTTCCGTCATCGAAAGTTTCCAGGACGCCGCTTTCCACCACGTCGAACATGAGGCCCAGCTGCCGGAGGAGAGCCTGTCGCCGGGGGGAGCGGGAGGCGAGAACGAGCCGTTTCTTCACGACCATCCGAGCAGGGTAAAAAAAAAGAGCGATAAGCGTCGCTCTCCGGTGCCGAAGATTCCCGGAGTCAGCGGAAGAGCGACTTGATGCTGCCCCATGTCCGGCGCACGCCGGAGACGGTATGGGAAACCGTCAGGACCTGCGACGGGGTCCCGCGGGGATCGTTGGCGAAGAAAATCATCACGCGGTACTGGTAAATCGTGGTGGTGCGCATGAACGCCGAGTGATCGACGAACTCGTAGAGAGATGGCCCCTTGGGATAAAGCGGGTCGCCGATGGTGGCAAAATCTCCGGTGGTGCCGGAGCTGCGCTGCACCTCAAACCTCACGACGTTCGATTCATCTTCTGTTGCCCAGCGAATCGTCACATTGACGCCGTCGCTGGACGCCTGGAGGGAGCCGGACTTGATCACATCTGCCCGGGCTGTCGCCGCGGCCACCACCAGGAGCGCCGCAAGCGAGCAGAGGATGAGGGATATCGGGGCCTTCCGCATGCGCCGAAAGATAGGAATTGCGCTCGAAAAAGTCAACAATTTCCTTTCCAAGTGTGCGCGAGGCGAGACTTGAACTCGCATGCCCTTACGGGCGCCACCCCCTCAAGATGGTGTGTCTGCCAGTTCCACCACTCGCGCATGAGCGTGCTTTCCGGTGAGCCCGGTGCGATTCGAACGCACGACCCACGCCTTAAAAGGGCGTTGCTCTACCAGCTGAGCTACGGGCTCAGAAAAAAAGGGCGGCGGGTCAGATCCGAAGTGGTGAAATATAATAAGAAATCGGCCGATCCGCAAGCCTAATCCCCCCTTTGCGGGGTGTGTGTGGGGGTGCGGGTGGAGAGCGTCGCGCAGACGACATTTTTTACATATGCCCTCTTGACAATATGACAATTATGTCGTATCATGAGCTGTGACAATCTCTCGCTCCCCATGAGTTTCCACCGCGCGGATGGGCTTCAGTCGGTGATCGGACTGGAGGGAATTGCGGAAAAATTCGGCAGGCGCCCGGCGCTTCTGTCCCTGCTCCACGGCCCTTCGGACATTCTCCTCGGCCTTCTCCTCGGGAGCGCCACGCGCCGGCCGTTCGCCGTGATCGATTGCGGGACGAAATTCAACAGCTACACGCTTTCCCGCATCGCTCACATGCTTGCCCTTTCCCCGCGGGCCCTGCTCCGGCAGACATACATCACGCGCTCGTTCACGGCGTTTCAGACCGAGGCGGCGATCACAACAAAGCTCCCCCATTTCATCGCGCGGACACGCTGCGACAGCGTGATCATCCTCGGTCTTCTCGACACCTACTATGATGAGCAGGTGAAGCCCGCCGAGTGCCGTCAAAGCCTCCGGCGGATCCTGGAAACTCTTCGCGGCGTGGCGAGGAAGGATATCCCCGTCCTCATTGCGAACGGGAAAGTGAGCGATCCTCCGCCGGGCAAAGAGACGCTGTTTCCGATTCTTTACGAAGCGGCCGAGCGTATCCTGAGATCGGACGGGTCGCGGCTCATCGAGGAAAGGGCGGCGACGCGCTTTTTGGAAGAGGATCCACATGGGACGCAATAACGACACCTTCACGCTGATCATCGACCAGCACAAGGAGGTGTGGAACAAATTTCGCCGGGGGCTCCGCAGGGAGCAGCAGCAGCTGTTCGACGAAATGTGGCGGGCGCCGAAGATCCATCTGGCGGCGGGCGCGTTCATCGCCCGGGAGGTTCCCCTCGAAACCATTTTTATGGCCATGCTGCTCGACCAATACACCAGGATCAAGCAGCTGGAGGCGCGTCTCCGCATGGAGGAAGTCCGCTCATGAGCGAACAGGTCGACGGCTGGTTCTTCGACGCCTATCCTGTCCGGCGCGGGATGGTGGTGTGGCTGCTTGACAAGAACGGCGCCGCGCGGCACTGCTTCGATCCCTTTCGACCCTCGTTCTATCTCCGGCTTGATCCAGCGGACAGCAAAAGGGTGCCGGTGCTCATCGGGAGACTGAATCTGCCGGCGACGGTCTCCCGAAGCAGGAAGCGTGAGCTCTTCAGCGGCGATGACTGCGAGGTCGTCCAGGTGACGGTGCATGACCCCCTCGAGCGCGATCCCTGCGTCCGTTCCCTCCAGAAATTTTTTCCCCATTTTGCCTTCTATAACAGCAATATCCCTCTCGCGCAGATGTACCTCTACGAGAAACGCGTCTTCCCGCTTGCCCGCTGCCGCTTCACGATCGTGAATGGAATGCTTGACAATCTCTTTCTCGACGATTCCTTCGACGCCATCGTCTATGACATCCCTCCCCTCAGGGTGATGAGGGTCGGAAACGGGGGGACAAAGTTTTTCAGGAAACTTCAGCTGGAGATATCGTACGAGGGGAAGAGTTATAGTCTCGAGCAGAACGACCCTGTCGAGGCGCTGGAAGCATTCAACTGGCATCTTTATCAGTACGATCCCGACGTCGTCATCACCGCATGGGGGGATGCGACGCTCTTCCCGGCCATTGCGGGAGCATCCGAGAAATACCGCGTCCCCCTGCTCCTGAACCGGGACCAGACGCATCCCTATATGACCACAAAGGAGCGGAGCTATTGGACATACGGGCAGGTCATTCATCGTGACGCGTCCTTCATGCTCGCAGGGCGGTGGCATATCGATTCGGAGAACAGTTTTTTGGGCGAAACGGACCTCGACGGCAATATTGAGGTCGCCCGGCTCGCGCAGATTCCGATGCAGAAACAATCCCGCTCCTCGATCGGGACGGGCCTGGCGAGCATGCAGATGAGCTATGCCTACCGGAACGACATCCTTATCCCCGCCGAGAAGAAAGAAGGGGAAGATTTTAAGACCGCAGAGGATCTGCTCCTGAGCGACCGGGGAGGGCTCGTCTTCCTGCCGGAGCTGGGGTATCACGAAAATGTCGCAGAACTTGATTTCGCAAGCATGTACCCGAGCCTCATGGAGACGCAGAACATCAGCCCGGAAACGGTGAACTGCAGCTGCTGCCGGAATGGCAAAGTGCCGGAGCTTCATTATACAATTTGCGAAAAACGGCGGGGGATCGTCCCTATCACGCTGAAGCCGGTCATTGAAAAACGCGCCTATTATAAGTCACAGCGAAATATGGCAAAGACGCGCATCGATTATGAGAAATATGACCGGAGGCAAAACGCGCTCAAATGGATGCTTGTCACCTGTTTTGGATACCTCGGGTATAAAAATGCGCGTTTCGGGCGGATCGAGGCACATGAAGCGGTCAATGCATTTTCCCGCGAGGCGCTATTGACCGCAAAGGAAATCGCCGAGAGCAACGGCTACCATCTTGTCCATGCGATCATCGATTGCCTGTGGTTGAAGAAAAGCGGCGCAACCGATGATGACTACAGATGGTTATGCGAACAGATTCGAGCGGCGGTGAAAGTAAATATTTCGCTCGAAGGGATATATAACTGGATTCTGTTCCCCAGCTCAAAGCTTGATCCGGGCATCCCGACTGCCGGCAAATATGTCGGCTGGTACCGGCACGGGGAGAGCAAAATGCGCGGAATTGAAGCGCGCAGGAAGGATGTCCCGGCCTATATCAAGGAGATGCAAAAAAATCTCCTCATCCTCCTCTCCGGAGCAAAGGATGCCCAGGAGGTCAGGAAGGCAGTGCCCGACCTCCTGAAGGAAGCCGCATTCTACATCCAGGAATTACGTCGTGGCCGGGTCAATCCCCATGAACTTGTCCTGCGACGACGGGTTCAAAAGGAAGCGGAAGAATATGCCAATAAAAGCCTTAATGCCATGGTCGTTAAAGAACTGCTTCAGTATGGCGTCCGTGTCAAACCGGGCGAGACTATCGAGTATGTCATCATCGATCAGACCGGGAAGGACGAGCCGCAAAAGGCGAAAAGCCTGCTCACCTACCGGCTCGACGACGGGTATGATATCGAAAAATATACGGAACTGCTGCTGAAGGCCATCGAAACGCTCCTCTCCCCTTTCGGATACAACCTTGAACGGCTCAAGGAGCATTTTGAGCTCAGGAAAAAGAGGGGAAAATTGCAGAATTCACGCGAACTGGTTACGTTAGGAGCACGCCCGGGCGAGCTCTTCCGCCACGACGATTTATAGCCGAATGGCGGTGGGGCCTCGAACCAACTCTCAGCAACCGCGGCCGAAAGGATCAACCGTGAACCTGTTCGATTACGTGTCTCAAAAACCCTGCGAGCTGGGCGCTCGAGCGCAACGGCGCGGACAGCCGTTACCCCTTCCAGGAACAATACTGGCGGCGCTTCTTGTTTTCCTTTGTACCATGGCCTACCCTCAGTCTTTCAAGGAGTTTCTCGGTACGCTGAAGTCGCTCGGCGATGGGGGGGCGAAGGCACGTCTGATTGACGATTTTCTCTCCCGTCACGCTGTCCCCATCGTGGAAGATAATAGGGTCACCTTCCTCTATAGGGGCCAGGGTCGTGTGGTCGCCGTGCCCGGGGAACTGAACCGCTGGACCCCTTCGAGGGCCCACATGGAGCATGTCGAGGGCACTGACCTGTTTTATCATACAGACAGCGTTCCCATGAACGCAAGGGTGGAATACAAAATCTGGGTGGACAGCACATGGATGCTCGATCCGCTCAACCAGCGGAGGGCGATGGGAGGTTTTGGCGAGAATTCCGATCTGCGGATGCCCGGATACCGGCCCACGAGCATCGACCAGGAGAATTCAGGCATACCGAGGGGTAAGATCGATACGCTCTGGCTCGAGAGTCGCTTCCTCAGGAGAACGCATCCCGTATTCGTTTATACGCCAGCCGAGAAGTCCCCGGGACGCCTTCCGGTCATCTATGTCACGGACGGGGGCGAGTATCTCTCGATCGGAAAGATGAACATCGTCCTCGACAACCTGATTTCGGCGGGGAGGATCCGGCCCGTGGTTGGGGTCTTCGTCGATCCCCGGACGGATCTTCACGACCCGTCAGGCAACATGCGTTTGAGCGAATACTCCCCGAACGCTGCATACCTCGACTTTCTTGAAAAGGAAGTCGCCCCTCTTATCGAACGGTCGTACGGAGTGACGGATGACAGCGGAGGGAGGGTGATTCTCGGAGCCTCAATGGGGGGGTTGATCGCCACTTTCGCAGCCCTCTCCCGTCCTCACTTCGTGCTGAACTATGCCGCTCAATCCCCGTCCTACCTCCAGGCCGGAGGCTCCCTCGTGAGGCTCCTCGACTCCCTCCGGACGACGAGCGTGAACGCCTACATTCAGACCGGGACAATCAACGACACCGAGATCGAAGCGCGGCTTGTAAGGAAAATGTTACAGGAAAGAGGCGCCCGTATCTGCTACGAGGAGTTCCCCGAAGGACACAACTGGACCAACTGGCGGAGCAGGCTGTCAGGCATCCTCGAGTATTTTTTCTCCCGCTAAACCCTATCCCTTGACGCTTCCGAGCGTCAATCCCGATACGAGCCACCTGCTGAGGAACAGGAAGAGAATCACGACCGGGATCATGACGATGAGCGACGCCGCGCCGTAGAGTCCCCACTCGGTCGACATATTGGACTCGAACGATTTCAGCCCCAGGGGGAGGGTCCAGAGCTGCGTATCCTGCAGGATTTGTGCAGCCACGATGTATTCGGCCCACGCCGTCATAAAGGAGAAGAGTCCGGTGATGACCAGGGCGGGGGCGGCAAGCGGCAGTATCACCTTTGTGAAGGCCTGCAGCTGATTGCATCCGTCGATCCGGGCTGCCTCCTCCAGGCTCCCCGGGATCGTATCGTAATAGCCTTTCATGGTCCAGATGCAGAAGGGCAGCGCGGTCGCCGTGTACGTGATGACGATCCCTGAAAACGTGTTGATCAGACCGAGGTAGATGAGCATGATATACAGAGGGAGAAGGAGCATCGTGGCGGGAAACATCTGCGTAAGAAGCAGGCTGAGAAGGCCGATCTTTTTCCCGACGAATGTGAAACGGGAAAAAACATAGCCTGCCATCGATGCAATCACGACTCCGGTCATCGTGACCGTGAGGGAGACGGCGAGGCTGTTCCGGAGCCAGAGAAGAAATGGCTGCTCGGTGAAGAGTTTGATATACGAACCAAGGGTCGCCCCCGCGGGGATGATTTCAAGGGAGGTCGAGAGGAGCTTGTCCGATGGCCGCAGCGATATGGTGAGCACCTGGAGCACCGGGTAGACGGCGATCACCGAAAAAAGGATCAGCGTGAGATGAACGGCGATTCTGACGACGGGCTTTCTCTTATTCATTGAGGCCATCGCGCTAATATGCCGGCTCTGTTGCCCGGGATTTTCGCATGAACGTAAGCGTGATCAGGAGGAGAATAAAGAAGATCACCATCGAGAGGGCCGCCGCGAACCCGAACCTGTAGAGGTTGAACGCTGCCTTATAGACGAAGGAGACCAGGATGTGAGTGCCGTCCGATGGTTCGCCCCCGTTGCTCACCAGCCAGATGATGTTCAGATTATTGAATGTCCAGACGATCCCGAGCGTAATCGCAGGGATCATGACCGGACGGATCAGGGGGATCGTAATGTTTCTCAATTTATGGTACCAGGTCGCGCCGTCGATGTCGGCCGCCTCGTATAACTCATGGGGAATGCTCTGCAGGGCCCCGAGAGCGACAACCATCATGAAGGGGAATCCCAGCCAGACGTTGGTGAGGATACAGGCAAGGAAGGCCTCCGTGGGGTTCTTCAGCCACTCCACCGCAGGAAGGTGGAGATATCGGGTGATGACGAGGTTGATGGAGCCGTACTCGTAGTTGAACATGCCGCGCCATGTGAGCGCGACGATGTATTGCGGGATGGCCCACGGGAGAATGAGGAACGTGCGGTAAATGGAACGGCCGCGAATTTTCTGGTTAAGGAGAAGCGCAAGGAAAACCCCGAGGAAAACATGAAAGAACACGTTCGCCGCCGTCCAGATCACGGTCTTGGCAAAAATGGCATAAAAGTTCTGTTCCGATTGCTCGGCGAACACCTTGACGTATTGCCGCGGGCCTACGAGATGCCAGTCGGCGATATGGCGGAGGTTCATGTTTGAGAAGGAAATCACCACATTGTAAATGAAGGGATAGAACACCACCCCCGCAAGAATAAGGAATGCCGGCGCGGCGAAGGCCGCAATGAAAAGCTTCCGTTGATTCCTCTCCCTCACTCGTTCATCTCCGCAATCTTCTGGAGCGCCAGCCGCTGCATATCTTCCGCGGCGCGTTCCGGAGTTTTTGCGCCTCCCAGGACAGCCTGGTAGCTCGGCCTCATCGCATCCCAGATGGCCCGCAGCTCGGGGACGACCGGCATCGGCCGCCCGCGCTCGATCTGGAGGCGGGAGTTCTTCAGGATTTCATCGTTTTGTATGAAGGGGTCGGAGTAAAGCTCTTCCCGCGTGGGCATGGTCGCGAGCGCCCGTGCGGTCTCGAGCTGGCGCTCGGGCGAAAGCAGATAATCCAGGACATCCTCGATCAGAGGCATCTTCTCGTCGGGAACGTTTCGGTTGACCGAAAACCCCTTGGGGGAGACCATGGGCGCACACCAGAGACCCGTCTTCACAATCCTGGGAAGCGGGGCTATTCCGATATCGATCCCCGACTTCCTGTAGCCGGACCACGACCAATCGCCATTAATGATCATGGCCGCCTTTCCGTCTTTGAAGAGCGCATCGGCAACGTTGTAATCGGCCTCGCGCGGGATGATCCGGTACTGGTCGCGGAGATCGCGCAGGAATTTCAGCCCGTCGACCACCCCCCGGTTATTCAGAGTCGGCGCCCCGCTTGAGTCCATGACCCACCCGCCGAATCCACTCATGAACGGGATGAAGAAAAAGGGCTCCGTATAGTTCCAGACGAGGCCGTATCTTTCGACCGTTCCGTCTGACGAGGTCACGGTCTGTTTCTTCCCGATCTCGACGAGCTCTTCGTCGGTTTCTGGCGGCCGCTGCAGGTACTTCCTGTTGTACACAAGTGCGAGATGGTTGCCCAGCTTGTCGGCGATCTGGTAGAGATGCCCTTTATACCAGGTGAGCGCCTTGGGATTGAACTTCTGGAGCCACCGGGAGGGAAAACGCTGCTCGAGCGGCTTGATGATGCCCATGACCTGAAAAGGACCCACCTGGTCCGACGGCCCGTAGACAAGATCGGGCCCCTGGCCCGCTATCGCGGCGATGATAAATCCCGAGCGGAGCTCTTCCGTCTCCTTGTAGATCGCCTCCAGATGAATTCCGGGGTGAGCCGCCATGTAGGCCTTCATCTGATCCTCGAGGACGACTCTTTCATCGACCCGCAACTGGTGCCAAATCACGACGCGGTGAGAATCCACCCTGGGGGAGCAGCCGGCAACGGCCAGAACCAGGGATATAAGTCTCAGCCTTGTCATGGCTCGATCACTACCACATCCCCGGGTCCGAGCGACAGATGCAGCATCCCACCGGAAACCGAGAATGTGCGGCGGGATAGCACGTCCCGCATCTTTCCGGTTCCCCCAAGAGGGATCGTGAAATCGGACGGCGCGTGCATATTCTGGTTGGCGCAGATGAGAAGCTTCCCTTTCGCCGGGGAATGTCGCATGAAAGCGATGGTCCCCTCGGATCCCGTTTCAATCCATTGGAATGACCCGGGGGATCTGTCGATGATGAGAGCGAGGTGCCTCCTTCTGAGTTCCGAGACTCGTTTGATCCAGGGGATAAGAGTCTCGGAAACGGTCCAGTCGTAGGCGCTGGCGCTGAATAAGGGGAGTCTTTCCGAGGGGTAGCGCTTAAGCTCCTCCCGCGTGAAGTCGAGCCCAGTGTTGATCGGCTGTTTTTCACCAATCTCGAATCCCGAGTGGATAAACGGGATCGCAGGGATAAAATTCCCGACCGCCCAGGCATAACGCGAGTAAATGAGGCCGCCGTCCCTGGCTGCGGCTCGCGGGGTATTATGGCTCTCAGGCGTCGCAAAAAAAGGGACTGGGAACCCTTCAGTTGAGAATCGCCGGAGCATTGCCCGGAATTTTTCAGGATGGTGCTGGTCGCTCCACTGGTACCCTATGACGGCATTGTATCCCTCGCTGACGCTTTTGTCCGTTACAGCGAAGTTCTCGTCCCAGAAGGCGAAGTCCGGGTCGAAACTGCGGGCCCTCCGGATCATCTCATGCTTGAGGTCCATCGGAAGGGCATGGCCCATGTCGATCATGACGCCGTCGATGCCGAATTCATGCTGGTAGTGAGGAATGATCTCGGCAATCTTTTCCCAAAGGGGTTTATTGATGTTTTTTTTAATTGCAAGACGTCTATCGTACATCCTGATCGTGTTATAGGCGATATAATTAAAGTCGGGATGATCATAGAGCCGCAGATAGGTGACATCCCCCCACGGAGGCTGGGTGTCGTCTGGGGGCCAGTCGGCAAAGGCTCCGGGGATCCGTACGTGAATGCCGTCGGAATCCCCGACGTATCGCCTGTTCCTCATGAAAACTTTCGACGGCGGCCTGGCAAACATTTTACGGTAAACTTCATGCGGCGGGGGGAGCGATGAATTATTCTCCCCCTCAACTGCGCGGAGAATGCCCCTTAACTCCTCCGGCGTAAACAGCGGGTTTCCATACTGTGTGTCGTCGTGAGAGCCTGGGGGCCGATCCTTGACCGACTCCCTGATCCAGTAAAACCAGTCGGGGTGCTCGGTGATCCAATCCGAATCCTTCGAAGAGGTTCTGAAGACAAATTCGACGACGACTCTCATCCCCAGCCGGTGTGCCGCATTGACGAAGAGCGAAAACTCCTTCTCAGCACCTAGCCCTATCTTCGGTTCACACAACGAGTCATCCAGCCGATAGGGATTCCTGATGGCATAGGGGGATCCGAGGTTGCCCTTGTTGCCGTCGGAGCCGATGGCGGTTATAGGGAGAAGATGGATCACGTTTGTGCCGAGGGATTGTATATAGGGGAGCATGACGAGGGCTTTGAGGAATGTCCCCGTCTCCCTCCATCCCTCCCTGTTGACGGGCAGGTCGAGTTCCCCGTTCCGGTCGTGATCAAACGCACAGGTTGCCCGTACGAAGAGGTTGTAGATGACCGCCTCGCGCGTCCAATCACCTCCCCTCTTTGGCCGCTTGTCGGGCCTTCTCATAATATCATCGAGCGCGTGCAACACGATCTCGCATGGATTGACCCGAACGGGATCAGCGCCCTTCCCCAGCCAGAGCCCCGGGATTGAATACGTATACTTTTCCGCCAGGCATGGTTTACATCTCTCCCGGAAATCTTTAATCAGTTTCGTAAGCGGGTCGGCGGTCATCGTGAGAAGCGAGGTGCGGATTAGGGGCAGGCGTTCGATTCGTTTGCCATTCTCGACGGCATAAAGTAGTCTAAATCCGTCTGAAATGCAAAATTGACTGAGGACTCGTCGTTTGCTATATTCACAATTGATTCAGGGAAGAGGTTATGGTAACAGCTCTCAGGAATGTAAAAAAATGGTGGATGGCGTTCGCCCGCGCTCTCGGCTGGCTCAACGCCCGCCTCCTCCTGACGGTGTTCTACTTCGTGATTCTCGGTATTCCCGCCCTTATCCTCAGATTATTGCGTAAGGATCCGCTCCTTCGAAAACCCGGCTCGTCCGAAAGCTACTGGGCCGAGAAGGATGCGATCGCAAACACCCCCGAACAAGCCAGGCATCAGTTCTAGATGAACATTCTGGGAATCTCCTGCTATTATCACGACGCGGCGGCCGCGCTTGTCCGCGACGGCAGACTCGTCGCTGCCGCTCATGAGGAGCGGTTTACCCGAAAACGTCACGATGCCGGTTTCCCGACCAATGCAGTCCAGTTCTGTTTGCGAGAAGGAAAGATGGGAATTGGCGATGTTGACTATGTGGGATTCTATGACAAACCGCTCACCAAGTTCGATCGGATGCTCCAGACATATATTGCGACCTGGCCCTTCAGCTATCTTTCATTTCTGAAGGCGATGCCCGTCTGGATCAATGAAAAGATGTGGATACCCCAAACCCTGAGGAGGGAGCTCGGGTACGAGGGCCCGGTCTTCTTCGCCGAACATCATATGTCGCATGCCGCGAGCGCTTTTTTTGTTTCCCCCTTCGAGTCCGCCGCCATCATCACTCTCGACGGCGTAGGAGAATGGGACACGACGACCTTCGGATTCGGGAAGGGTTCGGAAATCCGGCTGCTGAGGACCATCCGTTTCCCCCACTCCCTCGGCCTTTTTTACTCGGCATTCACATATTATCTGGGATTCCGCGTCAACAGTGCCGAATACAAGGTGATGGGCCTGGCGCCTTATGGGAGGCCGCTCTACGAGGGATTGATCAGAGAGAATCTCATCGACCTCAAGGCAGACGGGAGTTTTCGCTTGAGCATGAAGTTCTTCACCTATGACCGTGCCCTCAGGATGACCGGACGGTCGTTCGAGCGGCTTTTCGGCCACCCGCGGCGCGAACCCGAATCTGAGCTGACCCAATTCCATAAAGATGTTGCTGCAAGCCTGCAGAAAGTCACAGACGACGCCGTTCTCGCAATAGCGAATCATGTCCACAGGGAGACCGGCTTGAAGAATCTTTGCATGGCGGGGGGCGTGGCTCTGAACTGCGTTGCCAACAGCCGGGTTCTCACACTGTCGCAGTTCCAGAAAATCTTCATACAGCCGGCCGCCGGGGACGCCGGGGGAGCCGTGGGCGCGGCATATTACATTCACAACTCTATCCTTGGCCAGGAGCGAGGTCCGCAAATGAAGGATGCGTTCCTCGGCCCCTCGTACGATGATTCCGAGATTTCCCGTTTCCTCGACTCAATCGACGCGCCCTATCAGCGCCTCGGGCGGAGCGAGATGCTCGAAATTGTTGCCCGGTTGATCTCAGACCAGAACGTAGTCGGCTGGTTTCAGGGACGGATGGAATACGGGCCGAGGGCCCTTGGGAGCCGGAGCATCCTCGCGGACGCGCGCAACCCGGAAAACTGGCAGAGAGTGAATCTCAAGATCAAGTTCAGGGAAAGCTTTCGCCCGTTCGCGCCCGCGATTCTCGAGGAACGATTGAGTGATTTTTTTGAGTTCGACAGACCGAGCCCTTATATGCTTTTCGTCGCGCCGGTTAAAAGTTCCCGTCGGATTGAGGTCCCCGCCGTCACTCATGTGGACGGCTCCGCCCGGCTGCAGACGATCAGCAGAGATCAGCACGAGCTCTTCTATGATCTCCTGGCGGAATTCGAACGACAGACCGGGTGCCCTCTCGTCATCAATACCTCGTTCAATATCCGGGGGGAACCAATCGTCTGCTCCCCCGCCGATGCTTATGCGTGTTTCGCCAATACCGAGATGGATTTTCTTGCCATGGGCTCGTATCTCATCGACAAAAAACACCTGAAAACCCTTCAGCGAGATGAAAGCCGTCAAAAAGTCTATCAACTCGACTGAACGATGTCATCCCGGAGGGCCGTATGAAATGGCTGCGTGACATCAGGTCCCGGCTTTCCATATTCGAAGAGTTGTGGGCATTCATGCGGGAGAGAAAGAAGTGGTGGCTGGGGCCGATCATCCTTATTCTCGTGCTGCTCGGCCTGGTGGTAGTCCTGACGCAGGGATCCGCCCTGGCTCCCTTTATCTACACCCTGTTCTGAATCAGTTGCTACCGGAGAAGGAGCATCTTATTGACGATGCTCCCCCTTTCCGTTTCCATGCGGCAGAAATAGACTCCGCTTGCGACCCCATTTGCGGGCGTCCAGCGCGCGACGTAGGTCCCCGGCTGATGGACGCCGCCAGCCAGCGTCGCGACTTCCCGCCCCAGAGCGTCAAAAACTCTCAGGCGAACCGCCGACCGGATCGGGACCGAATAGGATACCGATGTCGAAGGATTGAACGGGTTAGGAAAATTCTGCGCAAGCACAAATTTCTCCGGACGGTGACGCCCCTCCTGTACGGCAGAGACAGGGTTGGAGATGATCACCGAGTCGAGAGTCGCCGAAACAGTAAAGACTGCGGCTCCGTAAGGAGGAAGCGAGACGCCCACCGAATCGAGGGTGGATCCGAGCAGGGAGACGCTCGTATTCGACGAGAGATCGTTCAGGTAATAGGATGAGCCCGGCTGCACCCCCCCGGAAAATGTCAGCGCGCCGGTCGCCAGAAGGTTCAGCACGCAGGGCTGCGTGGCGCCGCTGAAATTCACGACGCTTAGTCCGTTCTGGTCCCGCCACGGACGGAGAAAGGAATAAACGCTGGCATTGGAGGAGGCGACGCGAACGAAATCCGGTGCGTCCTGGCTGTCGACGTGCCCGTCATGATTGGTATCCGGTTTGTGTTGCCTGAAAGCCGGGAATTGTCCCCGGATATTTGCGAGCCGCTGATAGGCCGGCGCGAGAATTGCCTTTCCCTGATAATTCCAGTCGATCACGCTCCGGCTTCGTGCCTCCCTGGATCCCGGGATCCCATAACCCCATCCGACTTCCTGGCCGTTCCAGACCATCGGGATTCCGGGTGACGTGAAAATCACGCTCGCCATGGGGAGGGTCTTCTGAAATGCCACCGACGGAGTAGGATCGTAGTAAGTCGATGGAGAGTTGTTGTAGTAATAAATCCGGTCCTCATCCTGAGATTCAAGGAATCTCATGAAAAGGGAATTGGCGCCCGGATAGAAGCCGCCGTTATCGAGATCGGTATGCAGATTGTTCATGGCGGAGGGGGAGAATCCAAAGTTTCTCACGTCGCTGAAGTAGAGCTTGAAATCATACGCCGCATCCACCCCGCCGTGTACGCCCGATGAGACATTGTCGGCATAAATGACTTCACTTCCTCCCCCTGTCCCATCGTCTTCGGCGAGTAGTAGAATATCCGGCTTGATATGCTTGAGGGCGTTGCGGACCGGGGATCCCATGAATGCCTCCCCGTAGCGCCGGTGGGGTCCCCAGTACACGTCGAACCGATAACCGTCAACTCCGGATGTGGCGATCCAGTAGGTGAGAATCTTTATCATCTCGGCCTGCAGGTCGGCGTCCTTCCAGTTGAGATTCAGCAGTTGATCGCTGAAACCGCAGTAATAGTTGAAGCCGTCGGCATCGAGGCAGTCTCCCAGCCCGTTCGTGTTTGCGGTGATCTCAGCATGCTCGTACCAGTTCCAGTAAACCGAATTCATCTTGTAGGTATGCGCATCGGAGGACCAGGGGTGGAATCGGCTCGAGTGATTGGGGGTGATGTCGAGGATGATCTTCAACCCGAGGGAGTGGGCCTGATCGACGAAATTCTTCAGATCCTGGTTCGTGCCATACTCCGGGGCGACCGTATAGAAATCCACGATGTTGTAACCGGTTCCGAAATTATTGTCGATCGGGAAGGCGTTTTTCATGACGGGCATAAGCCAGATGACGCTGAATCCCATGTCCCGGATGACCGGGAGGCGGAGCGCGGCCGCGCTGAGAGTTCCCGACTGAGAGACGGCCTTGGGGAACAGAAAGTATATTCTGGCGGAGCGGGCCCATGACGGATTGGTCTCACCCGACGGGCCGTCGACGGAATTGTCCGGATTCACCCTAAAAAACGCTCGTGCCGTGTCCCGGTGGCCGTCCGGGTCGGACGCGATCAGTGTGAAAAAGTACTCCCCCTCGGCGGCAGGCCGCACAAAACTCACGTCGCGCGTCACCGCTCCCTGCACTCCGGGCGTCGCCGAGGGATTCCCCGGATCGGCCGACCATTGATACCCAAGATTTGCAGTCTGGCCCGAGTCGGGATCTGCGCTCGAAATGCCGCTCAGCGTGATGACGCCCCCCGAGGTGTCGCCGAGCGTAATCGCGGCGAGCGGATTGTGATTGACTTTTCGGATGAACGACACAGGTGATGAGATTTTGGTAGACCCAGACGAATCGGCCAGGGCAATGAATGAATTGGCCCCCTCGGCGAGCGCGACGGATGCCGAGAACGCCGTGTTCGTGACGCTCGTCGTGAAGGTGTCGACGCCGTTTCTGACGATGCGAACTGATGTGGCGATGCTATCATCGACGATCCCGTTGAGGGTCCATTGGGACTTCACTGTCGTAAACGGAGACTGATTCTGCAACTGGACAAAACCTCCGCGGGATGTGAATGTCGTCGTATCGGAGTTCGTCCCAGCGTAGAGGATCAAGGTATGGTTGCCGTTCGGGAGGGTAACGGCGTAGGTGAACTGCTGAGTGATAAAGTTATAATGCTGGCCGAGACCGGGGTAGAGCGTCCCGTCGATCTGGATGGCCACTGACGACGTATCGACGCTCGAACCCTGCTTGGGGAATATGTATGCTGAGACAGTGGGGGTAGAGCTGTTGACGATCGGGTCCCGCTGGTTCGGGAGGAGCTGATAAATGGTTGGGTCTTTGACGATTATGTACGAATTGTCATTATCCCTGTTATTGACATGGTGGTCGAGCGGGTCGTTCGGCCAGGGGCTGGCGCCGGAGTAGTAGAACTTGAACTGCCACGCGCCCGGTATCCCGCTGGGAGGGGGCGATGGGTTACCGCCCACCCGGAGCCGCGCGGTTCGAATGTACAGGTTACCCCCGGCATTCGTCATTGGCCAGGCCGTGTTATTCCAACCGTTGAATTCTCCGGGGAGAGAGATGCCCGTTTTCCCGGCGATCGTGTAACGAAATGTTACATCGACGCTGTCCTGGGCCAGAACGGGGATTGCCGAAACGAGAAGGAGGGCGAGGTATCGCATTCACATGCCTTTCGTCGAAATAAGGACTAGCCCGGAACGGGATGGTAACGTAATATCCCCCGCTCCGATCGGTTTCCGGGCCAGAATGTCGAACCAGCGATTCCCCGCCTGCGCAAGGAGCGTGCCCGGGATCCTCCGGTCACTATCAGATGGGTTTACCAAGACCGCCGCCCGAAGAGAGTCGTCTTCACGCATGAACCCGAACACATTGGTGGATGACTCAGCCAGAAGTCGGGAGATCGCCCCCCTCCGGAAGACGGGATAGCTGTTCCGAACCGAGATCATCTTCTGATACCAGCGCCAGAGGTCGTTGTTCCATCGGGTCGAATCCCAGTTCATCGTCTTGCGGCAATCGGGGTCCTTCCCCCCTTCCATTCCTATCTCATCTCCGTAATAAACCATCGGAGCCCCCACGTAGGTCATCTGGATGAGCGCCGCGAGCTTCAGGCGGGAAACGTCGCCGCCGCACAGGGTCAGGAACCGCTCCGTGTCATGACTTCCGATGAGGTTTTGCATTACATAGGGCGTGCGCCCCGGCGAGCTCTTCCTGGTCGCGGAGAGTATCGAATCGAATTGTGCGGCATTCGTATTTCCGAGCGCAAAGTATCCAACACATGCTCCCCGGAATCTGTAATTCATGACGGCATCGAACTGGTCCCCCTTGAGCCAGGGAGACGCGTCGTCCCAAATCTCTCCAACAATGTAAGCGTCGGGTCTTATCCCCTTGACCAGCTTGCGCCACTCGATCCAGAAGTCATGCGAAATCTCGTTGGGCACGTCAAGCCGCCATCCGTCGAGTCCCTTTGAGGTCCAGAAGCGAGTGGCGTCGAAGAGGTACTTGCGCACCTCCGGATTGTTCGTCATCAGTTTGGGCAAATCCCCCAAACCCCACCACGCCTCATAGTTTGGCTTGCTGGCCGGTCCCACCGGGAAGCCGTGGACGTCATACCAGCGCAGGTAGCGTGAATTTTTCTCGTTCTTAATGATGTCGTCGAACGCAAAAAAGCCCCTTCCCGTGTGGTTGAACACCCCGTCGATCACGACATGCATGTGCCGGTTGTGGCACTCGGTGAGCAACCGGGTGAAAGTTGCCTCATCCCCGAAATGCGGGTCAATCTTTAAGTAATCGACCGTATGGTACTTATGATTTGTCGGGGAGACGAAGATCGGGTTAAGGTAGAGCGCATTGATCCCGAGTTTCTGGAGATAATCGAGATGATCGATTATTCCCTTGAGATCGCCGCCAAAATAGTTATTATAAGCCGGCTTTCCTCCCCACTGCTCCACCCCCGGCGGATCATTGGTTGAGTCTCCGTTAGCGAATCGTTCAGGAAATATCTGGTAAAAAACCGCGTCTTCGACCCAGTGGGGAAAGGAGTCTTGGGCAATCGCCCTGGGAAAAGTAAGGCAACTGACAGTAAGGAGGGTAACAAATCTCGTCTTCACGGCCGATGAGTCATGGTAACGAAAAGGAGGTAGAAATGCAATTTCCCGCAATTTTTGGTGAATTTTTCTATATTCGGTGAAACCCCTGCACTTCCATACAGTGAATAGCTCTGCATCGCTTCGCAAAAAAGGGGGACGTAAGCCTCTTTTTTATGTCATCACGCTATTCTTCCCGATCATCGTCCTGGTTGGCCTGGAAGGTTCGCTCCGACTTTTCAGCTACGGCCCGGATCTTTCCCTGTTCACGACCGAGGTCATTAACGGGCGCTCTGTCAGGGTGATGAATTCCGATGTTAAATACCGGTATTTTACTCATTATCAATTCTCTGCAAGTCTTTCTCCCACATACTTTTCCATGCCGAAGCCTCAAGGGGTATACCGCATCTTCTGCCTCGGAGGCTCCACGACCGTTGGCTACCCCTACTGGTACAACGGCTCTTTCTCAACTTTTCTGAGAAACAGGATCCGCCGGATTTTCCCCGAAAAACAGATTGAGGTCATCAATGTGGGTATGACGGCAACGAACAGCTTCACAGTCCTGGACATGGCGAAATCGCTCATGGAATTTGAGCCCGACTTGTTCATCGTTTACGACGGGCACAATGAGTTCTACGGCGCCCTGGGGTATTCTTCGCACGAGAATTTGGGGAGCCCTCGCTGGCTCACCCTGACCTATTTGAAACTCATTCATCTGAAAACATTTCTCCTGCTCCGGGAAGTTTACGCAAAAATCGCCGGGTCCGGGGGGTCATCGGAAACTGGCGGCACACTCATGGAAACTCTCGCCCGCGGAAAGTATGTTCCGCTCGGAGGTGATGACTATCGAAACTGCCTCGCCAACTTCAGGGCAAATCTCGCCGATCTTAAGGAAGTCGCCTCGTCAAAGGATGTGCCGGTCATTCTGGGGACGCAGGCATCGAATCTTCGGGATCAGACGCCTTTTATCTCTGTTGACGGCGACGCTACGGTCCCTGAGTCGCGGGCGGAATTCCGCCGGCATTACGAAGCCTGCACTCACCTCGATCGGCAGAATCAGCCTGCCCTTGCGCTCGCCGAGGCGCAAAAGGCCGTGGCACTCGATCCAGGGAGGGCAGACGGCCATTATCTGCTTGCCACCTGTCTCGATTCCGCCGGCCGAAAACGGGCCGCCCTCGAAGAGTATCGATCCGCTCGTGACAACGACCAGCTCCGGTTCAGGTGCAGCACCGATTTCAATGAGGCGATCAGGTCCGCATCAGACGGCCGGGCGTTTGATGTGGCGGACATCGAAGCGGCGCTGGCGTCCTCCTCGCCCGACTCCATCATCGGGAAGGAGCTCATCCTCGAGCATTTGCACCCTAATTCCCGGGGCTACTTCCTGATGGCCAGGGAGTTTGCCCGGGTCATGCGGAGCCGCGGATATCTTGCCCCGCGTGATGAATGGGCCCGGCGCGATACGATTCCCGATGAGCGATTATGGCAGGAACGGAGTCTCACCGAGCTCGATGAGCGCATAGCCCGGCGGCGGACCGAAATTCTCACTGCGGGCTGGCCGTTTAAGTCGCAGATTCCGACTGTGGATGCGGTCAAATCGGGCGACACTCTCGGCCAGATCGTCGAACAGGTGACCAGGGGAAAGTGGCCGTGGATCCGTGCGCATGAGGCTGCCGCAGATTATTACCTCGGTCGGAAGGAGGAAGGAATGGCCGAGGGCGAATACCGGGTCATCATCGACCAGTTTCCCACGATGGATGTCCGGTATTATCAGAAACTGGCGGAGATTCTTCTCAACGAGAAAAGGTTTGATGATCTCCGAACCGTGCTGCTTGGTTCGCTGAAGGTATCGCCCACCATTCTCGCTTACCGCGCCCTCGGTGATATCTCCCTGAATGGCGGCGATCCGAAAGCGGCTGCCGGCTATTATGAGCAGATGTCGGGTTTTCCACAGGAACCTGCCGAGCGGGTCGAGAATGGGTACCTCCTTGCACTGGCCTATTCCCGGGCTGACATGAAAAAGGAAGCGATTTCCGAGCTCTTGCGTGTACTCAGAATCAAACCGGACTACCGTCCCGCCGTCATCCTTCTCCAGAAACTGAATGGTTAGCGCCGGTCAGCGGTGCGGTTCACTTTCCCGGATCTGCGACCGGAGCTTTAGGGCGTCTTCATAGTGAGGCGCGATCTGAATCGCCCTTTCGATCTCCCTGAGAGCCTCCCTGGTGTCGTTCTTATTTGCATAGGCCGCGGCCAGCCCATAATATGCATTCGCCTTCATTTCCGGGGAAACCGCGAGCATAAGCAGGGTGTCGAGCTGAAGAATCCCTTTGTCGAACAACCCCTCGTTGACGAGAATGAGGCCGAGATCGAGGCGTGAATTCGGGTAATCAGGGTTTGACAGAACGGAGATTTCATAGTGTGCCCGGGCCTTCTGCTGGTCCCCGGTCGTGTTGAGCAGATTCCCCGCGAGGTAGTGCGCATAGAAATTATAGGGATTTTCCTCGAGAAGGGCTTCATAGGTTGTCAGCGCGTCCCGGACTTTTCCTTCCTTCCAGAACGCGGCAGCGCTTCTGTAACATCCTTCGTCCCACGCTATCACCCGCCGATACACGTCAGAGACGACGGCCCGCTCGGTCTCGTCAGCCATTTGTCCCAGAACGAGGGGATCCCGGTGATAACCGGAGAATGGCCACCGGCTGGTGAGGTGCTGGATGGAGAAGTCGGCATAGGCGAGGTCGAGCCAGCAAAGGCTCAGGCTGTCCCGATCGAAGGGTAGGGGTCGTGAGGGCATCCGCTCGGTGGGTACCAGGTTGCGGCGGGTGATTTCCGAGAAAAAGGCGTTAGCGATGAGCCAGTATCCATAGGCCGTTGGGTGAAGGTGTTCCCAGAAAACGGAATCCCCGGCAACGCCTCCCGGGCTCGCGGCCGCGAGTGCGGATTCAGCCGAAACGACAGGCACGCGGAAGGCGCGGCAGACGCTTCGGATGATCATGTTGATCTCCTCCGGTGCCCGGAATTTCAGGAGATCGTAATCCCTCGCCCGGGTCAGCCGCTGGCGGGCCTCCTCATATCTCCCCGACTCAAGGTCGCTCCTTCCCTCCCGGTAGAGCACCGCTGCATTCGTCGATTGTGCCAGCCGATCCCGCCCGTCGGGCGCGGCGCGAGGAGGGGGAAGAGTCTCCTTATCCGGCCGGCTCGTAGTATCGGAGGCGAAGGGGGGAAAAAGGAGGTTGGAGGCGATATCGCTCACGATAACGGGAATATTCCGGCTCCTAAAAACCTCCAGTATGCCCGAAAAGTTCCGTTCGAAATTTCGATAAATCCTTCCTTCCTCCTCCGACCCCGAACGAACCTGGGCACCCTCCGAGACCTGTTTCATCAGGTTGACCTCTGTTGCCATCCCAAACGAACGAGCTCGAAGCCACGACTGGACGATTTCCATCATTCTCAGCTCTCTCAGCCGGTATTTCCATGACGTCAGAAAGGGGAATTTCCTTTCCAAGGGCGATGCGCCGACACCGTCCGGGCCATAGAACTCATTATGCCCCATGTACACGAGGATGAGATCGGGCGACAAATCGGGCAGGGCTCGGGCGAAGTCAAGGATGACGTTGCTATTAATGGCGGAAGCGCCGAGGTTGATAACTTCAAACTCAACGCCGGGGAAACGGTGGCGGAGCTGTTTTCGGAGGATTCCGGGAATCGTCGCCGTCATTTCGTAGGGGGTCCCGAACATCGACGACTCCCCCAGACAGAATATGCGGAAAATCTTCCCCTTCCGTTGCTGAAACGAAACTGTTTTAAATTCGGGAATGGATGGAGAATTGGCGGAAAAGTATTTGCTCAGAAAAGACCTGTTGGTCTCATACCACTGGATGCCGTCGTGCGTCACGTCGATCACGAGTTTGTTGGCTGTTGACGGCGAAAATGTGCGGAGAAGGAATTCCGTCACCGCGAGGAGCACGAGCAGCATCGAAGCAGGAATCAGACTAAAGATGAGGCGTTTCCCTGGCGACATCGGAGCGGCCTACGGGGAGATCGTACCGGGCGCGGGACTGACATTCAGCCATTCAAGCTGTCGGTCGACGAATGGCGCAGCGAACATTCTCCCTCCGAACCCAAGGTATCGAAATGCGAGCATCGGGATTGGGGTGACAGCTACTCTGCGCAATCGATCCTCGAAGACCTCGTAGCCCCGGTTACGAGCAGCCTGGGCGAGGATCAAATTGAGCTTCCGCTGCTGCTTGCCGCGGAGAAGTTCCATTTTTGTCTTTTTGAAGCGGTCGGACGCGCGCGCTGAGAGAAGCGCGTCCTTCTTGTCCCGGAGTTCAAAGAGAACATAACCGGTCGAGTCCTGGATGGGTCCGTACCGCTGTCCAACCTCCATACCCCAGGCGATTTCCCCGACGGGCGGTCGATCGGTGACGGGGAAAAAATCGGTCACCCCCTTTCGCGTTCGCTCCTGTGGGTCGTCGCCCCGCTGTTCGATGACGTTTGTCAGCGACTCTCCCCTCGAGAGGTCGTCGACTGCGCGACGCATTTCCTCAAGCGTGGAGGTGTGCAGGGCTTGTATTTTGACTTCGGGGATTGTTTTTACGGAATCACTCGCCTTGAGGACCGAATAGACCTCCCCGTCGCTGACCGTCACACGGTTGACTATGTGCTGCTTGAGCATGGCGGCAAGAATCTGTTCCTTCCAGGGTTGGATGATTTTTTTGACCTCGGCCGACGTGTCGATGCCCCGCCGCTGAGCTTCCTGGGCGAGGAGTTCACGGTCGACCCATTCACGGAATTCATCAAAAAGCCTGTGCGGAAGCTCCCCTATACGCCTGACGGAAAATCCGCTCAGCCGCAATCGGACGAGGGCTTCGCCAATACTCCAGAACCTGCTCCCGCCGACGATGAGAGTATCCGTCAGTCGATCGGCACAGAGCCGGGCGAGCGAATCGGCTGTCGGTCCGTCCACTGTCCACTGTTCTCTGAGCGGCTGTTCCCGGAAGACTCCGGCAAGTTTTTCAACAAAATACTTAAAGGCGACAGGAGGCGAGAAGCCCGTCTTGCCCGACAAGGTTTCCTTTAGAAATTCTCTGACTTTCGCACGCTCCTTCCGGGAGCGTATTTTTGCAGTAACCTTTTCGCGGAGAACGCCAGGCTGCATTGAAGACGCCACCGGGCGCGCCTGGAGGAGCTGGAGGATATAGTATCCGCCCCCCGCATGGATTACCGGTGAAATCTCACTTCCCTTGAGCGAATAGGCTGCATCCTCGACCAGCGGATCGGCATCTCCCCAGACGATAGATGCCGTATCCGAGAGTGCCTTCATCGATGAATCCACCTGAAATCCGGAGAGATTTTCACCCCTCTTAATCTGGGACCGGGCGAATACGGCATCCGCTGCTTCCTCAAAGAACATGAATCGCACGCGAAGCTCCTTCAGAACACGTTTCAGGCCTGTGCTTACTTCGCGGGGAGACACCTCGACCTGCCTGCGAATCTCCCGCTTGTAGAGTTCATCACGGGAGATTTCCTTGAGAAGCTCCTGAAGATCGTCTCTGATGGCGCCCATGGTATCAAGCCTCATGTCGAGGGCTTCCTGCGTGAGGAGTTTTTCGGCCACCATCGAGAGCAGAAAGGTCAGTTTCTCCTGCTCAAGCTGCGGCTTCCTGTGCCGGTGTGGCGCAGGCGTAAGCTCGAATCGCTCGAGGAATTCGGATTCCGAGATGAAGATATTCCCCGCGCGGGCAACGTAGGAATTTGCAGAAGAACCATGGGGCGACTGCGAGTTGGCTAAGGAAGCAACGAGAAGGGGAAATAAGAGGGCTGATCGCATGAGGAGAACATATGGGACGGCAAAAGGAACAGGCCGGGGCATTTCGCCCCGGCTTGTTCCGGAAGAGCTGGTTCTACTTCAATATTACCATTTTCTTCGTGCTCACGAAGTGGCCGGCCGTGAGCGTATAGAAATAGAGTCCGCTCGAGAGCTTCGATGCATTGAATCGGACCGAGTAATCGCCGGGCGGCTGTTTGGTGTTTACAACCGTCGCGACGAGCTGGCCCAGGAGGTTATACACCCTGAGCGTGACGAACGACTCCGACGCGAGGGTGTACTCGATCCTTGTCGACGGATTGAACGGGTTCGGGAAATTCTGGGACAGGGCGAATTTTGCGGGGAGACCCTTCCCATCGTTCACCCCGGTCGGGGTCGCAGGGCGTTCGAGATTATAGTCCCATCCGTCGTAAAAAGCCGGGTTGATGCTCCCGAACTGGTTATGCAGGGTAAACGACGTGTCCGTGTCGACAATGTTTTCCGCGTGGTTGTTTCCAAAACCGCCGCTTCCCCCCTCATTGTCTCCGCCGCGGATGCCAAACTTGAAGACCTGGCCCACTTGTCCCTTGGATCCGATGCTCGAGCTATCGGGTGAGTCCTGGACGAGCCTGGTGAAGACCGTATCACCCGCAACCAGGTCTCCATGGGATCCGTCGTCGTACAAGCGCTTGTTGAGGTTATTGTACAGCCCGAAATCCCAGTCGCTTGCGCCCGGATTATTCCACCCTCCGACGGCGGGTCCGTTCATATAGACCCCCCAGGTGAGTATGGAATCTCTCACTCCGGAGTGAATATTGAAGGTGCCCTGAATGTCGTGGAGGGTATCTCCCTTGGCGATTTGGTAAAAGACGGGCTTGATATTGACCTCATAGCGGACAAGAACGGGCTGGCTCAGCGGGCGCGAGTTAGGGAAGACGGGCTGACGGTTGGAGGCAGCGATCCCGGCTGCGCTGTCATACGCAGTAAAAGTCCCCCCGGGAACGATTATTTGCCGTTTCTCAGCCTCCCCGCTCTGATCGCCGCTGTAGAAGAAGTTATAGTAATTCTCGCGGATTTCAACGGCGTTCTTCAAAGCATAATACTGATAATCAAACACGGCGCCGATCTTCGTCACCACAGTGTCGATGGCGATATACGTCGACCCGCCGGCCCTCACCATCTCCTTCCTCCTCCCGCCGTCAACACCAGTCCCGAAATAGCCTGAACGGACGTAGAGAGTATCGCCCAGGCTGAATCCGCCCGATTGGAGTGCTTTTGCAAGGTTTGCCCGGTACGTCACGATGACCGAGTCGGTGTTTGCCCGGCCAATCGGCGCCTGATCGCCGAAGAATACCCAGTGCAGGGTCGTATCTTTCTTTCCGACTGGGATAGTGAAATGCCTGTTCCCGCCGCCGTACTGGGGTCCCGAGAGTTGTTCCGATCGCTGGCCCCCGGTCGAGCTGGTCCAATCCCACCCAATGATGAATTTATAGGCAATATCCTGGCCTTCCGTGACGCTGTCCTTTGGAATCCTGACCCTTCCGGACCAGAACCAGCCGGGTGGAACAGTATACCCGTTCCCGTTCGACGCCTGCGTCTCTTTAGTGAGATAGAAAGTCGGCGACCAGTGGAGTTCACCGGTTCCTTTGGACGCCCCTCCCCGGACGCCGAGAGTATCTTTATTGGTGTCGAATTCATATGTGCCGCGTGCGATGGGGCCCCCCATGTTCACCCTGAAATAGACGCTGATCGAATCCGCGGGCTGCGTGTTCCACGGCCTGAAATACTGCGCGCGGCCGTTGGCCCCGTTGTTCCAGAACTCGACATCGAGCGTCGTGTCCGTGTTCGGTACTATCACTGAGCGATTGTCAGCCGAAAGTCCCGGGTCCGCGGGAGTCACATTCTGTTCCCACCCCACACCGCTCTGGTACGCGATGACATATTTATACCGGAGAGTATCGCCGGCCGGGAACGTGTACGTCTTAGACCAGTAATCTCCCCCGATATGGACCAAATTGTTGACCGTATCATTGCCCCAGGTGATCGGCGCTAGCGAGCCCCGGACCTGGACCGTCGACCCCGTCACCGGCAGGGTATCCGGCACCGTCGATGTATTCAGGACGAATGTCACATGAGTTTGCGCCTGAACTGCCACCGACCAACCGGAATATCCGCTGATGAGCAGGGCATATGCCAGCAGTAACAGTATCCTTTTCATGATGCCCTCACATCATTGTTGGAATTTTAGTTAATTAATTGACAAGAATGGTTACAGCATCGTTTCATCTTTGCGATATCCTCGCGTCTCAGAATGCGATAGCGACCGCAATCGTATTCAGGTTTCCAAACGACCCGAATTTCGTGAATGCGTAGTTCACCTCCAGCGAGCCTATCCCCTCCTGATTGTACCGCACGCCCGCTCCAAGCGAGACTCCCTCCTGCTCGTCGGAGGAAAAAACCGACTTATATCCCCCACGGAAAAAGACCATTTCATTCCAGCCCACCTCACCGCCCAGGTTTACCGATTCGTCATTATCGCTGGGCCGGAGCGCGTCCCCGCCCAGGGTCACCCTCACCAGATCCTGTTTGAACACATCCATTGCGACGCCGACGCGGAACAGCAACGGGAGCGTCCAGGAATCGGTCTTAAGATCTCCCACGAGAGTTTTATTCGACCCTGAATTCCCGGGATCAATATCGACTCTCTGGAGAAGATCCCGTCCCTCCAGCTTCAGATCGCCCCCGAAGTTGGACATGGAAACGCCCAGCCTCATTCCGTTGAACCCCGTGACGAACAGCAGCCCGAGATCGAAGGCCCATGTGCTCGCGGACTCGTTCCAGATGCGCTGCTGTATGTATTTCACCGATCCCCCCATGGAGAACCGATCGGTGAGGCGCCGGCAATACGACCCGGCGATGGCAAGATCCTGCGCCGACCAGCGTTCAGATGTCCCCTCCGGTTGAGTGACAGTCGTGACCTGTTCTTCCCCGTAATCGAGCTGTGTCAGGCTGAGGCCGAGGGCATTCTCATTCCCGAGGTTGTACATGAATCCGAACCAGCGGAATTTTGTCTGAACGAGCCATTCGGAGTTTGAAAACATGATCTGAGACTTCCCCGCCTGCTGGAAAGCTCCGGGATTCCAGTAGAGACCGGTTACATCCTCGTTTGATGCCACATAGGCGCTTCCCATGGCGATCGCGCGCGGTCCGACCGATATGCCCAGGAACTGCGCCGCCGTCGTCCCCACCTTCGATTGGGAAGAACAAAGCGTCACAAGAAGCGGCACTGCCCAGAAGACCCTGAGCGGAAAGCCGCATTTCACTCTGATTGACCTAAAAATCATTTTATTATCGCGATTTTTCCCGTCTTCGTGCCGACCGAGGATTCGACGACATAGAAATAGATGCCGAAAGCAACATCGAGATTCTCTTCCGTCTTAAGGTTCCAGGACACCGTTCCATCCTCAATATTGCCGTCGTGACGCAACGAAGCGATATGGTCGCCACGGGATGTATAGATGTTGATTCTGGAATTGGCGGGGAGATGGATGAAATCTATCTTTCTTGTCCCTCTGCCGCTGGTGATCCCGGGATTGAGCGGCGGTTCAAAGCTCGAGGCTGTCACATAGGGGTTCGGAACGACTTTGACGTTGTCGAGCGTCGATTTCGCCTGGGCGTTGTCGATGTGAGAAGGTGCAGTCTGGAAGGTGAAGACATCCCCGCGGCGAAATGATTTGAGAGTACGCAGGATGAGCATATCCCCGTCGGTATAGTTTATCAGCCGATCGGATGTGTCGGGACTGACGAAGAATAAATCCCATGTGGCTGAATAGACTCCCCGTGGATTCTTTTCCATGAATATCAGTTCGGAGTTTCCCGATATCCTTCCGTAGTACGTCGCCGGCAGAAACAGGAATTTTATGAAAGTGCTGTCTGTGCGGTTATAGATCCGGAAATTCACGGGGACGGGGGAATCGAACGGTATGGGGCCCGGCATCGAGGTGTCGACGTCGTTAGCCGAAAACCGAAGTTCATAGTCGGACGGCTTCCTGTAGCCGGAGATACGCGGGAAGGTCTGCGGAAAACTTTGAGAGAAGAAGAACTTGTAGGTGTTGCTTCCCTGGTGGCTCCCGATCCAGGAGGCCGTGTCGGGTTTTACCAGCCAGATATTACTGAACTTCAGTTGAATCCCATCAAAATTGTCCGCCTCGGTGTTTTCAACAAGAAAGGGTGTCCCCTGCAGGTTCGGGCTGTTGTAGACGGGGTAATACTGGAATTTGATTGAATACTCTCCCTGGGGGAGGTTCCCGGGCGCGGACGACCGGATGGTGCCCCGGACGGGGTCAAGAATATACCGAGAAGGATCGACCACGATGTCCTGCTGCAGAACCGAGACGCTCCCCGGAATGAGATTTCTTTGAGGCAGCGAGACGTTGATCGTGTCAAGGCTTGTGAATGAGGCATGGATATCCTCAAGGTCTCGCACGGAGTAAGAGGAGGTTATACGATTCCATTCCGTCGAATCCGCCGCGTCAATCAATCCGTTTGCGTTGTTATCGATGCCGTCGACCTGCGTGTCCAGGAATTCCAGCTGATAGCGATGATCGGTCAGCTTGGTTTCGTCCACGATGCTGTAGGAGACGTTTCCTGACCCGGGCCCCGTTGCGTGTGATACCCGCACCCCCTCCGGTGGTCTGGCATATCCCGCTGCCGGAGCATTAGGGACGACGGTGATCACATTGATGTCCTTGCTGTCGATCTCCCCGGTGCTTGAGAGCCTTATCGATTTTGTATTTTCCGCGGGATAGACGCCCAGATCTTCATCTCCCTTGCTGTAAGCAACTACGGCGTAGTAGTACCGCCTGCCGTTGTCCACATCGTGGTCGACATAGGTATGCTCGAGCCCCGATTCGCCGCCGAGGTAATAGGAGAATCCGGCCGCGTCGTTATAGATGTCGCCCGTTGCCCTGAAGTATCCCTGAACTCCATCCTTCAGGTCAAACTGTGCGACCGGCCTGTAGCCCCTTGGCGACCCGTTGGCATCGGTTATCGTGAAAATATCGCTGAAGTCGGGGTCGGTGGACCTGTATACCTTGTATCCCTCGAAGCTCTTCACCCGAAGGACAGGGTCGACGAATGATTCGGCGACGCGGTCCCAGTAGATGGTCACCTGATGATCACCTGCAACAGCGGTCACGGTGGGGGCGGTCGGAGGCTGCGGAAACTGATAGTTAGCGTCGTAAATCTTCTGCACCGTCTTTTTGTTCTTGAGCAGGTCCGCGATCTCGACATCCCAGGGAGTTCCCTTCCCTCCCTTCCCGCCTCCATAGACGAGGGCAAGGGAGAACCTTTCCGTCGCTTTTGCAAGGAGGGGGAAGTAACCCGATCCGTAGATGAAATCACCGTCTTCCCCGTTCAGAGGATAGCTCCGGTGTGTGGAGGGATCGTAGTACATCGACGGCGGAATGTCGAAGAAACCCGGGGCGAGATTGGACCAGAGGGAGTCTTTGTCGGCCATGACGATCTTGCCGGCGGGAGTGAAATAATAGAAATTCGTGAGCCCGATCTGGTCGGACTCTCCGACGTCGGTGAGGTCGATATGAGGCTCGCCGCGGCTATTGTGCCTCGGATCGGGGTCGAAGCAGTACGAACCGGGCGCGCCCGACGTGGGGCGCCCATCGCTCTCGCCGCAATCCGGTCCCGGGTAGTCGACGGCGCTGGGGCCGATGCCGTCGACGCCGACGTCATCGAATCGGGCGTCCCAATTCCGGTCGTTGTCCTTGAGATCGTCGCGCCGCTCGTCGATCATGCTGTAGAATACAAAGTTGGAATCGTTCTGCTGGCCCCCGATGTAGTCCACATGCCGCAGCGGCCGGAGGACATCGAACAATGTGCGGCCGGTGCGGTCCTTCTTCACTTGCTCGTAGTGGACGAACTGGTTCTCGTCGATCAGCCCGTTGAAGTTGTTATCGATTCCGTCCTGGGCATTTGGATTGATGATCTGCTGGAGCGGAAGAAAATTCCCTTCAACGAGCTTCGTCTTCCCCGGGTAGAGCCAGATGGAATCTGTCATCCCGCGAGTCCACGCCTTGAAGGAGTCCGTGTTCGGAACCGTGAAGAGGTGGCGACGAAACGCGTCATCGATGGTAACCAGCTTCATGCCGCGTGTCACAAGGACGGAATCAAAGTCCGAAAGGGTAAAGAGGGGCGCCGTTCGCCCCAGTGGTGTCGACTCTGCGTCGCCGTCGTTATCGATACCGTCGAACGGATTGCCGGGGCTTTCGAGGAAGGCGTAACCGACCAATCCGTCTGCATTCCCGACCCAGCGGGGATTCCGGCTGTTATCTTGATCGAAATCCCCTGTGTAGGTGAGGTTATTATAGGCATCATAGAACGACCAGTCGTCGTCGTACTCACCGTTATCGGCGCTGGCGGTGACCCCGATGTAGGTCCCGACAAGGAATCCGAAAACGGCGCGGTCGTAGGTCGTCGTCCCCGTATTCCGGATTTCATACAGCCAGAAAATGTTGTCCTGGGCCAGGAACTGTGCCCACTGCAAGGCCCGTACCCGGACCTCGAGGCCGAGGCCGTTCCTGCTCAGATTTGTGGAATCGGGCTTGAACGCGACTCCCTTGATGTTGTTGCTAAGAAAGTTGAAACGCTGATCGTTGTTGTCGTCCATGACGAAATACGTTTCGAGATCGGCGCTCTTCTTTTTCCCAAAATAGCCGTCCCACACCCCGTTGTATGACTGATCCTGGTCCGGCCAGGTAGGAGGCCAGGTGTTCTTGTTATTGCTCATGGCGACGTTTTGATTCGGAGAGGGGGCAAAATAGCCGCTCACAGGTTCAAAAGTCCAGGGAAGCCCCTCAGGCGAAACATCGTTTTGCTGTGTGGGTCTGGCGACGGGGCAGGTCTCGACGTCGTGAAAAACCTTTCCCTGCCATTTTACTTCGGCCCCGATCAGGGGGCTCACATCCCCCAGGTAACCGTTATTGTCATTCTTCCACGATCCCCGCGGCCGGGTATCGACAGGCTGACCGATGACGCCGTAGTTTCCAAACACCGTTCGAACCTGGTTTCCGTTCATGACGGCCGAGCGGCGGTATGGATAGCCGCTCTGGCCGAAGCAGGTCGACGCATAAGCGAGGGCGAGGATGACGATTTTCCTCACCATTCAGAACTCCACCGTCAATCCCAGTTCGATCCGGCGCGGTTCGGAGTAATTGGTCGGGACCCTGAACCACTGGTCGATCGAATTTACCCGCTGGTGCGTGTTCAGCCCGTAGGCATGGTCTTCATCGGTCGTAAAGCCCGCGCGGCCGGTGTCGTCAAAGACTGAGACCTCATTCCTCGTGTCAAGAAGGTTGAAGACGCGCAGGTACAGCAGAAGCCTCAGAGCATCGGTGGGGATTGCATAAAAAGCCCGGGCGTCGATATCAAAGAAGGCGGGCTTATCCTGGCTGTTGGTGAGAAGCGTCGTGATGTCGGCCGACCGCCGGGGCGTATATGGCGTTCCGCTGCCATACTGCCCGATGAGGCTCATGCCCCAGACTTTGGAATCGTACGCTGCGGTCACGTTCAGAGTGTGTCGCTGGTCCCAGCCGAGGGGGGTGAGCTGGACCTCAGGCAGGGATCCGCCCGCGAGGGCATTCCGCGCCTCCGCCGGATCGGACGCGCTCCCCCGTGCAAACTGATATGTGTAGTCGAGCGTGGCTGAAATGCCGTGGGCGAACCGTTTGTTGATCGTGAAAACGATCCCCTTCACCGTCCCGAAGTCGCTGTTCACATACTTGCTGTATTTCGACGAGCCGCCAAACACGATGATTTCCTCTGCCCGGGTGCCGGTGAGGCCCCGGATATCGCGCAAATAGGTCGTAAGATCGACCGTAACATCCTCGCTCAGCTGCTGCTGGAGGCCGATTTCGCCGTTAATGGTTTGTTCAGGTTCAAGGTCCGCGTTGCCAATAATACCCTGGTTGCCCGTCCCGAACCCGATCTTGAATGCGGGGTTTTCATAAAGCCTCTCAAAGCGGGGGATCTGGAAGAAATGTCCGTACGAAAAGTGAACCACACCAGTGGCGGTGATGGGGAAGGAACCGCCGAAGCGCGGGCTAAACTGCGACTTATGCGAGGCTTTCTTGTACCAGTATTTCAGCCGGACATCGAGGGGATCGGCCGAATGCTCTGTCCGGATCGGGCTGTAGATGTTCGGATCGTCGACTGTGTACTGGTAGTGAAGAGGATCATTCGGATCGGGGTGGGCGTCGTTCAGGACAACTCCATCCGGCTGAAAGTAGTCATACCGGAGCCCTATGTTCATGATAAAATCCTTGAATTCCAGCTTGTCCTGGATGTATCCCGAGAACTCGGTCGGCCCATGATTGTAGATGTCGTGATAGATCGACGAAAGCGGAAGAATGCGTGTGCGTATAAAGGGGCTGGAGGTGACAAGATCGATATCGGATTGCTCCTTGACCGGCTGGAGCTGTATGTTCTCAAGAAAAATGTGATGCTTCCGGAATTCGACCCCGGCCTTGACAAGATTTATGGTGTTCACCTGACTGGAGATATCGAACTTGGCGAGCTTCGTGATCGTCTCACGGCGAGACCTGGAGAGATCGGTCCCCCCTGTGAAAAAACTGTATGAATCGTCCGTGAGGAAGAGTTTGGGGTGTACGTAACTCGGAGGATTGTCGTAGTTTACGTTTCCCTGAGCGTCAAGATGGTACGATTCCCAGAGATCCCCGGACCCGTCAGCCGCTGGCTTGTACTGCAGGTCATGGAGATAGTACCGGATGTGCCGGTCGATGAACGATGCGCCGAGAGTGTAGAAAGTATTCGAACCCAGGGTCTGCGTCAGCTGAAGTATGACGGTATTGCTCGTGTTGTAAGTATTCCCGGTGCCGTTCGGGTTATAAAAAAACTGGCGGTTATACGCCTTCGCCTTCTCATGGTCATAAATGTAATCGGTCGTGAGCTTGATCGACGGGCTCACACGCAGGGTGAGCTTTCCCTGAGCGTATGACCGCTCCGTCGAATTCATCGGGACGACGGACGAGTCCCCCCTGCCCGACGGGTCGCGGTACAGGATGAATTTGCCGGACGTCGCGTCGTAGTAGGAAATGTTTGACGGGTTGAACCGGTTGATCCCCTTGAGCCATCCGTCGAAATAGATGTAGCGGCCATTGGCGAAAAAAGTCAGATTCTCGCCCATCACGGGCCCGCTTAGATTGCCCTCGACATTCCGGATGGACGTCGGCTTGAAATCATTCAGGCCGGGAAAAAGCTCCGATATTTCATGCCCCGAAGGATCGGTGCTGGGATCGCTGCCGGTGGCATACTGACCCCCATAAACTCCGAAACTGCCGTTATAATGGGGACCCCCCTCCTTGGTGGCAATGTTCACGATCCCGGACATCGCCTGGCCGTATTCCGCGTTGAAGGCTCCGGAGACGAGCTGCATCTCCTGAACCAGGTTCTTATTGATTTCGACCACCTGGCTACCATTGAACGCGTCTGTGACGGGAACCCCGTCGATCCAGTAGGCGACCTCGCCGCTCCTGCCGCCTCGGAGGCTTCCGGCCACGAATCCGGCCTGCAGAGAGAGCACCTGGCTGACTTCCGTCACGGGGAGGGCCGCGATCTGGTCCTTGCCGACGATCGCAGTAGTTGCAGTGAGGTCCTTCTGTATGGCGGGCCTCTCCGCGGTGATGACGACTTCCTTTTGTTCAACAACGGTCTCGGTGAGCTGAAAGTCCTGCCTCGTCGTCAAATCAATGGATACCGAGATTCCGTTTACGGTTACGGGATTATACCCGAGGAGCGAAGCCTTGAGGGTGTAGGTATTGGGCGAAACGTTGAGGATAGTATACTGCCCGTCGATATCAGTGGACGCACCCAGCGGCGTTCCCGGGATGACGACGTTCACCCCGACGAGCGGTTCATTCGTCTTTGCATCGGTCACCCTCCCGGCGACTTTTCCGGTCGTGCCGGAGAATGACAGATGGACGGCAAGGAGGGTCAATGCGGGTAACGGGGAATATTTTCTCACCCCCGCCCGGCCTTTTCCCGCTTCTGGAGAGTCGAAAAGCGCAATCGAGTGGCTGAAGGCAAGAGCCGCGGCAGCGGGATGCAAGGAGAGAGACGCCCGCTCTTACGATGAATGGAGGGATCTGCTAACTCGTCACAACGCGTATGCGGCACCGTGTGATCTGTCGTCGCTGGAAACCGAGTAAAAGTAGAGATTATTTCTCCGAAAGTCAAGAAATCGGCAAAAAGAAAAAGATTTCGTGATTAGTGCGTAGAAAAATGCGAAAATGTGAAGTTTTCCTCAAAGATCCTCCGTTTGAGAATCCCCGGTGGAGTGTGTATATTAGGCAAAACTTCCAGAGGCCAAGCCACACAAGATGGGCAGCGTTGTCCTTGAACATGTTTCAAAGCGGTTTGATTCTAACACCGCGGTGGTGAACGACGTCAATGTCTCGATCAGCGACAAGGAATTCGTTGTTCTCGTCGGGCCGTCAGGCTGCGGCAAATCGACAACGTTGCGGATGATAGCCGGGCTGGAAGAGATTTCGGAGGGAAAGATTCTGATCGACTCCCGCGTCGTGAACGATGTTCCCCCCAAAGACCGTGACATCGCCATGGTGTTTCAGAACTATGCGCTCTACCCGCACATGAGCGTGTTCGACAACCTCGCCTTCGGCCTGAAAATGCGTAAATACCCCAAGGCCGATATTCAGAAGCGTGTACATGAGGCCGCTCAGATTCTGGGAATCGGCGAGATGCTCGATCGCAAGCCCAAAGCGCTCTCCGGAGGTCAGAGACAGCGCGTAGCACTCGGCCGCGCTATCGTGCGGCGCCCCAAAGTTTTCCTCTTCGATGAACCGCTGAGCAATCTCGACGCAAATCTTCGCGTGCAGATGCGAACCGAGATCTCGCGGCTTCACAAGCAGCTGCAGACGACGATGATATATGTTACACACGACCAGATCGAAGCAATGTCGATGGGAGACAGGATCGTGGTGATGAAAGGCGGGGTGGTCCAGCAGGTGGACTCCCCCCTTACCATCTACAACAAGCCGGCGAACCGGTTTGTGGCAGGATTCATCGGCAGCCCCACGATGAATTTTTTCAGCGGCAGGCTTCTCAAGGAAGCAACAACAGTGTTCGAGAGCAGCGACAAGGTTTTAAGGCTGGCCCTCCAGGACCGCGAGAGCTCGCGCCTCCAGTCCCGGCTTCAGGGGGAAATAACCCTGGGAATCCGTCCGGAGCACATCATGGGCCGAAGTCAGAATTCCAGCGCAGTCATCTCGGCGACCATTGATGTTACCGAACCGGTCGGAAATGAGATTTTCCTCTATTTCACACTCGGCAATTCTGCGCAGCAATATGTCTCGCGCATCCCCTCCGACATCCAGCCGGAGGCCGGCAAACAGTTTAACCTCTATTTCGATCTTTCCCGCCTGCACTTCTTCGATTCCCAGACGGGCGCCGCCCTCTGAACCTCGAATCGGTGGCTCTGCTGACCCATTGATTCCCCCCAAGTCACTGCTGAAGCGCGTTAATTCCCAAAGGCTTGAGAGGGGCTTGAGGCCCTCGAGTGAGGCGAGTTCGTGAAGCCGTGCTATTCCCGGGGAGGACAATTGTCGAGCGATAGACTTCTGCACTCCCCGTTACCTGTGGCGGCTATTTTGGGAAGTAATATTTTTTCGAGTATTCCGTAACCATGCGATGAGTATTGTATACCGGGACTATCGTCCTCATCGCATGGCGGATTCTTGCGAGCCACTTCCGGGGAATCCCCGCCTTGTCGCGGTCATAAAAGAGAGGAATGATCTTATTGGCCATAACGTCATACAGGGAGGCGGCGTCTCTTCGGTCCACTTCTTCCGGCGGCAGATTGTCTTCGATTTTTCCGCCGATGGCCCATCCGTTCGTCTTGTCAAAACCTTCGTTCCACCAGCCATCGAGAATGCTGCAATGGAGTCCCCCGTTGATGGAGATCTTTTGACCGCTAGTGCCGCTGGCCTCGAGGGGCCGCCGTGGAGTGTTGAGCCAAACATCGCAGCCTGAGATCAGCTGGCGGGCAACTCCCATATCGTAGTTTTCAAGAAAAATCACCTTTCCGAAGAAAGGGTGCTGATGAGTGACGCCGAGGACCTGGCGGATGAACTCCTTCCCCTCAGAGTCGCGCGGATGCGACTTGCCTGCGTAGATTATCTGAATCGGGCGTTGAGGGTCATCGAAAAGCAATTGCGCCCGGGCAGGATCAGCGAAGAGCAGAGGGGCGCGTTTGTACGGTGCGAAGCGCCGCGCGTACCCCAGGGTCAGAGCGTCGAAGGAGAGGAGATGGAAGAGGGCCTCCTCCCCTCCCGGCCCACCGAAGGCATGCTGATGACGGGCGCGGGAGCGCACGAATTCGATGAGAGCGCGCCTGAGCTCATATCGCAAAGCCCATAGTTCCTCGTCGGAAACTACTTCAGGATCCGAGACATGCCTCCAGAATTTGGGGTCGTTGAGATGCTCTTTCCAGCGGTGTGAATTGTGACGTTCCCAGAACTCCCACGTCGTCGGCGACGCCCAGCTGGGGACGTGCACCCCGTTCGTAATGTGCCCAATCGGAACCTTCGGCGGCTTAACCCCCGGGAAAAGGTCCGTCCACATGAGTCGGGAAATCTCTCCATGTTTCTGGCTGACGCCGTTAGCCCCGCGGGAGAGTTTCAGCCCAAGTATGGTCATGGTGAATCCCGGGCTTTCGCGGGCATCCGGTAGCTGCCCGTACGCCATCAGCTCTCCCATGGAGATTTTCATCCATTCCGCGAACGGGTGAAGCGTGAATTCAATGACGTCCCCCGGGAATCGATCGTGGCCCGCCGCGACCGGGGTATGCGTGGTGAAGATGCACTTCTTCCTCGCAGCGGCCTCCGCCCGAGGCTTGGAGATGCCCCGTAGAAGTTCTTCTCGAAGCAATTCCAGGGTGAGGAACGCAGCATGCCCTTCGTTCATATGGAAGACTGCCGGGGAAAGACCCATGGCCCGCAGGAATCGGACTCCTCCGATGCCGAGCACGATTTCCTGTCGAATGCGGGTATTCATGTCGCCCCCGTAGGCAAGGGCCGTGAGACCCCTGAAATAATCCGCGTTTTCCGGAACGTCGGTGTCAAGGAGGTATATCTGACAGCGGCCCACGTCGATTTTCCAGCCCTGAAAGTGCACGACGCTTGTCCCGATCGTCACCGTGCAGAGAAGGGCCTTTCCAGCAGCGTCTCTCACAAGCTCGACCGGTATGGCAGCCGGGTCCGTCGTCGGATAACTCTCCTGCTGTCCCCCGCCGGGATCGATGTGTTGCTGGAAGTACCCCTGACGATAGAAGAGACCGACGCCGACGAACGGGATTCCGAGATCGCTCGCTGATTTCACATGGTCGCCGGCCAATACCCCCAGCCCCCCGGAATAGAAGGGCAGGCATTCATGCACGCCGAACTCTGCGCAAAAATACGCGACGAGCCTCTTTTTCTGTTCCGAGACAGAGACTTTCTTGTCGCGCATGTACGCCTGAAACTCTGACAAAACGTCTTCGACCCGGGATCGGAAAACCTCGTCGCCGAGATGTGCCCTCAGCTCTGCCTCCGAGTGTTGAGCCAATACGACGACGGGATTATGGTTGGAAGCTTCCCAGACCAGCGGAGAGAAGTCACGGAAAACAGCCTGCGCCCTGGGATTCCAGCTCCACCACAAGTTGCGGGCCAAAGCATGCATCCGGGAAATTATTCCCGTTAATTCATCGGTTGATTTTCTCAAGGGATATCTCGAGTCGACATGATTATTCTCTCTACAACCGATCTCATCCGGACGAAGGGGGTGGCCCGCGTCTTCATGAGATTTGGCTTTGTGGGAAAGTAAGGGTTGATGTCAATCGATGCGTAAGGGTGCACCCCGACAATACTCCCCGGGGTGCGCCCGAAAAGAAGCTCCCCTACCGGACCAGCAGCATTTTTTTCACCTGGCTGAACGACTGGCCGGGCTGGGATATTCCTGTGGCTTTCAAGGAGTAAAAGTAGACGCCGCTCGACATCGGCAGTCCTTGATCGTTACGTCCATCCCACTCCCTGAAATGATAGCCCGAAGGCTGGACAGCGCTGATCAGTACCGCAACTCGCTCGCCGAGAATATTGAAAACTGTCAGCTCGACCGCTGATTGTTCGGGCAAGTCGTAGTCGATCCGCGTCGTGGGATTGAAGGGGTTCGGATAATTCTGGGCGAGCGCGAATGTTGGAGGGAGCGTTCGGCCGGCCAGCAGGCGGATTTCGCTGTCGGGATTTCCGATCCGAACCGATCCCTCACTTACCATGGGTCTAACGTCTTTGCCGACGAGGAGACTCGTTTGAGAACCGCGGGAGTTGATGATCCAAGAGATCGTCAGCGGATAGGCTGCGCCCGATATTCTTATGGGGATTTGCCGAGTGTCACCCGGCCTGACGAGCTCGGCGATTCTGTTCGAGCTGAATCGGGCGTCGAAAGCGTCGGCGAGTGGCGCGGGGGGCAAATCGTTTTGCGATACTTCGCCTGCGCCGAAATACAGAGTCTGCGACGAGCCCCGGGCATCCCGGACTGTGAGTCGGTCTAGATCGGCCAGAGGGTCGCGACCTGCCTGGGGGAGAGCGCCGGCGAACTGATTCAGGACCAGCTTGCCGGTGCCGTTCGACTTGACCCAATACCCCTTGCCCGGCCGCAGAGTATCGGTGAAGGAATAGCCGTGGCTGTAACCGAAATACCTGCTCACGACGAGTCCCGGGGGCACCGACGTTATTCCTCCCACGGCCAGAGGCGCTGTAATCGTTCCTATCATGTTCCATCCCAGCTGGAGATCCGCCGAATCGATCGCACGCGGGGTGCCGGTGATCTGGACGGTCGTGTCGCTGGCGAATTTTAGCCAGTATGATTTGGAATTAAAGAGTTTCGGGGCGATGACGTAGCTGCTCCCGGAATATCCGAACGCCTGAGAGATCGCTGTGGGAAAGAGCACCGTCTTCGAGGAATCGGAGACGGTCCGCGGTACTGAAACCATATTCCATCCTTTGGCAATACCCAGATCCGTCGTCGTGCTTGAATTATCGTTGTTGTAATACGCGACCGGAAGCACAGTATCGCGGAGCGTAAGGGCCGCAGACCTGTTCAAAAACGGATTGGGAGGGATAATCTCGTAATCCTGTCCGTTGCGCAGTGTTTTCCAATATTTGTACTGGATCGTCTGATTGCCGGGAATAGGAACTGTTCTCGTATAGATGCTGTCGTGGTTCGGGTCTTTCAGTGTGTCGGGATTATTGGTTGAATTGCCGAAATCATTGAAGCTTCCACGGACCGTGACTACATCTCCGGAATCGGGGCGGAAATTCCCCTCGAACTGCATGAGCCCCATATAAACCTGGAAGGTCACGTTCACGTTGGGGAATTGGTTGTCAAAATAAGCCACCGGGATCGTGTCGAAGAATGGGACGGACGGCACATCGTAGGTTCTGTTGCTGATGTCATTCTCCCAGTCGAGACTGGCTCGCAATGTCTTCCAGAACTTATAGGAGATGGCCGATCCAGCTTTTATAGAAATCGTCTTCGTGTAAATGCTGTCGTTATTCGGGTCGGTGAGAGTGTCCAGCGCGGGCGTGAACCCATTGAACGAGCCGTTCACGCTGACAATGTCTCCGGAATCCGGGCGGAAGAATCCCTTCTTCCGCATGACTCCCATATTCACCTGAAACGTTTCGTTGACGTTATGAGAGAATTTCACCGAAATGCTGTGATTCGCTGTGACATTCGTGAACTGATAAGTCGTGGAATCTCCCTTATAGGTGTTGTCGACGAGAATACTGTCGACATAATAGCCTCCATTGGGAGTGAAAGTAAAGAGCTGGCTTCCACCCGAGGTAACAATAACAGGAGTGGAGGGATTTATGCTGCCGTTAGGCCCTGAGGATGGAGTGATGGTATAATTGGGAGATGGGATCGTATAGGAGTAGTTTGCCCCGCTGTTGTTGTTATATTTCAGAGTCCTCAGATCAATGTCTGACGTCGGGTCAGTAAACACTGTAGAAAATGCATAATACTTTACCTGCGTCCCGGCGGGTTGGCCCGGGATGGCAGCACTTCCGTGAGTAAAGGCGCCTGGATCCATGGTGATCAATGCGAGCGAGGATGAAGCAAAATTGTTAGTCGTGTACCGCACATAAACATTTACTTGGGGTGCCTTTCCACCTGGCATGATGATGGAAACCGTCACCGGTGTTCCTGCGGTCACCGAGCCGGATGGTGGTGACTGGGTGACAGAGCTGAGCCCGGCAGGGGAAGTTGCCGTCGACATCCAGATTGCTTTGGTGTTGTTATACCCGTTGTCCTGAAAATTTACTGTGTAGAAACTATCCGCGGCGAGGTTGACTGAATTGTCAGTGCCACCCGAAGTCCGGAACGTGTAACTCTGGACCGAGTCGACCAATGTGACGACATCGTTCCATTTGTTATGAAAGAAATCGCCCGATGGTCCGCTGGTGAAGAGGTAGGTATAACTACCTGTCGTAACATCTCCACCCGATGTTGCAACATGGATCAGTGTATGATACCGTCGCGTTGCAAGCAGCGTATCCAGCAAAAACGTGCCGCCCACCTTCTGTATGCCGGCAAAGGCGTTGATAGTCGGCGGATCTGTAAAGGAGTCGTAACTCCCCGGCATGTTCGAACCTTCGGGCGGGAAAATCTGCGCCGAGCAGACCGACGCCAGGCTAAGTAATGCTATCGCAATCTTTTTCATACAGGTCCCCTTTACTTTATTTAAGAACCATGAGTTTTCGTACCTGCGAAAACCGCTTTTCGGCACCGACCGTGGCGTCGAGGCGGTAGAAATAAAGACCAGTCGCCTCGCCCACCGCATTCCACGATGCCGTCGTGTAGCCGGCCTGCTGGATCTCATCAACGAGCGTGGCGACCTTCTCGCCCAGCACATTGAAAATCGTCAGCTGCACATGAGCGGCAACGGGGAGCGCGTAGGATATACGAGTTGAAGGGTTGAACGGATTCGGAAAATTCTGAAAAAGCGAAAAAGCCTTTGGAATGCTCGCGGATCCCTGCGCCCTGATCGCGGTGTTCCCTGCCGGCTGACGAAGGATTATTTCCCCTTCGGGACCGGGGAGGATCTCCCTCCCATCTGCCCATACGGATATGTTGCACAGCTGCCCGTTGGGACGGTACGATAGTGAGACCGGGTACTTGATGCCGGACATTTTTAGTGGAAATTCCCGAATTTCGGTTCTGTTGATCTGTTCAAAAATCTTTCCAGATGAAAACCGGATGTCAACGACCCCGTCAGGCGGCAGCGGAGGTGCTTCGAACGAGACTCCGCCAGCGGGAGCATCAGATTCCGCGACATAGAGCTCCGTTTGGTCGTGGCTCCCACACCGGATCGACACCAATCCGGCGCGTGATATTTCGCCCCCAGGGTCTGCGACTTTCGGAGAGGCGCCCGACGAAAGTGCGAGGGTTCCCACGGATGAACACTTCACCCAGTGGGCTCTTGACGGATCCAAAGATGTCGTCGTGTGGTACCCCCCAAGATAATAAAAATACGGTGAGAGGACAAGGCCTGGCGGGTTCTGAGCGATTGAACCGGTTGAGACCGAGGTCGAGAGGGACCCAATCAAGTTCCAGCCCGGGTGGACTGCAACGGTCTCGGCGGTTAGGGCGTACCCGGTGATGGCGACGCTTTCGGGCGCTCCAAATTTGAGCCAAAAGCCTTTACCCACCTCTAGCGTATCGCGGATGACGTAACCAGCCGACGGGTCATACTCAAACGCCTTAGAGGTTGCGGAAGGAAAAAGGAATACCTTCCTGTGTTCGAACACGTTCATCGGCAGCGATATCATGTTCCACGCGGTATGAACCAGATACTTGGCGGTTGTCTGGCTGACTGAAAATCTCCAAAATGCTGAGTAGGGGCCTGTGCCTGCGATATTCTTCGCCCTGACGCGCCAGAAATAGCTCGTGTTATTCGTTAGCGACCCCACCGGCCGTGAGGAGGTTGAGATCGAAGAATCGTCGTAAACGATTGAGGTGAACCCGCTGTCGAGAGCGACCTGGAGCCGGTAGGCTTGGGTGTAATTTATGGGCGCCCAGGAGAGAAGGATTGTTGAGGGCTGGTGCTCGGCATTATTCGCGGGCGCCGTAAGGCTTACTGGCGCCGGGGGCCCAACGACCGTCAAAGTGCCCGATATATTGTGGATGCTGTCCCACATCCCTCCTCCTGTCTGGCTGTACCCTCCGTAAAGGTAATTTCCCCCGTTGTACTGGAATCTCGTGGCGTAATGGTAAACTCCCGGCAAAAGGCTCGCGCCGATTGCAGCTTTATACTCGTCAAAATAGCCGACATCGATGTTATAGCCCGCCGGCTGCCATGTCGACCAGGTGGAGGGGTTAGTGACTGAAGAATCGTAGCCTATCCAGGCCTGAACGCCCGGCCCCGGCCCGGTGGAATCGGTAACGCCCAATCCAAACGTCCGGCCGTAGATTGTCGCGCTGTTTCCGACGGCGATCATGGCAGACTGCGGGAATTGCAGATTCCACTTGGTCAGGGTCTTTGCCCCACGGTCAGCGTAATAATGAAGATGCGTAGTCACCCCGCTCCAGACCGTCGTATTCTGATCGGTCGGGCAGGCATCGAAGGTAGCTTCTGAATTCTGATTCCCTGTGATGAAGAACTGAACCTGGACCAGGGAGGGATCCCCGATGCTCGTCCGGGGGATTCTCACCTCCACCCAGCCATCCTGAAGTGAATCGGTGGTAATATTTTCTCCGAATTCGCCCGTTGACAGTGGCGTTCCCACCCCGCTCCAGCTTCCGCCGTTCCATGTATGGAATTCCGCATAATTGCCAAAATTTCCGCGGGCGATATAGTCGGGGAGACTCGGATGATTGTAGACGATGCTTCTCCCCCAGCTATCGGTCGATCCCCCTCCCACCTTCGTGTTGATGAGAAAGGCCCAGGTCATCCACTGCCGTGCCCTCACCGCGGCACCGAAATAGAAATAGGTGCTGTCGAGGGTCACGTAAAGACCGCTCGCCCGGGTTCCATCCCACCCCAGCGTGTCGCCCACGGCGACCGGCTCTCCCCAGATGCCCGTGCCCTCAAATGATCCGTCCATCAGCGGATGAGTGACAATACCGAGCGTGAAAGTAGTCGAGGCGCTGTCCCCGTCCTGATCGGCGACCGTGACAGTCACAGTCGAGGGGGTCAGGTCTTCGATGTTCGGCATCCCGCCTAGGACTCCAGAGCCTGAGATGGTGAGCCACGAAGGATTCCCGGAGAGAGAAAAGGCCAGGGAATCGTTGTTCGGATCGCCAGCGGCAGTTTGATATTGGAAAAAAGTATTCGTGTAGGCGGTGAGGTGGGGAATCTGGACGATGTAGGGGGGGTGATTTATGTGCATTGTTGTGTCGGGGACATAGATGGCATAACCTCGCGGGGGAGCCCAGAGATCGACCCTGCCGTCGCCGGCGGCCGTCTTATCCATCGCTTTTCCTGTAAAGTCCCGGAAAACCTGGTTCGGATACGACGTATTTACCCACACTCCCCTCCATTCATTCGGATTGTCATTCATGACGAGGTATGCGGCCGGGTGCCCGTTTCCCCCGTCGCGGCGTGCGACGTAGATGTCTTTGGATTGATCATCCTGGGAAATGAGCGCGCCGACATAATAGGGGCTCAGCCCCCCCCGTTTTGTGGTCGTTCCGTAGAGAAAGTTTTGCCGAATCCAGATAAGTGTGTCAATCCTCCCGCTCAGGCCGTAGACGAAATAATCGCGATACCAGACGCAGGGCCTCCCTTCCGAAAAAATTGTATACGCATAAGCCATGTCCTTGTTGTAGATGATCGGGTTATGCCCGTTGTCAACCGCCCCATCCCATCCTACGCGGTCAAGGTCATGGTTCTCGACGAACGTGGCGACGTTATATCCTGAAGTGCCCGCGTTCACCAGGCCGGCGTAGTCGAGATTGTTCATGTCGTAGGTGCCGCTCGTGTTGTTACACATATCCTGCAGGGAGAAGCGGAGCGGAAAATCGAACATCGATGCGTGGCCTCCGAACACATCGTTACAGTAATGCAGCCATGTCTGAATTTCGGATGTGGAGCCGTAGTATTCCGCAACTGCGTAACCATTGGAATCAGCCTGTTGTATCCAGGGTCCGACAAAAATGGGATCGATCGACTTTACCTCATCGATCCGGAACCCGTCAAATCCGAGGTTGTTCCTCAAGAATCTTCCCCAGACGATCAAACTGTCCTCTACTTTGCTCTGGGCATGGGCGAGGATTTCGCCGAATTTGAAGATGGGGTCCGACGGGCCGTGATACGGCGGGTTGACATCGCAGGTCTGAAGGTTCGGGGAGAAGTGAGAGGCGTTTTTTTTGAATCGGCCGGAGCCGGTCGCGTAATTAAAGACCAGATATCCGGAATCGGGATAGGACGGATAAGGTTTACACTCATAAGGGACTTTCTGGTCGCCGCCATTCATATGGCCCATGACGGCGTCGGCAAAGACCTGCATCCCGTTATCATGGTAGATGCTGATGGCCGACAGGAGTTCTGCCCTGCTCCCAAATCGTGTTTCCACGGATCCTTTCTGATTGTAGTCGCCGAAATCGTACTGATCATAAATATCGTATCCCATAGAGAGCGCTCCAGCGGCGCCCTTCGTCGGCGGAGGGAACCAGATAGCGCTGAAACCCGCCGAAGCGAGCCGGGGAGCCAGCCGCGCGAGCGAATCCCACCAGATTCCTCCGGGAGTTGTGTTCCAGTAAAAACCCTGCATGAATACGTCTGACTTAGGGGTTGATGATGATGGGTGGGCCTGCTGGGCGAAAGCGCCTACAGATAAGAAAAACGCCAATGTCAGGAAGTGCGCGCAGAACTTTCGCATCATGCAGAATGCATTGTCGGGCAACACAAAACCAGCTTCAAGAATCGCGTGAAGAGAGGGAATGTTTTGAAATATAAATTAATCGAAATGGAAAGTCAACCACGGAATCCCGCAGGAATTCCCGAATGCTTTCATTTTCGGGAATTATGCCGGCTTAAGCTATGCTCGCATCAGGATACGAAATCTGGAGTGCAGGTGACGTGTCGAATCAGAGCAGCAGGAAGGAAGGGTGTGAGACTAGCCGCGCCTGGTTGCCGAAAATGTGCCCTCGGTTCTGAACGAGTTTGAGCGTTGATGCTCAGCCCGGGTGAATTCCGCAATCGTGAATCCACCAACGCCCGTCTTTTCCAAGGAGCCCCTCGGATTCGGGGGGGCCCCACGTGTTTTTCGGGTAGAACCGAAGTGGCGGGGCCGATTCACCCGACCATCCCTGAAGTATGCAATCGATCAAACCCCAAGAGAGCTCGATTTCATCGCTGCGGGCGAACAGCGACGCATCCCCCGTCAGGGCATCGAGAAGGAGCCGTTCATAGGCCTCGGGAAGGATCCCTCCGAAAGACTCACCGAAATGAAAATCCATGTCGACGGCTTTTGTCATCATCCCCTGGTCCGGGACCTTTGCAATGAAGCGGAGATGAAGCCCCTCGTCTGGCTGGATACAGACGCTGAGTCTGTTTGTAAAAAGCTCTGATATCCCTGTTTGCGTATCGAAAATCTGATGGGGGGGCCTGCGAAACTGGATGACCAGCTCCGAGACTTTTTGTGCCATCATCTTCCCTGAGCGAAGATAAAAGGGGACGCCCTGCCATCTCCAGTTGTCGACGAATAACTGGAGCGCGGCGAACGTTGGAGTGCCCGATGTGGGGGAAACCCCCTGCTCCGATCGGTACCCCTCGTATTGCGCTCTCACCGATTGAGTCTGGATGTTCTCCTCCGGTACTTCTCGCAGCGCCCGGAGAACTTTTACCTTCTCATTCCGGAGAGCATCTGCGTCGTAGTGGTCCGGGGGTTCCATCGCAACAAGCGTAAGCAGCTGCAGGAGGTGATTCTGGAACATATCCCGCAGGACCCCGGCCCGCTCATAATAATCTGCCCGGTGGCCTACCCCGACTGTCTCTGCCACAGTGATCTGGACATGGTCGACATAATTACGATTCCACAAAGGCTCAAAGATGGCGTTGCCGAAACGGAGAACGAGCAGATTCTGGACGGTCTCCTTCCCGAGGTAATGATCGATGCGGTAGACCTGGCTTTCCTTGAAAACCTTGTGCACGACGCTGTTGAGGGCAAGTGCAGACTTTAGATCGGTGCCGAATGGTTTCTCGATGATGATCCGGCGGAAGCCGGGGGACTCCTCTTCCCGGGCCATCTGGTTCTCCCCCAGTCGTGAGATGGCGCGGGGATAAAACTCCGGTGCCGTCGCAAGATAGTAGAGGGAATTTCCATCCTGTCCCCCTCCCAGCGTGATGCGTCTTTTCAGGGCGGAGTAGTCCGACCCCGTGTCGATGTTCCCGGGGTGATAGTGGATTGTCCTGGCGAATTCATCCCACTGGTCCCCCCGAAAATCCTTGGACGAGCGTATGGTTTGCTGCATTTTTTCCCGGAATTGATCGTCGCTATACGGAGTCCGGGAAAACCCGTAGATAGAGGTGCCTTGAGGGAGGCGATTTTTTCGAAAATTATTAAAGAGGGCGGGAATCAGTTTTCTTGAGGTCAGATCACCGGACGCTCCAAATATGACTATCGATGTTTTTACCTCGGTCATCTGGGCGTGTTATCAGCACGAAATGAATCCGCATCGAGCAGGTGGCATATGCGGAGTGAGGAGGGTCGAGCTCGTGTGCCACCGCGTAAGCCGCTGGCGGAACAAAGGACAGGTGTGCCAGCCAATCGGGCCGATCAAAACTTCACCTTCATCCCGATACCCGTGTCAATTCCTGTAAGAGCGGAACCATCCTTAAGCGTGCCATACTGAAAGTGTACGCGGGCCTGGAGAAGAATTGACGGCGAAGCCGACAATTCCGGTGAGACACCAATCCCGCCCATATGAACCCCTGAGAATGTAGCGGGAGTTTCTGGATAGAATTTCCCTTCGGCGAAGAATCTGACTCCGATATCCTCTGACGCTCTGAGGTGGTACTGAGCATGGAGCTCCCATTGGTCGGGATCCAGTTTTTCCTGGTCCGGGATGAGTAGGCCCCCGACTACAGCCGAATTCTTTCCCTTCGTCCTGAACCGGGCAAGGATCGAGAGCTCATCTTTTTCGAACGATCTTACATATTGAAGGTTGGCCACGATTCTGCTTCCGGAGGAAAAGTAATCTTCTCCGTCGAGTTTATCGTTGGAATAATGCGTGAAGATTACGTCCGCCGAAAGAGTCGATGATTCATCTGCGCGAATGTCGAGACCCGCGTTCGCTGTGATTTCATCACCCGGATCGTACTCCTTGAACCCCTGCAGCGGGTTAAACTTCCCCTTGTAGTAGTAGCCCGCCCCTGCTCCGATCACGACATCCTCGCTCAGCGGATGGGCCCAGAGAAGTCCTGGGTTCACACCGAAGCCCTGCCCAAGATTTGGCACCTGCAAACCAAAGATCGTATTGCTGACAAGGACGCTCGTTTGAAATTCGTCCTGGGTGAGTTCTTTTTTTCCGGTGGGAAGGTTGACTCCCAGCGTGAGCACAACACCAGGCCCCTCGAGATGATAGGCGAACCCGAGTTGTGCGTCGGAGAATCCACTGAGTGCCGGAACATCCCCCCCCGTGTGAGAGGGGATGCCGCGCGCCGAGAAGCTCATTTCTCGTGAAAGGGGAGCGTAGAGATAGAGGACCGATCCGACTTGAGTCAGATTGTACTGATCCTGAAGCGACCAGTATTGGTAGACGGGCTCGATGCTCACAAATCCCTGCTGACTGATGATATAGGGTTCGTACTGTGCCCGCAGCCCCACAACGGAGATGAGCGAGAGACACGTGCACCATATGGATCTGGTAGTCATTTTTCGTCTCAGCGTATGAGGAGCAGCTTTCTCGTCGCCACGAACACGTTTCCGGCCAGGTCGGTCGCCTGGATCCGGTAGATGTACATCCCGCTTGCCACGCGGTATCCCTGGTCGTTGCTCCCATCCCAGATCGCGGTGTACTGACCGGTGATTTGTTCCGCGGAAACCAGCATGCGGACGCTCTGTCCAAGAGGATTGAAAACCTCCAGGGTCACATGGCTTCGTTTACTGAGCTGATATTCAATCCGCGTCTCTGGATTGAAGGGATTAGGATAATTTTGAAACAAAGCGTATTCGAAGGGGACGAGCGGAATACCTCCGCTGTGCTTCTCGGCATATTCCTTCGTCCCGAGAATAATCTTGAGCGATCTTATCGCACGCGGCGCACCGAGTTGGATACTGAATTTTCCTTCCGGCACGGGGATCACGTTGAAATTATCCACGTCGAGAACATACCTGTTGAATCCCCCGGGCAGTTTGCCAACCTCCGACAGTGCTACATCTACCGCCTTCTTCCCGACGGTGGACGTGACCTGCACATCCCACGTTTGCCCGTCTGATGGAACCGATACATAGTTGCTCATATACCGCGTTTTGCCGTCGATAATACAAAGCTGGAGGTAATCGCCAATGGGGGGTGGCTTCAGATCGTTGAAGAGGCTTTTCCGGTCCCCGCCTTTTTGGACCAGCCCTACATAGTTATAGCTATCCTTAAGGCGCGGACTGTTGATCGTCGCAGAAAGCTGTAACTGATACTCCCGTTCGGGATCAACCGATGCCATGGTCTTGCTCAACGCTCCGGGAGGGGCCTCTACCGGTGGGATCGACAGAATTGATCCGCCGGCGCTGTCGAATAACCAATAACCTTCCCAGGGATTCAGCACGTTTACAGTCCGGTACTGCTGGGTGTTGTCATAGAATACCGGGTTTCCCACAATCGGGCTCCGTCCGACGCTGTCCCAAGATACGGCGAATGCAAACGGATCCGCAAACTGGTTCCATCCTTTCCTGAGTATGACGGTATCCGGGCGCACCGAGTTCACGGATTGTCCGTCCTGAACTGTAAACTGCTGTCCGTTGCGCGTTATGAGCCAGAAGGCATTTCCGGGGAGTATGGTCGCTACGATGCTATTATATTCGGCATAGGAGCTATCCTGCCAGCGAAAGATCCTCCACCGGGTACTGTCATACGAGCCGTAATCATCGTCAAGGACGCCCGTAATCGTCGGGTCGTTCAGTTCCATCGGTACCGAGATCATCTTATAGATCTGCGGCTGAATAATCCCTCCTGCGGCGGCAGTGCTCACATGCACACGGATGATAATCGGAACGGAATCAGGGCTTACCGGCGGATATGTATAGAAGAACTGGTTCACCTGGAGCCGGAAATAGTACTCGAGGCCGCGAATCGTAATCGCACCGGCCGGGATCGTGGCAGCGAGGCTGTCTCCGTTACGCCGGCACAGGAGAGTATCGTAGATGTGCGTGCCTGCCTGACGATACAGCAGGAGGCCAGTCGCGGGCGGGTAGTTCTGCGGCAGCGGAATCGAGGCGCTGATATCGTTCCCTAGGATTGCCGGGCTGAGTCTCGGCGAAATGGCGAACGCAGGCGGTGACACCAGGATGGACTGGGAAAACTCCGACGTATTTCCTGCGCTATCGGTCGCCGTGGCGCTGACATACTGACCGAGCGGCACCGGGACTGGCAAAACGGTTGCGAAATTCGCGCCGCAGCTGGCATCCGTTGTGACCTGAAGCGAGCCGAGGAAATTTTCGCCCTCGCCATACCCGGATGAGTCGCGACCCGAGTTCGAGAAAAACTCAAGTGTAAACTGCGCGTTCGGCGCGCTCGATATTGATCCAGCTATGGAAGTGCTAGTGCCCGTGCTTGTGACCGATGTGAGGACGGGAAAATTCTGCAGATTGTTTGCCCCGGTATCGACGCCGCAAGGATGGTTTAGGCTGACGCCGTCACCTCCCAAGTCAATCCCTAGGAGGGCATTCGAATAGATTATGTTGTGGAGCAGCGTCGTGCCGAGGGCGGGAGCATAGACTGTAACGCCGTTGGTCGCATTGCCTGCAATGGTATTTCCGGCGCCAAGGATGGAACCCCCAATGTGATTGTCCGGTGCCCCAAAGACCAGAATTCCGCTGTTCACGTTGCCGAGCGTCGGCGATCCGTCGAAGCTCGTTCCGATATAATTGCCCTGCACGAGATTATTCTTTGCCCCCGCGAAGAAGAACCCGATTCCATCGTTATTTGCCGAAATGACGTTCCGTGCGGCGGGCGTCGGGCCGCCAATAGTGTTTCCCGGTGCACCCACGAGTGCCACGCCGCGAATAAAATTCCCCAGGCGCGCAGTCCCCGACGCATCGGTGCCGATGAAATTGCCTTCGACAGAGTTGCCGGCCGTCGAGGCGCCGTCGATGAGGACGCCGTCGCCGTGATTGGCGGAAATAATATTCCCTGCGGCCACGCTCTGTCCCCCGATGGAATCGGCGGTCGTCCCGTTGGTGAGATGGACGCCGGCAACAGCATTTCCCAGCGGAAGTGTGCCGGTAACGTCGGTGCCGATGAAATTCCCTTGAATCACATTGCCTACCGGGAACTCCACCTGCCGCAGGAGTCTCACCCCATGAGTGGTTTGCATGGTAGAACTTGCCCGGGTTGCATCTATCTCCTCACTTTCCCCCGGTGTATGGCCGCTCCCGGTGGTTCCCCTTGCCTTCCCTGGGGACGTCAGACCTGTTGACGCTCCGGCGATACCAAGGGTAATGCCCGGCCGCTGAAGCTTTCCGGGCGCAGCAGACGACGTCCCTGGATAGGCTGATATCGCAATGCCATCGCCTCCATTCCCCGAGATAATGTTCCGCCGAAACGGCCCCGCACCGCCCACAACGTTGTGGGCAGCGGTGTCTCTGATGACGACACCGCCTGTTGTATTTGGGAGGCTGGCGTTACCGGCGGCGTTCGTGCCTATCAGATTTCCGCTGACCATATTCCCGGTCGCGCCAGATCCTGTGATGCCCAGGCCGTTCCCGGTTGTCCCGGAAAAGATATAGCCATTGTTGCCCGATATCAGGTTCCCCGCGCCTTGTGTCGCTCCCCCGATCGTGTTATCTGTAGAGTTGCCATAAATAACGACGCCGGCCCCGTTAGGAATCGGAGCATTTCCGGAAATATCCGTGCCGATGAAATTCCCCTGCACGATGTTAAATGAAGCGTCCCAGATTAGAACGCCCCAGTCGTCCGGCGTCCGGGTATTTCCCGATATGATGTTTCTATCACCCGGATTTGTACCCCCGATCACGTTGGCAAATGCGCCATTGACAATAGCTATTCCATTGAACCCGTTACCCAAGCCTGATGTACCCGCGGCATTGGTCCCTATGTAATTTCCAAGGATGGCGTTATTGATGGTCCCCGGGCTTTGAATCGAAATCCCGTTCGTGTCGTTGCCAGAGATAATATTCCGGGCGGCAGGAACAGTGCCGCCAATTGTGTTGCCCGATGAGCCAAGAGCGATGTTGACTCCGCTGAAGCGATTGCCCAGAATTGCCGTGCCGCTGCTATCGGTTCCGATGAAGTTTCCCTGGACGACAATGTTGGTTGTCACGCTGTCGGCGATGAGGATGCCATTTCTCCCGTTCCCAGAAATGATGTTCCGTGCCCCGGCGACTATCCCGCCGATGGTGACTCCCGACGCGCCAGACCGGATGCTCACTCCGTTAAAGACGTTGCCCAAGCTGGCCGAGCCAGTCGCGTCGGTGCCGATGAAGTTTCCCTGGACGACAATGTTGGTTGTCACGCTGTCGGCGATGAGGATGCCATTTCTCCCGTTCCCAGAAATGATGTTCCGTGCCCCGGCGACTATCCCGCCGATGGTGACTCCCGACGCGCCAGACCGGATGCTCACTCCGTTAAAGACGTTGCCCAAGCTGGCCGAGCCAGTCGCGTCGGTGCCGATGAGATTGCCCTGGACCAGATTACCGGTGGTACCTGCACCGTGGATCAGGATACCTAGGCCTCCGTTCCCCGAGACGACGTTTCCGGAAGAAGAAGACGTCCCGCCAATGATGTTTGCCGAGGCACCGTTGATGATCTCCACTCCTAGGAGATTGCCAAGACTTGCCAGGCCGGTCGCAACAGTCCCGATGAGATTGCCCTGGACAAGATTGCCGGTAGTGCCTACTTCCCGGATATCGATACCCGCCCCCTGGTTCCCCGATATAAGGTTTCCAGCGGAAGAAGACGTTCCCCCTATGGTGTTTCCCGAGGCTCCTTCAATGATTCCCACACCTGAGCCCAGATTTCCGACCGAATCCGTACCGCTGGCATTTGTCCCGATGAAATTGCCCTCCACCCTATTGCGCGTTGTCCCCGTCTGGCCGATAGCGATGCCAACCACATGGTTACCCGAGATGATGTTCCGTGCCCCAGGCACCGTCCCTCCAATCATATTGTCCGTGGTTCCGTGCCCGATGGAGACACCCGCCGTGTCATTTCCGAGTGAATGAGTGCCCGATGCATCGGTTCCGATGAGGTTCCCCTCCACGATATTGTGGGATGACCCCGGGTTTGAGATAGCCAACCCATTATTCTTATTACCCGACAGAAGATTTCCCGCGCCTGGTGTCGTTCCCCCTATGAGATTATTCGATGAGCCGTTTATGCTGACGCCATTATCCGCGTTACCCATCGGGACTGTCCCCGAAGTGTCAGTACCGATGTAATTTCCCTCCACGACATTGTTACCGCCCGTTTGCAGAGCGACGCCCGCGGAGCCGAATCTACGGATCACCAATCCCTTCACCACGCTGTTTCCGGCAGTCAGCGTCAGCCCATTTGCCGCCGCGCCGGCGTTGCTTCCATCGAGTTCAACAAGGGGCCTGCCTGCATACCCCGGCTGTGTCGTGGCATCGATGACAACGCTATCGGTGATCGTGGGCAACGGGCCTAAGGGGGAGATCGAAAGAGGTCCCGCTCCGCCCGCCAGAGCAAAGACGATACTATCCTTGCCCGGGCGTGCGTTTGCATCCAGGATGGCCTGGCGGAACGAGCCCGCTCCTGAGTCTGCCGTCGATGTGACGGGGAATGCCGCCCCTGCACTCCCTGAGGTCGTGAAACTCCACACCGTGGACCATGGGCTTGTCGGATAGCCGATGTCGGTGCGGTTGACGCGCCAGTAATACTTTGTCCCGGGGTGTAAGCCGCTAACAGCGAGCGTGGGGCGGGTAGATGAATCGCTCACAAAGATGATCTGGAAGGCAGAGTCGATCGCAACCTCAAGCCGGTAAATAAGCGACCCCTTCGGTCCATTCCACTGGAATGTCAGTGCTGACGGAAGACCTGAAGCGCCGTCTGCAGGCGAAAGAAGAGTTGGGGCCTGAGGCGCTCCGGGGGAGAATGTTCCATCCCTTTCCGTCTCTAGAATCTCACGCCCTCTGAACGAAACGCCCGCGTCGTAGTCCCCGTCTCGGGCATTGAGTTGCTGCAGAAGGTCCTCATAGCCGGAGGTGCTGTCAAGGTCAGTGAGAGAAAGTGATATATCTACTCCATTCAAAGGGGGAATTTGATCGGCGAGGTCGGACGGGAGGGTCGGGAACATGAAACTCGCCATCGTCGCCGGGTCATTCACCATCTCCCATTCGTACTGGACTGAATCGCCGCCCTGGGTTATTCCCCTCCATTTGAGCTGGACATTGTTGTAGTCCAGCGTGGCGAGACCAGTCCCGGAACGGGTCCAGTTCAGCGTGTTACCATCCGGACTTCGGGTGAAGGAATTGATCGCAAGGTCGGGGAGACGAATTGAGAAAGAAGTGGGCGTCGGAGGAACGCTGGTGTTTAACCCGTAACGTCTTGCCGATGAATTTACTGCCTGTCGGTTGACAGCTTCTAGACGGATCTTCTCCGCCCCATCCATGGAGTAGATCTGGACATTGCCCGCTGTGTCGAACGGAGATCCACCCTGCAGAAAGATATTTTGGAACGAGACGCCTTTGCGGTATATGTACACCTGGTCGACGCCGACAGACTCGGCCGCGCTAAAATGGACCGTGAGAGGTGTCCTGTCGACAGCGAGATAAACAGTCGTCCCGTTCACGGCGGCGGGGTCAAGATCGACCGCCGATCCCCAGCCGAGGAGATGCCCTGCCGTGTCGAACGCACCGGCAATGAGACTGAACCTACCGTCTGCAGGTTGGAGATCTCGGGAAGTGACCTGGAACCCCATAAAAAATCCTTGACTATCCATATTCTCCCTTCGATCCCGAGAGCCGACTCTTGTACGCGATGTCCCCGCCGGTATACCAGACAATTGCAGGTTAAAGGTTGCCACCGTGGGAAGGTTATCGCCGGCGACCTGAACTACGTACGGTGTACTGCGAACTCCAAAGACAGTGAGGATTCGTTTATCGGCGCGAGGCCCCTGAGGCTGCGCGCTTCGGGATGTGACGATTGACAATGTCGCCCGCTGCGCGCCCAGATCCCCGAATGAGACAACTCCGTTTGTATCGGCCGTCTTGTCCGCAATCAGGCTGCCACCTGATGAATCTTGGAGAAGCACCCTTATGCCCGGGGCGGGTGCTACACCAGCGAGGAGGGAGACCGTGAGTCCCGGTGAAGTCCCCGTTCCGCCTGCCAGCACGGTATCGAGCCTCGACCCCGAGAGGCTGCTGATTACGATAAAAGCAGATTTTGTGCCAACCGATTGTGGGCTGAACTTGATCCGAACTGTGAGCGTATCCCCGGGCAGGAAAGAGCTGTCCGGTCCATATGAGAGGGAGAACTCGCTCGCATTGGTCCCCGTGAGAATTATCGTATCTATTGGATTCACGGTCGCCGTCGTATTGATGAGCCCAGTGAACCGGATAGCGGTATCATTCACTGTTACTGCCCGGAAGTTAACGGCACGGGGATAGATCGTGATATTGCCCGTGAGGCCCACGCCGCTGACTGCAATCGTGTCGGGCTTAGGTGACGCGTTATGTGAAAATATGATCCCCGCGTGTATGAATCCTGAGGCGGAGGGGGCGAAAGTGAGATAGAACTTTTTGTTTGCGTTCGGGGGAATGATCGCGCTTGAATCGGATACCGAGAACGAATTGTTCGTCGAAACAACCGAGCCGATCACGAGCGGCGCATCGCCATCGTTACTGACGGTAACGCTGTCGAGCTTATTCGACCCGATGGGCACGGGTCCAAAATCGACTGCCTGAGGAGCGTGTGAGAATGACGGGCCGTTGCGTGCGAACGGGGAAGCCGTTATGATTCGTAGAAGCGAAGAATTCAGATCGGGCACGACATAGGAAGATTGCAGCTTCATATCAACGTTCGTTCCGGTATAGGGATCAAGAAGGCTCACAGGGCCGGCGTAGAAAGTATTCAAATCAGGCCATGTAACAACGAGCGGATAACTGCCTGCACCATTGACGCTGAGCGCGACCCGAAAAGTGTCGATCTGGGAGGGGCTGACAGAAGGTCTCAGGTCGACCTTGATACCCTGGCTGTGGCAGAGCGCGGCAGGCCTCGTAAATCTCACATCGACGCCCAGCGCAGGGGGCGGTAGCTCGATCTCCCCCACTGCTGAATCAGGACATCCGGTTGCTCCGAATGTATTTCCCCAAAAAACGATCGTGCTGTCACCGAGGGCGTCCTTGATTTTAAGCGGGACGACAAAATTCTGCGAGCTCCGAACCATGATTGAATAGGAAAAGAAGGATTCGAGTCCACACGAATCAGTCGAAATGAATGTCACCAGATGCACCCCGGTGTCCTGCGCCGCCGGGGTCCACGAGAATGTGCTGCTGACCGGATTGCCCGCTACCGGGAGCGAGGGGGTCATTGACGATCCAGCCGGAAGTGCTGATGAGGTAAGTGTAATCTGCCCTGGATCGACGTCCGAAGCACTGACGGGAAAAGTCAGCAATTTCCCAACTATTGCGCTCAACGGGGTGAAAGAGTTTTTCGGTGGCGGCTGTTGAAATCGCGGCGGCGACTGGGCAAAGCACGAAGTTCCATCCATCACGAGCGCGCCAGGGGCATTGGCGAAAACCCAGAATCCATACCCCGGAACAATTGTTCGCTCGGCTTGGTAAATGCCGTCATGGAGCTCCCAGATGTATCCGGTCAGATTGTTCGATGGAACCTGAGCTATGGCGGAGGTGAGAAGAGGATAGCTGATCGAGCCGATCAAGTTCCATCCGGCGACCACTCTGATTGAGTCGTGGGAATATGGATATCCGGTCACGACAACCGAGTCGTCCGATGCGAATTTTACCCAGTATCCGACTCCCGGAGACACAGAGTCTCTGACCAAGTAGCCGCCGATGTAAGAATAACAGGGAGAGTTACGGCTCGTATTAGCGAAGACGGCTGCGACGCTCGCATCAGCGACGCTCAGGGGCATAGAAAAGAGATTCCAACCGGCCCTGACCCGGATCGTCAGGGTTAATTGTCCCGGGGGAGTGCCCCCGGTTCCACTCACCAACACCGTGTCAGGGGAGGTAGGACCGTCGTGAGAAAAAACTATGTGGCCGTTCGCTGGGCCTGATATGGTTGGGTGAAATGTAACCGCAAAAATCTGCTTCGCCTGCGACAGAATGACCGCGCTTTGCGGGGAAACGGCAAACTGATTGTTGTCGGAGTTTGCAGCATTCAGGGTGAGTGTGCCGGTGCCGGTATTCGTCACGATGACGTTCGCCTGGTTCGACGAATCAAGAGGTACGTTTCCAAAATTGATATTCCTTGAGTCGGGGGAAAAATAGGGCTGGATGGCATATTTCAGTTTCAGATAGGATTCAACAGCCTTCCTCGCGGAATCATCGAGAGCCCTGTCGTACAGAATTATTTCTGCGATATCCCCGGAGAACGGATAGGAGAATGGGGCGACGGATCCTCCGATACTTCCGACCGTAAAGGTTCCTGCGCGAAAGTTCGACCCGCTAAACGGGATACTGTCACGCAAGCTCCCGTCGATATAATAGAGATGGTGTTTTTGATCGTAAATCGTCGCGTTGATGACCGTCTGTCCGTTGTAAATCGCATCTCCCTTAAGTTCTCCGCGTGAGCTCCCCCACCCCGAATAAATCAGGGGTGAGCCGGGCTTTCGGTACCCCGCGCCGTAACCGGAAATGACAGAGTCAATCCCGTTCCAGAACGGGTAGCTGTAGTCCTGCGGATTCGAAGGGTATCTCATCACGCTGAATGTCGTGAAGGCAGTAAACCCGTCGAGGGGTCGGAGGTTCGTCTGGAGATGATTCGCGTTGAAATTCAGTACCGGTTGTCCGTTGATTCCCTTTGTGACAAAGAGGGGCTGCACGGCCGGGTCCTGCTGATACGCGTGATTGTTGGAGCCCGCTACATCTGACCACTGTGAGACATGGTTGGATGCGTCCTTAACCACTCCGTCGTCTGCTCTTAGCCAGAGCTGAAGGTTCGAAATAGGAATCTGCGTTGGGAAATCCGCCAGTGGGCGTCGCCAGGCTCCGTTGGCGAATGTGCCGACGACAAGCTGATCACCGCTGAACGCGATCGAACTGACCAAAGAATCCCCGGAGGGCGTTCGAAAATAGGAAGACCAATTAGTCCCGCCGTCCCCAGAGTAGTACAACCCGCCTGCCAATGCAAACATATCGTGTCCCACGACCGTGATACCGTGGACATAATACTTGAATGGAAGGGAAGAACTGACGAGAGACCAATTGGCGCCTTTATCCTCCGATCTAAAGATTTTGCCCACTCCGCCGAGGTACACTCTGGTTCCGTTGACGGAGAGCGATGCAACATCGAGGTTTGGAGGCAACCCTGAATTCGCTGGCGCCCAAGTTGTTCCTCGATCGGCTGAGACGAACACTCCGGCTCCTGCAGTCCCGGCGAGAATTAAAGAGTCAACAAATGCAAAGCATGTGGCAACTGCTCCCGATTGAAACCCTGTAAGCTGAGTCCAGTCCGATCCCTCGTTGCCCGAACGATATGCGCTGCCATTGTCGCTGAGATAAAGAAAAGATCCGTCGGAAGCCATCGCCCGGACGTCATGCAGAGATGATTGGAGTCCCGAGTTCCTCTCACTCCACGACTTGCCCCGGTCGGTCGATGCAAAAATCCCCTGGTCGAACCCACCCGCAAAGAGGATGGATCCTTGGAGCAGAATGTGAGTAATGCTGAAATTTGGAGGAAGCCCCGCGTTGCTCAGAGTCCACCCATTTCCATTGTCAGTGGAGATGAATACCCCGGTTCCACCCCCCCCTGCTGCAAAAAGAGTGCCTTTCGATGAAATCAATGCTGAGACTAGGACTTCCGGGATGCCGTTACTCGCCGGGACCCAGCTCACGCCACCGTCAGACGATGAAAATACACCGGCCCCGCGGGTACCAACGTACAAGGTGTGGCTAAGACCAGCCATGGTGAACGAAGATATCGACTGGTTCGTGACGCCCGCGCCGCTTGGTCTCCATGTGGCGCTACTGTCGTCAAATAAATAGACGCCGCCCAGATTCTGCCCTGATATCTTGTTGTCGACGCCAGCGTATAAGAGTGAGCCTATAGGAAATAATGTGGAAACGTAAGGCTGGCCCGGTAATCCCTGGTTATCAGAAATCCAGGTCGTTCCGTTGTCGGTGCTCTGATAAAGACCATCGGACCCCGTACCGACAAACAACCTTCCTCCAGCCACCGCTAGGCTGGTGATATCCGCGGGAGGAATACTTGACGGAATTGGCGATGTCCCTTGCCACGATGTACCCGAATCGGTTGAAAAAAAGATTCCTTGAAACAAAGTTGCAGCGTAAATGGTCGAGTTGCTCGCAGCCAAGGCACGAATTGGGTCGATGGTCGGAAAGTTTGTACTCACCCACGTGGATCCATTGTCCGTAGACTTGTAAACGCCTGGAGAATCGCCGACGAATAGGATTGCCCCCACATTGGCTATCCCGTTCACGGACGTAGGATAAGGAAGGCCGGAGTCGACCAGGGCCCAGCTTGTTCCTGCGTCTGTCGATCGGTACAAACCGGACTGGGTTGTCACCAAGATACGCTGGTCGTCCGCCCAGAGTGAACTCACCCTCAGATTCGGGACACCCAAATTCAGCGGCTGCCAGCTGGAAACGTTGTCGGGGGACCGATAAACGCCTAAGCTTGTGCCTGCAAACAAGAACCCCGGCTGGGCGGCGAGTCCCAAAATAGCCCCACCGTAAGGGCCGTTCGTCTGAATAAACTGCGAAACTCCTTCACCGGAAAGAAGCAGAACTGATATAAGAGCATGCGCCAGCAAGGCGAGCAATCTCTTCACTGTATTTTCTGCGGATACGCTCAGGACAGGCCTATTCACGTTCGATGGATACTCGTAGATCATGGCTTTGGAGGATCTGGAGGTCGCGGCAAAGCTCTCGGGGCGAGCGCCTCCTCAGGGGCCTTCCGGCTGTCTTGCCCCGGAGTGAACGTCGTCCCGATCCCATTTCCGAGATTCTGCAAACGATTAATGATGAGGTCGGGCGTTGAGACTACGGGCGTGCTCGCCACTTTGTCGACCTGCTCGACGGCAACGACAGCGTTGACGAGGGTCCCTCCTGCTGCAGAGAGAGAGCCCGCGGCCTCGGCTCGGCTTTTCGCACCTTCAAAACCCGGGTCAAGGCGAACCGCTTCTTTAAACATCGCCTCTGCCCCTTTGTAATCCCCCCTCCTTTCGTTGTCCAGACCGTTGCAGTACATCATGAACGCCTGCAAATTCTTGGTCGGAATTTTCTGGATCTTCTCTTCTTCCTCTCGTGTCAGCGTGATGCCCAGATCCGTGATGATGGCGAAAACAAGATCTTTTTGAATTTTAAACAGATTGCTAAGCTGGTCAGATTTCGTAGTCGGTTCACGAAAATCCTTTTTGGTCACATCGAACGAACTGACATCGAGCCGGAGCTTTTCGTCCCGTGAAACATCGTACGATCCGCTGATCAGGCGCCCGGCGGTCAGCAGGTGACCAAGCCGCGGCGCCGTTGAGGGATCTACCGCTGAGCTCTGGCCGAACGAGAGTTCATTCATCAATTCTTCGATTCTGAGCCGTTCGACGAGCTTTAGTTCCCTCACCTGTCCGAGGTCTATGGTTATCATTTCGCTGAGGCCCAGGCCGAGCGAAGCATATTTGGGATCGCTGGTTTGGCACTGGAGAGGGAAGACAGCCAAGGCGGTTGAGGGAAGCGGCTGTTCGCCCAGCTTTTCCTCCTGAGCAAGGAGCGTTTTGAACTGCTCTTTGATCACGGTCCGCTCGAGAGCGCGGTAGCGCCCCTCCATTAATCTCCGGTACTGGGAGAGTGCAGAAAAATCTGAATAATTGATGTAGGTGGCAAGAGCCGGCTGGATCTTGTCTTCGCTCTCGAGCGTCAGACCGTAGTAAAGGAGGGCTTTCGGGTCTTTCCCGTCAATTCCCACAGACTTTTTCAGTTTCTCCTCAGCCTTCAGAAATTCACGGGTCTGAAAATAGAGAACGCCGAGATCCCGGAGAATCTCGGGGTCGTCGGGGCGGGAACGAAGCTTATCCTCAAGCTGCAGAATCTGCTTTTGATAACCCGCAGGCGCCTGATCGTACTTCAGAGTCGTGCAGGTCAGTGAGACTGCTGCGAGAGCTGCCGCCACGCACGACGATAAAATCAATGCACGCATGTGAAACCCATCAACCAAGAAGGGGTTTGAGACTGTCAGCCTTTTTACGGGCCTTTTCATATTGAGGATCGAGTGAAAGTGCCTTCATAAATTTTTCGAATGCCCCCTTATAGTTCCCCTTCTCAAGCTCTACGAGGCCCTCGGAGTAGGTCATCATTGCGTCGAGGGATTTCGTCTCAGTTCCCTTGGAAACCTCCGCCTGAGTGATGGCGACATTGATCTTTTTGGCCACCTGGATGCCCAGCTTTTCAGTAAGATCAAAGAACTTATCGACGTCCCCGGTCATTTCGTCGGTCGCGAGGATCTCGCTAGTTTCTACCTTCACTAGGCGGGAAAGGATCTTGATCTGATCCTTGAACTTTATGAAACTTCCAAGGAGAATGGAATTGACCCCGAGCTGTTTGCCCACTCTTACTGCAGACCCTACGTCGAACTTTCCTGGGTTATTCTCAAGCGCGATCTCATCCAGGATCCACTGGATTCGCTCCCGCTCGACAACCTTCAAGTTAACCGAACCCTTCAGCTGATTGATCATCAGCTCGGCAAATCCTTTCTCCATCGGGTCAAAGCGCGCCTTGTCGTCGAGGGAGCGGTTACTGAAATCGAGAATTGCGATCGTTTTGATCCCGGGATCCGGACGCTCGATGGCGTTCGTGCCGCTCTTGCTTTTTCTTGCTTCGTAATACATTCTGAGGAGATTGGGACATTCGGTGTCGGGATCAAGCGTGACGACGGGAGGCTCCAGTGCCAGGAGTTTTGTGATGGCATCCTTTGCCTTGTCATTGAGCCGCTTGGCCAGATAGGATCGGCCCAGCCTCAGCATGACCTCCCTCCTGTCCGGTTTGCTCACAGTGGTATCGGCGGCCAGCTCCGACAGCAACCCTATTGCCTCATCATACTTGGCGGAGTCAAAGTAAGACATTGCGGCTGTCATCTTCGATTGGCCCGCTTTCTGCGCATGTGAAAGCGCGACGATGCAGAAGACACATGCGGCAATGAGAACGCCTTTTGATGCAGGTCGAAGCAGGTCACCTCCATAAAAAACATCTGAACTAAGTCCTAGCATAAAACCTCCTGTCTGGTGTTGTGATTATCTGAGTCTTCCCAAAAAGCAGATCGTGGCTCTCCGGCCCCTGTGGGCGGTGCATCAATCATTGTTTTCGAAGGGTGAAAACCAGCGGAACGATTCTTTCTGTAAGCGTCGGGACGATGTCAATTGTCATCGCGCCTTCCACCGTATCATAACCCCTTCGCGTCACCATCACGCGGTGTTTCCCGGCTGAAACGGGATAGTGTGCGATCGGAGCATCCTGCCCGATAGGATTGCCGTCGATCATCACGGTTCCCCACGCTGATTCACCCCTCACTCCGATATTCACATAGCTCTCGAAGTAGCATGTGATTTCGCTCGTCTGCTTTGCCCCGATGGTGACAGGGACTTCCTCGACACCGTGGTCGCCGTATCGTGGGCTTTTGAAAACTATTTTGTGTCCCCCTTCAGCGACGGTGAGCTTGCGGGACTGCGCGGTGTTTTTTGCCCGGAGCACCCCATCGACATACATATCGGAGGCAGGGATGCTTCTCAGAACGAGCCACCCCTTCGGCGGGATGGATGGCCGTGGCGCAGGCGGGACAACAATGTCGGGGACGACGTCGTTCTTCGCAAGCCCGAAGGACAGGCTCACTTCACCCGGCTCCGCCACTGTGATGATGGAATCTTTCGATTTGAATCCCCTGAGTTGAAGCTGGAGAGAGTATGTCCCCGCGTCGATCTTACGCCCTCGTATCGGCGTGTTTCCTGCGAGCTTGCCGTTGATCAGGACACCCGCCCCCGATGGAACCGAATAAACATATAATTGCGACGGCTCGGGCGGCGCCGGAAAGAAAAGCCTGTACAGATAGTAGATCAGGATCGACAAAAGAAGCAGGGAAAACAGATACAAAAATGGTGTCGGGCGGATCCCCTTCCCCCGCTCGTACGGCGAGCGAAATGGTTCGGGTTCCATTCTCCGAGTTGGTTTCGAGACGTCCGTCTGGTACTTGTCCAGCATTCCAACAAAATGGGCCGCATTCTGGAAACGACCATCCCTGTCCTTCTCCATCGAACGGAGGAGGATGGACTCAATAGCGGGAGGCACAGAGGAGGTGAACGACGCAATCGGGAGAGGAGGTTCGTTGAGTATGCAATACCCGAGCGCCATCGGGTGCTCGCCGCGGAACGGCAGGTGGCCGGAGAGCGCTTCGTACATCATGACCCCGACCGACCAGAGGTCTGTCCGGCCGTCCAGCTTCTCCCCTCTCAACTGTTCCGGGGAGGTGTAACCGGGGGTCCCTGCAATGCTCCCGGTCGATGTCACGCGCTCGTCGCTGTTCATCTTGGCGAGGCCGAAATCGGTTATTTTTACCACATCGTTCCGTTTCAGCATGATATTTCCCGGCTTGATGTCACGATGGATCACGCCGGCCTGGTGCGCATCGTTGAGAGCGGTAAGGATTTGCCGAAAAATGTTGAGCACCCGCGGCAGGGGGAGCGGCCCCTGTTTCTTCAGCACCGAACCGAGCGTCTCGCCCTCGACGTACTCCATAATGATGCAGAACCCCTGAGCTGTTTCCCTGAACGCATAGAGGCTGACGATGTTGGCGTTCTGTATCTGGGCGAGAGATTTTGCCTCGCTCCTGAATCGCCTGAGAAAAACGGAATCCCCGGAATGGTCCGGGCTTATCATTTTGAGGGCGACGTCACGATCCAGCGTCATGTCGTGGGCTTTATACACCACTCCCATCCCGCCTTTGCCGATGACCTGCACAATCCGGTAGTTGTCGATCTCGCTTCCTATGTTCGCGTCACCGGCATTCATCAGATCTTAGTTCGATTTTTTCAAATGGAACACATAGGGCATTACTTTTTCCTCAAATGAAGCGGTGACTTTCACCCGCATTTCACCTTCGACGGTTTCGTACCCGCTGCGGGTGACAGTCAAACGGTGCTCGCCGACACCCAGCGGTACCCGATCTTGGGGGGTTTCGAGACCGGTGTTTTTCCCGTCCACTGTCAATGTACCCCAGACAGGGAGCGATTGGATGCTTGCATACACCTCGAAATAACACACAATCTTTGCCGTTTCTCCTGCGCGTGCGATCACCTTTGTCGACTGTTTCCCAAACTGGGGATGCTCGAACTCTACTGTCCGTTCCCCGGATGCGACGTCGATCTTGAGCGCATCTCCTGAATCTCCCTGCTTCCCGACTCCATCGACCGAGATTTTTCCATCCGGGACGGCCCGAAGCACGAGCGTACCCGTAGGAGTAGATGTCTCAGATACAGGTTTTTTAGCAACAGAGGTTTTTGGCTGCGTTTTTTTGGCCTCCTGGACCGGAGGGGCCTGTCGGTTCACTGTTCGTTCGTTGTCGAGTGGAGTCTTGTCCAGTGAAGCGACGAGATTGAGGTGGTCGCCGCCCCGGGCGGTAAGAGTCGTCTCCTTTGAGACGTATCCCGTCAACGAGATCACGAAAGAGAGTTGATCGGCTTTCGACTGAAGGCCTTTGAGAGGAGTCGCGCCGACAGATGCTCCGTTCAGTATTACGTCAGCGCCCGCCGGCCGGGTGTCGATGTCCACTGTGCTCGGTACGCGCTCCCCCCATGGTTTCCATAAAAAGAGGATCACCGCGGCGACGATAATCCCGGCGATGGCGTAGAGGACAGGCCGGCGGCCTCCGGAAGGACGCTCGGGCTCGGTCGGTATGATGCGTGTAACATCGGCGGTGCGGGAGGGACCGATATGAATGGATTCCAGCTCGGTCAGCATCTCGGATGCATTCTGGTATCGCCGCTCCACGTCCTTGTCGATCGATCTCGAGATGATTCTAGCAAGATCTCGCGGAAGGTCGGGTTTCAGGCGATCGGGAGGGGGAATGGTTCCCTCGACGATGGCCTTGCGGATGGCAAAATCCGACTCGTTCGCATCGAAGGGGACTTTTCCCGTGACCGATTCGTAGAGCGTCATACCGAGAGAGTAGATATCACCGCGTTGATCGACGTTTGCAAGCCCGCGGATCTGCTCGGGAGACATATAGTAAAGCGTGCCGCCGGTGCCCATAGTCATCGTCACCGCGGATGCCTGCTGAATCTTCGCCAGGCCGAAGTCCGTCACCTTTGCCCGGTCGTCCCTCGTGAGCATGATATTGCCCGGCTTGATATCCCGGTGGACAATTCCAAGCTTGTGAGCGTAGTCGAGGGCCACAAGAATCTGCTTGAAGATATGGAGGGTGCGATCGATCGGCAGGGGGCCTGATTCCTTGATAATATCGGCGAGCGTGCGACCGTCGACATATTCCATGACGATACAGAATCCAAGGTCCGTCTCCCGGAGCGCAAAGATGCTCACGATTCCGGGGTTTTGCAATCGGGCCAGGGCCTTCGCTTCCGATTGAAATCGTTTCAGAAAAGTCTCATCGCGGGCAAGGCCCGTGTCCATCATTTTCAGGGCGACGTCCCGGTCGAGGGTGAGTTCGGTCGCTTTATACACCACTCCCATTCCCCCGCTTCCCAGGACTCCGGTTATCCTGTAATTATCAACAACTTTGCCTATGACCGATTCCATCATTCCGAATTTCCCATGGCTTTCGTGGTCCGAGCATCCGAATTATGAACACGGATGATCTGGAGGGTGATGTTATCTTCACCTCCGCGCTCATTTGCGAGCGAGATCAGCTTCTGGCATGCTTCGCGCGGGGGCTGCGATGCTGCAGCATCCCGGATTTCAGCATCAGTGACCCGATTATAGAGCCCGTCAGTACACATCAGAAAAATGTCATCGTCCTTCAGTGAAATATCGTCATTAAAATCGAATTCAATATCCGGCTTCACTCCCATTGCTCGGTAAAGCGTCGACCGCTCCGGATGAAGCTTCGCCTCCTCCTGGGAGATTATCTTGCGCCGAACCATTTCCGCGACGGTGGAGTGATCCTGGGTCAGTTGTGATATTTGCCGGCCCTTGATTTTGTACAATCTGCTGTCCCCCACGTGGCCAATATAGGCCTGGTCCTGTGTCAGAACGAGAGCAGTGCAGGTTGTGCCCATCCCGGCATTCGCCGGATTATTAACGCCGTAGTTATAAATGTGGTCGTTCGCTCCGCGGAATGCGCGCCCGATCCTTTCGAGGATGCTATCGGTCGGGACCGAGTAGAAATAGAATCCCAGAATATTGACCGCGAGCTCGCTCGCTTCCCGTCCGGCGCGATGCCCTCCCATCCCGTCGGCGATAACGAACAACTGGCCGCCCGGATAGGAAAGATCATCATTCCGCTCCGGGAACTTGCCAAAAAAATCCTGATTCTCGCCCCGCACCATCCCGATATCGGTGGCAACGGACCTTTCTAACACTCTCAAGTTTTCACGATCTCCACGACCGCGGGTCCCGCGGGCCTGGCCATGCAGGCGAGCCGGCATTCCCCCGGCGCAAGGCCGCAGATATCTTCCAGAGTACCTTTTTCATCGTTCCCGATCGGATTCAGATTCTCGGAGCCTGCAAGGATTCTAATGGGATCGCTGCCGCAAATCCCCGCGTGACATTCCGCGACAATTTCAATGCCGCTCTTTTCTGCGATCTCGCATATCGTCTGTCCCTTCTCATACGTCACGCTTTTCCCCGCGTCTTTGAACGTAATGATCGCCCCCTGGGGAAGTCCGACGGCAGACTTCTTCCCGGGGGCCGCAGGCTGAGGAGCCGGGGCCGGTGCCTGGATCGGCGGCGGTGCCTGGGGGCGAGGGCTCACCGGAGGCGAAATTTTTGTGTGAATTCTGTCGCTCACCAGTTCCTCCCGGACGATCAGCTTAAAAGCCTGGCTTCCCGCCCTGAACTGGTCGGCATTCCCGATTCTTAGTGCATTCCTGACCTTAAGATAAGTCCCATTAAGACTCTTCAAATCTTTCACCAGAATCTTGTTCTCTTTCACCGTGACTGAGATGTGCCTTCTGGACATGGTCCCGTCATCATGATTGAGCGTGATATCCGGGGCCTCGCGGCCGAGAACGACCGTCTTTTCCGAAAGCGGGTAGCGTTTGATAAGTTTTCCCGCCTGGTCATAGTGCGTGAATGAGGGGCTTCCATCCGCGAACAGTAGAAACTGTCGTCCGAGCCTCACGAGATCCCCTTCTGAAATTTCAATAGGACGTCCTTCCGGCAACCGATAAAAAACACCGTTAGCGCTCGCGTCATCGCGCAAGAAGTATCCGTCGGGTCCGTGTGAGATTGAGGCGTGTCTTTCGGAGAGCATCAGGTCTTCAGGGAATCTGATATCGCACTCTTTCCGCCCGATTGTCGTCGTGCCATTTGCGTGAAGGGGGTACTCATCTTCTTCCACGCTACCGGCGATTATTCTAACCAGATATGCTCCCCCCTCCTCGACAGCCCGGGCGGGAGCGACGCTCTCCTTCGGCGGACCCTCGGTTTCCACAACAATTTCGATAAAATCTCTGGCTACCGCGGGTTTCTTGCCTTCCTCCTCGAACTGCAGATCTACCTTGACGTCCTTTTTCCCCGCCAGACGTTGAGAAATCACGTCCACCACGAATACACCGTCCACCATTGCCGCCTTGATATTGCCCCGGTGTTTTATTTCCAAGAAAGACGCCGGATTGGCGCCAAAATCCTCGGTCTGGAGATATGCCTGGCTCAGCAGATCGCCGATAAGATAGACATTCGGTTGCTGGGTCTCCAGAAGCGGCGTCACCGTCATTCGTTTCTTATTGGCCTGGCCTCCCGTGAGCATCGTGATCCCCATCGACGAGAGGAATGCTTCGGGGATATCCTCCCCGATGCAGGCGATGCAGTGCTCTTTCATAAACTCCATGTGGACAGTTTCATTCGGCCGGCCGGGGATACACCGCCTGTCAGTCCGGATAGAAAGGTAGTCCTTCCTGTCCTCGGCGGTCACGACTGCAACAGGTTCGCTATTCGGATGGTACCGGATGTTTCCGTTTCCGAGGTACGCTTCAAAGAAAACGTCCGCGAGAGCCTTCGAGACTTTTGGGAGTTTATCTCCGCGGTAGGACCAGTAGACGGCCGACGGATCTTTTGCCTTCACCTTTGCCTGGGAAATGGCAATGACAGCCTCAGCGGCAGATGTTCCCCCTCCAATGACGCAGGCGGGTTGGCCGACGTACGGTGCCGAATCCGACAGCCTGTAGGCAATGCCGTCGGAATTTCCGGGGATATCAAATCGCCGTGGAACTCCGCGCCCGATCCCGATGACGATGTGGCGGCCCACAAAGGCCTGCTCCGTTTTCGTATTATGATTGAAACATCTCACCTGCCACGTCGCGTCGGTCCGGCGCTCGAGCCCAAGCAGTTCGATTCCGATCCGGGCCGGGATGTTATGTTTGCGGTAAAGGGATTTCCAGCGAACGCACATCTCGTCTTTATCGATCGCCTCAAAATGCAGCGCGGAAACGAGTTCCCCCGCCTTCGGGAATTTCATCTTATCCCCTCCACCGAAATCGGGGAGAATCAGCTTATCCTTGGGATAGTCCCGGATCCGTTTCATCAGATCATCGTAATCTATAACGAGAACTGCCAGCCCGAGTTCGGTCCCATGAAGAGCAGCCGCGGTGCCTGCCGGTCCTCCACCAACGATGATCAAATCGAATACATCGGGCTGAGGGCGCGGAGAATCGACGATGAAAGTCCCGTCCGGCAAATATTCCTGATCCACGCTCATGAAGACTTACCAATTCTCATGAAATACGTGCTGATTCCGGCCATCAGGTTCATGCTTGCCTCAGCGTCCCCTTAACGAGACCGAAAGAAATCATCATGCCTATAGTGACATCTACCTCTTCGGTCACTTTGCTATCCCCGATCATTGTGTAATTCTTGCTTCCAAGGTCCTTGAGCCTGAGCGTGTCTCCCTTCACGAGGATGACGGCATGTTTCCGGGAAAGGGAGTTATCGTCGATGAAAATATCGCAGTCGGGCAATCTTCCTATGACATTCTCACCTTCTTTCAGGATGAAGCTCATCTTTCTTGCTCCCTGGTTCACGTCGAGTACGTAGCCTGAAGCCTTCCTGACGTCTCCCGGAACCGGGGGAAGCTCTCCCGGCGGCTTGGGAGGTGGGTGAACATCCTGGGGGGTCGCCATCGCCTTTTCGTCAAGAATCGTTGCTTGCCGAGGCTTTGGCGATGTGGACGGCATCGGGAGATCGGGGGTCGGACCAAACTCAAAGCCCGCAACTGTGCGACCGGGTTGGCCCGGAGGCGTAATAAGGGGGGGAGGGGCGAAGGCGTCCTGCTCGAGAACCGTTTTTGGCGATTGAGGCTCCTGAGGCGGCTTTGGTCGAGAAACCGTCGGAGGGCTCTCAGCCTGCCTTCCCTTTGGCGCACTGTCAGGCACGGCCCGCGCTGCTGACGTTTTTGAGGACTCTTCGTCGAGCTGGAATATGAAATCGAATCGTTCGGCAAACGTGATCACGTGAAGCCGGTGAAGTTTCTCTGCCCCGCGCAAACGGCTCCCGTCGAGCCTCGTCCCATTCTTGCTTCCTAAATCCTCGACGAAGTACTCGCCTGTCTTCTTATCCAAGAATATTCGAGCATGCTTCCCGGAGATGAGGCCCGGGCGGAGCTGGATCGCATTATCAGGGTTTTTTCCTATGGTGGCCTCCTCCCTGATCACGAAGTTGGCCCCGGCCAGCTCTCCGGTCCTGCAGAATAGCCTGGCCTGCATTCAGTTCCTCTCGACAAAAAGTTGCAAGCTCGACCGGTTATTCTTGTTCGGATGCATATAATGGCATGTGGTGCATTTGTTCGACGCTTCGGATTGGTTGTGGCACTCGGCGCACATCGAGATTTTGGGGAGGTTTTGTATTGCCGAGCGGTCTCTGGCCACAAGCTGGGCCGATGTATCCTTATTCACGACCACCTGGTTGATGGGGATCTCCGTATGGCATTCCAGGCATCGCCTTTGGAGGATATGCGCGCGGTGATCGAACTCGGCTCTCATCAGCTTCCGCTGATCTGCGTTGACACCGAGAATGCTGGCATTAGAAAGTGTGTGGCAGACGCGGCAGGGCGTTGTCAGTCGATCCGCGAATTGCAGAAAATCCTGCTTTTGAGGTTCAGGGGCAACGATGGGCATCGCGGCAAGCGAAAAGGCTGACGAGGAGAGCCCATTGATCGCCTGAGTTCTCCTGGCTGATGCTTTCACCAGAGAGTCCAGTATTGCGAGGTCCGACTGGATTTCGGGCTCAGGCCGGGATCTGAGTCCCGTGATGTAGCTCCGCAGTGTGCTGATGGCTTCGGCATAGAGCCTGCCCGGAGGTTTCCTGGCGCCGTCGGCGGAAGCCTGGAGAAGCTCGGAGAGGCCGAGGTCTCCGTAAAGAGACTGACGCAGCATTCTTAGATTCTCCAGGATCCAGGGGTCCTTATGATACACAGGAGTCTTCACGATTCTATTGCCCGCCTTCATGGTGAACTCGTTGGGATTCGTCGAGGAGGCCCAGAGCGACGCCGGGCCGCGACGGGCGATGATCATCTGCAGCGTCTCGACGCCGGGAATGCCGGGGTTTCCGGCATCCTTCACGGCAAGCGGTGGAGTCTGGGAAGCGCTCGTGAGGTGACACTCGGCGCAGTGCTGGTCGAAATCGATCGGTTTGAAATGCTTCCCATCCCCCTCGGGGTTGTGGCAGTAGAGGCATGCTTTCTCGACATAAAGTGCGCCGGCCTGTTGTTTCTCGAGCACAAACTTCGTGTGCCGTATATGAGTGAAGATCAATGTGGAGTCATCGGGGATCTGATTTCGGGCAAAGGCAAACTCAGGATGGTTTTTATTAAAAGAACCATAGTCGTGGCAGGATATGCATTTCATGTCGGGCACTTCGGTCATCGAACCGTCTCGTCCCCTGTGGTCCGGGTGGCAGGAGGCACAGGTTACTTCCTTGCCGGCGTACTTTTCGCGGACAGCAACCCCGTGGGCCGCATCACCGGACCGGTACACGTAATGAGCCGCGAACGAGTAGCTGCCGGTCTTGTCACCCGCTTTTTCGTGGCACAGGGAGCATCTCGAGCTCGAGACTGACTTAAACGACTCATGGCACTGCGAACAGTTCTGCTCAAAATTCGCGTGAGCCGATGAGAGAGGGCCTTGTGAGACGAAGCTGCTCTTCATAAAAAAAACATTCACGGCAAAAAACAGAAGAAGGACGAGGCATGCCCCCCCGCCGATCATCATCGCGAGTCGCCGCGAGAAGGGATAGACATAAAATTTCGATATCGCCAGGCGGATGGCGCTGAATGTACCTTTCTTTCGTCCCGGGGCGGGCTTCACGTAAAAAGCTCTTTAGTAAAGAAGGACAGCATACAGATGGATCAGGATGAGGACAAGCAGGACCAGCGAAACCGGGATGTGCGTATAAAGCCACCAGCGGAGCACCTTCTGCAAAGAATAATGGGCGTCGATCTCCAGTTTCGTCCGGTACATCGATTCCAGCTGATCAAGTTTTTCTTTTTCTTCTGACGAAAGCACTTTGCGCAGGTACTCGAACTGGCGGAGCCTGGACTGGATTCCCCCCGTGATGTCGACGTAGTAAATCAGCCTCTGTTGCGGCGTCGCGAGCCCTGGGGCGAGGTTTCGGCGATAGAAATCCTGTATGGGTTCGGAGCATGTAGCAATCAGCTTTTCGGTTCCTTCCCTGATCTGTTTCACGAGGTCAGGGATGCGGTCGTAGAGAACCTCGATCGTCAGTCCTGACGCCAGGACGCGGGGAACCACCTTTTGAATGAGCACGCCGGCCAGCCCGCTCGCCGTCACCAGAATCGACAGGAACCAGAGCCACCAGTTGAGCGCTCCCGTCGGGATTCTGAACCTGCTGTGCATCAGGACCAATATCATGGCAAGGGTTCCCGCATAAAGATGGAACTGCACCCACGATTGGGATTTCCCTACTGCCATTCGGGCGGCCAAATTCATCGTCCTTCGTCTGATGCCGAGCAGCGCCGCGCCCGCCATGCAGAGACTCGCAGCCGTCCCATAGGTCAGGCCCCACCAGTTGCCGGGATCGATCTCCGATGTGAGTGCATTGACGATATACATCAGGAAAAAAAGCGCCGTCGCCGTCACGAAGCCCAGGAGCCAGCGCGGCGACTGAACCCAATTATCAAGATGCGGAGACTTCACGTTTCCTTCGCGATCAGTTTCTTAAACTCCCCTATATCCCCTATCCGCATCGCGCAGGCGTGCGGGCAACTGTTGACGCAGGCCGGCCCTTCCTCGGATTTGTAACAGAGATCGCACTTGGTGGCGAGCTGCGCCTGCTTCCCGCGCAAGCCCTCCGGAATCATGTCATCCGGCCAGACCTTCCCCAGATCGAACATCGTGATCGCGTCATAGGGACACTTGTTCGCGCATGTCTGGCACCCGATGCAAATGGAGTCGACGATCTCGACGACGTCCCCGACAGCAGCCCGGCGGATGGCCCCCGTCGGACAACCGACAAGGCAGACAGGGTCTTCGCAGTGGTAGCATGCCCTCGTGATGAGAAAATTGCGGTATTTTTCCCCCTCGCGGACAAATCGCGGGATCCCTCCGTGCGTTTCGGCGCATCCCCTGACGCAGTCGTCGCACCGGGTGCAGCGATTGAGGTCGATGACGAGAATGCTATTTCCCTCCACCAGGCCGCCGTCCAGTGCTGTTTCGATAAATTCCGATTGCTGGATATTCTTCCGGCTGTAGCCTGCTTCTTTGAGCCTGGCGACCGTCGACTGCCACAGCATCGATTCGATCCCAGGGAATTGCTTGACAATGCGGCGAAAATCATCCGCGGAGATTTTCACCAGCTCCGAGAATTCCTTTGACGAGGCCTCATAAATCCAGCCGGCATTCGTTTCGGACAGCAACTCAAATTCCCCGAGGGACATTCCCTTGGAGAGATACGAAACGACGATCTGACCCTCGCCGAGACGTTGTGCGAGCTTGACAAATCCCGATCGCACCATGTAGAAGGCATCGGCAGCCTCCCCTTCCCGCGTAATGATCTCGTCGGGGTCAAGGGAGACGAGCTCGACGCTTTGCGTGAGAGATCGGATGAACGCATCATCACACGCGCGGAATAGCGGTGTGGCCTTCAATTGCGCGAAGAGTGAACGCTCCCGATACAGTTTGTCCAGCCGGGCCTTGAGGCTTTTTGACTTTCGCATCAGCCGGAGCGCGGATACTCTGATCTGGATGAGTTCGCACTCGGAGGTCGTCTTTGCGGTGACGGATTGCGGCCATCCGCTCAGGGCTCCGATTTCGCCGAAAATCTCTCCGGGACCGAGAGACACGCGCGCTCCCGTTGGAAGGTCGATATCCATCGCCGAAAGAAAGGTGATGCCCCGCTGAGGGACGTTCTGTCTCTCGACCTGAGCCTGGAAAACGGTCTGCGAGCGTCCGGCCTGGAAGTTATCGCTTGGGGAGTCCACCCTTCCGGCAATGATTGTACGGGAAAGATCAAAAATCGGCCCGGGCCCTCCCTGTTGTTTCTGCAGAAAGACATCGACCGTTCCCTTGGCGATCGCGAAAGCAATGTCGATATAACTTCCCTCCTCGAAGAGCACGGTGTCTCTTTTCCACCGTGCGACCGATACGTCGGGACTTATTTTTTCAAGAAACTTATCGTCAAATTCACTGAAAATCTCGAACTTCTTCAACGCGGCCGGATTCAGTTTTTCCGAAATTTCGAGGACGCCGGTGTTGGCTCCGTACGATGACCAGCGGTCGCGATAAAGCTCAATCCGCTTGAATTCGGTTCCCCTTTTCAGCTCATCGGCCATAAAACGGATTCCGTTTCGATATCACAAAATCTCATGGTCATTTCTGCGTCGATGGGGAAGTCTTGCGATAGAGGAGGTCCAGCCGCTTTTTCACCACAAGGAGAATCTGATCGACGCTCATCGTGTCATTCAGGGCCGGGAACGGCTCAAGGGTCAGGGGGACGGGCGTTACCGGGGCCGGCATGACCGGAGCAGGACGAGGCTGAACTATTTTCCGGGAAACAATCGGAGCGCCGTCATCGGGCGGCTGGACGACCTTCGCTTTTGCAACCTCGGGAGGAGGGGCTATCGTCTTGGGCACGGGACCCCGCGCGGCCACCGCATCATCGAAGTATTTTCTATTTTTATCCTCGTCGGCAAGCGGACGTTTCCAGTGCTTTGCCACAGATTTCATGTTGTTGACATAGTTGAACTTTAGTCCATCGGGGTGTCCGCTCGCCAGAATCTTCTGGTCGGTCGTCAGGTGGCAGCGGACGCATGTCGCCGAGCGGACCTTCAGGTTCTTCAAATCGGTCATCCCGAGCGCAAGGGCTTTCTGATATGCACCCTTCTCCTTATGGGGGTCTCTATAGCCGCTCCCGGGTCCATGGCAGCTTTCGCAGCTTACGCCGTCCTCGACCTCGGAGGCTTCCTTCCCGCTCACGACGGTCGCATGGCATTCCCAGCACTTACTCGTCCCCTTAAGAAATGCTGCCGGCGCTATTCCGTAGAACGAAGAGTATTTCTTCGCGTCATCATTGGAACTCAGGTCATCGACTGAATTCTTGTGCTTATCGACCATATTCTTGTGCTCAGAAACGTGGCATTGCGCCTGATCGCTGCCGCAGCCCCCCGGGCCGAGAGTCTTGTATTGTGCATGCCCGATACTCGCGGCGAGGACAATGGCCAGAAAGAAACTGCGAAGCGGGACATTCGTATTCATTGGGGCGTTTTGGTGTAATTGCCCAGCTTTCCGTCATCCGTCACCGTCCATACTCTTCCGTCGCGAAGGTAAAGCCTCTGCTGCTCCTCCAGGTTAAACGGCCTCGAGCCGAGACGGCCAAAGACGCTCACCTGATGGCCGCTCTCATCGACAGCCCGGTCCCGGTCCAGTCCCTTCGAGACGGCGAGGGCCCTTCCATCGAGTTGCTTCGTCGCAATGAGCATTGGTGTCGGCCTGGGGCTAAAACCCTGATAGCCGGGCGTGTCCCGGGGAGACGTCAGCTGAACCACACGCAGCCCGTTCTTTCCGTCCGCCACGTAGGCGAAGACGCTTGCATTGGTTGAGGCAACCTTGACGCCGCGGGCGTCATTGATCACGCCGTCGGCCGTAAATATCTTTTCGAGCTTCATCTCCTCCGGATTCTCGACGTCGATGATCACAAGGCCCTGACTCCCCGCGGCGACATAGGCATACGTCCGGGCAACGTAGATATCGCTGGCATCCTGAAGCGTGAGAGTTTTTCCGACCATCCGGGGATCTTCCTTGAACGTGACATCGATAGCCTTTATTCCCTCCTCGTCACAGACGAACGCGTAGCGGAACTGCAGGGCGATCGCCTTCGGCTTTTTCACCTGGGGCGAAGGGATTTCCGCCGCAATCCTTGGCTTGAGAGGATCGGAAATATTTATAACCTCAATTCCCCGGTCGCAGCAGACATACACATAGTCCCCCGCTATCGTAAGATTGACGGCGCCGTCCAGTTTTCCGTCCGGGTTATATGTCAGGGCTCTCTCGAGAAAATTGTTTCTCGGGTCCCGGTCGACCAGGTTCATGACATCGACGAGTATCAGGCCTTCAAATTTATCCGTTATGTATGCATAGCTGTAGATCGGGTGTATCGGCCACTGTTCCTGGTTCTCCGGCCGTTGCAGGCGGCGGGTGTCGATAGGCATCGTGGTCGGCAGAGCCACGGCGGTCGCATATTGCGTCGGGACATGCGTGTTCTGCCCGAAAGGGGAAACGGGAGAGGTGACGATGCGCTCGGAGAAACCTTTGTTGTCGATATTTGCCACATCGTAAACCCTGAAGCCGTCCGATCCACAGGCTGCGTAGAGGTAGTCTCCCCGGAGCTGCACACTCAATACCGAACCTCTGTGGTGATAGGAGGTTTCAAGTTCACGGCTCTTTTCAAGATGCTTCGCGTAGTAATCAGGATAGGCGAGCTGGTCGAGATAGCTCCCGATCACCGCCTGCGGCTCGTCCGATTCTGTGACGGCGACGGCATCGAGGCCGCCGTCCCCGGCCGCCACGTAGGCATACTTGCCGATGAAATTCACCATGTTTGTCCCGTGCAGCACGAGCTGGGCCATCCATGCATTGTTGTCGTTCTTGGATGAGACGTGGCAGTCCGTACACATCTTAGTCTCAGCGGCACGGACGGTGTGGGCGAAGTGCGGATTGAAAGCCTGGCTGCTATACCCCGGGGCCGAAATCGGCGGCTGTTGGAGGTAGATCTCCTCCCGGTTTGCATTGGCGGAACTGAGGACGAGGGCGCTGGAGGAGCGAACGCTCGTGATCTTGTTACCCTTGGAGGTGCCGGCGAGTCCGAGCATATAGCCGTCGTCCCGGACAACCTGCGGGTTATACGTCGTCCAGTTGCGCGACTCGTCTCCCTCGAAATGATTCATCGATTTCTTCCAGTTTGCCTGCTGGGGGAGATGGCAGCCGAAGCAATTGGTCACCCAAGAGGTGTGGCAGCTCTGGCACTCCATTTTCTCATACGAGTGCGCAAGCATTGAGGGGTCATCTCCCTGCTTCCAGATCGATCCCTGGCGGGTTATGAGATGGGCTGCGGCAGCTTTCGGGTTATACTGGGGCGATGATGGATCGTCCGAATCGAGGGTTTGGGCAACCTCCCATGAGAGGGCCGAATCCACGACTGATCGCTGGAGTATGCGATTGGCGCGGCTCCGGAACCTTTTTTCTTTGAACGGAGTGTAGAGATCGGACATGGACGTTCCCCCTGCGGGGGCGGCCACGCCCGAGGTGAGGAGCCTTGCCCGCTCGGTGACAGTTCCATGGCAATCGACGCACTGGATCTCGACCGCATTATGGAACTCTCCATTGAGAATCCCGCTGCCGTGGGAGTCCTGTTTGAAATGACAGTCCACGCAATGCATCCCCTTTTCTGCGTGAATGTCCTTCAAATGGACCGCTCGGGTCGGATTGTTTTCGCCCGCCTGAGAAGCAGCGCCGGAGAGAGGTACGACGCCACTAAATTTTTCGGGCGAATCCGAGGGAATGATATTCCCATCCTTGTCGAGAAGGTTTCCCTTACGATCCTTTTTGAAGACGCCACGGAATATCCAGCCGTGTCCATGATAATCGGCGAACTGGGTATGCGTGGCCTTGGGATTGAGTGCGGACACGTCGGCCAGAAATGCGGGATCGCTCCAGTTGCCCCGCAAAACCGCCTCTTCCGGATTCGACGACAGCATCTCAAATGATTCGGAGGATGACGGGTATTTCTGATGTGCCGGATACATCAGCTCGCCGTCTGACTCGTAATCCCAGAGCTGAAACCCCAGAAAAGTGTTGACAAATGCGTTAGGCTGGTGCATGTGGCACACGATGCACTGGCTCGAGGGGATCGACCTGGTGAACTGATGGCTGATCGGGTGCCCCGGTTCGTTTTTGGGTATTGTCGTATCCGCGCTCGAGCTGAATCCCCGATTGCCGAACCGGGCATAGGGGCCGGAATTCACCGTTGATCTGTCATTCGCGTAGACGACGTGGCAGGCCGTGCAGCCACTCGATCGATAGTCTCCCGGGTGGTCATTTGTTCCGAGAAAGGAGAGGTGCGGATCGTTCAGTCTCGTCTTATGAATATTCAGGACCGGGGAACTGATGCGCAATTCCGTCCCGAGGCCGCGGCTACTCAGTTTCATATCCGGGCGGCCCGACTCTTCGGAAGGATTGGGGATCCCGATTTCAGACGGATTGCCCCGGAAAGCCTTTCCGCCTCGTTCGAAGCTCCTGAAGTTGTCAGGGGGCTGGGTGATTTCCCATCTCAGCAGCGGCACCACGAAGGGGAGCGCCCCTTTTTTCAATTCCTCAGCTGATGGTCCGTTCAGGCTGTCTCCGACGGTGTTGATCCTTTGCGGCTTTCCATCCCGCGAATAACTTTCGCCAAAGAAATATGTCTTGTTCGGAACGATCCCGTTATTATACGCGGCCCCGCCCATGAGAAGGGTTGACGTCGTCATCATACTTTTCTGAACATATCGGACCTCTTCATTGTGACAGGGGCCGCAGGTTTCGTCAGCCACACGGAGGTCTCCCGGATTGATGAAGCGGATGAATGACGGATCTTCCTTGTTGAGCAGGGTATAGGACCGGACTGGATTTGCCGAGGACTTCCAGAACTCTCCATAGCGGGGTTTAACGTGCGCGCGATCGATCGCCGACGCCGCCGCATCGCCTCCGTGGCAATCGACGCAACCAAGTTTCACTGCATCCGATTTGTGCATGTTCTCGATACCGCCGTGGCACCTGAGGCACCCCCTGCTTTTGGACTCAGCTTCCTGGCGAGTCTGATTGATAAGTTTCTGTCCGTACCCGGAGGTCGAAGATACCACCAATACCACCGCAAGAGTGAAGACTCTGTTCATCATTAATACGTAAGAAGAACCGATGTGAAAAGGGAAAACTGGGTTTCGGCCGATTCGTAGATATCCTTAAACCCCTCAAATGGGGTGAAGGCGGCGGCCCCGAAGGCGATGATCGCATTGTTATTCAGAAAAGGCCGGTACAACAGCCCTAGGCTGTAGTCGAGTCCGATTTGCTTGTGGATATCGGGCTGGTTCAGAAAAATCTGAAGAGACCGCGTATTGACGAACCGCAGGTAATTCACATTCAGAATGCTTTTTAATTTCGGGGTGAGGTCAGCATCGTAGCCGACATTTGCAAGCCAGAGTCCTGGGTTGACGAAATTCGCCTGTCCCTCGAATTTGCTGCTTCGAAGCGAGGGGAGAAAACTCGCCCTCTGGACCAGCCCCACCCCCTGCAGGCGGATACCCTGCGACTGCCAGTAACTGAAGGATCCCCCGGCGAAAAAGGGGTTATCCACTATGGCATCGAAGCCGTGGCCGACACCATCCGAGGGACTTCCGTCGCCCGAGGCGAAAAGACCCGACACTTTGAATCGCATCCAGTCCTCGTCCACCGAGAGTTCCAGGGCAGCCATCTGAGCGTTGATCGTGATCCTTCTGTTCGCAAGGGGATTGAAATCGTCGCTCCCAAACACCTGATAGAACGCATGCGAGAGATTGATCCCGCCGAAATGTCCGTCGCCGGCCCAGCCGGCGTAGTAAGCCCGAATCTCGTGAGGACGGGCGGAGCCGACAAGGGAAGGGCGGACGGGAAAACCGTTCTCGTCAAAATGACGAGTTGCGAGGTCATGGCTGTAGTGGAAACTGAACTCCGTCGTATAGCCAAAGGCCAGAAAATCCTGCAGATAAATGTTTGCGATGTACACATCCTGATCTCTACGGTTGAAAACCGTATTCAACTCGCTGTTCGTCTCCTTTTCGAGCATGGGGAGGTAAATAAGGTTATACTGGATCCTGTTGGATCCGAAATTGCCGAACAGCCGCGCTCCCAGGTTGAAATCGCTGAAAACGAACTGCCGGAAATCGCTCGAGAAGCGCTGGATGCCGGCCCGCGCGGAGTTAAAGTCATATCGATCGCTTACGTTGAAAAGATGCTTCTCGACGGAAAGCTCCTGGAACGCAAAATGAGAGTCGGTGCGGTTACCCCCCTTCCGGACATTGATATCAACCCCGTTATTCTCTTTCGTGTTTGTATAATTCAGGTTGAATGCCGAGGTAACCTTCAATTCCCAGTCTCTCGGGCGAAAGGCGACATCCCCGTTATACAGCTCGACAGTCATGATGAGATTCTCCACCACCGATAGGCGCTCCCCGCTCCCAAAGAATCGTTCTTCCGAAGGCTGCAAGGTGCTGACGCCGCTCGGAACGGGGTTCCTCGCGCCTTCGAGGAAATTATCTGCCGTGGCCGTGAGAACAAGAAATGTGTTCTGGCCAATGAATGGATAATCCCCTTTAAGAATATTTTGATTATAGGGATCATACCAGTGCCCTTCGTCGTTGAGCTCATACGGGGGCGGAACGATTCCCCGCCATCTGTCCTCAATCGGAGAGAAACCGGACGGGTTGCGGAGAGAATCTTTCCGCGCGAACGAGGAATCCGACCGCTGCGAAAATGCCCCTGAAGGAAAAGTCAGCGACACGGCCAGGAGCATGCATGCAGAAAACCTCATAGCTCGGGCCTTCTGGGTATCTTGACATAGGGCAGGCTGACGCCGTGATAGGAGAAATGATCGCACCGGACGCCGGACGTCGGTTCGTAACCGGCGGTCCCGGCTGAGGCTATGAGGTCGTCCTGATCGACGCCGTCCCCGCTCACCCCGATTGCACCTGCGAGTTGGCCGTTCTTGTAGAGAGGAATTCCTCCGGGAAAAATCGTCACTCCGTTACCGAATGGAGGGTAGCCGGTGACGGGCGAGTACATGGAATCGATCCGTCTCTGATATGCGAAATCAGTCCCTTCAAAAAGGGGCCCTTTTTCCACCTGGTGGTCGAGTGTTTCGAGATCAATCCCCGGGGGGAAATAATCTTGCGCCAGAAATCCAACGGCTCGGGTAGTCATCGCGAGGGGTTGACCAGCCGGCAGGCCAAGTATCGAACGCATGATATCACCGAATCCGGTTTTGGCAGGATCGCTGAATGCAAGGGCAGTGCGCGCCTTCTGCGCCGAGACGTCGTAGCTGAAGATGGTGGCATCCGGAGTACGCCAGATGCCCAGAACTTTCCCGTTCAGATCCACCACGGAGATAAAAACCTGTGCGGCGCTGCCGAGCGGAGCTCGGATGGCAGCGCGTGTCCGGGCCGCCTGGGCGCGGGCATTCCCGATTATGCCTTTCACCTCATCCGCGGTCAGAACTGTCCCGTCGGTTGCCGCAAAGTTATAATCCTTCGCATTGACCGTTCCCAGCGTCACATATCCTTCCGAGGGGGGGAAGCGCCGGGCAGGGGCGTCGTGCGGCGATACGAGAAATGAGCCGAGGCCGGCCGTATCAAAGGACGGATTGAAATTGCCTTCAGGGGCACTCGCATTTGCATAGAGAAACCTAATGCCGTCGATGAGGATCCTATCCCCCCTTTTTGGATCAGGAGGGGCGTAGCCGATGGTTGCCCCGAGAGAAATCAGTTCATCGAGACTCTGTCCGGTGCATAGGCTTGAATCAAACGTCGTCGCCCCTCCACTGACGCCCAGTCCACCGACGAGAATGCCATTTTTGAACACTGGGACGCCGCCAGGCTTGTCGGAAAGGGCATTCCCGAATGGCATGATATCGGCTCCGGGAAGGCTCGAGAATCCCACGCCGAAGAGGGGCCCCCCCGGTGTATTCGAGATCCCGGGCGGAAAATGGGGCCGGGTTATGAAGCATGCCGTGAGGGATGTAAAGGCATTCTGATTACTGCTCAGGAATGCGGCCGTCTGTGCTTTGCGCACGGAAAGTGCATCGTCCAGACTCCCCGCCAGGCTCCCCATGGCGTATTTCGCCAGAATGTTCCCCTCCCTGTCAGAAACTGTGATGACAACGCGCTGATTGAATCTCTTTGAGAGCTCCAAGCCATGGAAGACGAGAGTCGAAACCTCCGACTGCGACAAGTTTTCTGCGGAATACGGGGGCACGCCGGTTTCCGCGTGATCCAATGAATCGCAGGTGAGATGAAGGGAGGCAGATGCAAGAAAAATAAACGAGACGACAGAATGTCGTATCAAATTCATTGGATGAATTCTTACTGCGTGAGAAATCCCCCGAGACGCGGATCGTGCCAATATAGTTAAATGTGGCTACCATGTCAAGCGAAAATGGCGAGTTTCCGTGCGAATTAAAAGGAATTGCATCCCCGGCGGGGGCATTCGGCCCGGATACTGTGATCCCTTCACCTCAGAGGCCATGAAACAGGGAGGGTGGAATCACGCCCCCGAGTGTGGGTGAGTTGTTTCGGCCGGAGACGGGGAAGCCAGGCCCCGGCAACGAGTTATTTTTAGGGGTTCGCTTTAGCGGGGGAGGTCAAACCCGGTCACGGATCAGAGTTCGTTATGCGGGGGGCGTTCGTTCAGGACGAGCCAATAAAGCTTCAGCTGATTCACCGCCTCGCTGAACTGGATGAAGTCGACAGGCTTGCGGATATAGCTGTTTGCGCCAAGATTGTAGCCGTTGATTACGTCGGTTTCTTCCTTGGACGAGGTCAGTATGACGACCGGCAGGAGTTTTGTGCGCTTATCGGAGCGGAGCCGCCGGAGAACCTCGAGTCCATCCAGCTTTGGGAGCTTCAGATCCAGGAGGACAAGTTCCGGCTCGACCCGCTTCCGGCCGGCGAACTTCCCCGTGCCGAAAAGACAGTCAAGCGCCTCCACCCCGTCGCGGGCGACCACCACCTTGTTCACCAGATTATTCTGCTGCAATGCCCTCACCGTGAGTTCCTCGTCATCCGCATTATCTTCAACAAGCAGGATTGTGCGATCGCTCATGAAAACCTCCTAGAGTGTGAAATAGAAAGTGGCTCCCTTCTCGACCTCTCCCTCAGCCCAGGTACGCCCGCCGTGGCGATGGATGATCCGCTGGACGGTTGCGAGCCCGATTCCGCTTCCGGGGAACTCGCTTGCAAGATGGAGCCGCTGGAATGCGCCAAAGAGTTTACCGGCATGCTCCATCTCGAAGCCAGCCCCATCATCGCGCACGAAGTAGACCCTCTCGCCATTCGTCTCGGACGAACCGAACTGGATACGGGCACGAGAATGATTCTTGGTATATTTCCATGCGTTTCCGAGGAGATTCTCCAGGACGACGCGGAGCAGGCGGCTGTCCGCATGGCAGCTGATCCCCGGGGCGATGTCGAATGAGACGTCGCGTGCCGGATCGGCCTTCCTCAATTCCTGGGCGATCGCGGATGCGATCTCGCTGAGGTTCGTCTCTTCCCTTCGCATCTCCGCCCGGGACGTGCGCGAAAGATTGAGGAGATCATCGATCAGCTGGGCCATGCGTTGGGTCGCCGCCCGCACCTTGTTGAGGAATTCCTTCCCCTTCGCATCGATCCGATCGGAGTAATCTTCCAGGAGAGCCTGGCTGAATCCGTCGATGCTGCGCAAGGGGGCACGCAGGTCGTGGGAGACGGAGTAGGAAAAGGATTCCAGCTCCCTGTTCGCGGCTTCCAGCTGCGTCGATTGTCTCCGGAGAGCCAGGTTGAGTTTCCGGACCGCCTCCTGTCCCTCTTTCTGCTCGCTCATGTCTTTCGTCACCTTGACAAACCCCTGCAACCGTCCTGTTCCGTCACGCAGGGGCGTGATCACAACGCTGGCCCAGAACCGCGATCCGTCTTTGCGTATGCGCCAGTTCTCATCGTGGAAGCTGCCGAGCTCTGCGGCGGTCTTGAGGGCGAGGGCGGGTCTCTTCGCAAGTCTGTCCTTCTCCGGGTAGAAGCGGGAGAAATTCTGTCCGATGATCTCTCTCTCTGTGAATCCTTTGATCCGTTCCGCGCCGTCATTCCAGGTTGCAATGCGGCCCTCCGGATCGAGCATGAGAATCGCATAATCCTTGATGCTGGAGACCATAAGCCGGAGCCGTTCCTGGCTCCGCTCCAACTCTTCCTCTGCGAGACGGCGCTCGGTAATGTCGAGGACTATCATCAGGACGCATAGCTCGCCGTTCAGGTCCATGGTTTCGAACGAGGTGAGAGTCGTGAGAACCCGGCCCGATTTTTCTATGAAGCTCATCTCCAGATTGCGAACGGATTTCGCGGTGGTGAGCGCCGAGGAGATGCGGGAGCTGCTCTCGGGGCTGAGTATTCCCAGCTCGGCGGGAGTGTGACCGATTATTTCATCACGGGAGTACCCCGTCAGCTTGAGGTAACTCTCGTTGGCATCGATGATGCGCCGGTCGGAAAGCCGGGCAATGCTGATCCCCACGGGGCTCGAGGCAAATGTTTTCGCGAACCGCTCCTGCGATTCACGGAAGGCTCTTTCTGCCAGCTTGTCCTCGGTGATGTCGACCGAAATCCCGAGAAGATACTTCGGTCTTCCGTCTTTGCCGAACAGGGATATTTTCCGCGTGTGAAGTATTCTCGTCCCCTGGTGCCGGGTCTGGATCGGCTCTTCCGGTATGTCGACGAGCTTCTGTTCGGTGAGCACCTCACGATCCTTCGACGTGAAGAAGTCGGCTTCCTGCTTTGGGAAGAAATCGTAGTCATTTTTCCCCAGCAGGTCTTTCCGGCTGTACCCGGTGAGCGTTTCCCCCGCCTTGTTGAAACGGACGAAACGGAGATCGGCCGCGTCTTTCATGAAAATCATTGCGGGAATATTTTCGACGATCGAATCGAGAAGATCGCTCGTGCTCCGTATCTCCTCCTCCGCCTTGCGGCGTCCGCTCAGGTCTTTTCTTATAATCATGTACACAGCGACGAATCCGCAGACCACGAGCGCCACGAACAAAGAGAGCGTAAAAAGAGTTTTCCTTACCCCCTCTTCACGCTCCAGGGCGCGTTCCACCAATAGCGTCTTCTCCTTCCCCTTCATCTCGTCAATGAGGCCGCGAATAAGCCTCATCTGGTTTGCTGCGGAATGAATGACGATGAGGCGGGTTGCGGCATCAAACCCTTCGCTGGCTCGCGCCGTAACCGTTCGGTCGAAATAGTCGATGAGGGAAGATGCCTGGTCCCGGAGCGAGTCGACCCGCTGCTGCTGAAGCCGGTCGTCCGGAACCAACGTCCGAAGTGAATTCAGATGGGCCTGGTATTCGGTGAGCGCGATGGTCGATGCGCCGAGAAAGGACGTGTCCCCCGTGATGACATAACCACGGCTGGCATCTTCTGCCTCGCGGAGAGATGAGAGTGTCGACTCGAGCTGCGTCAGCGTTTCGGAGGTGCGTAGCACCCAGCGCCCGGCTTCGACCAGGTCGACGGCGGATCGGTAAGAAATGAAAGCGACTGTTAAGACAGCGCCGAGAGCAAGCGCCAATCCCCCCAAAATCTTCTTGTCGATCGATGTCCTCACATCTGCACCGATCGGGCCCCTGTCAACACCACGCGAATAAAGTATGCAATTCGACGAGGAAAATCAAACGACGGAATGACCGGCTCCACAAGGATCGGCCGGGATACGGTCGTCCCCGGTCAATCGAGCGAAAGCGGCTCCAGGTGGAATTGCGTTACGAAACGGTTAAAGCGCTTCAGCTCCCCTCCCTTGAACCCATCCCACCATTGCTCCATCGCGCGCGAGGCATCCTGGGCATCGCGCGCAGCGGCTGACTGAGTCGCTGTCGGACGCGCGTCCGCTGACTGGATCAGATTCATGACGTGGAGGGCTTTGGCCTGCAATCCGAGAAGCGTTTCCCTGACAATCTTTCCTCCATCGGCAGCAAAGGCCAACGTATCCCGCCTCGCGCTGCCGCCGGTCCCTTCATAGGCGTGAATTCTCTCCTCGATTGCGGCACATGAGTCATGCGCTTCGATGCTCTTCTGGGACAATCCGTGCAACTGGGCGAGAAGCTTATGGATTTCGCCCGACCTTCGCTGAACGCGGCCCAGAATCTCGTAGCAGCTCATCGACTGCTCGAATTGCTCCTGGAGCAGTGGGCCGGAGATCGTCACCCTCGGATCCATCACTATCGTGACCGTCTGAGAAAAGGTCTTCCCGTCAACGGCCAGCCTAAGCGTGTAGGTGCCCGGCTGCACCCAGGGCCCTAAAGGTTCTGCCGGAGTGGCATGCATGACCGCCGAAATGGGATAGGATCGAGGTATGCCTTCAGGGGGAGGATAGTGCATATCCCACACAAAACGGTGGAATCCTGATCGGTCGGACAGTTTTCTGAACTTCCGGATCCAGTACGGAGGAATCCTCAAGTCGCGTTCGTTGACCGAATCGGGTTGATCGGCGCTCGTGAATCGGGCTACAGGTCCCGACGACGAGGAAATATCCAGAGAAACGATGCGTGCATCCCGCGGCAGGTAGTAATCAATCATCGCCCCATCCGGCGGGTTTTCCCCGGCCGGCTCGTCTCCCGGCAGGGGCGTGTCGGTATTAAGATTCCACCGGACCCTGTAGGCAGTATCAGGTCTGAATAGCGTCACCCCAGCCGGGGCGAGGCCCTCGTCGGCCTGCCGCAGCGCCGAGATATTGTCGAGAACCCAGAATGAACGGCCGTGCGTGCCGACGACGATGTCGCTTTTGTGGACAACCAGGTCGCGGATCGATGTTGCCGGCATATTGAGGCGGAGCGGACTCCACCTCTCACCATTGTCGAAAGAGACGTGAACGGCTCTCTCGGTGCCTGCAAACAGCAAACCTGGTCTGACTGGATCCTCACGCACAACATTGACCGGACCGTTCTCCGGCATATTTTTCACGATCTCGCTCCACGTTTTTCCGAAATCATCCGTGGTGTAGATATGGGGCCGCATGTCATCGAGGCGGATTCGATTAACGGCGACGAAGGCGGTTCCCGGGCGGGTGTGCGATGCATCGATGATCGATACCTTGCTCCATGGGGTGAGGGCCGGAGGGGTGACATCGCTCCAGTGAACGCCGCCATCCCTGGTGATGTGAACCAGGCCGTCGTCGGTTCCCGCCCAGATGAGATTTGGATCGATGGGGGATGGGGCCAGCGAATAGATGACTCCCCGTCGCGGCTGCTTCGCCAGTTCAGGCGTCCGGAAGATTCCGATGCATGCCGGAACCTCCGGACTCTCGCGTGAGAGATCGGGGCTTATCACCTCCCAGGTCTGACCGCCCGTCGTAGTCTTGAATAACACGTTTGCCGCCGAGTAGAGCAGATGCGGATCGAGGGGAGAAAACATGAGCGGCGCCGTCCTGAGATAGCGGATTTTCCCGCTCCGGACCGCTTCGGGTGTAATAATCTGAACCTGCCCCGTCTCCTTGTCAAACCGGGAGACCCGACCGCCGTAGATGATGGAGGGATTAAGGGGATCGGGCGCAACATACCCATACTCGTCTGCCCCGACCGGATGCCACTCCCTGAATGTTATTTGGCCGTCATTCCCCCGGCTGGCGATCCCCACGGACCCGCTCTCTTGCTGACCAGCGTAGACATTGTAGGGGAATTCATTATCGGTACTGACATGGTAAAATTGCGCAGTAGGCTGATTGTACCACGAGCTCCATGTTTCCCCCCCGTTGACGGTCACAATCGCCCCCTGGTCGCTCGCCACGAGCATGATATTCGGATGGAGGGGGTTTATCCAGATGCTGTGGTAATCGTCTCCCCCGGGTGCTCCCTTAACCGCGGTGAACGTTGATCCGGCGTCGGTCGAGCGATAGACCGAAGTGTTCGCGACAAAAATCATATCCCTGTTCGCCGGGTGAACTTTGACTTCGGCGAAATCGCTCCCCCGTCCCCAGACGCGGTTTTCCCCCGTCGTTCTCGCCCAATGCTCCCCGGCATCATCGGATTTGTAAATCCCACCCAGCTTGGGGGCGTCGACGACCGCATAGAGACGGGATGGGTCTGTGGGGGCAACCGCGATTCCGATTCGCCCAAGTCCCTGGTCGGCGGAGGGGAGGCCGGCGGTGAGCTGTTTCCAGTTAAGGCCCCCGTCGGCGGATTTATACAATCCGCTTGTCTTCCCCTGCCATTCACCGTTCTCCCACGGGGCCTGACGTGATGACCAGAGATCGGCGTAAACGATGTCCGGGTTGTGGGGATCTGAGACGAGCGCGATGGCCCCGGTATTCTCGTCTTTGAAAAGGACTTTCTGCCACGATGAACCTCCATCTATGGTGAGGAAAACGCCCCGTTGATCGTTCGCCCCGTAGGGATGTCCCAGCGCGGCCACAAGGACTCGATCGGGATTCGTAGGATGGATCAGCACTGCTCCGATCTGCTGGGCATCGGAGAGTCCCATGTGTCTCCACGTGTCGCCTCCGTCGCTCGACTTATAAATCCCATCTCCCACCGAGAGGTCGGGACGCTGAAGGCCCTCCCCGCTTCCAACATAGAGGATATTCGGATTGGAGGGAGCGACTGCAAGGGCGCCGATCGATCCGGTCGGTTGATTGTCGAAGACGGGTTTCCAGGTGCGCCCGTAATCGCTGGTCCGCCATACCCCGCCGTTGTTGACCCCGATGTAGAAGACGTTGGCTTGATCGGGGATGCCTGCGACACCGACAGTTCTTCCACCGCGGTGCGGCCCGATCATCCTCCAATGCAGCTCGCCCCATTCAACCGGTTTGCCGGGCTGACTATATGCGAGGGCAGCCCCTAGGTGAGAGAAAAGTCCCAGGCCGATCAGGATTACTAGTGGGAGGAGCCCTGAATTCCTTCGCGCCAATGCAGAGGGTAGGGACCGGGCGGGATTTAACAGATCTTTCGACATGTGTGTGAATATAGGAAAAGTTCGCCCACGGCGCCAGATCATTTTTTCACATTTCTCATGCTCTTACCTGCACCCGCGAAAGATCCGCGCAACCTGACAGGTTAAAAATCGCAGAAAGATTTGAACTCGGGTGCCGATAGCCCGGTGCCATGTTTACCGGGAGGGCTGAGATACCTTCGGGGAGGCGAAAAGGTGGGTGGTCAGGGGCGGACTTGAACCGCCGACACGCGGCGTCTCAGGGTCTCGCTGTTTCGAAATCACTACCGACTGGGGCATTATCAAACAGAATTGAGCGCCAAAATCTGGTGATTTTCTCCCTAAAATGTCATGCATACTTCCTTGTAAATCTCTTTTGACGATCAAGGCCCTCCTTGCGATTTCGTTCATTGCCTTCCCAACTTGTGCATTATATTATCATAGATTTGCTTTACCTGAAGGTCACCAAAACCATAAATACTTTCTCTCTTCCAAAATTCCTTGAACACTTCCTGAAAGTCTGTAGAAACATTTCTTATGATGTCTTCCACGACTCTTTCAGGCCTTCCCTGTTCTTTCTCCTCTGAAAATCGGTCGATATGGGCCTGAATCACCTCATGCATGAATGGGAAGGCAGGTGACTCCATTTCTGAGTACCCTTTCAATGCTTTCAGGTCACCATTCTTGTATGACTCCCACAGATCTTTTGCAAAGTGCAAGTCACCGTCGTTTAACATCCGTCTCTTCGTATAGCACGTCTTGAGTTCATCAGTAGTTGCGGGTCCAAATCCATTCCAAAAATGCTTATCGTGCTTGTTCACATGAGTGCTGTAGACAGCAAAGACGGTTTTCGCCGTTGGTAGGGCGTCAAGGAGAGAAACAACAAACCACATGTTTACCTGGCAAAACAGATCATATTCAAACCACAGATTGAACTCAGACTCCCTCGGAGCGTGCATCATCTTCTCAAATTCTCCCACGACTCTCTGTTCATAATCGCTGTATCTTAATCCCATGTAGCGGGCGCGTGATTCCCAAAAGTCTTGCAAGGTGCTACCCGACAGATCTCCCTCCACAAGGCCTTCCCTTACGACGACTATTTCTCCGGAAAAGCCTGCGTCCGGGAAACTCGCGGCAAGCGCATCCCCATTTAATACATGGTAAATCATCGTTGAATGTTTTGCATCGCCGCTGATGATGAACGTCGAGGTTATCCTGTCGTCCGGTGTGGAGGCACTTCACGACCTTGCTGGCTGGTGCGCATCAGCGGCCGCGGCGGGAGCCTACGAAGTAATACAGCCTTTTGGATCTCTTGCAGAGCGACACCATATTTTTCCCCCTTGAGAAAAGGTCTTAGGAAAATCGTTGGCAGATGCCAACGCCCGGGGTCAATCATGGCGAAAATGGATTGGATAGGGGCGAAGTTGAACCGCCGGCACACGGCTTTTCAGGCTCTTGCCGCGCCGAACAACTTCGCATCCAAGTAGATTTCAACAACTTTTTCGGCCAATATCTGATCCGAGTGTTAGGAGAAGTGTTAGCGCGTAGATTATGGAGAAGTGTACTCTGTGCGAAAGTCGAAGTCAACTGTTTGTATTCCCGGGAACGATCGGTGGCTCTCAATTTGAGAAGCCGATGGAAAGTTCTTACCTTGTGACATATGAAAATCTACCTCGACACATCGGTGATTGGCGGTTGTATAGATCCTGAATTTTCCGAGGCGTCCCAGAAGCTAATTGACGATATCCGGCTCGGCATGGCAACAGCCGTTGTCTCTGACCTCACACTCAAGGAGTTGGAATCCGCTCCTGAGGAAGTTCGGGCCATTATTGATTCGATCCCGGCTAAAAACATCGTCGTGGTGGAACTGAGTGACGATGCACGGTCGCTTGCACTACGATATATATCTGAAGGCGTCGTCGCAAGAAAACATCTCGTTGACGCTTAACATATTGCTTTGGCAACGACCGAGCATGTCGACGTGATTGCGAGCTGGAATTTCAAGGAGATGGTGAACGTTTTTCGAATTCGACAATATAATGCCGTTAATCTAAGGCACGGATACTCCCTTATCGATATTCGCACTCCGAAGGAGTTAATTCCATGAAAAAGTCCTTTGACGCTGTAGCCTACATGAGAAAAACACGAGATAGTATGAGTGAAAAGTATCTTAAGCATCCGAAGGTGGAGGAGCGAGACCTCGTCCGTATCAGAAAGAAGTATAACGGCTTTAAGCGTACTGGCCCCAAGCGGCAGCATACTGTAGGGAGGGATCACTGAGGAGGCCTTGCAACCGATATCGATTCGTTTTGAATTCTTGAAGGAGTTAAGTGGACAGGGCAGAATTGAACTGCCGACACACGGCTTTTCAGGCCGGTCGAGCCCCGTAAAAAACCGGCTACCTAAATGAATTTCTGCCGCGTTTTCGGCGAATACTTGATGTAAGTGTTTGCACGAGTGTGAGCACGTGAGTTATGGCTGAATACAGTCAGGGAGATTCATGAGGTCAAACAATCGTTGGGGTGTCAACATCAGCTCTCTCATGATAGAGTCCTGCGATTTCTCCTGGAGGATCCCGTTGGGGCTACGCAGGATTCGATTCTTGGCATCCTTCATTTTCTTTCCCGTATGAGTGTGGGCTGTCCAGAGTTCCGACGGCTAATCGGCGCCCAGTACTTTGTTCATCCCTCGATGTTTTCCTGCGTTCGAGGCGCCTTCCTGACTTGGTAGAATTTGAGCTTCCGGTAGGCTCTTTGCCTTTGCTTGAATTGCCTATGCAAGAATGGAATCTTCCTGTCGTCGTAATCAAATACAAGCTTCTCATTTCCCCTTAGTCTTCCGATGTATTGGACTAATTTTCCCTCGAACGAAAACGGAAATGACAAGACTAAGCAATCAATGTTTACGAAATCAAGGCCTTCACCGAAGAATTGACCTGTTGATAGGATGACTTGAAAGTGACCCGCCCTAATTTGCCTGAACTTGATAGCCCGCCGGGAAGCCGAATCCTCGCCAGAAATCAGAATCGTCTCGCACTCTCCCTTTAAATAAAGACGCAGAATCTCAAGATGATCCCTTCGCTCAGAAAGCAGAAGTACCTTCCTGCCAAGATTTGTCTGCTCGACCACATCATTGACGATCATCCGGTTTCGATCGGTGTCAAAGGATATCAGTTTGCTGAGAAGCTGAAAATTATCAGTAGTAAATTTGAACGGAACTTCGAGATGGGTCTTGCTGACGCTTACCGTGACCACTTGGGGCTCCGCGACATGCCGCGCAGGAAAAATCGCCGCAGATTGATCAAGTTCAAAGATTATGTCGCCAATAAACGCATAAATAAGCGATTCATCATTGTGCCTTCTTTTTGGAGTGGCGGTCAGACCATAGATATATCTCGAATTCAGTTCTGATATTACATCCCGGAAAGTCTTGGCCGGGATGTGCTGACATTCATCGACAATGATGATGCCGAACTGGTCTCTTAATTCCGACAGATTTCTCTGGCGGCTCAGGGTCTGCAACATTGCGACGGTTACGCCCTTCCCTGCTTTCTTCCTGACAGAAGTGAAACGACCGATCTCCCGTGAAGAGATCCCTAAAAAAGTCTGGATCCTATCAATCCATTGGTCGAGCAGCTGCTTTCGGTGAACAAGTATCAAAGCAGGCAACTTCCGACGCGCAACGATCTCAAGACCAATTATGGTCTTCCCGCTGCCAGGCGGGGCCACAATGATCCCGGTATCATACTGCATCGCCTTCTCGATGGCAGAGTACTGCGACTCCAGCAATTTGATAGTGCTCGAATAGTGTATTTCAGACAGTTGCGCCCGCTCATCAACTACTTTCCAGTCAATGCCTTTTGTTTGAAAAATGAAAGGAGCTGGTTCATGAAACCACGCGGGAGACGGATCTCCTCACCCTTTTCCTCAACCAGCCTGAAAAATTTCTCCACGCCGTATACGGACTTTCCCAAACGATGCTTTACGAGGTACTCCGTATTAATGAAGTTGAGTTTCTCTCTGAGAAAGCTCTTCAAATCTTTAGTTAGCGACGAGCGCTGGAGCACGAGTTTGTTGTTGAGCACAAGTGTGATAGGCGATCCATCGCAATTCGCGGACTGGGTGCTGCCCCCCGTGCTAAACAATGCGGAGTAGATATCATCCAGATCACGAGGGGGATGCCGGTGGAGGTTTTGCAAGAAACTCCATTGGTCAGCGAATGGCTCAAGATCCTCTGAATTGAGGAAAACCGAATTGCCCTTCGCCAGTTCCTGACCCTGCAAGGGCAGCGCGATCAAATTCCCCAATCCCTCTTTGCCGATCGAATCCTGATTCGGAAACAGACGATCCCAGCTTACCTCCTTGTCAAATTCTGAGAATTTAAGGCTCCTCCGAATTAACTCAAGAATCAATCGACGGCCTCTTGAGCAAGGGTAGGGATTCTCGAAAAAGATCCACACGTGCCCTCCATTGCCGGATCGCGATCGCTCGCCATACGATTGGAGCCCAAATTTGGCGCATTCACCAATAAGCTTGCGGCAATCCTCTTTCCATCCGCTCCCGTCAAAGTCGGCCGCGATGAACCAAGACGTGTTATCCGTGAGGATTGGATAAATGCCGACAGAGTATTGCCCAATCAGATGCTTCTTAAAGACTTCTCGTGTGAGTGGGATGAGTCTTTTGTTCTTGAAATCTTTGAATGAACCCCCTCGTACTCTAAACCTATTGAATTCTTCCCAGTCGAGATCATATGCGGGGCTGTAGCCTGATTTGCCATTTTTCTCCCAGCGTCTTGCGTACACGTCCTCCCTGCCTCGGAAGATGGACCGGAAGAGATCAAGCTGATTCTCAGCGATAGCGATCACAGCATATCATGCGAATTTGAAACGATCAGAGTGCTCCCTGATTCTAATTCGAATGGTTGAGATTCCGCTCTGGGCTGCTGCAGGTCAGTTGCCGGTTTAGTGGAACCTAACTAGGACACTGCTAGAACGCAGCTGGAACCCTCCGGACGTCCAATCTACGAGAACATCTTTTTTTTCCCGAATATTCACCGTGGGGATCATTCGTCGAGCGCCCGGGGCAAATCAGTATAGAGGTTTTCAAGGGTATGAGATCCAAGATCGACTCCGACGACGGTACCCGACGGATTAATCCCGATAGAGATAGTTCCACCCCAAGCGTTTGAAAAGGCTGAGATTGCCTCCAACACTTCCCTCCGTTCAGCAAGCGATCCTTCGGCCTCTATCCTTTCCCTCTCTTTGATTCGTAGATTTTTCATCGTCGCTTATGATTGTGCAACCTTGTGAGAAGAAAAATATCCGATTAGTAGGAAAGAAGCAACCGGACGGTAATCAAAACCCGTCCGGGTTGGAGAATCTTGCCAAAGAGGTCAAAGAGGTAGTTCGTTAATGAGGATCCGAGAGAGGACTTTAGTTGTAACAACCCTCCAATTAGCCTTATCGCTAAGCAGACCGAACCGCTGTATTGAAGCCCTGATTGCCGACTACTCTCATCCTCATGAGATAACGGTCTTCAATGTCGGCAAGAGGTGTGATCAGCGGAGAACCCCGAAATCTGAGCAACGGCGTTACAAGGGTCTGTGAAACGCTGGCTTAAGTGAGATTATTCGGAAAGAATTATCCCTGCAAGAAGGCGATGGTCAGGAGTCTACGGAGGGATGAAGTGGACAGGGGCGGAGTTGAACCGCCGACACACGGCTTTTCAGGCCGTTGCTCTACCAGCTGAGCTACCTGTCCAACATCCACTAAATCTTTTGAAACGTCAAAAGCTCGCGGCAGTCGGAGCTGAGCAGCCTGATCCCCCTCATCTCGGAAATGCCTTGCCCTGCGCGGGACATCATCTCACCGGAGCGGCGGGGAAGGTAGACCTTGCCGACCTGTCTGAATCCCGATTCCCTGAAAAGAGCTGTGACCTCCTGGGGAAAATCGATGAACTCCGAACCGGCGAATGCCGGCTCTATCACAATCGAGACCTTGCCGGAGGGTTTCAGGATTCTTGAGCATTCGCGGATCATTCCCTTGAATTTTAATTGGAAATCTGCCCGCGCGGCTTCGATGCTCACCTGGACATCCCCATCCTTCTGGGTGAATTCTCCCGGGGGGTCGAGAAAAATATAGTCGACGGAACCGGATTGCTCCGGGATTCCGGTGAGGAGTATGTTGTTCCGGGAGATCCGATCGTCGACCGGATTCGCGTCGTACATCTTGCACCGCCGGTCCTGGAAGTGCGGCAGCATGTCGATGAGATCCCCCGTCGTTCCTGTTCCGGCGAAGGGATCGATGATGTAATCGTTCGGCTTCGTGTAGTAATAGAGCGCATTCGCCACGATCTGGCCCGGGATGCGCCCCTTGAAATTAGGCTTCCCGAAGCGGGGATCGGGGGTCTCGAACGTCCAGACGTTCCGATCCCGGAGGTCGAAGCCGTACTTTGTCCGTTCGTCGATCCTGCGGGCCGTATCGTCATCGTGGATTTTTTTCCGCAAATCCGATATCGTCCAGTGATATTCGATCGCCTGTTTTTCGTAAAGATCCCGCCGGCGTGACTCATCCACTTTGGTCGCAAGATCAAAATAGAACACCTCCGGGAGCGGGCGTTTCTTGACATCCGGGTAATACGAATAATACTGCTGGCATTGCTTCAGCATGGAGAAGGGGAATTTTATCCCCGGGTGGGACGACACCATCTTGAGCACCTGATCCTCGAACATCCCCTGCTTCCGCGCCACAGGCATCACCTTGTCGACGAGGAATCGCCCTAGATCCCAGTAATTGTCGACGTTGAACGAGTTGAGCTCACGGACCAGATCGGCAACCGAAAACTCCCTCGATTCCTGCCTTACATGGACAATTCGTTTCGCGCTCGAAATTTTTTTCTTTGTTTTGGCCATAAAAACTCCTTCGTGAGAGAGAGTCTCAAGATTTATTCAAGGATTGGGGGAACCCGATCGATCGACGGGTTAAAATATACGAAACCGTGCTGGAAAAATCAATTAATCGGTCCGCCCGTCTTCTGGCCGACATAGCTCACCTTATCCTCCCCGGCGTCGACTCCGATGACATTGCCTGAGATGAAGTAGGAGTCTTCGGCGCAGAGGAGCGCGACTGCCCGGGCAACATCGTCCGGCTCGGTGACTCTCATCTGGGGGTTCTTCGCCCTCGCGATCTCGAGCATCGAAACGGCTCCCGGGATCTTGCGGAGCGCCGGCGTATTGGTCACGCCCGCAAGGATGGCATTTGCCGTGATGCCGCTCGGGCCGAGCTCCATGGCGAGCTGCCTGATATGAGATTCCAGGGCGGCCTTGGCGGCCGAGACGGCCCCGTAGTGGGGCAGGACCGAATGGCCTCCGGAGCTCGTCATGGCAAATATGCGCCCACCGCGCCGCATGAGCCCCCGTTTCAGGAGCCCCTGAGTCCAGTAAACCAGGCTGTTGGCCATCACATCGAGGGTCATCTCCATCTGCGATTGGCTCATCACTTCATCAAGATTCTCTGCGATGAACGGCCGTAGAGTCCCGAAGGCAAGGGAGTGGAACAGAGCTTTCACGGTCCCGGGCGCCTCCTTCGAGATTCGCGCCTCGATGGCATCGAGCGTCTCGTTTCTCTTTGCCGCGTCCGCCGCGTTGATGTTGAAAAAAACGGCCGCCGCGCCCGCTCCCTTTATTTCCCGAATGGTCTCCTCGACGGCCGGCATCGTGGCCTGCCGATCAAGGTGCACTCCGAAGATCTGCATTCCCCGGCGTGCGAGTTCGACAGCGCACCCTCGACCGAACCCGCTCGAGGCTCCGAGTATGAGAGCCCAATCGGTTGGTGCAAACCGCTGTTCGCTCTTCATGAAAACCCCTTTCCCGAAAGATTCTCCCGGGGGAAAAGATAGCGTATTTTAGGGGAAAATCAAAAACTTATTCGACGGTGACGCTCTTGGCGAGGTTTCGAGGCTGGTCCACATTACATCCCCGGGCGACGGCGGTGTAGTAGGCAAGCAGTTGCAGGGGTATCGTATTGACAATCGGGCCGAAATAGCTGAAGGTGCGCGGAACTTTGATCACATGGTAGGCGAGTTTTTCGATCTCCTCGTCATCCTCATTGGCGATGGCGATTATTTTTCCTTTCCGAGCCCTCACCTCCTGCATGTTGCTCAGAACCTTGTCGTAGATGGCGTCTTTCGGAACGATGAAGACGACGGGCATATTTTCGTCGATGAGGGCGATCGGGCCGTGCTTCATCTCCGCCGCGGGATAACCTTCCGCATGTATGTAGGAAATCTCCTTCAGTTTCAGCGCCCCCTCGAGCGCTGTCGGGAAATTGCTTCCTCTGCCGAGATAGATGAAGTTCTGCGTATCCTTAAACTCCTGCGCGATGCTCCTGATCTGATCGGACTTGTCGAATATCCGCGCCACCTTCTCGGGGAGGGACATGAGGTCCGCGGCGAGGATTTTGCCTTTTTCTTCGGAAAGTCCCCGCTGGCGTGCAAGGAGCAAAGAGATCAATGAGAGCACGGCGATCTGGGATGTGAAAGCCTTCGTCGAGGCCACTCCGATCTCCGGGCCTGCATGGATATAAACGCCCGCCTCGGTTTCCCGGGCGATCGAGCTGCCGACCACATTGACGATCCCCAGAACGGTTGCGCCTTTCGCCCTCGCTTCTCGGAGCGCGGCCAGGGTGTCTGCGGTCTCGCCGCTCTGACTGATCACGAACATCACGTCGCCCGGCCTGACGATCGGGTTTCTGTACCGGAATTCCGACGCATAGTCGACTTCAACCGGAATCCCGGCCAGCTGCTCGATCATGTATTTTCCGACGAGGGCGGCATGCCAGGATGTGCCGCACGCCGTGATGATGATCCGCTGAGTGCGGAGAAGTTTCTCGGCCACCGGCTCCAACCCGCCGAGCTTGGCCGTGCCTTCGGACACGAGCAATCGGCCGCGCAGCGAATTGCGAATCGACTCCGGCTGCTCGTGGATCTCCTTCAGCATGAAATGCTCGTACCCTCCCTTTTCGATCTGCTCGAGGTCGAACGTGATCTCCTCAACCTGCTTGATGATCTGCTCGTCGTGAACGGTCTTCGTCACCAGCGAGTCGGCCGTGAGGCAGGCGACCTCCCCGTCTTCCAGGTACATGACCGAGCGGGTGTGGTCGACGAGGGCAGCCGCATCGGACGCCACGAGATTCTCCCCCTCGCCAACCCCGATCACAAGGGGACTTCCTTTGCGCGCGGCGATGATCTTGTCGGGCTCCTTCGTGGAGACGACAAGTATCCCGTAGGCGCCTTCGACTTCCAGCAGGGCCTGACGCACGGCGGTGAAGAGATCCCGCGAACGGCGGTACATTTCCTCGATGAGGTGAACCAGGACCTCGGTGTCTGTTACCGTGCGAATGACATGGCCGTCCTGCACGAGCTTTTGCTTGAGAGTTGCATAATTCTCGATGATCCCGTTGTGGATGATCGCGATTTCGTGGGCGCAGTCCCAGTGAGGATGGGCGTTGACGTCGTTCGGCTCGCCGTGGGTCGCCCAGCGGGTATGGCCGATTCCGAGGTGAGAAGCAGATCCGTTCTTCACGATGGAGCGAACAAGATCGGCAACCTTGCCGGCCTTCTTCTGTATGAAAAGTCCTTTTTCCCCGATGAGCGCTACGCCGGCAGAGTCATAGCCCCGGTATTCCAGCCTCCTCAGCCCTTCGAGGATTATGGGAAGGGAATCTTTCGGACCGATGTAGCCTACTATTCCGCACATAAACCTATACTCTCAGCTGCATTCGTTGAGAGAATATAGCGAAAGGGGTTCTCAAACACAATGTCTCAAATCACGGTTTCAGGCCAATAACGGCAATCATACGGCCCGAAAGATTACCGTCCCGTCTGTAGGAGTGAAAGAGAGTGGGATTGCAGATGGTACAGTAGGGTGATACCTCGATGTTGTTTTCGAGGAGGCCGCCCGCGAGAAGCATGTCCTTGTTGGCGGCTTTGAGATCGAGATGCGGCTTGTCCTTCCTTCTGATGTACGCCGTATCGAACCCGCCGGCTACCTCTTCGCCCACCTCGTAGCAGCAGACCCCGGCTGACGGTCCGAGGAACGCGACGAGATCTGCAGGCCTCACCCCGAACTCGGACCCCAGAATGCCGATCGTTTTTGACACTATCCGGCTCTTCGTTCCCCGCCAGCCGGCATGCACATTTGCTACCGAAAGAGTCGCCCGATCGAGGAGCAAGACCGGCAGGCAGTCCGCGACGGTTATCGTGAGATAGACATCCGGGCTCCTCGTCGCAAGCGCGTCGCATCCCGGATAATTCCCCGGATGAACGGCGACACCGAGGGAGTCTCCATGAACCTGTTCAGCTACAGCCAGCCGCGCGGTGTCAATCCCGACGGCGCCAAAGAATTGTCGGCGGTTTTCCTCCACATCAAGGGGGTCATCGCCTACCCGGAAGCTGAGATTCATCCCGAAACGCTCGCTCACGCCCCCCCGTCTCGTGCTCATGCCGGAGATGATACCGGGGTGCTCAAGCAATCTCGGTCTGATGATCAGAGGGTCCATGCGCTCACCCTTTTTCTCCGGGACGGGCGAGCGGAAGCCTGATGGTGACGCAGGTTCCCTCCCCCGGCTCGCTCTCGATGCGCACATCTCCCCCCAGGTCGGTCACAGTAGAGCGAACCAACGCGAGGCCGAGTCCCATCCCGTCGGTCTTGGTGGAAAAGCTGGGCTCAAACAGCCGCGCCTTCACCTCGGGGCTGATTCCCGGTCCGCTGTCGCGGAACGCTATGACGAGCAGGGAATCCTCCTCCCGGGTTGAGACCGTAATCGTGCCCCGCTCCTCCATCGCCTGTACTGCGTTCCTGAGAATATTGATGAACGCGCGGCGGAGCTCCTCGCGGTCGGCCTCCACCTCATCCGACCGCGCGCCGAGGTCCATGCGGATCTTCACGTCAGAATTCTGGCGGAAGAGATTCTCGGCCTCCGCCAGGACATCGTGGGCGCTGAGCAGCTGCATGCGCCGCTCCGGCATCCTCGCGTAATGCGAGAATTCCGAAGCGATGCGGCTCAATGCCTCGATCTGCTCCAGGATGGTCGAGGAAACCTGCCGAAGTATCCGTGGAAAATCCTTGACGCCGTCGGCGTAGGCCTGCCGGAGGTGCTGAATGGAGAGTTTTATGGGGGTCAGCGGATTCTTGATTTCGTGCGCGACCTGCTTGGCCATCTCCTTCCAGGCAAGCTCCCGCTCTGTGCGGGCCATTGTCTCGCGGGCTTCCTTCAGGCTGAGCGTCATCTGATTGAATGCGCGCTCCAGTTCGCCGAGCTCATCCCCCTCTTTCAACCTCAGCTCCACGTCGAGCGCACCCTCGGATATCTTCTCGGTGGCTTTTCTCAGCCGCCTGACGGGAGAAGAGATCTGATTGGCGAAGAGGGTGCCCACGACGATCGAGAGGAAGAGCGCGATGGCGTAGGCTCCGTAGAGGAATACATTGCGCCGCGCCAGCTCCTCCTCGACCTCGCTCTGGCGATAGAGCGTCGGGACGGAGACCGCGCCGATGATGGCGCCGTTTTCCGCCACTATCGGCCTGTAGCCGACGACGTAGGGAAAGAGGCCGATCGCTTCGTGTTCGGTGAAGAAGGACTTTTTCCCGAAGATAAGATTAAAGAACGCCCGTGCGCTCAGGCGGGAGTCGAGGAGTTCTGCAGTGAACATCTCCGGCTTGCTGCTTGCCTGAATCTCCCGGCCGAAGTAGATATTGAAATCGGTGTTAAGGTCGTTCGCGATCTCGACGCACTGCTCATCGGTCAGCCGTTCGAGCGCCGCGGGGACGTTTGCGCCGAGCTGCCGCTGGATTTCTGCGGCCACGACCGCTGTCTGTTCGCTCAGCCGGCGTTCGGTGGTCTCCTCCGCCCTCTCCATGGCGTATTGCCGGTTGTAATATGCCAGGATGACGACGGGGATTAACGATACGATGACGAATGAGGCGAGAAGCCGCGCGCGAAGCGTCCCTGCGATCGGAAGGCCGCGGACAAGCAGAGAGATGGCTGCGCCGGCAAGCCCTAGAGCCAGGTAGAATATCAGATAGTGCAAAAAAGTATAGAAATGCCACCGGAACCCGAGCGACTCGAGGCTCAGCGCGATCCAGGAATTCTGGCTTCTTCCGTCGGGAAGGTAGTAAGACTCGTAGTCCGTCCCCTCTATTTGCTCGTAGAGCCAGAAACCATCCGATGAGCCCGGGGACGGTGCCAGCCCGCCGGGGAGCTGGCGATCGAGGGAAAACATTTCGTTGGTGGAGAAGGTCAGCTTCCCCAGATAAAATTCCGATAGCGACACAGGGCGGTACTGGGAGCCGAATTTCTCACGGCCGGTGCTCCGCAGGAGATCGGTCGATTCACCGCGGAGGAGGGATTGCCGCCCTCCCGACACCTCGACCCAGACCCCGCCGATCACCGCCCCGTCATCATCCTGGATGGGTGCGTAACCGGTATACCACTTGACCGTTTCCCCGTTGATCACCCTCTCCCCGGTCTGCACGCGTCTCCCGAGGGGGGACATCTCAACCGAGTGTCGGCCGGTCGGATGCGGCGGGATCCCGATGTGGAAGTCGCTGAGAACGGAGCCGTCCGGCCGGACATAGGTGACCGAGCAATTATTTCCTTCCCTGCTGAGAACGCTTTTGGCCCACCGGGTGAAAGCGAGTTTCTCAATTTCGCTTGTGTCGGACGTCGCCAGCTCCCGGGCCGCCCCAGGACCGGCCAGATCATCGAGTGACCGCTGAACGATCGACGTCATCCAGCTGTCTTCCGGTCGGACGATCTCGGCCGCTAACAATTCTGTCCGTGCGCGGTCCGCCTCGTGGAGAGCGGTGTCGAGCGAGGGGACGACGACGGCGAGGGCGACGGCGAAAAGGAGAGTGAGCGTCGCCGCGAATCGCGACGGACCTACTCTTTCGGCAACCAGGGCCAGGATCGCAAAAAGGCCGATCTCGACAAGCCTGGGGACCTGCCCCAGGAGCGGGGTGGGATGAATAAGGCCAAAGAGAAGACTTGCCACGGCCAGGAGTACGACAAGCGAAATGAGCGCGGGGCCTCCCGGCAGGAGTGTCCGCATCGTCGTGTAGGAATGCGCGATGAGAAGCCCGCAGACCGTGGCTACTGAGAGCGCGGCGAGGAGCAGGTTAACGAGCATTACCGAGAGCGCCATCGATGGAAGCACCGTGGCCGGGTCGTTATAGGGGAGAGCGGAATCGAACACCGCGCTATGAATAAGCGAGGCAAATCCACGCGTCAGCAAAGGAACAAGGAACGCCGTAAGGCATACCTGAAACACGGCGAGCCATCGAGCCGGAGCCGGTCCCCGGCGCGTTTCGCCCAGATAGAGCGAGGCGGCGAGCGCGACGTTGATAGCCAGAAACAGGGCGCTGATAAACATTTCTCCCAGAGATGTTGCGAGGCCGTAGCCGAAGGGGGATGCAAAGTGTTTCGGGTCGAAGAGCTCTCCGCCCATCCCTCCGGGAAATTTCAGCCAGATCAGCGCGTACCGGAACACCCAGAGACATAAAGTCCACACGCACCCCTTCCAGACGGGGGACGAATTGACCCGGTGGGTGCGTACCGCGAGTGCCAGGAGAAGCGCAACGGAAAGGGCTGCGAGGCAGCTCTCTATCGTCCTCATGAGATTGCGGGCATCCTCGAGGCGGATCGCCAGGATCGGCTTCGGGACATACGCGAATCCTACCGAGGCTGAGCCGATGCTCGTCAGCCTGATGCTGAGCTGATTAGAGTCCTTGCTTGGGGCCGCATCGGGCGAGAAATCGAATGAGGCCGGGAGCGGGAGGAGGCTTGGAAATGTCGCCCGGAATGCCCTGTTGCTGATAAACCGGTTGTTGATAGGATAATTGACATCGAATATCCGTTTGCCGACGAGCCATCCGGTCCGGCGGCCCTGGTCCTCGAGCGGCACGACGGCAATCAGATAGGAGTATATCGGTCCCTGGACGACGACGCACGCCTTCCGGTCCGAAAAGAGAGCGGGATCGGTGATAGGGCCGCGGCTGCCGACCCATCCGACAAGCCTTTTCCCGGCGCTATACGCTTCGAGCGAGAGAGCATTCTCGGAGAAAATGCGTTCGAAGACTGCCGACGTTATGCTATCCCCCCTAATGCTTTTGGCAATTCCGGAGGTTGAGGCGATCCGGATCACCTGGTCGAGCGTCTCTCCCTGGTACTTTTCGAACGCAGGCTGGGCCGCCTCGATCCGGTTTTTCGTCTCCTCCCGGGCGGTATCTTCCCAGTTTCGGTCAATGTACCAGACAACCGCCCGCTCGACCCCGTATGAGGAGACAAGCAGGGAAAGTGTGATAAAAAGGGCGGAGATTGTAGAGCGATGGGAGCTAAACAAACTGGACAAAGGGGGCGGCATCAATAGACATTGAACTGCACAATGACCCACCGGGATGCAAGCTTCGAGAGGGCGAGATAGACCTGGACTCGCTCAGGGCTTCCCCGTCCCGCGAGGACTCCACCCCCGGTCGCATAAGGATTTTCTGCGGTGAGATTTGACGTGGTGAATCGGAAGCGGGAAACAGGGTGGGCCGAGAAGAAATTCTGGAGGATGAGGGGGGCCTGGTTTGCGCTGAAATATCCGCTTACCCCGCGGCGCACGCTGATAAACGCCTGCCTCGCAAACAGATCTGAAAAGGAAGAGACATCCCCCCTGTTGATCCCCCTTTCAATCCTCTCTAACACCGCCCCGACTTCGGACTGAGATTCGTCCTGTCGGAGGTACTCACGATCCGGGCGTAAGGAATCTGCAGGTAAGCGAGCCGCTCCGAGGGAGAGAAACAGCACGGATACGGCGATTGCTCTCGTCATATGGCAAAATACTCCGCCCACCTCAAAAAGTCAAACATCGTGACCGTTGTCCCACGGCGATCCGCAGGACGGGTCGATGGTGATCAACAATCTCTGGTGAAACAAGCGGCGTGCCATATCACTTTTCACCAGAGGTCCTGCAGATACGAGGCGCGTATTCCTGGTGGGAGAGGAACAGGACGATCGTGTTCGGATTTTAGGACGCCTGGTCAATCCGAGAGAGCAACTTTCCCCCTGTTGAAAACGCCGATGGCCTTGCCCACCATCGCCCACCCGTCGAAGGGAGAGTTTTTCGACTTCGACCTGAACGAACGGACATCGACCTTCCATTCCTTTTCCGGGTCGAAGAATGTAAGAATGGCGCGCTCCCCCTCGGCGATGCGAATCGCGGGAAGATGAAGGATTGCCCGGGGGTTGGTGGAAAACTTTTCAATGAGCTGGGGGAGGGTGAGATACCCGTCACTCACAAGCTTCATCGCGAGGCCCACTGCGGTTTCAAGGCCCACGATCCCGAACGGCGCATCCACAAACTCAACCTGTTTCTCATCATAGGTATGTGGGGCGTGATCCGTCGCGATCACCTCGATCGTGCCGTCCCTGAGCCCCTCCTTCATCGCTTCGACGTCGTCCCGCGTCCGCAACGGGGGATTCATCTTCGTGTTGGTGTCGAATGTGCGCACGGCCTCATCTGTGAGAGTAAAGTGATGGGGGGTCACTTCGCAGCTCACGCGCAGGCCCCTGGCTCGTGCCGAACGGACGAGTTCAACGGAGCGTGCGGTGCTGATATGGGCCACATGATACTGCGATCCGCAGAACTCGGCAAGCTGGATATCCCGGGCGATCATAGTTACCTCGGCGACCCCCGGGATAGCCGGTAGCCCGAGAGCTGTGGAAACGGCTCCCTCGTTCATGGCTCCTCCTCGGGACAAATCGCGTTCCTCGGCATGCTGGATGACCGGCTTTCCTATCATGTGAGCATACTCCAGGGCCCGGCGCATTATTTCGGCGTCGGATACCGGGGAGCCGTCATCGCTGAAACCGACAGCTCCCGCCTCAGAGAGCTCGATCATGGGGGCAAGCTCCTTCCCTTCCCTCCCTTTCGTCACTGTCCCGACAGGGTGCACATCGGTGACACCGGAGCGGCACGCCCGCTCGATGATTTCCCGGACTATCCCCCCATTGTCGATTGAGGGGGAGGTATTGGGCATGCAGCAGACAGCCGTAAACCCTCCTGACGCCGCGGCGGCGCAGCCGCTCTCGAGAGTCTCCTTGTATTCGAACCCGGGATCGCGCAGGTGGGTATGCATGTCGATGAAGCCGGGGGCCACGACACATCCGGACAGATTCACCAGCTCGATATCCTTCGATGCAGAGATTTTCGCGGAGATTTTTTCAATGGTGCCGTTGACGACAAGGATATCGGCGTGCCGGTCGGTCCCTCCGGCAGGGTCAATCAGCCTCCCGTCCTTGAGGAGAATCTTCATAGCCGCCTCACCTTTGTGTCCCGAGGAGATAGAGCACGGCCATTCGGACCGCCACGCCATTCAGGACCTGTTGCAGTATGACCGATTGTTCGCCGTCAGCGACGTCGGCCGAAAGCTCGACGTCTCGGTTGATGGGCCCGGGGTGCATGATGACGATATCCCTGGACGCTTTCGCAAGGCGCTCCTTCGTGACGGCGAAGTATTGCCTGTATTCCCGGATGGAGGGGAAAAGGGGGCGTCCGTGTCTCTCCAGCTGAAGACGCAGGACGTTAAGAACATCGCAATGGCGTATGGCTTCATCCACGTCTGTGAAGACATTGCTGACACCGAGCCGATCGATCCCCCGCGGGATGAGTGTGGCCGGCCCGCACACTGATACCTTCGCCCCCATCGCCCGGAGACCATGGATATTCGACAGCGCCACACGGCTGTGGGAGATGTCGCCGACGATGCAGACATGCTTCCCCTCGATAGTCCCCATTTTTTCCCGGATGGTGTAGAGGTCGAGGAGGGCCTGAGTCGGGTGTTCATGGGCGCCATCTCCTGCGTTTATCACGGTTGCATCGATGACTTTTGTGAGGAACAGGGGCGCCCCGGCGGCGGAGTGCCTGATGACGACGATGTCAATCTTCATCATCTCAATATTGCGCGCAGTATCCTTGAGGCTCTCTCCTTTCCTGATGCTGCTTGCATCTCCGGAGAGGCTGACGACATCAGCTGAGAGCCGGCGCTCGGCAAGTTCGAAGGAGGTCCGGGTGCGGGTTGAGCTCTCGAGAAAAAGGTTCAATACCGTCTTTCCCTGCAGGGTCGGGACCTTCTTTATCGGGCGGTCGAGAACTTCCCGGAAGGCTGAGGCGGTATCGAGGATCGACACGATATCCTCGGAGGGAAGATTCTCAAGCCCGAGGAGGTGGCGCGATCCGAAAGGCATCAGCTCGCGCCCCGTTCCACCAGGACGACGGCATCCTCGCCGTCGGTCTCGGTCATCAAGACCCTGATTTCCTCATCGACAGAGGTCGGTGAATTTTTTCCCACAAAATCTGCCTTGATCGGAAGCTCGCGGTGCCCGCGGTCGACGAACACGGCAAGCTGTATGGTCGAGGGGCGGCCCAGGTCGATCAGCGCGTCGAGCGCGGCCCGGACCGTCCGGCCGGTATAGAGGACGTCATCGACGAGGATGATGTCCTTTCCGGTCACGTCAAAAAAGATGTCCGTGCCCCGGAGGACGGGCTGGGTCAATTTGCCGCGCAGATCGTCCCTGTAAAGGGTGATATCGAGGGAACCCACCTGGAGTTCCCGGTGCTCTATCTCCTGTATTGCCTTTGCGAGGCGGTGGGCAAGATGGTCTCCGCGGGTCCGGATCCCGACGATGGCGATGGTCTCCGAGCCTTTGTTTCTCTCAACAATCTCGTGGGCCAGGCGGATGAGGGTTCGTTGGAATCCCTGATGATCGACGATCCGGGACTTAATGTTCATGGATTCCCTGAAATGAAAAAGCCCCGCCCTGTATCGGGGTGAGGCTAAATGATTCTCGGCTCATGTATTCTTCCTTTCTGACCTCGCAGGATCAGATTAAAGGTGAACGGATTCAGAACGCATTCAATATAACAAATTGAGCGATGGGGTGCAACTTGCGAAAGTCGGCCCGGCCTGCTACATTCGGGTGAGGAGGCGATACCTTCCGGTGTCCGTTTACCATTTTGAGGAGGCCCCACCATGGAACTATTCATTGTTCTCTCCCTTGCCCTCCTGGGAAATGCCGCTGAAAGCCCCGACTCCCTTGTGCTTCCCGGCATTGAGGATGTGCATGTCACAAAGGTTACAATTGAGAGCGCGGAGTTTTATATGCGGATCCGCACTCACGGCTTTCCCACGCGAGCCTGGTTCGAATGGGGGGAGACTACGGCGTATACCGACACCACCTCGGTAAGCCAACACACGCCGTCGGCCGAACCCTGGTTCGTGCGCGCAGCGCTTTCAAAACTCACCCGAGGAAAGATTTACCATTTCCGCGCTGTGGCGGAGAATCCTGCAGGCGCGACTTTCAGTACCGACCATCGGTTTATCACCTCTCCCCCGGACATTGTGACGCTATTGCCCGATGGGATAACGAGCAACGGGGCCAGGCTGAGGGCGCGGTGCGACACGGACGGCGAGCCGGCATCGGTCTTCTTCAGCGTCGGTCCGGAATCGACGTACACCGCGTTCACGACCCCGGCTCAGGACTTTGCTCACTCTCAGAGCCCTGTTGAAATAGAATCGGTCCTGGACGATCTTGTGCCTTCGACCACCTATTACATCCGGGCATATGCACGGAACACAGACATGCCCGATATTCTCGTCCAGGGGAATCTTCAGATTCTCACCACGAGGGCCGATTCCGATGCAGCCGGTTTTCTTGTTCCGCTTGCCTTTGAGGGAGTGTCGAAACGGGAAGCGGTGGTCCATTTTGGCGTTCACACATCTGCCTCCCGCTGCGTCGACGAGGCGCTTGGGGAACAGGAGCTTCCTCCCCCGCCGCCATCCGACGATGAGATTGTGCTCGCCCGTTTCACTGGCAGGTGTCTCGGTTCGGGCACAAGCATCGACCTGCGCCGATTCCGGTCCGATCTTCAATCGGACACGTTCACGGTGGCGCTTCAGGCGGGCGTGAACAGCATTCCGATCAGAATCTCGTGGCCCCGATTGGACACGATCTACAGAGCCGCGCAGCTTCTCCTCGGGTCCGGCACGATTGATATGACCGTGGATACGACCGTGACCATTGATCGACCCGGAATCGACGTCTTCACGATCGTCGCCACAGGCCCGCGTCCTCATCGGCACCTCCCGCTTGCGGTGACGCTTCCCTCCGAGGGGATTGTGCAGGGAAGAATACTGGCCGCGGCGCTCGTCAATCCGGACGGCCTCCCAACTCTCGCGTGGATTGAATGGGAAACTTCCGATTCACTTGCGGGGACCACTCAGCCGGTATTCCTCGGTGACTCGATAAAGATGCTTCGACTCCGGGACACGCTGGCGGGGGCGGGCGCCGGGACCAGACTGCGATACCGGGCGGTAGCCCGGAATCCGATGGGAGCCGCGTTCGGAGGCTTCCGGGAGGCAACATCCCCGGAGATCACGCGGATTGAGGAGCTTTCCCCCCGCTCCGGAGATTTTGTGCTCTATCAGAATCGACCGAATCCGTTCAATTCCGAAACGATCATATCCTACGAGCTGCTCTCTCCGGAACGTGTGACCCTTGAGCTCTTTGATCTCCTCGGGCGGAGAGTCGCTATCCTGGCGGACGGGGCTGAAATGCCCGGACGGAGATCAGTGCCGGTCACATCAGCGGATTTAAGCAGCGGAATCTACTGTTACAGGCTCCGGGCGGGGAATTATTCGCAAATCCGGATGATGGTTCTTCTGAAATAGGGTTGACTCTTTCCGGGGCAATCGCGACATTGCCCGGCTCTTCGGCGTGAAGCGGATGCAGCCCCCGCAGGGGGCTAAAGGCTGAGCGATGGAAGAATTGCGTGCCGGGGGTGGGCGCTACTGGGATCGAACCAGTGACCTTACGCGTGTGAGGCGTACGCTCTGAACCAGCTGAGCTAAGCGCCCGGATACGATTCGGATGTGACAAATGTACGAAAGAACTCACCTGAAATCAAGCAGAGGAATACGCGTTGGGGGCTTCGGCCGGTGCCATGCAGGGGAGGGGCGATGAGCGAAGGGAGGTCTCTCATCCTGATCGTCGACGACGACACGGAGCTTCTCGGAACGTTGTGCGAGGAATTCACGGCCCTCGGTTATTCCACGAGATCGGCCGTGGACGGGCAATTGGCGCTCGATGCTCTACAGGGGGACTCGTTCGATGCCGTCATACTTGATTTGAAACTTCCGAAGGTCGACGGTTTCGAAATCCTGAAGTTCATCAAGCAGCATCATCCGGCCACAAAGGTCATCGTCCTCACCGCGTACGCGAATCTGGGAAACGTCGAGAAATGCAAACAGATGGGGGCCGACGACGTAATCGAAAAGCCGTACGAACTGGGCGATTTGTTCGATTCTGTGAAATTCCACCTTGGCAGGTAGTCTCTTCTCCTCCCCGGAGCGCCGAATGGTCAATCCCTGGTTTTGCCCATAAAAGAAACCCCGTCCCTTAATACCGGTCCGGGGTTCCCTCACCTTTCTTCTATCCACCATAGGAAATACAGCCCTGAGGGAAAAAAGTTGAGGAAAAAAAATGTGAGCCTGACGGTGAAATCAAGTGGGAGGGGCTTGATTTCGAAGTGGGAGCCAGGCTCACAGAATGATATAAATATACTATCCCGCCAAAACGCGCGGTATCGGCAAAGCCATGAAAATTCTGTAAGATTATTTGAACCAGCCTGTGGGAAAACTCCGACGTCGTTTACCAGCCGTTATAGGTAATCGAACTCGCCCCGGAGCTGTCGAGCGTCAGGATTGCGGTCCAGACCGAATCGAAGGACGATTTTGCGGCGATCGTGACCTGAACCGTGTCAGGGATTCCACGGAGATAATACCGCCCGTAGTCATCCTCCGCCAGGTTTGCGGGCACTGTGAAGCCGCTGAACGAGCCCTTTTCACCCGAATGGGTCGCCCGCTTCTGCCTGTAGCGAGAAGCATTCGCCGCAAGAGCACGGAGGCTTGCGGCGATTCCCTCCTTGTTCGACTTGATATTATTTGACCCGAATTGTCCGATGCTCACCGCGATGACGGTGCCGACGATGAGCACACCGAGGAGAAGGAGCGCCAGCTGTTGTTGGCCCATGACGAATTTATTTTGCGAACGTAGCGTTGGCACCCCGAATGGATGATCAATGTAGAATATCCGAGGGTGAAAGTCAACAGCCCCTGTGAGATACGGGCTGTGAATCCCGGCGATGTCGTCACTGCGGTTCTTCGTCCTCGGCAAAAAACTCTTTCACCTTGGCAGCGACCTTTTCGCCGACAACCTCGGCAAGCTGCTCCCCCGTCGCGAACTTCACCCCCTGCACCGATCCGAATACCTCGAGCATCTCCCGGGCCCGCTTCTTTCCCACGCCTTCGATCAGATCGAGCTCCGTGCGCAGCACCCGTTTGCTGCGTAGCGTCCTGTGATACGTGATGGCGAACCGGTGCGCCTCATCTCGTATCTGCTGCAGCAATTTGAGCCCGGGCGACGAGCGGGAAAGGGACTGGGCGTCGCCGGATCCCGGGATGAATACTTCCTCAAGCCGCTTGGCGAGCCCGATGACAGCCGGGGTCCTTTGGGACTGCTCGTCGGCGCGGGGCGACCCGGGAAAAAGACCTAGCTCCCCGAGGGACTCCACAGCGCTGGAAAGTTGTCCTTTGCCTCCGTCGACCACGATGAGGTCGGGCATCTCCGCATGCTCCTCACGGAGCAAGCGTCCATAACGCCGGCCGATGACTTCCCGCATGCTGGCAAAATCGTCGGGGCCGTTCACGGTCTTGATCTTGAATTTCCTGTACTCCGATTTCTTCGGTCGCCCGTTCACGAAGACGACCATCGAGGCAACGCTGTCGGTTCCCTGAAAATTTGAAATGTCGAAGCACTCTATGCGTCTCGGCGCCTGGGAAAGGCGGAGGTCCTTCTGGAGAATCTTGACGGAGGGCGGGAGATAGTCGCGATTCTGCGCCTTCTGAAGTTTCAGCATCCCGAGGAGAAGCTCGGCATTGTGTTTGCACATCGCCATAAGCTTTGCCTTCTCCCCGATTTTCGGGACTACCACAGAGACCTTCTCTTCCCTCCTCGTACTCAGCCACTGTTCCAGAGCCGCGTTGTTTTCCAGCTCGAGGGGGAGAAAGATTTCTGACGGGATATCCATGGAATCCAGGTAATACCTGTCGAGGAACTGCTGAAAAACCTCCGGCTCCGGCTTCCTGTCGACGCCTGACATATAAAAATGCTGACGTCCGTTGATCTTCCCGTCCCTCACCTTGAAAACAACCCCGCAGGCATCGTCTCCCTCGGAGGCCAGGGCGAACAGGTCCCGGTCAACGAGTTCCGCATCAATCACTTTTTGCCGGTCGTTATAGACGCTGAGCTGGCGGATCTGGTCGCGAAGGCGCGCCGCGTCCTCGTAGCGGAGCTCGTTCGAGGCGACGCTCATGCGCTCCTCTAGGGAGCGGACGAGAGTCGACGTCTTCCCGCGGAGCACCTGGACGACGTCCCCGATCATCTCGTTATAGCGTTCCTGCGAGACAAGGCCCTCGCACGGGCCCTCGCATTTCTTGATGTGATAATCGAAACAGATTTTCACCGACTTCTTCCGGACAACTTCCGCATCGATGAAATAATTGCAGCTCCGCACTTTGTAGATTTCCCTTATGATCTTCAGCGAAGCGTGCATGTTCTTGACGTCGGTATAAGGTCCGAAATACCTGGACCCGTCCCGTATCAGCCGGCGGGTGGCGAAGACGCGGGGATAGGGCTCGTTCGTGATGACGATATAGGGGAATGTTTTGTCATCCTTCAGATCGACATTGTACCGCGGCTTCAGCTTCTTGATGAGGGTCGTCTCAAGGATCAGAGCTTCCACTTCCGAATCGGTCACGATCAGCTCCAGGTCGCGGATCTTGGCGACCATCGCATCGCGGCGCGGATCCGGGCGGTAAGATTTCTGAAAATACTGCCGCACCCTGTTGCGCAGGTTTATCGCTTTTCCGACGTAAACGACCTCGCCCGCGGAGTTCTTGAACTGATAGACCCCCGGGAGGGTCGGCAGATTGCCGAGTTTGTCCTGCAGCCGGACGAGATCCTTCGTGATCGAGATATTCTCAGGCATCGTGCTTAAAACTTGTAAGGCGATCAACAAAAAGATAGAGGAAATTCTCCGCTATGTCAAAGGGGGAGGACGAGGCGGAGCCGGGGACCGTCGGCCCCCTGCCCTACGGAGAGTTTCAGAGGGCCCTCTCCCTCGTCGTAGAACCGCGAGACGGCGAGGCCGGATACCGTCCCGATGCAGGCGCCCAGGAAAGTATCCGAAAGCCAGTGTTCGTCGTGATAGACCCGCGAGGCTGCTGTGAGGGCGGCCAGGGAGTATAATCCCGCCGTGGCAACCGGATTTCCGATCCTCGAGGAAAGGACGGACGAAACGGCAAACGCCACAGTTGAGTGGCCCGACGGGAGCGAATTCCTTTCATCGTTGAAAGAGAAGGGATGGAAATCGAGGTTCCCTGCTTCCCGATACGGGCGGCTTCTCCCCGCCGCCACCTTCAGAACTATGGTCGTGACGCCGGCAAAGGCGATCGATTCGAAAATCATCATCCCTGTTTTCCGCAGCTCCCCTTGGTGGAAGGCCAGCCCCCCCGCATAGCAGCCTCCCGCAAGGGCGAGTCCATAGACCTCCCTCCCGTACTGTCGTCCCACCTCGAAGATATCGTTCCCTGCGGAGGATTGATTGCGCTGGGCCAGCGAACGAGCGGGTTCATCGAGACTAAAAAGAATCACCGTCCCTGTGGCCACTGCCCCCGCTGCTATCCAGCTCCCGCCGTCAAATCTAAGCGGCGAGCTGAAGAATCTTCCCGTATGGCACCAGAGGGTCTCGAGATCAGCGCGAAAAGTGGAGCCGGCCGATGTGGAATCTCCCTGCGCGGCCAGAGGCTGGGTTAATCCAAGGAGCAGGAACGAGGAAGCAAGTCGGAAGAAAATCATCGCGATCATGGGAGGGCCTGCAACCGCAGGGCGCTCGCCTCCCGGGCGCGGCCCCCGGGGTCCCTGTCAGCCATGGACGGGGTCAAGCACCCCGGCACTACGGTCCCGGCACACAATGACCAAGGAATTGGACAAGGCATCCCCCGGTTTGGCGCATCCCGGCATGTAATGATTCACGATATTTTCTGGCTTATTTCTACGAGGACGCCGTTCGTCGACTTTGGATGAAGGAAGGCAATCCAGCAGCCGCCGGCGCCGCGTCTGGGCATCTCATCGATAAGGATGAAACCTTCAGCCTTGAGCCGGGCGAGCTCCCGGTGGATATCGTCAACCTCGAATGAGAGGTGGTGTATGGATTCACCCCGCTTGTGCAGGAATTTTTCCACGGGCGAGCCCTCTGCGGTGGGTGCCGTCAGCTCGATCGAGGCGTCCCCGGCGATACGGATTGTGGCGACCTTCACCTTCTGATCCGCGACCGTCTCGGTCTCCGCCTCTCCGGCTCCCAGCAGCTTCCGGAATAGCCTGGTCGATTCTTCCAGGTTTTGTACCGCTATGCCAACATGCGACAGTTTCATGGCACGCCACGATGCGATTTGAGTTTTCCGAGAAGATCCCGCCCGTTTGACAGGAGAAGGCCGACAATCACGAGAGCGGATCCGCCGAAGACCGCCGGCGGAAGTTTCTCACCCAGCATCAGCGCCCCCAGGATGAGGGCGATCACCGGAATGACCGTCGAAATCAGGGAAAGGTATACCGCTTCGACCCGCTTGACCAGCCAGTAATAGACAGTGAACGTCACCACGGTCCCCAGTGAGCCGAGGTAGAGGATCGATCCGATGCCCGGTGCATCCAGCCGGACGTCGCGGAAGTCCTCAAGGATAAGTGCCAAGCCGTACATGACGGGGATTCCGGCAATAATTCCTCCGGCGTTCATTGCCATGGGGTCAATGTGTTTTCCCTTCCTCTTGATGACCATGAGCGTGGCCCCCTGCATCAGGGTACTCAACAGGACGGCGCCCATGGCAAGAGAGCTTGCCTCGCCCAGACGGACATCCGACCAGAAGATAAAAAGAATACCCAAGAATGCAAAGAGAATCCCGGTCATCTTATAGGCATTAAGCCGTTCGTCGGGCAGGAAATAGCGGGACATAACCGCGACGACGAACGGGAAGACGGCGAAGAGCACGGCCGTTAGACCCGAGGCGATGTAGAGTTCGCTCCAGTAGACGAGAGCGTAGGGGATGGAGAAGGAGAAAAGCCCGATGGTCACGTAGACGATTGCAGCATCGCGGTCAAGCGGGATCCCAATCCTCCGGATGGCCAGGATGCATGCAAGGAGGACGAGTGCCACACTGAAGCGCAGCGCGACGCCGTAAAGGGGCGGAACGCTTCCGAGCCCAAGCCTGATCGCCAGCCACGTGGAGCCCCAGATCAGGGTGATCAGAATGATCCCGAGCGGAACGAGCGGCCTTTTCATCACCAGTCCTGGAAAGAGTAGGTGACCATTCCTGAGAGAAGTTTGGGATAAAAATACGTGGACTTTTGCGGCATGGTCAGCCCCGCCTCGGCCACTTCACGAACCTGATCGACGGGGGTCGCGTTGAGGAGAAATGCCGCCTGAGCTTTCCCCTCGGAGACGAGCGATGCGGCGCTGGTCACGTCCTTCACGTAGTCAAGATAGACTTTTCTCAGCTGGTCCTCGTTCGAAATTCCGAGAATTTTCTCGAGGATAACCGTGTGGAGTATTGCGACATCCAGCCCGGCCACGGCCTCGGGGGAGCCGGACCGGATAAGCAACGAGCGATCCTTCATTGTGAGCAGGTGCGAGGCTTTTTTTTGTATCAGGCCGAACGTCCCTCTCCCCCCTCGAACGAGTGCGGCTTCGAGATCATCCTGATCGTCAAAGTTTTTCAGGTGAAAATATCCACCGAGTTTTTTCAAAAACTCTGAACCATCAAAGGACGGCAGGCTGTGCAGGATCCTGTGCGTGGGCAAAATGACCAGACCCGGGTCGTTCATGCTGGCAAAATACATCGGGATGAATTCCGCCGGAGTCCCCGCGACGCCGGGGCTCGAATCCCGGTAGAGCAATGCCGTCTCATAACGATGATGTCCGTCGGCAACGAAAACCCTTCTATCACGCAGAAAATCGGCGACAAGCTCGATCATCTCGGGATCGCTCACCCGCCACATCCTGTTTCGCACACCGTCAAACACCAGGTCGCGGTACGGTTGTTGGCGGGCATCCTGAAACGCCGCGTCGATCAGGCCGCCGGGATCGTTGTAAAGAGCCATGATCTGGCTGAACATCGCACCGGTCGCACGGAAGAGTTTCAGCCGGTCCTCTTTCGGACCCGGAAGGGTCTTCTCGTGGGGCATGATGGTCCCTTTCCCGAAACCCTCAAGCCGGCAGGCGGCGATAAACCCCCTCCGGCGCAGCCGGCGGCCATCAGGCAGCGTAAAATCCTGGGCGAGAAGATACAACGACGGCATCGGGTCCCTCACGAATATCCCGGACTGCATCCACTCGGAGAGCTTTTGCGCGGCGGCGCTGTACGGTTCCTCCTCGCGCCCGAGGATCAGCCGGATGACGTTCGCGGGATGGCGGTCGTAGAGTTCGGACTGCTGCTCCGGCGAAATCACGTCATAGGGAGGCGCGACCACGTCTGCCATAGGAACCCGCAGGGGGTCGTAGAGTATTCCTCTGAACGGTCTTATGAGCGGCACGGCATCACATCAGATACTGGTAGACGGTGACTTTGGCGTCGTACCCGGGGCGATGAAGAATGAGGGATTTAATGCGCCGGTACTCTTCATCAATGGGCACATACTTCCGCGTGCCCTCAAGTTTTCCCCGGCTGGCCAGATACCCGACGATCTCGGCCCGCACCTCCGGCTCCGTCGATTCCCTGCCTGTGAGGATGAGGTACACCCTCACCGGTCGGTTTTCTGCCGACATCGAATCGACCGCCCGTGATAGGTCGGGGACGCTTTCCGGTCTCAGCATGACGGGATAACTCCCTTCCCCCTCACTCTTCCGGTAAAACTCATAAGAGATGCTCTCATCGGATATGACCACCCCGCCGGAATCCTTTAAGTCCCGCAGGACCTCCTTCCACGGCGAGGCATAGACCGGCATGAGGAAGTGCCGGTTCATGGCCCAGTGGACGTCTCCGACCAGATTCACAAGGAGCAGAGCCCCCAGCATCATGCCGCGGATCCATCGCTCGGGGGTGGCAGAAAGGATCTGGCCACAGAGAATGAAAACGAAGGGCAGGGCGAACAGGGTCCTCGACGGTGTATAGATGAAGCTTGTCCGCGAAGCGAAATACGTTGTTATGAAGGAGGTGAACAGTACCCCCAGCAAGACAACGCTCGACGAATAAAACCCCGCGCTCCCCCGCGGAAGGTATCCCCGCTTGAGGACCAGCAGCAGAACGAAGAGAAGTACTGCCAGCCCGAACATCCCCGCCGCCTCGAACGGGTAGGTCATCTCGCCGAACAGGAATGCGTAGGCGCTGTAGAGACATTTCAGCGGAATCGCCAGCGGAGAATTGTTGAAGTCGGCTATCCTCGGCGCTTCGCCCAACGCCTGGAGCTGTCGGGGCACGATGGTCACCCACGGGAGGAATGTGATAAAGGCGGCGAATCCGATCAGAAGCCACCCTGCGAGAAGTTTTCGCTCCTTCACTATCACGTACAGAAGGTGAACCAGGATGATGACCGACGAGGGATAGTCGGTGTAGAGCAGGGCCGAATACGTCGCCAGGAGCGAAAGGCGGCTCTTCCACTCGGGACTCCTGACATACCAGAGAAATGCCGAGGAGGAAAGTACTACCAGGCAGGCGGCAAGCAGGTAATACCGAAGCATCGGCATGAAGAGCCAGAGCTCGCTTGAGAGCGCGAAGAGAATCCAGGGTTGGTTGCCCGGGGAGGGCGCGAGCCGCCTGAACAGCCTTAGGGATACAAATAGCAGAAGAGCTCCCTGCAGCCCCTGAAACACTCTCAGAAAAAGCTCGGATGAACCGACAAGAGAGACCCACCCCTTGAGAAGGAGGAAATACGCCGGGGGGTGGTAATCGGCTGCGACGGACGAAATCACCCTGTCGAGCGGGACCGAAGAATACGAGATGCTCAGAATTTCGTCTCCCCAGAGGCTTTTGGTGAGAATCGCGAGAGCCGTGACCACGGCCGGGACGGCGACGATCACGAGCCATTCCCTTGAGCGGATGTCGTGCTCGAGCGTCATGAGAGAGGATATCCGAGTCGACGGAGCCACGCATCCTTTTCTCTCCAGCGCTCCCGCACTTTCACATGCAGTTCGAGAAATACTCCCCGGCCCAGAAATTTCTCTATATCCGCCCGTGAGGATTTCCCGATTTCCCTTAGAGCTCTCCCCTCCTTCCCGATCAGGATCGCCTTTTGCGAATCACGCTCGACATAGATCTCGGCATTGATGACGTCTTTTTTTCCTTCCGCTTCCGTAAACGAGATGATATCGACCGTCGTGGAGTAGGGGACTTCCTCACGGAAATAGGCAAAGATCTTTTCCCGGATGATTTCGGCCACAAAGAACCGTTCCGGCTGCTCACTCACAACGTCCGGGGGAAAAAATGGAGGGTGCTCCGGAAGCTCCGCCGCGATGCTATCGATGAGTTCTGCCGTCCCGTCTGCCTTCAGGGCGGACACCGGAAATACCTCCTTGAACGGGAAGAGCGCCGAGAAGGAGGCGATCACCGGAAGCATACGGGTTTTCGGGACCAGGTCGGCTTTATTGATGACAAGGTAAACCCTCTTGGCGGGCGGATCGAGAGAGTTCAGGGCCTCGGCGCTTTTGTTGCCGGGATGCGAACCATCGATCATGAAGAGGATGAGATCGGCGTCTTCGATGGCGGCCCTGGCGGATTTCATCATCGCTTCGTGGAGCCTGTACCGGGGCTTCAGAAGACCGGGAGTGTCGAGGAAGACGATCTGAAAGGAGGGCCGGGATAGGATTCCGATGATCTTATGACGGGTAGTCTGCGGCTTGTCGGTGACGATCGAAATCTTCTGCCCCACCAGAGTGTTCATCAACGTCGATTTCCCGACGTTCGGCTCCCCGATGATCGCCACGTAGCCGGTCCGGAAGGGTGTTTCCGCACTCATCAGCGGAAGAGATCGGGGTGCCTTCGGTGGTAACCGGTCGCCTTCTGGTAGAGGGCGGCGGCGGCGAGCAGGCGTCCTTCATCGAAAAGATTGCCCATGAAGCAGATGCTTGTGGGCAGGCCCTTGCTGCTAAAACCGTTGGGCAGAACCACGCACGGGTGTCCTGTGAGATTGGTGAGCAGAAGGTTGTCACCCTCGAAAGAGGGAGCGAGATAGAAATCCACATCGGTGAGGATTTTTTGCATTTCCCCTATGATCTCGTAGCGTATCCGGTTCGCCTGGATATATTCGACAGCCGGGATGAACCGCGAAGCCCTCAAGACGTTCGGCCAGGCATCCTTGATCTGCCGGACCAGGAGATCATCCCGGCCGCTCCGGGTGAGCTGATCAAAGGCCGCCCCCGCTTCGGCCGACAGGATGATGTTCAGATCGCCCGTCGGGTAGTTTTTCGGGAGTCCTATCGGAATAAGAGTCGCCCCGAGGCTCCGGAGGACGGCGAAGGTTGAGTCGTTGTGCGATTTCTCTTTCACGCTGTCGAAATCGCTTTTCAGAAAACCCACCCTCACGTCCTTCAGTGAATAATGGCCGGGGTAAGTGAAAGGCGCGTCAAAGACGGTCTGATCCAGGCCGTCCGGGCCGTAAATCGCATTGAAGACGATCGCGCAATCTTCAGCCGAGCGGCCTATGGGACCGATCTTGTCCATCGACCAGCTCAGGGCCATTGCGCCATGCCGGCTCACCCTCCCGTACGTCGGTCTCAGGCCGGTCACGCCGCAGACTGTTGATGGCGACACGATGGAGCCCCAGGTTTCCGTCCCGATTGCGAATCCCACAAGTCCCGCCGACGTGGCGGACGCCGAGCCGGCGGAGGAGCCGCTCGAGCCTTTCGACGTATCCCACGGATTGCGGGTGGTTCCCCCGAACCAGACATCCCCCCAGGCGAGCTCTCCCATGGAGAGCTTGGCGAGGAGGATCGCTCCTGCCGAATCGAGCCGCTTGATGACCGTGGCGTCCTCATCGAAAATTTGATCCCGGAAGGGGACCGAGCCCCATGTCGTCCGAGCTCCCCGGGTCGAGAGAAGGTCCTTTGCCCCGTACGGAATGCCGTGAAGGAGGCCGCGGTATTTCCCGTTGCGAATCTCATCGTCGGCCTTTCTGGCCTGCGCCAGAGCCCTGTCCTCCAAGAGTGTGATGACGCAGTGAAGACTCGGGTCATAGCGCTTGAGGCGCCCGATATACATCCGGGTCAATTCTTCCGAGGTCACTTTGCGGGTCTTGATCAGAGTGGCAAGCTGCGCGATCGAGGCAAATGCCAGATCCTCGGTCCGGTCCGGCAGGGGCAGGGCCTCTCCCTTCAGAGTCGGGAAAGGCGTGTGTTTCCTTTGAAATTGAAAGCCGGGAGGAAGGGGATTGAATTCAAGCGCCGGCGGGACGGAATTGGGGATCTCCCGGTTCCTAATCGCCTGGAAATTCTTCAGCTGGTCGCTAAGCGCGTCGAGCATTGAATCCCGCTTGGCGTCGGCGAAGCTGAGGCCGAAGAGTTTCTCAGCGCCGACGAGCATCTCCCGCGTAACGGGATTTGCCGGTCCGGACCGCATGAACGACAGGATTAGAAGGAATCCCCCCGCGGCAAGAGAGACCGTGGCGATCCGGCGCACCCCCTACCTTCCGTGACAGTTCTTGTACTTCTTCCCGCTCCCGCAGGGACAGGGATCATTCCTGCCGACTTTCTCCCCCACACGGATCGGCTGGGGTTTTGTGGCCGGGGGTCCGCCCCCCTGCCTCGACCTCTCTTCTCCCTGCGCCGGCTCACGGTTGGGCTGGAATCCCATCCCCTGTGAGGAGGCGTGGCTCAAGGTCATTTGCTGGGGACGCTGGGCTCTCGGGAGCCGGCGGGCCGGCACAGGTTCGGCAGACTGGGGGAAGAGCTTGAAGACCAGATTCAGCATCTCGTTGGAGAGCATATCGAGAAGCTCGACGAACATGTTGAATGCTTCCGTCTTATATTCGACGATCGGATCCTTCTGGCCATAGGCCCGGAGGTGAATCCCTTCCTTCAAATCGTCCATCTCCCGGAGGTGATCCTTCCACCTCTCGTCGATGACCTGCAACGAAACCATCCTTTCGAGTTCGGCGAGGCTTTCCGGTCCGATGCGCTCCTCCTTGCGCTTATAGAATTCCATCGCTGCTTTCAGGACGGAGTCGCGGACCCCCTCCTTGCCGAGCTTCTGCCAGTCGGACGGATCGATCGTGAAATCTATGAGAAAATTGGTTCTGAGTTCCTCCCGGAGCAGGGGGATATCCCCCTGGTCGTAATGCTTATCGACGAGTTTATCGATGAATTCGGTCAGCATCTCGAAAATATCCTCACGAAGCCTTTCTCCGAGGAGGGCATGTCTGCGCCGGGAATAGATCACCTCGCGCTGCTGATTCATCACATTATCGTATTCAAGCAGGCGCTTCCGGATGGCAAAATTGTTCTCCTCCACCTTTTTCTGAGCACGCTGGACGGACCGGGTGATCATCGGGTGCTGGATCACATCCCCTTCCTTCAGGCCGAGGCGGTCCATGATCCTGGCGATGCGGTCGCTGCCGAAGAGCCTCATCAGATCGTCCTCGAGGGAGAGATAGAACTTCGAGGATCCGGGGTCTCCCTGTCTGCCTGCGCGTCCCCTGAGCTGCCGGTCGATGCGGCGCGCCTCATGGCGCTCCGTGCCGATGATATGGAGGCCTCCGGCGGGGGCCACCCCCGGCCCCAGTTTGATATCGGTTCCGCGTCCCGCCATGTTTGTGGCGATGGTCACTCCTCCGGGCAGGCCTGCGTGCGCGACGATCTCCGCCTCCCGCTGATGCTGCTTCGCGTTGAGGACGTTGTGGGGGATGCCCTGCCGTTTGAGCATCCTGCTCAGCGTTTCCGATACCTCGACGCTCGTCGTCCCGACCAGCACCGGGCGGCCGGCCTTCCGGAGATCTTCGATCTCGGTCATCAGCGCATTGTATTTTTCGCGCTTCGTCTTGTAGATGACGTCGTCCGTGTCGTCCCGGATCATTTCCTTGTTCGTGGGGACAACCACGACGTCAAGCTTGTAAATCTCAAAAAACTCAGACGCTTCCGTTTCGGCTGTTCCGGTCATGCCCGCCAGCTTCTTGTAAAGGCGGAAATAATTCTGCAGTGTGATGGTCGCAAGAGTCTGCATGTCCCTTTCGACCTTCACGCCCTCCTTCGCTTCGATGGCCTGGTGGAGACCGTCGGAATACCGGCGGCCGGGGAGCAATCGACCCGTGAATTCGTCGACGATCATGACCTTCCCGTCGTCGGATACGACGTACTCGTCGTCTTTATCATAGAGGGAGTAGGCGCGGAGAAGCTGTGTGACGGTATGGATGCGGTCGCTCTTCTCGGCATATAAGAGATTGAGTTCATCCTTCATCCGCTGCTTGTCGGCGGCTGAGAGAGACTCATTCCCTTCGATCACGGCGACCTCCGTCCCCACATCCGGGAGGATGAAGAAATCCTTGTCCCCCGCGCTCCCGGCGAGAAGCTCCCTCCCCTTCTCAGAGAGATTGATCGAGTGGTCCTTTTCATCGATCGCGTAGTACAGTTCGTCGTCGATTTCATGCATCCGCCGCGACTGGTCCCGGAGGTATTCCATTTCGGTCTGCTGCATCAGCCTCTTGTTGCCCGGCTCGCTCAGCATCTTCATGAGCCGCTTGTGCTTGGGAAGGCCGCGATAGGCGCGCAGGATCTCTACGCCCGCCTCTTCCTCTTTCGCCCCGGCAAGGTGCTGTTCCGCCTCGGCGACGATCTTCGTAACGTAATTGCGCTGGGCCGAGACGAGCCTCTCCACCCGGGGCTTCATTTCCGCAAACTTGTGGTCTTCCGCCTTGACCGGACCGCTGATAATGAGAGGCGTCCGCGCCTCGTCGATGAGAACGGAGTCGACTTCGTCGACGATGGCATAGTAATATTCCCTGTGGACCAGGTCGTCGGGAGAGATGACCATGTTGTCGCGCAGGTAGTCGAACCCGAATTCGTTGTTCGTGCCGTAGGTTATATCGCACGCGTATTGCGTTCGGCGCTGGATGGAATCCATCTGTGACTGTATGCAGCCGACGGTGAGCCCCAGGAATTCAAAAACCTTGCCCATCCACTGGCTGTCGCGCAGGGCAAGGTAGTCATTGACCGTCACCAGGTGAACTCCACGCCCGGGGAGGGCGTTCAGGTACAAGGGAAGGGTCGCCACGAGGGTCTTCCCTTCCCCGGTGGCCATCTCCGCGATCTTGCCTTCATGGAGCACGACGCCGCCTATGAGCTGCACGTCGAACGGCACCATATCCCAGACGATTTTGTGGCCTGTCACTTCCCAGGACTGGCCCACAAGTCTTCTGCAGGCCTCTTTCACAACGGCATAGGCCTGTGTGAGGAGCTCATCCAGTGCACCCTTTGTGGCCTCACCCAGTGCCTTCTTGACCTCCTCGATCCGGTCGTAGATACCTTCCCTCTCCTGGAGTGGAAGGTCGTTCTGCTTGAGCTGATCCCTGAGCGAGGTGATTTCAAGATCAAACTCACCTGTGGCCTCCTTGATCCGGTCCCGGAATTCCTGAGTCTTGCCCCTAAGCTCTTCGTCAGAGAGCCTGGCAAATTCCGAAGCATGCTGATTGATCTCCCGGACTCTGGGGATGATCCGGGTGATATCCTTCGCGGATTTGCTGGGAAAGAGTTTTGCCAGAAATTTGAGCATGGATAACGCGTCTTATTAAGAAAATTTCATAGGAAATCTAACCATTTTCGGCTACTAAAACAAGCTTCCGTACTTGCATTTCGGGATAAAATCGATAACTTCCAGATGCTGACGATGCGAAGGATTCAACGAGTTGTCATAGCGACGGCGCTGGCCGTTTCGACGTCCGCCGCGGTTTCTGGCCACGGCGCGCCCGCGGCTGACTCGCTTGCACAAAGGATCGATGAGTTCCTCGGCGATAGCTCCCTGGCGTCAAGTTTTATCGGGATAAAGATCGTCTCCCTCCCCGACGGGGCAATGCTCTACTCCCGAAACGCGGACAAGCTGTTCCATCCCGCCTCAAACCTGAAACTGTTTACGACCGCCGCCGCCCTGAATCTGCTCGACTCCTCATTCCGGCTCCGGACCGAGTTTTACGGGAAATTCTCGGGTCATACCCTTTCGGGAATCACCGTCAGGGGATTCGGAGACCCGCTCCTTTCGACGGACGATCTGGATCTCGTCGCACGGCAGCTGAAGGCCCGGGGGGTGAGGGGGGTTAACGGAGATCTCCGGGCCGATGTCTCCTATTTCGACGATGTGCCGTGGGGGCACGGGTGGATGTGGGACGACGAACCCGATGCCGATGAAGCTTTCATTTCTCCTCTCACGGTTAATGGGAACGCGGTCAGGGTGACGGTCCGGCCGGGGAGGGCAAGATCCATCCACGCGGAGATGGAGCCTCCCAACACGTATATGCGTCTTGCCAATGCGGGTTTTCAGTCGGGCGATACCTCTCTCCCCCCTCTCGAGATTAAGAGAAAAAGCGGAGAACGGATTTTCCACATCACGGGGAGGATGCCTCCTGGAAGCGCGCCGCGCGAATTCTCGTTAAGTGTCGTACAGCCGGAATTCTACCTCCTTCACCTGCTGAGGGAGCGTCTGGAGGCGCGCGGCATACATGTCAAAGGCAGGATGGTACGGGCAAAGGCGGCGAAGGGGGAAAAAAAAATTGCGGAAATTACCCGCCCCCTCGATTCGGTGATCGTTCAGATTAATAAAAAGAGCGACAATGTGGCGGCCGAGAATATTGTCAAAATACTCGGCGCTTCGCCGAAACCCCCGGGGACGTGGGAGAGGGGCCTCTCAGCACTGAGAGACTTCGCGTGCGGCGCCGGAATCGATACAGCCGGGCTGAGGCTTTCGGACGGATCCGGCGTCTCGATGTACAATCTGGCGACCCCGGAGTCTTTCATTCGCCTCCTGAAGTTCGAATACGCGAGCAGGAAAACTTACAGCCGATTCTACGCGAGCCTGCCGATCGCCGGAGTAGATGGAACCCTTCACAACAGGATGCACGGCACACCCGGAGAGGGCAACGTCCGGGCCAAGACCGGGTCTTTGACGGGGGTGAGCTCGCTTTCCGGTTACGTCACGACCGGGGAGGGTAAACTCGTGGCGTTCAGCATCCTGATCGATCACTTTCCGGGGGAGGTGGGCAGGTTGAGGGCCGTGCAGGACAGCATAATGAGCCTCCTGGCATTGTACCGCGGGGGCGCCCGCTGAGAGCGGCTATCCCCCTTCGCTGATCACGATGTCGCCGCCTGAGGTCTGGAGCTTGATGAGATCCCCGCCGCCGTTGATCTTGCCGTTCATGCGGCCTTCCTTAATCTTCCCGGAGAAATCAAGATCGCAGCTGACATCACCGCCGGAAGCCTCGGCGCTGACATCGCCGCGGACCGTCTTGGGCAGATCGACCGTAACGTTTCCGCCCGATGTGGAGAGGTTTATCCCCTTATTGTCCTTCATCGAAACCCGGATATTGCCGCCGGAAGTGGAGGCATAAAGCTTCCCGTCGCACTCTCGCAGATCGATATTGCCGCCGGACGTCTCCATATGGATCGTCCCAGTGATCAGGTCGCCGGTCATGCTTCCCCCTGACGTTTCAACATAGACGTCGCCGTCAGATTTCTGAACCTTCACATTTCCGCCGGACGTCGACATTCTGACGTGTCCTTTGAGGGATGCGAGATCCAGATCTCCTCCCGAGGTCTCTCCCTCCAGTCTTCCGTCCACGTCGGAGACATCGATGTTCCCCCCGGAGGTATGGAGGTCGAGGTTGAACGAAGCCGGAACTTTCACCGTGTACTGGACGTCAAGCTCCTGGTTGTCAAAGAATCCGAAATAACGCCGCTTGTCACGGCACTGGATTTTTATGGTATTCCCCTCCTGATCGAAACGGAGGTCATATCTTTGGAGCCTCTCCTCCGAGCCGCGGGCTGAGACGACGACCGAAACCTGGTCCGACCCGGTGCCGGACACCGAGATATTCCCCTCGTCGGCATCAATGACGAGCCTACCTCCGGACTGGACCGAAAAGCTTCTCTCGATTCGTTTATCATTTCCCCACACAGGGAGGTCGGCGTGGGTCGACGCCCTGTTCCGGACCGAAAGGGAAATCATCGTCGCCCCGAAGAGCAGGGCGAGGAGGGCAAGGATCCCAAGTTTGACCCCAAGAGACAATTGCTTCTGCATAAAAACTCCTACGTTGGCTGAATCGTCTTACGAATCCATGGCTCGAAAGTTTCGCCTTTCTTTGCGGTTCAGGCCGGATTTCATTAGATTCAGACCATTCACACACTTGCAACCATGGGCCTTTGCATTCTTCTGATCACCGGGTGCTTGATGACGGGCTGCGGAACTGATCAACCAAAACAAAATCCACCGGAAGTACCCCTCGAAACCCCCTCCTTCGACGGCAACCGTGCCTACGGCTATCTTAAGGCACAGACCGATTTCGGGCCGCGGGTCGCAGGGACGCCCGCGCACGAGCTCTGCGTGCAGTATTTTCAAAAGGAACTCGGCAGTTTTGCCGAATCTGTGACCCTACAGCCATTCAGGCACAGAGGCTACCGGGGAGTGGTCCTCCCCATGACGAACCTGCTGGCATCCTTCAACCGCAAAGCATCCGCACGGGTCTTACTGGTCGCCCACTGGGACTCGCGGCCGAGGGCTGACCAGGATCATGATCCCAGGAAGCTGGACCAACCCATCCTGGGGGCAAACGACGGCGCGAGCGGCGTGGCGGTACTGCTCGAGATCGCGGGGCATCTTAAGGCCCGGCCCCCTGCGGTCGGCGTCGACATTCTCCTCGTCGACGGCGAGGACTACGGCCGGGAGGGGGACACAAACAATTACCTGCTCGGGTCGCGGTACTTTGCAAAAAATCTGCCCCCAGGATTTAAACCGCTCTTCGGGATTCTCCTGGATATGGTCGGCGACAAGGATCTGGAGATACAGAAGGAGCCAAACTCCCTTCAGCATGCTCCCGACATTGTGGACCTCGTCTGGTCCTCGGCCAAGGAACTGGGCGTGTACCAGTTCTCGGATCTCACCCAGCGCCCGGTCCTTGACGACCATATCCCGCTCAATGAGGCGGGGATCAAGACCATCGATCTCATCGATTTTGAGTACCCGCCGTGGCATACGAGCGAGGATACGCCGGACAAGTGCAGCGCGGAGAGTCTCGAGGCCGTGGGGAAAGTGCTCCTCCACGTCCTGTACAAGCAGCGATGAGAGTTTTTCTGGAGGTGTCTATCTCTGCCACTCCCCCCGAGTGGGAAATCCTTATTCCTTCCCTCCTCGATCTCGGTTGCGAGGGTTTTGAGGAAACCGAGCACTCCCTCCTCTGTTACGCGGACCGCTCGCGCTGCGGCCAAACCTTCGAACGGCGCGTGAAGGAATTGGTCGGATCCGCGCCCGTTGCATTCCGGGAAGTGGAGGAGCGGAACTGGAACGAAGAGTTTGAGAAAAGCATCGGGCCGATCGAGGTCGGAACAAGTATTGTGATCAAACCGACCTGGGCAGCCTATGAGAATCCCGGAAACCGCCTCGTCATCCTGATAGATCCGAAAATGTCCTTCGGCACCGGATATCACGAAACCACCCGGCTGGTGCTTCGACTTCTGGAAGGCCATCTCCCGCACGATGCGGCCGTGCTCGATGTGGGAACAGGGACGGGGATCCTCGCCATTGCCTCGGTGAAGCTCGGGGCCCGTTCGGCCGTCGGAATTGACATTGATGAATGGGCCGTGGCGAACGCCCGCGAGAATTCCGCCGCAAACGGCGTTGCGGAGATGGTCGAGATCAGCGGGGCGAACATAGAGAGTCTGGCCGCGGGGTCATTTTCCGCCGTGACGGCAAATCTCACACTCAATACCAACACTGAATTGATGGACGAATTCCGCCGGTTGCTTGGGCCCGCGGGAATGCTGTTCCTCTCCGGCTTTCTTGCCGGCGATGAGCCGGCCATGCGGGAAAACCTGAGCGGATTCGGGGTCGAGGGGCGCGCGGCCGAAAACGGGTGGATCGCGCTTGCGGCCAGGAAGCTCGGGTGAGGGTCGCCTCGATCGATATCGGGACGAATACAGTCCTTCTTCTCATCGCGGATATCGACGGCTCGCTCGCTGTGGTTCACGAGGAAGGGAGGATCCCGCGCCTGGGCAGGGATGTCGACCGTGAGGGTCGCATACAGATTTCCGCCTTCGACAAACTTGCGTGGATTCTTACCGAGTACAGGAATGTTGCAGTTCAATTCCGTGTCGAGAAACTCATAGCGTGCGCGACGAGCGCGGTGCGGGACGCCGCGAACAGGGAGGAGTTTATACGGTATCTGGCCCGAGCCTCGGGCATTCAGGTTGAGGTTTTGAGCGGCGTGCAGGAAGCGCGATGGAGTTTTCTCGGGGCGACAAGTAATTTTGGCAGGCCCGCCGCCGTTATCGACGTGGGCGGCGGGAGCACTGAGATAACAGTTCCCGCTGCGGCCGGAAAGCTCCGCCATCTCAGCCTGCAGATCGGGTCTGTCAGGCTCACGGAGCGGCACTTCAGGCATCAGCCCCCTCTCCCGGAGGAGATCCGCCGGGCCTCGGCCGACATTGCTGCGGAAAGCTCGAAACTCGGAGACGTTCGCCCTGGCGATCTCACCCTGATTGGAATTGCCGGAACGGCCACCACCCTTGCGTGCCTTGACTCCGGCCTGAAGGAATTCGACCGGCTCCGCGTGGACGGATACGAGCTTTCCTGGGAGGCGATTGGCCGGTGGCTTCAGCGGCTTTCACAGATGACGCCTCAGGAGATCCTCCTACTTACGGAGGTTGCCCGGGGAAGGGAAGACATCCTGACAGCGGGTGTGCTCATTCTGCACGACATGATGAAGTTGATGGGGAGCTCTTCATTGCGCGTGAGCGAGCGGGGGCTCAGGCACGGGCTCATCCTGCGGGAAAGGGAAGAACCTACCGGCGTTTCCCGATCCGCCTGACGATCCTCTCGAGCGCCTCGACGGCAAACTCCACGTCGTCGGAGGATGTTGATTTTCCCATGGAGAAGCGGACGGTCGCCCGCGCCGTCGCCGGGTCCCGTCCCATCGCGAGCAGGACATGGGAAGGCTCGATGCTGCCCGAGGTGCATGCCGAGCCGCTCGTGACGGCTATTCCGGCCAGATCAAGGTTAAAAATCAGTGCTTCTCCGTCGATCTCGATCCTGCTGCTGTCGAAAGAGACGTTGACGATATGCGGAAGCGATTCCGACGGATGGCCGTTGATGATGATCGCGGGAAGCCTGGACGTAAGGGACGAGCGAAATTTTTCCCGAAGTTCCCGGAGACGAATCGCCTCCCCCTCCCGTGAGTTTTGTGCCATGACGGCGGCGGCCCCGAACCCCACGGCAAGCGGCACGTTTTCCGTCCCCGCCCGCCTCCCCCTTTCCTGGCCTCCCCCATGCACAAACCTGTCGATGGAGATCCCGCGAGGGAGCACCAGCGCGCCGATGCCCTTCGGCCCATAGATTTTGTGGGCCGAGAGGGAAAGCATCGCCCCGTTCACTTCACCCAGGTCGAGGGGGATCTTGCCATAGCTCTGGACGGCGTCCGAATGAAACACGATCTCACGATCGCGGGCGATCCGGGCGATCTCTGGAATGGGAGCGATCGTCCCCACCTCATTATTTGCGTGCATGATCGAAACCATGCACGTTTTCGATGTTAAGGCGCGGGTCACACTTTCCGGGTCGATCATCCCGTCACCGTCGGGACTGAGGTATGTTACGCGGAACCCGTTCTCTTCCAGATAGCGGCACGATTCCAGGACGGCATGGTGCTCGATCCTGCTCGTCACGATATGGTCCTTTCCATGGGATCGTCTCATGTGGAAGGCCGCTCCTTTCAGGGCAGCATTATCCGCCTCCGTTCCGCAGCTGACAAAGAACACCTCTCCTCCCCGCGCGCCCAGTGTGCGTGCAATCTGGTCCCGGCTTTCATCCAGCGCTGCCTTCGCCTCCTGGCCATAAGCATGAATCGAAGACGCATTGCCGAATTTCTCGGCAAAATAGGGCTTCATGGCCTCCAGCACGGAGGGGTCAAGGGGAGTGGTCGCAGTATGATCGAGATAGACCCTCTTCATTCCCTTAATATACGGGCATTTGGGTAGACCATCAAACACAAAACCCCTGACCGGGCTAAGCGATCAGGGGCTTTCGGAAACGAACCAGGGTGGGAGGTCAGCGGTTCCGGCGGTCCTGGTGCAGTTCTTCGAGAGCGTCGCGAACCTGACGCCCGAAATTCCTCTCGAAGACGAGAAACCGCGCAAAGCGCTCGATGGTCAGAAACTGGCGCATCTCATTCTGATACCTCTGGCGCTCCTCAAAAATCTTCTGGTCGGTCGCCATCAGCTTGTCGGCGAGGGGCCCCAGGTTCTTCTGATCCGAGTCGTCCCGAGCGGCCTTCTCCAGGTCGTCGACCGCCTCGTTCCGGGACTTCATCAGCTCCCGGACCTTGTCCTCATGGGCGCTCTGCTTGGCGAAGAATCGGACCGCGTCCTCCTCGTTCAGCTTGAGCGCTTCGATGAGCTTCATTTTTCTGAACTTATCCAGCCTGTCGAACTGATTCTTGCCGTCGCCTCTCCAGCGCGGCTGCGCCGAGAGGCTTGCAGCCGCCAGGAGGAGAATAACCATCGCTCGTGTTTTCATGAAAGTCCTAGTTGGTCGGGAATTGTTTTTCCAGAATCGGCATAAGCTCCGGCACGTCATCGGCGCTTACCGCGTCATCGATCATTTCCTGATCAGGATCGGCCTCGGTGTAGCGATCGCCCTCCCGTAGAAAATCCTTGAGCACCGACCCATCCTCCGCCGCGGCGGACCTGTCGGGCTCGCTCACCCCGAGGAGGGACTGTTCCTGGAGATACTCCGACAGATCATCGGCCGGGATCTGACGCAGGGAAGCTTCCGGCGATTCATATTTCAGGATCTCAAGGCCGAAGACGAAGAAGGCAGCAATGGAGGCGACGGGCATTGCGTAACGGAGGGCCCAGAGCGGGAAAGACCGTTCCCTGCGGCGCTCGAGACGAGCGTGAACCCTCGGAAGGATGCCCTCGAAGTAACCGTGAGCGGGCTCAGACGGGGCCGGGATCTGTTCCCGGAGATCGGCAACCAGCGAGCGCAGCGACTCGGCTTCGAGCCTGCATGATCCGCACCGGGCGAGATGGCCGTCGAGGATGGCGCGCTCCGCAGGACCGAGGTTCTCATGATCCGCCATCAGCAGCTTTGCATGCGCGCACGTCATTGTCCCATCTCCCGGCGCACAAATTCCTGAATCTTTTTCAACGCATGAAAATAATTTGCCTTGAGGCCGCCCACGGACCTGTTAAGCACCTTTGACATTTCTTCGTAGGGCATTTCGTCGTAATATCGCATGATGAAGACCGCCTTTTGTTTAGCCGGCAACTGTTCGATGGCCCGTTCCAGGATCGTCCTATACTCTTCTTTCTGTATCGCATCATCGGTCGATGCGTCGCTCGGGATCATCTCCTCGAGGACATCGTCATACGGAAGCATCTCCTTCAGGCGTTTCCTGCGGAGAGCGTTCAGCGACACATTCATGGCCACCCGGTAGAGCCAGGTATAAAAATTAGCCTCGCCGCGAAAATCCTTCAGCTTCTCATACACGCGGACGAAGACATCCTGGACGGCATCATCGGCATCGTCATGACCGCCGAGCGTCCGACGGGCAATCCAGTAGACCTTTTCCTGGTACCGCCGCACGAGCTCATTGAAGCCCGAAACGTCCCCGCTCCGAAAGATCTCCACAAGCTCGAGGTCGGTTTTCGGCGCCATTCTCTTCCGTATGTCTGTAATTTAGACCGAAAGTATACGGAAAAGCTTAATTCCTATTTGATGACCCCCACAGCCCTTTCCGCTGCGGAAAGAAGGGCATCCGGCCCGACGGGCCTCCCGGTGGCGTTTTGCATCCATAAATCGGGGGCAATCCGGCCCGCTTTGGCCATCCGCTCAAATTCAGGCCCGATTGAGCCGGTTTTCTTCATTTGTTCTTCGATTTGGAAAGCGATCATATGCCCGATCGGATAGTCGGGCAAATAGAGGAAAGAGTCGATCATGTGTGAATAAATCGCAAGAAGGAGAACATCCTTTGTCTTGAAGACCGGCGCGTAATACCTGTTCCAGATGTCCCGGGCCATGTCAAGTGTGGCTTCCTTGAGCTCGGAGGGTTTGGCCGAGGGGTGGTCGTACATCCAGTGCCAGACCCCGATATCCACAAGGGCGACGCCGGCAATTTCATACGTTCCCCAAAAGTCGTTGAGAGCCTTGAGCGCCTCCCCCTTTTCGTCCGGGGGCGAAAGGCCGAGAAGCTCGAGGTCATGCCCCTGAAACACGAAGGCGAGGGCTTCGGTAAACGCCGTGTTCGGCACGCCGCTCAGGAGGGTGTGATCGACATCGTTGAGCGAGAACGTCTGTTCCACATTGTGGCCCATCTCGTGAATAGCAATATTGTAGCCCTTATAATTCATCCCCGTTTTCTCGACGCGCGTCCTGAGGTGAGCCTTCTCGCTCCTCATGCCGGCGCCCATGGCGTGCCCTGATCCGCGCGCGGGGTCTACGAGAATATGGCCGGCGAGATAATCTGCCCGCTCAGGACTAAATCCAAGCTTGCGGAGGAGATTCGGGATGTCGCTCTTGTAGGCATCCGCCGTGGGATATTTCGCCGACACGATTTTGTCGAGTTGTGCTTCCGTATAGGTTCCGCGCTGGCGAAATCCGTTATACCAGATATCGAAGGGCTCGAGAGGTCTCCCCAAGCGGCGTGAGATGAGTCCGGCGACCCTGGCTGCCAGCGGCGACGAGAGCACAGTTTCCAGCATCGCCTTCACGCGGCTTTCCGGAATCTCCCTCCCCTCATCGAAGCTGCGGGCCAGATGCGTGGGCGCGATCGGGGAGTAGGGGTTGACTCGTCGCGAGGCCTGAAAGGTCTTCAGGAGCATTTCATATCGGGTGTCGGGCTCGGGAGAGTTCGTCGGCCCCCCCGGGGGATCGGGCATCTCGGCGTCCTTGAGAGCCGCAGGGGCGACGTTGTTCGCAAGGGGATTCCAGTCGACGCCCGGGTTATTGATGACGGCAGCAGGAATCGTCTGCGTGACGATGCGCTCCATGACCCTCTGGATCATGCGCTGTTTGGCCAGACCCTTTTCGGGTTCGCTGTAGTCAGCCTTGATCTCGTCCCGCAGATTCCAGTGCGAGAGGAGACGGAGCTTCGGGGGAAAAAGCCGTCCACCGTTCTCGTCGAGGAGGTGGTACATCCAGATATTGTAACTAGAAATGTAGGCTTCGGAAGCCGCGGCCGCGTTGCTTATCCCAAGCGAGACGTCCGCAGGCACTCGCCGGGAGAAAACCTGCGCGAGCCTTGCCTCAGCCCACTGGCGGCGGGTCCATCGGGCCCCCTCGGAGAGCCGCTGCTCCAGTGTGGAAAGAGGAAAGTTGAGAAGAACTGTAAAGGCGATCTTGTTGGCGAAAAAATCATCGGTGATATGCGCGGCGGGGTCATATCCCGCGAACGCCTGGTCGACGGGGAGGATCGGACCTGCGTCGAGATCAACCTGAGTGCGGAACTCCCGGTTTATTTCGTGCATGTGCCCGTTCAAAACCTCGTTAAGCCTTTCAAGCCGGCTGAACAGCGTGTCGAGGGTTGATCCCTCGGGAGCAAAATTCACGCGGACAAAGGCCTCCATGGCCAGGGAGTCGCCGTCCTCCGGACGCCAGATTCTTTTCACCTGGGCGAGCCCGCGCTCGATCCGCGGACGCTGCGATTCGCCGTATTTCGCCACGAGCTCTTTTTCAAGCCGGCCGGGGCTGTCGCCGGTCAGGCCATCGGAGGTGTGAAGCGTCATCAGAATCAGGATGGAAAGGATGATAGTTTTGACCATGCGGGCTCTCCTGAAGAAAGGCTGTTGTTCCGGGGGGTATCACTCCTCCGTTCAGGCGGACGCCAGTGCCGCCCGGAGTTTTCGGAGCGTTTTCTCAATATCCTCCGAGATCGTTTTGGTGTCCGCCAGGACCGGCAGGAAATTCGTGTCGCCGTTCCAGCGCGGGACAATGTGGAAGTGGACGTGGCTGTCGATGCCGGCCCCGGCCGTGCGGCCGATGTTGGAGCCGAGGTTGTATCCGTCCGGCTTTGAGACGGCCGACAGGGCTTTCATCATCCGCTGGAATAGTTGCATCACCTCCGAGCATTCGGAGGCGTCGAGGTCGGTTATGGAGGGCACATGCCGGTAGGGGACGACCATGACATGCCCGCTGTTATAGGGATACCGGTTCATGATGACGTAGGAATGCGTTCCTCTCATGACGATGAGGTTCGCGTCGTCGTCTTTCCCTTCGGCGGCGGCGCAGAGGACGCAGGGCCCGTCGGATTTGGGCGTACGGACGAAACTTTCGATATAGTGAGACCGCCAGGGAGAGAAAAGTCGTTCCATCAACGGCGGCGGGGAGGTGGCGACACGAGCGCGGCGGGCACGCGGCGCGGAGTCATGCTTCTTCCTCGACCTTTTGCTTGGCGTGTTCGGCGATGATCTTCTCGGCGACCTCCCGCGGCATCTCCTCGTAATGATCGAATTTCTGTTTGTGGATCCCGCGCCCCTGCGTCATAGACCGCAGAGTCGTCGAATAGCGGTAGAGCTCTTTGAGCGGAACAAGGGCCTTGATGACCTGGTGCGATCCGTCGGAATCCATTCCGAGAATTTTGCCCCGCCTGCCCGAGATATCGCCCATCACATCGCCCATGTATTCCTCAGGGACCATCACCTCGATCTCATAGATCGGCTCGAGCAGAATCGGCTTCGCCTCCCTGAACCCTTTTTTAAACGCCATGCGCCCGGCGATTTTGAAGGAATGCTCGTCGGAATCGACATCGTGATACGAACCGTCGAACAGGGTCACCTTGACGTCGACCACCTTGTATCCGGCGATGACCCCAGAATCCATCGCTTCCACGAGCCCCTTCTCGACGGCAGGCACGAACCTTCCGGGGACGACGCCGCCGACGACGGCGTCCTCAAACTGGAATCCGGTGCCGCGGGGGAGCGGTTCGATCTTGAGCCAGACGTGGCCGAATTGTCCCCGGCCCCCTGTCTGCTTCTTATGTTTATACTCTACCTCATTCACGCGTCCGCGGATCGTCTCGCGGTAAGGGATTTTGGGCTCAACCATCTCGACATCGACCCCATATTTGGCCTTCAGCCTCTTGATGATGATCCCGAGGTGTAGCTCCCCCTGTCCGCTGATAAGCGTCTGATGGACCTCGCCGTCGACATGCATCACGAAGGTGGGATCCTCCTCGTGGAGCGCGTGGAGACCGGTCGCGATCTTGTCCTCATCCCCTTTCGTCTTGGCGACAATCGCCATGCTTATGACAGGCTGTGGAAAGGGAATGGGCGGGAGGATGACGGAAAATGACTTGCTGCTGAGGGTATTGTTCGTATGAGTATCCTTGAGTTTCACGACCGCCCCGATATCGCCGGCGGGAAGCTTCGCCACCTCCTTGCGGTCCTTCCCGACCATGACGAACAGCTGTGCCAGCCGCTCGGATTTATTATTGGCCTCGTTGACAAGATCCATTCCCGGGGTGACGGTGCCTGAATAGACACGGAAGAACGAGAGTTCGCCAACGTGCGGTTCCGAGACGGTCTTAAAGACGAAGAGGGTCGGGGGTCCGGACGGGCTGCACGCCACTTTGACCGAAGATCCTTCGCCGTTGCGCGATCCGACGAGGTGGCCCGTTGCGGGTTCCACGTCGGCGGGAGACGGGGCGTAATCGACGAGGAAATCCAGAAGGGAGCCGATTCCGACCGAACGGGAGGCGGCGGCACAGAGGAGCGGGAAGATCTTTCTCGTGCGGATGCCGGCTTTCAGTCCCTGTTTCAGTTCCAGGTCGGTAAGCGAGCCTTTTTCGAAAAAAACGTCGAGCAGTTTTTCGTCGGTCTCCGCGACCTGTTCCACGAGCTGCTGCCGCATCGATTCGGCCTTTGATTTCAGCTCCTGGGGAATCTCCTGTTCGCTGAACTTTCCCTTCGCGTCGCCCGAAAACTTCAGCAGTTTCATCCGGAGCAGGTCCACGACAGAATCAAAGCGGGGCCCCTCTTCGGCCGGGAACTGGACCGGGATGATGTCGTGGGTGAATCGTTCCCGTCCCATGGATATGCAGCGGTCAAAATCGGAATTCTCATTGTCGAGCTTGTTCATGATGAAGACCGCCGCATTCCCGAGCTCCTTCGTGTAGTTCCACACGATCTCGGTGCCGACTTCCGCCCCTTCGACGGCCTTGAGAAACACGATCGCCGTGTCGGCCACGCGCAGGGCGCTCTTCACCTCTCCGGTGAAGTCCGTATACCCTGGGGTATCCAGGATGTTGAGCTTCGTTCCCTTCCAGTCCGCAAAGAGGAGCGAGGCGTTGATAGATATCTGCCGCTCCATTTCGTCCGGGTGATAATCGGAGACGGTGTTCCCTTCCTCCACCCTCCCGAAACGGGAGGTGGTCCCGGCGGTGAAAAGGATCGCTTCGGCGAGCGTCGTCTTTCCGGCGCCGCCGTGTCCCACGAGGGCGATGTTGCGGAGTGCGTCCGGGGAATAGTCCTTCATATAAAAATCTCCTTCGTCCCGGAGGGCCGTCGAGTGCAGGCCATCGGGGGGTGCGGTTGGGAGAGCCGTCGGGTCCCTGTCGTGGAACCCTGAGGCTCAGTCTGCTGGGTTGAAAATCAGAGTTACGCGCGGAGGCGTCCGACGAACGTGCGGACGCCCTTGAAAATTGCGGCGAAAGTACTGACCGTATCCATAACGGGCTCTTCGATTTTTTCCTGCACGCGGCGCTCGAAGGCCACGATATTTTCTGCAATTTCCTTCAGCGAGTCGATGGCGCCCCTGACGATGTCCACCTGCTCGTCAACGCTCTCGGTGACCGTCTTGACCCTGTCGGTGATGACTTCAAGGTTTTCCATGACGGGTATGGCTTTGGCGCTGATTTCCCTGAGATCCTTTTCCATGATGATCAGGATGTCACGGACCCGGCCAAGTATAACAATCAGATAAAGGCACAATGCGGTCGCGGCCGCGTAGGCGATGATCTCCATGACGACACGCAGTGAGTCCATGAGCGCTCCTTCTTTATGAACGTTGCCCGCTCTCGCGGTTTTTTTCGCCCTTATATGCGTCGACGCCCGCCCGGAAGGCCGCCTTGGCCCGGTTCTGCTCCGCCCCGGCGCGTTCCCGGATGCCGCTCAATACCTTTTCCGCATCATCCAGAATTAGCCCGGCCTTTTCCTTCGCATCGGAAATCAATTGATCGGACCGCGTCTTCCCCTGGTTCATGATGTCGATTCCCTTGGCGCGGGCCGCCTTCAGATATTCCTCCGCATCATCGGCGAGCTCGTTCGCCCGGTGCTTGATTTCAGACCGCAGTTCTTTTCCGCTCTTCGGCGCGTAGAGCAGCGCCGTGATGGCTCCGACCACCGTTCCGGCCAGAAAGCCGATCATCAATCCCCTTGCCATCCCGTTCCGTTCATCCGCCATAATCTCTCCCCTTCAGAAAAGTCTGACTATCCTTTGAATTGTTTCAGGCAAAGTAGTATTTCTCCCGACGAAAATCAAGTAATTCTCGAAAGTTTCGCTTGCATTTAGGAGAGGGAACGATTATTTTGACCTCCTGAAAGGAGCGATCCGGATTCAGATGTGGAGAACAACGGAAGGGAGCACGGGGAGGCTCATCCAGCTGTGCCTCGGCTATTTCACATTCTATGTGATCACCGGGGTCACCGTAAAATACTTCACCGGAAGCGCGATCCTCGGCTATCCGGGCATGAAGGACATGGAATTCCTCGTCTACAGCACGATCGGCGGGAATCTGATCGCCCTCTCCGTCGCCGTCGCGCTCCGATGGTACCGGCTTAAATCCAACGGCCTGATCAGATGGGGCCCCTTCAGTTTTCCCCAGGAACTGCTTTACATCATCCCGTCGGGGGTATGCACGGCGGTCGTGATTCCGACGACCACCCTGATGTACATGCTGGTTCCCTCGGTCATGGTGGCCATGGTGATAATGCGATCGAGCGTGATCATCATCAGCCGGGCAGTGGACGCGGTTCAGATCCGGCAGAATATTCTGCACAAGAAGGTCTACCGGGAAGAAAATATCGCCGTCCTCTTTGCCCTCCTGGCGGCGAGCGTCAACATATTCTGGGTGAGCGCGGGGGGTTTCGATTTCGTGAAATCGCCCGCCGCGGTGATCACCCTGTCAAGCTACGTCGTAGCGTATGCCGTCCGCATCTACATCATGAATTTTTACAAGAACACCCGCGCCAGGGGCGTCAAGCTCGATAACAACGGGTTTTTCGCCATCGAGCAGATCAGCGCGACGGCCGTCATGATCGCTGCAGGCGTCTTCCTCTTCTCCTCCCCCCGGCTCCTCGGATGGACCGGGGACCAGATCACGCTGTTCAGGGATTCCTTTCTTGCCCCCAAACCGCAGTGGCCGCAGGCGGTACTCGCCGGCACGGCGTACGGCATGGTGGCGTTCTTCTCCGTTTTCATTTTCATGTTCAGGGGAAGGACAGCGACATTTGCCGGGCTTGTGAATCGTCTCACCTCCCTGGTGGCGGGAACGACCGCCACGGTCATCACCTACCTGGCATTCAGCGGAAGGTTCCCGAGGACGGAGGACTGGGTTTCGCTCGTCTTCATTCTGATTGCGGTCGCGTTCCTTGCGCGGGCGGAGCGGAAGCGGACGGCGGAGCTTTCGGAATCAGCCGCGCCCCGGGCGGCCGCAGCATTCGCAACAATCCCGCAACGCCCCTGATCTTTCACCCACCACGGGCGGAGCTCCAGAGTTTTCCGGTCACGCGTTCGAGCTCGGCGCCGAGCTTCGCGGGGTCGTCAGTTTTTTCCGGCATGTTTTCGAAGACCGCGTAGGGCACCTTGTGCCCCCTGATATCGATCGTCAGGGGATCGGAGGTGAGTCTCTCCCAGTCATTCGTCCTGTAATAATGCTCCATTTTCTCGTCGGGAAGCGAGTGATACAGGATGGAATCCTCCATCCCGGAGCGTGCGCGCCGGCGGTTCTTTCTCACCGATTCCTCATAGCTCACCTTGATATAAACAATGCGCGCCCGGCGAAGGATCTCTTCATGGAGGTAGGAGAATGCCTCGGAGAATCCGTTCTCTCCCCCGCGTGAAAACTCGATGACGGTCGTCATGCCGGAATGATAGTCGGGGTTGGCCGCGAGCCTCTTCCGGTAGGCAAGGTTGATCCGTTCGATGAAGAGATTCCAGATGAAAGGATCCGTGAACCAGTATTTTTCGTCCGACCAGAGCCGCCGCCTCCCATGGCGCGTCAGGATATCGTCGATTTCGAAGGTCTCCCAGACGTAGGGAAAATCGTCGATCTCCTCGAACTCGCCCACGTGGAAACGGCGCAACCGTTCTTCCGGCGGACATTTTTTCAGAAAATCGATGACCTCGGATTTCCCCGCGGCCGGGCGCCCGATGAGGATGATGACCTCGAAATTCTTTCTCACGGGACTTCCTGAAACCGGCGTGCGAGCGCCGAATGGATCGTTTTATCCCGCTCGACCTTGGCCATGAGCGCGTCCGACACGGTCTCGGTGCCGCAGGAGGAGCCCGGGGGGCTGAAGCCCAGGTATTTCTCCTTCTGGTTCATCACAAAATCGTGCGTGGCCCAGAGGTACTGGCGGTCATCCTTCAGATCCTCCCCTGCGATCGTAATTTTCTGGATCTGAGGCTGCCCGTCCGGGCCCCTCTTCCAGGTGCACGTGATCCCGGAGATGTCGATTGATGTCCTCCCGGAGATGAGCGTCTGCAGGTATCGTGTGACGAGCCCGCGGACCGATGCGCCGGGCGCCGTGAAAGTGCAGATGACATTCCCGAAGGGGGAGATTTCGAAGAGGTCCAGGCGTCTTATCGGGCCCGCCGACAGATCCTTCCGGATCCCGCTGCTGTTGGAAATCCCTATGTCGGCCTTCCCTGCTTCCCGGATGGCATCGGCGGCAAAACCACCGATATTGCTTTCGCCGGAGCGGGAGCGCTTCCAGTCGTCGGTGAGCGTGCCGATGACCTCGCCGAATTCCTTTTCAATTTTCGATCGGAATTCATCCACAAACCGGGACATCTCGTTCTCCGGCCGGTCCTTTCGCTCCCAGAGGGCAATCAGCTTTCCCTGAAAGGAGACGATCTTATGGGCATCGACCGTGATATCGAGGTCGCCGAGATTCTCGCAATTCGAGCCGGTCTGGCAGATAACGACTCCGTTGACCACCCTCGGCTCACGGAGCCTCGTATGGCTGTGACCCCCGATGATGACATTGAGCCCGTGTGTGGCGGCCGCCAGAAGAGAATCGTCCTCGACCCCGTCATGCGTCACGGCCACGATGAGATCCGTTTCAGGGCTGATCTTATCGATGATCCGCTGCGTCACGGGGGCGATGCCGATCACCTTGAGTCCGAGGAGATTATTCGTATTCGTCACGTTAAAGAGATCGGTGGTCGTCAGGCCCAGGACCCCGATGCGAAGCCCGCTTTTCAGGATAATGACATAGTCCTTGTTGTTGAGAACGAAATTACCGGCTGAGTCGGTGACATTGGCGCTGAGCGTTGGAAACCGTGCGATCCGGGTCAGCCGTCTCAGATTATCCTGCGAGACGTCGAGATCATGGTTTCCGATCGCCCACGCGTCATAGCCCACTTTGTTCATCATCTCAAAGAGGGCCCCGCCTTTCGCCCCCTCATGCTCGATGGTCGATATCGGATTCCCGGTCATCACGTCGCCGGCATCGAGAAGGAGGACATCCCCCTTCGCCCTGCGGATGCTGTCGACAATCCAGAATAGTTCCCGGAAACCGCCGATCATGGGCCGGGGGGTGGCCTGGATCCATGTCGCCTCGTGTGGCACAAACCCCGCGTGAATGTCGTTCGTATGGAGGATTGTCAGGGACTTCGGCTGCGAGCAGCTGAAGACGGTGAAAAGCGGCGCGAAGAGACAAAGCACCAGCGTCCGCTGAAGAAAGTTTTTTTTCATCGGATTATGGAGTGGATGTTGGAATAACCGGGATGGCCACGGACTTCTGGCCGCATGAATCCTCCCCCTCCCTTGTCGAAGGGGGGGTGGGACGGTCGCCGGCCGGCGTCAGAGTCTAGCGATTTCTCTTCTTGTGACGATTCTTCCGAAGGCGTTTCTTCCTCTTGTGGGTCGCCATCTTTCTCCGCAGGCGTTTTTTTCCGCTCGGCATTTTGATCTCCTACAATGATGAACGATTTGATTTTTGGTGCTGGTCGAGGAATTGTTGGGCTCGTTTCGCTGTCTCTGAACCGGGGTCGATCGCAATACATTTCTTGAACCACTCGATCGCCTGCTCATTCTCTCCCGTATGGAAACTGATGATCCCGAGATTGAAGTGAGCGAGCTGGTGCTTTGGGGAATACCGGATCGCCGTGATCATCTCATCCTGAGCGATACGGAGGTATTCCTCGCCCCGGGTCGAATCGGAGAATGACATATTGAAATATGAAATCGCCATGTCGACCCTGGCATCGGCGTTCGTGGAATCAATAGAAAGATACCGGTCGTAGGCGGCTACTGCAAGGGGGTAAGACTTCAGGTCGTAGTACAGGTTTGCCAATCGGAGGAGCGAGGCCGCGTCCTTCGGGTTTCGTTCGACGGCATTTCGCAAAACACTTATCTCCGCAGACGCGCCGGGCGCTCCGGCTGCGGGCTTGTCGTCATGCCTTCCCTTCAGGACGATGACGGTCACGATAAGGAGCAGCGCGGTGGCGGCCGTGAGTTTCCAGCTGTGGAGAAGCGGGAGAGAAGAACGGAGGGGAGTCGGCTGCGGCTGGCGGGAAATGCGCGGGGTGAGGCTCGCGCCGCAGCTCTGGCAGGATGAGGATCCCGGCGGATTGCTCTGTCCGCAGAGGCGGCACGTGCCCGCCGGTGCCGGCTCATCCCGGGATGCCGCCGCCGGCGACAATCCCCACTCCACCTTCGAGCCGCAGGAGCTGCAGAATCTATCGGACTGAAGAATCTCGGCGCCGCAGTCCCTGCATACGATCTTCGGAATCATTCGGGCTAAGCAGGCTGCATCTTTTTGAGATTCTCGTTCACAACCGCCCGGAGTTCCTTCGAAACCTTGAAGAAGGGGACAAAATGTTCGTCCACCTTCACCTGAGCGCCGGTGCGCGGATTGCGGGCTATCCGGCCCTTTCGTTTCTTCGTCTTGAAGCTCCCGAAACCCCGGATCTCAATATTCTTTCCTTCCTTCAACGCCTCGATGACCGTCTGAATGAATCCATCAACCACTGCCTCCGTCTCCACCTTCGTGAGCCCGGTGCCGGAAGCGATGTGGTCGACTATATCTGCCTTGGTCAATGTACTTCTCCTTATGATGTTGGACATTGCCCGCCCGCGCCCGTCGCGCGGATCCGGAGCGTTTCGCTAAAAGCCCTGGGCCATCCTGTATTGCAGTATCGGCTGGCCAAAACTTTCTTTAAGCCCGAGAAAATCCGGGATTTTCGACTGGTCGAGAAAGAAATCGAGTATCGACGTCTTCCGTTTCCTTTCCCTCACGATCGAGGGCTCGCCCCTGATGCCGGCCAGGGCCGCGGCAATATGAATCGCGTCCTCGAAGGTGCCGAGAGTGTCCACCAGGTGGAGATGCACGGCTTCCTCGCCAGTGAACACGCGGCCGTCGGCATAGGAGAGCACGCTGTCGTGATCGATCGACCGCTCCCTCTCCACGACGTCGATGAACTGGCGGTGAACGTCGTCCATCAGCCCCTGAAAATACTTTCTGTCTTCACCGCTCATCGAACGGAAGGGGTTCCCGGCGTCCTTGAGCTTTCCGCTTTTTATGGTGTTCATCGTGACGCCGAATTTTCGCATGAGCGTATCAAACTGCATGAATTGTGAGATGACGCCTATACTTCCTGTGAGAGTCCCGGGGTTCGCCACAATCCTGCTTGCGCCGCAGGAGACGTAGTACCCGCCGCTTGCCGCCAGGGAGCCCATCGAGGCAACGATGGGCTTACCGCTCTTTCGGGTGCGCTTCGCTTCCTCATAGATTTCCTGGCTCGCCACAACACCGCCGCCCGGAGAGTCGACCCGGAAAACGATCGCCTTGATCGAGCGGTCTTCCCGGTATTTCTTCAGCTGCCGGACCGTTTCCTCTGAATTAAGAATGACGCCGTCCAGCTCGACGACGGCCACCTTGTCACCTCTCCCGATAGTGACGTCCTCCCTGTCGGACATTCCGACGATGAAAGCAAACAGGATGAAGGAAATACCACCCCCCACGGCGAGGATTATTCCGGCCGCGATGAGGAAGTATTTTGTTGAATTCTTCACGATATTATCGCTCAACTCGCCTTTGGGATGAAGTGAATCCGCATAACCTCTTGATTTTCCAGCCTATTATACAAAACTGTGCCGCCAATGTCAAACCGGCAGTTTCTTCGCTTTTGCGGAAAAGCAAAAAAAAGGTGAAGGATCGCGCGATCCTTCACCTTTGGGACGAAGCCCGGGTTATTTCACCCTGACTTCGATTTCCTTCGGTTTTGATTCCTCAGACTTCGGCAGGCTGAGAGTGAGAATGCCGTTGTCGTAGGAAGCCTCGATCTTCTCGCTCCTGACGGATGTCGGGAGGGTGAAGGAGCGTTGAAACGATCCGTAGCTGCGTTCCACGCGGCGGACGTTGTCCCCCTTCTTCTCCGACTCACGGGATTTCTCGCCGCGGATTGTCAGAACTCCGTTCTGAACGGTGATCTTGACATCCTCCTTCTTTACTCCGGGCAATTCCGCCTTGATCTGATAGTCATTGGCACCCTCGACGATATCGACCGCGGGCATGAAAGACCCCGAGCCGTTCTCGTCAGCGATTCCGCCCCGGAACCGATCGAACATGCGATCGATCTCGCGCTGCATCGTCACGAACTCTTCGGCCAGGCCAGATACCGGATGCCATGCGGTAAGATCGCGCACGGGGTTCCAGCGAATGAGTGTCATAAGAATTTTCCTTTCTGTGGTTTGATGTGTTCCGTCCGGATTAAAAGCAAACCACATGCCAATCGCGACTGCCCCGGGAGGCTCATTCTCGAAGGAAAGGGTCGTTCAAAATGTCAGTGCGGTGACAGAAACCGCGAGGCGGAATGTCAGGGAAGTGATGTAATTGCAGGTGAAAGCCGCCAATGTGACACGGGAGTGACAGGAGGCCTAGAAACGGTCAATCGTGCTGGCTTTCGAGGAATCTTTCCGCTTCTATGGCGGCCATGCAGCCGCTGCCGGCGGCGGTCACCGCCTGCCGGTAAAAAGAATCGGTCACGTCCCCTGCAGCGAAAACTCCGGGAATTGCCGTGGCCGTCCTCCCGGGCTTCGTGACAATATATCCCAACGGGTCCAGCCTCAGCTGGCCCTCGAAAATCGTGGTGTTGGGCTGGTGGCCGATCCCGACAAAAAACCCGTCCGTCGGATACGTTATGATTTCTTTCGTCTTCGTATCCCTGATCTTCACCGCCGTGACGGCCCTCTTGCCTCCCTCGTTGGTGCCGAGAATGTCCACAACCTCCGAATTCCAAAGGAAAGAAAGCTTCGGATTCCTGAACGCCCTCTCCTGCATGATCTTGGAGGCGCGGAGCTTGTCGCGTCGATGAACCACGGTCACCCTCGAAGCAAACTTTGAGAGGAAGGTGGCTTCCTCGATAGCCGTATCCCCGCCTCCGACGACGACGACGCTGAGCCCCTTGAAAAAGAAGCCATCGCATGTGGCGCACGCAGACACCCCGAAGCCGGTGAACTCCCTCTCGGAAGGGAGCCCGAGCCATTTCGCCGACGCTCCCGTGGAAATAATGACGGCGTCTGCGGTATACGCGGTGTCGTTGGAGCGGAGGCGGAAGGGCCGCGACGAGAAATCGACGCTTGAGACATCCTGAAAGATAGTCGTAGCGTTGAACCTCTGGGCCTGTTTGCGGAAGAGATCCATAAGCTGCGGGCCCAGGACTCCCTCCGGGAATCCGGGATAATTCTCCACGTCTGTCGTGATCGTCAGTTGACCGCCCGGCTGTATCCCCTCGAACACGAGCGGGTGGAGGTTTGCCCGGCCGGCATAGAGTGCGGCGGTGAGCCCGGCGGGGCCCGAACCGATGATGATGATTCTATGGTGATTCATGCTTCATATCAATCGTTGATAACGCTACCCTGGCATTCCGGGCGAGGCCCGAGCGTTTAGTTCTCCGAATGGGGCTTTTCCTGAATTTTTCTGCAAACTCCTCTTCGGACATCTGCGCGAGTTCTTCGAGGCGGGGGGAAAGGTTCCCCTCACGCGGAGAGAATTCCTTCACGTCCGTCGGTTCTGAAAACTTCTGATTCCATGGACAAACGTCCTGGCATATGTCGCATCCGTATATCCAGCCCCCGAACTTTTCCCCCAGCTCGGGCGCGATTTCGCCCCGGTGTTCGATCGTGAGATAGGAGATGCACAGGGTGGAGTCGAGCACATAGGGAGCCACGATCGCCCCGGTGGGACACGCCTCGATGCACAATGTACAGCTCCCGCAGTGATCCGTCGCCGGCCCGTCATATTCCAGTTCAACGTCGAGGATCAGCTCGCCGAGGAAGACCCACGAACCGTATTCCTGCGTGATGACATTCGTATGTTTTCCCTCCCATCCCACCCCTGCTTTCTGAGCCCAGACCTTTTCCAGGACCGGGCCGGTATCCACGTATACCTTGCCGGAGGCCGCGGGCTCCTTCCGCTTGATCGACTCAAGCAACAACTTGAGGCGGGGAAGGAGTACGCCATGATAATCATCCCCCCATGCGTATCGGGATATCTTCGCGGATCCCGCGCCGTGGCGACCATCGACGTAGTAATTCATCGCCACCGAGACGACGGAACGGGCCCCGGGAACTATTTTTCCCGGATCCAGCCTTTTCTCCCCGTTTCCGGCCATCCAGTCCATCGTTCCATGGTAGCCGCGGGAGAGCCACTCGGCGAGCCGGGGCGCCTCTCGATCGAGCGCCTCGGCCCTGGCTATACCGATTTTGTCGAAGCCGAGAGTTCGTGCTTCCGTTCGAATGAAATCGCTCAGGTCCTTATTCATCAGGCATTTCGATAAAAACATTTTCCCCCCTCACCGTGACCGGATATGAGGGGACCCTTCCTTCGCCCGCCACCGTCTTTCCCGTCCTTACATCATACGTCCAGCCGTGCATCGGACATTCGACTCTGCACGAGTCGAACTCCCCGGTATGCAGCACCGAAAAGTGCTGGTGGGCGCAGACATTCGAGATGGCGAAGAAGGAATCATCGCAGCGGAAAAGAGCAAGCTCGATCCCGTCGATCACGACGAGAGTTCCCCGGTCCTTGCGCACCTCTCTCAGAGAGGCGGCACGTACGATCCGTGGCATTCGGGATAAATCCTTCTCGCCATCTTACTCCAAAAGATAGGGATTTTCGAAGACAAATCCTTTGTCGGAACGCATCACGGTCCCGGCGACGGTGTGGGGGTCGTGCTCAAAGAAGATGATCCATTTATCCTCCGCCGCCTCGGCCAGGATCTTCTTCTTCTCCTCCAGAGTCTTCAACGGGCGGAGATCGTAGGCCATGATATAGGGAAGCGGGATATGCGAAGTCGTGGGGAAGAGATCGCAGGCGTAGAGAAGCGTTTTTTTACCGTCCGAAATCCTGGGAAGCTGCTGTGCTGAAGTATGGCCGTCCATGACGAGGAGCGAGATGTCCGGGAAAATCTCCCCTTCACCGTCGGTGAACTCAAGCAGTCCGTGCTCTCGGAGCGGAAGAAAATCCTCGCTCATGAAACTTCCCCGGTCCTTCTCCGTGGGATTCATCGCCTGTTCCCAGTGCCTTTTCTGCACAAAATACCTGGCCCTGGGGAACGTCGGCTTCAGGACGCCGTCGTCACGGTACGTGGAACCCCCGGCGTGGTCGAAGTGAAGATGGGTGAGGAGAACGTCGGTGATGTCGTCCGGCTTCACTCCGAGCGCCTCGAGCGAGGTGCCGAGGTCGAACCGGGCCATATCGAGGCGGTATATCGCGGCAAGTTTCTCGGAAAACTTTGAACCGTTGCCGTTGTCCACGAGGATTTTTCTCCCCTCTCCTATGATGAGGAGCCCGCGGGCCGCCAGCTCGATCCGATTTCGCTCGTCCGGAGGATTGGACTTTTCCCAGAGCGGGCGGGGGATTATGCCGAACATCGCGCCGCCGTCGAGAGCGAATCGTCCGGTTTCTACCGGATAAATGTCGTATCGTCCGAATTTCACGTGTGAATCATGAAAACGGGCAGGCCCCCCGGTTCGGCGGCCGGCCCGTCGGCTCCGGAGGCAAAGGGATCATGCGCTTTTGCGGAAGTGCGAGGTCGCATCGGAGAGTTCGGCAAACTCCTTCGTGGGATGGAGAGTCCGAGCGCGCGCGAACAGAACTTCTTCGCTCTCGACGTGGGCCGGGTCGGGAACACAGCAGTCCACGGGACAGACCGCCGCGCACTGTTCCTTGTCGAAGTGACCGACGCACTCGGTGCATTTTTCAGGCACGATGTAATAAAAGTCATTCGAGAGGGCGGGGCTTGTCGCCCCGTTCAATTCCCACTGCACCCCGCCGACGTAGATCGCCGTATTCGGACACTCGGGCTCGCAGGCGCCGCAGTTGATGCATTCTTCCGTTATCATTGTCGACATGCACATTCTCCTTTGCTAAGTTGTATCACGGGAACATTCGACTCGTCCAATTCAGGATGATCGCCCTTCAGTCCCCGTTCGGCGCGTTCCAGCCAGGGTGCAATCGCCCGCTCAAATTCTTCAAGGTTGATGCCGTTGTGGGCGGGGCGGTAGGGTTCCAGCTTTCCGAGGCCCCGGGTGAACTGGCTTGCGGCCCCCTTGTAATTGCGGCCGAACAGGTGGTAAAAGCCGACAGAGATCTGGATGAGCCCTTGTAAGAAAAGCCGGTCTTTTCCGCGTGTCCCATGCCAGAGCTCTTCGAGGGTATCATGGCATTCAAAGAACGAACGGCGATTGAACTGTTCAATCCCTCGCCTGAACTCCTGAGAACACATTGTCAATGATAAGGAAAAAGGCGGTGAGTTTCAACCGTCCCCGCGCCGGGGAAACCAAACTCAGACGTTGAAGTATCTCGCTTCGGGGTGGTGGACGATGATGGCGGAAGTCGACTGCTCGGGCACAAGCTGGTATTCGTCTGTCAATCGTACTCCGATCCGTTCGGGTTTCAGAAGAGCGAAAAGCTTGCTCTGATCCTCGAGACTGGGGCAGGCGGGGTAGCCGAAACTGTACCGGGAGCCGCGGTAGTGCTGGGAGAAGAGCTTCTTTACGTCGGCCGCGTCATTCTTGTCGATCCCAAGTTCTTCCCGGATTTTCTTATGCCAGAGTTCGGCAAGCGCCTCGGCGGATTCCACGCTCAGGCCGTGAAAATAAAGGTAATCCTTGTAATTATTCTGGGAAAACAGCTTTGACGAATGATCCGACGCGGCTCCCCCCATCGTGACCAGGTGGAATCCTACCACATCCATCCTGCCCGATTTCTTCGGGGCGAAGAAATCGGAGATGCAGAAGAATCTCCCTTTGGTCTGCCGCGGAAAGGTGAATCGGATCCACTCCTCGGCGCGGCCCGGCTGTAAACCGTTCCTGAATTTTTCCGCCGTCTCCGGGGTCCAGGGCGCCGTCGGGTCGTCGTCTCCGGATGACGGCCTGAAGATGATGAGATCATCCCCGTCCGACTGGCATGGATAGTAGCCGTAGACCACGCTCGGCCTGAGCCATCCTTCCTTCTTCGCCTGGGATTCCAGGGATTTTAATTCCGGATAGATCTTATCGTTGAGGAGCCTTGTGTAATCGGCCTCCGCCATAGTTCCCCGTCGCACCTGCCACTGGCCCCGGATAAGCGCCACGTCGTTCAGGTAGCTGAAGATCTCATCCAGCCGGATCTCGTCTACGATTTTCGTTCCGAAGAAAGGGGCTCTGGGTATCTCGGCCGGATGCACGGTCCCGTCGGTTCCCTTCGGAGCCAGGGCGATCTTCGCTTCCAGCCCTGAAAGCGCTTCCTCCGGGGGACCGGCCGTGGCCCGGGCCGACCAGCCATCGAGTGGCTTTCCCCCCTTTCGCGCGGCGACGATCTGTTCCATGAAATGCAGGCCGTCGAACGCATCATTGGCGTAGAAGAGCGGTCCGGGGTACAGTGAGCGGAGATCGTTTTCCACGTAGCGGCGCGTGAGCGCTGCGCCTCCAAGGATCACAGGGGGTACGAGCCCGCGCTCATTCATAACCTGCAGATTTTCCTTCATGATCAGCGTCGATTTCACGAGAAGGCCCGACATCCCGATTGCATCGGCACGCGAGTCCTCCCACGCGGTCAGCATCCGGTCCAGCGGGCACTGGATGCCGAGGTTGATCACGCGGTATCCGTTATTCGTCAGAATGATGTCGACGAGGTTTTTTCCGATATCATGGACATCCCCCTTCACGGTGGCGATCACAAGGGTCCCGCTCGACGAAACCGACGACTTATCCATGAACTGCTCGAGATACCCGACTGCCGCCTTCATCACTTCGGCGGACTGGAGAACGAACGGAAGCTGCATCTGCCCGCTTCCGAACAGATCGCCGACGACTTTCATGCCTCCAAGGAGGATTTTGTTGATGACGTCGAGGGCGGCGTAAGACGTGAGAGCCTCGTCGAGATCCGCCTGCAGGCCGATCTTATCGCCGTCGATGATGCGGTTCTTGAGTCTCTCCTCGACGGGGCCCGCTTTCGGCTTCTCCTTCCGGGTTTCCCCCTTCTTCTCCGCATAGGCGGACAGTAGATCGCGGAGCGGATCGTATCCCTGCGAACGCTCATCGAAGATCAGTTTTCTGCAAATCTCTCTCTCGAGTTCCGGGATTTTGAACAGCGGGAGGATCTTGGAAGCGTGGACGATGGCCATATCGAGCCCGCTCTCGATGGCGTAGTGGAGAAAAACGCTGTTGAGGGCGTGGCGCGCCGGAGGGGCGAGCCCGAACGAAATATTGCTCACGCCCAGGCTCGTAAAGATCTTGGGGAATTCTTCCTTGATGCGCCGGATCGCTCCGATGGTCTCGATCCCCGCCCTGCGGAATTCCTCATCCCCCGACCCCAGCGTGAATGTCAGGGTATCGAAGATGATATTGTTTTCTGATATGCCGTACTTCCCGGTCGCGAGGCGGTGAATCCGCCGGGCGATCTCGAGTTTTCGGTCTACCGACTTTGCCATCCCCTGTTCGTCGATCGTCAGAGCGACGACGGCGGCGCCGTACTTTTTGCAGAGGGGAAGAATTTTCGACATCCGTTCCTCCCCGTCTTCCATGTTGATCGAATTGACGATCGCCTTCCCGCCGATCCTCTGAAGGGCCTCTTCGATGACGGGGGGCTCTGTCGAATCGATCATGAGGGGGAGGGTCACCTGCGTATTCAGACGCGTGATGAATTCCCGCATGTCGCGCTTCTCGTCGCGTCCGACGTACGCCGTGCAGACGTCAAGGACGTGCGCCCCTTCCCGGGCCTGTTCCTTTGCCATGGCGGCCATCCCTTCAAAATCCTCCCTGGCCAGGAGTTCGCGGAACAGTTTGCTCCCATTGGCGTTCGTCCTCTCCCCGATCAGGACCGGGGGCGGCTCGATGTGGAACGGGGCAGTCTGGTACAGGCTCGACGATCCGGGAGTAAACTCCCACGTTCGCGGCGCGGGCGCAAGTGAACCGACCGCCGCCGCGAGTTTTGCCAGATGCGCCTCCGTCGTGCCGCAACACCCTCCGACGATGTTGACTCCGAGGTCTTTGACGAAGTGGGAGAGGTAATAGACGAACTCGTCGGGCGAGAGTTTGTAATGGGCATGCCCTCCGACATTCTCGGGGAGCCCGGCGTTGGGCATGACGAAGACCGGCTTCGGGCTGTTCGCAGTGAGGTAGCGGACGCTCTCCGACATCTCCTTCGGCCCTGTGGCGCAATTCATGCCGACGAAATCGATCTCGAAGGGTTCGAGGGCGGTGAGGGCCGCCGCTATTTCCGTTCCCAGGAGCATGGTCCCCATCGTTTCGATCGTGACGGAGGCGACGACCGGGACTTTCACGCGGGCGTCGCCAAAATACGAAAAGATGCCCGCGAGGGCCGCCTTCGACTGAAGGAGATCCTGTGAGGTTTCCACGACGAGGAGATGCGCTCCTCCTTCGAGGAGACCCCTGGCCTGGACGTAATAGGCAGCCATCATGTCTGTGAAGGAGATGTGGCCGAGCGACGGCAGCTTCGTCGTCGGTCCCATGGAGCCTGCAACGAACCGGGGCCTCCCCTTCTCCGAGAAATCGGATGCGATCCGGCGGGCGAGCTTCGCCGCTTCGAAATTCAGCTTATGCGCCTCTTCGGAGAGCCCGTACTCGGCCAGGACGATGGGGGTACCCCCGAAAGTGTCCGATTCGACGACGTCGCAGCCCGCGGAAAGGAAATCCGCGTGGACTTTCTCGACGGCGGACGGCTTTGAAAGGACAAGGTACTCATTGCAGCCGTTGTACTTATCCCCCCCGAAATCATCTTCGCTTAGGTTTTGCCGCTGGATGTTCGTGCCCATGGCGCCGTCGAAGATGATGACCTTTTCACGCGATATGTCGAGGAAGCCTTTCATTCACCTTTTAAAAGAAAACGGCGATTCAATCCCGAAGAACTCGGGACGAAACCGCCGTTCGATTCGTCTGACCTTCAGTTCTTCGAAATCATCTCCGGGATCACGCTCGAAACGAAAGAGAGAGAATAAAGCGCGAATCCATTCGATCGCATGCTCATGAGCAGCTTATGCGGACCAAAGTCCTTGTTGTTCACGACGCTATAGAGCTTGGCGTCGGAAATCAGAAGAAAACTCCTCCCCTGCTCGTCCAGGAGGATGTCATCCCCCTTCTGGTCCGCCGTCAGGAACGCGTCGTCCTGCTGGACAAACACCTGGAACTTCCTTTCCCCTTCGGGCTTGATCACGGCATTCACTTCCTTGGCCTGATACGTGAGGATAAGCCTGCCTTCTCTTCCCTCCGACTCATCCAGCCTGACTCCGTTCCGGTCGCTCAGCCAGTTGCCGTGCAGATACAGCCGCCCCTCGACGTAGATTCCCGGATCCTCGTAATGGAGCGTCGACTCGGGAGCGTAACCCTCGACATTTCCGATCGTGCCCCGCCGCCATCCGGCGAGGATCTCCGGAGTAGCCTTGTAGCAGACCGATCCCGGGCGGTCGGTATCCCTGATGGGATCCATGACGACGGGGAAATCCGCATGATAACCAGCCTCGTTGAGAAGGGACTGGATGGCATGCTCAAAATTCTGATATGATCCCTCGCCCGCATGGACATACCGGATGAAGCCGTTCTTGTCGATCAGATATTTTGTGGGCCAGACGCCTGCCCGGAAGGCTCCCCATGCGATGAAATCATTGTCCATCATGACGGGATAATTGATGTGCAAACTTTCAACCGCTGTCCGGACGTTGATCGGATCGCTACCAAAGGGGAACTGGGGAGTGTGCACGCCGATCGTGACCAGCCCATTCTCCCTGTATCTTTTGTCCCACTCCCGGCAGTAGGGCAGCGCGTGGAGGCAGCTTTGCGACGCGTAGTCCCAGAAATCGACCAGAATGACATAACCCCTCATGGCGGCAAGAGGAATTGGGTCGGAATTGAACCAATAGGCTCCGTAAAGCTCGGGCACTCTGTACCGCTGGGGCAGAATCTCCATATCCTTAAAAAAATATAGATAAATGGGACAGGAGAAGCAAATTCGGTGTGATGCTCAGGCTTTTGAGAATCCTTCGAGGACGATGACAAACTCCCCCTTGATGTTCTTTTTCTCGAGGGCGCGGGAAATCTCCGGGGCATACCCCCTGAAAATCCGCTCTTCGGGCATCGTGAGGTTGAACGCCACGCAGAGGCGGCGCTCTTTGCCGAAAACCTCGCTCAGATCCCTGAGGAGAGCGTTCAAGCGGTAGGGGGCATCCATGAAGACCATCGTCCGGCGCTCGTTCCGGAGCTGCCGAAGTTCCGCGACGCGCCGGTGCGCTTTCGGTGATGGAAACCCGTAGAAAAGGAATTGCTCGATGGGAAATCCCGAGATGGTCAGGGCGGGCATCAGGGATGATGCCCCGGGGATCGGGACGATCGGGATTTCAGCCTCGACCGCCTTGTTCACCAGCATGCGGCCGGGATCGGAGAATACGGGGGTGCCCGCGTCCGAGATGAGTGCAACGTTCTTCCCGGCCTTCAGGTGCTCGATGATGTGAAAGGTGGCGGCGGCCTCATTATGCTCATTGAGGCTTTCGAGCAGCTTTTCGGGAATTCCATAGTGAGCCAGGAGCCGCCCACCCTCCCTCCGCTCTTCATAGACAACGACGTCGGCGGCTTTCAGGATCTTCAGGGCGCGCAGCGTGATATCCTCGTAGTTGCCGATTGGCGTCGCTACGAGATAGAGCGTGCCGTTCATCGGCCGGTATGCCCGAAGCCGCCGGAGCCGCGGACCGTATCGCCGAGGCCCGTCGATTCCTTCCAGAGGGCGCGGGCCACAGGCGCTATCACGAGCTGTGCAATGCGGTCGCCGCGCCGGAGCGTGAAATCCTCCCTCCCGAAATTGGTGAGAATCACCTGCACCTCCCCCCGGTAATCGGCATCGATCGTGCCCGGTGAATTGATGATTCCGACCGAGTTCCTGATGGCGAGCCCGCTGCGTGGGCGGATCTGCCCTTCGTATCCGCGGGGAATCTCTACCGAAAACCCCGTAGGGATCAGGGCCGTTTCACCCGGCGACAGCGTGCGCGTCTCTGCGATGGCAGCACACAGGTCCATGCCCGACGAGTCCCCCGTCGCGTACGAAGGGAGCGGGAGATCGGTCTGGTTTACGCGGGCGATGCGTATCGTGAGGGGGGGATCTTTCACAGGTGGCTCAATATATGAATTTCCCTGAAAATTTGTTTTCTTGAAGAGGCCAAGATTTTTCCGATGATGAGCGGGATAAAAACCGGTACGTTTGCAGCTCTGGCGGCATCGGCCCTCATTCTGACAGAGCATTTTTTCAGGGTGGAAAGCACGAGCGCCGGACGTTACGAGGTTTATGGCGAGACTGCCCTCCTCCTGGGATGCATTCTCGCGGGGATCCTGAGGGGAGAGGACTCACCCCGCCGGAAACTCTTCCGCGGCCTGCTGGGATCCCTGGTAGCCTCGCTCCTCTTCACAGGCTTCACACTCCTCTACCTGAAATCCATCAATCCCGGCTACATTGACGTCGTCATCGCACGGGAGCGCGATCTTCTCGTCGCGGCCGGAGCGCCCGACGATATCATTGTCCAAAAGGTGAACGGGATGAGGCTGTCGTTCGGAGTCGGAGCGCAGGTGATCTCGGCTTTTTTCCGGTCCCTGATCGGCGGATCCGTCGTCTCATCGATAGCCTACGTGATCCGCGCCGGGATGGAAGGCGTCAGTCAGCGCCGCCTTCCCGCATCAGGCCGATGAACTGTCTGAAGAGATAGTCGCTGTCATGCGGCCCGGGGGAAGCCTCGGGGTGGTATTGGACGCAGAAGAGCGGGAGCTCACGGTGGCGGAAACCCTCGTTGGTCTCGTCGTTGAGATTAACGTGGGTGATCTCGATCGCGGAGGCGTCGAGACTGTCCGGATCCACGGCGAACCCGTGGTTCTGCGACGTAATCTCAATGGCGCCGGTCAGGAGGTTTTTCACGGGATGATTCGCACCACGGTGCCCGAATTTCAACTTGAAAGTCTTCGCCCCAAGCGCATGTGCAAGCAGCTGGTGCCCGAGGCAAATCCCGAAAATGGGTTTCTTCCCTATGAGTTTCTGAAGATTCTCGATCGCATAGCGGACCGCGGCGGGATCCCCGGGCCCGTTGGAAAGGAAGACTCCGTCAGGCTTCCTGCGAAGGACATCCTCGGCGTTCGTCGCGGCTGGAACCACTGTGAGGGTGCACCCGTAACTTGCCAGCCGCCGCAGAATATTCCGTTTGACCCCATAATCGAGCACCACCACGTTGAAGCTTCGGCCCTCCGGCCTCTGAGCCGGCAGGGCAAACGGCGCGTTGCCGTTCTCCCAGCTATAGGGTGCCGGCGTGGTCACCCGCCCGGTGAGATCTAGCCCTGCCATCTTGGGAGAGCTGTTAACCTTCGTCAAGAGACTCTTCGGATCCGGATCGGACGTGGAGAGAATGCCCCTCATCGCGCCTTTTTCGCGAATGATCTTCGTCAGCATGCGCGTATCGATGCCCTGGATTGCCTGGATGCCGCAGTCTGTGAGCCACGAGCCCAGCGATTCTTTCGATCTGAAGTTGCTCGGGATCTCTGAATATTCTTTGACGACAAGGCCTGAGACGTGCGGCCGCTGGCCCTCAAGATCATCGGGATTGACGCCGTAGTTACCGATCTCGGGAAAGGTCATCGTGACGATCTGGCCGCAGTAGGAAGGGTCGGTGAGTATTTCCTGATACCCGGTGATGCTCGTATTGAAGACAACCTCCCCGCACACCTCCCCCGGTGCCCCGAATGACTCGCCCGTGAAAGTCACGCCGTTTTCAAGAACCAGTCTGGCGATCATCCGGTAAGAATTCCTTGAAAACTCTCTGCAATCCGCATCGGCTCCCGCCGCCCTCCAGGATTAGCGGGGCCCGCCTTCCGGCTGCCCGGCGCGAAGGAGGTCAATTCTACGCTTTCGATGGCTCGGCCCGCAAACCCGGGATCGTTTTCACCCCGAGTTCGAACGCGCCGAAGAGCACGCCCACGTAGAGGAAGTCGCCGATAAGCGTGTTCCGGAAGAAAGGAATCGCCGCGACGTAGCACTGGGCGAGACCGGCAAGAGACCGCGGATATGTCGTCTCCGAGATGAGCCACGCGCCGAAATTCGTCACGATGAAAAAGAGTACCGACCCTGCGAGAGTGGCTGCAAGAGTAGCGGCGACGCCCCGGCGGCTCCGGATCCAGAAACCTATAAACGTAATCGCAAGGAAACTCGCGTAGACGGCGGGCACGCCCCTATGGAACCCCAGGAAAGCGTCGCTGATCAGCATCGCGGCGATCGGAACAAGGAATGAGAATCTCTTGTCCAGATAGACGCCCCCCAGCAGAGCCACCGCTGTTATCGGGGCGAAGTTCGGGGGATGGGGCAGCAGCCGCGAAAGGGCGGCGAGGAAGATAAGCGTGCAGACGAATGCATACCGGGCCATAGTTGCTCCTGTTGAATTTCAATGAATAATACGAAACTAATTCCTGGAGCGCAACTTCATTTCACCCCCTTGAATGCAAACGCACCCGGAAAGATGCCGACCCCCAGCGGAGGGCGTCTCAGAGTCCCGCCCGGGGAAAAAATGTCGAGCTCGCCAGATCCCCCGGAGCTGACGACATTGGAGAGGTAAATCTCACCGCTCAGCGTGTCAACTCCGATGGAGTAGAAGTAGAGTCCGGAGGTCCTCCTGGCCACCGAGCCCTCAAATCGCATCGGCGAGGCGCTGATTTTCGCAACGCTGTCGCCGCTCATCACGTAAAGAGAGCCCATCACATCGGCAGCCATATCGCTGAAGTATCCCTGTAACTGCACTGAATCCTGCACGAGAAGGGACACCGGATTTATTCGATACACCTTTGACGTGCCCGTGCAAACGACGTAGAGGCTGCCGTTCATGACCGCCATGGGGCCGGGGGCGTTTACGGTCCTGATCGAATCGACGACCATCCCTGATGCCGCGCTTAATACCTTTACAGACAACCCCGCATTCGGGTAAAGGCCGATATCGCTCAGGAAGATGCGGTCCCCCGCGACGGCGATCCCCCCCGGGAAACTCACCGCAGGATCCGATGTCCATGCAAGGGAGTCGCGTGAAAGATCAATGGCGGAGACCGTGCCGTTGTAGTTGGCGGAAAAAAGGGTTGCCGAACCGGCCGCCGCCAGGAATCCTGGGCCCGTCGAGTGGGGATAGACAATCGAGTGCAGGAACTGATTCGAGGTGTCGCTCACCACATCGATCCGGTCCAGTCCGTTGACGGCCACATATGCTTTGCCTCCGATGGCCTTTATGTCGTTCGGGAATATCCACCCCTGGGCCGGGCCCAGGAGGGCATTATAGATGGTGTCGCGGTCCCTGTCGTAGTAAGAAAGAGCCCCGCCTCCGGAGAATCCCCCCTCGTTGATAATGTAGGCACCGCCGACCGACCGGACGACCGGCCCCCCGTCGACAAGGGAGTTATCCCTGCAGGAGAGTGAAATGAGAGCAAGCGTCAGAATGTATTTCATAAAACCTCATGATTTGGTGAGGGAAAGCGTTAGGGAGAAATTTCGCGACGGCATGGGATATCCGGGCATGTTCACATAACTGACATCCCCGAGGTTATTCACCTCAAATTTCAGACGGGCGGAAATCCCGGCCGAAGAATACTGGAGCACCGTATTGGCATTGAGGAGCGCGGATGGGGGAATTGATTCGCTGTTGTCCTCGGTTACGAATCGGCGCCCGATGTAGCTCTCTCCAATCCAGAGAGAGACTTGCATGTCGGGAGCGGGCGCACACGAGACCATGGCGGAGAAGTTTGCCGTCTCGAGCGGAACGTAAGGAAGCTGGCGGTCGAAGGTTGGGTCGTTTTCGGACGAACGGGAAGCTTTTCGTGCATCGAGCCATGAATACCCCGCCTCGATCTTCATGAACGGTATCTTCCAGCTGTATGCCAAATCGAACCCGGTCGATCGGGTCTCACCGATATTTTGAGGTGAGTAGACAAGGGGCATCGCGGTCGGGAGCCAAAGGAGTCTGTCACGGGTACGAATGGAATAGTAGCTAAACGAGATTTCGTGGCTTCCAAGGAAATCCGCCGACGAGGTTACCCCTGCGTCGAAACTGACAGAATGTTCCGGGACAACCAAGGGGTTGCCGTATCCTCCGGCGCCCGAGTAATAAAGCTCATTGAAGGTCGGCACACGAAAATCCTTTCCGATGGTTGAATGGATTTGAACGAAGAGGTTTTCGACAGACCCCGCATCGAAGGGTCCCCTCGTCACGCTCAGTCCGATGCGCGGGCTCCATGAGCCACCCGTCGGGCTAAAGCGGTCATATCTGAGAGAAGGTAGGCATTCGATTTCCGGACCAAAGGGCTGAAAGCCTGCCGAAGAGAAGATGCTGGCCTGGTCCCGAGTTTTCTCCCCGGGGAGCGCGTTGCCGTATGCGGAGGAGTGACCGGCCTCGGCACCTCCTGAGAGCGTCAGCGACGGACCCGCCAGAAACTGAACTCTTGGCGTCAATTTGAGGGAAACATTCCGGTAAAAGTTGTCCGCCTTGAACAACCCCGCGTCGGTATAATGCTCATAAGAGTCCTGAATGTCCGCGATCACCGAGTATCGCAACCTTGCCGAGGCGAGGGCGCGCCATGATCCCAGAATGTGAAGCTGTTCGTCATACTGGCGGGCGATGCCCTGGTTCTCCTCGGTGAGGAAAGGACCCGGAGTTCCGCGATCGCTCCTGAGGGCCGTCATTCTTACCTGGGCGGTTTCCGCGAGGGAGGGGGACCAGCTCCCCTTGGCGACAAAATCTTCCATGCTGTAATCCGAATTCCTGCGCAGAACTTCCCGGCCCTGCTGAAGGAAGCGGAAATCCCCCCTCCCGGATTCGGCCGTGCCGCCGAGGGCAAGCCCAAAGTTCGTCCCGGGTGCCGCGTCTACCGCAACAGAAAAGCGCCTCGCGCCATAAGAGCCGATAGAGGTTGTGACCCGCGCGGAGGGAGCCGATGACACCCGCCGTGAGATGAGATTTACCACCCCGCCGAGGGCATTAGCACCATAGAGTGAGGAGCCGCCCCCCCTGATAATTTGAATTTCCTCAAGATCCTCGACCGGAATAAGCCGGAGGTCGGTAACTCCCAGCTGGTCATTCGTCACTGCAACTCCATCGATCATGACGAGAGTCTGTTCTGCACCCGTCCCCCTGAACGAGAGCGTCTGAAGGCTGCCGCCGATTCCGTAATCCCGCACAAAGATCCCCGGCTGAAGGCTCAGAAAATCACCCAGCCCGGTGCCGTTCATCTGCTCGATAGTTTCCCTGCCGATCGTAGATAACCCCTGGACCCCGGAGATTTTGGAAGTGACCAAAACCTCCTTGAGCACGTACGTTTTTACTGAATCTTGTGGAATGGCGGAATGCACCCGATCAAGAGGCATGATCATGAGAAGAGAGATGATGGCAACGAATTTGAGCGGTATCATTCCTCTACCGATTTTCCTTCCCTTTGCGTGAACGCCATCATCGCAGCATCGCCCCCCCTTCTTGCCCGCGGAGACTCAGGACCGGGTGATCGGCCTACGTGCAACATGGCATTTGTGTGAGTCCTCACGTATTTCTCTCAAGAGTAGAATTCCATCACGATCCGCGCGCGAGCCCAGATCCACTCTTACTCAGAAAAAGGCTCACAATGACGCGGACGTGCGCGGACGACATAAAAAAAACCCCAACCTTCGTAAGAAAGCTGGGGTTCGCCCGATAAAAAGGAGACTCCTTCCCGCGAAGGTTTTCAGGTCACATGCCGGTAGGTCTCCTGGCTTGCCTGACCGTCTGACGTCTTCCCACAGCGCGCGCGCCGCAGTGACTTTTGTTCAGAGGCATTATCCTCGTTTCCGGAGGATCAGGCTCACAGTTGCGGGGCAGCTTCCGTTTTGCACGGAATTCCCTTAGCACCGGCAATGAAAGTCAAAGAACTCACTGGTAATATAGGTCATTCCTGAGGAGAAGTCAACTCCCACGGAACGCGTCAGAACGGGAGATCTCCTTTCTCAGCAGCGGGTTCCTCATCCATGGCCGGAGGCTCGGCCGCCATAGATCCCCCCGTTCCTGCATTCCCCTTGGCGTCGAGCATGATGAGGTCATCGGCTATGATCTCGGTGATATAGCGCTTCATGCCGCTCGACTTGTCGTCCCAGGAGCGGGTCTGCAGTTTCCCTTCGAGGTAGACCTTGCTCCCCTTCTTCAGGTACTGACCGCATATTTCCGCAAGCTTTCGCCAGGCGATGATATTGTGCCACTCGGTCCTTTCCTGGAAGTTGCCTTCCTGATCCTTCCAGCGCTCGCCTGTGGCGATGGAAAACTTGGCCAGTGCGACGCCGGACGGCGTATAGCTGAGCTCCGGGTCTTTGCCGAGGTTTCCGATTAACTGAACCTTGTTAAGGCTCTTCCCTGCCATAGATCCTCCTTTGAATGAATAGCGTAAGTCATTGTGAATTAATCAAATATTTGAGCCGGCTCTCCTGCTATCTAATAAACCTGTTCACCGGGAATCTCAGGATTCGATTTTCCGTGAGAACGTAAACACGCTCATTTCTGGCGGCGATGTCACTGCACTTCTCTTTCAGGGGGAGGGCATATGCCCCTCTCTGCTGACCGTCGAGCGTATAGGTCCTGACGGAGCATGCGTCGAGAAACCATATGAGGCTGTCTGCCACCGCGAATCCCGTTACATCTCGGAGCACGCTATCTTTGACCGTCCGGACGAAATTGCCGAAAATATCATATATTTTGATAAAATTCTGCTCCTGTACAAACACGTTCTCGTCCACGATCCGGATTCGGCGGGGATCTGAGAGCTTTCCCTCCCTCGCCTCGGTCCCCCCGAAAGACCAGGACCGGTTTTCAAGCACATTGACGGCAACTATTCGGACGTTCTCGCCGTCGGCGATGTAAAGCGTCCCCGATCGGGAGACCGCCACGCTCCTGGGATATCCGAAGGAGATCGAACCATTCTCGTCCTTACCGGAGAGAGTCGCCACAAACGAGAGGGACCGATCGAAACGCTGAACCCTATGATTCCCGTAGTCGGCCACATACACGTCCAGGCCGTTGGAAACGGCCAGATCGGCCGGGCGATCAAACGACACATCGCTCCACCCATACCCTCCTATCGATGATCGTATCTCGCCCCCGGGGGACACCTTCAGAACTGAACTTGTCCCCGCGTCAAGGACGAAAAAATTGCCGTCAGGGTCGATGGAAAAAGCGACCGCGTGTGTGAACTGACCCAGGGTGAAGATCGAATCTTGAGCGCCTCCCGAAGCATACGTGCCGCCTGCGGCGAAGCAGGCGGCAACGGCAAATACTAATCTATAGCGCAACCCATAATCAGAATCCCAGCTTAATCGAAACGACATGATTCCCGTCAAAGTACTTCACCGAGCGGAACGCGTAATCAAACGAGACTTGTGTGCCTTCAAAGTCGTAGGCGACCCCGGCGCCGGCGGTAAAGCCGTAAATGTAGTCCGGCGTCTGTGAGGAGGGCGAACCTGTATAACCCGCCCGCAAGAAGAAATTGTTATTATATCCGTACTCGACTCCCCCCTTATATTCGTCGCCCGAAAAATTGTTATTCTGGAACGTCCCTGACAACTGAAGCGAGTTTTCCCCTGAGAAGTCGTAATGGTACCCCAGCCCGAATTCCACGGTCGAGGGGAGCTCATACGGGGCGGCTTCCAATTTCAGGAAATTTGCCGGAGCGACCTGCCCGGGAACGGTTGTTTGGACATAGAGCCCCGGGCCGTCGAATTTCATCTGGGGTCCTATGTTCTTTACCGCCACCCCGAGGCTCAGACCGTTGATGCTCCCCAGATTATCATAGATAACCCCGACATTAAATGCAACCCCGTTTGTATTCACCTCGGCGATCCGCTCATTCACAAGATTCGCGGTGACCCCCACCGATACCCTGTCGCTCAGTTGCTTGGCGAAGGTCGCGCCTGCGATGAAGAATTGCGGGGAGTATGTCTGCCCGGTACCGTCCGGATTCTGCGTCGTGGTCACGAGCATTTCGCCGATCGACAGGGACTTGATGCTCAGAGCGAAGGTCCCTATCCCCTCGAAATTCGCGGAAGCGGCCCCGTAGTCAACCCCGATATCCGCAATATAGGACATGTGGGAGAACATCAGATTTGCCGACGCCTTCGATTTTGAAATTCCGGCGGGATTCCAAAACAGCGCTTCAATTCCTGTCGAGGTGGAGATCGTGGATCCGCCCATCGCGAGATCCCTCCCGCCTATCGGTATGAGCAGCTCCGCTGCGCCCCCCGTTCCGGTCCGATTTCCTCCGGATGCGAACGCGCCCTGCAGGGCGATGAGGGATAACACCAGGATAATCGAGATGCGTTTCATGATAGACTCCTTGTCATTAAGGGTCACGTTAAAACCGGTCAAGGAACTGACGTTCCTGTATCACCGAAAATTTCACGATCTTCGTCGTCCCAAGACCGGGCATTTCGATATATGCGATATAGACGCCGCTTGCCACCGGCAAATCCGACTCGTTATTCAGGAACCAGCGCTCGAACTGACCCGGCGTCGTCTTCTGAATCGTGCGCACGAGTATCCCCGCAAGGTTGAATATTCGAATCGTCGCGACATCCGGCAAATGACTGAATGTCACGAACTTCTGGTACTTATTGATCTCTTCGGTATTCACCGCATAGTAGGGATTCGGGAAGACGGTGATCTTTTCAACATCCTTCTTAGCGAGCGCCGCGCTCTTTGTGACGCCGGGAGCATCGAACGCGAACTGGTCAGCCATTGTATTGGGATGATTGGCAAGGATGAGGAACTGATCTCCGGCATGGAATGCGACATCGCCCCGACGGTTGGGCGTCCCCCACCACATAAGCGGGGTCGTCACGTTGAGAATGTCAACCGTAAGGGCGGGATCCGCCGTAGTGCTGTAGGCAACGTCGAAGATGAAGAACCACTCCCGGGGTCCGTCGGGGTCGGTATTCGAATAGGGTCCATTCTGCGTATCGGGCCAGTATTTCCCGTCGACCCGCCCGCCGATATGATTGTTCTCGAGAAAACCTACCATCAGTCGTCTTCCTCCGTTTTCCTGGTCGTAGGCGGCCCAGGGCACGTTCCTCGTCCTGTAATCCTGATAGGCATATCCGCTCGAGGGATTGACGATATACGGTACAAACTCCGGCTTCGCCGGAGCAGCGCTGGCGCCGCGGAGATAGCGGTAACCGTTCGACGCCGTCGTATCACTCGGGTTAACGAGATTTCCGAGGGAATCTGTCGCCGCAAGCTTTATCAGCACGTTATGGAGATGATCGGGAGTCACGGTGGAGCTGCTGAAGAAGCTGTTGTATCCCATCCCCATGGCCCCGAAGAATCCTTCAAGGGCGAACCCGTCGGCATTGGCGAATGTCCAGCGCCGGCCGCCACTTGGGATTGACCAATCCTTCATGCCAGGAGGAGGTCCCTGCACTTTTACCTGAATCCCGTCGGCGATGACATAGTTGGCGTCACCCGACTGGTTTGTCTGGTTGGTCAGAACGTTCGTCCCGGAGGTAGAATCCTTCAGGTTCCAGTGAAGCGTCCCGCCGGCCGTATCGAACAGAACCTGATATGTATGCCCGGTGAGCTTCGAGGGGTCGATGACAATCGGCACGATGAAGCCCTCGCTCATAGGCCCGCCCACAGCCGCATGCCGGATAGCCAGCGAATCGCCCCCCGTCGCCTGATAACGAACCCCCGGGTCGGGCGTGTGCGGGGTCACGGTGAGCGCAGTGGCTGTCAAAGGCGATTCCAGATTATTCGGCACGACGTTCGGATCGGGGTTATAGCTGTAGGCCGTCACGGCGAAGTAATACCGGATGCCGTTCACAAGGTTGACGCCCCCGCGTGAAGCGTCGGTCGTGATGTCGATATTTCGCGCGACCCCCTGATCCGGCCCGACCTGTGCAACCTGCTGGAGCAGGGCTCCGGTTGTCGGGTCAAATGTCTGATCGAGAATTATGCCAACACCGTCCTTGATATCGAAAGTGGCGATCCTCTTTCCCTCGCTCTTCGGCGATGATTGCGACGGGAGCTGGTAGACGTTATATCCCTGAAATTTATATCCGGCGCTGTTGGAATTTTCCGTTGCCGCCACGGCTGTCGCATCACCTCCCCAGACCAGCACAAGTTCCTTGTCAAAAGCCGAGGCGGTAAGTTTCGGGGCCGGCGGGGGTGCCGGGACGTTGAAGAAGTTATCATAGGCAACCTGGGCCGACTTGTCGAAGAATCTGAGGAGGCTTATGCAGGCGAGGCGGTCCACCCCCGGTATCGCCCCGGCACAGATTTCTGCTACGACGACCTCCTGGGTATCACCGACTGCCATCGTAAAGGGTCCCGAGGCAAGGCCTTGCCTGCGGTCGCCGGCGGGGAGCACCTGCCCGTCTATCCACCCCGTTCCTTTCACCGGATCGCCCGCAAGAGCGAAGCTTGTGGGCTGCCCCGTGTTGGGATCGGTGAAGGGCTGACCTGTCAATCCGATTCTCCCTTTGAAGAAGTTGTAGAAGCGCAAGGTACCCTCGGAATAGGAACCCTGAACGGGGTCGGTAACCGTTGCATCACCCCTGGCGAAGTAATAGAACGCCGTCATCGGCAGGTTCTTTTTGTCGTAAATCCTGTGTCCTTTAAATATGCCCGAATCGCCCGGGGCGGCCACGACCGGACCCTGGAAAAAGTCGAACCCTGTCACCGGGGGAGGCAGAGGATCGTATGTGGCGTCAGTCGGGAACGCATTGTATGTATATCCGAGGCTGAGGGAGGTATCGCAGCCGGAAAAGTCGTCAGTCGAATTTCCAAGATCAACGTCCGCCCACTGGGAGACGTACATGCTGTCTATCGTGTTTCCCGCACCCCCCTTATTAATGATTAGGTACTTTTTGAAAAACATGTTGCCGAGAGCTCCCGACTGGGCATACGCCCACACGGTGACCTGCAGCTCGATGCCCATGGGGACCGAGCCGTAGAGATTTGTCGTTGCGCCGGAGTTGTTGTCGTTGCAGACATACCACACGGTTTCATCTGCTCCCGGCACACCCGGAACATCTCCGGAGTCAGGATCGTAGTGGCCGTTGCCGTTCAAATCCTGATAGGGCGCGCCGTCGGCTGCAGGCCAGTAAGTCCAATCCTTTTCGAACTGGGCGCGGATCCCGTCTTCAGATCCTCCTTCGTCGCTCAGTTCGGAGGTCAGGGCCACTTTCGGTCCTCCCGGATAGACGTCTCTTCTCACCCGGTATATCCGATTTTTCTCGAGAGTAGGGTCTTCGGAGACAACTCCGCCGGGCGCTCCGGGGGCGCTCGTGATCTTGCCGGGTTGCAGGCCGGTCCTGTACGCCGATCCTCCCACCCTCACCTGTCCGCCGATGATGCCGCCCCACAGGAACCCGCTCTGAAAGCAGGCTGTCTTCCTGCTCCCCTTCGGGAAGACGAGGCCCGAGTTCTGCTCCTGCGCGTCAATATCTGCCGTGCCGTCATTACGAAGCACGGTCGAGAGGTTGTTGATATTGAGGTAGGTTAAGACCGGAGTGCCGTTGGCGTTCAGCGGAATACGGGACCGCGGCGAGCGGTCCGCACCCGACGACGATGCCGCAGCGAGGACGAGACTCATGGCCAGGACAGGGTACAGTTTCATTGTCAGCTCCTTTGAGGTTTTAGGCGCTTTCGCCATCAGTAGTCGAGCCTGAACCCGATTCTAAACTGACGAGGGGGTCCGAAAAATAACGGAGCAGTTCCAAGAAATGGTGCGTTCTGGTACTGCTCGTAATAGTCGATGTTGATCGCCCGGTACAGAGCTTCATATTCCGGGGAGTAGTTCTGGGTCCGGAGGAAGCCATCGTCATCCGTGGTCCCTGTCCTCAGGAATACATTCTGGACATTTTTCGCATCGAGCAGGTTGATGACCGAAAAATAGATGGTCCCATCCAGCCTGTCCATGATGGGAAACGACTTGTCCAGCCGCAGATCGACCTGGAATATCCACGGCGTAGTGGAGCTGTTCAACGGCTCGATCGGTATACGGTCTCGTGCGTCGCCTTCGAGGTCCGCGCCGCCGATCCCGCGGGTGAACGGATGCCCGCTATTGAAGCTCACTACGGCTGACCCGCCAAACTGCTGCAGCACCGTGGGGCCGTCGTTCCTCGCGAAGTGATAATCGATGTTCAGATTGCCGCGCACAGCATTATTGTACTCCAGGGGGGTCACATACTGAGGCACGAAAATCGTGACATTGTCAAGGGGCGCGGCCACGATGCCTCGATTGGAGTTCGGGAACGAGCCTGTGCCTTGCGCATCCTGGAAAGACACCGAGGCGTTGATCTGCACCCTCTTCTGACGCCGCATATTGAAGGTCAGTTCAAGACCCTTCGTCGTTGCAAAATCGCCATTGCGGAGGACCGCGTACGCCCCGAACTGCGAACCGGACCTCGTATATACCTGGTCATAAACAATCTGGTCCAGGATATCTTTATAGTAGCCCGTCACGTCGAAAGAGGCAAAGTCGCTGATCTGCTGCGAGAATCCGATCTCATATTGCGTCGTCCGCTCCGGCCGGACGTCAAATCCGACGGGCGCACCGATGAAAAATCCCCCGCGGATGTTCGATCCTGTCAGATAAAGCCCCTGGTAGATATCTCTCAGACGCGACTGCTGCACGAATTTTCCGAACTGCGTATGGAAGACGGTACGATCGGTCACCGGGAAGGAAAGCCCTATGCGGGGGCTGACCGACGTGAAACTTGGCACATCGACGAATCCCGCCGGATCGAGCGCGCCGGTCTGTTTATTGATGGAACGATCGGGGAATGTCGGGTCGATAAACGCCTTGCTATCGGTGCTTATGTAATCGAACCGGAGCCCGGCGTTGATCACGAGATCGCTGAACTCAGCCTTATCCTGAACATAGAAGGCCGAAAAGACCGGGTGTTTTGCATCGAGTATTCCGCCGGAGGTTGAGGTCTCATTCCCGAACACATCGTAACCAAAATTATTGACTCCCCTGTTGATATAGATCTGTTCGAGCGTGAGCTTTTGAGGATCCGAGTCGGCAAGGGCTGCATTCGATGCAATGAGGCCCGGCATCGCGATCACCGATTCATTGCTGAGGCTGTAATTACGCATGGTGTATCGGGCATACTCTCCCCCGACCTTCACGGAATGCTGTTTGCCGATCTGCGTCGACAACCCGCCCGTCAGCGAGAGGTTCTCCCTCCTGAATTTAATGTAATCAGAAATAACGTCTCCGGGCGCATTGAAGGCGAAGATCGATATACTCTTCCTGTTCGGACGCGTGTAGCGCCCCGTCGGATCCCCCTTGTCATCGGGGAAGTTAGGATCGGTTGTGGGCGGCCTCCTGTACCAGATCACGCCCGCCTGGGCATTGGCGACGCTGTCGCCGTAGCCAAGGAAGTTATCCTTCAGGATGGGATCAAACGTGTTGTTCTCCTGCTTGAAGTATCCAAACGTCAGCTCATAAAATGTCGTCGGGGAGAGCAGGTGAGTGAACTTGAGGCTGCCCGATGCATTCTTTACGTCAATCTGTTCGTTCCGGCCAGTATTCAGGAAGTTTGCGATGTTCCCGGGGTTACGCGCACTGGTGAACGCTGTGTAAGAAGTGTTCGTCGTATATGTCCCGCCCAGTCGCAGGGTGATCGGGCTAAAATCCATGTTCACCGTCCCGGTATAGGTGAACTGGTTGAGCGAACTGCCGGTCAGAGGCCCCGCCGGGTAAAGCAGGTTGACTGTATCAGGGGTTACCTTGCCGCCGTTGACCAGGCCCAGCTTTATTCCGGGGTAGGGTTGCGGGGTCAGGTCGCGGTTATAGAGGTAGTTGAAAAGGCCGAAGAATTTATAATGTTCGTTCCCCAGGGGCCCGCTCACAGTCCCGGTCAATTCGTCATAGCCGAACTGGTATGCGCCGAGCCAGTTTTTGTCGCCGTTATACGCGTTATCCCTGCTTTTGACGCCGAGATTGTCGGTATAGTACTGGACGCTGGCCTTCAGATCGGTCGTGCCGGAGCGGAGTTGCTGCTGAATGATGCCGGCATTGGCTCCGCCGAATTCGGCGTTATAGCCGCCAGCCTGCACCTGTATCTCCTCGAGCGCATCCTGAACGAGTGTCACCGCGCGGCCCCCTGCCATCGGGTTGGTGATATTGACTCCTTCCAGATAAAACCCCACTTCGTCCTGTCTTCCCCCCCGGATGAAGACCGTGTTATCCTGAAGGACAACGCCCGGGGAAAGGGCAAGGATGTTGTTGATGCCCCGGACCGGAAGCGTGGAGATATCTTCTCCCGTCGTAATGCGAACGGCGTTGGTGGCGTTCTTGTTGACGAGGGGACGCTGGGCGATTATTTCAACGGGCTTCAATTGGAGCGCTTCCGTCGACATCTCAAAATTGAGTTCAGTCGTGAGATTCGTGTTCACGATGACATTCTGGACCGTGACTGACTGGTATCCGACGTATGTCGCTTTCATAGCATAGGTCCCGGTCGGCACATTAACGATGACATAGTTTCCGTCAACGTCCGAGACTGCGCCGATCGACGTACCCTGAACGCTTACGCTTGCGCCGATCAGCGGTTCCTTTGATTCCTTGTCGGTAACGCGGCCTTTGACCTTCCCGGTACCGACCGCAAAGACGAGGCCTGGCAGAGCCAGCAGGAGCAGGCTAACGATAAAAGTTTTCATGGGTATCTCCTTAGATGAGAGCATCGAACTTTCCCCCGTTGTGGTCAAGAATTCACGCTCCCCTCGAGCCGAGGTGCGCATGAATCACGCAGGGGTATACGATTGAAGGCGGATGGTTAGAGTCGGTAGTCATCGGGAAGGCGTAACAATACTTATGGCTGGCGTCTCCCTGTCTTGGATTTTAGATCGGTTCCCACTATAGTCCGCAATCTACTACCCAATTTCTTGGGCGCAATATAACAAACGGAACCGGGTTTGTCAAGTTTTCGGGCAATACGAGAAAATCGGCGAAATCACGCCGTGCTTCTCACAATATGACAGTACGGAGATCGCTAACCCCTTCGAGCCGGGCGATTTCATCGATGGTTTCTTTGGGAGGCATTTCGTCGAGGGAGATGATGGTAAGAGCCTTTCCCCCTTTATACCGGCCGAGCGAGAGGCCACCAATGTTGATGCGGGCGTTGGCGAGGACGGAACTGACCTTCGCAAGCATCCCGGGGCGGTCAACATTTGAATAGAGGACAAGGTTACCCTCAGGGCGGATCTCGAAATGAAACTCGTCGATCCCTACTAGTCTAACATCGGACGATCCGAAAACCGTTCCTGCGAAGGTTCTGTGCTCACGGGTTGTCTCGTACTGGACTGCCAGCATATTTGTATAGTGGCCATGCTCCTCCGCTTCACGCACCTGCATGCTGATCCCCCGCTCTTTTGCCATGGTTGTCGCGTTCAGATAGTTGACCGGCTCGAAGAGCGGGGTTAGAAGGCCCTTCAGAAGCGCCGCCCCGAGAGACTGAGAGGTCTCCTTGAGATAAGAGCCATTCACAGTGAGGATTACCGATTTCAATTCCCCGAGCTTAAGCTGGGCGAGAAAATTCCCCATCCGTTCCGCCAGCTCAAAGTAGGGGCGGTACTCCTTCCTGAATGCATACCGGATGAGATCGCCGTTGACCGCGCCCGTTATCCCCCGCTCTTTGAGGAAATCCGCTATCTGATGGGAAATCTGGAGAGCCACCTTCTCCTGCGCTTCCTCGGTTGAGGCTCCGAGATGGGGAGTGGCGACGACATGGGGATGACGAATCAGGGAAAAATCGCCGGGCGGTTCATTCTCAAAGACATCGAGGGCCGCCCCCGCGACTCTCCCCTCCTCGAGAGCGGCGAGCAGGTCCTTCTCATTGACGATGCCGCCGCGCGCGCAATTGATTATTCTTACCCCTTTTTTGCATTTCTGCAGGTTTTTCGTGTTGATGATCCCCTTCGTCTCGGGCGTGAGAGGGGTATGGAGAGAGATGAAATCAGAGCGCTCAAAAAGCTCGTCGAGCTCGACGAGCTGAATGCCCCTTTGTAAACATTTTTCCGAGGTGAGCAGGGGGTCGTAGGCAACGACGACCATTCCGAATGAGAGGGCCCGTGTCGCCAGTTCACTCCCGACCTTCCCGAGGCCCATGACGCCGAGCGTTTTTTCAAATATTTCTACCCCGGTATATTTTTTCCGCTCCCAGTTCTCCCCTCTCAAGCTCTGATTGGCCTGGGGAATATTTCTGGCCAGAGAGAGCATAAGGGAGAAGGTATGCTCCGCCGTCGATATGGTATTTCCACCCGGCGTATTTAAAACGATGATGCCCCGGCGGGTGGCCGCCGAAACGTCGATATTGTCCACGCCCGCCCCCGCCCGCCCAACCGCCTTCAGCATCCCGGCAAAGTCCAGAAGATCGGAGGTAACCTTTGTCTGGCTCCTGACGATCAGGGCGTCGGCCGTCGCAATCCTCTTTTTGATCTCCGAAGCAGAAATTCCCGGGGCGTAATCGACCGCGAATCCTTCGCCTTCGAGTACTGCGATGCACTGCTCGTCAACCGCGTCCGTCACCAGGATAGTCATGTGCCGTTGAGGAGATAGGTTTGAGCCGCCTTCACACCTGCCCCGGCCGTGAAACTCCACCCGCAATCCGACAGAGATCGTTCGATAGCGGCCATGACGGTGACGACGTCGAGCTCATCGTAATAGCCGAGGTGGGAGATTCTGAAAATCTTGCCTGCGAATTCATCCTGCCCGCCGGCGATCGTGATCCCGTAGGATTTCAGGGAGGCATTGAATTTCTTCCATTCGAGACCTTCGGGCACCCAGACGGGGGTGACGGCGAACGAGGGGCTTTGGGAAAAAAGCTTCATGCCGAGCCCCGTGACTCCCGCACGCACGCCCATCGCCATCCGCTCATGCCGCGCCCAGATTTTCTCAACCCCTTCCTCTCTGATGTGCTGCAACGCGGCATCGGCCCCGATGATCAGGGAGGCAGCCGGGGTCCAGGGCGTGTCGTTCTTTTCAAAGGCCTTCAGGGCTTTCTCGAAGCTGAAATAGAATTTGGGAAGTTTTGAGTGTTTGAGCCGGGAAATCGCGCGGTCGCTGAGCGCGACGAAAGCAAGCCCGGGGGGTATCATAATTCCCTTCTGCGAACCAGTCACACAGACGTCTATGCCCCATTCGCTGAACCGAAATTCGTGGGCTCCGATGGCTGTGATCCCGTCAACGCAGACGAGCGCGTCCGAGTTTTCTCGGATCACGCGTGAAATAGTCTTGACATCGGTGGCGGTGCCGGTGGACGTTTCGCTGTGGGTCAGGTAGACGGCCATCGCCCCCGCGTTCTTCTTGAGCGCCTCGGCGATCTGGCCGGCATCCGGAGCTTTTCCCCAGTCCACCTTGATCTCGACCGCGTTGAGGCCCAGCGCCCTCGGCATGAGAACCCATCTCTCCCCGAACTTTCCCCCGTTGACGGAGATGACGGTATCGCCCGGCGAGAAGAGGTTGACGAATGTCGCCTCCACTCCCCCCGTGCCGGAGCAGCAGAGGGTGATCACGGGCCCGTCCGTCTGAAAGAGGTAGCGAAGGTTTTGGTTGACCCTGGTGAAAATCTCCGAAAATTCCGGGCTCCGGTGGTGGATGATCGGCTCGGCCATCCTGAGCATGACGCTTTCCGGGACCGGTGTCGGCCCCGGCGTGAAAAGACGTTTCTTGAACATGTCAGTTAGATGGTGTCTCTTTCCTGTAGATGATTTTTCCGTCCACAATCGTCATCTCGACATCCGTCGTCAGGATGTCGGAAGCGGGCACCTGCATGATGTCCCGGGACAAAACCGTGAGGTCGGCAAGTTTGCCGGTCTCGATCGTCCCCTTCTCGTTCTCCTCAAAGGCTCCGTAGGCCGCCCAGCGCGTGTAACAGCGGATGGCCTCATCCCTGCTCATCTTCTCCTGGGGGTACCATCCGTCCTGCGGATATCCGTCGCGATCCCGGCGAGTGACGGCGGCATAAAACCCCCAGAGGGGATTCAGGCCGTCGTTGGGAGAATCGGATCCGCCGATGATGATCGACCCCGTTTCAAGGAGCGAGCGCCAGGCGTACGCCCCGCGGATTCTCTGCGGGCCGAGCCGGGCTTCAGCCCAGTACATGTCGGAGGTGGCATGGACGGGCTCCATGCTGGGAAGGACTCCGAGCTTCTTGAACCGTGGAATATCTTCGGGGAGGAGAACCTGCACATGTTCGATTCTCGGGCGATAATCTCCCGGAGGGAGCGCGGAGAGCGACTTTGCGTAAGCGTTGAGCGTGATGTGATTCCCGCGATCGCCGATGGCATGGATGATCGGCTGGTACCCGTGGAGCATGGCGTCAAGAGAGCCCCGGGAGAGCTCTTCCTCGCTCGAGATGGTGGTCCCCCGGTTTCCCGGATCGTCGCTGTACGAATCGACAAGGGCCGCCCCGCGCGACCCCAGGGCACCGTCGGAGTACATCTTGATGGCACGGAGCGTGAACATCCCCCGGACCGGTTCCCGGTTCCGCCAAAAGTCCCAGGCGTCGCCCGGGATGCTGATGGCTGCATAGATCCTGAGAGGCAGACGCCCCCCGGCTTCGAGGGCTCTGTACGCGCTGATGACGAGACTATCGACCCCCATATCGGCCACTTCCGTGATCCCCGCCTTCGCGCATTCTTCGGCCGCCCGCAAGATATTTTTCTCGACATCCGACCGGGTCGGCGTCGGCATCTTTGAGGAGATGAGCCTGCGTGCGTTGTCCTCGACCAGGATTCCTGTGGGAATTCCCTTGGAATCCCGTACAATCCTTCCCCCGGGCGGATCGGGAGTGTCCCGGGACACTCCGGCGATCGCCATCGCGACATGATTCACCCAGATCGCGTGCCCGTCTACACGTATAAGCTCGACGGGATTCCGAGGCGATACCGAATCCAGAATATCCGCCGTCGGAAATTCCCGCGACGGCCACAGATTCTGATCCCAGCCTCTTCCCGTGATCCATTCTCCCGCCGCGACCTGCGAGACCCGTTCGCGGACCATCCTGACGGCCTCCTCCGGGGAGGGGACGCCGTAAAGGATGACCGAATTCATCAGCGCTCCGAGGCCGTTCATGTGCGCGTGCCCGTCGATGAGCCCCGGATAGACCGTTTTCCCCCTGAGATCGATCACCGAATCGGTCCGGAATCTGGCAAGATCCTCGCGCGAACCGACTCCGACGATCCGGTTCCCCCGGAGGGCAATCGCATCGCAGACCGTATTATTCCGGTCGAGCGTGTAGACTCTCCCGTTCACAAGAAGCATGGAAGCCTCACGTTGGGTCGTCGTGACGACGAAGACAAAGGAAATGATGGCAGAGACGATGAGGAGAACTCGCGGAAGCGCCCGGTTCATCAGGTGGCATTGGGATCAAAGACGGAGCAATATATCACTTTTCGCCGACATTACAAATGTTTGCATCTCACGGCGGGAATCTCTAAGTTCATCTCCGAAAGGAGAAGTCATGTCACTCACCACTTTTTCTGAATTCGTCGAGATCACCAAGAGGCTCAGGAAGGAATGCCCGTGGGACCGGGAGCAGACCCATTCCTCCATCCGGAACAGTCTCATCGAGGAGGCCTACGAGGTGGTCGAGGCGATCGACACTGAAAACAGCGATGCATTGCGCGAGGAGCTGGGGGACATCCTCCTCCATGTTGTTTTCCATTCGAACATCGCTGAGGAATCTTCCGAATTCACCCTGGGCGAGGTCATCGATGGCATTTCAAAGAAACTGATACGGCGGCATCCGCATGTTTTCGGGGAACTCCGCGTCGAGGGGGCGGATGACGTCAAGAAGAACTGGGAAAGGCTCAAACTGGAGGAGGGGAGGGAGTCGCTCCTCGACGGGGTCCCGGCGGAGATGCCGTCCCTCCTGCGGGCGCACAGAATCTCAGAAAAGGCGTCGAAGGCGGGGTTTGACTGGGCGAAGGCCGAGGAGGTGCGGATGAAAATTCTCGAAGAGTTGGCAGAGCTCGAGGAGGCCGTCGGCGAGGGGGATCCGGCCAGGATGGAATCCGAGTTCGGGGATCTCCTCTTCGCCGTGGTGAACTACGCGAGGTTTCTCCGGGTAAACCCGGAAAAAGCGCTTGGCGGAACCGTTGACAAATTCAGGAAAAGATTTCAGTTCATGGAGCAGAGGCTGAGGGAACAGGGAAAGGACATATATACCTCGACGCCCGGCGAGATGGACGCTCTGTGGAACGAGGCGAAGAAAACCTAGCTTCCGTTTGAATGGAATTTGTCGTAGGCGTCGATGATGTCTTTGACGAGCCTGTGCCGTACGACGTCGCTCCGGTCGAAATAACAGAATTTTATCCCCGCGATCTCCTTCAAAACCTCCCGGATCTGGACCAGCCCCGACGTGGTTTTCACCGGCAGGTCGATCTGTGTGATATCGCCGGTGATGATCGCCTTTGAATTTGCGCCGAGCCGGGTGAGGAACATCTTCATCTGCATGCTCGACGCGTTCTGGGCTTCATCCAGGATGACATAAGCGTTGTTAAGGGTCCGGCCTCTCATGTAGGCCAGGGGCACCACCTCTATCACCCGCCGTTCGATATACGTCTTCAGCTTTTCAGGCGGGATCATGTCGTCAAGGGCGTCGTACAGGGGGCGGAGGTAGGGATCGACCTTGTCCTTCAAATCCCCCGGCAGGAATCCGAGGCTCTCCCCCGCTTCAACCGCGGGGCGGGCGAGGATGATTTTCATGATCTCGCGGTTCTTGAGGGCGGCCACGGCCATGGCGACGGCGAGGTATGTCTTCCCGGTGCCGGCGGGTCCGATCGCGAAGACGATATCGTTGCGTGCGATCTGGTGGATATACTCGCGCTGCCCCTGTGATTTCGCACGGATGATCCCGTTGCGCGTGAAAAGGACGACGCTTTCCAGTTCGTCCTGGCTGATCTCCCCCGCGATATTTTTCGGGACGGCGGGCTCTCCGTTGACTTTCACAAGGTCGACGACCGTTTCGACGTCGTTGACCGAAATGCTTCCGTTCTTGTTGAGGATGTAGATGAGCTCCTTAAAAATCTTCTCAAGCTCCTCCACCTGCTGCTGGTTCCCCCGCAGAGTCACGTGCTCTCCGCGCACCGTGATCGTCGCGTCGTAACGATTCTCGAGCACCTGCAGGTTGGCGTCGTTCAGGCCGAGGAGCCTGACCATGTCCACACCTTCCGCTCGGATCTTTCTTTCAGCCAATAAGATTTTCCTTTCTCGCCCCTTGCCGGGGTTCTCCAAAATGCAAGAAGCCCTTCCCCGCCTTGCGCGGAAAGGGCTTCTCGTCACATATCATAACGCCGTACTCAATACGGGACTTTGACTGCTGCTCCTTGTCCGGTTAGTGTGATTCGGATGACGGGCCGGCGGCTTTCTTCCGGTAGTATCGTGTCGCGGCCGACTTCTCTTCTCGCGACAGATCGTTTCCCTCGGGAATCTTCAGAACCCACCGGGGTTTGATAATGTCCGGGTCCTTTATCTTGTCCCTGTTTCCCTGCCAGATCTTCGGCCACAGCCAGGCGTTCGCGTAAACGTCCTTCTTCTTTGCAATATTCCAGAGGCAATCCCGGTCGCGGGACCACGTTCCCACGGTATAGGTCTTCTCCTTCTGCATGCTGTTCAAAAGAGCGGTGACCTTCTCCTGGAGGGAGTGGACGCGGTCGCCGTAGCGCGGGATGAGGGCGATCTTGCTCTGGGCCATCTCCTTTAATCGTGAATCCATCCGGGCGACTTCGTCCTTGTGCTGAACGAGCTCGGCGTCGGACATCCTCTGAAGTTCGGCGACGCGGTTTTCCATGTCGGTGAGTTCTTTCTCAAACGCCTCGACGTCGGCGCGGGTCACCCCCAGCATGGCGTAGAGAGCGTCCTCGCAGGCCCGGATATCGGCATCGAGTTTATCCGAGCGGACCTGCATCGTGGCGACTTCGTCCGTGAGCGACTTCAGCTGCGCCTGGAGCTCGGCCACCTGTTTCGTGTTGTCGGCCATCTGCCGCTGCCACTCGTCTTTGGACATTTTCTCTTCCTGACCGGCGGCCAGGGCGACTAGACAGGCCATCATTATCGAAAGGAGGATAGTCTTCATATCACTTACCCATCGCTTTCTTGACGGCCTCTTGATCTGACTGGCACTGCTTCAGCTTTGCATCCTTGTCAGCCATCTTCTTTGTGAGGTCTGTCTTTGATTTCTCCTTCTCGCCAATCTGGTCTCTGAGCGATTTCACCTGAGACTGGAGCAGTCTCAGCTGATTCATTTCCTCCTCCGACGGCGAGCTCGAACATCCCGCCGCGAGAAGAATGCCCCCCGACAGGAGCGCTGCGGCGATGATTGCGTTCAAGACTTTCATAAACCCTCTCCTCAAGTGAGTAATCCCCATCTTTAACTCAGGGGTGAAAATAACAAATAAATAGTTCTTTGTCAAATAACTTCATATGAGGCGTGCAAACCCATTTCTTTCTATAAGAGACCCCTTTCCGCAAAACTGGCGTATTTATCGATAGCGATGATGATATGGTCGTGCACCGGGATGCCGATGATCCGCCCCGCATCGATCAGCTGATGGGTGATTTGCAGATCCTCAGAGCTCGGCTCCGGATTTCCCGAGGGATGGTTGTGGAGGAGAATGACGCTTGCGGCGGGCTCCAAGATTGCGGGTCGAAAGACCTCCCGCGGATGGACAAGGGAGCTATTCAGTATCCCGGTCGAAACCGTCGCATCCCGGAGCAGGTGGTTGGCGCTGTCGAGGAGAAGCACCTTGAATTCCTCCTGCTTGCGGTCCCTCATCATCGGCTGGTATCGGCGGACGACGTCGTCCGGCGAATTGATTCTCGGTTTCTCTTCCCGGCGGTCGGTGGCTGCACGCCTGCCCAGCTCGAACGCGGCCACGATGCCCACCGCCTTGGCGGCGCCCACCCCCTTGTAGTGCTGAAGCTCCTGGTATGAGCGGCACGCGAGATTCTCCAGGGACCGGAATCCCCGCAGGAGAGTCTTTGCAAGATCGACCGCCGTAATTCGTCCCGTCCCGGAGCGGAGAAGTATCGCGAGGGTCTCTGCGTCGGAGAGCGCCTGTGGGCCTCCCCGCATGAGTTTCTCCCTCGGTCTTTCCTCGATCGGCCAGTCGGAGATGGTGGAATGGTACGCCGAAGGCTCGCTCACCTTCTTGATGTGTCGCGTCATGACTGCCTCCCTGCAGAATGTCAGTTCACCGTCATTTCGGCGAGATTCACGAACTCGCCATTCAGATACTTCAGAATGATTATTTCAGAATTGACACGCGAGCCGCGGAGCGTGATCCGTGAGTGGACGCCGCGGTAGCCTTCGACCTCAGCCAACGCCGCCGCGAGGGCGGCCCGGCTCCTGGCGCCCCTCGCAAGCTCGCCGAGGATGAGTTTCATCGTGTCATATCCGAACCGGGTATATTTCGTCGGTTTTCTTTTCATCTCCGCGGCGAACTTCCCGTCGAACGGGCTCCCGTCTTCCTGCGGATACGCATCGGCGGGGAAAATGACTCCGTTCACATACCTCTTATGCTCCTCCAGCCGGGCGGGATCATTCCAATCGCTCGTGCCGAGGATCTGGGTAGTGATATTGAAAAACTTCACCTGCGGCGCGATGATGCCGATCTCTTCCGCGTCGCCGACAGGAAGGAAAATTCCGTCTATGGTTTTTACCGGCACATCGAGATCGTCCGGCTTATCGTGCGACGCGGCGAGGTCGAAGGCGGCCTTCCGGATCGCGATGAACTGCTCCCGAAAATCGCTCACCCCCTTCGGGTATGACTCGGCGGCCACGATCGTGGCTCCGAGGCGTTTGGCCTCGGCGACGAAACTGTCCGCCAGGATTTTCCCGGAACCATCGGCCGATCCCAGCACGGCAAGCGAAGAGAACCCCAGAGTCCGGACGGCATAGCGCGCCATGGCTCTGGCCCGGATCGTGTAATCGGGGCTTATTTGAAAAATATGGCTTCCGGCCGCGGCGATTCCGTTTCCTGCGGCGGTCGGGGAAATCATGGGCACACCCGCCCTTTCCGCGACCGGCGCGCCGATCAGGGCGAGATTGCTGAAGAGCGGTCCGACGATCGCAAGCACGTCGGGATCGGAGGCCAGCTCGCTCGTTGCGCCGACGGTCTTCGCCGAATCCCTCTCGACGTCCCGCACATCGAGGTAGAGTCTGAGGTTTCCCTCGCCGATGGCAAAATTCATTCCGTCAAGCATTTCTGCCGCGACGGACTGCAGGGGGTTTAAGGGGGATCCCTTCATGAGCGGAAGTTCGACTCCGATTTTCAGCTGAGCGCCCGAGCCGAGCCTCTGGAATATCGCCTCCATCCTCGAGCGGTAGGGGCCGTCCCTGCGTACCATCGAGGCCGCATTGGTTGCGCTGGGGTGATCTCCGGCCGCGGAATATTTTTCAGCGATTTTTATGAGAACAAGATCGCGGGCATCTGCCGTCGTGACGCTGCGCAGAATCTGCTGGAGCTCCTGGATCTGCAGATGGCGGTCGGCAAGAGTTTCGAAGAGCTCCGCACCCTTGGAGCGGAGGGCCGCATCGCGGGAAATCTCCAGGACGCGGGCCAATTGTGAGGCGGCGTCGCCGTAAAAGCCCATCATCATGTCATCGAGCGCCAGGGTGAACCGGGCGTCGTCGGCATAGGAGCTTTCCGGAAATTTCTGGAAGAATCGAGCGAGGCTTTCCGCCGATTCGCGGTAATTTCCGGTCCGGTACCGCGCCTTGGCGGCCATCAGGTAGGAAGCGGTCGATTTCTGATGTATCGGGGATCGCGCCGCCAGGGAATCGAAGACCCGGGTCGCCCCCGCAAAATCCGACTGACGGAACATTGAAATGCCGCGGGAGAAGCTCTCCTCTGCGCCCGCGTCATACATGAACCGGTCCTGAGCGCTCACCGTGCACTCGGCCGCGAGTATGAGAAAAAGAAATATTCGCATGAAAACCGTTACTTCTTGGAACCCTGCCGTCGGTGGCGTAAGAATTTCCACCGCGCCTCCCGGGCGCGGACATTGGCGGGGTCGACATCGAGGGCCCTCCGTATGAACTCCTCGGCGCGGTTGCTTTCCCCCTTCAGGGACGAGATCTGACCCAGGTCGACGAGAGTCTCCGCCGACCGGGGGTTAAGCTCCAAGGCCTTGCGCAGATACGCTTCTGCTTCCCCGAATCTCTTCAGCTGGATGAGGCACTCTCCGCACAGCTGCCAGCTGGATGCCTCCTTCGGATTCATGTCGATGGCTGTGACAAACTCCTGGGACGCCTTCCTCCATTGATCCAGCTTGCTGAATGCTATGCCCATCAGATGATGGCTGATGGCGCTGTAGGGGTCGAGGCCGCACCCCTTCCGGAGGAATTCGACCGCCTCGGTATACGCCTGCCTCTTGATGAGAAGTTCCCCGATCGATTCGTTGATTTTGGGAAATTTCGGGTCGTAGCGCATCGTCAGCCGGAATTGCTCTTCGGCGGCCGCGAAGTACCCTTTGGAAAAATACGCTATTCCCATATTGAAATGAACCTGAGGGAGTTTCCTGTCCGCGAGTTTCTTATAAAAGGTCAGGGCGGCGTCGTATTCCTCGTTCTTGACGAGTGTGTTCGCAAGGTGGAAAATTATGTCCGGCTCATCGGGCATTGCCTCGGCCGCCCGGCGCAGCAATCGCACCGAAGCGCGGTGCATCCCCGTCTCGGCGTAGAGGGAAGCAAGCTCAATATAGGGGAGCGTGAACCCCGGCTCGGAGGAGATCAGGCGGAGATAGAGCTGGGAGGCGTGCAGGGGCTTCTCGTCGGCGACGAACCCGCGTGCCTGATCGATCAGGCGGGCGAGCTGGATCTCGTTCATTCTCATGCCAGAGAGAACATACCAAATATTTTCTGAAATCAAAAATCGCGCCGGAGGGCCCGCAGCCCGACGCCCAGGGGAATCAGTCCGACCAGAACCGAGAGGGCAAGCACGGCACCGGCGCCGACGAAAAGGTCTTTCACGTCGAAGGGCACGTCCCGGAGAATTTCGGCGAAATAACCGCTGAACGGGATGAATGTCAGCGCGACCACCAGGGTGAGGAACGTGATGCTTACAAGAAATGTCAGGGTTGCGCTCTGCGAGGAGGCCGCGCGGATCGGATTCTTTTCCTTGAAATCGGCAAAGAAGGCCCCCGCCCCGACGTTCAGGCCCACGAGGGCGAACGACGCGCCGGCCATGATGACCGACGATGCTACGATGATGGCGGGGTACCTCGTCAGCGAGCGATTCGAGACAAGAACAAGCGCCTCGCTGAGGATGACCAGCGGTATGAACGGGGTCAGGAATTTCAGGCCGTAATACTTTTTCCGGTTCACAGGCGCCGAGAGGATCGTCCATAGATTCGCACCTTCCGTGCCGATGCTGGGGTAGACGAATCTCAGGGCGATTGAAGCGATGAGAAATGCATTGAAGAGAAGAATGACCATATAGGAAACCGTCTGAAGGAACGGCAGGGACTGCCGGAGATTGATCTGGGCGACGCTGATGATGAACGTAACGATGAGCATGGAGACGATTCCCAGGTGGATCCACTGGCTCGGCTCCCGGAGGAACTGCCAGAAATCCTTTTTTATCAAAACGCTCGTCTGGGTGTCGATCCGGGCCGGGCGCATCAGGGAGAACGGCCGGAGTAACGGCGAAGACGACTCCCCTATCATCCGCAGGTGGAGAGACGCGATCCAGCTTTTGTAAAAGATCTTTCGTGCCAGCAGCACCATGAAAGAAAAGACGAGCAGAGTGGCCAGGATCAGGATCACGGTATAGGAGAGCGCATACGATTCGTCTCCCCGCACCGTCCAGTAGAGAGAATCGGCGATCCAGGTGTTCGGCAAAAACTTGGCAAAAGGCGGATCAAGGTACCCAAAGTACTGGTCTATTTTCGGGTAGTAGACCATGACCGATGCCACGAGTTTCAGGGGGTTCGTGATGCTGAAGTAAGCGTAAAGCGTCCCGAGGTATATGGCGACGAGAGTCGACACGATCCGCCGGACCCCGATCACGTCCGCGAAGCGCATAAGAACAAGTAGCATGATGACCGCAGTGCAGCCTGCCAGAAGCATGAAGGGAATCAGTTCCAGGACCATCGCGCGAACATAGAAGAGAGGCGGCATGTGAAAGTACGAGCCGTATCCCAGGAGGACGGCCGCCGCGAGGAGGAAAAAAGTGACCGAGCTGTAGAAGAAATTGTCCAGAAATTTCATGATAAAAAGCTGCGTGTGGGAGATGGGCTTGGTCAGGTAATAGCTCATCTCCTGAGACCTGTAAAAAGTCGCATACGAGACGATGATGTTGCCGACATTGATCGACATGAAAAAGACGAACAGCAGCATGGAAAGGAACCGGTGGAGAAGGAACAGTCCCAGCTTGGCGGTTGTGAGGAGGTAGCTCGTCGCCGAAAAAGCCCCAGAATAGGCCCCGAGAGCGAAGCCCCCGAACACGAGCAGCGATGCGGTCTGCTTGACGACGTTCGCCGTCCGCCACTCCCCCGAAAGCTTCAGCGAGCTGCGGAGTTTGAACTGTAAGATATGAACAAGCTCGGCCATCTATTTCGTCAGCTCGAGAAAGGCGGTCTCAAAGTTCCCGTCGTGGCGGTCCTTGAATTCCCTGAACGTGTCCACCGGACCCTCAAAGATGAGCGATCCCTCCTTTATGATCCCGATCCGGTCGCAGAGCTCCTCGACCACGGGAAGACTGTGTGTGGACATGAAGATGCTTACTCCGTCACGGGATTTATGCTTGAGTATGTTTTTGACCAGATGGGCGCTTCGCGGATCGAGCCCCACCATCGGCTCGTCGATGATGAGGACCTTGGGGTCGTGGAGGAGGGCGGCGGCGATCGCCACTCGTTGTCTCATCCCCTGTGAATAGTTCTCGGTGCGCCGGTCGAACCATCCATCGAACTCAAAGAGACGGGCCAGATCGTCGATTGTGGCCGTGGCGATGCGGTGGTCCATGCGGTACAGCCCGGCGCTGAAATAAAGAAACTCGCGCCCGGTGAGCTTTTCGTACAGGAATGGCTGATCGGGAATATACCCGGTGATGATCTTTGCATCCAGCGGTTCGGTCTGAATATCCTTCCCTCCCAGAAGGATCTGTCCCGCCGTCGGAGAGAACAGGCCCGTCATCATCTTGATCGTCGTCGTCTTCCCCGCGCCGTTCGGGCCCAGGAATCCGAAGAACTCCCCCTTCCGGATCTCAAGGGAAAGGTTATTGACGGCGGTGAATCCCCCAAATTTCTTCGTCACGTTTGATATTTTGATCATCATGGGGGATAAATTTCGCAAAAATCCGTTCACATGCAAGGGGGCTTTGGTATTCGTCACCAATTTCGGTATCTTGGGGGGTTCAATGCTGAAGTGGCGGAACTGGCAGACGCGCTGGACTCAAAATCCAGTCCGGCTTACCCCGGGTGTGGGTTCAAGTCCCACCTTCAGTACGATCCTCGCTCTTCTCCTTCTCTCTTCCGCTTCCGGGGCCCGCGGCGGGTCCGACCTAATTTTCCAGGATAATTTTCTTTCCTATCAGAACGGTTCAGACGGCTCTCCCGTCTGGCATCCCGCCAAGGGGAGCTGGCATGTATCGGGCGGCACCTACATCCAGGAATCGAGCGACTATGACTGCGCGAGCCTCCTCCGGTTCATGGACCGCTCGTTCGAGTTCGAAGCAGTTTTCCAGCAGCTCGGCGGCGAAGCGGGAGCCGGCTTCATCTTCTCGTCGAGGGACTCGGACGCAACCCGGTTTTCACAGCTCGCCCGGTTCGACGGCAACAGGATTTTTATTGCCGGGTATTTCCAGGACGGCGAGTACAACGGGATCTCCTCCGTGTGGGCGGATAGCTTTGATCTCAGGAAGGAGCATAGATTAACGCTTCGCGTAAATCTCGACACCGATACACTTTCGGTCACAATTGATGGAACGAAAATCCTGGAGAGCCCCGTTCGGTTCAGGGCCGGCTGGGTGGGCCTTCAGAGTTCCGGCGGACGGGTGAGATTTCGGGAGGTCAGGCTCTCCGTGCTTCCGATGCGGCGGAAGTCGCCGCGCCTCTCTTGGCCGGGCAAATTCGCCGTCTCGCGCTCCGGCGAGTTCGTCATACCGAATGAGCGCACCGGCGTTCTCGAAATCTTCGATCGCGAGGGAAATTTCCGGCGGGTGATCGGCTCCCCCGCCTCCCGCAAGGGGCAATTGCACGCGCCGACGGGCGCGGCATTCCTGGATGATTCGACGCTTATCGTGTGCGATCCGGCAGGAGGCCGGATTCACCTCTTCACCTATGGAGGACAATGGAAGAGCTCCGCCGGGCCGGAGGTTTTCCCGTCAAGGCCGGTGGCGGTCGCCTCCGACCAGCGTAAGATTCTTGTGCTCGATACGAACCGCGTTCGCATCTTTGACGACGCAATGCGACTCGTGGCGAAATTCGGGGCTGGACATATGAAGAATCCGGTCGATATAGCCGTCTCAGGGGGTATGGTCTGCGTGCTCAACGCCGGGCTGAGCCAGATCCAGTGCTATTCCTGGGACGGTCGCAGTGCGGTTTTCAGGAAAAACATCAGCTTCGGCGGCGGCCGGGCACGCGGCATCGCCGTCGTGGGAGATTCCATATTCATCTCCCTTGTGAATGAGATCCGGGCTTACACCATTGAAGGCTCTGTGAAATCCTTCCGGGGCCGAAGCATCGGCTTCATTCTCCCGCAGGGAATTGCTGCGGGGCGAAGCGGCGATCTTTTCGTCGCCGACTATTTCTTCGGACGAATTCTCCATCTCCCGGCAAGTATCGACGACCCGTCCCCGACAGTGACGTTCCCGGACACGGCGACTGCCGTGATCCGGTATCGTGACCCAGCGCCGCCCGGAGGAGGGGCGTCAGAGGGAATGTCACGGACGATTGGGGGACTCAGGGCAGCGCACACGTATGCGTTCAAAACCGCGAAACTCGTTGAAACCATTCCCCCGGACGCGTACAGCACGCCGCGCTATTCATTTACCACCCCGCCCCCGCGCGGACAGAAAATGTTCGCGCGCGTTCGGATGGCGGGACTCATATTCGCCAATGTGCATGATACAGCGGGAGTGCGGGGCGCTGTTCAGCCCCCTCTCCCTGAATCGGAGATTGAAAGGATAAAGGCGCAGCTCAGGGAGGCGGTTAAGTTTTACTGGATACATTCCGGGATGCGGCTCTTTCTGGATCTTTCGATCATCGTTGTCCGGGATTCGCTTTCGAGGACCGAGCTCTACGGCCAGGAATCCTGGTACCCTCCAAAAGAGGACATTCTGCGAAAATACCTCTTGAAGAACAGTATGGACATCCGCTCATTCAGCGGCATACTCTTCCTGACCTGCTCGCAGCAGATGGATGCGACCGGCGCTCTTGTGCTTGCCGGGAAGGGGGGCGCATTCACCAACGGCGTGGGGACCGGCAAAGGGTTCGGCATATCATGGTGGGACGTGACCCGGGCCGGACATAATGCCGGGAATAACTGGCTCATGGTACATGAATTCAATCACCAGCTCGACGACATTTTCATGGTGAGCGGCTACCCCGAATACTGGTTCAACCACATATCGCCAACGATCGGCACGGCCGCGAAATTTGGCGAACACTTCGACGCCAATGCGTACATCCTCCGCCTGGTTCCTGAGAGTGAGTGGTACGATCTCAAATACACCACCCTCGGAATGACGCGCGACTCGGACGGAGACGGCATACCCGATAACGATCCGGATCTGCCTCTTGACGAAGTCAGGCTGGGAAGCGACTCAACCAACGCGGATACGGACGGGGACGGCGTAAGCGATCTCGATGAGGTTTTGAGCGCAAACTGGGTGAGAGAGGGCTGGGGGGAAATCTATGCCGGCCTGTTCCCGAACCTCAGGAGAAGAGACTCGGACGGGGACGGAATCGATGATCTCCACGATCCATACCCGTGCTACCCGTTCACCCCGGAGATACGGCACGGCGAGCTGAAAAAGTTTGCGGAAAGTCCTGACCGGAAGGTCAGCTTATCCGCCGGGTGGACCGCCGAGGAGCTACGGTTTAAATTCCGGTCGGACCGCAAATTCTCCGTGAAGCTGATGATCGACGCCGGGAACGACGGGTGGTTCATGGGGAGGGGGAACATTCTCATCACGATTGGCCCGGGCCGGGTTGCGCCAACAGTTCAGGTCCTCAATGCGGCTGACCCGGACCGGTGGCCCTTCAGCGACCCATCTCTTGCCGAGCGCGTTCACGTGGAAAGTTCGCTCGGAGCGGGAGGAGAATCGATAGAACTTTCCCTGCGGGGTGACGATGCGCTTGAGTTGGATTACCACGACGGGAAGCGAATCGGCCTCTCCGCAGGGTTCGTGGATGAAACGAATCCTGCGGAGAAACGCTATTCTGATTTCTTCGAGCCGAACCGGCTGGTGAGCGTGACGCTCAGGAAATAGCTCATTTCCCCCGCTCGCTCGGCCACCCCGGGAGGGGCTCCTCGTGCTTGCTGGGGTCTGTGAAGTAGAACGAACTCGCCGTGCTGCTCTTGGTCACGTCGACATTGAGGTCGTTGAAATACCGCGCCATCGACGACCACAGGGGGATGTATCCGAGCGGCTGGTTCTGATCAAAGGTTTGGTCGTCCAGGACCTCGTTAAAATGGCTCGGGTCGGTGACGTAAAACTCATTATGGACCGCCTTGAAGCCGCCCCACCTGACGCAGTCGATGCACTTAAAGTTTGACGCCACGATCTGGCCGCCGAGGGGTCCGCGGCTCAGCTTGAGAAACCGTTTGTACAGGCGGGCCTCTCCGGACGCAGGGAGCGCCCACTTATAGGGGCGGAAAGATATAACCCCGTTGATATTGGTGATCGTGCCGAGAAGGCCGACGTTGATATTGACCACGGCATTGTTGTTCGTTGGCCCGAGGTTCGTATGATTCCCGAATTTGGTGCTGTCGTTATTGATCACGGCGAATGAACGCGGCGGCAATACCCCTCCCGTTATGGGCATCAGGCTCCCATTGATTAAGGCGAAACCTATGGTGCCGATATTCACAATGCCCGAGTCCACTCCTTCGATAACGTTTTGGTTAATTGTCCCGGTACCGGGATCGAAGAAGACATAGTTACGCTGGGCGTAGAGATTCAGCTGGTAGAAACTGACGAGGTCGAACTGCAGCGGGAAGAGGGATATTCCCATAAGTCTACTCGAGGTGTTCGACGGCTGAGAAAACCATGTGTCGCCTCCGTTCGTCGTCGCCAGAATGACTCCTCCGTCGCCGAGGGCCCAGCCGCGTGAACTATCGATGAATTTCACCGAGTAGAGATCGGCGGAGCTCCCGCTCGCGATCTTGCTCCAGGTGGAGTCTTTCAGCCGGAGAATCGTCCCGCGGTCTCCCACGGCGAACGCCACATCGTGCCGGAATTCGAATCCCTGATCGGGCCTGGGCACGAAGAGCGAGCGAAGGTTTTCACGCGTCCCGCTCGTCACCGGATTCCAAATGATGCCGCCATTTGTCGTATACGCCATCGCACCCCCGTCCCCCACGATATACCCTCTGCTGGCGTCGACGGCGTCGAAAAAGCCGAGGCTCCGGTATGTCGCATTTGCCTGTATGAACGGCGCGGACTGGGCTGACCAGCGAAGAGCGACGTTGCCCTTGAGAATGGTCCCGTGTTCCCCGACCGCATAAATGTGGTTCTGGTCGAGGTACTCTATTGCGAGGATGTTATTTGACGTACCCGTAACAACCTGCGTGAAGCTGGCACCCCGGTTTATCGATTGAATGATCACGCCCGCGTCGCCGCAGGCCAGGACGATGCGTGACGGGCTGGGCGTTGCGAAGCAGTCATGAAAGTTGACGGGCCCGGCCGGATTCGGCAAATCGAAGAGGTTGTAGCCGGTGCTGTCATGCTTCATCTTTTTGAGCAACCCGTTGTCTCCGGCGAGATAGCCGGTATCGGCGTTGAAGAAGCCCGCTGCGTTTATCGCAACATTCAAGGGAGGATTGAACGTGATCGGAGACCAGGTCTGCCCGTCGTCGCCCGATTGGATGAAAGTTCCGTCCGTCCCGTACGAGTAAGCGAAGGAGGGGCTAGAGACGCCGGATAGCAATTTGTATTCATTCGTGGGGTTAAAGATCTCAATCCAGGAAAATGCGTAGTACTGGTCGGGAGGTATGCTGAACACTTCGTTGATGACCAAATCCTGCCCGGAAGGGGGAGGGGGCGTGGGGGCACCCTGATTGACAAGTTCGCAGCCTGACATGAGAAGAATCATGCAAAGCAGCGCGGGGACAAAGCGGTAGAGCGACAACGTCATCATTTTCTCCGTAGTGGAATCAGGCAGACGGCTCAAAGCTCGATTTCGAGCGTGAAGGAATGCGTGCCTGGAAGCAATTTGAAATTGTTATATCCGTAGTCGACCCTGGAGTCGAACCCGAACGAGTTAAACTTTATGCCGAAGCCTCCGGTGACATCTTCCTGGTCGTAGGAGAATTTCCATCCGCCACGGAGCGAAATCAGGTTGTTGAAAACATACTCCATCCCCAGATTGTACTGCTCATCGGCATCGTTCAGACGGGAGATCTGGAGGGTCGAGATGAATTTTTCATCTGCCGTATTGATGACGTCCACCAGAACCCCGAACCGCAGAGCGGTGGGAAGTGAATATGTCTCCTGCAGAAACTTGACATCCTTGCCGATATTGGTGAGGGAAACGCCGATATGGCTCCGCAGCACCGGGATGTCGTAGAGCGTCCCGATGTCGAAGGCGAAAGACGATGCCCCCGCCTCCGTATTGAAGAGGTAGGACTGAATGATCTTCCCGTTGATCCCGACCCGGAAGAGCTCGGTGACCTGACGGGCGTACGCGATCCCGAACGCGTAATCGCTCGCCCGGAAAACGCGTCCGGTGCCCTCGGGAAACTGCGGGGTCGTTTCAATCATATCGTCAGTGGTGAGCGTCACCACGCTGATGCCGACCGCGCCGAAGCCCGGGATATTCTTTACGATCCCTGCGAACGAGTGCTGTATATTGGCAAACCAGGAGGTATAGCTGAGCCCGACGCCGATATCTCCCACCCCCATGATCCCTGCCGGATTAAAGCCGAGGGAGGACGCGCCTTCGGCGACGGCTACCTGGGCGCCGCCGATCCCGACGGCCCGGGCGCTTGTGGGAAGCTTCAAAAAAAGTTCAGAAACGGTCCCCGAGCGATTACCCGCCTGTACTCCCGCCGCCAGGGTCATGATGGCCGCGAGCGTGCCAAACGTTTTGAGAGCGATTCGATTTCTCATCATCATGATCTCCTTGATGTCATGGTCAGCGGATCAGCACAAATTTGCCGATCTGCGTGCCGAACTCCGATTCCACGGTAAAGATATACACGCCGCTCGCCAGCGCGCGGTGGCTCTCGCTCAGAATATCCCAGTCGAGCGAGCCGACATTGGACTCCACCGGATTCCCGTTCGGGTCGACCACGACGGCCCCGCTCTTATCGGTCAGCTTCGGGGATTCGAACGGGAGAGTCGCGATCAGGTCGCCGGTCAGGGAGAAGACCCGGATGGTGCACTTCCGGGGAAGGTGTATGAATCTCATCAGCCGGTTGTTTTCCGACCATTCGCGCGTGAGACCTTCCCACCCGCCGTTCTCGGACGTGTAATTCTGGTCGACGCGGTAGGGATTCGGAACGGCTAGGACCTGATTAAGCCTCTCAGAAGGAGAGAACGGCAGGACGACCTGCGTCTCGTTCTCAGAGATGGACGATTCCGTATTGGCGCTTGTCAGAGTGTCGTTACGAATCGATCCGTCCGGATTGACCACCGGGATGAGCTGAATATCGGGAATCCCGAATGATGTGACGGCATACCAGTACACTTTTCCCCGCTGGAGATTCGTATCGGTGAAATGAGTTTTGAGACCTGTGTTATACTCAAAGTTGTCGTCGGCAATGTCATACTGGCCGAGAAGCGTAAAACTATCATCCGGCGGCGGCGATTTCGGGTACTCGCTCCTGTAGAGGCGGTACCCTTCAAAAATACGCCCGCCGGGGAGATACGGCTTGCCGTTCACGATGGTGCAGATATGGCCCCCGCTGCATCCCCCGCTGAACGAGCTGCAGGGAGGGTTTCTCCGGCGGAAGCTCGTATCGGGGTATGACTCCGCAATTTTATTCGAATCATCCCATACCGACTCGGGGTCGTTCGGCCCGGCCTCCTTGCCCCACACGAGATCTACCTTCTTGAATCCGGGCTGGACAATCAGCGAAGGAGAGATGGGACGCGAGGGGGGAATGTAACCACGTCCGAAGAGCTTGATTGCCTTTTCGGCGTTTTCCTTAAGATTGTTTGTTCCATGATCGACCGAAGTTCCGGAGACGAGGGCGACGGCGATCTTTAGCGTATCGCCCGGGTTCAACACGTCGAATTTTCCGAACGAGAAAAAGAATCGCGTATCGGAAAGGCCGTTTGGCGACTGGCACGGCTTGATCGGCTCACCCGGGAAGCGGTGTCCGCTCATCCAGTCGTAAATGACGGAATCCTCGGTGCCGGGATCGCTGTCGGGCCCGGAAAAATCGGCCCAGCGATAATAGTATTCAAGATCCTTCAGATCCTTTGGAGTTTTCAGGACTGTGATGCCGAGAGGAGTGGATCCCGGATCGAGCGGGTTATGAATGTAGGCGGTCCGGAGACTGTCAAGGTAGCAGGAGAAATCGTGCTGATAGTACCCCGATACGCTCACCGGCCCGACATCCATATCGGCGAAGAATCCCACGTAGACGTCGTGGATGATCGTTCTGCCCGTATTGATAAACGCGAAATCAAAGGGAAGCACGCCATCCGCGAACCCGCCGCGCCAGGCATATGACTTCTGGATGACTTTTATCCCCATTGGCACATGTCCACCGATCGTGGGGGTGCTGAACACGTCGCTCGCAGAACAATAAAGATCCTTGTCGGAAATTGCTGCAAAATCCTCATCGACGTGAGGCTCGCCATGGTCGGGGATCCCGTTTTTCTCGGTATAGACATCCTTATCAGCCTTCAGCGGGCGGACGCCATTTGCAGCGGGGTGGCACTTGTCCTGATTGCTCGGATCGTAGTTATCCTGAGCGGGATCGGGGTTATAGAGGGGATCATACGGAGCGCCGTCGCACGTTACCTCGATCGAGTCGGGAAGGCCGTCCGCCCCGACGTCATCGGTGGCTGGGTTCCAGTCGCCGTCATTATCGAAGCCGTCAAGGTCATCCTCGTCGACCTTGCCGTCATGGTCGTCGTCGCACCCCCGGGTGTTCGTCAGGATGCCGTGATTATAATAGTAGCCCGTCCAGCCGTACGGATCATGCGGAGGGGTGCCGGCCTGGGTCCGCCAGAAATGTTCCCGGGGCAGGTGACGGGATTCCGGAATAAATTCTTTCCGGGCATCGTTCCCGTTATAACCCTCGTCGACTCTCCTCGATCCGTTGACGATACCCCCGATCCAGGGACCGGCTCCGAAGAGATGTTCAATCCCCGATCCGGTCGGATATTCCAGCCCGAAATGCGGATCGACCGGGATCTGCGCGCCCGTCCCGGCGTCCCATGCCTGCAATCCCATCGCCATCTGGTTGCTCAGCCAGACGCGCATATTGAATCCCTGCAGTTCATGCGCGGCGAATGCCACTGCATCGGTCTTCGATAGGCCGGCATGTCTGCCGTTCTTGATCGACCCGAGGGTCGCCAGAGCGGAGATAACTATCAGACTAGAAGCGAGCAATTTTCTCATAAGCCGTGATCCCCTGTCATCGAATGATTTAATCCCAATTTAATTTCACGCCGAGCAGGATCTGCCGTGGCGAGTCAAACAGGTTCGGGAATGTCAGGTCATGTTCGGACTTGTACCACGGAAGCACGATTCCTGTGGTAACGTTATTCGGATCGACGTCCCCGTACTGATACGGACGCCCCGTGTAGTTGAACACTTGCAGCACGTTCCTGCGGTTCAGGACGTTCAGGACGTCGAGAGTGGCCAGGAGGTTGATTCCCTCGAGCAGGCGGAATCCCTTGAACATCGTGAGGTTGACGACGGACGTATAGGGCTTCGTTTCATTGTTGATGAGATAGGGATTCGTGACATCGGTCCTCGCTGCGATGTAGCCGCTGTAGGGCGCGCCGCTCCCGAAGCTCCATGTGACCGTGACGCCGTAATTATTCAAGGGAAGCCCGAAGATATGTGAATCCTCTTTGTCCGGCGACACATACCGGGCGATGACGTTCAGCGTATGATTCTGATCCCAGTTCAGGCGCGTCTCGCGCGAGAGCTGGTATTGGGGCACGTAGATCGTCGCGAGCGGATCCGATGAACGCCCCTTCGCGAGCTGGTACGAATAGGAGAGATCCGTGGAGAAGTGACTTGTGAGCGATTGTTTGAAAGTCAGTTCGAACCCTCGCGCGCTCGCGTAATCGAGGTTGTAATAGACGTCGGCGTTCCCGGCTTTGACGAGGGTCGAATAATCAAAGATATCTTTGTAGAACGCGTGGACGCCGAAGGCCATCTCCTCATTGAACTGATCGTCAAAGCCCGCCTCGTAGGCTACGGTCCGCTGGGGCTTCAGATCAGGATTCCCGATATAATTGCCGGCTTCCCCGGTGATGAAGGGATCCCTGTAATAGTTATCCCTGTCCGGGTACTGGAGGAAGTGCCCGTAGTTAAAATAGAATACGATCCTGTCTGTGACCGGGTAACCGATCGCCAGCCTGGGAGAGACATTTCCGTGGGTTGCATACCACAAAAACGAGCTCCCGTTCTTGAGCCTGAGGAATTGGCCGCCTGCGTCGCGCTCCGCCCACTGTGCGGGGAAAGGCTGATTACTTTCACTGTTTCCGACGGCGGCGTTCCACGCATCGATATACGCCTGATCGAAGACCTGCTTTCCGATGTCGAAATAATCGTATCGCAGGCCCACGTGAATGTTCAGCCCCGAGAATTCGATGTTATCCTGCAGGTACGCGGCACCATGGTTGGGGTAGTTATTCAGCGCCCAGCGATAAATGCCGTATCCGGGATAGTCGCCATGCGAATACTTCGGATCGGGATCCGGGGTGGGGACGAGTCCGTTCTTTGTCGAATGGGGTTTCGTGGGATAGTGGATTTCCGTCGAGCGGATCTCCTCATAGTTAAACTCAAGCCCCGTTTTCAGCAAATGGAGGGGATGCACCTGGCTGTTCAGGTCGAAGCGGAAAGACCAGATCTTCGTCTGGGAGCTGAACCACTTCTGGCTCGTCCCGAGATCATTGAAGCCGTCGTTGTTGATGTCGCGCCCCGTGGTGACGGGCGAATAGTCGGTCGGCTTGATCCCCGCGACATCGTTGCCGTCCCGGGATTCAACCTCCGCGAGATACGCCTTCATGAACGAGTTCTGATTGAAGAAGTGACTCCAGTAGAGGTTGTGCTGTATATTGAGCGACGCGCGGAGGGTTGAGGAGTCGGCCATGTATTTCCAGTCGTTATTGTAATCGTGGCTGGATCCAAGGCTCGCGCGGTAACCGTAGCTAATCTGATCGTTCCCGTTCGGATCGTACCGGAGTTTTGAATTGAACGTGAAATTGTTCTTCTGGTTGTCCCTGAAAGTAAACCCGACTCCGTTCATGATCCCGCCCAGAAACCCGTTGAATTCGACTTTCCGCTCAAGGGGATGGAAGAAATTCGTCGGCACGAAATTGTATGCCCCGTCGGCCCGGTCCACATCGGTGCTCACAAAGAAGGTGAGAGATCCCGGGATTTTCACCCCCATGCCCGGCAGAAGGTATTTCGAGAGAGGGTCGGGCCCGCCGAACGAGAACGAACCGTAGTTCTCGTTTTGATTCGTATTGGCGATCTTGTCGGTCCTGTACTGAGCAGACCCTGTATACTTGTCGCTCCCCGACTTGGTGACGATGTTGACGATTCCCGACTGGGCGTTGCCGTAGTCGGCATCGAACCCGCTCGTCTGGACGCTGACCGACTGGATGGCATTGGCGGACACGGCGAGGCCGCTCGGGCCTCCGCCAATTGCCCCAGATTGAACCCCTGCATAAAGCTGCTGCAGCTGGGCGTTCGGGGTACCGGTCGCGGTAAGATCCCCGGAATTGCTCACGATGCTATTGGTCGGTATGCCGTCGACCAGGTACTGAACTTCATTCGCTCGGCCCCCGCGCAGGAAAAGGTTGTTTCCCTGTTTCACGATCCCGGCCTGTAGCTTGAGGACATCCTGGACGCTCTTGACGTTGGGGATGCTTTCGATGGATTTCGATCCCACGGTTGTCGTTGAGGACGTATTCATCGAGTTGACCAGCTGAGCTTCGGCCGTCACGGTCACACCCGATACCTGCACATCCGTGCTCGTGAGCTTGAAGTTGAGGGGCATTGTCGCGTCGGCCCCGATTTTTACCTCCGTTATCGTGAATGGGGTAAAACCGACCTGACTGGCCCTGACGGTGTAGGTACCGATCGGGATGCCGATGATCTGGTATTTCCCTTCGATGTCGGTCGTGGCGCCTCGCGATGTCCCGACGACGAGAATGTTGACGCCGATGATCGCCTCGCCCGAGGCGTCGGTTACTTTCCCGACGATCTTGCCTGTATTGCCCGCGATCGTTGGTGCGACCAGGGTGAGGATGAGAAGAAAAGCAAGAAAAGCTCGTGCCAAGGCAGTCATGGATCTATTCCTTTCTTCGTCATGGGCGGTTCAACTCGCCGATATCCGATAGTGCCTTCTGCAGGGCCGCTTCAGCGAGCGGCCTTTGCGCGTAATAGAGCGGGAAGGGAAAAATTATGCAGTCGAACGTCACACCCAGATACCGGACCCCCATTTGTTGTCCGTCGGCGGCATCGCGCGAATGCGTCGATATGTAGGTGTAAATATATTCACCAAAACCTTTGGCGAAAGTCAGCCAGTGCTGCGGAAGCGCTCCATGCCAAGCCGTATCGAGCTTCGTCGAATCCCACTGAATATCGGGGTATCCGACATATCCCTTGGCTCCGGCAAATGTTGAAGCAACGATCGTGAGGGTCCGCTGGTCCACGTGGAGCACGCCGCTGTAAAAATCGGCAAGGTACGTCATGTTGTTGACGCTTCGGAGGGCCCATCCGGAAAGGATCAGCTTACCTCCGACGTAACAGTACGACGCAAGCCATTTCTCCTTCGGTATGCTGAGCTTGTTCCAGACCGGGGGGGAAGGACCAATAAGGCCATTATAATTGCCGTGATCAGCCGTGAATATCACGAGGCTGTAGTTGGAAAGAACGCTCGGGCGCGGAAACCCGCTGCCGTTCGGAGGGTCTTTGAAGACGCTCCAGGTGTCCACGGGAGTGCCGGGCTTCAGATCACTGAGAATACCTAGGTAATAATCCGTGATCATTTGCCGTGTGGGATTCCAGGGGGTGGTGCTGGTCGAATCGAAGGAACTGTTTATGAGGAGGATCCGCTGCGCGTACCCCTCCTTGGCAAATTCCGGATAAAGCGTCTGGAAATTCCGCGTCGCGGGCACTGGACTGACGGCGCCAAACTCATTACGGACCCGAAGGTACATCGTATGGGTGAGGGCGTAGGGATCCGGCATGTCCGATCCGGCCGCGAAGGCGCTCGGGGTGGGGCTATAGGCAGACCAGGGGATTGCATCGGGGGGCCACTGGTCTTTGTCGACCACCCACGAGTATTCACGATACGGACTGTTTGGATCGACAGAAGAGAACCCAAAGGGGATTCCGGGAAAAGAAGCAGTCCTATTCCTAAGCACAAAGACAGTGTCCGCCGGGCCGGAGGAGATGATAGGTATCGGGTCGAGTGCAGCACCGCCGATCGTGTAGAAGGATATCCGCGCGGGGATATCGGATACTGCTCCCTGATCGTCGATGGCCTGCACCTCAAACGTATGGAGATTGATCGAATCCGGCGATTCAAATATGAAGTTTCCCTTTGTGGGATTCAAATGGACGGGGTTGGTGTTGGGCACGCGCTTTCCGGTGGCCGGATCGCGAACCGAGTCGGCATTGGAGGCGTGGACTTTGACGCCCGCGACGATAATGGAATCACCCCTGTTGAGGGTGGCGTAGCTGGATGGGTCAAGTTGAAGCCTGTCAAGCGTAGAGAAGTAATGATAAACGGCGGGGATCACACTCGGATCCTGCACATCCGCAATCAGAGCCTTCGTCTGGATAATGATATTGATCAGGTAGATATACGGCTTGAACGAGTTATCCCCGCTGAGATTGTTGATCGTCCAGCGGTAGCGGTATCCGACAACGAATCCATCCCCGTCATCGCCGACCCAGTATAGAGAGTCGCGGGGAGTCTTCGAGACGACCGTATCGCTTGTCGGAGGAACGTTCGAGAGCCGTACGATTGGGGAGTAATTGGGAACGTGAGTTCCGGCATCGTTTTTGCAGCTCCACGATACGGCCAGAACCACGAGCACCAGGAGGAGGAAAAAGATCCGGAAAATGTGGGCGAAACGAAACTTTTTCACGAAAAATCCGAACACAGGGTTGATCATTGAACGCTCGAGATGTAATAAGAGGGGTGAAACAGATAATCGATAAACCTTTTCTCGAGCGCTGCGTCCAAATCAACGGTAATCGTCACGACGGTCGTTCTCGACTCGTTCACCGAATAATTGCGCGAGATCGCAAGCAGAGGGTCAAATTTTTCAGGTAAAGAGACGCTGATCACCTGGTAGCCGTTGAGGATCACGAGCGTGTCGGGAAGGATCGTGAGATTGAGCCCGATATACTGATCGGGGGGTGCGTAGCCCTCCCCGATGACGAGCGTTGAGTCCCGGGCGCGGAAATCGAGAGTGTTGTAAAGATTCGCCGTACGCTGGAAAGCTTTAAGGTCCTCGAAAATCTGCACGCGTGTCCCGTTGGCCCTTATCGCTTCCACTGCTTCCACCTTCAGGGTGAAGTTATTGAGGGCAAGGAAGGGGATATGAGTGGAAACAGTTTTCAGCCGGATCTCGATAATCCCGGGCGACGGGGAGACGTAATCATATTGCGAACAGCTGACGTTCAGGATGATGAGGAGGGCGAGAAGGGCGAGCGTTACGCTATGATACAATACGGATTTTCCATTACTCATGGCGGATAGTGACGGTTTGGGACGAAGGAATTACACCTGCTACGAGAATAAGTGAGTATAATAAAATTTAATCTGACAGTCAAGAGGAAAAGGCCAAAAGGCAACAATTCTCAGGGATCGTTACTCATCAGCGAACTCGTAAATTATCATAGCACTCCCCTTCCCCGGACCCCGACACCACGCGGCCTGGGTGAGGGAAAAATTTTGTAATTCGATGCAATTTGAGTATCTTTCATACTCAACGGGGCATCTGCTTGACATACCCACTAGTACAGACTATCCCAGGGGCGACTTCCAATGAAAGTATTTCTCTTTATCCTCTTCGCGATTACGATTTCTGCGTGCAAACAGCAGCCAACCGACGCCATCGTCAGGGGCCCCCGGTGGGTGACTTTCACCCATCAAAACAGCCCCCTTCTGCACAACGTCGTCAACGCCTTCGCCGTCGATCTTTCGGGCAGGGTCTGGATGGGCACCGACAGCGGTGCATCCGGATTCTACAAGGGTGCGTGGAGCAATATCGTCGATTCACTCGGGTATTCCGATTTCGGGGGAACGACGACTTCCTATACCGTCATCAGCATAGCGGTTGAGAAAGATGGAAGCATATGGTTTGGTCTCCACGGCGGCGGCGCCCGACGCCTGTTGCCGGTCGGCGGGAACACGCCGTGGCAAAAATATACAACTGCATCCTATATGCCAAGCGACAACGTGCAGGCCCTTGCCACCGTTCGCTACAAAGATCCGGGCGACGTATGGTTCGGAGCCATCGGCGGAACAAGCAGGTTCATCCCGGGTCTTGTCAACCCCGCCTTAGGGGTATGGCACACGAGCAACGAGTATCCGCTCTCGAGCGTCTACGCAATCACGGTAAATCCGAAGGATAACCTTCCGATTTTCGGCACGTCCGACGGCATTGCCATCTATGATGATGTCCGTGATTCATGGACCCAGCTGCCGATTGATTCCCCCCCTGTCATCTCGGTCGCCGTCGATCTCCAAAACGTCTTCTGGATGGGAAAGTGGTCGGGCATGACCCGTTACGACCGAAGCACGGGTGCGATCCATGATTTCACATACGATAACACGGGAGGGCAGCTTCCCCTCGGGTACATCCACGCCGTGACGACCGATCTGGGGAAAACACGCTGGTTCGGTACGGATTATGGCCTCGTTCGCTTTCAGGATACGACATGGACCACATTCACTCACGCAACAACACCTGAGCTGCCGAACAACGTGGTGAATGCGATCATTTACGATTCGAACGGCAATCTCTGGATCGGAACAAATGGGGGGGTTGCTGTCTACAACGAAGAGGGGACGAGATTCTAATTTTCAGGCGTGAAGAACGTCCCCGTGTTTACACTCCGCCTTCAGCCGGCCATTAACCCATAGCCGAAATCTCCCCTTCCCCGCGCGCAGCCGCACCCTTTTCCCCTGAATAACGAGATCGTCGACCACTATTTCCTTAAGTTTAAAGGGTAACGGGCGGAACTCGAATCCCGAGGCGTGCGGCCGAATCCCCGCCACGTATTTCAGAAGAAGATCGACCATCCACGAGTGCTGGTAGTCGTCAATCCCGCGATAAAAACTCGCCTCTCCTGACATGGGGTTATAATGTTCGAATGAGTTCGGACCGGTCGCCTGCGCACACACCATGGTGAAGAGTTTTTGCAGAAACTCCACAGTGCGATTCTCGAGATCCCTGTCGGCGAATCGGATTGCACAGGTGGCGAGCGCCTCGGCGATGTGGCTGCAGGTCATCGGCCATACCCTGCCGTTCCAGGCACAATTCACGCGCTTACCCTTCCATTCCGAGTTTTCGGAAAAATACTCGTTGTCGGCACTCAGGGAGGGGACGGGGAACGGCGTCCAGAATTCTTTCGGATTGAAGAGGTGCCTCTTCAGCCCCGGGAGATGCTCTGCGGAGACGATGTCGGTCATGTAGGGATAAAAACAAGTCACCGCTTTCACTCCCGTCCTCTGGCCGGTCGAAGGGTCGACATCGAAGAACATTTCAGCTGAACTATCCCACATCGACGAGAGAACGGCACCCTTGATCTCCTCGGCCTTTTCGCGCCACTCTGCTGAGTCCTCCCCGAGTTCTTCTGCGAAACCCGCAAGTGCTTGCATTATGCTGTACATATAGACTGTGACATCGACGCCCTTCAGCCTGAATATTTTTCCCCAATCGCTCCTGTCCGCGTTCGGATCGACAGCTAAATACCGGGGTGAGTATTCCTGGCCCGTTTCACACTGGTTGACGATATCGTAAAGGCCGGCGGGGGGGCCGCCCCGCTCGCGCTCCATGCCCCCCGCATATTTCTTAAGCGACTCAAATGCTTTGACCATAAAATCTCCGGAGGGGTGGCTGGTGAGGAGATTTTCCAGAGCAAACCCCCAGTGTGCATGGTA
>CAYPFY010000002.1:0-267611 GCA_964410105.1 uncultured Chlorobiaceae bacterium
TAATGACGACGGTATCTGTCGATGCCGCACATGTACCATTGCTTATAGTCCAGACAAACGTATTCGCTCCCACCGACAATCCCGTTACCCCGGATGTCGGGGAGCTGGGCGTGGTGACCGAAGCGCTTCCCGCTATAACCGTCCATGCGCCTGTCCCTACCGATGCGGTATTGCCGGCAAGAGTCGCCGTCGTTGCGCACACCTCCTGATCCGGGCCTGCGTTTGATGTTGTCGGCGATGCATCTCGTGTAATGACGACGGTATCTGTCGATGCCGCACATGTACCATTGCTTATAGTCCAGACAAACGTATTCGCTCCCACCGACAATCCCGTTACCCCGGATGTCGGGGAGCTGGGCGTGGTGACCGAAGCGCTTCCCGCTATAACCGTCCATGCGCCTGTCCCTACCGATGCGGTATTGCCGGCAAGAGTCGCCGTCGTTGCGCACACCTCCTGATCCGGGCCTGCGTTTGATGCCGTCGGCGACGCATCCCGCGTAATGACGACGGTATCAGAGGATGATCCACAGGTTGCCGTACTTATTGTCCAGACAAGCGTACTCGTTCCGACGGAAAGTCCGGTCACACCCGACGTGGGTGAACTGGGCGTGGTAACCGAAGCGCTTCCCGCTATAACCGTCCATGCACCTGTCCCTACCGATGGAGTGTTGGCGGCAAGAGTCGCTGTCGTTGCGCACACCTCCTGATCGGGCCCGGCATTCGAAGCCGTTGGAGCGGTGCAGGCCTCTCCGACTGCGAAATCGCTAAACGAGGCGACGAGGGTGTCCTTCGTGCTTGTCGATGTGCGGGAAGCGGTCGTGGTCGAAGTCCAGTTCGGGGAATTGTACTTTTTTATTACAAAATTGTTCGTATTTGCGCCGCCGTCGATATCACCGGCAACGAAGTTAAACGTCGCGCTGTAGTTTGTAAAAACGATGCCGCTGTTGGTCAACGTCCAATAGCGATTGACGTCCTTCGTTGAATCGATGCCTGAGTTCGGGGCAATATTCGGATGTTCTCCTGCGCTTTGAGAGACTCTTCCCGTAAGATTCCCGGCTGTCGACACGCTTGCAAACGTCAGCGATACGGGCCGGTAGTTCGTTGCATCGCCGATTTCGAATGTCCGGGCGACATTGGATCCTGTCGCAACGTTTTTCATCAGGTTCCCCGCCACGTGGCCGCTGGTGCGTGAGACGCTGCCGGTGGATGAGACGAAGAACTTGTTGGAATTCGTGGTGATGACCCCGCTCGTGAACGTGAGCGTCCCGCTGACGGTATCGTCATTGGCGAGCGTAAGCCCCGAGCTATTATTCACCGTAAAATTGCTGAACGATGATGCGCCGGTGAGGGTCTGATTGGCCGAACCGTTGAATGTAAACGTGCTCGTATTGGCGTTGAAGGTGCCTGTCCTTGACCAGTTGCCCTTCACCTGATGAGAAAATGACGAGGCGCTGAACGTCGTACCTGATCCCACTGTAAAATCACTGTTCGCAATGAGAGTATTTCCCGCCGTCGCGGAGGCGGTCCCCGACATGGAGAAATTCCCGGCGACGGTCATCGACGATGCAGGCATCGTCTTCGTGCCGCTCCCGCTCAGCGAGAGGTTGCCGTACGACTCCAGGCTCACCGTCTGATTCGCTCCGGCGTAATCGGCGGTACTCGTCGATCCGAAAGATTTCGTGAAAGTCGTCGCCATGGCGCTCGTTCCGGTCAGTTTGAAGGTCGCCCCGCTTGAGTCCTCAAAAGCCTTGCCGGAATTTCCGGCGACGGCAAAGCCGCCATTATCGAGAGTCCCGCTCTTGATTCTGATATCGCCCGTAACGTTCGACGTCGTCACCGCGGCGCTGAGCGTCTTCGTCCCGCTGTTCCGGAATGTAAGATTGTTATAGGTTACCGAACTGACGCCGATGGGGATGGATTGAGCGGAGGAGCTTGTGAAAACGACCGTGCCTGTCGAGGGGGTCAACGTGCCCAGCTGGTTGGTCCCCTGGAATTTGATAGTCCCGTCGATTGAGAGCGTGCCGGCGCCCGAGAAAATTATGGCAAGGTCGGGCTCGGAGCCGGCGATGGCGCTCACGCTATTATACACCACATCACCTGTCACCGTAACCGTTCCGGTTGACACGGAAATCTCAATGATCCTGTTACTCTGGCTATTCGTCCCGGAGGCGTTCACAAAAGTGACGGTCCCGCCGACAGACATCGACCCGGCGCCTACGTTGAGATTGGATGTCGCGCCTCCAGTGGGTCCTTTCAGTGTGATATCGCCGCTCACCGTGAGTACGCTCGTACTAGCCGAGAAATTGAGGGTGGCGACGGTGCTGTTGGAATTGTTTCCCATCGTGAGAGCAGCGCACGCGGCAGTCACGCTCGCCGGAATAGTCACCGTGCGATTCGTGTTTGCTTCGCCGATAAAGACAGTATCCCCGGCTACGGGAAAAGAGGCGCCGGCTGTGCCTCCCGAGGTTGAGGCCCAGGTCGTAGTCGCGTTCCAGTTACCGGTGGCGACTGCGTAGCGCTGAGTTGATTTCGCGAGTGCGGCAAGCGCAAGTGTCAGTGCGAGTACTGCGAGGAATGACGTAACAAATCTCATAAAATCTCCAAAAGTAAAGCGTTGGGCTAAAAGCTTTTCAGGTCCTTATGGAAGCCTGTCTGACCGTAACCAGGGCCACGTTAATAACAAAGTGTTCGCAAAAATTTTTAAAATTGCCTTAAAACATACGAAAAGGGTGACGAACCCACAATACGTAGAATCGCCGGAAATCTTGAGGATTGATCCGCGTCACCTCCGGGCGGCGCTAGCTCAGATTCCGACTACTGGCCCTGAATATTCAATGGATTGAGGAACTCGGCGAAAGGAATTTCTTAAAGAGGAGGGAATGGCCACCCCGTGAGCTACCTGTAGATACTACTAGGTAGGGGACTACATCGTCAAAAACCCAAAGGATTCAGCGCATCGTGTAGGTCAGTGTAAACAGAAAGTATCTGCCCAGAACCTGATTCCTTGTATCTTCGACGTATGTTTCAGTCACGCTCCGATTGACGCTTTTGTTCTGGTCCAGAATATCGGTCACCGTAAGCCGTGCCTCCGCCTGCTGGCTGGAGAGAAATTTCTTGCCCAGGGCGGCCGTCCAGAGAACATAATCCTGATTGAACCCCCCGCTCAGCCCGGTGTAAAGCAGGTTGCTCACCTCATTCCGAAGAACCACCCCGTCCCAGAAGATAAGATTCAGCTTGAGACCCGCCGTATGGTAATAATAGTCTGAATTCAGATCGGGCCGGAGCGAGTTCTTGGTAACATTGTAATTTCCCGAATAGCTCAGCGTAAAATCCACATCCTCGCTCACATTGCTGGCGACGACGGCGCCGGCATTGATGGTGGAGACATCCGAGAGATTCAGACCATTATCGCTGAGCCCCGGCGTCCGTGCGAACGAAAATCCGGAATTCAAGTTCAGAATACTCCTCATGAAGCCGAGGGGATGGCTGTAAGTGAGAAACGACCGGGCGTTCCAGTTCCCGTCAAGATTCACCGGCGACGACAGCTGGGTGCCCCGTTTTGCGGCGAGACCCTGGGGAAGAACCGTGTCGGCGGAAAAAACTTTTATCGAACTGCCGATATAGTCGTTCGTAAAAACATACGACACGAACAGGAACAGGCTTTGGGATCTTTCCGCGTCCGTCAGCGAGAACCGGGAGACAACCGAGTGGGAATAGGATTGTTTCAGGAGAGGATTTCCGGTTGAAAGAAGGAGCGGATTCGAATTATCGACAACGCTTTGAAGCTGGCTGATACTGGGAGCCCGCGTGGAGGCTCTGTAAAAAACGCGGAGATTGCTGTGGTCGGACATCGTATAATTAATAGTGGCCGAAGGAAGAAAATCGTAAAAATCCTTCCTCACATTCAGTTCGGTCGGAAAAACCTGATCCCCGCGGAGTGAAGCGATCTGATACGAAACGTCTGCCATCGCATTTATCCCTCCTGCCCGGAGCCGGTAGCCTAGTCCTGCGCTTTGCGTGGAATAGGTGTTTTCGTATGAATTTGAAAGGGGAGCATTCAGCTGAGAGAATTCGCCCGTTGAAGGGTTTAAGGAGTAATTGCGGTTATCGGCGTTGCTCTTCGAATACGAGGGATTGTATGTCACTTGCACGAGACTTGACGACCCGAGCGGCTCGGTATAGGCCAGCCTGGACGAGAGCGAATAGCCGTCGGTAGACAGAGTGGACTGCTGGTTCAGCGTATCATTCTGACCCGAGGCTCCGAAATAGTCAATCTGGGATTTCAGTGAAGACGTTCCGTATTTACGATTATAACCCCCACCGAGATCTACCGAAAATGTACGGCCCGGGGTGCCGAACCTGTGTCGGAGCACAACATGATTCGACAGATTGTTGCCTGAAGACTGTGTGCGGCTGTCATTCACGGCCTGATTCATCACGCTTCCCGAGGAAAGGGAATTCGCCCCTGACAAGAGGCCGGAGGCGCGGTTATCCTGAAAATAGAGTTTCGGGAGCATGATGAGGGAATTCGACGAATCGGCTGAAAACTCGAGACGGGTATCGAAGCGGTGGTTATAATTCTTCGCTTCAGAATTCGTATGCTCGTCGTACTGATTCAGAGAATCCTGAACATACTGCCGGCTTAAACTCTGATCGTTCGAGTTATCGGAATAGTTAAAAAAATAGCTCTGATGGATCGTGAGGCTTTTCCAGTTATCCGAGTAATTGAGCCCTGCGGAGTTTGTCGACGTAATCCCGTTCTGCTGGCCCACCAGGAAATTTCCCATCCCCTGGCTGCCCTGACCGCCCCCGCCGCCTCCAAACCCCCCGCCGAATCCCCCACCACCCGGTCCTCCGCCGCCGCCGCCGCGTCTCCTGCCCGGGGTCCCGCCGCCGAAAAAGCCTCCCCGTTGATTCGTATTCCCCAAAACTCCGAGGAGATCCTGCGCGGAAAAATTCTGCTGATTGACATTATTCGAAAGCCCGATCACGGAAAACCTCGTATTGTCATGAAACAAATTGGCGCTCCCTCCGGCGAGGTAGCGCTGATCGTCTCCGTAGCCGCCGTATGATTTTCCGAACTGCTGGGTTCTCCGCTCCGGCCGCGTGATGACATTCATCGTCTTGAGCGACTGACCGTCGTCGAAGCCGGTGAATTCCGCCTGTTCGCTCATCTTATCGAAAATCTGGATTTTCTCAACCGCGTCGGCGGGAAGATTACGGAGCGCCAGGGTCGGATCATTGCCGAAAAACGGGCGGCCGTCGACAAGCACCTGCTGAACATCTTCGCCGTGCGCTTTGACAGTCCCCTGCTCCACTGTCACGCCGGGTAGTTTTGCGACCAGATCTTCGGCGACGGCGTCGGGGTTTGTCTTAAAAGCCCGGGCGTTATACTCCGTCGTATCGGCCTTCTGGGCGGCAGGCGGGAGTCTGCCTTCAATCGTCACGCCGCTCAGGGGGATCAGGCTTTCAGTCAGAAGAAAATCTCCCAGATCGACTGAATCCTTATCCACCCGGATATTTTTCGAAATTTTCGAGAACCCGACGGACGAAACGTCAAGAACATACGCGCTGAATCTGATCCCGGAGAATCTGAAAACCCCGTCCGGTCCGGTCGCAGCGGAGAAATTTTGTGTCGAATCATCCTGGAAGGAGAGTTTCAGATGAACGCCGACAAGCGGGGCATTATTCTTGCTGTTGATCACACGGCCGAGAATATCGGCCTGGCCCATTGCAGCAGATGAGCATAACAATATCAGCAGAAAACTCCTCATGACCCGGAAAAATTCATCAAAAACTTAGACACGGCGAAATTAACGTAGTTTAAGCTTCCGGGATTAAACCATCCCGTCCGGCAGCAATCAAAGATTTAAAGGAGAAAAGCTATGCAAAAGTACATGATTGTCATACCACTCATTCTGATCCTTGCGGTCCAGTCACAGGCCCAGCGCATGCAATTCACACCGGAGCAGCGGGTCGGGCGGCTCAGGGATTCACTGAATCTTGACAGCTCTCAGATAAAGGGCATTCTCACAATTTTTGAGAACACCGATAGTCAGCGGAAAGCAATTCCCGATTCTGTCGACAGGCAGCAGCGGATGCAGCTCATAGGGGCCATGATGGATTCGGCGGACGTAAAAATCGAAGCGCTCCTTACGGCCCCGCAGAAAGAGAAATACGAGTCCATGAAGAAACAGCGGAGAAACTTCAGGCGACGTGAGTAACCCGGGATCACACGGAAGGGGGATGAATGGTGGATGAGATCCATGTGATCCTTATTAAAGAGCCCCGTAGGTTTCAGGCGTGTCGATATTAAGCACGACACCGGGCTCTAAAGTTCGTACCTCAACGACATCGCGGGAATGGGCGCCGACAACAAACCGTGCGCCCACATCCGCGGGGGCCTTGCGAATCTCCCCAAACAAAACTGAAGGAAAAATCACCGGGTGTCCGCGTCTTTTCCCGTAAACCGGCACAATAATCTTCCCAGCATTTATCGCTGCTGCCTGAATCAGATCTTTAATCGCTAACGCGCTCACGGCCGGGTGATCGACCGGCCAGACCATAGCACCATCCGCATTTTTGGAGATTGCATCGAGGCCGCAGATAATCGAACCCAGCTGACCCTTCGTCCACCCCTTATTCACCGCAAGAATCCCGCGGAACCACCCCAGCTCTTTCCCGATCACTTCGGCATCGGCCCCGAGCACGATAACAACCTCGCCGGCGCCAGCCTCCTCTGAGATGCCGGCGATATGCTGCACGAATGAGATCGAGTGATAGGTAAGAAGAGCCTTGGGGCGGCCCATCCGGAATGACGAGCCTGCGGCGAGAATAACAGCGCTGATCACCCTACGTCCAGGGCGGTAGAGGAAAGCGCCTCGGCGACGGCATCCAGCGACGGTTTTACAAGATATTCACGACCGGCCGCCTTACGGGCGGATTGAAAATCCTTGAGGCCGCTGGCCGTGACGACGGCAAGCGCCGATTCGTTCGACTTAATAATATTCATTTCAACCGCCTTCTTAATCCCGGCGATCGACGCCGCCCCGGCAGGTTCACCGAACACAGCGCCCAGGCGGGCCGTCATCCGCATTTCGCCAAGAATATCCTCATCGGAGACGGTGACCATATCGCCTCCGGACGATTTTACCTGTTGGATAGCACGGCTCCAGTTCCGCGGATTTTTCACCGCGATACTATCGGCGATAGTAGATGTCCCGGAAGGGACCGGGCTTCTTCCCGAACTGAACGCATCCGCAAGGGCGCTTGCCCCCTCCGCCTGCACACCGAGCAGGCGTGGAATGCGGTCTATTATCCCCAGAATTTTCATCTCGCCGAAGCCTTTGCCGATCCCGCCGATCGTGCAGCCATCGCCGACGGACACGGCGATCCAGTCCGGCACTTTGGGGAAAGCTTCGGCGATCTCAAGCCCTGCGGTCTTCTTCCCTTCCACAAGGAAAGGATTTGTCGCGCAATTCCTGCTATACCATCCGAACTGATCGCAGGCGAGTTTACACAGGTGGTATGCCTCGTCATACGACCCCTCGACCCTCAGCACCGTCGCACCGAAAATCAGCAGCTGTGCAATTTTCGCCTCGGGCGTAGTGTCAGGAACGAAGACAAAACATTGAAGACCTGTCGCGGCAGCGAAACCGGCAAGGGAGGAAGCGGCATTGCCGGTGGAGGCGCAGGCAACCGACGTGAAGCCGAACTCCCGTGCCTTCAGCACGGCGATGGCGCTTGCGCGATCCTTGAACGAGCCGGTGGGGTTACGTCCTTCGTCTTTCAGAAAAAGCTTCCGGGTTCCTAGAGCATGGGCGAGGCGGGGAACCTCATACACCGGGGACCATCCGACGTGAAGGTATGGCGGAGGGATCTGGGGCGACACCGGGAGCAACTCTCTGTACCGCCACTGATCGGGAGGGCGGGAGGAGAGATCCCCGAGACTCCTCGAGGCGGAATCATAATCGTACTGTACATCAAGAATCCCGCCGCAGCGGGTACATGTAAACAGATTACCGTAGGCGTAGCGGCTGCTGCACGTCAGGCATTGTAACCCTGTGACGAAGGGGGGCGGCGCAAAAGTCATCGTCAAATCACGGAATCACGCGGTCTTCTCCCGGAGGCCGGAGCACAAAATGCTTCACGCCCGGCGACGAACAAAACCCTGATAGACGGTTTCATGAGCCCTAGTAGTCGAAATAGTAATGAACCGGCTCGACATCGAACGAACCATAGGCAACGTGCACAAACCGCGTCGTATCGGGCGGGAGCCCTCGGAAAACTCCTGAAAAAGTTCCCTTCAGGCGGGTATCTGCGGACTCGACCGTCACCGAGCCAGAGAATCCCTGGTACACAAAGTACTCCCCGAGAGAATCCGAGTATGACAGAAAAGTGACCGAAGCATACAAACCCGCCCCTGCTGAATCGGAGCGGAGAATGGCAAAACTGCCCGGTCCGAGGGAACCGGGCGCGTAGAGAGATATGTCGAGAAGCCGTTCATCCAGCAGACCATTCCGCATCGTATGATAATAGCCGGCCGTCATCCCCCTGAGAGGTTTTCCGCTGCGGGTCGTATCATGGATGAAGCCCCCTGCCCCCTGGCCGGCCGTGTCGGAAGAAAAGCTGGCGCTTGGTTTATAATTTCCGGAAAAACCCAGCCGCGTACTATCGGTTTCCACAAAAGAAATCGCCCCGGACCCGTAGCCGCTCTCGCGCGGTTGGACATCCACGGGGTTATCCGTCTTATGGCAGCCGGAGATCATCGTCACGGCGGCGGCGAGAAGTGTGAGCTTCATTTTATCACCATGAGAGCCCTGGTCTGTGTGAAAGGACCTGCCTGTAGCCGATAATAGTAAATTCCGCTCGAAAAGCCCGTGCAGTCCCATGTCACCTCATGTTCACCAGGTTCCTGTTCGATATCGACCAGGTTCCGCAACTTTCTCCCCAGGAAATCAAAAAGAGTAAGCTTTACATTGGATCGGCGTGCTAGCGAATACCTAATCGTCGTGGTAGGATTAAAAGGATTAGGGTAATTCTGGAGTAGGGTGTATTGCATAGGCACGCTTTGTGTTTGAGGCACATCCGTCACAATTCCCAGTTTCCCGAAGTGACCTGAGTGCTGGACCCTGATGCACCCCGAAACAGTCCAAAAAGCTGTCATCACTCCGCCACGATTATCGCCTCCGTAGACTTTAAAGTAGGCGTTCCCCGGATCCTCCAGCAGGTGGAAATATGAACCCCAGAGTGGCACACCATTGCCATCCCACCTTTGAGTCTGGAGGCTATCATTTACCCCGATTATTCCGTCTCCTCCATCCGAGAAGACGTATCGTGAGATTCCACCGATGCCATTGAGCGCAAGTTGCCGGTAATTGCCAACGCTGTCGAACTTGAATAGTGTGTCGCCGCACAGGTACACAAAGTAAGTTCCTCCGTCGTTGGTCGGGATAAGAAGCTCAGTGCGAACATTTGCTCCGCCGATGCATCCATCAGGGAGCGTAAGAGGGCGATTCCAAAGCGTGTCTCCATTGATTCCGATCTTCAGCATAGAGATAGATCCCGTAATGTTCAGACGGAATAGGATGCTATCTTTCCACGATACGTTGAGTCCATCGTTAGCCCAATACGGACGTTGAATTGACGGGTCATCTACCCCCAGAATGAGGGTCATGTAAGCTCCATAACGCATGATCGTCCAGTAGGCGAAATTCCCGAATCTGACCGCTCCAAAGCGAATGAATGCATCGGGTGTGGTGCCCGAATCTATATCGACCTCCCACACTCGCTTCCCCTGACCGTCATATCTGGTTGCCCAGAGGCGAGTCGTATTGGTTGCTCCAGCATGGTAAAAATCCGAATCAATCACAAGAAAAACTATTCCTCCAGAGCCGTCAGAGACCTCATCACCTGCTTTCCTCCCGGTATAGGCCGGCGCGACCTGAACCCCCCCTGCCTGAAGGAGAATGCGTCCGGATGAGTCGACGTGTTGCATATAAATGGCGTCATTAAAAAAGCCATATTGATCCTGCATTGCCCCCCGATGGTCTGCCCAGGTAAGAATTAATCCACCCTCCCCGTCATTCACGAGACCAGATCCGCCGGAATTCATGGTGGTATCATTGTGATGTGCCAAGACGTAATTGGGCCAGATTCGATTACCCGCGCCGTCTAACTTCATGAGGAAAATATAGTTTTCAAGCGTGCCGGAAACGATCGAACTGCCATCATCGAATGTCAAGAGGCCGGGCTCGAATCCAGGGATGAGGCAGAGGGCACTATCGGCATGGGCTGATGTTGCCCATTGAGCCTGCGTCAAAGTGGAGATGGAGAGTGCCGGCACGATGAGCAGGATAGGTTTGAGCACTAATTGGACCCAATCGACATTAGACGGGCCATCATAGGGCAAGGATTCTGTCGCAACTGGTCAAAAGTGGAACGATGATACCAGACGCGAAATTGTGGCTGAAAGCGCATTCGAATGGGTACCTAAACATTCAGATTCGCATGGAAGGACGCTCTGAGCAAACTCAAAGAGGAGCACTCACGCATTCCCCCACTAGGGAGCACAATTCAGACGGTCAGGTTCGACAGGAGGTTGTGATTTCCGGCACTAGAATCACACATAGGTTTCAAACGCTACGGAGAGGAAATTCTCTGTTCATTCGGCCGATATCATAACGTGATTCGAGAAGCTGATCCCATTCAAGAGATTGGAGCAACGAATGAAGCGTTTAGATTCCCCCCTGTTGATACAAGGAAGGTAAGTCATGTAACTCAGAAAAGCAACGTAACCAACCTTTCCATGGCAGGGATATCCGGGAATCTGGGTGAGTAACTACTTTTTTTGAATGTTGAATGACTGCCTCCGAGCAGCGTCTAGGATTTGCCGGTCGCTCCAGCGGTACATTGGAGGCAGTTTGTCGGCACTCTATATGTTGCTCACTTTTCCTTAGTCTTCTGATCTTTGAAGCCTTCAGGAATGACTCAACCCGTAACGAGGAGTTTTCACCTCCAAGGCTGGGCAGAACAGGCTCCGAAGAAATTTTTAAGGAAGAGCCATTTGACTGGCGAAGGCCCTGCAAGCGACTAAAGTACGCATCCCTCAAAGTCAACGGCCTAACCGCAAGTGGTCACCCCCGATTAAACCCTACATCCCACATACGCGCAACCTGATCCACGCGTTTACGTATGTTGACTTAGGCAAATCTTCTAACTCCTCTGGTGATTGACAATGCATACTACGACTCGAACAATGCTGTGGGGGTTTAGCGCCCTTCTTCTCATCGCAATCACTTGCTACGGTCAGGAAATCACCCCCGTGAAAGACTACTGGTACATGACAACAAGCGACAGCAGCGCCAAGCTCTATGTCGTAGAATTCGGTAAAGGCGACACTGTGGTTGTCTTGCATGGTGGGTGGGGTGGAGAGCATAGTTACCTCTTCGATCCTCTTCAAGGATTGGACGCTGAGTATCATTTCGTTCTGTACGACCAGCGAGGTTCACTCCGCTCTCCTTGCTCCGATAGCAGCAAGATCTCGGTAGCGAAACATGTTGAAGACTTAGAGAAACTTCGGAAGGAGTTTCACCTCCAGAGAATGACACTTCTGGCTCATTCAATGGGAACGTTCCTGGCCATGTCTTACCTCGAGATGTATCCAGCAAACGTGAAGGGTCTTGTCCTGCTCGGACCGATACCGCCAAAAATACCTAATGACAGTGCCGACAATCTGGAGTCTTATGCCACCAAGTCCGGTCACGCTGCCGAGGCCCTTGTGTTGCAGAGGTCAGAGGTCGCTGACGAATATCGAAAGTACGGACTCGAGCGACGTAATCTAAGTGAAAAAGAGGAATCGTACAGATGGAGGATAAAATTCGCCTCTGCCAATATCTTTCATGTGGATCGATGGCGGCAGATGAGAGAAGGGGGAAGGGGGGTCTTCTACAGCGGCAAAGCGGCTGAAGCAACGATAAGTTCGATGCCTGAACACTGGGATTTCACAAACGCACTTATGGCACATCCTTATCCGATAACTGTTATTGTAGGCGACCATGATTATGCCGACCTAAATTCTGGACTCAATAGAAGGATAATGGCAGCGCTTCCAAACGTCGAGGTGCTTACGATAAAAGATGCGGGTCACTGTGCCTGGATCGACGATCCTCAGCTGTTCAGAGGTTTCTTAGACAAAGCTCTAAGAAAGTACCGGTAGTCCACCGCAACCGTCTGGGAGAGCAACTCTTGAAATGAATAATCGAAACAAACGCAGGAAAAGCCTCCGATATCGCTCACTAAGAGAAACTGCGGCTATCTGAGAAAATTAACGGAGCTTAGGTATCAAATGTCCTTATCTCACATAAAGCATCTTGCGGACCTGGGCGAACGGAGGCGATTGCCCATCCAGGGCTGATGCGTCGATCCGATAAAAATAAACTCCGCTTGAGGTGGCGGGGACCCACGTAACCTCGTGATATCCGGCATCGAGCGTTCCATCGACGAGAGCAGCGACCTCCTGACCGAGAATTGTGAAAACAGAGAGGCGAACCCGGCTCATCACGGGGAGAGCGAAGCGGATATTTGTGGCCGGATTAAAGGGATTGGGGGCGTTTTGAAATAACGAGTACGAATGAGGCAGGGACGACGTTTCATAACCGAGGGCAAGGTCAAGATTGTTGAGCGAAATCCTCCCCGAGCTTGAAAGCTCAGTACTCTTCTCTGAGGTTCTCATGTAATACCGATAGCCCGGCTGCCGGATGTCCCACGACACTGTCAGCGGAAGTTTTGAACTCTGCAGTTTAACATCGGAAACCGACCCCTCCTGGCGGGGAACCATCACAAAACTCCCGTCGGCGAATCGGGCATCGAAGCAATCCGGGGGAGGTGCGGGGGGCAAGGCGAATTCGCCCGAAAACTGCGAGAACCCAAAATAGAGGGTAGCGGAATTCCCGTCGGGATCCGAGATTGTGAGCCGGTTAAATCCTGAGAGATCGGGCGGTGACGTCCCGGAACGAAGAGCGGATGAGGGAGCGGGGAGAATGACAGATCCCGCCTGATGCGATTTCACCCAATAACCTCTCGTCGGAAGGATCGACGTTGCAATCTTATAGCTCCCGGAAAACTCAAACAGATTTGAAGCCATAATCCCCGGAGGATCTGAGGACACAGTGGAGGCGGGAATCGAATCAAAGACCGAGCCTATCAGATTCCAGCCCGCCAGAACGTGGATCGTATCAGAGTGCATAGGCAGTCCGGTCAGCCAAGCGGTAGAATTTTGTGGAAACTTCAGCCAGTAGCCTATGCCGTGTCGCAGAGAATCCTTGATTTGATAGGCTGTTTCGAAGGCAAAGGCCGTGGAGGAAGCGTAGGGAAAGAGAGTTGTCTTCCGCGGGTCGCCCACCACCAGCGGAACTGAAACAAGATTCCACCGGCCGGACACCGGATAACCCTTCGTGTTTGAAGAATAAAACCCGAAATTCCCTGAAAAATTCGGATTCAGGGCATCGAGCGTAAAACCATAAGACGACGGGGGCATCGTCTGGGTCCAGCTCGTCAGAGAATCGGCTGAGAGAGTATAGGAGCCGTTGGAGAGCCCTGAAAAAAGGAACGCCCCGTTCGTTCCGGACGACGTCGAATCGATCCGATCGCCTCCCAGCCTCACCTTTCGCCCCGGAAGAACCGGCTCACCCGTATCGAGGGAACCGTTATTGTTAAGATCATCGAAAACTATGCCCGACACATTGCCGCTGGGCGGAAGAGGAATATCGTTCGCCAGAACCGATCCATAATCCCCGCTTGCCCAGACGGTTGAAGAACCGGAGCGCGCTATCCCGAAGAGGGAGTGAAGCGTACGGGTATATTGCGCCTGCCAGGTCTGGCCTCCGTCGGAGGTATAGAGCACCACCCCGTTATCGCCGGCGGCGACAGCATCAAGTGCCGTTCGTGCGACGACGGAGTAAATAATATCTGTCACCCCGGTCGTCTGGCGGGTCCACGAAGCGCCCCCGTTGGTCGTACGGAGAATCGTGCCGGTATCCCCCACCGCCCAGCCGTTCATTCCGTCCGAGAAAGAGCACCAGTACAGAGCATTCGCAACCCCGCTTGACTGGGGCTGCCAGGATGAGCCGGCATTCGACGTATGGACGATCATCCCCTGCTCACCCACGACCCATCCCGACAGGGAGGTTGGGAAAGACAAACCGTAGGCGATATGCGGCAGGCTTGGATTCTGGACGGTCCAGGAACCGCCGCCATCGGAGGAATGCAGAATCAGGCCGCCAAAAGTTCCGAAATCGCCGGCGGCGATCCATCCTTCCGACGCGCTTGCAAAAGTTATCCCGAGAAGCGCCGCAGAGGTCGGGCTGGACTGGCTCGACCAGGACGCGCCGTCGACCGTCCTGAAAATTGAGCCGTGATCACCGACGGCCCATCCGTGGCTCGCATCAGCAAACTTCACACCGTAGCAGGAAACGGTAGAATCGGGCGAAGCCTGTTTCGTCCATGAAAGGCCGGCGTCCGTCGTCCGCATAATAAGACCAGTCTGGCCGACGGCGACGGCGACCAAGCTTGAGGGCGCATCGATCCAATTGGCGCTCAGCCGGGGGCCGGCATCGAGACCGGACCATGCGACGCCGCTATTGGTGGAAAGAAAAATTGTCCCCAGTTCGCCCGAAGTCCAGAGCTTTCCGGAGAACTTCGAGAGCCCGTTGATATCAAAACCGCCCGCGATAGAGCCCACGGACCAGGAAAGCCCTCCGTTCAGGGTTTTCAGCAAAACCCCGGCGTCGCCGGCTATCCAGCCAACGACAGAGTTCTGCATCACCACCTGATTGAGATTCGTCAAGACCCCGGAGCTGACGGGGGACCAGGAGGTTCCGCCGTTATCGGTCCGGAGAATCGTCCCGCCCGTCCCGGCGATGAACCCGAGAGTGGAGGAGACAAAGTTGATACTGAGATACGAGGCGGAACCAAACCCGATGACTGATTTGGACCACGTCGTGCCGCCGTCGGTCGTCATGAAAACCGACTTATTACTTCCGACGGCCCAGCCGTTATTCAGATCGATGAAAATTATTTCATTAATACTGACTGCCGGTCCGGCCAAATGCTGGGATGACCAGACCAGGCCGCCGTTTGTCGTATGGATGATCGTCTCGTTATCGCCTGCGGCCCAGCCGTTCTGGGCATCCACAAAAAACACCGAGTTGAGGCCGGCGCTCGTGCCGCTCGATTGATCGATCCAGTCATCTCCTCCGTTCGTCGTATGGAGAACCGAGCCGTTATCTCCGGCTGCCCATCCCACTGAGCTCGTCACCATGGAGAGGCCGAGAATATTATCTGTACTCCCGAACTCCTGTTCATCCCACGAACGGCCGCCGTCGGACGTATGAATGATCGTCCCGTATTCGCCGACCGCCCATCCCTGGGCTGTATCGACAAACTGCATGCTGAGAAGAGTATTCCCCTGCGGAGAGGGAGACTTCCAGGTCCACTGAGCAAAACTCAGCGTAGCGGAAAGGGCGACAAGCAGCAATACTTTCAGAATGCGCATAGAATTAAAATTCAACTCCGACAGCAAGCATAAACGTATTTTTTCTGAAATCATAATAGGGAGCGTTCGACTCATTCCGGAAATAATGCAACTCCGCCCGCGCCTCGAGAGTTCTGGCCGCGCCCAGTGCGAACGGGCGGGACAGAACCGCAGCCCCTTCCCAGCGGTCATCCAGGCGGTGATCGGCGATAAGCAGCGTATCGGAAAGATCGAAAGCAGGCGTCGAATATTTTTTCGATGCATACTGGCCCCTCAGCGTCAGCGTCAATGCAAACGGAAAAGTCTGGTCGATCTGCAGAAAAATCTCATTCGCTGAAAAAGCGTAGTGATCGTCAAAAACCTCTCCCCGGGCGACGGCGTTCCCCGCAAAAAAATCATCCTCCCCTGTATTCCCCACCTGGCCCCTCAGAGTTCTGGCTGTCGTCGAAGGATTTGCATAGCGCGTAAACTGAGCGATGAAAACCGTTCCGGGGGGAAAGGCCTGTTTGATCTGAAGACTCGCATGAGGCTGGGCAACGTGGCCGATACTCATCGTGTCGCTGACAGTATACAAGCCACCGGAAGCGCCCCCTTTGCCGACCCCTGTCGAGGCCGACCCCCTCATGAACGAATGCACGGTCGTAAAGGGATAATGCTTGATCCCGTAGGAGAACCCCGCGGTGAACGAACCCCTCGGCGCGGTGGAGCCCGTAATCCCGAGAGAGAGCAGATGTTCCACATTCGTGAGGCCCGGCAGATTGGGATAGGAGCGATAGGTGAGGGAATACGAAGGCCAGGAAACAAGCAGGCTTCCCAGAGGCTGCCGGAATTGAAGAGACCCCTGGATCCTGGAATTGTCATACTGCTCGAATTCAATCTTATCAAACTGTGATGCCCCGAGCAGCGTGAGGCTCAGAAAGCGATCGAGGCTATCGGCATGAGAGATCCCTGATGGCGCTCCGGCGGGATTCCCGGAAGAATCGGGAGGATCGTCCTCACCGCCGTAAAACTGATACGACGTACCGACCGTAAGGGCATGGAGGTGATAATTGCGCGCCGAAAGATCATTGAACCGGAAAAAAGCCCCGACATAGGATGCGGAAAAAGTAAATTGATTTGCGTCCCAGTCGTGTGATGCATTCAGCTGCAGCTGAGTAATCTGGTCGGGCGTAGCGGAGTAAATATCAAAAATATTCTGGTCATGGATCGTGGCTGTTTCCAGCTCAATATCCTGGGCAAGAGCGGCAAACGAAAACGAAACCCAGCAGATCAGCGCAAACGTATGTCGAGCGATCATAGTCAGAAAGCGTGAAAAACGGGGAGGAACTCCGCAGCCGCCATTACACAAAACGTGTCGTTTCAATAAATTGAGATTTTGGGGAAGAATCAAGTTAAAAATTAACATGCCGGACCCCGAATTAACTCAAATTCCGGCAATGATATAGTGCGGCGCATCACCACGGGTAATCATTGAAGAGCAGCGTAAAGCGAAGAGTCACAGGGATGACGTTCAGCCATCGGAGGACAACACGAAAAACCATCAAAATCAAAAGCGCAAACATGCTACGGCGCCATCCATTCTGAGTTCCAAATAATCCTCCGCCGGTCCCGCAACCGAATTAGTCACACGGGGAAAAACCGGACGGGCCGCAGGCTTGAACGCGATGTGTGATACTCTTATATTTCGTCGTTTGATGAAAAAGGACAGAATACTTAGACTCCTGGTCCCTTCGGTGCCCGTCCTTGCGAGGACCCCCCTGGCCCCGATCCTTGACATGGTGGACGGCTACATAAGGCGGGGGCATGAAGAATGGCGTGAATTACCCCCGGCTTCATTGAGAATGAAAATCGGCGTAGGAAACCGGATCATACGAAACCACGAGCAATTCATCGAATCCGGAAAAATGATTGTGACCGAACTGAGCGGGCGGGGATTTCTAGCGAAAAATTCATCGGTCCTCGAGCTCGGCTGCGGATGCGGGCGCAATGCCATTGCCCTGTCCCGGTTTCTCGGTGGCGCGGGGAGTTATGCGGGGCAGGACGTTGACCGGGAAATGATCGAATGGTGTCAGAACAACCTTCAAAATGAGAGAATAAAATTCTACCACGCGGATCTCTACAGCAAAGTCTACAATCCGGACGGCAAACCGGTGGAAGAATACACCTTCCCTGCGGGCGATGGCAGCGTTTCGCTCATCATTTCGGTATCCCTCTACAGCCATCTCCTGAGCAAGGATTTTGCCCATTACATTAAAGAATCGGGCAGAGTACTCTTTACCGGCGGCCACCTGCACATGACCCTCTTCCTCCTTGACTTCGTCAGACCGAGGCTGGGAGACCGCTGGACTTTTTCGCACAAACTGGATGACTGTTATGTCGACAGCCTCCGGTATCCCGAAGCCGCCGTTGCTTATGAGCTCAAAACCGTCGAGAAGTTTCTGGGAGAAAGCAGCCTTTCGATCGTTGATATTTATAATAAAGACAACCACCAACAGACAGTCATAGCGCGGAAAAGAGCATGAAAACCGTGGGATTAATCGGGGGGACCACATGGATATCGACCATCGAGTATTATAGAGCAATCAATCGCCTCACCAACGAGCGCCTGGGGGGTATAAACTCCGCCAAAATCCTTCTTTACTCATTAAACATGGGGGAAATCCTCACCCTGATAAACTCAGGTGAGTGGGAGACCATTGGAGACATGCTCTCAAAACATGCGCGGCAACTGGAGAATGTGGGGGCGGACTGCATCCTCCTCTGTGCGAACACTCTTCACAAGCTTGCCGGCAGGGTGCAGGCGGGCATTGGCGTGCCGCTCATCCACCTGGCCGAGGCCACGGCGCGGGAAATTGTGAAGCAGAAAATCACGCGGGTAGCGTTATTGGGAACGCGATTCACCATGGAGGAGCCTTTTTTCGCCGATACCCTTTCACAGCACGGCATTCAAACGAACATACCAGATCAAAACCAGCGCGAGTTCATCCACTCCTCGATACTCAACGAGCTCGGACGGGACATATTCCGAGATGAAACGAAGAAGAAATACATCGACATCATAAAACAGATGCAGAGTGACGGAGCGGGAGGGATAATACTTGGCTGCACGGAGATCCCGCTCCTTGTCAAACAATCCGACTCCGGCTGTCCGTTGTTCGACACAACCCTCATACACGCACGGGCTGCTGTAAACTTTGCACTTGACGAACCTTTATCATAATAAGGATTGAGAGCGTAGCGGTGGGCAAGAGGATCAGAATCGGGATCGTCGGCGTGGGGGGAGTGGGCGGGTACATCGGGGCCAAACTCGCGGCAACTTTCGACCTGTCCCCGGCGGTGGAGGTAGGGGTCCTCGCGAGGGGAGAAGCGGCAAAGGCCATCGCGTCGGACGGGCTCAGGCTGATCACGCCCGCCGGGGAGATCACCGCACGTCCTTCTCTTGTCACGAGCCAGCCCGAGGAGCTTGGCATCCTTGACCTCATCATCTGCTGTGTGAAGACATACGATCTCGAACAGGCGATGACGATCATGAAGCCGTGCATCGGGGAAAAAACCTCCATCCTGCCGTTACAGAATGGGGTTGACGCAACCGAAAGGCTCACAAGCATGTATCCGGGCACAGATATCTGGTCCGGGTGCATTTACCTCATATCAAGAAAGAAATCGCCGGGACTTGTGGAGCAGACCGGCGACATCCACACGATGTACTTTGGAGGAAAAGAGGAGGCGGGATTAAAGATTTACCACATGGAAAACGTCTTTGCCGAGGCCGGGATAGACGGCCGGGTATCGGAAGAAATTTTGAGGACAATCTGGGAAAAATACATATTCATCTCCCCTTTGGGCACCATCACCTCCTATCTGGATCGTCCCATCGGCGACATACTCAGCACGCCCGATGACAGGCGACTGCTTGAGAGTTTGCTGGAGGAGGTGAAAGCCGTGGCCAGGGAGGCCGGATTCGGGGATGACATAATAGAGAGAACCCTCCAAAAAATATCCGCTCTCCCCCCTGATTCCACCTCATCGATGCACAGAGATTTCAAAAAAGGGGGGAAAACGGAGGTAGAGTCATTGACCGGTTACATTGTCGAATCCGGGAAGAAACAAAACATCGCGACGCCCCAGTATGAGAGGATTTACAGCGAACTTTTGGAAAAGTCCAAATCGCTTCGAACTTACCGCGGATCCCAATGAAGAATTCATCTGCGGCTCACAAAAAGAAAAAAAGGGGGACCGAAACAAGCTCCTTCGGCACGAAGGGGAGAATAAGCCACGATTCCTCGAGATTCTACAAATCCCGGCTTTACAATTCGTTCGAAACCGCGAAATCGGTGCCGCTCGCGGAAAAAAGGCTGCCGGCGAAACATCAGAATAGAGTAATCGTCGGAAGCTCGGAGAACATGAGGGAGCTTCCTTCCGGATGCATACACATGATGGTCACCTCTCCTCCCTACAACGCCTCAAAAGAATATGACAACGACCTCACGCTGGCCGAATACCTGGAGCTCCTGAAAAAAGTCTTTTCCGAGACACATCGCGTCCTCGTCGAAGGGGGTCGAGCCTGCATCAACGTCGCGAATCTGGGAAGGAAGCCGTACATACCCCTTTCGGATCACATCTCGCGCATGATGACAGACATCGGATTCAACATGCGGGGAGAAATCATATGGAACAAGGCGGCAAGCGCTAGTCCGTCGACGGCATGGGGGAGCTGGCAATCGGCGGCCAACCCCATCCTGAGGGACATACACGAATACATCTTAATCTTCTCGAAAGGAACATACTCCCGCGATCCCAGGGAAAACACCATATCACGTGAACAATTCCTTGAATGGACGAAGTCCATATGGACCATGAAATCGGAATCGGCGAGGAAAGTCGGGCATCCGGCCCCGTTTCCGGAGGAGCTGCCGAGACGGCTCATACAGCTCTACACCTTCAAGGGGGATGTCGTCCTCGACCCTTTCATGGGAAGCGGGACAACGGGCATGGCAGCAATAAGAAGCGGAAGAAAATTTGTCGGATACGAGATCAGCAAAGAGTACGCTGCCCTGGCGGCCAGGCGCATAGGCGGGATAAGCCCCTGAACAACTAATCGGGAGTCGGGAAAAGCTCCCGGTGCAGCGACTCTACGGCGGGGAGAATATGATCTTCGCTGATCACGAACGTAAGATTAATCTCCGACCCCCCGTGAGAAATCAGTTCCACATTCACCCCTGCGCGCCCCAGGGCGTCGAACACCCGGCCAGCGATCCCGGTCGTATATTTCAGATTTTCTCCTACGACGCAGACGACCGCCTTCTTCCTTTCCACGGACACTTCGGCAAACGCGCCGAGCTCACGGACGATCGGCTCGAGATCCTCATCGTCGTCGACGGTGAGGGACACGGCCACCTCTGACGTAGCGACCACGTCGATACTTTTTTCAAAAACCTTAAAAACCTCAAACACGCGGGAGAGAAATCCGTACGCCATCAGCATGCGGGTACTCTGGATCGTAATGACGGTGATACCTTTTTTATAGGCGATCGATTTCACGGCGAAATCCGCCTGAACCTTTGGCTGCATCGTGATGCGGGTCCCCTCGACGTTCGGCCGTCGGGAATTCAGCACCCTCACCGGGATATTCTTTTTCATCGCCGGCAGGATCGTGCTGGGATGCAGAACTTTCGCCCCGAAATAGGCAAGCTCTGCGGCCTCACTGAACGATAAATCGCTGATAAGCCGCGCCCCGGGGATGAGAGAGGGATCGGCGGTCAGCATACCGTCGACATCCGTCCATATCTGAATCTCTTCGGCACCGAGGGCGGAGCCAAAAATGGCGGCCGAATAATCCGATCCGCCGCGACCCAGAGTTGTCGTAATCCCCTTTTCCGTCGCGCCGACAAATCCCTGAGTAATAATAACCTCTTCACGCACGGGCGGGATCACCTCACGGGCCCTTGATTCGATCCGGTCAAAAAGCGGCTCGGCGCGCATGAAATCGTCAGAGGTAATGATAATCTCGCCGGCATCGAGGAGGCAGGTCGAGAGATTCCTTTCCCGCAGAGCGGAAGCAAGCAGCAAAGATGACCACCGCTCGCCCAGGGAGGCGCATTGATCGAGAAGACGCGGAGTAACCTCGCCGACGACCGCGATGCTTTTTGCAAGATGCGAAAGATCGTCAAACTGCGGGGCCAGATTCTCCTTGACCGCACCGGCAGATTCTTTCCCCAAGAGCTCATCGGCGATCCTGAAATGCCTTTTCTTCAGCATAGAGACATCGTCAAGGGATTTATCAAGACACCCCTCGGCAGCACCGCGGGAAAGTCGGAGCAAGGCATTCGTCACACCCGCGCAGGCAGACATCACGACAAGAGGCTTTCGATCGACCCGGCCGGCGATAATCTGGCAGACGTTTCGCAAAGCATTGGCATCCTCGACGGAGGTGCCGCCAAATTTCATGACAATCATAGATTTTTCTGCAACACGTGCACGGGATATTCGCAGTCGCGAGCTGATGAGCTTACGCGAGAGAGGATGGGCCGACCAAGGAGCTCGGCTCAATCAGGACTGATCTTTACCACGATGATTCCCGGTTCCGTTGTGTTCAAATATTACAATAAGACAGGTCAACATCAAGTTAAGCCCCGCCGTATCCATTCCAGGCAGCATGGGGAAGCGAGAATGACAACTGAATCGAAGAAGATCGTCGGAGGAAAGTGTCGGGAGTGATGAGACCAGTCGGGTACTCCCATCATGCTTTACCCGAGAACCGACTGGCCTCTACACGGGAAGGTGATCAACAAAGCGAGGGCTGAATCCCGTTGAAACTTCGAAACGCGCCGACGGCACAGTGTTCAGGAGTCAGGAACACTGTGCCAAAAATGCCGGCGCATTACTTCGCCAGAGTCATCTTTTTGAACTCGGTAAAATCGCCTGCCTGCAGCCGGCACAGATAGATTCCGCTTGACAGGTCTCCTGCGTTCCATGACACCTTATAGGAACCGGGGTGCAGGGCTTCATGGACCAGGGTGGTGACCTCCTGGCCGAGTACGTCGAAGATTTTAACCGAAGCCATCCTCCCCGCCAAAGAGCCGGGGATGTTAAAAACAAACTCTGTTGCGGGATTGAAGGGATTCGGATAATTCTGGGACAGGGAAAACTCCTTCGGCACAGCTCCAGGAATCTCCCGGACTCCGGTCAGATCGCTGAATGGACGCTTCCACACGCCCAGAAACGATCCATACATATACTGTCCCACTTGGGCAAGAGCGGCGATAGAGGGAGGATCGGGAAGCCCCTCATTCACCGGCACCCAGCTTGCGCCGTTATCGCCTGACCGATAGACACCCTTTGCGACAGTCGGCGAGTTATGATTAAACCCGGCGAAAAGATAACCGCCTGATGAAAACATCGTCAGAAGATAGCTGGAGCGCGGGATCCCGGTACTTGCGACCGTCCACTGGCCCCCGTTATCGGTTGAAATATAGATATTGCCGTTAACTGCATTGGTGAGGCCGACGAAAAGATTTGAACCATTCCGGACTATAGAGCAGACATCCTTGCTGAAACCCGGCAGCCCATTATTGGCCGTGGTCCAGGTCGCACCGTTATCCGTCGAATGATAGAGGCCATAGGACCCAAAACCTGCCCAGACATCGGCGCCGTCCGGGAAAATCGTGAGCGGACTTCCGAATCCGGGAAGTCCCGTCGCCGGTCCTGACCAGCTCCCGCCGTCGTCGGTCGAGACGTAGAGCCCTTGAAAAGTCCCGGCATACACCGATGACCCGCCGGCGGCCAGCCGGTTTATCAGGAGAGAGTATCCGCTGAGCGAGCCGTTCGCAGGCGACCAGGTTGCGCCGTTATCGCCGGATCGGAGGATTCCGGATCCGTCCGAGGTTCCGGCGAACACATAAGAACCTCGAGTCGCCATCGACGTCACGCCCACGTCACTCGACACGCCGTTATTCACATAAGTCCAGGTCGCCCCCTCGTCGGTCGTCCTTGTGATACCGCCCGGGACTCCGGCAAAGAGGGTCGTTCCGAGAACTGTCATCGTCAGAGGATTCGCGTTCGCGAGGCCCGAATTTGACAAAGCCCAGCTCCCTCCCCCATTCGTGCTGGCACTGAGACCTGCCCAGTGCGAAAAAAACACCTTTCCGCCTGCTCCGATCCCGAGATTGAAACCATTCTTCGACTGAAGATTGGATTTTACGGAGACCCAGGATGCGCCGTTATCGGTTGACCGGTACACGAGTCCCGTATCGACGGCCCCCCCATAGGCACCGGTGACATGAGCATAGATCGACGACCCGTCGGTGGCGAGCGCTCCCACAGTTGCCCGGAAATTCATACCCGTAGCACTGGCTGACCAATTGGCGCCCGAATTCGTCGAAACGAGAATGGCAGAATCGGACGTTGACGCGAAAACTTTCCCTCCGGCTAATGCAAACGAATTCACGGATCGGGTATTCCCGAGCCCTGTGCTTGACTGGGTCCAGGAGGCACCGCTATCGGTTGAGGCCCAGACGCCCTTTCCCCCGAGTCCCGCCAGAAGCTTTGGGCCCACTGCGATAATCGCCGCCGGATAATTATTGGACGGGGAAAAGCCGGTCGCCTTCGTCCAGTCTAGCCCGTCGTTCGTCGTGCGATAAATGGCATACACGGCGGTGCCGACCACGACACTTCCGCCCAGGGATGCCATGGACATCATGCCAGAGGTGGGGAGTCCGCTTGATCTCTGGATCCATGAATCCCCGTTATTCGTCGAGACGTAGACCTTGTCGAAACTCCCTGCAAAAAGAGTCGAACCGGATCGGACCATGGTAGATGGTGCGTCATCCCCGTTCATCCCCACCATACACTGGGACCAGTTCAGCCCGTTGTCGCTTGAGCGATAGAACCCGCTCCCGCCGACAAACACATACCCGCTCGCAGGATCATAGAATACCATACCGGCGCTGCCGCCCTCCGGCCCGTTGGTTTTCACCCATTGAGACAGCGCTGCGGAGTGCAGCGCGAACGCGATCAGAATAGTCGTAGATATTTTCATGGGAATACTCCTAAATTATTTTGCAAGAACCATACACTTGATTTCAGTGACAGAGCCGGCCGAGAAGCGGCTGAAATACACGCCGCTCGGAAAATTCCGTGCATCCCATGAAACCTCGTAGGTACCGGGATGAAACTCACCGCTGGCGAGCGTCGCCACCTCGCGCCCGAGCACATCATAAACCTTCAGACTAACAAAGGCCGATTTTGCCACCGAATATTTCAGGCGGGTTGACGGATTGAATGGATTCGGATAGTTCTCGCTCAGACTGAATCCGGCCGGGGCGGCATCCGTCACCTCCCGGACAGCAGTTAACTCAGAGAGAGGGCGTCGCCAGGCGCCGTTCCCCGAGGTCCCCGCAAACAGATAACCCGAATGAACCTGGAGGGAGAGAACCGTCAGATTCAGCAGCCCCTCATTCATATGTGTCCAACTATCCCCGTTATCGGTCGACACAAACACACCGCCGTTTGATCCGGCAATCAATGCCGAACCCGAGAGAATCATCGCATGAACGTGAAGTTCGCTCAGGCCGTTATTGACAGCAGTCCAGCTCCCTCCGCCGATCGGCGAACGAAAGACGCCAAAGAAGGGGGACGACGCGAACAGATAGGAGGCGTTCTCGACGATCGCAGACACGCTTGACGTATATCCTGTATTTCTGGCTGACCAGGAACTTCCCGATGCAGAGACAAAAACACCGCCGCTCGTCCCGGCGTACACATTCGTCCCGTCGGAGAGAAGCGAGGTAACGGATGTACTCGTCAGGCCCGAGGCAGAAGAGGTCCAGTTCCCGCCGTCATTCGTCGAGCGGTACACCCCGCTCGAACTTCTCGCTGCAAGCAAATCCGTCCCCGCTGTGGCGAAAGCCCTCACGCTTCCGGAAGTCGGCATCCCCGTACCCGAATAATTCCAGGTAGTGCCGTTATTCGTCGAGCTATGAACGTTTCCTGTAGAAGACCCCTCCCCGTCGAAAATCACAGACCCTTTGAAATAAAGGGCAAATACGGCCGTACCGAAATCATGCAGCCGGGTCCAGGTCGTCCCGTTGTCGGAGCTAGAGAGAACCCCGCTATCGGAGGTTCCCGAAAAAATATTCGTCCCGTCGGAGGCAAAGGAATAAACCAGAGAATTGATATAACCGGTATTCGCCTCCGTCCAGTTTCCCCCGGAGTCTGTCGATCGATAGATCCCTCCCCTCTCACCGTTATTCCCCATCCCGACGAAAAGTGTTGAACCCAGCGCGCAGAGCGACCGTGTATTATTCGTCGGTGGAATCCCCGTATTCGCGCTGATCCACGTAAGTCCAGCGTCAGTCGAGCGGCTGATCCCGGCCAGGCCGCACTTAAACACATCGGAACCCAGGACAGCGAGGCCGAGAGTAATCTCAAGCTGGCCTCCGGACCAGGAATCGCCGTCATCCGTCGAGACAAAAACACCATTGCCCCCGGTGCCGGCGAGGATAGACCCATTGATCACCGCCATAGTATTGACGCTCAGATTCGTGAGCCCGACATTCGCTTCCGTCCAGGTTGCACCGTTATCGGTCGACCGGAACACGCCGGAGGTCGTTCCGGCGAAGATTTTGCCGCCTGATTCAACAAATGAAGTGACCGAGAAGCTGCTCGGAAGGCCGACCGTATCTACCTCCCACGAGACCCCTTCGTTGGTCGACTTGAAAACCCCGACACCATTATGACCTCCTGCAAAGACAGAGCCGCCGGAGGAGAGCAGCGCGATAATCTCCATATTGACCAGTCCCGAATTGGCCTGAAACCAGGTAGATCCCGCGTCTGTCGATTTATAGATTCCGCCGGTTGTGCCGGCATAGAGCACCGACCCATGGAGGCCGAGGGCACGAACTTCCACGCTCAGCTGGATCCCCGTACTTGAGGGTTCCCAGTGGGCACCGTTATCGGTTGATCTGAACACGCCGCCCAGAAACGACCCCGCAAAAATCGTATCTCCCTTGACAACAAAGCATTCCGGGTAACCGCCGGCGGGGCCGCTCGTTTGGCGCCACTGGCTAGGGAGGTTAAGAGGTTGGATCAACAAAATGGCAAGAGCAAGAATTCTCATGCATACTCCGATCTTGATTGGCAAAACTCATGGTGAACAACCGGAAGACCCTCTCAGAATTGGGGCACCGGACCATGTATGATTCTATCAATCTTCATGCCATGGAACGACTTCGCAAAATCTTGAGGGAAGCTCAAATCAGGACGGAAATCGGGCCTGGGTGTCGGCAATCAGCGACAAACCAGCGCGAAGGTTTGTCGGTTCGCGACGACAGCAAAAACGAACCAATTCGTAGGTGGAGAGACCGGCAGGGAAATACGGAAGGAGAGAACACCCGTGAACAGTAGCCTTATCGAGGGCCGGGGGGAACAACCCAAAAGTCTTCATAACTTTTCCCGTCATAGTAGAATACGTGCGGAGATTGTCGATGCACCATCTCTGATGGCACATGGAAAAACCTCCTCTCCGACCACAATCAGAGGCTTATCAAAGAGCAATTGCTAACCCGGAGCACGCTCGATTCTCCCCGGGACTCTCATCAATTGCAAGTCGGGGCTGAGATTTGTACATTGAGAAGCTTTTTTCCCCGGTTGATAAGCCGCTGGAACCCCTAAAAACCTCAAGGAGTACCCCCTAATGAGAACATCCGCATCATGCGCACTATTATACATCGCCGCGTCGCTGACGCTCGTCGCGCCCCGATCCATCCACGCCCAACCATCAGCGAGTCCGGGCGGAGAGAAAACCGCCGAACAGGTGAAAAAAAACATACAGGTCTTGAAGGGACTCCCCGCGTCTCAATTCAGTGCGGTCATGGACTTTGTTGCGTCATCCCTCGGAGTACGGTGCAGCCACTGCCATGTCCAGGACTCCACCGGCTGGCAATATGACAGCGACGATAAGCAATCGAAGCGGACGGCCCGGAAAATGATGCAGATGGTTATGGACATCAACGCGAAAACATTTGCCGGAAGTCCGGACGTTAACTGCTACACATGCCATCGGGGATCGACCGAGCCGATAAAAATGATCCCTATCCCTCAGCCTCCCGTCATCGGTGGGCGCGAACAGGCCCCGCCGGTCGCAGAACTTCCGCCGGCCGACAAAATTCTGGCGATGGTTGAAAGCGCCCTGGGCGGCGCGGATGCTCTCACAAAAGTAACATCGCGAATATCGAAGGGTATAACAGTCGACGGCCAGGGGAGGGAGCAGGAGATAGAGATAACTCAGCAAGTTCCTGACAAATACCTGATGGAGGTCTCGATGAAAGACCGCGGATCATTTATCCGCTGTCTCAATGGAACAAGCGGTTGGATGAGCGGACCGAGGGGTTCCCGTGAGCTTCCCCCGGGGGAAGTGGAGATGCTCAAAGAAGAGGCTCAACTTTTCCCCCTTGCGCGGATACGCCAGCTGGCATCGACCTTGCACGTAAAGGAGAAAATCACGCTGAATGGCGCCGCATGTTACGTCCTCGAATCGCCCGCAGGGACGCACGATGTTCAACGATACTATATTGACAGTGCGAACGGGCTCCTGCTGAGGAGCATGACCATAAGCCAGACCATGCTCGGTGACATCCCGGAGCAGACCGAGTATTCCGACTACCGGCCTGTCGGGCCGGTGAAAGTGCCCTTCATGGTCAAATCCGCCACGGTCGATCCCCGCGACACTGCAACACGCAAATTCACATCGGTTGAACAAAACGTCCCGATCGATGAGAAGAAATTCCAGATGCCGAAAAAGCAGTCGGGCGGGAAGTAATCCCCTGGAGAGCCGACAAAACCCGTGGGAAGAAAGAGGAATATAACCTCGTTGCGGACAGACCCCAGGCCCTCGGAAACAGAACCTCCGGATTGACTGGCGATCGATGAAAGATTCGATGGGCGAAAAGGAGACGATTCGCCTCGAGGCATTCAGCGACGGCGTCTTCGCGATCGCGATGACCCTCCTCGTCCTTGACCTCAAAGTCCCGGCCCGGTGGAGCGAGGATCTCAATGCCCACCTTCTGAACCAATGGCCCTCCTTCGTTGCCTACCTCAACAGCTTCATCACCATCCTCATCATCTGGATCAATCATCACAACCTCTTCACCCACATCAAAAGGACGAACAACCTCTTCATGATGCTGAACGGGTTGCTCCTCCTTACCGTCACCTTCCTTCCCTTTCCGACTGCGCTCACCTCGGAATACTACGGTCATCCGGGCGAAGTCGCCGCGACGGCCCTCTATACGGGAACGTTCGTCATCATGGCGATCGCGTTCAACTTATTGTGGCGATATGCGGCCGGGGAGCACAGGCTCCTGGGGAGGGAAGTCACGCAAGCCCAGGTGGAAAGCATCAACCGGCAGTACATGGTTGGGCCCTTATTTTACGGCCTCTCATTCATCCTCGTCTTCATAAGCGTGCCGGCAAGTCTGCTCCTTACGATACTCCTCGCCCTTTTTTATGCGATAACAGGCTCCCTGAGCCGGTCTTAACATCGCAATTTGACTTCTGCGACTCCATCCCTTATCTTTGGGGTCAAGAATTTCAGAAGGGCGACGCGGATGAACATTGAAACAGAGACAACGGTCGAAAGGGAGACAGAAAGCACGGCACTCTCAGCCGGCGTGCGCGAGCTCAGGATCACCCTCATCCGGGCGACCAACTACACTGACGACGGATATCCGATCCGGGCAAGAGTCGGCGTCATCAGAAGCAACACCCTCACCCAGATGGCGACGCTCGTGCGGGACCTCGCCAACCATCCCTATTTCAAGAACACCCCGCTCAGAGTCAGGCTTATTGACGAAGCGATACAGCGCGTGCCGGAGAAGGAGATACTTCGCGGCTCACGCGAGCCGGGGGTGAGGGAGATAGTCATGATCGTGGGGGTACAATCGAACCAGTATCCCCGGGCGCTAGACATCGCGCACAAATTCATTCAGAACCATATACCGGTATTGATCGGGGGATTTCACGTCAGCGGCATGATGGCGATGGTAGGGCTCACCTCCGACCTGAGAGAGGCGCTGTCGCGGGGAATCATCCTTGTCGCGGGAGAAGTTGAGGGAGGGAGGCTGGGAACAGTTGTTGAAGACGTCGTCCGGGGCCGTGCTGAGCCGTTCTACAATTTCCTCTCCCCTACGACCGATCTCGGGAACATTCCGATCCCGCGGCTCACCCGCTCGGACGTGAAAAGTTTCGCATCCCCCTTCAGCACCATAGACACCGGGCGGGGGTGCGTCTTCACATGTGATTTCTGCACCATCATCAATGTCCAGGGGCGCACCATGCGGTGCCGGGATCCCAGACAAGTCGTGGAATTCGTCAGGGAATCATACAGGGAAGCCGGGGTCGCGCACTGCTTCTTCACTGACGACAATCTTGCCCGCAATCCGCGCTGGCGCGAGCTCTTCGCGGGGCTCATCTCGCTGCGCGAGGAAGAGAAAATCCCCTTCACATTCATGATGCAGAGCGATCTGGCGGCACGGAAGCTCCCGGGCGGGGATTTTTTCACATTGGCGGCGAGGGCAGGCTGCAACCAGGTATTTTTTGGCGTGGAGAGCGTCAACAAACAAAACCTCCGTTCCCAGGAGAAATTCCAGAACCAGGTATCGGAATACCAGGACCTCATGTCTCACTGCCACTCCCTCGGACTGGCATGTCATGCGGGCTATATCCTGGGACTCCCCTTCGACACACGCGAGACCATCAGGGAGGACATTGGAGAACTTCAGCGTTTCGGCTTCGATTCCGCGTCCTTTTACATATTGACCCCCTTGCCCGGCTCGAAGGATCACCAGAAATGGTGGAAAGAGCGGCGGTGGATGGACAAGGATTTTAACACCTATGATTCAGCGCACGTTTCGGTGAAACCCGAGAGAATGACGCGGGAAGAACTCATGGAGGCATACAGGGGAGCGTGGGAGCAATTCTATTCCACCGACTACATGGTCAGCGTTCTCAAGAGATGGCGGCACAACTGGCGGTATTACTGGGACAGACTATTCTTCTTCGCCTGGTATCTCTCCGCATCTCGAATAGAAAGGCTGCATCCCATGAACTGCGGATTCTGGACAGTGCGGCGGCGGAACGAGCGGAGAAGCGGGTACGCTCGTGAAGCATTCTTACCCTTCTGGTGGGGCCGGCTCAGATCTGTCGCCACCAGGATGCGGGGAACAACGAAACTATTCTTCCAGCTCGAAGAAGTATGGCTGAGAAGCAGGCCGAAGAGTCAATGGGAGGAAAGACTCCAGGAGCTCATCGTAAAAACCACGCGCGACATCATTGACTGGAGGGATCTGAAGGCAAAAGACCTTGTCGCTTTTTACGAAAAACTCCACGTCGAGATGCCGGAGATAAAAGTCCCCTCAATTCTCACGGCGTGGATAAGGAAACAAAACCCGTTTGCCAAGGCCTACACGAGGGCCCGTGCGACACGGATCTGGCAGAAATGGTATCTTCACATCTGGAATCCGTGGAAATGGATTGACGTGTGGGTCTTTGAGTTCTTCCACGGACTGAGGTTCCTGGTTTACATGCTTGCCCTGGGGCGGTAGCGGCGGGAAGGCCTGCCTGGAAGCTCTACCTTGCTCAGCGAATCCCGCTGGGTTCGACCCTGCTCCCTTATCTCCCGCAGATCCAGGAAATGCTACATCAGTCCCGCTGTACAGAGGAGTTTTTTCATCCTCTCGCGGAACTCCTCAGGCAAGGGAAGAAGCGGGCTCCGCACATGAGCACCCTCATAACCGAGCAAAGACGCGGCACACTTCAGACCGGGCACGCCGTAAATCGACGTCACCGCAGCGTTAACAGGGACCAGCTTCAGATAGAGATCTCTGGCCTCATCCAGTTTCCCGGCTAGGACCAGTTTCTGAACGCGGGCGCACGCATTTCCCGCAAAATTGGCAAGAGCGAGAATCCCGGCCCTCACACCGAGAAGCAGAGCGGGATACCAGGCCGATGCCGTTCCCACGATAAGATTAAACTTTTTGGGAACACTCCCGGCAAGAGTCGCCAGCCGGGGAACATCTCCCGAAGAATCCTTCATCCCGATGATATTCGGATGATCGCTCAATCTGACGACCGCCTCCACGGGGATCATCAGATGGGTATAGGCCGGGACATTGTAGATAAGTACCGGAATGTGCGCCCCGTCTGCGACCTTTCGGAAATGGTTAACAAGGGCATCATCCTTCATCTGTCCGGAGTAAAAAGATGGGGTCAGAACGAGGGCAGCCTGAGCGCCCTTCTCGGCGGCGAGATTTGTCAGCCGGACAGTTTCTCGGGTGGATTCAAGACCTGTCCCGGCGAGCACAAGCCTTCCTGGAGCGGCCCGCTCCGCTGTAACCTCGATCAGCCGCAGCTTTTCCGTTTCATTCAGGTAGGGAGTCTCACTATTTGATCCGAGGACGAGGTAACCTGCGAGCTCATCCTTATTCCAGCGGTCAAGATTGCGGACATGGGCATCGTAGTCCGGGTCGCCTGACAATGTGAACGGAGTCATCATGGGAGGAAAGACGCCGTTGAAGTCGGGAATTTTCACCACGGAAGATACAACAAACGACGTGTAAATTCAATCATTCTTGCCTGTGCCATGGGTCCTTACCTTGATCTGACCCTTCTCGATTATCAACGTATTGTTTCGACCATCATCAAGCGGGGCAATAAAACTGCCAGCTGCCGAATCGATGATGGCGGCTCTGTCGACATCGAAGATATAACTTTGTTCCATTTCGTCATCCCAGAAAACCAGCTGATTTCCCCTGAACCAGCGGACTGACGTCTCGTCGTAAGTCCGATGAGGCGAATGGATCGCCATATATTTCTTCACGGTCGATTCAAATGCAGGGGTAATCTCTTCGTTTGTTGCCCGGACGTATAGGCGAAAAGGCGACTCAGGCTTGAGGGAGATATAGTAATGACCGTCATCAGAAAAGTGAAGATCCTTGTATGGGGTCAACCCGATCTTGCCGTCTGCAGAGTTGTACCGATAGACTTGCGTTGGATTAGAGAAATAAATATTGCCATCAAAAGCCGCCCAATGTAATTCATAACCGACATCTGAAATCTTCTGTTTTTCTCCGGTTTTAATATCCAGAATCCACGTAGCAGTAATCCTTGGATACGTTGCCATCTCCCCACTTTCGCCAGGCGTGAGAAATGCAATCCTGTCTTCCATGGGAGACCATTGATAGCTTGCAGGCTTTATTTCGAATGACTTGTAATCCTCTCCACTCATTCTCAGAATGAAAAGCTTCAGGTTCCTGTTCATGCGGCCGTTTTCGAAAAGCTTTGTATCGGCGCGATCAGTTCCGAAGAAAGAGACGTAACTCCCCCTTGGAGACACCTTTGAACTAACACCCCGATATTTCTCGCTGAATTTCTTCAGAGATCTTGAGGTCCTATCAAAATAGTAGATGTATTCGCTTTCGGCTAACCCTCCCATCCCATTTCTCTTTAATCGGATGTCATATCCATCCATGATGATCCTTGGAGAATCTTTTCCCTGAGCAGGTGATTGCACGATCGCAATGGAAAGGAGAATCGGTATACAGAGGTACATTGATGCGGTCAGTAGGAGCTGTTTGCCGATTTCCATATCTCCGAACTATCGGTACAATTGGGATTGGGAAGATTTGCTCGCATGGAAATCGAACAGACTAGCGGCTTAAAAAAACCCTCTCGTTTGAGAGGGTGCGCCCTTACAATAAATTCCATCAGAGCATTATCAGGTTGATCAAAAGAAATAATCTAAGAAGAGGAGGCGCGAGCGGGGTCCGCAAAAACCTGATGCGGACCCCGTCTCGCAAGAAGAGTATCAGCGATGATCGGTCGACTTCACCGGATACGGAGGGATAGCCGGCACTTCAACGGGATGAGACTGAATCTCATTCTGTAAAAACTTAATTGCGGCATCAAGCTGGGCGTCTTTCCCCTCAAAACTTTCATGCGGAGGATTATCGACGACGATATCAGGATCCACGCCATGCCCTTCGATGAGCCACTTCCCCTCAGGACCATACACGCCCATTTCGGCGGCGCTGGCAATCCCCTTGTCGACCAGATACGTATCGAAACTCAGCCATATCTCGCCTCCCCAGGTCCTCGTGCCTATCACCTTCCCGAGCCCGAGGCGGCGGAAGCCCTCGGTGAACGCCTCGCCGTCGGACGCCGTCCGTTCATCGCAGAGCACGACGAGATGACCCCGGAAGGCATACTGCATATTCCAGATAGGAGCGCCGACTCGCGGCTTCCAGTAGAACCAGGCTCTCCGCATCAGCTTCTCGAGAATCCAGCTGTCGATATTCCCCCCGGAATTGTGTCGCACATCGATAATCAGACCCTTCCGGTCGAACACCGGGTAAAAATTCTTGGCCCATTCGGAATAATTCCCGCCCCCCATGGCACGAAGGTGAACATATCCGATCTCCCCCTTCCCCTCTTTTTCCACCCGCATCCTGCGGGAGTACTCCCAGTCAGAGTACCTCAAGCCGAACTCATCCCCGGGAGAGATAGGCTTCACAATCGCGTCGAACTCCTTCCCTGAAGCCGGCTTGATATGGAGGAGAACCTGCTGGGATGATTGATTCCGCAACATAAGGGCGGGTGACGCAGCTGAGAGAGTTGAGACCCCGTTCACCGACGTAATCACGTCCCCCTCGTTGATAGTCAGGCCCGCTTTCTTCAAAGGCGAAGAAATTTCCGGGTAATCGGGCTCGGCCTCATAAATGCGATCGATCCGGTAGCCGCCCTTCGCCTCATCGCGGCGGAGAACCGCGCCGAGCGATGCGACGGAAATCGGGTCGGGACTCAGCCTCCGGTCGCCGCCCACCACAAAAATATGCAGGGCGGAGAGTTCTCCCACGATATCCGTAAGCAGATCATTCAGCTCATCGCGATCCGACACCCGGTCCACGAGGGGGAGATGTTTCGCCATGAGACCTTTATAATCCGCGCCGTGGAGACCCGGGTCGTAGAAATAATCCCGTTCGAGGCGCCATGCTTCGACGAACATCTGGCGCCATTCTTCGCGGGGGGTCAGGGAAAAACTCCAGCTTCCCAGATTCACCTTTGACTTTGGGAGTTCGGTGGGCGCCGTCGCGGAGGCGTCGATAACATAAAAATCATCCGACTTCCTCACCAGAAGTTTTTTACCATCGCGTGAGAGCTCGTAGCTCGCCATATCATCAAGAAGAGTTTTTGATGAAAGATCCTTATTCTTGATCTCCAGGGCGAGGAGCTTCGTCTTCGAATTCAAAGCGGCATCCCTCTCCGTCCAGAACAGGAACTTATCATTCATGGAGAGGTTACTGTATGTGCCGGCGGGCATGGGCACTTCATAGACCCGGTTCTCGAGCCCGTCAAGGTCGATAACGACTTCCACCTTCTTCTCGGCCTTATCGGACTTCTCCGACTTCTTGGAAGACTCGTCCTTCTTATCGGATTTTGAATCAGAGTCAGACGAGGGGGCAAGTTCATCGGGGGGGCTAAAGGGAAATCGGCCCTCCTTCTTCAGCGAAACTGAATAAATCTTCGTGGTTTTGTCAAAGAACGGTTCCGGCTGTCGTGATCCCCAGGGGCTGCTCACCACAGACTGGAAGAACCGGTCTGACAAAAAATAAATCCATGCGCCGTCCCGGCTCCAGACCGGGTTATAGCTATCGATCCTCTCGCTCGTCAGAGTAACCGTCTTCCCGTCGGGAACATGGTAGAGTTTTATCTGCTGGTACTGATTCTCGGCGGCGACCGAATATGCGAGCCACTTACTATCGGGCGAGAACTGCAGATCGGAGAACCCGGAAACATCGGACGAGGCGATCATCAGATTCTTCTTCGAAAGAGCATCGAAAAGCCAGAGCTTTTGATTCTTATCGTCGAAGGCAATGAGATTCCCGTCGGGGGAAGGGACGCCGTCGAAACGGAACACCGACCCGTCGTGCGTAAGAAGTTCCGGTTTTCCCACCCCGTTTGACTGAAGCTTACAGAATTCCAGCTCACCCGTTTCATCCGAGAGAGCGAGCAAACTCTTGCCGTCCGGCATAAAGCGGGCCGCGCGATAGCGCACCGTATTCTTAAGAGTGGCGTGAACAAGCCTTCCCTCCTGTGCGGGGGCGACGAACACCTGACCGCGTGCGGTAAGGGCTATCCGGTCGCCGTTCGGCGAAATACTTGCGGAGGTCACATATTCCATCGGCTTCGTCACCCATTTTTCCCTGGTCTGGTCGAAATCCGAGGAAAGCGTGATTGCAAGCTCGCGGTCATTTCCGGCAGAAACGTCGAACAGATGCAGATCGGCTCCCACCTGATACACAATCTTCCCATCCCGGAGCGAGGGTGATTTCACATCAAAGCCTTTATGAGTCGTCAGCTGTTTAAGATCGGATCCGTTTTCATCCATCGACCAGAGATTCATCGTCCCGTCGCGGTCGCTCGCAAAATAGATTCGTCCTTTCCAGAACATCGGGTTCTTGCTCGTCCCTGCATAATCGGCGGTGAGGGGGACAGCCTCCTTTGAGCCGGGAAGGAACGTCCAGAGATTCTGGGCGGTCCCTCCGGCATAGCGCTTCGTATTGCTCCCCTGAAACGGGAGGCGGGTAAAAAACAAAACACCCTTATCGTCGTAGCACCCGTCGCTCGCCTGGCTCAGGGGAACAGGCTCAGAGGATTTCTTTGCAAGGTCGTAGAGAAAAAGTTGTCTATTGGGAAGAGTCGAGAAGTGGCCGGTCGCGTAAATAATCTTTCCATCCGGCGTCCAGCCGATAGTAAGCGCATTATCCCCGTCAAAAGTACGTCGGGTGGGGAGGCCCCCTTCTGTCGGCATCGTATAAACCTCGGTGGGACCTTCATACTGTGCGGAGAACGCCAGCGTTTTCCCGTCAGGGGAGACGGCGGGGAGAATCTCCGACCCGAGGTTGGACGTCAGACGGCGTGCTGCGCCCCCCGCGAGGGGTACGACCCAGAGATCCCCCTCGGACGTGAAAATAACATTATCGCCCGAAAGGGCTGGATACCGGTAGTACCCCTGCTGGCCCGCGGGTGAGAATTCTGCAAGAAAGATGGTAAATAAAAGCAGTCGTGTCATAGTAACCTCGTAGAAATTGGGCGGGGATTCCTTGAAAGTAAAGAGATTTCAGCCAACTATCAACCTGCGGGGATAAAATCAGTGCGCCAGAAAATCCGCGTTGATCACACGGTTGACCCCATCCTTATGGAGCGAGTATTGCAGACCCTTCTTATAACTGAAAGCTCCTACCTCATCGTTTTTATTGATTGCGATAAACCCCACGAGAAAATTATCGACATCCTTATACTGGGGCTGTTTCGTGATCAAACGTTCGACTGCAAGCCGGCACGCCTCCTGGGGCGATTTTCCATTGCGCATCAACTCGACGACAAGAAAACTCCCGGCCACCTTGATCACCGTCTCCCCGAGACCGGTGGAGGTCGCCGCTCCCACCTCATTGTCCACATAGAGGCCTGCGCCGATGAGGGGTGAATCCCCCACGCGGCCGTGCATCTTCCATGCGGCGCCGCTCGTCGAACAGCCCCCGGCGATATTCCCCTGAACATCGACGGCGATCAGGCCGATCGTATCATGATTCTTCTCGTTCAGGGGGGGATTATACCCGCTCGACTTCAGCCAGTCGGCGTAAGCCTTCTTTGCGTTATCCGTCAGCAGATCTTCTCTGGTAAAACCCTGTTCGAGGGCAAACTGCAGGGCCCCGTCGCCGGCCAGGACGACATGCGGAGTTTTTTCCATCACCCTTCGGGCGACAGAGATGGGATGCATAATATGTTCCAGAAAAACCACGGACCCGGCATTCCCGCGAGAATCCATGATACAGGCATCGAGCGTGAGATGGCCGTCGCGGTCCGGGAAACCGCCCCGTCCGACGCTCGTCGTTTTGGGGTCTTCCTCCACGACGCGAATAGCCTTCTCAACGGCATCCAGTGCGCTCGCGCCCGACATCATCGCGGAGAACGCCGTCTCGTTCACCGGGAGCTTAAAATCCCATGTCGAAAGAACAATCGGGTGGGTCCTCGCGCCCGCATTCTTCCAGACGCCGGACGTTGAGGGGAGAAGGGAGCCGATAGCGGCAGTTTTCAGGAAATCCTTACGGTTCATAAGAATCACATGTGAGATAAAATTTTTCCGTCCGTTCTGTTAACAAACATCACTGCGCTCCTTTGAGCCGGCACATGAACGGTGAGAGCCCTCCCCGACTCCGTAAGCTTCACCGGAAGATCGGCATCCCTGTCCAAATCCGACACGCACGTGATCAGAAGAGTCTTGGCAAAAAGAGTCGGAAGCACCACAAAAGGAATTTTACATGACAGTGCCGGCACGACCCCCGCGTGTTCAAGGGCAAAACCATAGAGCGCTGTTGTCGGCTCGGGAGATTCGGAAAGTTCAATTGGCACTGGCGCCCAGATAAGGAATCCCTTCCCGTGGGGAGTACTCAAAACTTCCCTATGGTCAAAGCCTTTTTCAAGCCTTTCGATCTTTTTCCCGCGAAACCCGAGCTGGAAATCCGTTCCGCCGATCGTTAGAAACTCCTCCTGGGACACAGGTTTACACGAGGAATTTATTCCGAACTCCTTCAGGCGGTCGATCGGCATCCAGTGCTCATCCGAATTGATGCACCCGGTCACGAGAAGAGTAGAACCCTGTTCAACGAAACTGAGCAGCAGAGTCCAGGCGTTCTGGTTCAGCACCCGGGGCGAGGGAAGAATAATAAGCTTGCGGGGCGTGAGACCGGGGCGGAGACGGTATTCGGAGATCGCCGAAGGAAGAACCTGAAAATTTCTCGTCAGAGCCCGGACGCACCGCTGTGTCGCTTCGGTTGAAAAATCCCTCGTCGAAAACATCTGCGAATGAGGAATGACCATCAGCACCTCCTCTTCCACCCTCCCGGCCATATGCAGACGATTGGCCTCAAAAAAACGCGCAAAAGATTCGACGGGTTCTAATTCCGGCTTCGCCGTCCCGTCGGGCCGGAAAAGACCTATCGCCGCCTCGTTATCGGATTTCATATAGGGATTAGTATTCCAGACCCACTCGATGAATCCTGCCCCGCCGGCACCGAGGGCGATGGCCAGCTTTCGTTCCAGCAAATCCCGGGCGTCAGCCTCGCTTCGCCAGGGAGAGCCGTCCATTTTCTCATAGAACATAATCCCGGTCTCTTCAATCAGATTCGGCCGTCCGGAGATCCTTGTCATCACCTGATCCCAGACAAGATCATCGTTAAGCCACCATGTGTGGATACACGTAAAATCCACATCATCCCCAAAAAACTGGGGAGAAGGCCTGTCGGCGGTCCCTCCCTCATCCTGGCCGACGGTCACAAGATGGCCCGAGACCGATTTCACCGTAGAAGCCATCTCCCGTGTCCAGCGGGCGAACATCTCCTGTGCAAAGAGCCGGTAATCGATCACCTTAAGGGAGACCCTGTCGCCAAAAATGTTCACATCCTCAAAATCCTCCGGCGTCGGGAGGGAGAGGGCATCATCGGCGGTCGTACGATAAACCTCCTGCAACCTCCCTGTCAGTAGCGCATCGGACTCAGAAGAGTATTTCTCATAAAGCCACTTCTTCCAGGCTGTTTTCTCATAAAGATCGCCGTTCGGGCGGCATTCCCAGAGTTTCTGCGGATTACAGAAAGAGGGCTCGTTAATAAAATCCCAGAAAATCCCGGGTGTGGTACGGTACCTTTGCACAAAACTCAGGACAAATTCCTTCTGCGCATCAACCGCGCGGGGGTCGAGATACGGATTCACGCCCCCCCACATTTCGGGAAGAAACGCAAAGAAAGTGAAAATCACGGGAACATCGTACTTCCGGGCCGTCAGAACAAACGCGTCCATCGCGCGGAGAGCGGACTCCTCGGGAGCTCCCACATCGAGCATAAACTTCTTCCAGCCTGTCCAGATCCCGGTCCGGACCATATTGATGCCGGACGATTTCATCTCCTTGAAATCCCGGTCCCACACTGCGGGATTCGCCTCAAAAAGGAATTTCCGGTGGACATCCGAAGCCATATACGTCGTACCCGTCACCGGATAGGCAGAGTTCTCCTGAAGAAAATAGTCCCCGTTCGTCGAAAAACTCTTTCCCGCGGAAGCCAGCTTCCGATCATAAACCCAGAAACCGGTCGAGCGTTGTGGAAAACTCCCCAGGCTCGCGGTGACGGTATAAAAACCCGGAGGATGTGCCACCTTCGAATCAACGGTGCCGGTTGCAAGTTTTTCCGTGCCGGAGAGCGAGACCGACAGCCTTTCAAGCACTGAACCGGCGGAACTGCGCACCTCCACCTGACACTTCTCAGAAATCCTGACATTCCCCCTTGGCCGGTGCAGGCGCACGGACAGCGACATCCTTTCCCCCTCATGGTAGCAGGCGAGAGAAGAATGCGCGGACAATTCAGAAGAGCCTTCCAGGGCGATTCCGGCGAGAACTTTGACTGCGTTTGTTGAAATGCTGCCCTTAAAATTGGCAAGAACCCAGCGGCCGCCTGCGAACGCGCCCTGCATCCTGTCTACCTGAAGAAAGGGGCAGACAAGCTTACGCCCGGCATCATTCACGCCATGCACAAGAGGTTTTAGAAGCGCATCCCGCTGGCCGCCCGTGCCATCCTCGTCGGGAAAATCCTTCGTTGACGCAAACCGGACATAAGTTTCATAAAACTCCTCCGCCCTGAACTCTCCGAGGAGGGCCTGGGCGCCATCATGTGCCGTGAAAGAAGTCACCTTGCCGGCCGGCACCGGGAATGACTGAGTAATCCCCAGCTTCTGATGGTACGCCGTTTCAGAATTCCCGATCCGCCATGCCGATCCATCGCGGGTCACGGGATTTTTAAACGGGATCCCGCCGAGATTCAGCCAGTTTCCCCCGGAAGTCAGATACTCCAGCAAATCGGGGAAAAATTCTTTTGGGAAGAGCGACCCATAGGGATTCACAAAAAGATCGGCGTCTCGCGAGGACACGGCATCCTTAAAACTCAGGAAAGCAACATCGAAGCCATGAAGCGCCTCCCCCACTTCGGTTCTGGAGGGAAGCGGAATCTCCCCTGCCGGAAATGACGGCTCCGAAAAAATGACGATGCGAGGGGATTTCCTGGATAGTGCCGGGCCGAACGCCGGGAGGACCGAGGCAAGAGCGATGCCCCCTGCCGTTTTAATAAATTCCCTCCGGTCGATATACGCGGGCGGCATCGTACGGCTCAGATAGTCGAAGCAGGTTCCCAGAGCTCGATCTTATTACCTTCGGGGTCAAGGATCCATCCAAACTTCCCGTGCTCACGCGTCTCCACCTTCTCATCCACAATGATACCTTCATCCCTGAGTTTTGCAAGAAAACGATCCAGATTTTCCACGCGATAATTCAGCATAAACGGTTTATCGGTCGGGCGGAACTGGGTTGACTCGGCAGGGAAGAAAGACAGCGTCGTCCGCGCTACGTGTTTCGGGTTATCATATTCCCGCCAGAGAAACGAGCAATGGTCGGCATCGCCGAATTTTGTGCCCAGATGTGCGTCGTACCACTGCGCGAGGCTTTTGGGAAAACTCGATTTGAAGAAAACTCCGCCGATGCCGGTCACGGAATTAAACCCGCGGGCCCCGGTTGAAAACTTTTCTATCATGGCAAAGGGCACCTTCGTATCGGCGTACACCTGCCAGGTCTTGATCTTCTTTCCGTCAACAACTGCCTTCCATGAGGCGGGAAGCCGCCAGGAAGCCTCGACCATCTTATGATACGACCCTCCGGCCGAGCCGAAGAGCGCCACCGTATCCCCCATCTCGACCGCGTGAGTAATCTCGATAGTAAAATCGGGGAAAAGCTGAAAATACTTATACCAGCCTTCCCGGTTCACACTATTCCCCACGACCTCCGTGCCGTGAGCATCGACAAAAACATGATCCTCGGTCATCATCTTCCACATCGAGAAGAGATCATGCGCATTGATAAACTGAATGAACTGCAGCGCGATATCTTTCATTTTACAATCACCTCGTCGACGAAGAGCCACGCCTTGCCGCCGGATCCCTTATGCCAGGGCGGGCACGTACCCACATTCCTTGCCTGCACGCGGACAAATCTGGCACGGACGCTGTCTGTCGATGTCATAAAGTTTTTGATGAGAATATTCGGATCCTGTGGTGAAACGTCATTCATGATTTTTTTGGGAGAATTCCATGTGGAATCGTCGTTCGAGAAAGAAAAATCCACCTCGGTCGGAAAAAAGATCCACGAATTATTATCCTGAAGACAGCCGAGCGACACCTCGTGCAGAGTCCTGGACGAATCCAGGTCAAGGATCGCATCCAGATCGACCCCCTCATAACCCTGCCATCCGCCCAGCCGGAAATCCCGGCCGCCGCGCAACCCATCGACAAGCGCGTCAACCCCTCCCCCCGAATATTGTTGTGCGAACCCGGATTTAAGAATGATACTTCCGATCGGAGACGTCCTGAGAAATTCGGCCCTCACAACCGGGCTGGGAGCCGTCCCGGCTTTCACGGCGAATGCCTGAAGCGACGTCGTGTGTCTCAGCGTAACGGCAGAGTGCGCGCTAGGCGACTCCATGGTAGGAGCGCTCCCGTCGGTCGTATAGTAAATCTCCGCTCCCGGAGTATTGCACGCGAGCGAGATTTCCAGGGAATCCCGGAAAGTCCTCTTCCCGTTCAGAACAAAGGGCACGGTCGTCACCGGGACAGGGATTTTCTGCGCTTGCAGCCGTGCGCCCCAGAGAGGATTCGGGACTTTCCCCATCCGGAACCTCAGAGTCGACCCCTGCATAATCGCATCGTGCGTGATGAAACAAGAGGGATAGGGGGAGCCGTTCAGAGTTGCCGACTGGATAAACTCATTCCGGCCCCTGTTGTCATCGGCAAGAACCGTGAAATGTTTTTTATTCTCCAGTCTTACTGAAACCCTTGTAAAAGCGGGAGAGCCGATCGCGTAGACGGGAAGAGAGGGGGCGACCTGATAAAAACCGAGCGAACTCATCACATACCATGCGGACATCTGACCGCAGTCATCATTCCCGCACAGCCCGTCCGGATTCGGGGTAAAAAGAGAGTCCATGATACGGCGGACGATGTGCTGTGATTTCCAGGCTGCGCCCGCGTAATCATAGAGATAGGCGACGTGATGGCTCGGTTCATTCCCCTGGGCATACTGGCCGATCAATCCGGAGATATCCGCCTGCTGTCTCCCCGAGAGGGCCGGATTTGCCTCAAAGAGCGAATCCAGCTTCGTCACAAATTTCTGTGAACCCCCCATGAGGTCGATCAGCCCGTCCACATCCTGCGGCGCGAAAAAAGAATACTGCCAGGGATTCGCCTCGGTATAGTGATTTGTCACAGCCGTCGGGTCGAAGGGAGAATCCCAGGACGCATTCACCATAGGGCGCATGAACCCGGTAGAGGGATCGAAAAGATTCCGGTAAAACTGCGATCGTCTGAAATACTCATCGGCGTCGCTCTTCTTGCCGAGAGCCTGGGCCATGCGTGCGATACACCAATCGTCGTAGGAATATTCAAGAGTCTTTGAGACAGATTCCGGTTCGTTCTCGCCGGGCACATAGCCGCGGAGCCTGTATTCCTTCAGCCCGTAGTGATCAAGCGTGGCGCTATGCTTCATCGCATCCAGTGCTTCACCGGCATCGAATCCTGTGATATTCTTCAGAAACGCGTCGGCGATCACCGGCACGGAATGGTAGCCGATCATGCACCAGGTCTCATTACAGGCGAGTTCCCACACGGGAAGAACTCCCGACTGCTCGTACTTTGCGAGGAGCGATTTCACAAAATCAAGCGTCCTCTTTCTGTCGATAATCGTGAGCAAGGGGTGTTCGGCCCTGAAAGTATCCCACAGAGAAAAAATCGTATACATTGTAAAATCATCCGCCTTATATATCTTATTATCCATTCCCCGGTAGGATCCATCCAGGTCGCTGAACACATTGGGGGTAAGAAACACGTGGTAGAGGGCGGTATAGAACGTTTTCAGCTTATCGGAGCTCCCTTCAACGACAATCTTCGAAAGTTCATTTTCCCAGGCGAGCTCGGTTCTTGCCCTCAGCTTCTCGAAATCCCATCCTGAAAAATCCTTCAAATTCCTCCGCGCCCCCTCGATACTCACTGAGGAGAGGGCCACCTTCACGAGCACCTTCATCGCGGATGAGTTGGGGAATCGTACATACCCCTTAATATTTGTGCCTGCGGCGGACCGCACGCCGGGGAGCAGCGTATCGTTGATCGCGATCCCATAGGAGGTAAACGGCCGCGAGAACTCGGCGGCAAAAAAAACATGTTGATCCTTTGCCCAGCCGTTCGACCGGCGGGACCCTGCGATTTCGTGGTCGCTGAGAATCTGCAGATTCGACTCAAGAACCTGATCCGGTCCGAGACCATGGTGAAGATCGATGATAATATTCCCGTGAGATCCGGCGGGAAAAGTATAGCGGTGCAGACCCAGGCGTGTCGAGGCGGTCAGTTCCGCTTTGATATGATACCGGTCGAGCAGCACCGAATAAAAACCGGGAGAAGCCGACTCATTTCGGTGGCTGAAATGCGAACCAAAATCTTTCATTGAAATGTCCCCTGAGGCGGGCATAAACAGAATATCCCCATAATCTGCGACCCCGGTGCCGCTCAGGTGAGTATGGCTGAATCCCAGAATCGTCGAGTCCGAGTAGTGATAACCTGCGCAGGCGTCCCATCCTTCGACCCGCGTATCGGGACTCAGCTGGACCATGCCGAAAGGAGCTGCAGCGCCCGGATACGTATGGCCGTGGCCACCGGTGCCGACGAAGGGATTCACATACTTCGTGAGCGTGCCGGCTTCAAGGCAACCGGCGGAAAGAAAAACGCAGAGAAGGGAACGCATCATAGAGACGCCAAGGTATCCAAGAGAAACCTGAAATCCAAACTATTCCTGTGAACACCTCAGCAGGAGGACTCCGTGGTAGGGGACCTCGCCCGAAAATTTCTCGGAAACAGCTCGATCACGCTGCCTCCAGACATCTCGGACTTTGAACTTCCCCTTGAACCCGAGCCTGGCACCGTCGAGCGAAACTACACGGGACTTCTTCGCTTCCCAGTCGAAATAGTCGGAGAGAGATTTTTTTTCACGAACATCGGCCCAGAAAATCCCCACCGCCTTCGAGCCGTCCTCCAGATCTTTCGACCACACCTGCACCCCGTCAGCATCGGAGATTCGGGACGCCTGCCTGCCGAGGGGATCCTGGCTGATATCGATCACCTCGTCATTCGTCAGAAGATTGAGCGTAAAATCATCGAGCTTGCTAAGGTCGCATCCAATCAGGAGCGGGGCGGAAAGCAATGACCAGAGACTGATATGAGTATACTGCTCATCGGGCGTGAGGCGGCTCGGGTGCAATTCCGGACCCCAGCCTACAAGTCCAACGACGAGCATGTCGGGGTCATTCCAGTGACCGGGGCCTGCAAAAACCTCGTGTCCTGCCTGTCCGAAACCGATATGCGACATGCTCGACCATGAATCCTCGATATCCCCGGTCGTTCGCCAGCTATTTCCGCCCACCTCCGCTCCCCATTCCCACACGTTTCCCATTCCGTACTGGCAGAGGCTGAAAACGATATCACGGTCCACCCCGTCGAGCGCCTTCCTCATCACGGCATACGGCTTCTTCAATTCCGGGAGACTCCTATCGGACGCGATCCTGTCGTAGGAGCACCAGTCATATTTCAGATAATCGATCCCCCAGGAGGCATATCGTTCCGCATCCTGATTTTCAAACTGATAACTTGCCGTGAATCCGGCGCAGGTCAGGGGACCGGGGCCCGAGTAGATGCCGAGCTTAAGACCTTTGGAGTGAACATAATCACTGAGAGCCTTCATATCGGGGAACTTCTTGTTCGTATTAATCATCCCCGCCGAACGCGCCTCGCCCCGCAGCAGAGAGTCATCGGAGCCGGGCTTAACTTCCCAGCAATCGTCGATATTCACATAGGTCCAGCCGTGATCGGCGAGGCCGGAGTTCAGCATAGCATCGGCTGAGGCGCGGACCTTCTGATCGTCGACGGCGCAGGCCCAGCAATTCCAGCTATTCCAGCCCATCGGGGGGGTCAGAGCGATGGAATCCCCGACAAAAATCCGAAAATCCCTTTGTGCCTCCCCGAGATCATTCCTGGCACCGAGCGTCGCCTTAAAAACTCCCCTGTCATGCAGGGCCCCTGTGATCATACCCGTTTGTGAATCGAGAGTAAGGCCTTCGGGCAGATTTTTTGCCGAAAAGGAAATCGGTCTCTTCCCTGTCGCCGCAATTTTATACAAAAAAGGATGGCCGGGTCGTACGCCGAAAACTCTCGCGCCGTTGATCCGCGGCTTCTCGGCGGCCTTCGGAGTCAGAACATACGGAGCGCTCCCCCCTTTCATGACAAGTTCCCGGGGAGATGCCTGCTCTGCAAGATCGATGCGGGCGTCGCACCAATCGGCGTGGTCGTAATCGATGCCGTCCCCGGCATCGGTCACCAGCAAACCGAGCAGATTCACGCCATGCAGATCCACATCGGCCTTCTGGGGGGAGATTCCTTTCTTCATCACGTGGCTTTCCCACAAAACCCTGCCGTCCCCGAGCACGGCGAACGAGACGCTAGCCTTATCGCTCCCCACCTCATCATCGACACCGACCGAGGCCGAAAACCTATCCCCCTTTCCGTTGAGATGCAGCAGAAACGTGCTCACCGCGTGAGTCCCGACGCCGCGCTCGAACTTTTGGCCGGCGACGGAAAGAGAGTGACCTTCAACGGAGAGACGCGGGTGAGGGGATCCCCATCCGATCTGCATCGCAGAAAGATCCAGTTCATCGAGCCAGACCGGCTGGGCGACGCTCAGGGGCGCGCACAGAAGCGTGAGGAAAACAAATTTCATAAAAACCTCAGAATTCTTTCGACGAGGAAACATGTGCGTCACCGAGTTTGACATTTTTCGGGAAAACGTTCGGAGGAAAGGGACGGGGGGGCATAGGGCGGTCCGCAAAACTCTTCTTTGCCGTAAGAGACAGCACACTGCCGGCGAGAGATTCCGTGCCGGTGAGCCACGCTGAAACATTCCACGGCCTCGGCGATTCAGGCGACACGATCCGGACCTCACATCTATGCTTACCCGCGGGGATTTTCAGGGTATGCCACGAAGAACGGGCCTCGGTCGGTTCAGACCGGGCCGTATCCACCTGGCCGTCGACGGACACAAGCGCCGCAAAACTCTTGGGCGCAGTTCTTGCAGGCGTCAGAAGCAGAGCAAGAAGTTTGGGAGAGTCGAGAGACACATCAAAAGACAGGCGGGCACCGTCGGACGTGAAGGACCGTCGGGCCGCCGATTCGGATTTGAGGCTCTGCGGGAGTCCGGAAAGATTTGCGTGGGAGGCAAGCTTCTCAGGGTTTAAAATCCTCACAGCTGAGCGTGGCCCATAGACGGAAAAGGTGATCTTATTCCCCTCCCTCCCGATAACATCGAACGGTGCCCCCGCCAGGAGGGGTTCGTCACAATCCTTAAGCGGATAAATTTCGTACACAGCCGTCTCATAGCCGCTCAGGGGAAGGTCCGCGACCTGCCCTTCACGATAGAGAGTCGGGGAAATCCAGTGGTCGGGATACACCCTCTCGAGAACAAGAGATGACCCCGAAGAATTCAGCCCCATCTCATCAGCAAACGGGACTTTTACCGACGTCGGGGTCATCACCGGATTTCTGACGGCGAGGATCCCCCGGGAACCTTTGAAGTGTGCATAGCCATAAGGCTGGCCTTTCGTCGGGTCGCCGCCGAACATTTCCGTCGTCGAGAGAATGTCGAACCGATCCCGGGCCCATTTCATCGCCTGTCCGATTGCATCCCATTCCCCTTCGTTCAGAATATCGGGGGAGATATAGAGCTCCCACATCGCCACGCCGCGCGCGAGATACAGCACCACTTCATTCGTAAACTTATCGAGAGGCTCATCCTTGCCGCCGAGCCACTCAAGATTCCCCTTGATAATCCCGTGCGTCATCAGATTGGCGACAGGGAACCACATCTTCTGGCGTGTGAAATCATCATACAGAACAAAATCCCGGTACGTGATCGCAGCGTCGCGGGGACTGATCGACGGAACATCTGCGTAGCCGAAATCGGCTCCCTGCATCCAAATCGTATTGGCATATAAAACCCACCAGGGGCTCAGCCATGTGCCCGAGGTAATATTCAGGAACATGCCGGGATTCCTCAGGCGCACGGCCCGGCACTTGCTGATCAGCGACTCCATCACCGAGCGGCGGGAAAAAATGCCGACGGGGTGGCCGTGATCCGGCTCGCTGCAGGAAAACTGAATCCCATCCCACTTAAAATATCCGATTCCCTGGTCGGCAAAATCCGTGACCCGTTTTTCGAACAGTTTCTGATAATTCCGGCCGGCGAGGCAGAGCATCGCCGTATTACGGGTATGCCCGACGACCTCATAACCATGCGCCTTCATCCAGTCGATCCGTTTCATCCGGAACGAATACCCGCCGGTCGGGCCGAGCCACATGCCGAGCGACGTATGAGTTTTCTTGAGTTCATCGGCGATGACCGTCAACCCCCGGGGAAACTCCTTGTCATTCAAAACCCAGTCGCTCTCATACGTATCCCAGCCATCGTCGAGAACGAACGCATCCAGCTTTATGTCATGCTTCTCGATCATATTCCTGCGGATAAGATCGATCATATGGAACACATTCTTCTCCGTCATCCAATTCCCCTCGGGCACCTTGGGGTAGGTCATTGACCGGAGATCGTACCAGCTGTTATAGAGAGTAAACGGTTGCAGAGGAGTGATACGGATGTCGTCGACATACTTCATAAAAAACTGTTTCACATTTTTTGTTGGTGAAACCCCTTCAACGACCGTCTCGCTCTCAACCCAGGCCCCGTTGATTTTCTCGCCGACCTCGTGGCCGCACTGGATGCGGGAGGATTTTGCATCAAACACATTATCGGCTGCCGGATACTCCACGCCGAAAAACCCCCCTCCGGATAAAGAACGAAAGGCAACGGGTTGACCGAACCCCCCATCCTTCAGAACCGAGACTTTTTGTTTGACCCTTCCGTCGACCGGACAGATTTTCTGGAGAAAATGCCCCGCCTCGCCCGTATCCGAGAGAGCCAGAGATTTCTTGACATAAAACGCCTCCGGATCGAGGCGGTATCGCAACCGGGCCAGCAGCGGATAATCGATACCCGAAAGATCGATCAGAAGCTCCTTCTTTCCGGACCCGGGATCACGGAACTCATGGTGGTCGACATGAAATTCGGACTGAGTCAGACGAACAGGATTCTCTGCGTTATTGAGGTTTTTGGGGGCCTGCCAGTCGGTCCACATTATTTCTGCAGAGAAACCCCCGTCAGTTTCGATCTGTGCCGGTTTTGCCGCAAAAGACTTTGACCACTCGGCGTGTGTTGAAAGCTGCTCGGAGACAATCCTGTTAGAATCAATCGTCACTGAAAGTTCGACCCGAGCATTCGCGAGAATCAAGGAAAACTTTCCACGCGGCTCGCGCGCGGGACCCGGTTGGGCCGAAGCCAGGCAAAAAGCGAGATTCAGGGAAACGGTAAAAAACGCTACGTGTAAATTCATCACTTCACCTCGATCTCATCGGCAAAGAGCCACGAATCGCTTCCGGCGCCGGGTTTTCCGGCCGGAATCTTCCCTGAGTTGAGTGCGACGACCTTCACAAACCTCGCCGGACGGCTGTCGAATTTCACAAAAAGATGAGATCCGGAGCGTGCAATTTTATCAAAGGAAAGTTTTCCCACGCTTATGAGATCGAGAGAATCGGTTCCGGAAAAAACCTCAAAACTCTTCGGCGGATAAATCCAGCTCGCCTCGGACGCCACAAAATTCATCGACACCTGTGAAACGGGCACCGGTTGGCCGAGGTCGATAACAGCTTCCAGATCGGGGCCCCACCACCCGATCCACCCCTGGCCGACGCTGGACGAATCTCCCAGAACGCCGTCGACGAGACTAAAGGCGCCGGACCCGTAATAATCCTTATGCGGAGGAGTCTTGAGAACAACAGACTTCCCTGTCGATTTCGAAACATGGAATTCGCGTGTGGATGATCTTCCCTCCTGCCCGTCGGCTCCAACTGCGAGGAATTTTAGAGCCCCATCGCTTGTCACATGAATCGGGGAAGAATAGCGTGCTGATCCCGTGGATGGCGGAGAGCCGTCGAGAGTGAAAAAGATCGACGAAGAGTCAAGCGGAGAGGACAGTTCAACAGAGACGCCATCCGGGGCAGGCGATACCTTTGGTGCAACCTGGAAAACGGAGCGAGAATAATTCACGTCCATCTCATCCAGGAGGTGAAAATGCCCGAAAAGGCGCTTTTGAAAATTTTTATAATCACGCGCTTCGCGGGGACTCCACAAGACTTCGGAAAGGGCGGCCATGCGGGGCATAGCCATATACTCCACCTGTCGAGGAGAGGTAATATACTCGGTCCAGACGTTTCCCTGAGCACCGCGAATGAACCGTTGCTCGTCAACGGAAAGTTCAGTGGGGACAGGCTCATAGGAATACACCTTTTCCACAGTCGTATAACCCCCGATGGCGAGCGGTTCATCCTGGGGAAAGCCCTGATAGTGATCGAAATAGCAAAAACCTCCAGGCGACATAACTGCGGAATGCTTTTGGCGGGCGGCAGCGATACCGCCATCGGTCCCTCTCCAGCTCATCACCGTAGCATTCGGGGCGAGGCCCCCGTCGAGAATCTCGTCCCATCCGACAATCTGCTTCCCTTTTGAATTCAAAAACTTCTCAATCCGGCGGATAAAATAACTCTGCAGCTCATTTTCATCCTTGAGCCCCTCTTTTTTCATGAGCTCCTGGCAGTAGGCGCACGATTTCCAGCGCGTCTTCGGGCATTCATCCCCGCCGATATGAACATATTTCCCCGGAAAGAGATCGCACACTTCGCTCAGAACGTTTTCAAGAAACTCGAACGTATGCTCCTTCGGGCAATAAACATCGTCGAAAACCCCCCATCCTCTGGCCACGTCGAACGGACCCCCGGTGCACGAGAGTTCCGGATAGGAGGCGAGGGCAGCGACGGAATGCCCGGGCATTTCAATTTCAGGAACAATCGTGATATGGCGCTTCTGTGCATAGCGGACGAGCTCCCTGATATCATCCTGCGAATAGAACCCCCCATAGCGGATCGAGTCGAACTTCTGGGCGTCATAGGGACCGATCATCGACCCGTTGCGCCATGCGCCGATCTCGGTCAGCCTGGGATACTTCCGGATCTCTATCCGCCACCCCTGATCCTCCGTCAGATGCAGATGAAACATATTCATCTTATACATCGCGATATAGTCGATGTATTTTTTCACAAACTCGACAGGGAAAAAGTGCCGGCAGACATCAAGATGCATCCCGCGCCAGGAGAATCGGGGCGCATCGTCGATCTCCAGGCAGGGAACCTCGGGATCACCCCTGGTAAGAAGTTGACACAGCGTCTGAAAGCCGTAAAAAATCCCGGCGCGACCCCCGCTTAACGAAATCCCATCCCGTGCGATGCTGAGCGAATAACTCTCATCCTTCTCATCGTCGCGCAGAGAAATCCAGACACACCCTGCGGCTGGTTTTTTCCGCACCTCAGCCCGAAGAGCAAACCCAAAGCGTTTCGCAAATATTTCTGCAAAAACGTCTCCCTCTCCGGCAAGATCCTTAGATGAGGCGGCGATTCGGGTTTTCGTATCAAACCGGAACGTTCCCTCCTTCACACGAAGCGTGGATGGCACTGGAATAAGAGGAAAAGCAAAAGTTTGTGCCGAAATTGCCGCCGCTGCCAGAACCGAAGAGAGCCGCATGAACACGACAGACTGTCCTTTGCTACGGTGAATAAACGAGACTAATACCAGATCGTAAAGCCGACGGAGACAGTCAACTGATTCACTCCGTACCGATTGACAGCGCCGCTCGGATTCAAAGTAATCTGAAGGTACTGAATCCCCGCATTCAGCAATCCCTTATCTGTCACGGCAAATTTCGCGCCCCCTCGGGCTCCCCAGCTGAAACCACTCCGCGAGGTCCCATCGGTCTGAGTGGCAAATCCGACGAGCCCTTCGATGAACGGATACGCCGTCCCCTCCGTCCGAAAGTTATAGGCCGGGGCTACCAGAATCAGAAACTGCACCGTAGAATTGTTTCCTGAATTAATCACGGTGACCCCGAACGGATTAACACCGAGCTCAAAACCATCATCGACGAAGTAGCCGAGATAGGGCTCAAACGAGAAGATCGTCGTCGACTCACCTGAATTCCCATTGGAGACGGGAGTAACCACTTCAAAGGCAATATTCCCCCCCAGTTCCGTCGTCCCCTTCAGGGCAAATTTCTTCGTCTCCTGAGAAAGCGATGCTGAGGTCAACAGCGCGGTCGCGAGAAGCGCAGCCACACATACCGAAAATGTTTTCATAAAAGCGCCCTTCGAAGTTATGATTTTCTTAACAAAGACTACCAATGAACAATGATCCGTGAATCAGCATTCCGGAAATACAAATTCCGGACATTCAAAGGGCCGGTCGAATAGTGAGCCGTTTCATGATTAACCGAGATGTTCCGGATCCCTTCAAACTGATGCATGCATAGATTAATGACGGCGAAACGAGACGTGAAAGACCCTTCCCGGCCGTCGAACACGATTTCCCTCGATGAAGGATCGAACGAGATCTTCCGCATATAGAACATTCCGTGAGAATAATCGACCGACACGCCATCGTCCTCATAATAGAGAAAAGATGATTTCGGGCCGTCATAAACATGAATCTTCAGAGTATCGGAGCTTGTCAGCGAATACTGAGTCACCGGTTGCATCGGAATAATGGCGCCGGCCCTGACGAACACCGGGAGATCGTTCAACGGCGCATCCACGATAAAATCCTGACCCCCCTTAAAAACCTGTTCCGTCGACAGGCGGTACCAGCTCCCGGCCGGAAAATAGACCCGGGCAAGCTTCTCGGTGCTCGCAACGGGCGCGACCAGCATATTATCGCCAAAAAGATATTCCTGCTGAAACTGTTCCCAGTAGATATGCTCATCGAACGGCGAGTCGAGAGCCAGCGACCGGGCAACCGGCATTCCGGATAAAGTCGTCTGATAGAAAGTCGAGTACACGTAGGGCAGAAGCTCATAACGGAGGCCGATCACCCGGCGTGAAGCGGCTTCGACCTCTTCGCCGAATGACCAGGGCTCCTGCCGTTTCATCGCGTATTCCTTATGATTGCGGAAAAACGGAGTAAACGTCCCGATGGAAAGCCATCGGAGAAACAATTCCGGTGTAGCGTCGCCTGAAAACCCGCCGATATCCGGCCCCGCGAAAGCCACTCCTGAGATTCCCATAGAATTCACCATCCGTACGGCCAGAAGCATATGATCGTCGGAGGGAACATTATCGCCGGTCCAGACCGCTGAGAACCTTTGCACCCCTGCATAACCGGCTCTCGTCAGCACAAAAGGGCGGCGCCCGTTCATCAGAGATTTCGCCCCTTCGTACGTACTGCGGGCCATCTCGAGGCCATAGATATTATGCGCCTGGCTCATCGTCATCGGAGAAACCTCGCCGGCGCACTCGACCAGATCGGGAACATGCTGACCCCAGACGGCGGGCTCATTCATATCGTTCCAGAACCCTTCCACGCCGGGCGAGATCAGTCTTTGGAAGTTCTTCCCCCACCACAGCCTCGCCGCGTCCTTCGTAAAGTCGGGAAAATGACAGCGCCCCGGCCACACGGACCCCACATAAAAACTTCCATCCGGATATTTCAGGAAAAAGTCATTCTTCGAACCCTCGTCGTAGGCAAAATACCCCGGCTCGACTTTGATGCCCGGATCCACGATCGTCACAAGATGGAACCCCCACCGTTTCAGCGTATCGATCATTCTTGCGGGATCCGGGAATCTTTCGGGATTCCAGGTAAAAATCTTGTACGAATCCATGTAGTGAATATCCAGATAAATCACGTCGGCGGGGATCTTCTTCTCCCGGAAAGTTCTGGCGAGGTTAATCACTTCCCTGTCGGGATAATAGCTCCATCGGCACTGCTGATAGCCGAGGCCCCAGAGCGGGGGGAGAGGCATTCGTCCGGTGAGATATGTATATCCCTCAATAATTCCTGCCGGGGATGTTCCCGCGAAGAAGTAATAATTCATTTCCCCTTCGGCAGCGGAGAAGAAAAACCTCTCGTTATCGGTTGACGCCCCGAAATCGAACGTCGTCCGGCTCGTATTATCCAGAAAAACCCCATAGGCCGAATGATCATGGAGCCCTATAAAAAACGGGATCGAGCTATAAAGCGGATCATCCTCGGTGCCGTAGGCATAGTGATCCGTGTTCCAGTTCACGAACGACCGGCCCCGCCGGTCGAGTCTCCCCGTCTTCTCCCCCAGTCCGAGGAACCGCTCATCCTGAAAAAGCCTTTTGAAGCACGAAACAGATGTCCCCTGCCACGTAATGCCGAGGTGAGCATCATCCTCGTTGAGCAGCTTTCCGTCTCTATAAAAGTGAAACCTCAGCGGGCTCTTTGTCACGATCACGGTCAGTGAGGAGGTTTTCAGAACAACCTGGGCGGGCCCATCCTGGATTTCCGAAAAATTGCCGGAGGCCTCATGAACGACGGCGTATGAAAAATCCCTCGAGAACTCGTCTTTCGCGGCCCGGAGGCGAACAATATCGGGCCGGTAGACCGTCAGAGAAACCCTTGCATTGGCGGCGACAAAGACGACGCCGTGATCCGATTTCTTCAGAGAAACGAAATTCCCAAGCTGTTCCGAGACAGCGGCCCATGAAGTCGCGGCCGACAGCAAAAGACACGCGCAGAAAAAGGTCATTTCGTCAACTCAAATTCGTTCTTCCTGAGATAGAACCTGTAAGACTTAATCTTGCCGGGGGCGTCCTCCTGTCTCGGAAGATAGCGAAACCCGGCGACATTCCTCGACTCACCCAGATCGATCGCAATCGCGTGGGGATGGTCGGGTTTGCTCTTCCCCCACTCTGTATGCCAGATCGTATGAGAATCGTCATCGAACGCGTTTTCAGCATGTCCGTCCTCAGCGTCGAGCTCCTCGCTGTCGACGGTAAAGACAGACCATTTCTCTCGTGGAAGCGCATGGCCCGCAGAGTCGAGCAGATAAAACTCCGCGATCGAGGCAAAATGATCGTGCGCCAGCGACGACAGAGATTGCAGACAGGCGAAGCGGGCTGGTCGGGGAGAGAACGCGACACTTTGCAAGGAATCCCCCAGAAAACCTTCCGCCGCCACATCATGGGAGTCAAGACGAAGTGTTCCTGAAACCCGGTGCGGCAGGGGAGGTTTCAGTCTGTCCGGAACCAACTCATCGAGCACAGCCCCTTGAGCCCCTTCCACCGATTGCTTCGCGGCCCCGGACTCAAAGACGACGAGGTCGTTCTCGCCCTGCTTCAGCCATGGCCCCGGCACATACAGAGTCTGCTGCGGCCCTACGTACCAGTAGCGGCCGAGCGGGTGGCCGTTCACCCAGGCGCAGCCCTTATTCCAGCCGTGCATATCCAGAAAACCGTCGCCCGCCCGTGCAAGCGAAAATTTTCCACGATAGAATCTCGGCCCGGACCGTTCGGAAGTCTGCGTCCAGCGGAGAGAATTCAGACTGTCCATAGGAAGTGAAAAAATCTGCCAGTTGACGAACTCACGGCCGTTGACGGTAATTTTTTCAATACCCTTCCGGTTATCCAGCATCTCACGACCATAATTGATGCGCCCGCCATTCTCGACGAGAACATCGAGAGTCCCGGAAGTTTTCAGCGCCAGAGGTTTGAATTTATATCTTCTGTCGAGTACGCCGATTTCATCGCGATTCAGAAAAACCGTGCAATAATCACGCAGCCCCTTGATGACGAGTTCCCCCGGAGAATCGACAGCCGTTCTATACAGAATAAATCCGTAAGACTGGCCGACATCCTCCATGGAGAGAAGGTTTTTTGATGTGAAAGGTTGAGGCAGCCCGTCGAACAGGCTTACCGATTCCCTCAGCGGCACCTTCGGAATTCGGACTGGCGGATTCTGCGGCGGGATTTCCCGGGTAGGCGAATACTTCTTCAAAACATCACGGAACGCAAAATACTTCGGCGTAGGCCGGCCCGTCTCGTCGAGGGGAGCGTCATAATCATAGCTGGTCGGTTGTGGTTGAAACCTTCCCCCGAAATTCGCACCGTTCATGAACCCGAAATTCGTCCCCCCGTGGAACATATACAGGCTCACCGAGATCCCGTGAGCCAGCAGCCAATCGAGCTCACGTGCGCTCTCAGCGCCATCGACCACGGAATGCTTTTCCCCCCAATGATCGAGCCAGCCGGGGTAGAATTCAGGGACAAAGAACGGGCCGTTGGGGCGGAATCGTTTCACCGCTCGAAAAACTTCCTCGCCTGTCGCCCCGTTCACAGCCGGGAGAACGTCGGGCAGATAAGCATTCGGCATCTGGGAGGGTCCGTCGGCTGTAAAGAGAGGAACCTCAAAGCCGGCATGGCGGATCATGTTTCGAACCGAACCCTCGTAGAGCGTATCCTTGCCATAGGATCCGTATTCATTCTCCACCTGCACCATAATAATCGGGCCGCCGCGGGTAATCTGGAGTGAAGTCAGCTCCTCGCCGACGTGCCTGATATATTCTTCGGAATACCTCAGAAAGCGTTCATCCCGGCTCCTCACAACGAGATCGTGTTCCTTCAGCAGCCACGAGGGAAATCCGCCGAACTCCCACTCAGCGCAGGCATAGGGGCCCGGGCGCAGGATAACATACAGCCCGACCTCCTGTGCGGTGCGCACAAAAGCGGCAACATCGGCCATCCCGGAAAAGTCGAACCGGCCGGGACGGGGCTCATGGACATTCCAGAACATATACGTCGAGACCGTATTGAGCCCCATGCACTTTGCCTTCACCAGCCGATCCCGCCAGTATTCCCGTGGAATGCGGGAATAATGCATCTCGCCGCTTATAATTTGAAACGGCTTCCCGTTCAACAGAAACTGAGGCCCGTCGGCCGTAAAAGACTGGGAATAGGCGCAGCTCCAGAACCCGATAATCAATGCGAAAAATTTCATGACCCTTCCGTCACCGTACGAAGCTCCCGGACCTTCGCATAAAATTCCGGAAGATCCATTTCCTTCAAAAAAATCATCCCGCGGGCTGCCCGAAGTCTGGGATGCGTATGGCTGAGAAAAAAATCCTGACCCAGGCACGTTTTCACTGCCCGGTACTGCTCCACAAAAATCTTCTGTGCGAGTTCAGAGAAAGGCCCGTCATGCTCATAACTTGGAAATGATGCCGAACTCTGCGACCCGAAACAGTTCATGAACGCCGAATGGAGCAATGACAGAGTATTCAGAGAAACCGGGATGAAAACATTCGCCTCAGAAATTTTAAACCGGTACCAGACATTACGGTATCCCCAGATGCGGAGGCTGGAAGCCTCCTTTTCGTAAAGTCTCACCGCCCCGGCGACAGCCTGAAGAGCTTTATAGTGAGTATCGGGCCCGCTCCCCTCGGGATCGAAGGCCACGGTCACCACATCCGGGCGAATAAGCCTCAACAGTTCAAGAATTGGCTCGACATCCCGCTCTACCCGGGGCTCCTCCCCAAAAACATCCCCCTGATAAAAGCCGAGCCGGAGGGCGTACACATTCGACGATTCTATCCCGAAATACGCCCAGAGCAGTTCCACCTCCCATTCCCTCAGAGACCCCTTTAAAACCTGCACATCCGGGGGATCCTTTGCGCCCGGATACTGATTCAGGAAGTACTCCTCGAGAGCCTTACGTTGGAGCAACGCCGCCTCGGGAGAACCATAGAGTTCGACGAGATTGCGGAGGAACCGGCATGCTTCGGCCTCATCCTTTTGTTCCTGGCTTTTTGCTGCGGACCCGTCGAGATACTTATAGACATCCTCCATACGACGGGACGGATCGACGAAATAACCACTCGTTAAAAGCTCCGCGAATTGAGGTTTTTCAACAAACCGGGAAGACTTCTTCAGAATTGAAAAAACATATCTGTTCGAAACGGAGGTAAAGCCGGAAGTAAGATTGGCGAAGAAATGCTTGTTGTCGGGATCTCTCACCAGATGATAAATATAAGGAAGGTATGCGAGCATCACATCGTCCTGATGGGGTTCCGTATGCAGAAATCTGAGACCGGATACGGGCTCGAGGCCCCTTTCAATCTTCCGGACAATCCGGTTATAGGCAGACTCCGCAAAAAGTTTTTGAGGGGAATCCTGCAAAAGTTCCCTCCCCCGGGGGTCGGCTGAGAAATCATCGCGGGTAATTTCCAGAAGAGATTTATTTTTCAGAAGCGAAACCGAGATGGCCACCTCATCGGCGGCCTCATCGGGAGCGGGGCGCGATCTCTCAAAATCTTCGAGCCGGCGTTCCGTCAGCAGACTTGCGGCCCCCCGGGTCAGATAAAACCTGGAATTTTCCAGATCCTGGAGGGCAGATGCCGGATATTGCTGGTGCTTCTTTTCCTCGATAGCCTGCCTGACAACGGACGCCTTCGCATCTCCGGCGGCGATGATGATCGCTGTTGCCGAGGAATTACACGTTATAGTCTCCAGACCGATCGTGATCACAAGGCGATTCCTGGAAATTTCGACCCCGCCGAGATCCGCTGCGGCGGCGGCCTGCGTCTCATAATTTGTCGCCGTCAGGCGCGTGACGGAATAGAAACTCGACCCGCGGACATTGAACGCCACATGTCCGTCTGGTCCGATGCCGCCGAGAAAAAAACCGATCCCCCCGAGATCCCTGATTCTCGATTCATAGTCGGTGCAGAAAGAATCCACGCGGTTGATGACATCCTTTTGACGTTTTTCCAGGTCCGTCGACGTCTGGCGAACCCGCAGGGACAGATCCACCGAAAAATCCGGAAACAGCTCGCTCATCGAAGCATTTGAGGGAAGGCCCAGGAAGGTCGCGTCGATCACGAGCGCCCGTGAAGCATCGAGACCAAAACCTTTTATATAAAATTCCGACACATAGTGGTGAAAACTATTATGCTGCGACGCGTCCATCGGATAAAACTCATCAATCTGGACAAACCGGAGAGACTTCATATCGGGTGGCCGGGAGCGATCGATTCCGTACGCATCGAGAACCTCCCGGATGTTTTTGTCATTCCAGTTATGGAGAATACGGGTCACCCACTTGATAAAATACTCGGGAGTTCTTCCTGTCGGGAGGGCAACGAGTCCTCCGGGATTCTTCAGAACCCATTCCACGAACCGGAACGCGGTGAACTTCCCGAGCAGCGGGAAATTCTCAAGCTCAACGACGTGAATCTTTTCGACGGGGGAATAGATGAACTTCCGGCCGGAGCGTTTCACCTCGATACTTTCAGCGGATGACGTCGTATCGTAGACTCTCATCGGCATCGGGGCCGGAGGTTCAGAGAGAGAAATTCGGGAAATTTTTGTTCAGATAATCCCTGACGATGGCGATATCGTCCTGGCGGGTAAGATCGGGCACGTACTCCGAACGGGGAATAGTCGCCACCGCATTCGGATTTTCGGCCAGAAGCATCATGATAGCCGCGGGCAGATCCTTCTCGTTCCGCACGGGGTGGAGAGGAACGTTGAGCAGAACAGGAAGGATCACATCATAGGAAAACCGGAAAATGTTCATACTCACACGGATCCTCCCGTACCTATCGGCTGAGGCAGCGATCTCCTCGGGGGTCGGCTTCTCGATGATCGCTTCGAGAATCCCCTCCAAACTCTTCCGGAGGACGGAGAACTGTTCAATGCGGGACGGTTCAAACCGAAGGGCACTCCAGTCATAATCGATAAGCGCCGTTGAGTGCGGGGTTGCCAGAAGAAGGCTGAAGGCTGCACGCGAGTAAAGATTATCCGCATTGCACACGGTAAACTTCTGACCATGCCAGTCCTTTCGAAACTGTAGAGCGCACGCAAGGGCATCAGCCGTGCCGAGAGGCTTGGATCTCCCCTTGGGAATTGGCTGGATGGCGTAAGAAATCTTGAGACCGTGGAACTCATTCCCCTTATCAGCCTTCCCGTAATGGGAGCGAAACGGTTTATCGTCTTCCCCCACAAGAATCACCACATCCTTATAGCCGGATTCGCGGGCGTTAAAGAGCAGATAATCCATAAGGGGCCGGCGATCCTTGCCGAGTCCGATCATCGCCTTCGATTTTCGAAGAGCCTCTTTCGAGAGGGCCGGGTCGGCTGAAGACGAAGGCTTCTTCATGCGGGAAGAAATCCCTCCGGCCAGGATGACGAGATTCGGATTCATACGGCAAGGCCCTGTTCGATGCGCGAGCCCTCGTCCGCGGTAATCACGAAGGCTTTTCCGCCCGCCTTCTCGATAGCCCCGGCGACATTGTGGAAAAAATCGGGGGCGTAGACAAACATACACCCGCCGCCCCCGGATCCGTTGATCTTCCCTCCGAGGGCTCCGGCAGAAAGAGCAGCATCGATCATAGCGTCGATCTTCGGAGTAGAAATCTTCAGCACGTCACGCAGGACAGCCTGATGATCATTCAGCAGAGAGCCGAGGCGGGCGTCATCGGGCGTACGGGACTCGAGAACTGACCGCGCGTCAAGTGTAATCCCGTGATTCCGCACAGTCGCTTCGAGCAAAAGATAATCCTCAGGCGAAAGAGCGGACTTTAACTGAAGGATTGAGTCGAGAGTTGCATTGAGAAGCGAGAAGTGGGGGAATCCGGCTATGAGGCGCCGGGAAATATCGAGCACCCGGTCTTTCACCCGTGCCAGAACTTTTTTTGTATCCTTGGGCTCCCCCGAATCTCCCAGCACAAATGCGCCGAGCCGCGGATTCAGACGGGTCACCTTACATTCAGGGGAAAAATCGATAAACGTCACGCCGCCGAAAGCCGTTGAATACTGATCCATCATCCCTCCCGGTTCGGAGAATTCAAGCACCTCAGCCTCATAGGCGAATCGTGCGCATTCCGATGCAGAAAGCTCGCGGCATTGATCGCTCATCAGAGCCAGAAACCGGACCCAGCACACGACCAGAGCCGAGGAGCTGGACGTGCCCGCATTGATCGGAATAGTTCCCGAGACGGTACAATCCAGGCCTGACGAAAACGAAAACCCGTGCCGGCGCAAGACTGTCACGGACGAGCGGAAATAGTCGCGCTCACGGACATAGCCTGCGTCCTCCAGCGAGAACGATTCCCGCGAGCCGATATTGGGCAAGTGTACAAAAATGCGGGAATCATTGCGGCGGCGTCCCGAAACGGATATTCTCAGCGAGATGGCGCAGGGAATAACCGGAAGCATCAGATAATCCTGATGCTCGCCGAAAAGACATATCCTCCCGGGAGCAGATACGCACACGTCACCCATTGGCATTATCGCTCAAACGTTTCAGCATCCCGCGGATATCCCTGATCCCCCTGACGGTAACCAGAATTGTGACAGTCGAATACCAGAGGAGGCAGCCCGCCAATAGAAGCCACCAGAACCAATGGCTCGTCATCGCGCGAAAACCTCCCTTCTCTGAGGCTTCAGAAGCGAGCCTATGACCATGGCGGCTGCTGCAAGGAAGTAGGTTGCGATGCCCGAATAATAGGGACCGATCGCATCGGCGATGAGTTTTGTGGAAGAGAGCTGCTGGAGGACCAGAAAGGTTGCCGGGACGGCCGCTCCGGCGATGATTGCCGCGGCGGCTCCCCATGAATTAGCCCTTGTCCAGTAGCAGGCTGCAACGAGAAGCACGGACATACTTGAAAGATAAATAGTTCCGGTGATGCCGAGATAGGTCCACAGATCGCCTTTCAGGGGATACCAGAGCCCGTAAAAAAGAAGAAACAGACCGATCAGGGCGACAATCGATCGGTTCCAGAACAGGCCCCGGCGGTCCGACCAGACCTTTTTTCTGAATGGAGCAAGAATATCGTTATAGATCACGCTCCCCCAGGCAAGCATATACGAGGAATCTGTGGACATATCGGCGGCGAGCATAGCCGCAACAAGAATACCCATAAGGCCGGCGGGAACTGCGGTGCTGAGATAACGGGGCATCGCATCGAGAGAATCGAACGAACCGGGAGACAGGGAAGCGAGGGCGGCGATCCCCCAGACACCCGGGATAAGAAACCGGCAGACAAAAAAGAATGCGGTGCCTTTATAGACCTGGAGCCCGGTCTTCGTATCGCGCGCGGCAAGCAGCCGGGCGATCGTGGTCTGCCAGGTAAGAACTGCCGCGAGATTCACAAACACATTAAACAGAACATATTGCCAACCCATCTCCGGATGGACGAACGGGTTAAATCCGCCAGCGCCGTAATGAGACGACACGGCTGAGACGATCGAACTCCACCCTATTGTTGAGAGAATAAGCACCGTCACAGCGATCAGCCCCGCGCTCATCACAATAAATTGCAAAAAATCCGTGACGAGCACAGACAACATACCCCCGAGCACGGTATAAACTGACACGGCAACCAATAAAAGAGTCATCATCACTTCGAGATAGCGGACATCGAGACCGCTTACGAGCACAAGAAACTCCCCCCCGGTCCTGAGAAACACGCCCATATTCAGAAGACCCCCGAGGACGATCACAACCCCTGCGGCCCACCGGATGCGCGGGCCGAACCGCCGGGCGAGCAGTTCAGGGATAGTCATAACGCCGGCATCCCGGAGTTTTCTGACACAAAAACCTGTTGCTCCCACGGCATACATCGCTGCGGCGGTGATAATTCCGGGCGTTGCGCCGGCGAAGCCAAAGCGGTAACCGTTCTGCGCGGTATACATACAGGTCACAATCCCGAATTCCGTGGCGGCGAGAGAAGCGATGCCGAGGTAGAGATCCATCTCCCTCCCGGCCATAAGAAAATGCTCCATAGTGCCGACATAACGGCGCACCATAATGCCGGCGATCATAGTGGCGAGGAGATAGAGCCCGACTATACCGCCGTCGAGGATCGTGAAGTTGGTCATGGGGAGCAGGGGAAGATAAAGATTTCCGCCCAATTTACAAAGGGTGGGCGGATCGAAATCCGATCAAATCCTTTGATTTGGCCGGAATTTTAATTAACGTGGCGGGAGAACCTCAGGGCGTGCGCCCAGACCAGGCAAAACTTTTCCGCTGTGGTGGGATACACTACCATCTTTGACAACCAGGCATTTACACACAAGGAGCAAGAGTGGCACCGCGTGAATGGTGGAGAGATTTCTTTTCCGGACTGGCGGTAGAGATGTGGCGGGAAGCGGTCAATCCGGAGCAGACGCGCCGGGAGGCAGACTTCATTCAGCGGGGGATCCCCGAGGCTCCTTTGCCGCTCCTCGACGTCCCGTGTGGAAACGGACGGCTCGCGATTGAGCTCGCCGCCCGGGGGTGCACGCTGACCGGAGTGGACCTCTCTGCGGAGTTTTTGCAAGAAGCGCGCGAGCAAAGCAACCAGAGGCGATTGTCGATCAATTGGGAGCTGCGGGAAATGCGCGATCTCACATGGAGAGACCATTTCAGAAGCGCATTCTGCTTCGGCAACAGCTTCGGATTCCTCGATGACGAAGGGAACCGGCAGTTCCTCAAGGCGGTGCACCGCGTTCTGGCACCCGGCGGAATCTTCATCCTCGATGCGAGCAGCGTTGCAGAAAATGTTCTTTTAAAAATAACCGATCACAGCGAGATGCAGATCGGGGACATCCGGTTCATCGAGGACAATCGTTATGACCAGCGTACGAAACGGCTGGAAACGGACTACACATTCATCCTCGGCCGGAGGCAAGAAAAGAAATTCGGATCGCACCGAATATACACGTACAGAGAACTGCTGTCCATGATTTCCGAGGCAGGATTCGTCACGTGCAGCTCTTTTGGATCGCTCGACGGAGAACCCTTCAAACCCGGGATCCAGAACCTCTACATTGTAGCGGGAAAACGGTAATCAGCTGTCCCGGATCCACACCGTCTTAATATTCACAAACTCCCGGATCCCGAACACGCTCAGCTCGCGTCCGTATCCGGAATTCTTCACGCCGCCGAACGGCAGACGCGGATCTGAGGCGACCATCCCGTTAATAAAAATGCACCCCGCCTCCACATTGTCGATGCAGTACTGTTGCTCCTCTCGATCACGGGTCCACACGCTCGCGCCGAGGCCGAACGGAGAATCATTGGCAATCCCAACCGCGTCGTGAACATTTTTTGCATGAAAAACAGCGGCCACGGGGCCGAACAGCTCTTCCGAATAAGCGGGTGATGTCCTCGGAATATTTGCAATGATCGTGGGGGCATAAAAATTGCCGGACCGGGGCAACCTCCGGCCCCCTGTCAGCAGCGTGCCGCCGGCTGCGACGGTACGCCGCACCTGATCATCCAGAATATCCAGGATCCCGGGAGTAGCGAGCGGGCCCACATCGGTCTTCTCGTCCATCGGATCTCCCACGCACAGTTTTTCGAAAAGCTCCACGAACCGCTCCTCGAATGATTGGGCGATGGATTCATCCACGATAAACCTTTTTGCGGCGATACACGACTGACCGTTATTGATCACACGCGCCTTCACAGCCGTCGCGATAGCCTCGTCGAGGGCGGCGGACGGAAGAATGATGAAGGGATCGCTCCCTCCTAGCTCGAGCACGGTCTTCTTAATCAGCTTGCCGGAGAGAGCAGCGACGCTTCGTCCCGCCGGCTCGCTCCCGGTAAGAGTAGCGGCCCTGACTAGGGGGTCGCTCAGAACCCTTTCAACCTGATCAGATCCGATCAGCAGAGTCTGAAAGACGCCTTCAGGGAACCCGGCGCGGCGAAACAGCCCTTCTAGTGCAAGGGCGCATTGAGGAACAGTGGAAGCGTGCTTCAACAATCCGACATTCCCCGCCATAAGAGCAGGTGCAGCGAAACGAATCACCTGCCAGAAGGGAAAATTCCAGGGCATCACAGCAAGAATCGGCCCGAGAGGTTCGTAGCGGACGAAGCTTTTCGAGGCATTCGTCTTCACGACCTCATCGGCCAGAAATGTTTCCGCATTCTCTGCGTAGAACCGGCAACCCCAGGCACATTTGACGGCTTCTTCGACAGCTGACTTCAGCGTCTTTCCCATCTCCAGAGTCATCAGCCGGCCGAACTCCGCCTTCTCCGATTCCAGAATATCTGCCGCCCGCAGCATTTTCTCGGCACGGTCGGAAAAAGTCGACCTCCGGTATGAGAGAAACGCCTTCCGCGCGGAATCAAGTTTTTGGGAAATCTCCTCATCGGAGAGCGGGCGGAACTTTTTCACAATTTCCCCCGTGGCGGGATTAACACTTACAATCGGCATTAAACCTTTCAGGAAATTTACAGAACGTGCGCAAGCAGCGACTGGAGATCCGGCACCGAAAAATCGGGGGGGGCGTCGGAGGCCGGAGTAGCCCCGGATCCGTCCCTCCCGCTCATCCGTTGAACCCACACCGTCGACATCCCGCAGGTGCGGGCGGGAGCAATGTCGTGATAGAGGCTTTGGGCAGCATGCAAAATTTCTTGTGGAGGAACCCCCAGGCGCTCGATCGCCCGCTCAAAATTGTTTCTTGACGGTTTATACGACTTCACCTGTTGCGCGGTGATCACCTCATCGAACGGCGAGCCCAAAACCTTCGCCGTTCGGGCAAAAAGATCATCGTCGATATTTGAGATCACTGCAAGCCTGAAAGACTTTTTCAACGTACGGAGAGAATCAACCGTATCATTGAACGGCGTCCAGACGGGCAGAGAGACTTCCAGAGAGCGGGATTCATCCTCCGAGGGTTTGAAGCCGAACTTCTCGCCGAAGCGGGCAACGACCTGCTGCAACACCGATTTATACGGAATATAGGGTCCCGATTCGGCGGCCGATTCGAACGCGGCATAATTCTCCAAAACCTCCGCGTCCGGGATTTTTACACCATATCGCGTGAAAAGCGGCCTGAGGGTAGACAGGATCCCTGTTTCCCAATCGATGAGGGTCCCGTAGCAATCGAACGTAATGACGCGAAAATCCTTCATATGCGCGGAAGGCTTTCTCGGGTACGTTCACTGCGGACATTGCCCGTATTCAGGGTCGACTTCGGTTCAAACAGAAGAACGTGAACCTCATCGGCTGCGAAAGGTTTGTGCTCCACCCCGTGAGGGACGACAATCGCTTCCCCCTCGGAGAGGACAACCTGGCGATCTCGGAAGTTCATCGTCATCGACCCCTTCACGACCAGAAAAAGCTCATCCTCGGCGTCGTGATGATGCCACACAAAATCCCCCTTGAATTTCACCAGCTTCACATACTGGCCATTCAGCTCTGCGACGATCTGGGGGCTCCAGTAATCCTTGAACAAGCCAAACTTCTCAGCAAGATTGAATTTATTCATAGTGACCTTTCGTCCATTGAGTTCCGCAGATAGCATTGTAGGGACACCGTGGGCATTGTTGTGGGAGATCGGGAGTTGGTTGAAAGGGAAGAGCGGGATCGAGAATCTCATTAATAAGCGCGAACACGACCGGTTCCACGGCGGCATAGATTTCTGCGGGAGTTTGTTTTCCGTTACCCAATTTAACCTCGATCGAATCGTCGATATGCGAGTTCCCCAGAAAAAGATAGGCGGGCGTGATCGAACCAACCGGCCTCCCGGTAGAAACCGAGTGCAGAAGCATATACAGAGGAAGCTGGAAGGAACGTATAGCCTCATTCCAGGTCGACCTTTTCGCAGGATCCAGCTTATCGATTGCGATGTTCAGGGACTTTGACTCCTTCCCCGATTTATAGTCGAGGATCACGGGGGCCCCATCCCGCGAATCGATCCTGTCGATCCTGCCGCTGAATCTCCGTCCCTTATAGGTGACGTGCAGATCTTTTTCAACCGCAGAAATCACCACCGTCTGATTCCGGGCGGCGGGGATCTGGTACTGGGACAGAAAAGCCCTCAGCTGACGATGAACCTGTATTTTCAGAAAATAGGCGGCTCCTGCGGCATCTTTCCCGTACTCGGCGTCAAAACAGCGGTCGACGACACTCTCAAGCTCCTCGCCGCTCAGCAGCTCGGGAGAAAGCTTTTTTCCCACAAGCGGCTGAAAATACTGCTTCAAAATCGAATGAACAAAACTCCCGACATCGGAAGAATCGATATCCTCGGAAACCTCAGCCTTCTCACGGAGCGAGAGCACATTCTGGTAATAAAATTTCAATGGGCAGTTGAGATACGTATTCAGAGTCGATGCGCTATAACGCAGCGACGTTTCGATAAATTCGACCATGGCGGGAGTTTTTTCGACCGGGGCGGGGCGGCTATTCGTCAGCCGCACCGCGTATTTTATCCGCTTCTCGAACCGTTCTGACGAGACATCCAGCTCCTCTTTCTGGAGTTTCCAGAGCAGCTTTTCCACAAAGCGGCTCTTCTCCCTCTTGCTCGATTCGGTGTAAAAGATATGGACCTCCCGTGCATTCTTTATAAGCAGATTGAAGAAATACTCGCCCACCTCCTCACGGTCGCGGGCCGTCTCCAGACCGAGCATCGTCCTCACCGGGTGAGGCAGGAGCAAATCCTGGGCGCCGGGGCCCGGGAGCACATCGTCATTGGCATCCAGAATATACACGGTATCGAACGAAACGTTCCGGGTTTCCAGCAGGCCCAGCACCTGCAGGCCGCGGAGAGGCGTGCCGGGGAAGGGAACCGTCTGGGAGGCTGCGGTGCAGCGCAGGAACGTCGAGTAGCCTTCGATACCCTCAAAGACCCTTTCGCCCACGAGCGATCGTGACACCTTGTCAAGGATCTCAATGAGAGATTCAGCGTAGGGACGGAACAGGGGATGTCTATTGGCCGTACTTTCCTCGAAAATATACCTCACGACGCCGGAACTTTTCTCGGCAAAATCCTTGATCGATTCGATCGTCAGGAACTTCCTCACCGTCCGGTCATGGATATTCTTGACATGATCACGCAGCTCCTCGGGCCTCACATCCCCGATGATGCCGCGGACGCGGGAGGCGGCCGCTTCCCAGACAGAAGGTTCGGCCTCGAGATCTTCGAGGGAAAACAGCTGCCGTCTTCCCGCCAGAAATTCCTCCAGAACATGAAAGGCGATGCGGGTAACATCCGACCTGTTCCGGAACCGGATATTTTTAGTATAGGGGTGAAGAACAAACTGCAAATAGGCGGTCCCTGAAAACTTGCCGTCTCGAGCTGAGGCGACAAGATCAAGCAGCCCGTTCAGGAAGCCGAGGACGGGCGTACGGGAGAGCGGATACCCGAGAGAAATATTGTAGCCCTCGTCCGGGATAACCGACAGCGCGTGATGAAGCAGTGGAAAAAGAGTTTCGGGGGACGGGAGTACGATCGCGGTCCGCTCATCGGGCGGTTGATTGACCCTTTCTTTCAGAATCGCCGCCAGAGCAAGCACCTGGCCGTGCGAATCGGGGGATTTGTAGAAGCTCACGAAAGGCTTTTCGGGCCGGACAGAGCTCTCGAACGATATCCCGAGGCGATCCAGCCTCTTCGTCAACCGCGGACCCTCCTGAAAGAACAGAGACACGTTCGGTCTCGAGGCGAGATGCCGGACGATATCGGCCTCCGTCTGGGCAAGGGAATAGAACCCGGCGAGGGCGATGAACTCATACGCCGAAAGATCAATATCGTCGAGATGATCAAAAACCTTTCGGTACATCATCGATCGTGTCACATACCCGAGCCGATCGAGCAACGCGTAGAATTCCGCATAATAAAAGCCGAGGGAATGGAATTTTGGAAACTCCACATACCGCAGCGCCTCGCCGACGCGCCGCGCATCCAGATTCGAGAGCATCACCTCTTCCAGTTCCGAAAGCACATTCAGCCCAACAGGCAGAAAATCGTCGAAGGAGCTGTAATGGCCGAGGGGCTGCTTGCCGCGCTGGTGAATATCGTAGAGAAGGGCGGCCGCATCCGCCGGTTCCAGAATTTCCGGGGAGTTTTTCAGAATGTCGGCATACAAAAAAGTGACAAACGTATTGAGCGCAAAAATCCTGGGGGGAAGAAACGGACGGCCGATCTTCTCTGCCAGCCGTTTTCGCAGGAAATGGGCGGGTCGCTTTCCGGGAAACACCACAATCGACCGCGAGAGTTTTTCCGGATCGGCGGGCAGAGAAATCACAAGCTCGTCAATAAGATCCCCCGACATGATCTTGGCAGAGTTCACCGGACGCTCCTCACCAGCTGAAGGTCGACGTAAGCCAGAGCCCCATAGACCTGTTTCCGCGGGTAGAGTTCACGGACCAGCTCCATATACCCCTTCACCTGTTCATCGTAATCAGACTGCTCGGCGCCCGTCTTATAATCGATGACCGTTACGGCCTCGGGATCGAGGACCATCCTGTCCATTCTATAGAGACGACCTTTCGGGCTCACGATCTCCTGTTCATTGAGAATTCTTCTCCCTTTGCCAGCTTCAAAGTATCTGCTCACCTCAGGCGTTTTCAAGAATCGTGACAGAACCGTCTTGAGAGATTCCTGATCAAAAGCGGCGTCTAGCGAAAGCGAGGCGAGGGCATCTGACAGCTGGGCGTCCGCGTCAACCAAAAACTGAATGCGGCCGAGAATAGCGTGAACAGCCTCGCCTCGTTGAACCTCGGCTCTACCGATCCACTCCTTGTCGGGAGACCCCGCGACTCCGCGGCTGCGGGGATACGCCAGGGGAACATGCGGGTCCGTTCCGGCTGCCGCCTGCGGCACAGGCGAAAGGCGGCCGGACGAAAAACCCCCACCGGGCAGGAAGAGTGACGGCGAAAGAGGTTTATCGGCCTTAACGCTCAGGACATACATCTCATCCCGCGCGCGGGTGAGCGCAACGTACAGTTTATTGAGGTCATCCACCTGTCGCAGCACTGTCCCCCTCGTATAGATCTCCTGAAGAAAATCCGAGCGGTCGGCCCAGGCTCTCGTAATCCTGAGCAGCCGTATGCCTTCAGGAGACTCCTCGATGAACAAATTATTCGTGAGGGGCTTGGCGTCGTAGAGGAGAACAATCAGCACGCGAAACCCGAGCCCTTTGGCCTTATGCACCGTCATCACCGTCACGGCATCCTCCCCGGCAGAGACGTCGATATTCCAAGAATCCTCGGGATCTGTGCCGGCGTAGAGGAGAAAATCCTTCAGGCTGTTCCTGCCAGAATCCTCGAAGTTCCTGATAACCTCCAGGAGTTTTATGACAGCTCCCTCCTCATGCGGAAATGACCGGGCAATATCGAATGCCGAGTAAACCTCCGAAACCAGATCATACAGCGGAAGATAGCCAACCAGAGAAAACAGGGATTCAAAGAACACGTTCCAGAGATCCGGATATTTTTCCCTGAAAAACGCGTAGAGAGGCTCCTCCGAGCCGGGACCGGAGCGGTGAGCGAAGACCAGATCCCGCACATCGCCGGTGAAACCCGCATGAGAGAGCGACGCGCCGAAAATTTTCCCTAAGACGAACGAAGCAAAGGAGAGATCATCGATCGGCGAGTCGAGGAACTTCAGCAACGCGAGCAATTCACCCGTGATCGTACGCGTGCGGATATCCAGGCTGCTGTGGGAAATGAAGCGGATCCCGGCTTCGTTCAGCCATCTGCTGGCCTCCACCACGTGATCGTTCTTAGGAGTGAGGATAGCGATATCCCGGTATGAATACCCTCTCTTACGGCAGTCGCGCAGAATTTCAAGAAACTTCCTCTTCTCGGGGGCCTCCGGTTCGTCCTCGGCATGCTCGAACGAGAACACCTCGACCCTCCCCTTGCCGTCAGAAGTCGGAAGAATCTGACTCTTAAAAGACGCGAGCCCGCTCAGGTCGGCGATTTCGGGCGAGATCTTCCGCGGCACAATCTCCTGAAACACATTTTCGGAAAACTTTACAACAGCCTCTTTGCTCCGGTAGTTGACCAGAAGAGGCATTCGGCGGCAGGCGACGGACGCAAACTCCTCCGCTTCAGACATCCGGCGCATAATCTGCCAGTCGGCGCCCCGGAAAGTAAAGATCGACTGCTTCGTATCGCCAACCAGGAAGAGGCTCCCGCGGGCTGCGAGCGAATTCTCAATCAGAGGGCGCAGGATAGCCCATTGAATGGGGGACGTATCCTGAAACTCATCGATGAGAAAATGATTGATCCGCTCGCCGAGCGAAAAATAGATTTCCGGGATCAGATCGGCGGAAAGCGAGTCGGCCAGCATCTTATTCGCCTCACCGATAAACACCTCTCCCCGGCGTCGTTTCACCTTCTCAATCATTTCACGCAAGATCTGAAGCGCCTCGACATAGGGGCGATAATACGCCTGGGACCGGGCGCCCACATAGCGTGACAGCAGGGATTTCAGCTCGTGAACCATACCCCGAAGCTTATCGGACCACGATTCGAACGACTCTCCCTTTGATTTCTTCAGGAGAGGGCGCTCCAGATCCAGCCGCAGAAGCCCGTCAAAATCTCTTGTTATAGCGCAGTCGACAATTTTTGAAAACCAGAGCTGCTTATCAAACCCTGACCGTGACGATTCAGCATCGATAGCGCGGACAAGCTCAACCGCCTCGGACTCGAGACTCTTGAGAGACGGCGCGTGAGGCGGAGGCGCCAGAACCTGGGGATGGGCGCTCACGAGCGTATACACATTCTTTACCATTTCGGCCAATTTTGCGTAGGGATTCCAGATGAACGCGGATTTTCCGGGCTGATTCTCGTTAATCAGCGTCACGAGCTGTTCAAGCAGCCCGCGTTTCGCGGCATCATGAGTGAGTTCCTGGGCAAGAAGTTCGAAGGCCTCATTGAGAATGGGGCCGGATTCCAGGGCGATAGCAAAATCCGGGCGGAGGCCGAAATCGAGTGCCGAAACCTTCATGATGCGTGCGAGGAAGCTGTCGATAGTCTGGACCTGCAAATCGGAATATTCATCGAGGATGCGGTCCACCAGAATACCGGCGCGGGACCTGATCGTCGATTCATCGGCATCGAGCAAGCCTCTGAACCAGGCAAGAACCTCCTTATCCCCGATGTGAGCTCTCTTCAGATTGCCCAGGATCCGTTGTTTCATCTCCTGGGCTGCGTTGTTTGTAAAAGTTATGGCAAGAATATTCCGGAGCCCGTTATTGGGGATATGTCCGGAGGCGAGAAGCTGGATGAAGCGGTGAGAGAGCGCGGTAGTCTTACCGCACCCGGCGGAAGCAGAAACGAGCGTAAAATCGGGGAGATGAAACTCCGAATCGACAGAAAACAGTTCGCTCATGGGAGAAAGGAATTCACAGCAAATATAGCAATTAAAACAAAAAATCGCCGGAAAGGCGATGCATGCTACTCGAAGGAATGCGGGACCGCAATGAACTCAGGCAGATCCAATATGCACGACATCATCCCCGAAGCGCTTTCTGAGTTTATCCACGGCGCTCAGCATATCAGACCGCCTGTCCAGGGAATCAAACAACGGCGTATTCGAGGAGTCAGTGAATCCGGAAAGTCCCACGCCGAGAAGTCGCACGGGAATCTTTCCGTTATAAGTTTTGGATAAAAGCCCGGTCACCGCCGCGAACACATCGGGATCATAATTTGTGGGACTGATCGTTTCCCGTCTCGTGTATGTTTTGAACGTGGTATATCGAAGCTTCAGAGACACGGTCTTCGCCCTCCACCCGAGTGAGCGGAGCCTCCGGCACACATCCTCCACGAGCGAAAAAAGTATTTTTTCCATTTCAGCAGATTCGGACAGATCTTTTGAGAAAGTCTCTTCCCTGCTGATGCTTTTTGCTCTATGGTCGGTATGTACGGTCTGGGATCCAGAGCCGAGGGCAGCGTTATAGAGTGACGGGCCGTAACTCCCCAGGGCTCTCTGCAACTCTGACGGTGTTGACGCCTGAAGGTCGGCAATTCTGGTGAAACCCCGCCGCCGGAGGACTTCGGTCGTCTTCGACCCCACGCCCGGAATCACCTCAACGGGCAACCGCGCCAGAAAATCCTTTTCGGTACCATGGGCAACAAAAATAGCTCCATCCGGCTTGACGGTATTGGCGGCGATCTTTGCCACAAGCTTATTTGACGCGAGGGCGATCGTACAGGGAAGCGAGAATTCTTCCGCAATGATCTTCTTCAGGAGGCTCATATAGCCGGGCAGGTCGTCATTATAGAGTCGTTCACACCCTGTGAAGTCCAGATACATCTCATCGATAGAGGCGCGCTCCACAACCGGAGCAATCTCCTGCATGCGGCGATAGAGCCGGCGGGAGTAGTCGGAATACGAGTCGTAGTGACCGGAAACGATGAGAGCGTGGGGGCAGAGACGGAGAGCCTGGCCGGCGGGCATCGCGGAACGGACGCCGAAGGCCCGCGCCTCATACGAGGCGGAAGCAACGACCCCTCGCCCGCCGGGGGTGCCGCCGACGATCACGGGCTTCCCGCGCAGCGAAGGATCTCTAATCCGTTCTACGGAGACAAAAAAGCAATCGAGGTCGAGATGAGCGATATATCTCAACCCGGCCATGGGGGAGGCTAATCCAGCTTCTTCTCGCCGTGCCCCTTATCCAGGTGGGCAATCTTTTGAGCTTCGGGAAAGAGCACCAGCGCCTTTTGAAACTGAGTATCGGAATCAAGCAGCACGGAGAACCACCCCTCATTCCCGAAGAAACTGCGGGCGACGTAGGCTTTTAACCGAGTTGCCATAAAGGGCGCGTCCTTCTTGAAGGATGCGTCATCGATCTTCACATCCTTCTTTTCGGCATACGCCCTGAACTCCTTCAGAAGGTCGTCGGAGATTCTGAAATCCCTGTGAAACGCACTCAAGTCCGAGCCAAACTTTGAGCGAAGAGAATTCCCCTCGCGGTCGAGATACGACGTTGCGAACGGGAAAAACAAATCCCGGCGAAGCAGATTCTTCGTAGGCTCAGACACCTCGGCAGGTTTCACCACATAATCGGGGGTAATCCCTCCGCCTCCATAGACGAGCCTGCCGCCATCGGTCTTAAACCGGGGCTTCAGCGAATCTGCACCTGATTTAGCATCCCGTTCGTGCTCGATATTATTTCCTTCCTCTTCCTTCCGGTCGAACGCTTCCTGGGCGTATTGCTCCTTATCCTTCCCGTTATAGGGCCGTTGAATCAGGCGCCCGCTCGGAGTATAGTAGCGCGCGATCGTGAGGCGGAGAGAAGATCCGTCAATGAAGTCCCACTGTCTCTGGACGAGACCTTTCCCGAAAGTCGTTTCACCCACAATGAGGCCCCGGTCCCAATCCTGGATAGCCCCGGCCACGATTTCGCTCGCGCTTGCCGAGCCATTGTTGACAAGGACGATCAGAGGAATCTTCTCATACGGGTCACCGGTCTTTGCCGCATAAGATTCTTCCATCTCGGCCCCTCTCGCCTTCGTGAACACGATGCGTTTCGGATGATCGGCAGGGCCGCCGTCGAGAAACAGATCGGCCATCTGAACGGCTTCGCCGAGGTATCCGCCGGGATTGCTGCGCAGATCCAGCACCAGACTCGTCATCCCCTGGGATTTAAGCGACTGCAGAGCGTCCTGAACCTCTTTATGAGTGGTAGCGCTGAAACGATTCACGCTGAGATAACCAACGCCGTCATTGAGCATAAACGCCACATCGACGCTATTAAGGGCGATGTTATCCCGTGTAATCTCGAACACCAGCGGATCCTTCGATCCTGAGCGAACAATCGTCACCCCGACCTTAGTGCCTTTGGGCCCGCGGAGCTTACCGGATGCCTGTGTCGTCGTCAGACCCACAGCTGAACTGTCATTGATCCGGACGATCCTGTCGTTCGCGAGAATACCCAGGCGGGCTGCGGGGCCGCCGCCCATTGGTTCGGAGACGGTGATAGTATCATTGAGCGCAATAATCTCGAGCCCCACGCCCTGGTAGGAACCCTGGAAGCGTTCCGCCTCCTGCTGGGTCGCTCTCGGGGGAAGGTAGGCGGAATGCGGGTCAAGCTGTGTCAGGACGCCGTTGATTGCGGCCTCATTCAGCTTCGGCAGATCGATATCGTCGACATAGAACTTCTGAGTGAGCGAAAGGACATCCTTATACTTGGCCAGCTGATCGAACAGATTATCGCTCGAAATCAGCCAGTTGGCGCCTGCTCCGATAAAAAGCGCTGCCGCCGAAATCGCAACTGATGCCCGCAGTGATACCCATCTTTTCATGAACAGACCTCAAAAAGTAACAAATCAGACGCCGCCTTCACCCCTGGCGTGAAGAGTAATGTGGGATGTTTCCCCCTCAGAAGCAAGCATGCGGCATATTCACATCACAGGCCCGGGTGCCTCCCCCGGGCGGTGCCCGTCACGTCTTTCCTGGCTATTTGACAAAAAGACCTCTGGGGAGGGAAACTGTGACCACACCTCCCCCAGAAAGAGTCGGAAACCGGAGAATCGACGAGTCTACTTCACGAACTTGTACCCTGCGGTATGCACAGTCAGGAGGTGTTTGGGGTTTTTATAATCCTCCTCAATTTTTTTCCTCAGGGAGAGAATAAAATTGTCCACCGTCCGGGTCGTGGGAAACGATTCATATCCCCAGACCTCATCCAGGAGCATATCCCGTGAAACCACATCGCCTTCATGACGGATGAGGAATTTCAGTACCTCAAATTCCTTTGAGGACAGCTTCAGAGCCTGATTCGAGCGCGAGGCCTCCAGACGTTTGAAATGAATATACACATCACCGAATGCATATTCCTCAAGATCTCTGGAAATCACCCCCGGGCGCCTGAGAAGAGCTCGGATACGCGAGAGCAGTTCCCGGAGGCTGAAGGGTTTCGTCACATAATCGTCTGCGCCGAGTTCCAGACCCAACACCTTATCCATTTCCTCCCTCTTACTCGTCAGCATAAGAATAGGCACATTATTTCCTTCGTTGCGGAGATCGCGGCAGATATCGGTGCCGTTTTTCTGGGGCAGCATGATATCGAGTATGATACAGCTAAGGTTTTCCCGTTTTGCCATCAGGAAGCCCTGCTCGCCGTCGGTGGCAACAAGAACCTCATAGTGCTCGTCGCACAGAGCTGATTCGAGCCCGCGGACAATGGCCGCGTCGTCCTCAATAATGAGAATCTTTCTCATGATGGTGGAAACGGTAATTTCATCGTAAAAATTGACCCTCCTCCGGGAGCGTCCGCCACCTCAATACTTCCTGAATGCGCATCGACGACATGCTTCACCACGGCGAGACCCAGCCCGGCACCGCCCGCACCGTGCGCAGCCCCCTGCGGCGTCCGGTAGAACGGGTCGAAGAGGCGGGCGCGCTGTTCGGGAGCGACCCCGATGCCGTTATCCTGAACACCGACAGCGGCGAAGCCGTCGAGACGAAAAGTCCTCACGGCGACATGTTTGCTGCCCGAGGAGTATTTGAGAGCATTCGAGAGAAGGTTCACAAGCGCTTCGGTAATAGCGTCGGGATCTGCGCGAAGGTGAAAGTCCTCGGGGGAAATCTGCAGATCGAAGGAGCACTTCTCCATCTTGATCTGGTAGCTCATCGAGCTGACCACTTTCCGGACGAGCCCGTTCAGTTCGATATTCTGAAAGTGGTACTCCTGAACCCCTTTTTCGACCTTGGCGAAATCCAGAACATTATTAATGAGCCGGGTGAGGCGTTCCGTTTCCCCCTCAATGATAGAGAGATACTCTCGCGCCTCCTTGCCGGAAAGAGATTTCTTCGTCCTGAGCAATTCGGCGAACATCTTTATGGACGTGAGAGGAGTCTTCAGATCATGCGACACGCTTGAAACAAAGTACGATTTCATCTGATTAAGCTCCTCGAGTCGCTGGGTCTCGGCCTGTTCCAGCAGAAGCGTCTGTTGCAGCTGGATTCGTTCGAGGCTGAGGGCGGCCTGAGCAGTGACCGCATTCATCAGGCTTATATCTTCGGCCGCGAAACGGGCCCCTCCCTTTTTCGCACCGAGAGCCAGAAAACCGAGGAAACCCTTCTCCTTGGATTGCATCGTGAAGACAGCGGCGATCCCCCAGCGGCGGAACATACCTTCGTCGGCAACTTCAAAGGGAACTCCGGGCTCGATGAGGTCTGGCAGGGCGACGGGCAGAGTGAGCGTCGTCTTCAGCTTTTCTGTTTCGAGGCGGAGTCCTCGTGTTTCGAGCAGGTCAAAATTCCGGTGTGCGAGAACTTTGAGCCGGTTACCCGGCTGGTGCGTTGTGAAGATCCCGATTCGCTCAAGATCCAGAAGGGACGTCGTGTGAGAAAGAAGAACATCCGCAAGGTGCCTGAGATCCGCTGCATCCCGTACATCCTTGATAAAATTCTCCTGAACATGCGGCAAGTCGGGAGGAATGCGCAGGAGACTTGTATCGACGAACTTCTGGACACGGTTTCGAAGAGGATTGAAGGCGAGGGCAACAAGGGCCCCGGTAACCGTCGAGACGGCGATAGACGATTGCACGGTCCAGGACGACAAAAGATTCGCAGTTGCCACGGCTATACCCACGTAAGGGATCACAAGAAGCACAAGAACAATCGTATAGACCGCGCTCCGGTTGAGCATGAGATCTATGTCCATGATCCGATGCTTCACAATCGAAGCGGTGAAGGAGGCGGGAACCAGCAGGAGAAAATATTTGAATCCCAGCTCAGAAATCCAGGGCTCGTAACCAAACGCTTTCGGAAGGACCCAAAACAGAATATAGGGCGCAGGACCTGCCGAGAGCCCCCACAGAACCCAGCGGAGCTTCATCCTTTCGGAGGCAGTTGCCGCCCTTGTAGACGAATAAATCACAATCCCTATGCCCAGGCTGAGAAGAAGAAAAGCGAGACCGTTCTGCACCATGTCAGCTTTCTCTGACATCCGGAAGCCCTCGACAGAATGATGAATCGCCGCATCCAGATAAAGAAACGACTGAACCGCGGCGGGAATGCACGCAGCAAGATAGAGCCATCCGATCCTTCGTGCCTGGCGTCGAACAGAGGGAAACACCAGCGTAAAATGCAAAAAGATCACGGGGATTAATGCGTAGGCCAGAAAGAAGGCGATACAGCAGGAATACCCTAACCACGCCGGACTCACACTATAGAGAGTCTTGTACCCGGCAAGAGTGGCTGCGACACACGTAGAAGTGACGTGAAAAATCAGAGCGGATCGATCCCCGAGGCGAAACAGGTAGACGAGAAACCCCAGGCCGAAGAAAACGATCAGCAACGCGATATCAGATGCAACGAAGAACCGCGAGTTATAGGGCACGAGCGCCACGCGGCTCGTCCCGCGATAGGGAAAAGCGACAGAAACAGTATCGCCGATTCGATTTGAGCTCAGGAAAAACTCGACTTCCTGAGAGCTTTTCAGGAAAACGCCGTTTATCAGACTGATCCGGGCAGAGCGGCTGCCATCCGGCAGGCCTGCTTTCTGGTTCAGATGAAGGATGGCTACGTAAAGAAAGAGGAGAAAGAAAACATCGATAGCGAGAATGGATTTCTTGAAACGCGGAAGGGAGCTATCGGCCATGGTGCGCCTTTGTGCGTTTGGGGGAATTCACTTCAGAAACGCGCTGAATTGTAGTGATTTCCGTCCCAAGAATCAACCGGATGACCTAGATGGAACCTACAAACATGCGTCTACGAGATCCTGATTGGAGGATTGATGGTCATTAGAAGGGTAGAGAATGGTTCGCGCTCTACGCTTAGCGCAACACGAACCGGGGTGAAAAACTGGGAGGGATCTGACTCGCGAAAAGCTACTTCACCAGCGTCATCGATTTAACCGCTTCAAAACTCCCGCTCCGGAACCTGTAAAAATACATCCCGCTCGGGAGATCCGACCCATCGAACACGACCTCATGTGCTCCGGGAGCGATTGCACCGTCCACAAGCGACTGCACTTCTCTCCCCAGAGAATCAAACACACGGATCTGCACATAATCCCCGGACGAATAAAATCTGATCCGGGTCGAGGGATTGAAGGGGTTGGGATAATTCTGCGCCAATCCCACTTCCGCGGGAACTGCGGGCTCGTTATCGATAATGGGAGTCTTCGGAGGCTGCAGTGGCCTCACAATCGGCAAAGTCTGAAAATTATGGAGCAGCACTGCATTCAGCTCCGCATCCGATACATGAAACCATTCCTTCAGAAGCGATGCATACACTGAGCGAAAATCATACTGCATCGGAATATTGTCGCTCACCGTCGCGGAGGCAGGGAGTGTCGGATTTGAGCCATAAATACCCCCAAGGATTCTCCTTCCGAAGACAAACAGAGGTGCAGCCGTCCCGTGATCCGTTCCGAGACTCGCATTCGACTTAATCCTTCTGCCAAATTCAGAAAAAGTCATCCCGATCACACGGTCATCCACCCGGAGCAGGCGCAGGTCATCAAGAAATGCCGTAATCGCCACCGAAAGTTTTGACAAAAGATTCGCGTGTGCGCCGGCGTCGGTCCCGGCGGTAGCGTCCACCTGACCCGAGTGAGTATCGAACCCACCGATATTCACCACATAAATCCGCGTCTTCAGCCCGCCGGCTATCAGCTGCGCCACGATCTTCAACTGATCCGCCAGGGAATTCTGACCCGGCGATGGATAGAGAATTGACTGATTCGCCGCCTTTGACGCCGCATTCTTGATCACCGTCGCATACTGTTGAGTCTGTTGAGCCACCTCCCTGAGGAAAGTCAGCTCATGCCCGGCGGGAGTATTCGGGGCCGTATCTATCCCGCCGCTCACCAACTGATAGAAGGACGTCGGGCTCGTCAGCGCCATACCCATAGAGACCGAGGGGCCCTGAAGGCCGCTCGTAACGACGGATCCGATCTGAATAGCGAGCGGATCAGGATTCACCGCATTCGGATATCCGTTCGGAAAATCGGGATACTCCTGGTCGAGATATCTTCCCAGCCAGCCCGTCGTGAGGACCGTGGCGGAATCTGATGCAGTCAGCCAGATATCTGTTGCCCGAAAATGGGAGAAATTGGGATTGGGGTAACCGACGCTCTGGACAACTGCGATCTGCCCGTGATTATACGAATTAAACAGGTCCACCATTGACGGATGGAGGCCGGTATGAGTATTCAGGCTCAAAACCTTATTCTCGCCGATCGCGATGTTGGGACGGGCATTCATCAGCGATGAATATTCATCCAGCGGGATCACCATATTCAGGCCGTCGTTCCCGCCATTCATCTGAATCAGCACGAGAACATGGTCTGATTCTTTTCCCGAGCCGACCAGAGTTTGGAGAAGAGGTCCTGCGCCATAGGCCCGCAGATGAAACCCCTTCAGCAAAAAGGGAATCGTCGATACGGGCACGGTTTTCTTTACAAAATCTCGCCTATTCATTTACACCCAGACTCATGCCAGTTGATATTCCGCCATATCCATCATGAAGGTCAGAAGCGCCTGAAGCTTTGACTTGATGGCGGCCTTCTTTGCAGGATCGCTCGGATTGCTCACATAATCGGTCCACTCGGCGGTCCATTCATAATCGGGCAGACCCGGGAGCAGAGTATCCCTCAAAAACTGATGCTGGTTCGCCGTAATTGTCACCGGGAAAAGCTGCGACGCAAACTCATCCACAATAATATTGGGATCCGACGGATCGGACACCTGATTGACAAAGGCGATCGGATCCGCCACAAGAGTAAAACTATTCTGGCGGTAACCGTTATTATTCAGCGTATCCGTAAACTGATTTCGTTTCGGAAGAGTATCGGAACTAATCCACAGCTCATAAAACTGCGGAGTCTGATAATAGGCGGCCCAGCCCGCCACATTTGGCGGATCTCCCACATCCAGCTGCATATTGGCCGCCTGGGTACGGATGTACTTCCAGTGGTTGTACTGAGCGGTAAGATTGCTCGAATCGGGAAAAACTATTCCCAGCTGCCGGCACATCCCCACCGTATGGTCGACGGGATTTTTAATCACGCACCCCACATTCACCGGATCGAAGAAATGCTGGCTTTTCAAGAGAGTCTGGAGAACGGGCTTAACATCGTAATTATTCGTCCGCAAAATGTTTGCAAGAGGCACGATAATATTTGCCTCGGTCGTATCATCGATCACATAATAGACAAACCAGCGGTAAAGCTTCCTGCACAAAAACTTGGCTGTTTCCTGCTGATTAAAAATCATCGTCAGAAGCGCGTCGATCTCCGCATTCCCCGTCGCATCGGTACTCCCCGTAATGACCGTATTCCCGTAATCCGAGGAAAACTGTTTATTGGTCGTATCGTGTCGGCTCAGCGTGAAATATGAATTCAGATTTGTCGAGTCGTCCCGCCACCCGGTGAGAACTTTGGCGGCGGCCTGAACATCCGCTTCAGTATAATTCGTATAATTCCCGGGAGCGATCTCGGGACCCTTGCCGATCGTAAAAAGTTCCTGAAGCTCACGGCCATAATTCTCGTTGGGGCTCGTCTTCGTATTCGTATTCCCATTCAGATACCTGAGCATCGCAGGATCGATCGTCACCAGCTTCGCCAGATTCTTGAAATTTCCCATAGCGCTCTGGCGCAAGAGCGCATTCTGCATGTAAGTGAACCGCGCGTCCGACACCACATCCATCTCGGACACAAAATGATTATGCCAGAACAGCGTCATCTTTTCGGTGAGGGAAATATTCTGGCCCAGCATAACGCCTATCCACCACGACTTAAACGAGCTCACCCGGGCCGAATTGGGATTTGTCCCGTCGGGGTTCAATTTCGCTGCATTCACCCATGTCTGACCGATGGGCACCGTCGTATCCGACGTACTCACATTCAGCGGAGGCGAGGGCGCGGAGGCGTCGGTGAGGAGAATCGTCATAATCTCATCGATCGACTTCGTCACCAGGCTATCCACGTCGCTCTTTCGGGCGCCGAACATCGTGCGACGCAACAAATGAGTAATCTGATCGCGGCTGGGATTAGAAATCGGGTCGAGCCCGGCATTAGTCCGGGTCAGCTTGGGAAGCGTCTTATTCGCAAACTCGCTGATCGCGGGTTTCTTATCCTGGGTGGGGGACAGGATACTTTCGGCGGTAAGAAAATCTCGTCTCTTCATCGCGGCGCTGTCGGTCCAAAGAAATCTATTCTTTAGAAACAACCTCCCTGAAAGGGTTTAAGGACAAAATACGTGATTTCAGACAAGAGTCAAGAGCCCGCGTGATTTTTCGGTCTGAAACCTCCGGAAACTGTTTTTCGGGCAAGATTTTCAAAAAAATTAAAAAGAATTTAATCTCCCAAGAACAAGTAAAACCGGGTGTGCGCGGCTTCCGGGATGGCGTTGTCTTTCCATGGGGGAATTGCTACTTTGATTACCATCATGAACGATTCACAAACTTCATGAAAAGAAGTCCTCTCATCCCGGTGCTCGTTCTTATTGCCCTCTGCACAAAAGTACACGCGCAGGAGATCGATTTCGGCATGTCCACCGTTCATGACGAGAACATTTTTGATATTTACACCCCATTCCCGGACCAAGTCACGGAACTTGAGCTCAGCGTTACGAAAGAATGGGATTTTTCGCAGAATACACTGGGCATGAGCTACGCGGGGTCGGGAGTTTTATTCTCGACTCTTCAGGAGCGCAACTACCACATCCACCTCCTGGCCCTCAGCACGTCGTACAGATTCCTGCGCGACAACGACGAATCGGACTCCCCCGATTCGACGCAGGACATTCTGCCGGGGCGGGCGGACAGTCTCGACCAGATCCTCTTTGCCTCCGCCGGGGGCGGTCAGCAATTTGACGGCGAATCGTTTTCCGAATATGACAACCGGGCCTTTCTCAGCACCATCGGGTTCCGGCAACCGATCGGAGAATGGACAAGCGCCACCCCGTCCTGGGCATTTACCTATCGGGAATACCCGAACCTCGACATCGTTACAAATTTTCAAAATGCGTTCAGGCTCGCGCTTCGCGGCGACACACCTGGCGGCACAACCTTCTCGTTGATTCCCGCTTTCGCCGTGAAAAACTACACGAACTCCTCGACATACGCCTACACTGTCAATGAGATTCACAACGTGGGACCTGCTGATACGACCATCGGAAACGGAAAGAGGCACGGCATCGGAAATGGCATCAGCGGAACCGAAATAACGCAGCGCACGAGAACATTCACGGCGGGCGACCCCTCGGTGCGGCAGTGGACCCTCTCCGCCGGCATTGAGCAAATGCTTCGTAGCGACGGAACACGTTTCTCGGCCACATACACACGCGTAGGAACGCCCTCGGCGGCGGCCCGCGCGATTCCGCAGCAACTCCGAAATGTCCTTGAAGTCAAGGGACTCACGTCGACCTCGCAAAACGAGATATATGACGACCGCTTCAGCTACTCAGCCAACGCGATTGAACTCCGCGCCGAACATCCTCTCCCCTATTCGCTCACGATAAACGCAGGGGCGGGTTTTCAGACAAAAACATATACCCTCCCCGCCATGGACCTCTCCGACACCGTGCAACTCGCCGACCGCCGGCTCGACGACCGGACGGAGATTTCCGTAGAAATCTCCCGGCCCATCGCACTCGGGTCAGGCATATTGAAACCTCAGGTTGACATCCATTACCTCCGGAACAAATCCAACGCGCCATTCTACGATTTCGAAAAAAAGACAATCCTGATGGGCATTGAATACAGCTTCTGACACGCGCCGGGACAACCCGGCGGTCCCCTGGATAATCGTCGGGATCATCGTCGTCGTCGCCCTCATCATCCGGCTCTTCCGGCTTGAGGAGAAGAGCCTCTGGAACGACGAAATGTTCACCTTTGACGTCGTGAGCGGAGGATTCGGTTCCATCCAGCAGATCCTTCTTGCAAAATACCATCATCCGCCCCTCTACTTCTACCTCGCCAAAATCAGCACACAGCTTTTCGGATCCACGGCCTGGGCCATTCGGCTACCGTCGGCAATCTTCGGGGCGCTCACGGCCGGGCTGATATACATAAGCCTTCCCGACATAAAAAAAATGGGAGGGCTTGCCGCGTCCATCCTCTGCACGGTCGCTCCCTTTCACATCGCATATTCGCAGGAAGGGAGGCCCTATGCAGTGGCCGGATTCCTCTGTCTTCTGAGCACACAGGCATTCATCGGACTGATGCAAAGACCCGGGCGATGGAGACAAATCTACTACATCACCTCCTCGACTGCGCTCCTCTACACGCATCATTGGGGAGTATTCGTCTTAATATCACACACAATCGCGCAAATAATAACCGCCAAGAAACTCAAAGGGCACGCCGTCACGGCCTGGATGGTCATCGGCCTCCTCTATCTGCCGGAATTCCTGGCCTTACGCGCACAGATCGCCGGCATCGGCGCGACGAGCTGGTTCTGGGCCGATCCCCCCGGGTTCGGTGAAATCTTTCACCTCGCGACAGCATTTTCCGGAACATATTTCACGGTGGCCTCCGGAACCTTTTCGCTCCCGGCCATCCTTCAGATCATCGGCACACTCTCGGTGGTGCTGCTCGTCTTAATCGCCGCGCTCAAGACGCTCGAAACAACCCCTGGGCGTCAGGTATACCTGGCCGCCCTCTGTGGGACCCTCATGATCCCCTGGATAATCTCCTTCATCAAACCGGAGATTTTCCTCTGGTACAGGTACACGGTCATCGCCTTCCCGATATTCTGTGTCATCGCCGGAGAAATTTCGGATTCGAGAACCATCGGGCTGAGCATCGTCAGCCGTTCGGTCCTCTTCGTACTCATCATAATCGGAGCGACCGGAACGGCGCAATACTATTCATGGCAAAAATCAAACATCAAAGACGTCTCGGAATACGTCACTGCAATCACCGCATCGGACGTCAAGATCGTCATCCGCCCAAAGACAGTTGCGCCCTTGCTGAACTACTACTATCACGGAAATGCCGTGCAGTATGACGAAGCATACCTTGAAACGCCGCTCGGGGGCATCGTGGACACGGCCGCCTCGTTTCTCTACATATCCCTTGACGTGCCGAACCAGATAAGAGACTACATGGACGGGCATTTTCTCAAAGCGGAGCAGCGGAGGTACCCTGGCGTGGCCCACATGGGCATCGTCGCGGGGGTATACAGACAAAAACCCTAAGACTTAGGCTGGGGGGCGGGCTTCACATCGAACCGGACAGTCTTCACCCACGTTCTCTTTTCTTTTTTCACAAAATCGAGATAAATCGCCTTGGCCACCACATACATCCAGAGCTGGCAGTAGCTGAAATACATCAGGAACGTAATCACAATATTGGCAAAAGTATCCTCCCGGTCGTACGACAGGGCGAGAAGAATTTCCAGCACAAACAGAATAATGCCCACGATCCACACCGCGGTATAGGGTCCCGGGAGGCTGATCGTCACCACATTAAACAGACCCAGCAGGAACAGAATATCGGACGACACGATAGCGACCAGGAACACGTAGTACAGCGAAAGCAGGTACAAGAGCTCGAACGCCAGAAACTTATTCTTGAAAGACCTTAATTCCCTCAAGAACTTAGTCCCTACGTAATTATTCCCCCGGACCCAGCGGGTTCGCTGCTTGATCCACACCTTCCACGATTCCGGCTCCTGTTCATACGTCAGCGAATAGGGCACAAATTTTATGCGCAACCCCTGCGTATAAATCCTGATGCTCAGTTCAGAATCCTCCGTGATAGCATCCTCGTCCCACCCGTGAAGTTTTTCCAGAAGGTCGCGGCGAATCACAAGATTGGTGCCGGGGAGAGTCGCCACCTTGAACATCTTCCACCTCCCGGCCTGAAGCATGGATTGAAAAGAAAGCGTCTCAATATTAATGAAGCGTGTAAGAAGATTCCGCTTCTTATTCACCGTCCGGAATTTTCCCAGCACCGCCCCCAGTGACTCATCCTGCAGGAGTTGCGCCATCAGATACTTCAGGGCATTCGGGTCGGGCGTATTATCCGCATCATAGACGGCGATGAAAGGGGCATCGGTCTGTCTCAGTCCCAAATTGAGAGCACGGGACTTGCCCTTCCCCCCCTCGCCTTTCGGCACATTATACAAGCGCACCCGCGAATCCTTCCGCACAAACTCTTCGACAATCTCGGCGGTTGAATCGGTCGAGCCGTCGTTAATAACGAGAATCTCCAGCCTGTGGGCGGGATAGTCGAGACGCGTCATCGCATCCAGCGTATAGGAGATCACCTTATCTTCGTTATGGGCGGGTATGAGCACGGACACGCGTGGAAAATCGAACGACATCCCATCCACAAGCTTCTTCTCCCTCATCGAGTTCCGGAAATGGAAAAACCCGGCGAGAGTCAGAACCAGCTGATAAAAAATCATGAACCAGATGAGAATAACGGAGAGGAGGAAAACGATACTGAGATCGAGTTCCAGGAGAGACTGTTCGGGCATCAGGCGGTAGACGTTCGGGAAATCCGGACGATCAGATAAAAAGTCATCAGGGCGGCGCCGCAGATCAGACCCAGACCGACGATAAACCACGAAGACCAGAAGCTCGTGATATCGACCCCGTAGGAGACCGTGGTCTCGAGAATGGCGACAACATCGTGTTGTCCCTGAGGGAGAGAAACGGTATAACGCCTGTGGCCCTCGACGGGTGTAGACTTCAGCTCATCCCCATCGACAATCACGGTGAAGGGGCGGTGGCTGAAAGAGGCATAGCAGCGTGTGCCCGAAGAATAGCTGAACGATACGCTCCTGTTGGAGTTATGGAGACTCGTCAGAGATCCGGTGAGAGAGAGCAGCCTCCCCGTCGTTGGGGGTGGCCCATAAAAAGGCTTGTCGGAATGCCGTTCCGCCTCAAGGACATGGTCTCCGGCAGGGAGGAAAAACAACCCCTGATCAGACGTAATCCGGTCGCCGGACGGAAGAATCAACGCCGTATACTGCTTTGGAAGCTCCAGGACAACAGGGAAAGCCGACGAAATCTTCCACCCCCCCGGCACATGATCGATCGAGGCCCGCGCAGACGCCGCGTAGCTCATCATACGGAGATCCTGGGGTCTTACGCTCGATTCGCTATAAATAGAAAACCGTTCTGCACCCAAGGCGGCGGAACTCACCAGCTGATAACTCTCTATCCCTGTTTGCACAAGCGTCGGAAACGGAGTTGGCTTCTTCTCGTCCCTGAAGGGCAAAATATTCAGATCAAGCATCAGCTTCTCCTGGCCGAGAAGTTTCTGATACCGCTGCCCGATCTTCAGGTATCTCCGCGGATCCTTGGACCACTCCGACTGTGGATCTTCGACCTGAAGCGTAAAATCATGCTTCTTGGAAAGCTCCGCGATGCGGCGGATATCGACCCCAAGATAAGTGCGAAGCTCGGGATTGCCGATATTATCCAGCGCCGTCACCACCACATCAAAATAGGGTCTCACGGCGCGGACCTCATCCATCGTCTTCAGAAACTCATCGTGCAGCCGCAGAAGCACGTTCACGCGATAATCTTCAAACCGCTTCCATGCTGCGGGATTGAGTTTCCAGTAGTACCCCGACGTAGAATCGAGGAGAAGAGCGGGGTCGAACCCCGCCTTCTTCCTGAACTCCGCACGGGCTGACGGGTGCATGGGCGCGAGAAGACGCGCATCCTGAGGGCCGTTGCCCGACTCAAAATAAAGCTCGGCAAGATTCACCCCATCCCAGTCGTACTTCAGCAAAAACTCCTTAAAGCTCGCCTTCACCGTCGCAAGACATTCACGATCTGTGAGCGCCATCGGATACCGCCAGGATGGCCGGACCGGTTCGCCTTTGAAATTAAGCTCCTGCCATTGCGGATGATCTTTCCAGAATTTTTCGGAAACCTGCGGGGGATCCAGCCACGCGTAGACAAGAATTCCATTGGAGTGGCATAACCGGATAAGCCGCTCATAATCATAGGTCCAGGACTGATACTGATGCCACCCCACGACATGGATAACCCGCACCCCGGCGGTCGTCCAGCGTTTAACGAGATCCTCGATGCTCACATTATGCCTATACCCGTCGTCGAAATACACCTCAAGATTTTCCCGGCGCAGAACCGGCTGAAGGTGACAGAACGTCCTTACATACTCGATCACATACGGAAAGCGGCTGAACCCGCCGGTCGAGACAGGGTCGAACCTGATCCCGAAAAACAGAATTCTGCCGTTGCCATACTTTCTGCCGATAACAACGGGCGCTTCGGTCCGCTCATCGATGCAGAACGACTCATCATTCTGGTCCACTTCAAAACGGTTCATGATCTCGGACGCTTCGGGAGTCAGGGCGTCCTCCGGGTAGAGCCTGTCCCTCATCCTCTCGATCTTAATCGAGGAGGGGGCAAACTTGATCCCGAGCTCCTCGGCGAGTCCATTCTTCCCGTCGGTGATCACATTCCCGCCCGCTTCGACAAACTGAACGATCCGGTCGTAGGCGTTATTGGGCAAATGCTCCACCGTATGAAACGGAACTACGAGCAGATTATACATCGACAGATCGCCGAGCGAATCGCCTGACAGCGTATCCACATCCACATTCAGGCACCTGAAGGCTGCGGCAAAACTCGACTGATCGTTGAGGGCGCCGCCGGTAGCGTGACCGTCCCAGACAAGGGCGACGCGCGCCTCGTCATAAATCTCCTCATTCTGAAAAACCCCGTTCCAGAGCGTCGTCGCCTCATTCTTCAGCTTTTCGAACCACGACAGTTCCGTTTCGCGGTATTCGGAGGGCTCGGCCAGAAAAATCTCCCCCTCGGGCACATCGACCGAATCCCTCACGACGCCGTGTATCCGGTCGGCCGAGATTTCCCGCCGGTCGGTGCGGCCGTCGGGCCGCAGCCAGGTTTTGCGGAGATACTGATCCTCGAGCAAAACATCAAAAGTCTGCCGGCCGGTAAGGATCACCCGGTCCTTGAGCCGTACCGAATGAGGTTCCTCTTTCGCGTCCATAAACGTATACCCCATCTCCAGGATACCGTCCACATACTTCTCAAAATAATCGAGATCGATAAAGGCGTGAATAAACGCCGACGCGAACCCATCGCGGACATAAAGCTGCGCCTCGGCGCCTTTCAGGAGAGTTTGCACCGCCTGATCTTCCACCTTGGGATCGGCGTCATAGGGGACATAGCCCAGATTCTCCGGCAGAATGCGCTGGCCGTAGAGGTCTCTTTCGATAATATAGGGAAAGTACTGGCTATAGTCCGGATCATCGATCACCATCCGCTGTTCCATACAGGTCGAAAAAAACTCGCCAAACACCTGGTAATCGACCTGGGAAGCGGTATAGTGCGGGGTTTCCCAGATAAGCGGGTAAAGATTATTCCTCCAGAATTCCTCGAGACCCATCCTCATCTTCTTTTCCACATAATCTTTCGAGTCCGACCTTATCTTCTTATTCGTGCTCCCGTCCCAGAACTCGAAATCTGTGGCGGTGACACCCTGATACTGGTGCGTAATACCGTGCATCACCAGAGTAGCGCCGTGGGCCACCATATACTTCAGGGCATCCACAAATTCCGGCTTATCGGAGAGGCTCAGCCGCATTCCGGCCTGCGGATCGACGAAGAAAGGAATGACGCCGACGAGAAACGGAATTTTCTTCGAATACATCAGATCAGCGATGTCTCTTAATTTAGAAGGACTCTCAAAAACGTCGACATCCTCAACCCTGATCAATGCGCGGTGAATGCTCTCATGCGGCTGGCCGAGAATCTCATGCAGAAGATCGGCAAAATAGATATAGCGGTCCGTCTCCGTCGCCGAAGCGAACGGAGAATCGGCCACATACATAAAATTATCGTTCCGGATTATGTAGGGAAACTCCTTGCGGGTTTCTGATGAGTAAGCGGTTGCCAGAACCTCAACGCTCTTCGGATCGGCCACAGAAATGAGATTCAGGTTAGGCTCCCCCTTCGTAAACGACTTTTTCCCTGCCCTCACCTCGTCGAAATGCATCGACGTATCAAAACTTTTAAAGGTAAACCCAAAGCGTTCTGCCAGGTCAAACTGGCTGGCAAGGCGTTCCATCCCCGTATTGATCCAGACGATGCGATGGTGTGTATAATACACGTCGCGCATAAACTTATCGGGTGGATCATAATGCTTGCTGAACCCGATGAAAAACGTCAAATCGACCTTATTGATCTCATCGGGAACATACGCATCGACGGCCTGGAGCTTATAGTCGACGGAGAAGTGGCCGAGCAGCATGGCCATTTCGCGCGCATCCCCCCGGGCGTAATTCGCCGGAACATCGCTCCCTTCGAAAACGATCAGAACATGCTGGACCGGGGAATACTGACCGAAAGAGAGTCCGTTAAAGAACGCAACGGCAGCTGCGGCCAGAAGAAAAGATTTCACAGAGTGCATAATCTCATAAAAAATACCCTTTTGGCGAAACATAAACAAACCGCCTGATTTGTTTCTTGGCCTGCGGCTCCTATATTAAAAGTTCATGATCCGCACATTCCTTCTTGCGTTCATACCGCTCTTCGTCGCCATCGACGTCTTCGGCGTCATGCCCTTCTTCCTCTCCCTGACGGAAGGAATGGCAATTTCGACGAGGAGAAAACTTGCGGCGGAAGCCACACTCACCGCATTTGGCGTATCGTTACTCTTCGTGGCAGCGGGAAAACTCATCTTCTCATTCCTCGGCATCACGGAAAACGACTTCAAGGTAGGAGGGGGAGCGGTCCTCCTCGTCCTCGCCGTCAAAGACCTCCTCTTCAGCAAGCAGGAGCAGCGCGACCCTGAAAGTTCCCTCGGGGTGGTGCCCATAGGAATCCCCCTCATAATGGGCCCTGCGGCGCTCACCACAATACTCATACTCGTCGACTCGCGGGGATACGTCTGGACGCTCGCATCGTTGTTCGTCAACATGCTCATCGTCTGGTCAATATTTTCACGGGTCCATTACATCACAAAATTCATCGGAAGAGCGGGATCGAAGGCAGTGGCAAAAGTATTTGCGCTCTTCCTTGCGGGGATTGCCATCATGATGATCCGGAGCGGCATTTCCGCCATGATCCACCACCCATGAGATACCTCATACTCAGCGCCTTCCTGCTGGAATATTTTTTCGGAATCCTGGCCGATTATCTCAATCTGAAAACCCTCAACTCAGGATTACCGCCGGAATTCGCAGAAACATTTTCGGGCGAGAAATACCGGACATCACAGGAATACACGGCAGCGCGGACAAAATTTGGAATGCTGGCCAATACGATAAGCACCGCAGCCGTCATCTGTTTCTGGTTCCTCGGGGGATTCAACGCCCTTGACCTGATCGTTCGAGGCTGGAACACAGGCGCCGTAGCGACCGGCGTGTTCTACATCGGCATACTCCTTCTGGGGCGCTCGGTATTCGCGTTACCCTTCGCCGTTTATTCCACATTCGTCATCGAGCAAAGATTCGGGTTCAACAAAACCACACCAATACTTTACATCACAGACCTTCTGAAATCCCTCTTCCTGTCTGTAGTGCTCGGCGTACCTCTCCTCGCCGCCATCCTCTGGCTGTTTGAAAAAGCGGGACCGGCGGCGTGGTTATACTGTTGGGGAACGTCGGCGGCGTTCATCGTCATCGTCCAGTACATCGCTCCGGCGTGGATCATGCCCCTCTTCAACAAATTCGTCCCGCTCGGGGATGGAGAGCTGCGGGAGCGAATACTCTCCTATGCGCGCTCGGTCAACTTCTCCCTGAAAGACATATTCGTTATGGACGGTTCGAAGCGGTCCACGAAATCGAACGCCTTCTTCACCGGTTTCGGGAAAAGCAAGCGCATCGCGCTCTTCGACACTCTTGTGAATAGCCACAGCGTGTCGGAACTTGTATCAGTCCTTGCGCACGAGATCGGTCATTACAAAAAGAGGCACATCGGGAAGGGAATGATCGTGAGCATAGGTCAGATGGGAGCGATCTTCCTCCTCCTCTCGCTCGTCATGGGGTGGTCGCCGTTATTTGAAACCTTCTTTGTCCGAAACGCATCGGTCTATGCCGGCCTCGTCCTCTTCGCCCTCGCGTTTGGCCCGGCCGAGCTGATCGTTTCGATCATCCTCCATGCCCTATCGCGGAAACATGAATACGAGGCGGACCGTTACTCGGTCGAAACGACGGGCGATGGGGCCTCGATGATAAGTGCCCTCAAAAAACTCTCTGCCCACAACCTTACTCACCTGACCCCCCACCCCTTCTACGTGACGATACACCATTCGCACCCGCCGGTGCTGGAGCGCATCAAAGCGATACGCAAACTCGGCAAATCAGCATCAGCGGAAAGGCCACTCGTTCCGTCGTCGTGACCGGACGAGAAAAAGCGCCGATCCGGCGAGGACAATAACGGCTGCGTACGACACTTCGGTAAAAAAATTTCGTCTCATAATGAGGACATAGACGAAGCCGCAAAAAGCGAGAAGAGCCGGGAGGGGATAGAGCCACATTTTAAATGGCCGCGGAAGATCGGGCTGGCGAATGCGGAGAACGATCACCCCGATTGTTTGGGCGAGAAACTGCACCAGAATGCGGATAACAACAAGCGCTGCAATCACGCTGGCAAGGTTAAACGAGCAAAAAAAGATTGCAACACCACCCAGAGTTAAAAGGGACACGGTGGGAAACCGGTGTTTCGGGTGGAGCCGGGCGAACGGCCGGAAAAAATCCCCGTCGACCGCTGCCGCATAGGGAACTCGGGAATACCCCAGAAGCAGCGAGAACACTGACGCGAACGCCGTCCACATAATCAGCAGCGTGACGGCGGAGCCCGCCCAGCCGCCGTAGAGACGTTCCATGAAGACCGAGACGACAAACCGGCGTGCATCCGACCCTGCAGTATCACCCAGCTCCTGCCACGGAATGACACCCAGGATACTCACATTCATCACCAGATAGATAAGCGCGACAATCAGAATTGAATAGACAATCGCTCGCGGGATCGTTCTCCCGGGGTCCTTCATCTCGCCACCCAGGAAGCAGACATTATAGTAACCCCAGTAATCATAGATTGACACGAGCATACCTGCCCCGAGCCCGTTAAAAAAACTTTGATTGAACACAAAGGCCCCCGGGGGAAACGAAAATGCCAGGGATGCATTAAAATGAGTAATCCCGGCCACGATCACCCAGAGAACCGTCAGCATCACCCCCGTCCAGAGGTATTCCGATATCCGGCTCACGATCGTAATCCTCCTGTAGAGAAGCGCAACGGCAACGGCGCAGACACCCATAGCGACAAGAGTACCGGGAGTGAAAACGATGCCTGCATTAAACGACTCGCCGGATGGAAGCGGCAGATGAATGGTGCTTTCAAAAACCTTCGCCGACAGAGAAGGAATCAGATAACCGGCATACTGAGAAAGCCCGATGCAGCCCGATGCGATCGACAGCGGTGCGCTGAAAGTCAGCTGCCATATGAATAGAAACGCCATAAACTTCCCGAACCCATTCGGATTATAGATGAACTTCAGATAGCGGTAAGATCCGCCGGAGCCGGGCATAGCGGCGCCGAGCTCGGCCCACACCAGCCCATCGCACACCACGAGAAGGGCGCCGGCCACCCATCCGATGATAGCCTGAGGTCCTCCCATGGCGGCCACGATAAGCGGGATAGTGATAAAAGGGCCCACCCCGATCATATCGATCATATTGAGCGACGTAGCGCCGAGAAGGCCGACGCCGCGGATAAGCGATGAGTCTTCCTGGGGGGGAGGAGCCTGCGTCATTCGACGCCGCGGGGCTGAGAGATCAGATTGAAGAAAAGCTTCAGAGCGCCGTCGTTATTCACCCTCAGCTGGCGATAAAGGATGAGCGATACATAAGAATACGTGCCCTTCCCGTAGCGGCACCAGAGAAGCGACGTAGCAGGTTGTTGTTCATCCTCGTCGCTCATTGCCAGCAGACGCTGATAATTAGGCGATGTCTTCGAAGAATCATCAGAGGGGAGGTAAATACTCCGCTCCTGGACCCATCCTTTCCAGTCCCTGGGGCCGATCCGGTTTGGGGAAAGGAAGAAGGGATGTGTCGGATCGAGAACGGTCACCTCAGCATCCTCCTCGGTGACGCGCTCGTCGGTCAGCGTAATAGGGAGCGGCGAAAAATTCTTGCCATTCCAATCCCCCGTCTTGTGGTAGAAACAGACCACATTCCCCCCCTTTTTACAATAAGAAAGAAGACGGTCGTTCGCACGCGCGGCATCCTGCCGGTAGAGATAGGTCCGCAGATCAAGGAGGATCGTCGTAAATCTGTCCAAGTCGCCGGCAGAAATATGGGAAGAATCGATCAGCGAAAAGGGAACGCCGTAGGCCGACATCGTCTCTTCAAGGCTATTATCATAGGTCTTAACAAGCCCGATCATAATGCCGGGGGAAAAAGTTGCTGACGTTGGGTGCGTGCGGAAGGAATTTTCAAGCGGAACAGGCGGATCGGTGTCCCTCGACCCCACCTGAGCCGTTTTCCGGGAAGAAGGCTTTATGCCCGAAAACAGGTCAGACCGGTTCAATGGATAGTCGCGGTCACTTCTCACAAGAGCATACCGGCGCATCCGGAAAAAGGGGGAGTCGCTCCGGACTACGCGCGTCATCCCCTGAGAGCGGTGCTTGCGGATAGCCGCGGTTGAGATATCGTCCATAGCCTGGCCTGTCGAATCTTTCCGGGAAACATCTATTTCAACAAGCCCGGCGGTTGATGCGGTAGAATCCCTCACATAAACACGGAAAAAGAGCTTCTTCACCTGCCAGGGTGTAATCAGATCATCAAGCTGCTCAGGATGAAATGAGGGATCGGCGGCCTTCTCGAACGCCTCATACGCTGTAAGACCGACCACCTGGTGATTACCATGCTGTCGATTAGGTTTTGTCGTAACAGTATCGTGGTTCGTGATGATCACATCCGGTTTCAGGGCGCGGATATAATAGACGAGGCGTGAGAGCACTTCATCCTTTCCCTTCCACCTCGCGAAACTCTCCTTGGCCGTTTTGGAAAATCCGAAATCGGGAAATCCCAGAAAATACACCTCGCTGCCTATAATCCTAGCGGCATCGAAAGTTTCCTGTGCGCGGAGAATGCCCAGTTCGGCCCCGAGTTGCGAACCGATCTCATTCTGTCCCCCTTCACCCCGGGTATAAAGAACGCTGTATGTTTTGACGCCCCTGAGTCTGCCATAGTAGGCGAGAGTCGCGCCATCCTCGTCATCCGGGTGAGCCCCGAGGCTCATTATCACACGATTGGGCGAAATTTCCGGCGAACCAGATCCGGAGTTCGCGAAAGTCGAAAGATGCAGCATCAGGACAATTCCGATGCTTACGCGCAAAGACCCAGGGAAAGTCATGCCGGAGAATTTTTTTTCAATTTAAACAAACGACGAGAGAATACAAAGGAAGGCTGGCAATTGACCTCAAACAGGCGAGAAACGGAGTGAAGAGCCAGGCGTGTAGATCCTATTTCAAAATAAGGGCCTTCCCCACGCGAACCATGCGCGTCGCAGACGTCTTGGGCATCACATCGATTCGATAGTAGTACACGCCGCTCGCACGTGACTCGCCCGGGGCCCACGCGACCGACTTGAACCCTGACGATTCATCGGCATCGACAAGAACCTCGACCTGTCTCCCGAGCACATCCGAGACAGTAAGCTTCACATGGGCCTCATAGGGCAGATCATACGCAATCGTCGTCGACGGATTAAACGGATTCGGATAATTCTGATGAAGCGAAAACACCTGCGGTGCACGGACTGGTGAATGCAGCGTGACCGAAGGAGAGGCAATCTTACATTCCCCGCTCCCCGCGAGCGGGATCTCCCTTCCGTCAACCGTAAGAGAAGCTTCGTCAAGAACATCCCATCTCAGCGTGACCGGGAACGACGGAGACGAGATGTCGATTAAAGCCGACATTCCGTCTTCGATCAGAGCAACCATTCTTTGCGAAGCAAACCGAACATCGAACCCTCCCTGGGGCGGGAGAGGCGGCAGACCATATGGCGCATCGGGCGCCGGTGACGAGCGGCCGAAATAGAGCCTGGATGTATGTCCACTTCCGTCAGAGAAAAGCAGGACATTTTGTGGGGGGTGGAACGCCGTCTGCTTCGGCGCAGAGGCAGAACCGTTTGCCACAAGCTCGCCATCCTGCGACACCTTTATCCAGTAGCCATGCGAAGGCCTGAGTGAATCCGTAACGTAATAGGCCCCGGAGTATCCGAAGAACACAGACTCCATAATGCCAGGAGGCAGGGAAGTCACTGACGAGACAGACATGGAATTGCTCGTGGAACCGATCATATTCCACCCTCTCGTCACCGCGAGAGTCTCCGCGCTGAAGGGCGTTCCATCGATCTGGACAGACTGGCTTCCAGGGAACTTAACCCAATAACCGACTCCGGGCACGAGAGTATCGGACTGCTTGTATCCGGCAGAATAAACGAAGGCCCTCGAGACGGCGGACGGGAAGACCGATGACTTTCTGCCATCGGCGACGGCAAACGGAAGAGAAAGCAGATTCCACGCAGCCGACACCACAAACTGGTCGGCGGCGGCATCCTGAGTAGTAAACCGCCATACAGGGGACCAGGGACCGGGACCGGCCCCGTTCGCTGCGCGCACCCGCCAGAAATAAACGGTAGAAGGAATCAGCGAGAGCAGCGTACGCGAAGAATCCGTGGTCGAGTCATCGACAGACGTCGTCGCAAATGTCGAATCGGTAGAAAGCTGCATTCTATAACTCGTCGCGCTCGTAGCACTGCCCCAGAGGGCGGTCAGGCTGAGCGGCTTACCCAGGGAATAGTTCGCCGGAAAAACCGGGGATGGGGCAGCCGGGGCTGAGGCCATCAGCGTGTTCTTCCAATATTGCAGGAGCGATCGCAGCGCCTCGGGCTTATTCTGCGGAATAATCTGCTTGGGGACGGCCGCCTCGCCGTTGGATCCGTGGCAGGAAGCGCACGTCCGCACCTCGCCGGGCTGGAACGTCACCCAGAACCTTTCCCGGACGACGGGGGTACCGGCAGAGTCGAGCAACTGCCACGCCGTGGCCCGGTGGGCAGGAATCATCGCCGCCATAGACCCGTCGGAACCCAGCGTCACGCTCCCCTGCGGCCCCGGCCCACTGGGTAGATACGGCGCGCCGTTGAGCGGATATGGAAGAACGCGGCGTCCGGGAAGCGGAGTCGTATGACCGTTAACGAGGCCATAGCCACGGAGGTACCGGGCCTGTTCCAGCTGGAGATATTTTACATCGTACACTTTGCCTGACGGGTTCGGGCTCTGCGTCGCAGAATTATGAATTTTCAGATAAAAAGGCTGTTGGTGATCATCGGTATTCCTGTTGGTCACATTCCGGCTCACGATCACCGCCAGATCATGCTGGGAGAGATAATTCCGGAACGCGGTCGTATCGACGCCCTCCTCAGAAAAAATCTGGAGCTCGGGGCTTCCGATATGTGAGACCCTTCGCGACGGTGTCGGTCTGGCCTTCACCTCCACGGGATCAAGCTCCCACAATGTTCCCGAAAAACTCACCAAACCGCTGTCGCCGTAATAACTCACGCTCTTCGGAATTCCCGGGGTGACGGGCGCATTGGCCATCAAAATGCTCCCGGTACGAACCTGCATTGTCGAAATGCGGAAATCATAGCGGGAAACCGGGTTCGAATAGTTTCCAGAATTCTTATCGGCCCGATTCTCTGACACATGGACTGTAAGAAGCGTCCCATCCGAGAGCGGCAATGGATTGCGGTAATGCCCCGTATAAGTTGCGTTTGGCGTGCCGTTCTCAGGGAGAAAAAATGCCGTGGACCTGTCTGTCACATATGTAACGAACATATCCTGGGCATCGAGCGACGGGGCTCCGGCGAGAGTAATAATCTGGCCTGCGCCGTGCGTGCCGTTCTCGAGGCAATCGACCCCATAAAACCTTCCCGGCGTCGTCGGATCCTCCACCACCTGGATCATATTCAGAATAGAATTCTGGTTCGTGCGGGTGGGGCTGGGGGAGAAATTCACGAGATTCGGATCGTCATTGAAACTCCTGCCGAACCCCTGATTCAGATCATGTCGGCCCACATGATTCATCGTTTCCCCGTCGGTCCCATCCTCATTCATCTGCCACGGAATGAAATGATTAAACTCAAATCCGATCATATTCGTGCCGGCGAGAAGATCGGTGCGCCGGGACTGGGGTTCCGGGTAATACTCGGTGCGGTCCCCCGCGAGCACCGAGGCGCCGGCGGACTCGTCGGAATAGTTAAACGAGCCGAACGTATTACCGTTCATAACATCGACATCGGCATTGCCGTCGCGCTGCAGGTGATCCCATCGTGAAAAAATCACCCGGCCGTAGCTATCGATGAAGGGACGGAAATCCCCGGAGGGAGCGTGGTCGATCAGCTTCAGATCTCCGGAGGAGGGATCGAGGCTATACATGCCGGAATTCGAGAGCTCGCCGCGGTACTCATCGTATTGCGGGAAGAGATGGAGAGAATTCGCGTACGGAAGATCGGATGAAAAAATAATCCGCCCGTCGGTGCCGTAGATCGGGTTAATATTATTGGAATTCGGGGGCTGGTGGGGAACCTTCGTAATCGATGGAGTCTGAAGTTCGCCGAGTCCTGTCACCTCGTAGATTTGCCAGAAAAATTGTGTAGAGTCGGATTGAGACGCCGGGGATCCGACCACCATACTAAAAAGCGCCTTCGATCCGTCCCACGACATTGAAGGCTCGCGCACGGCGATGCCATTTGAACCCTGCAACCCGGAATTGCCAAAACCTGCGGCCGAGGTGAGATTCTTCAGAGTCCCGTCAGTATAGAGAATATACAGGTCGCCGCCCCGGCCGCATGACTTCGTCACCGAGCGGTGATTTCCGAAGGGAGAAGTGATGGTCGACGTATCGAGCGGGATTGGAACCTGTGTAACAAAAAGAATCGGATTGGGGAGAGTGACAGCCGCCCGGCCGGCTTCTGCGGCAAACCCCGGGGACAAAAGGGCGAGACTCACAAGGCACGTCAACACCCCGACAACTGAAAAAGAGACTGACCGCTTATCCATAATGTGGTAGCTGAATTCCACGTGAGACAGACTCAGGTTTAAAAATCCCGACCCCGTATCAATGCCGGCTTTCCGTAGAAATACCTGCAGACGAGGCACCCTGGATCATCATTCATGGTGCATAAAGTTAGCAAAACACCTCGAGTGTATCAAGAAGAAATTGTGTATCGTCACCGAAATTGTGCCAAATCACCTTCAGCTCCGGAAACTGCCGGAGGAATTCCAGCCCAAGAAAACAGCGAGAGACTACAAACGGCATTTGTATCATCGGGCATCCTCAAGCACGAACAGGGCGCGAGTCAGACTAGTGATGATCATTGTTTGTGCAACCTTGTGTGCCTTCCTCAAAAATCCCCATTTTTTGAGTATTTTGTAAAAACAATATTTCCCATTTCTAACCGTCTACTCTTAAAACAGTTCGTCACCAGACTGATGACATCGGATGACATTCCGGCCACAAAGGCGGAGCCTGGAAAGCGGGTTGAGAGCAGGGTTGAAAAGGCTGCAAGAACCGAGCGTAAGCGTCTCCGGGACTTCATACGCCGTCGCGTCGGGACGGACGAAGACGCGGAAGACATCGTCCAGGACGTTTTTTACCAGCTTGCGTCAAGCTACAGCGTCACGGAGCCGATTGAAAAACTGACGGCATGGCTCTTCCGGGTGGCGAGAAACAAAATCATCGACTGGTACAGAAAGAAAAGGCCGGTAGAGCGAATGAGCGCAGAGGGACCGTTGAATCTGGAAGACATACTCTTCGACCCCGGGCAATCGCCCGACGAAATATACGCCCGTTCGGTCGTGTGGGAAAAACTCACGGAAGCGCTCGACGAACTCCCGGAGGAGCAGAAAGCCGTGTTCATCATGCACGAACTGGAAGGCAAGAGTTTCAGAGAAATGGCCGAGGAGACAGGGGAACCGATCAACACACTTTTGTCAAGAAAACGATACGCCGTCCTGGGACTCCGGGAGCGGCTGCAGGAACTTTACGACGAGATACAACAACCATGAAGGGATTTTTATGAGATACAGATGGGCATTCAAAGCAGCAAAATTCGTCCTCTTCGGCATAGCGGCGGCCCTCGTCCTGGGATTTGTCGTCATGGCCCTCTGGAACGCCCTCATCCCGGACCTTTTCCACGGGCCCGCCATAGGATTCTGGCAGGCGATCGGCCTTCTCGTCCTTTCTCACATTCTCCTCAGAGGATGGGGGCGGTGGCGATACGGAAACGGATGGAGGCACGAACGGTGGCGTCACCGCATGGAAGAAAAGATGGCCCTGATGACCCCGGAAGAAAGAGAAAAATTCAGGGCTGAATACCTCCGCCGTTGCGGACCCAAACAGGAAAAAATCTAAGACAAGAAAGGATCGAAAAATGACACACATCCTCCAGCTATCGGCGCCGGCCGGCAACACTGCCCTGAGCGCACAACCTCGCCCGGTTCCGGATACAATCCTTGACGCGTACTCAGCGGCAGTCACCAGCGTCGTCGAACGACTTTCGCCGACTGTAGTCAAAATTGACGTCTCGCATCACAGGCGGCGGCAGGCGGCCCGGCGCCGCGAGGACGAAAGATTCTCCGGAAGCGGATCGGGGGTACTTTTCACGCCGGACGGATTCATACTCACGAACAGCCACGTGGTCCATGGCGCCGCCACCATCAACGTCGTCCTGCAGGACGGTCGGGAGCACAGGGCGGAAATAATCGGCGACGATCCCTTCACCGATCTTGCCGTCATACGGATTTCGGGCGAAACATTTCCGGTGGCCCTGCTCGGCGATTCGCAGGCGATGCGCATCGGAGAGCTCGTGATAGCCATAGGGAACCCGTTTGGATTCCAGTGCACGGTCACGACGGGAGTCATCAGCGCACTTGGGAGATCGCTCAGGTCCATCGGCGGCCGGCTCATCGACAACGTCATACAAACGGATGCAGCGCTCAACCCGGGCAACTCCGGCGGCCCGCTCGTCAACAGCAGAGGCGAGGTCATTGGAATCAACACGGCGGCGATCCCCTGGGGTCAGGGAATATGCTTCTCCATACCCATCAACACAGCAAAAATCATCGCCTCGAGACTCATGAAGCACGGCAAGATCACCCGGGCCTACCTTGGCATTGCCGGGCAGGTACTGGAAGTCTCGCGGAGAGCCCTGCATGAGCATGAGCTCCCGGGAACACGCGGGATCATGGTCGCTCAGGTTGAAAAATCGGGCCCCGCTGAGAAGGCCGGGCTCCAGGTGGGAGACGTCATCGTCGAGATATTCCGCCAGCGCGTGGAGGGCATCGACGATCTCCATCGGTACCTCATCGATGAAGTCATCGGCAAGGATGCCCCTCTGACGGTCCTCCGGATGGAGAAAAAAATATTTCTCACCATCATGCCTGCAGAGCTTCCGTCGAAGTAAGGCAGAATTTCCACAAAATTACTATTTTATGAAACCGCCGGGGAATCCACTCCCCGGCGGATTCATTGATGAAAATCCTCCTCACATACCTCCGGCAATACTGGAAACTGGTGGTGCTTGCCCTGGTGCTGGCGACCATCAACCAGGTCTTCTCCCTCCTCGACCCATTGATCTTCCGGCACATCATCGACACGTACGTCACCCGATTCAGGGAGTATTCGCAGGGAGATTTTTTCAGGGGAGTCGGAGTACTCCTCCTTGCAGCGATGGGAGTGGCATTCGTCTCACGGATCGCCAAGAACTTTCAAGACTACTACATCAACGTCATCACGCAGCGGCTCGGCGCGCAGATCTACTCTGACGGCCTGCGGCATTCGCTTGAGCTCCCCTACCAGGTCTTTGAAGACCAGCGGAGCGGCGAGACTCTCGGAAAACTTCAGAAGGTGCGTGCCGACGTCGAACGACTCATCAGCACGTTCATCAACATACTCTTCACGACGCTCGTCGGCGTCGTCTTCGTCATGATCTACGCCTTCAGCGTCCACTGGCTCATCGCGCCGGTCTATTTCTCGACCGTCCCCATGCTCGGCATATTGAGCTCGGTCATCAGCAGGAAAATCAAGAAAATTCAGAAAGTCATTGTTGCGGAGACCACCGCCCTTGCCGGGTCCACGACGGAATCGCTCAGAAACATAGAACTCGTCAAAAGCCTGGGGCTGGCGGAGCAGGAAACGAACCGGCTCAATTCAACGACCGAGAAGATTCTGAAACTTGAACTCAAGAAAGTCCGTTATCTGCGGAGCCTGAGCTTCATACAGGGCACATGTGTAAACTTCCTCCGCACGAGCATCCTGGGACTCATGCTGTACCTCATCTATGCCCAGCAGATCACCTTCGGTCAGTTCTTCTCGCTATGGATCTATTCCTTCTTCATCTTCGGCCCGCTGCAGGAACTGGGGAATCTCATCAACATCTACCGTGAAGCCGAGGTTTCGCTCAACAATTTCAAAGATATTCTGAACACACCGACGACCCCGAAGCCTGCAAACCCCGTGACATTGGGAAACATCGCTACCCTGGAATTCGAGAACGTCAGCTTCCGGCACCAATCGGCGACGGCGAACGCATTGACTAAAATCTCGTTCAGGGCAAGGATTGGCGAAACGATCGCATTCGTCGGCCCTTCGGGGTCGGGCAAGACGACTCTGGTAAAACTTCTCGTCGGGCTATACATCCCGCAATCCGGAAGAATAGTTTACAATGGACATTCCGGTGGAGAGATCGACCTTGACAGGCTGCGGAAAAAAATCGGATTTGTCACACAGGACACGCAGCTCTTCTCCGGCACCATAAGAGAAAACCTCCTCTTCGTCAACCCGGCGGCGACGGATCCCGAGTGCCTCGACGTGCTGGAAAAATCCGCCTGCCAGAGCCTCATGTCGCGTGCGGACAAGGGACTGGATACGGTCATCGGCGAAGGAGGCGTAAAAGTATCCGGGGGAGAAAAGCAGCGCCTTTCCATAGCCCGGGCGCTCCTGAGAAGGCCCGACCTCCTCGTCTTTGACGAAGCCACATCATCCCTGGACTCGCTCACCGAGGAAGAAATAAGCGAGACGATACGCGGCGTGTCGGCCCGGAAAGACATGATCACCATCCTCATTGCCCACCGCCTCTCGACAATACTTCACGCCGACAAGATATTTGTGCTTGAACAAGGTCAGATCGTCGAATCGGGCAGGCACAGCGAGCTCCTCGAACTGAAGGGACTCTACTACGCGATGTGGCGGCAGCAGATCGGCGAGCGGCAGGATGGCGTCCTCAGGGCCGCGCTTGCCGGCAGGGAGCAGAGCCGCAACTAAACATTCCCCTCGGACGTATCCTCCAGTAGAAGAATTTTGGAAAATTGTATTTCATTACAGCATTTGTCATATTGACGCACCAACAAACAAAAGGCACTCTCAATGAAACGCGGCGCCATAATACTCCTTGTAGTCCTCGGAATCCTCCTCGTGGTCATCATGAGCCTTTACGGCTGGGTGAGGGGGACATACAATTCTCTGGTATCGTCGGATGAAGGAGTGAAACAGGCCTGGTCGCAGGTACAGAACCAGTATCAGAGGCGTGCCGACCTCATCCCCAACCTTGTGGAGACCGTGAGGGGATACGCCGCGCATGAAAGCCAGGTCTTCACCGATGTTGCCGATGCCCGGGCCGGCGTCGGAAAAATGCAGGTCACCCCTGAGGTCCTCAACAACCCGCAGACATTCCAGAAATTCCAGGAAGCTCAGGGAGCCCTCTCCTCGGCACTCTCGCGGCTCCTCGCCGTCGCCGAGAACTATCCCCAGCTCAAAGCCAACGAGAACTTTCTCCAGCTCCAGGCCCAGCTCGAGGGCACGGAAAACCGCATCGCCGTCGAACGGAAGAGGTTCAACGACATCGTCCAGGAGTACAACATAAGAGTCAGGACATTCCCCGCCTCCATCCTCGCGGGCATGTTTGGATTCGGCCAGAAACCCTACTTCCAGGCCGAGCCGGGAGCTGAAAAAGCCCCCAAAGTGAAATTCTAGGTGCGGATTCTCATCCTCCTCATCGGGCTACAGCTCACTATAGCCCGCGCGCAGACCATTCCGGAGATTCACCAACGCGTCACCGATCTTTCCGGCACGCTCAGTTCGGCGGAACAGCAGACCCTTGAGGACAAGCTGCTGACATTCGAGAGGCAAACTTCGAATCAGATCGTCGTTCTCATCGTCTCCTCGATGGAGGGGGACAACATTGAGGATTTTTCACTCAGAATTGCCGAAAAGAACAAAGTCGGAAAAAAGGGACGTGACAACGGCGTCCTGCTCCTCGTCGCAAAAGATGACCGTCAGATGAGAATAGAAGCAGGTTACGGCCTTGAAGGCGTTCTGCCCGATGCCGTCTGCGATCAGATCATCCGGCACGCCATAGCACCGAGATTCCGCTCCGGGGATTTTTATTCGGGAATCGAGGCGGGGCTTGAGGCCATCATGGCGGCCACGAAAGGAGAATTCAAAGGAGAGCCGGAATCCCGAAAAGGCACAAGAATCAGCCCCTTCGCAATTCTGGCGCTTTTTTTCGTGATCCCGGCTCTGATGCGCCTCCTCACCGGCAGCCGGAGGCATTATCTTGGATCGGGGGGTTATTATTCCCGGGGCGGCTGGTGGTGGGGCGGATTCGGTGGGGGTGGCTTCGGAGGTGGCGGTTTCGGCGGTGGGGGGTTCGGGGGGGGAGGTGGCTTCGGTGGAGGCGGATTCAGCGGCGGGGGTGGAAGCTTCGGCGGCGGTGGAGCAAGCGGGAGCTGGTGACATGCGCTACTTCTCAAACGACGATCTAAAGAAAATATCCACCGCCATAGCCGGGGCGGAGAAAGCCACATCGGGAGAAATACGTGTCGTCGCCAGGCACAGCAGGCACTGGAATGAGCGCAAACTCACCCTTCACCAGCTCGGCGTCAAGGAGTTTCACAGGCTGGGCATGCAAAAAACGGAACATCGCACAGGCGTCCTCATCCTGATTCTCTTCTCGGAGAAAAAATTTCAGATCATTGCCGATGAAGGCATACACGCAAAAGTTCCGGAGGGAACGTGGGACGGCATCGCTGAAAAAATGACCGGCCATTTCAAAGGAGGCAACTTTGTCGAGGGAATAATCGACGCCGTGGCGGCCGTTGGCCAGAAACTCTCAGAAAAATTCCCGGGGAGATCGGGGGACTCAAACCAGCTCCCTGACGACGTCATCGAACGATAGCATGCGCCCGGATATAGTCAACCAGATCAGAACGTGCGAAAAAATCGCCCTGCGGCTGGAACCGGGTAAGCGCGAGCGCGCCAGGCTCCGGGAAAAAGTAGCAGAATACTCAGAAAAATTCCTTGGGAGGCTACACGACGTCCCGGCGTACATCACCACGAAGCACAACGGCCACGGCATCGATCGCTCCCCCGTCGGCGAAAAACCCATCGGCATCGAGCCCGCGCTCAGTCTCATTGAAAAAAACCTCGACACCCCTGGTTTAAACCCGGCATCCGGCGGGCATCTTGGATACATCCCCGGGGGAGGAATATTCCACTCATCGCTGGGCGATTACCTTGCCGACATCACCAACAGATATGCCGGGGTATACTTTGCGGGCCCCGGTTCGGTGCGGATGGAGCAGATGATGGTAGACTGGATGGCGGAGATAGCCGGATTCCCCGAAAAATCGGGGGGCAACCTCACCTCTGGCGGAAGCATCGCCAACCTCATGGGCATCGTTGCTGCGCGGGAGGCCCACAACCTCAGGGCAGGGTTTTTCAAAAAATCGTCCATCTACCTCACAGAACAGGCCCATCACTCCGTGGATAAGGCCATCCGGATAGCCGGACTCAAAGAATGCCCTGTGAGAAAAGTCCCCGTAGATTCTTTTTACAGAATGGATGCCGAAAAACTCGACCGCCTCATCGTCCGGGACAAACGAAGGGGCCTCAATCCGTGGCTCGTCATCTGTGCCGCCGGAACAACGGACGTCGGCGCGGTCGACCCGCTCGATGACATCGCCGGAATTGCGAGGCGCCGGAACCTCTGGATGCACACGGACGGCGCCTACGGAGCGTTCTTCATCCTGTGCAACGAAGCAAAAAAAATTCTCCGCGGGATGGAAAAATCCGATTCCCTCGTCATGGACCCGCACAAAGGACTCTTCCTCCCCTACGGGACGGGAGCCGTGCTGCTCCGCGACAGAAAAAAACTGTACGATGCCTTCTGGTACCGGGCAAATTACCTGCAGGATGCCCTGAAAGCCAGCGACGAACTCTCACCCGCCGATCTCTCCCCGGAACTCACAAAACATTTCAGGGGATTGAGAATGTGGCTGCCTTTGAAACTTGCGGGAGTTGCACCGTTCCGTGCTGCACTCAGGGAAAAGCTTCTTCTTGCCCGATACTTTCACGAAGAAATACAAAAAATCCCCGGATTCCGGGCAGGAAATACGCCGGATCTCTCCGTAGCGACATTCCGTTACGAGCCCCGGAGGGGAGATGCGAACAAATTCAATGAAAAACTGATACAGGAAGTCGTGCGGGATGGAAGAGTATTCCTCTCATCGACGAGGCTGGAGGGGAAATTCGTCATCAGGGTTGCGGTCCTCTGCTTCCGCACGCACCTTGACACAATAGAGCTGGCCCTCGACATACTGAAAACCAAAGCGCTTGCCCTCGGGAAAAGCTGAGCGAATCACCGCTTCGGCCGCGAGGGGCCGACATTGAGCACAGGGTCCAGGGCGCCGAGTCTTGCCTCCCCCGCATAATAAACCCTTTCGAGAAAGAGCCCTGAGGGAGGAGCTGTATGTTTCGACGGCTCACCGGATTCCTCGGAAAACATTCTCCTCACCTCTTCAGGCGAGATTGCGCCTCTTCCGATTTCCACAAGAATTCCCACAATCTGGCGGGCCATCTTCCACAGGAAATGCGATCCTACCAGCCTCACGAGAATGAGATCCCCTGCCTCCGCCAGCTCAATCCCTTCGATCAGCGCTGCGGTTGATTTCTCCTCCTCTGCGGTGAACGATCTGAAATCCTTCATACCCACAAAAATTTTTGCTGCTGATTTCATGGAGGAAAGTTCCAGAGCATCCCGGATCCACCAGACAAATCTTTTCCCGAGAGCGGTCCTGCGACGCGAAATCTGATAGAGGTAACTGCGGGCGACGGCATCGTGCCGCGCGTGAAATTTTCCTGACGCCTTCATCACCTCCAGCAGATTTATATCGGACGGAAGCTCGTCATTGATTTTCACGCGGATAATTTCAGGCGCAAGAACCGTCTCTGCCTGAAGATGGGCAACCTGTTGAAGGGCATGAACCCCGGCGTCGGTCCTCCCCGAACCATAGAACTCCACCTCCGGTGACCCGAATACATTATGGCAAGCATTCAGAATCTCGCCCTGGACGGTGCGGGCATTCTTCTGAACCTGCCACCCGCTGTAGCGGGTCCCCTCGTACTCGAGAAAAACCTTAAACCTGGCCAACCTACTTTGCAGGCCGTATCAACCCGGAAGCCTTATCGATCTCCGCTGCGAAGCGCTCGATCACGGGGGCAACGACCTGAATCTGCTCCTCGGCTTCCTTCCAGTTCCTTTGCTCGATCGCTTCGCGGACGCCGGGGAGAGTCTTCACCCCGTAGCCGGTATAGAATCCGGGGGCATAAATCTGGTGAGTAAACCAGGGGCGGCGGGGCAAGCCCTCTTGGCGCGTAAGCGCCCTTTCGGCCAGCATCAGCGCCCGATCGAGAGATTCCTGGTGGTCGTAGGAGGGCACTCCGTCGGGCAGCGCATGAACAAGAGTATCGAACCGGAGCGCGCTCTGTTGCAGCCTGGAAACGGCATTTTGAAGCGGGGCAAAATTCAAAAACGGGACGGGCTCTTTCGCCTTCGGGACCACAAAAGGCTCCGTTGGATCGGCGTTAAACTCCAGATAACGGTGCGATATCTGTGAATTGACATTCTCCGTCTCCGAGCGCATATCATCCACCAGCTTCGAGAGCTCCTTGACATATTTCGAAAAAGTCTCCGCTGAGCTCGTAAATTCAAACGGAAGGACATCCGCATTGAGGAGCCTCAGCACCAGTCTCCCGGTTGTCTTCGCCTGGGTCACCTCATAGGCGAAGGATGGGTCGCCGAACCGCACAAAATGGCTGAAGGAGTCATAAATAGAATGATAGGACCCTCCTCCGTTCTCCCCGCCGTAGCCGATATTGCATGCCGAAATACCGAGATGCTGCAGGAAGGGAGTATAATCCGAGCCTGAGCCGAGCGCGCTAATCCTGAGATCGCGCCGGTCGCGCGCCTCCTTCTGATCTTCGGGAGAGCCGGTCACCATCCGGCGGGCACGGGCCCTTTCTGAGACGGAAATATTTTTCTCAGGATCGAGCACATCCTGGGCGGCCTGATTAATAAATTTTTCCAGCGAATGCGAACCCCCGGCGGAGAAAAATCCCCGTCCGTTCGAGTCTGAATTAATATAAACGGCGGCCTTTGTCTTCAGCTCGTCGGCATGAGTCTCGGACCACTCGGTGGAGCCCAGAAGGCCCGGTTCTTCCCCGTCCCAGGCTGCGTACACAATCGTCCGTTTCGGTTTCCAGCCCATCCTGGCCAGCCGTGAAATCCCGCGCGCCTCCTCCATCATAGCCACCTGGCCACTCAGCGGATCTTCGGCGCCGTTCACCCAGCCGTCGTGGTGATTTCCTCGGAGAATCCATTCATTAGGCCGTTCGCTCCCCGTCATCCGTGCGATCACATCATAAATCGGCTTGATATCCCAGTTAAACGACACCTTCAAATGAACCCTCGCGGGGCCCGGGCCGAGGTGATACGTAATAGGAAGTGCGCCGCGCCAATCATCGGGCGCGACTGAGCCATTCAATGCTTTGAGGAGCGGAAGCGCGTCGCTGTAGGAAATAGGAAGCACGGGAATCTTCGTCAGCGTCTTCGCATCCTTAATCGGAAGGCGTTTTGCATCCTTTGTCGCTCCGACGAACGGAGTCAGAGGATCGCCGGAATAGAGCGGCATATCCGCCACCGAGCCACGCTGAGCCCCTTCGTCGCTGCGGTACGCCCCCTTGGGGTACACATCCCCTTGAAAAAACCCGTCATCCCGGGGATCGGAGTAAATAATACACCCCAGAGCCCCATGTTCCGCGGCCACCTTCGGCTTAATCCCGCGCCACGACCCTCCGTAGCGGGCAATCACAATCTTTCCCTTCACATCAATGCCATGCAGAGCCAGTTCCTCATAATCCTTCGGAACCCCGTAATTGACATAAACCAATTCCCCTGTCACATCCCCGTCGATCGAATAGGCATTGTAGGTCGGCAACTGTTCTGCCGTCTGGTCCGATGTTGAATCGTCCGCCAGCGCCGGCTCGGCAAGCTTCGCGGTATAGGACGTTGGAGCGACCATCTCGAGAAGCCGGTATTTTGGCGTAGGAAAGAGAACATAAAACTCTTCGATCTTCGTATCGAACCCCCACGACATAAACTGAGACGCGATAAACTCCGCGTTCTCCTTATCGTAGGGTGATCCCACATGGTGGGGATGCGCGGAAAGTCTCTTAAGCCGTTCCCTCATATCCCCGGCGCGAAGGTACCCGTCGTACGATTTTTCGATATTTCGTTCCTCCTCCGTATGCTGGCGGGTAAAACCCATAAGGTTATCTTCCCCTCCAACGCGAGAACCGGCAAGAAAAATCATCAGCACGTAACCGACCATAGATGACCCTTAGAAAAAAGTGTTAGAAAAACTGTAAACTGTCGGAGAAGACGGGGCTACGGACATGAATCACCGTTCCACAACCTGAACCCGAAACGTCTCCAGCATTGCCGGAATTTCATCGTTCAGCACCGGAGTCTTCTTCTCCACGACCACGGTAATGCAGGAATCTGAGCCGCAGTCTCCTGCAAAGACATCCTTCACGCCGGGAATCGAAAGTAAATGCCGGCGATTCTCCCTCACCGTTTCGCTCGCAGTTTTGCCCGTGATACTGTCAACGCGATGAGACCTATTCTGACCTCCGCAGCCCGAAACAAGCATGGCGAGGCAGAGCGGGGCCGAGAGGGAGACCTTCGGGAACCTCACGGCGCGCTGTCAGGAAACACCGGTGAAGAGCGACCGAAGATTCAGGGAGGGCACAGTCGTCTTACAGGTCACCGAGACATACGTCCGGGCAAGAGAATCCTTCCCGGCTCCGATGGCGGTACTTACGAGCCCGAGGGCTTCGCCGAGATTTTCGGGTGAAACCTCCTTCACCAGCATATACCACATCGACTCCTCCAGAACGTTAAAGGCCGTCTGCGTTTCGCAGAAATCAAAATTGGGGGAACCTTCGCGTCCGAGCAGCTCGGCGTGAGCGATCATCGGCCCCAGATTTCTCTCCTTCACGGCCCGGGCGGTAAGCACACAGAGAGCTTTAAGGCGCTGGTGCACATGCGCATCGGAAGCCTTTGGAGATTTTCTTGACGAACGCCCGAGAGCATTGAAGGCGGAGCTGACGATCTCATCGGAGCGGTCATGGAGCAACTGATAGAGGTTCATCGTACAATCCTCCGTCAAACTCACCCAATATACGCCGGATTCCCCGATAAAATCAACCGCGGGCGAGCCACACCCCGACAATCGTAACCCCTGCGCCCACCATCTGAATCAGCATCAATTCCTCATTGATAGTAAAATACGAAATCAGGAGCGCAAGCACGGGCACGAGATTATTGAAATTCGCCGTCCTTCCCGGGCCGAGCCGCTTCACGCCGCGGGACCAGATCGCATTCCCGATCCCTATCGACACTGCGCCGGAGAGAACGGCAGCGAAGTATGCAGATGGTGGAGCGGAGCCCCAGTTGAATCTTACGGCGGGGGGAATGGCGATCAGAGCGAGCCCCGCGGCGCCGGTAGCGAGCATAACCAGCGCCAGTTGAACCGGCGAATACCGGAAAAGCAGGGGCTTTTGAAGATTCGTATTCAGAGCCCAGAGCACAGCTGCACAGAGAATGATGATATCACCGATCAGCTCATACCCCCCGAGCGAGAGTTTTTTTGAACTTCCGGCGATAATCAGAAAAACGCCCACAAGGGAAAGCGACATACCCGTCAAGACTGCGGGCCGGATTTTCTCCCCGTGCATCCGTGAATTAATGAAAACAGTCCAGAGAGGCGAAGTCGAAAGCAGAACGGCCGAATTCCCGGCGGTGGTCAGACTGAGACCGATTATGAAGGCCACCTGATAAATCACATTCCCGACGACTCCTGCCCGCAGGATCATTGGCCAATCCTTCCGGTCAACCGGGCGCCACTCCGATCGGAGCAGAAACAGCGCAAAAACGGTAAGAGATGCAACGATAAACCGTATCGCATTGAAAACGAAGGGATTCATCTGGGTAAGGGCATACTTCGCCAGGGGGTAATTGGCGGCCCAGGTAACAGCGACGAAGAGCAGAAGAAGTTCGGCTGCTCTCTCCTGGGAAAAATTCCGGCCCATCTATTCTGACACCCCTGCGGCGAGGCCGAACGGGAAATAGGACAGATTTATCCCGGCGACGAACTTACCCTCGTGTCCCCAGGCGGCGAAAAGCCCTGGGGAGACCCCGAAAAGCGTCAGCGGGCCGGGATAGAGATTCGCGTGGACCGAATAATCACTGATCCCGGAAACCAGGAGTGAAGCGAGAAGCGAATTATCCTTATCGCAGAAGACCCCCGTATTCCACGTAAGCTCGGCAGTCTGTTTCCGCGCCACGGAGGGATCTCCCTCCTCGACAAGCTGTTTGGCCCGGAGCCCCGCCCCGCCCGAAAAATTCAACCCCCCGTCGGTATGCACTGAAAGACCGACCAATCCCGTCAGCCCCCAGTAATAGAAAAAGCTCACCCTCTCCGCAAAGGGAAGTTTATACTTCAGCGAATAATTGACGCCATGATTCTCGATCGTCTTCGTGAACGGATTGTAATCGGGCTGAGTGGGCCATTCGGCCATATTCAGGGTTTTGGAAAAAAACTCCGGGACACCATTCAGGCTGAAAAGGACGACGCTCAGAGGATCGAACACAAGAAGATCGGCCACCGGATCAACGGTGATCCCCTGATAACTGCCGTTCTCGACGGTTTCATTCAGAAGATGATAAACGACATACGTCGCAGCGCCGAAAATCCTCGGATGCTCCACCCCATGGAACCGGTACCACTCGCACATAATGACATAATCCATCCCGCCGCCGATCAGGTGGTTTTGATAATTAGGCCAGTACTGCGCGTTCTTCCGATTCAGACTCCCGGGGATCAGCTCGTTATTGATAAAATCCTTCCAGCCGTATCTCTTGATAGAATAAAAAGGATGAACAAACGAATTGTCCACCACATTACGGAAAGCGCTTGCGTAGGGAATATCAAAAATCTTCCGAGAGCGGTCGGGATACTGCAGGATACCGAAACCCCCGTTCACAATAAATGCGAGCGGGTTTATCACCGCCTCGGATCCGAAATCCCGCCCGTGGTAGAAATAATACGGTTCCTCCTGTGCAGTACAGAGGGAGCAGAAGAGAAAAAAAACGCCGAGATACCTTGTCAACTTTTCGTGCGAAATAAAAATCCAATGTATTTAAACTTGGAGTGAAATCCAATCCTCGGTGTGACGGCGGGGGGGTGATATCCGTTAAGGGGGCTGAGGCTTTATGGAAAACCCAGGTCGGGCCATCCTCCCGCGGTGGCCCGACTCTGACAGAAAAACCTAATTACACGTTCCGCGCAATGACACAGTCTTATTATTCGTCCCCCCGGCGTTAAGCGTCAGCGAGCAGAACGTATAAACCTTCATCCCTGATTGAGAGGCAACATGCACGGACCCTGATGTACCGTGCCACGCAGTGGAGGGATCATAATACTCGACATACACCTTCCCCGTCGTCACTGAAGGCACATCGGGCACGACCGTATACGTCCCGGTATCGGGCGAACTTGTGGTCGAAAAGGCCAGCGCCACTCCCGTCGGCGCTGCGCTCGTATCCACCAGAAACTCCGCGTAATACGTCCCCGTCGTATGACAATTAGGCTTCTGAATCGGCTTATTCGTCCCGTCCACCACAACAAGTTCGGTCGTAAAGTTACATGAGCCGGTGCCGGTATTACTTGGCGGCGGTTGGGTCGGTTCATCGTCCTTCTTGCACCCGACGCACAGAAGAGCGGCAAACGTTAAAATCAGGAAAGGTTTCATAAAGATTCTCCTTGAGACATATGATGGATTGAGCAGTGAGACAGAAAGATTCGAAAATCACTGATCGCTGCGCAGCGAAAAATTCAGGGCCGAGGCCTTGGCCAGCACAAAACTGACCGGCACCTTTTGGGAAATCTGGAGCGCCGTCTTCGTATCTGTGGCGGTCATAATGTTATACCCCTCGCGGGTGAGGATCTCCCTGAGCTTGCGGAGCTCGAGAGTATCGTCATCGATGATCAGTATATGGCGCTCCATGCGAATCTGTGAGAGCAAAACCTGTGCCGCCGGACGCGTGCAGCCCCCCGGAGAAATCAATCGGAATCGGACACCCAGCGGAGCCTGCAAATCACTGTCGCCGTCATGCGACGGATAGTCACAAAAAGTTGTAGGCACACTGCGACAACACCTTGAATTTTCCCCGCGGAAGTGGTAGATTCCCCCTAAAAAAGGACAATGCAACTCCAGCGCATCCCGCATACGGACCTGAGCGTCTCGAGAATCGCCTATGGTTGCATGACCATCGGGGGCAAGGGCCCGGGGCCCATCACAGCGGAGATCAGAAAGAAGGCAGAAAAAGCCGTCATGACCGCATTCGAATCTGGCATAACACTATTCGACCATGCGGACATCTACGCCTACGGAGAATCGGAAGAACTTTTTGGTGAGATTCTGGCGAAAAACACGGGCATGCGGGACAGAATCGTCATTCAAACCAAATGCGGCATCCGAAGAAAAGACGATCCCAAGGGTGCTCCGGGGCGATATGACTTCAGCGCCAGGCACATCATCAACGCCGTCGAAGGTTCTCTGAAGAGACTCTGCACAGACTATGTTGACATCCTCCTCCTCCACAGGCCCGATCCGTTAGGAGATCCGGAGGAGGTGGCAAGGGCACTCGACGAACTCCATCGCGGCGGTAAAGTAAGGTACTTTGGCGTCAGCAACCACACCCCGGGGCAGATTGAGCTCTTGCAGAAATGCTTTGATGAAACCATCGTCCTCAACCAGCTCGAGCTCAATCTGATTCATACCCAGCTTGTCAACGAAGGGATTGAGGCAAACAGGGAGGTCAGACCGGAGGGAATTCTGGATTACTGCCGGCTCCACACAATCATGATACAGGCATGGGCCCCCCTTGCCGGGGGGAAACTATCCGGCCCGGCCAAAGGACCCTACGGGAAAGCGGTCAAGGCAGTCTCAGAACTTTCGAAGGAAAAATCCACAAGCAAGGAAGCGGTACTCCTCGCGTGGATCATGAGGCACCCGGCAAGAATACAGCCCGTCATTGGATCGACTGATCCGGGGCGGATCAAGGCCAGTTGCTTAGCGGACGGCATCACACTGACGCGGGAGGAGTGGTACAGACTATTTACGGCGGCAAGAGGAGAGGCGGTACCCTAGAGCTCAATTTCCAGTTGTGACAGCAGCTTGTAAAAATGCGTCCGGTTAATCCCCAGCTGGCGGGCTGCATCGGCGGCGGATCCTGCCTGGCGCAAGGTTTTGATGATATACTGTCTCCTGAAATCCTTCTCGGCATCAAGCAAAGACTTACCCAGAACCACCTGCGGATCATTGGACGCTTCCTCGATGAGTTCCAGGGGGAGATCGGCCGGAGTCAGCGTAGAATCCTTCGCGAGAATCAGAGCTCTGTGGATGACATTCTCCAGTTCCCGCACATTCCCCGGCCACGAATAATGCTCGAGGACCCCCAGCGCCTCCTCCGACATGTTAAATGCGGCGCCATTCTGGGCATATTTTTTCATAAAAAACTGTGCCAGCTCGTGAATATCTTCCTTTCGTTCGCGCAGGGGAGGCATCACCAGCTCGATCACCTTCAGCCGGTAATAGAGGTCCTCCCTGAAACTTCCCGCCTCGATCATTTCCCCGATATTGCGGTTCGTCGCTGCCAGAAACCGCACATCGAGTGACTTTGGACCCAGGGCTCCTAACCGCTCCACCTCTTTCGACTGAATACTTCTCAGCAATTTAGCCTGCAGATTCACGCTCAGATCCGCAATCTCGTCGAGAAAAACCGTTCCCGAGTCCGCCGTCTCAAGTTTTCCTGGTTTCGATTTCGTCGCGCCGGTAAATGCCCCGCTCTCGTAGCCGAACAATTCCGATTCCAGAAGATCGGCGGGAATGGCGCCGCAGTTAATCGTCACGAAAGGTTTTTCCCTCCTGCGGCTATTCCGGTGAATGGCCCGGGCCAGGAGATCCTTTCCCGTCCCGTTCTCCCCCAGGAGCAAAACCGGGGCATCGGTCGACGAAATCTTGGCGCAGATTTTCACAATATCAAAAAGTTTCCGGCTTGACCCGATAATATCCGCGCAATCGAAATCCTTCCTCAGATCCGAGAATTTCAGTGAAATTTCCGAAACAAGCTTGCTCTGCAGCGACGAAATTTCAAGAGACGTTTCGAGACCCTGGACAATCTGGCGGCCGAAGGAGAGCAGGAAGACAAGATCCGGCTCCGTAAAAGCGGCCTGCCGGTTACGCCGGTCGAGATAAACGGCGCCCAGCACCTTCCGTTGCGAGACCAGCGGGACGCAGAGAACAGCCGTGATCCCCAGTCGCAGAACACTATTCTGCTTTGAAAACTCCGTCTGAGCGTCTGCCGTATCCATAAGCGGACGGGACCGTGCGATGGTCGCGCGGATAACAGAAAAGCTCATTTCGCGGGCTTCCGGGTGGTCGTCCAGATTCATATTGCGGGAAAAAATCTCCTGCGGGCTTCCGTCTTCATTCACCAGCACGATAAAACCCTCATCCGCGCGAAGTTCCTTCACCACCACATCAATCGCCTTCTGCATCAGGGGGCGCACGCCGGTTTCCGACGAAAACAAAATTCCCGACGCATAGAGAGTTTCAAGCCGTTCCTTCTCCTCGGTAATACGGCTCAAGGTTTGGGAATGCTTCTCTTCCTCCGCGGCGAGGCGGGTGATTTCTCCGGAGAGATTTCGATTTAACTCCAGCACCAGGTGGAACAGCGCGTCCACCCTTTTTCGCAGAACATCAGCGCCGGGCAGCGATTTCACCCCTGAAGAAATTTCGGCAAAACCGGATGACACCTGACTGACGGCATCGGCCATCATTTTCTGAATCCGCGCCCGGTTTTCATTTAAAAAATTCATTGTACCGATTTTACCAAAAATCCCCCTCAAGCGCAACGATCAGATCGCGGATGGATGCGAAGCGCTCGTCCGGATTCTTCGCCAGGCAGCGTGACACAACCGCATCCAGCTCGCGGGGAGCTGAACAGAAATCAGAAGGGGGAGGCGGGATTGTATTAAAAATCGAATGAATCACCGCAATCTCATTCTCGCCTTTGAACGGAAGGCGGTTTGTGAGAAGTTCATACAGAACCACTCCGAACGAGAAAATATCGACCCGCTCATCGACATTCAGATTGGTCACCTGTTCGGGGGCCACATACCCCAGAGTACCGATCACGGTGCCGAGGGTCGTCATCGTCGTCACAAGGGGGGATTTTGACAGCCCGAAATCCATGATCCGGATATTTCCTGAAGCATCGAGCATCACATTACCGGTCTTAATATCGCGGTGAATGATACCGTTCCTGTGAATTTCCTCCAGGCCGCTGCAGATTTGCAAACAAAAGCTCTTCACACTTTGAAGCGGAAGCGGGAACGATCTGGACAATAAATCCTTGAGAGTCCCTCCCGGCAAAAACTCCATGGCCAGAAAACACTGGCCGGTCGACTCACCCGATTCCAGAATTCTTACAATATTCGGATGGGAAAATGAAGAAAGCATGCGCCCTTCGGCGGCGAGGCGCTTCTTATTCTCCGGATCCTTCAAAAGTTCCACATCGAGAAGTTTCAGCGCAACAATCTCCCGGGATTCGTTATCGACGGCCTTGAAAACCCTACCCATCCCCCCGTGGCCGACTTGTTCCAGAAGCTTGAAATGCGACACATATCTCGCCTTCCGATTCGCCACAATAATCTTCCAATTTGACACGATCCAGCGCGCGCTCAGGCCGGAGGAGGCAACGAACAAAGCGTACAGGCAATAGGCCCACCACGTCCGGTACCAGGGAGGCACGATCTCAATTTTGACTGAAATCCCCGCCTCATTCCACAGCCCGTCATTATTAGACCCTTTCACACGAAACACATACGAACCGGGGTCGAGGTGAGTGTAGCGCGCTTCCCTGCGCGTGCCGCAATAAATCCAATCACGGTCAACCCCTTCCATAACATAGGCATAGTGATTAGAGCGGGGATTTGTGAAATCCAGCGCTGCAAATTCAAACGAAAAAACCGTTTCATCGTGACCGAGCGTGAACTCGGAGAGAAAATCGGGATCGGCCCCCAAACTCACCGGCTGGTCAAACTTTTTGAATTTGGTGATGACCACCGGGGGAACGAGGGGATTATCGGCGATCGAATCGGGATGAAACACATTCAGCCCGTTCACGCCTCCGAACAACAATTCCCCGGAACGCGTCTTGCAGAAAGCCCCGGTATTGAATTCGTACGATTGAAGGCCGTCATCCGGCGCGTAATTATGGATTTTTGGAAGATCGGGATCACGGGCATCCACCCGTGCCAGGCCTCTATTTGTGCTCACCCAGAGATTGCGGTGAGAATCCATGAGAATCCCGTAAATAAAATTATTGGGTAGCCCATCCTGTTCCTTATAAACGTGCCAAGAATTATTCCCCCGGTCAAACCGGCAGAGCCCGTCCTCGGTGCCCACCCAGACAACGCCGCCCGAGTCCTGGCAGAGAGTTTTCACTGAATTGTGTGAAAGCGATTGCGCCTGGCCGGGCTCGTGCCGGAACCAGGTGCGATCCCCGTGCCGCGGATCGAACAGGCAGAGGCCGGACCCCGAAGTCCCCACGAGAAGCTTACCGTCGGACTGGGGAAGAAGGCAGAGAATCAGTGATTCCGGCCGGGGCGGGAGCGGAGCGTCAATTAATCCGGAGGATCTGATGCGCCCGGAATCCAGCCTGAACAACTGGGAGGTGGCGCCGATCCACACCACCCCATTCGAATCCTCACACAGTGTGGTAATAATATTGGTCCGGAGGTTTTCTCTGAACGGTGGGGGAAGAAAGTAATGGCGGAGGGCTTTTCCGTCAAACTCATCCAGGCCGGTGCGGCACCCGATCCACACAGAACCCTCATGGCCGTGAACCCGGGAATCGGTCTGCAGAAGAGCCTGAACCGTATTATCCCTTAAAGAACCTGCGCCCGCGTTATGAAAAAACCTCTTGAACCACGAAGAATTTCGATTCAGGACCGTTACCCCGGCGTCGTAGGTTCCGAGCCAGACATTCCCGTGAAAATCTTCAAGGATAGCCTTGAAAAAATTATCGCCCGTCCCATTCCGGTCATAGTCAGGCAGGATCAACCGCGGGAATTTCTTGCGCGTCACCTTCACAATACCTGATCCATCATACCCAGCCCACATCACCCCCGACCGGTCGCGAAAAAGGCATGCCAATCCCTCATAGCGTGCGCTCGAAGGCCCTTCGAAGGAAGGAGTAACCCGGATCAGCGAATTCTTCTCGGGGTCCAGCACCCTGAGGCCCCCGTACACGCCGCCGATCCAAATATTGCCTGAAAAATCCACGCCTACGGCGCGGATCGCGTTTGCTCCCTGAACGGTGGACTGGGGCACCTCCCGGCGAATCCATTCACCTCCGGGAATTCTCGAAAAAACCCCCTGAAGTTCTGTACCGATCCAGACATTTTCATGAAAATCCTTGACGCAGGAAAGTACAATCCCCGTCCTCACCGGAAGGGGAACATTCTCGACAGCACGGGTTGAAACATCGATCAGGTAGAGACTATCCCTGCAGCCGACCCAGATTTTTCCCTTATTCACCATGAGCGGCAGGGCGGGGAAGCTCGTAAGCGGGGGAGACAGGAACCGCTTTTGAACCGGGTCGAAGACTTTCAGGCCCTTAGCGGAACCGATCCAGAGGGAGCCTGATCCATCCACGAGCATTTTTTGAATATCCACATTAAGGAACTCACCCTCGGCGGGAAATTCATCCGAAAGACGAAATACCCCCGATCTGGACCGATCGTAATAATGGAGCCCGCTGCGTGTTCCGATCCACACCCTCCCTGAAGAATCCTCGGCGAGCGAGTGAATCGTATTATCGGAGAGCGAGTGAAGCTTCCGGGCGTCGTGCCTGAAAACTTCGAATGAATACCCATCGTACCTGTTAAGCCCGTCGGACGTACCGATCCAGACAAAACCGCGGGAATCCTGCATGATGCACCAGACAGAACTTTGCGAAAGCCCCTCCTCCACGGAAAGATGTTCGAAGCGGAGTTGAGCCATCTGGGCGAGGGCGGTGCATGAGACAAAGAGGAGGGCGGCAATCTTACAGAATCTCATCCGGGGGAATTTCGGAGGGAAAATCAAAATTTTTCCGAAAAATACGAAAATAACGCCCGTGAATCAACGGCACGGGCCCCATAAAACAAAAGCCCGAGGCATGATACCCCGGGCTTTCTGTCTCGGCAACTGGGAGGGTCGCTTGTCCACGAAGCGTCCAGTGTGCCTTCTCAGACGATTTTATTCTTCGAGGATCATCCCCTCGATATTTTCTATCGACGTAATCCCCTCTTTCACCAAATTGATGGCTGATTGACGGAGAGTCTGCATTCCATTCTGGAGAGCCAGCGTTCGGATTGCGTCCTCGTCGACGAAATCCTTCGACTTAAGAATAACTTTACGGATCTCCTTCGTCATGGCAAGAGCCTCAAAAATACCCATTCTGCCCCGGTAGCCTCGGATACAGTGAACGCACCCGACCGGCTTATAGAATTTTGTCGATTCGATCTCCTGTTCCGTAAATCCTGATTCGGCAAGCAAATCGTAGTCTACAGAGTCGTCGACAACCTTACAGCGGTCACAGAGCTTACGGATCAGACGCTGGGCCACGACGATATTGATCGTATAGGCAAGAAGGAACGGCTCGATGCCCATATTATAGAGGCGGGTGACGGCACCGACCGAATCATTCGTATGAAGCGTCGAGAAAATCAGGTGGCCTGTATTCGCCAATTTCACGGCGATCTCCGCCGTGGTCTTATCGCGCATTTCGCCGACCATAATCACATCGGGGTCATGGCGCAGGAGACCTCGAAGGGCGCCTTCAAAATCCAGCTTGTGATTCAGCTTCACCTGCCGGCAGCCTTCAATCAGATACTCGACGGGGTCTTCGATCGTAATGATATTGATCCCGGGATCCATAATCGTCTGAATAGCCGCCAGCTGGGACGTACTCTTGCCGCTGCCGGTGGGGCCGGTAAAAATAATCATCCCTTGCGGTTTCCGGATCGCCTTGAGAAACACGTTCTTCGTGATATCGGGCATATGGAGCGCATCGATCCCCTGCTGGCTATCAGCGCCGCGCAGAATTCTAATGACGATCGATTCCAGCTTACTCCGGAGGTCGGTGCTATAGATGGGCATCGTTGAGAAGCGGAAACGGATCATCTTATTATCGACGAGGCGCTGCGCGAAGCCGTCCTGTGAGAGAAACTTCTCAAACCGGTCGAGATTCTTGGCGCGATCCTTGATGACGGTAAGAACGGCCTCAGAGCGGACGTCGGTAAGAGCGCTCCAGAGAGACAGTCTGCCGTCGATCCGGAAATGGAATTCCGTCCGGTGCGAAGACTTCGGTATAACGTGAATATCGCTCGCTCCGGTGCGCACACCGTCGACGAGGAGAGATTCAACCACCTCATTCAGCTTCCCGCGGCCGATTTCCTCTTCGAGCGATTTTTCCAGCTCCTTCTCCGTTTCGCGGGAATCGTATTCAGAGAAGCCGTCGCCCGTAATCCCGAGCGATTTCGAGGTCTGATCGAATGCCAGGTGTCGCCACAGCTCCTGCCAAAGGTCGCTCGGCACGAACTTTATTTCATACTTGGGGAATTTGAACGCCCTGGCGATCGGATGGATTTCCGGATGCGTCGGGTCGGGCGTAATCAAAATCAGCTTGTCATACCCGTTCGTAAATAGCTCATAGGGAATCACGCGGAGGCGGACAGCGATATCATAATAGAGGGGGGGAAGCAGTTCAAGCATTTGCTTGATAAACTGAATCCGATCCTTATTGCCAAACGCCGGCGCGGGGTCAACGGATTCAAAAGAATAGTAATTTGCGACAGCCTTCAGGATTCTTTCGCGGTCGGCCCCCAGATCGTCCATCAGAATATCAATAAGACGGCGCTTATCGCCATTTTTCCTCTGAATCTCGATCGCCTCATCGAGCTGCTCCTGCGTCACGATCCCGCTCTCAGCGAGCATTTGGTTCAGACGCGGAGCACCCGATGCGCGCTTGCCGGCCTGATCATCGGAAGACTGCCGGGCTGCGGGCGGCCGGTTCTTGGACCCCTCCATCACAACCTTGTCGGACGAAGCCTCATTATCACCGGCGGCATTCATCTTCTCGCGAGCCTCGTCATCCCAGAGAAGCTCATTGGGATCATGATTGGGGTCAGGCCTCTTCCCCACAATATTTCCAAAAGAAGATAGGACTCTCTTCTTCCCAGAGTTATCGTTAGCGTGTGTAGACATATGACCCTCGTTTCACAAATTAATTGTTAACACCACTTCCCTTTCGACCTTACGTGATAATAGTACATCAATCTGCCGAAGCCTGGGGTGACAGGCAACATCCCGTGTGATCTGTGGCAATCAGGGTCCAAAAAAGATCAAGAAATCTAGTCAAATTGACGAGAACAGGTATCTGCCTGGGATAGGGTGCCAGTAGGGAGGTTGGAAGACGCCGAAGCGGGCCGTCTCACACGATCGGGCGCATGTAATTGCCGTTACGGAAGCTCGTCAGCAAAAAACGCCCTCATTGACAGGACCGGCGACACATACGAACCAGCGGTATTCATCGCTGCGACGGCTCTTGGCGGGGGACCCATCGAGCTCTCGCACTTCCGCGATCAAACCGACAACCGTGGCAGAAACAAGGGCAGAAAGATCGCCTATTACTGCCGAATCATCCACAAATGGACGATCTTCCTCCAGAACACCGTGACGGGAAAGTGGGGACACCGGTTGGACGTATTGGCCTCGAAAGAGTAGCGAAATTCTTAGGGGGAAAGACACTCGCCCGGCGATGGAGCGGGGGATTTTCATTTAGACCGCTGACGATCCCCCAGAGGCCGTGGCAAATTCCCTCCCCTCGAGGGGGGGAGGGGGGGATGTGGAATATAGTTTTCTATTCTCGTCGACAAGTTCCGCCGACGACTGCAGCAGCTTCTGAGCTTCGTAGGCTTGCAAATCCCGGATCGTATTATGTATCCGTTTCATAGCGCCGTCGATACGATCCAGCCAGCGCAGAATCTCCGAATCCGACTCAAACCTCCGCCTTATCTCCTGGGTCGTCACTGAAATCACAGCCAGCGGATTATTGACGTTATCCTGGAGCAGCATCGTAATATCATTAATCAGGCCGCTATAAATCTGCTGCCGGTCGAGCACTCTTTCGACATTCCTTCGCTGTGCTTCCTCCATTTTATACTTCTTCCGCACCTTTTGCAGCTGCACAAGAGCCACGGCGGTGAGCCAGAGGAAGAAAATGGAGTCGAATTGCAGGACATAATCGAAGAACGACTTTTTCTCTGCCTCATGGTGGAAGAAATTCAGAGACGTGAAGAGAAAGTAGAGATAGATAATCAGCCCGGCGATTATGACAGGATAATCCTCGATCGCCTTCCTGCCCAGCCGATATGCCCGTATGAAAAGATTTGTCATAACCGCCATTCGTATATTTTAGGAATTCCGTGCGTGTTCGCCCCTGGCCTGCGCGATCAGAAACTGCCAGGAATAAATCCCTGTGGCATGGCCGTCGGCCCACACCAATTGAACTGCGTAGGAGCCCACCTCATGTATCCCGACGAGATTATAACGACCGGGGATCTTGAGATCCTGGGGAGGCGGAGAATAGGTTCTGAGCAACACAGTCTCCCCGCGGCATCCGGCGCAGGGGCAGTTATCCCTCAGATCGCGAAGACTATGGAAAGAATTCTGCGCGTCGTCCCAGACAATGGCCAGGCCGTCCTCGCCGCTTCTTTTTATACTCACCGGGCGGGTCATGACTTCAAGCGTGCCAAAAACTGATCGATCCGTGACCACGCATCCGCGGCAGATTTTTCCCGATATCCGTCCTTGTTATTGGGATTCATAAAAGCGTGCCCTGCTCCTTTGTAGACCTGCACATCGATCATCTTTCCTGCGTGCTTCACGGCGTCGGCGAACGCGCTCACATCATCGGGGGTGATCCCCTTATCCTCCTGGCCGAAGATCCCGAGAATCGGGCAGGGGATCTTTGCGATCTCAGACGAATCGGTCACCAGCCGCCCGTAGCAAATCACGCAGGCGGCGAGATCGGGCGTATTCAGGGCCGTTACGAGAGAAAACCCTCCTCCCATACACCATCCGATAGAACCTATCCGGTTTGATTTCACATCCGGTCTGGATTTTAGATACGCGACTGCGGCGATAATATCCCGACGCGCCCGGTCTTCGGGCAGGCCGCGCATAAGCTGATGCGCTTCATCGGGTGAGGATGTCGACTTACCCCGATAGAGATCGATTGCGAGCGCGACAAAGCCTTTCTCTGCAAATTTCTCAGCATTGCCTCTGACCCAGTCATTAAGCCCCCACCATTCATGAACGACGATAAGCGCCGGAAAAGGACCCTTCCCATCCGGGAAAGCCAGGAAAGCGGAAAGAGAATCTTTCCCGCTCACATAATGCACTGTCGACGGCTTGCCTGCGAACGCCGTCGAGACGACCAACAACGCTATGGCGATCCTCATAAAACACCCCATTATATATGTCCTTTAGTGATGGCATTCCACACCTGTGTGCTCACCGGCATAACCGAAAGGCGTGAATTCCGCAGCAGATCGAACCCTGCGAAGATTTTGCTGGATTTCATCTCCGAAAGAGGAAATGGCTTTAAGAGCCTTTCCCCTGATCTTATATCAACAACAACCGATTTGGCATCCTTGCTCCGGGGATCGGGGTAGGGATTGCTCATCACCCGGGCCGTACCCACGACAGCCTTCTCCTTCCCCGAATGATAAATCAGCGCAGAATCACCTTCCCGCATCGCGCGCATATGCAGTCGGGCCTGATTATTCTTCACGCCGGTCCACGCCGTAGACCCCTCCCTCGCAAGATCCCCGAAGGAAAAGTCCCCCGGCTCTGTCTTCAGCAACCAATAGGCCATAAAACCGTGAAAGAATACAAATTCCGCGCAAGAGAAGCAATTTTCCTCTTGAGACTCAGAGGGGAATTCACTATTATACACAATCCATTCGTGAGGAGATCAGCATGGTGCGGAGACTTTTCCCACTCATATTCATAGCGCTATCCCCGTGTTATTCGCAGCCTTCGGGGGCGGTACGGCTTCTGTCGCATTACATACCCCCTCAGGGTGGTTCCTTCATTGGGGGGAGCTGGGGGTGGACCGACACATTGACCGGCAAAGAATACGCTCTCCTCGGGTGTTACTGCGGAACCTCCATCGTAGAAATCTCGGTCCCTGGGACTCCCGTCGAGCGGTCATTCATTCCGGGAGTCTGTTCCGAGTGGCGGGAAATCCAGACCTATTCGCACTACGCGTACGTCGTCAGTGAAGGAGGAGGGGGAACACAGATCATCGACCTCTCCTATCTACCCGACTCTGCGCACCAGGTAAAATACTTCAACTATTCGAGCGGCGGAAACAACATCTCCCGTTCGCACACACTTCACATCAAGGACGGGTACATGTACCTCAACGGGTGTGCGAACTGGTCGGCGGGAGGAATCGTCGTCTTCAGCCTGGCCGATCCCGTCAACCCGCTCTATAAATCCGCATACGAAAGAGAATACATACACGATTGTTTCGTACGAAACGACACCATCTATGGAGCGGGGATATACGGGCAGGGAGTCGACATCATCGACGCCACCAACAAAACCAGCCTCGTGCATCTCTATCAGATATCCTACGCGGGGGCTGGCACGCACAACTGCTCCACAACCATGGACGGCAAATACCTCCTCACGACCGATGAAATCGGATCGACGCCAAAAACACTGAAAGTCTGGGATCTCCAATCGCCGCCGAGTTTCCCGAAAGTTGCCGAATACGTCGGAAGTCCGACTGCCATCGTTCACAACGTCTTTGTCAAGGGAACCAAAGCCTACATGTCGTATTACACAAAGGGACTGAAAATAGTCGACATCAGCAACCCGGCGGCCCCGATCGAGATCGGAGGATACGACTCCTATCCGGCGGACGACCACACGGACTACACCGGGGCATGGTCGACATACCCGTTCTTCCCCTCGGGAAGAATCATCATCGGGGACATGGTCAGCGCGCTTTACGTCGTCGACCTGGACACCCTTGCCCCGGGCAATACAGCCGGATTCAAAGCATATAGCGATTACGTCACCCCGACAAGCGTCCATCTCACCTGGACTGATCCCACATCGACAGTCGTCGGGGGGCCGATCACGGGGCTCAAAATCCACATCTACCGGGATGGAGCCTACATCGCCCAGGTTGATTCCGGCGTCCAGACATACAGTGACACCGGACTCACGCAGCACCAATTTTACACATACACAGCAGTCGCCTCCATATCGGGCGATTCCAGCGGGGGCACCAACTCATCCGCCTACGCGGGGGGACACGCCGTGCCGCAATCGCCGACCAGCTTTAATGCTTTGAGTGCCGTGGGAGGAGTCATGATATCATGGACAAATCCCCGGCGGCAGCTTGACGACACCCCCTTGAACGATCTTGCGGCCATACGCATCCGGCGGGACGGGGGCACACTCATCGACATCCCGCAGACATCAGCGGACACCGGAGCGGTGCGCACATACTTCGACTCCGTCACAAACTATCACACCTATGATGTCGAGGCCTATGACAATGAAACCCCGACGCACTACAGCAGCCCCACCTCGCCGAAAACCGTCTGGGGAAATGTTCTGCTCAATTATAATGAGGGATTCGAGGCAGCGCCGCTTGGCCTCCTCCGCACGGGAACATGGGACACGACAAGCGCCCTGTCGCACAGCGGTGGAAAGTGTTACACCGACAGCCCCTCGGGCAACTATCTTCCCAGCACGACCTCATACATCCAGACTCCGCCCGTCATCCTGGGAAGCAACCCCGTCCTCCAGTTCAGCCATATCGCCATCATCGCCTATGGCGACATCGGGTATGTGGAAATAAGCAAAAACGGCGGCACCTCGTTCACCGTATTGAAGCCTTACAATCTCACCATGCGGCCGGAGTGGTCGGACAGCGTCGCCAACCCTGGAGACTGGTACACAGACGTCTTCAACCTCGCTGCATACGCCGGGGACACCGTCGTCGTCCGGTTCCGGCTTGTCACAAATACAAGCGGGAACACCGACGGATGGTATATCGATGACATCCTCATCGGAGATCCTGCCACCCCCATGTCCATCAACCAATCCACGCAGGACGGATGGAACATGATATCGTTACCCATCATCGTTCCGGACGGCAGAAAAGGCACGGTCTATCCGGATGCGCTGTCGAAGGCATTCACTTACAGCGGCGGGTACGTCGGGGGGGACTCCCTCATTCCCGGCACAGGCTACTGGTTAAAATTTTCGGGTAGTACGACCAGGCCATTCAGCGGCATCTGGAACAGGCGGGACACCATCGACGTCCAGGCCCGTTGGAACATGATAGGCACGACCAGCGGGAAAATCCGGACCAGCTCTGTGAAATCGATTCCCACCGGCATCGTCTCATCGAACTACTTCGGCTACAACGGCGGATACCAGATCGCCCAAGCGCTCGAGCCGGGGAAAGCTTACTGGGTGAAGGCGTCGCAATCCGGCAAGCTCGTCGTCTCGGAATATCAGAATGGAGCGGTGCCCGGCGAACTCCCCAAAGAAAACTTCAGCGGGGACAATCGGCTCACATTCAAGGACGCTGCCGGGCGAAGCCAGACACTGTACTATTCAGAAAAAACGGAAGCGCCGGCAGAACTCCCCCCGGTACCTCCGGAGGGCTCATTTGATATCCGATACGCTTCGGGCCGGCTGAACGAAAACATCGATGACAGCCCGAAGATACTTCTTCAGGGCATAAAGTACCCGGTGAAAGTATCCTGGGAGTCCGATGAGCGGAACGGCCTCCTCATCATCGACGGCAGGGAATACAGCCTCCGCTCCGGGGGCACGGTAAACGTGAGCCAGCCCGCATCCGAAATAAAACTCAGAGAAGGCCGGGGATTGGCCGAGCCGGAACAACTTTCCCTTTGGCCGAATTATCCCAATCCCTTCAATCCTGCGACCGAGCTTCGGTACGACATTCAGGCACAAAGCTATGTCTCCCTGAAAATCTACAGCATGCTGGGTCAGGAGGTTGCGACGCTCGTTTCCGCGGAACGTGAAGCCGGGAGTTACCGAGTCACGTGGGACGGAGGAAATGCCCCTAGCGGCGTCTACTACGCCCGCCTGATCGCCACCGATGCTGCGGGCAAAGAATACTCGAAGATCCAGAAACTGACCCTCATACGGTAGCCACACCGATTGCCGGCCGATGACGCCCCGGCCGGGGCGGGTCGAACACCTGACTGACTGAAATCATTCAGGCAACCATGCACAGACAAGGCCACCCGGGGGAGGTTTGCGGGGAGGGAACCCTGTCACACTTTGCGAGAATTCCGCGGTGACTACCAGAAATTCCGACCCCCGGGGGGCTTCCTACGTTGACCTCGCGATACCGCTTGCGGCGGACAAGCTTTTCACCTACATGGTGCCGGAAGAGCTCAGAGATCTCGTCCGGGCCGGAGTCCGGGCGGTCGCTCCGCTCGGCAACCGGAACGTCATCGGGTTTATTGCCGGCACCAGATCCGACAGTCCCATCAGGAATGTAAAACTCATCCTCGACGTCATCGACGCCGAGCCGGTGATTTCCGAGGAACTCCTCAACCTTTCGCGCTGGATATCCGACTATTACATCGTACCATGGGGAGCGGTTTTGAAGAGCTTCCTGGTACAGGGATCGGCGAATGCAGGACGGAGGCGGGTGAAGCTACTCAGGAACGATGGTGAGGAACTCCTTCCCAGGCAGCGGGCTGTCGTCGACCACCTGGCGAAAGGCGGCGAGGCAACAATCCGGCACCTTCAGAAAATCCTCAAAGTCAAAAACATCAATCAGACCGTCAATGAACTCAGCCGCCGGGGAATCCTCCACATAGAGGAGCAGCCGCCGCACGGAGGCATAAAACCAAAATATGAGCAGACGATAGAAATAACCCCCTCAGCCCGGCAGATGTGGCAGGAAAACCTGATCACCAGCGGGACCCGGGCTAGAGGCCAGGTCGGAATACTCGAAGACCTCCTGACGACGACGGACAAAGAAATCGGCGTCAGGGAATTTCTCAAGAAGTCGGGACGGTCGCTCTCCTCGTTAAAGACGCTCGAAGGGAGGGGGATTCTCACCCTCGGGAAGCGTGAGGTCCGGCGGGAGACGGTCTTTGACCTCTATGCCTCCTCACTCGGGGCGCGGGACATAACACTCAACGAACAGCAGCGCACTGCCCTCAAACGGATTTCCCTTGCCATAAGCTCCGGACAATTCAGCGTCAAACTCCTCCATGGCGTAACCGGGAGCGGAAAAACACAGGTCTACATCGAAGCCATCAGGGAAACGCTTTCCCGCGGGAAGACCGCCATCGTCCTCGTACCCGAGATTTCGCTCACCCCTCAGATCGTACGACGCTTCAGACTGCATTTTGGAGAAAAAATAGCCGCCGTGCACAGCAGAATGTCCCTTGGCGAGCGGTACGATACATGGCGCGCAGCGAGCGAAGGAAAATGTTCCGTCGTCATCGGCCCGCGATCTGCGGTTCTGGCGCCGCTGCGGAACATCGGCCTCATCGTGGTCGACGAAGAGCATGAAGCATCATACAAGCAATACGATCAGGCGCCCCGGTACCATGCACGCGACGTGGCAATCATCCGCGCTCAGGCCCTCGGGGCCGTCGTCGTCCTGGGATCTGCGACCCCGGCCTTCGAGTCGTACATGAACGCGATTCAGGGAAAATACGAACTCCTCGAGCTCCCTGACAGGGTCGACGGCGCTACGCTCCCGCGGGTGGAGATCATCGACATGACGGAAGAACGGAAGAAAGCGTATCTCAATGCCATTGAGGCCGGTCAGGGAAAAAAGCAGTGGAAGGAAAGCGTCAGCTCCCTTTCCAGGCCTCTGATGGAAAAAATAAATGACCGGCTTGCAAAGCGGGAGGGCATCATCATCCTGCAGAACCGGAGAGGCTATTCGCCGTACATAGAATGTCCCGACTGCGGTCATGTCGAATTCTGCGAAAACTGCAACATCACCCTCACGTACCATCTCACCCAGAAACATCTTCGTTGCCACTATTGCGGCCGGGTCAGGCGTCCCCCGGACATCTGTCCGGAATGCGGCTCCATCGACATTGAATACCGGGGATACGGGACGCAGCGCGTGGAACAGGAGCTGAGGCAAAACTTCCCCTCGGCAAAAATACTCCGCATGGACCTGGATACAACCTCGGGGCGCGGCAGACACGATGCGATTCTGCGAGAATTCTCGGAAGGAGAGGCGGACATACTCCTGGGTACTCAGATGGTGGCCAAGGGGCTCGACTTCTCAAGAGTCACATTGGTCGGAGTCATCTCGGCTGATACCCAGATGCTTCTTCCCGACTTCCGATCTGCGGAGCGCACATTTCAGCTCCTGACGCAGGTGGCCGGGAGGGCCGGGCGGAGCGCCCTGGCGGGGGAAGTCCTCATACAGACGCATCAGCCGGATCATTACGCGCTTCGGCACGTCCTTGCGCACGATTACGGGGGATTTTACAGGGAAGAGATGGAATTCAGGAAAGAACTGCACTACCCTCCTTACTCACGGCTGGCGCTCATAGAACTCCGGGGGCCGGACGAGCAGAAAGTCATTGATCAGTCGAACCGGCTTGCAGACTTACTCAGGCAGCGGGATCACCGCTGCATCACCCTGGGCCCGGCGACGGCGGCCATCCCGAAGCTCCGGGGGCAGTACCGGTGGCACATCGTGCTCAAGAGCGTGAAGGAGACAGATCCGGGCGGGAAGCGGCTCCATCGCGCGCTCTCGGGCGTACTGAAACACCCGTCGATGCAGAGAAAGAGGGGAACTAAAATTCTGGTTGACATTGATCCGGCCGGGATGATGTAGAACGGGAACCAACCTCCACAAACGACACGGCCCTGCCGGGGGAGGACAGGGCCGTGTTGATTAAAGCCGCCGTGAAGTTAAACGCGGCTAATATTATACGCGCGTTTACCCTTCTGTTCGTGTTTCTCCTCGAACTGAACATTATCTCCCTGGACGAGAACGTCCCGGAAGCCAGTATTCTTCACATTGCTCTTATGGAAAAAAATCTCCTCCCCTTTCTCCGTTGTAATAAAACCAAAGCCTTTCACCGGGTTATAGAATTTTACAGTTCCTTGAGTCATATGCCCCATCTCCTTTTGAAATTAGTCGTATAGAGAAAACCCCGGCCGGGTTTGAGTGACCGGCCGGGGTTCCAAAGCCGAAGTGAAACAATCAGATCTTTTGGACGTTAGCTGCTTGCAACCCCTTGGGCCCTTTTTCCACGTCGAACTGCACCTTATCCCCCTCATTCAAGGTTCGGTAGCCGTCGCCGACGATGGCCTTGAAGTGGACGAAAACATCTTCGCCGTTCTGACGCGAAATGAAGCCATAACCCTTGGCTCCGTTGAACCATTTCACAGTTCCCTGTTCCATGGAGTAGATCCTTTCAAAAAATGTTAATAAAAATGTACCCGAGGCTCTGCTCTGCTTGATGACGTGGCACATTGCACCCCATGGCAAACGGCTGGCCAGATCTTTTTGGCTTTTTACGCATCAACGCCGTTGTTGATTGTGTTCATCATCCGCACGATTACCTTCCCTGCAACAATCGATCGCGGACAACGGCATTTATGCTTGAGATGACAGACCTCGTGGGTGTTCAATAGAGAACGGGACACGGGGATTACATCTGCAGCTACAACGTAAAAGCGTGGCAACGCCACCCCTTTCGGGAAACTCCCTTTCTCCCCTGGGGGCAAAAACGGTGTACTGTTGTTTGGCAATCAAAGATACTAAAAAATCATTCATGAGGCAAGCAAATTTTTTCCTCCGTTTTCCGGTTCCGAGGAGGCTGAAAATGTGCCAAATTTTATCATTTTGCTGGAAAACCGCCGCTTCCCGGGGCCGGGGAAACGGCTTGATTTTGGGGCCTGAAAAGTGGTACCTTGAGCGATGAACAGCAAGGAAAAACGGATGGAGCTCTTGAGCGTCTCCATTGAAAAGCCCGCCGAGATGAACTTTATTCTCGGCCAGTCCCACTTCATCAAGACTGTAGAGGATCTCTACGAGGCAATTGTCGGCGCCAATTCTTCGATGAGATTCGGCCTGGCCTTTTGTGAATCGTCGGGAAAGGCCCTGGTCCGGTACATCGGTAACGAACAGGCGCTGATTGACATAGCGGTAAGGAACGCCACAAAGCTCGCCTGCGGACATTGCTTCATCATATTCATAGAAAAAGGCTTCCCCATAAACATCCTCAACGCCATCAAGGCAGTTCCGGAGGTATGCACTGTATACTGTGCAACGGCTAACCCCGTCGAGGTGATCGTTGCGGAGACTGAGCGAGGTCGAGGAATACTCGGCGTCATTGACGGAATGAAAACCAGTGGGGTGGAGGCCGAGGAGGACATCGTCTGGCGCAAGGATCTCCTCCGAAAAATCGGATATAAACTCTAGCATGATGAGAATTCTCCTTATTCTCCTCATCATAACATCGGGGTGCAGGACCGACGACGAAAAAATCCGGCAGGCCGTCCGCGAGGAACTATCCTCGGCCACGGCGCGGAAGGCGATAACGGATTCCAAGACCATTGGTCCGTACAGTCCGGCGCAGGTTGTAGGGAACTTCGTCTTCGTGTCGGGGCAGATAGCCCTCGATCAGGAATCGGGCATGCTCAGAAATGCCGACATTCAGGAAGAAACCAGACAATCCCTCGACAACGTCATGAAAATCCTCCATGATGCCGGGGCCGACTCAGCGGACGTCCTCGCGACGACCGTCTACCTGCGCGACATGGGAGACTATGCAAGAATGAATGTGATCTACGGCGGATATTTTCAGGATGGTAACTATCCGGCGCGCACAACCGTGCAGGTCTCGGCGTTACCGAAAGACGCCCGCGTTGAAATTTCAGCCATCGCATACAAAAAACAGACCCAATGAAATTCCTCTACGCCCTCATCATAAGCGTCTCGCTCGTCCAGGCGCAGGTGGACTCGATCCCATCCCCTAAACAAATCCTCGGCTACGAACTGGGCGACCGGTACACGCGTCATTCCTCTCTCGAGCGGTATCTTTTCGCCCTCAAGGATGCGGCCAGGGAAAGAATGCGGCTCACATCGTACGGTGAGACATACGAGGGGAGGGCCCTTTACACAGCCTTCTTCAGCTCCCCGGAAAACCTTGGCCGCCTTGACGAGATCAGGCAGAATATCCAGAAACTCTCCGATCCGCGGAGCACGCCATCCCCTGAAGCCGAAGCGATCATCAAAAACACGCCGGCCATAGTCTGGCTGTCGTACGGGGTACACGGAAACGAAGCATCGAGCATGGAGGCGGCCATGAACGTCATGTACCAGCTCGCCTCGAGGAAAGACGAAGAGATCACTTCCATACTGAAAAACCTCGTCGTCGTCATCGATCCCCTCCTCAATCCGGACGGTCACGAACGCTTCGTCCAGTACGAAGCCACGCATTCCGGAAAAAAGCCCGTCACGGATAAAAGCGCGATGGAGCACAATGAAGACTGGCCGTCGGGGCGGACGAACCACTATTACATCGATCTCAACCGGGACTGGGCGTGGTTAACGCAGAGGGAGACGCAGGGGAGAATAGCGGCCTACCGGGCGTGGAAGCCTCAGGTCCATGTCGACTATCATGAAATGGGGTACAACAGCTCATACTTCTTCTTCCCCGCATTCAAACCGATCAATAAGAACTTCCCCAGGAACACCATGGAATGGGGGGATATTTTTGGCAAGGCCAATGCTGCGGCATTTGACCGCCGCGGGTGGAGTTACTGGAGCGGGGAGCTCTTTGACCTCTTCTATCCCGGATACGGTGATTCCTGGCCTTCCCTGAATGGCGCCATCGGGATGACATACGAGCAGGCCGGGGGAGGGGTTGGAGTAAGAGTGAAGCGGTCGGATGAGAACATCCTCTCTCTGCGCGACAGGCTGGAACATCACACCGTCACATCGATCACCACGCTCCGGGCGACGGCTGAGCACCGCGAGCGGCGTCTCAGAGATTTCCAGCAATTCTTTGCCGAGGCGATCCAGGAGGGAAAATCCGGCCCTGTGCGCTCCTTCATCATCGATGCGGGGAGAGACCCGTCGCGGGCTGCGAAAATGATTTCCAATCTCTGTGCGCAGGGAGTTGAAGTCTCCAAAACGTCAAAGGACTTTTCGGCAAGCGATCTCCACACATACTTCACCAAAGGGAGTTTGACAAAAAAATTTGGCGCGGGCTCTTACATCATCTCCCTTGATCAACCCTCAAAAAGACTCATCCTTTCCCTCATGGAACAGGAGCCTGCCCTCAGCGACACATTCTTTTACGACATCTCCACATGGTCACTGCCTGTTGCCTACGGGGTTGATGCCTACTGGACATCGCATGAGATCAGCGTCGCCTCCGTCCCCGTCCGGGACCGTGCTGAGCCTCCCGGGGGATCCGTGGACCAGGACGCGACCTACGCGTATCTCTTCCGCTGGGATTCCAACGACGCGGCGAGAGGCCTCGTCTGGTTGCTTCAGCAGGACCTGAGGGCAAACGTCGCCATGAAGGAATTCACCACCTCCGGCGGCCGGCAGTTTCCCCGGGGCACGATCATTGTCCCGGTCACGGGAAATCCACCCGGGATCCACGAACGAATCAAAGAACTCGCCCGTCAATTTCACCTCACGATCTTCGGAACCAACAGCGGATACACCGAGCGCGGGATAAACCTCGGATCAGACCGTGCCGTGCGGATCCGGCAGCCCAAAATCATCGTTGTCACGGGACCTCCTGTCGGCACAGAATCCTTCGGTGCTGTCTGGTCGATGTTTGACCAGCAATACGGACTTGATTTCGTGCCCATGAAGCTCGACCAGCTCCGCGGAGCAGATTTGCATGATTACAACGTCATGATATTCCCGGACGATGCCGGGGCGGGGTACAGAAGTGTGCTCGACTCCACGGCGGTCGAAAAAATAAAAACGTGGATCGCCGGCGGGGGCACATTCACTGGGATTGAGGGAGGGGCTGCGTTCGCCTCAACCGCAAGAATCGCATCTGTAAAAATCAAGGAAAAGAAGAAATCCGACGAATCGAAGAAAGATACCTTGGGCGGGAAGGAAAAAAAGCTTTCCGATGAAGAGCTCGAGAAAAGAATGACCGTTGAAGAGCGGGAGCGGAAACATCGGATGCAGGGAATCCCGGGGACCATGGTCAGGGTAAAACTCGACACATCCCATCCGCTCGGATTCGGATATGACAGCGCGATCACGGTTTTCAAGACGAGCAACACCATGTTTGAACTATCCGAGAGGGGTTATAACGTCGGGATTTATACAAAATCCCCCCGCATGAGCGGCTACATGTCAGCGGAAAACGAACGAATGCTGGAAGAAACCCCCTATCTTATCCACGAGCAACGCGGCGCGGGAAGCGTCATACTCTTTGCGGACGATCCGAATTTCAGGCTCTACTGGGACGGTCTTAATAAACTCTTTCTCAACAGCGTTCTCCTGATGCCCGGAATCAAGAACGTCGAAATGACAGCCTACTGATGGAAACGCTGATTGACGACCGGCGGCGCATCAGAGCCCCGCGAGGCAGACAGTTGACCTGTAAGGGCTGGGTTCAGGAGGCGGCCCTCCGGATGCTCATGAACAACCTTGATCCGGAGGTAGCGGAAAAGCCGGAAGAACTCATCGTATACGGCGGAACGGGAAAGGCTGCCCGGAACTGGGAATGCTACTCATCGATCGTCCGCAGCCTGATAAACCTCGACGACGACGAGACTCTAATCATACAATCAGGCAAACCGGCCGGGATTTTCAGAACATATCCCGATGCCCCGAGGGTCCTGATATCAAATGCCATGCTCGTGCCGCACTGGGCGACGTGGGACGAATTCCGCCGACTGGAAGGGCTGGGGCTCACCATGTTCGGCCAGATGACAGCAGGCAGTTGGATCTACATCGGTACGCAGGGAATTCTCCAGGGCACGTACGAAACTTTCGCCGCCAGCGCCCGAAAGCATTTTGGAGATAACCTCGCCGGAAAGCTCCTCGTGACTGCAGGCCTGGGAGGAATGGGGGGGGCGCAACCCCTTGCGGCCACCATGAATGGTGCGGCGTGCCTGGCCATTGAAATCGACAGGGCCCGGATCGAGAAACGCCTCCGGAGCGGATATGTCGATGAGATGGCGACGTCGCTTGACGAAGCCCTCTTGAGCCTGCAAACTGCGGTCGCCTTCAAAGAAGCGAAGTCCGTTGCCCTCCTCGGCAATGCGGCAGAAATATTGCCCGAGCTTCTTGCCCGGAACATCCATGTCGACATCCTTACCGATCAGACCTCGGCCCACGACACATTGAATGGCTACGTTCCGGCACACATGCCCTACGAGGAGGCTCTCGACCTACGAAAGTCGGATCCCTCGCACTACATCGACCTGGCGCGATCATCCATAGCCGACCACGTCCGGGCGATGCTGGGATTTCAGAAAAAGGGAACGGTCGTCTTCGATTACGGCAACAACATACGAGGGGAAGCACTCTCCGGAGGCGTCATGGAAGCCTTTCAGATTCCCGGATTCGTGCCGGAATACATAAGGCCGCTTTTTTGTGATGGAAAAGGCCCGTTCCGGTGGGCAGCGCTTTCCGGAGAGGCCGAGGACATATACAGAACGGACAGAGCCATCATGGAAAATTTCCCGGACAACAAACCGTTGTGCCGGTGGATCCAGATGGCACAAAAAAGTGTCCCTTTTCAGGGATTGCCCGCGCGGATATGCTGGCTCGGGTACGGCGAACGGGCAAAAATGGGAAAAATATTCAATGAGCTGGTTGAGCGCGGAGAGCTTCAGGCCCCGATCGTAATCGGTCGAGACCACCTGGATTGCGGATCGGTTGCTTCGCCCAACCGCGAAACGGAAAAAATGCAGGACGGCAGCGATGCCATTGCAGACTGGCCAATCCTCAACGCGCTCCTCAATGCTGTCGGGGGGGCCAGCTGGGTCAGCGTCCATCATGGCGGGGGAGTAGGGATAGGAATGTCCATCCATGCGGGCATGGTCGTTGTTGCAGATGGGACTGCCGCGGCTGCCCGGCGGCTTGAGCGTGTACTCACGTACGACCCGGCGCTCGGGATCGTGCGGCATGCAGACGCCGGATACACGAGAGCCATAGACAATGCAGGAAAATTCGGCATCAAACTCCCCATGGCGAGAAAGGAGGAACCATGATCGGCCACTACATCGGATTTCATCCCAGTTTTTCCGCCCTCATGATTCGGTTGGTCCTGGGAATCATCATGATGGTACACGGCCGCCCGAAACTCTTCGGGTCGAATACGTCCGGGCGTGTACAGATGATTGCCGGCGTTGTCGAATTCATCGGAGGTGGATTCCTCATCATCGGACTCATGACGCGGCTTGTCGCTCTTCTCGTGGCAATAACTATCTGTCTGGGCGACCTCAGAACAAAGCTCAGCACGGGGTTCGTCCTGAGACCACAGAATTCCGGTCTGGCGGGCTACGAGTTCGACCTCGCGCTCGTCACGATGGCTCTCGTGCTCGTCGCCCTGGGGACGGGGAAATTCTCCCTCGACTGGATCGCGTTTCAGGCATGGTGATTCTTCGAACAAAATACGGGATCTCGCTGACGGCCCTCATCGGAGCGGCCGTGCTTGTCTTCAGCAACGCCGGGGAATCCCAATCGAACCCCAACTTCAACGTCAACCTCGTCCTCGACTATGAAGCTGCCGAGCAGACGCTTGCCCTGTTTGACGACCAGACGGTCAGCACGCAATCGCTTGCAGAGATGCGGGGAAACCGGATAGCCGCCTCCACGGCGGGATACATCGCCGACCGGGGATCGATCTCGGCAGGGCTTCTGAGCTACCTCGACTCCATAAAATATCACCAGATCATCGGCGATGATGTCTACCACCTTGAAGAAGCGAGAAAAAATGCCGGGCCGATCCGGGAGCTTTTGGGTGAATTGAAAAAGCGGAACTTCAGCAGGCGGGTCGTTGCCACGGTCGAGCAGATATTTCCACGGGAGGCAAGCATCACGCTAAACATCCCCGTTTACGTCGTCGTCCTCGGGCATGAAAATGTGGATGCCTTCGTCCGTCGCATACGCTGGCAGGGAGACGAGATGCAGTTCGTGGGTGAAAACGAAGGCGAGCTCACGATCGTGATCAATCTCGCGCAGTCGGTGGGATACGGACCCGACCTGGAAGAGCGGTTCGTCTCGCTCCTTGGAGTCGTCGCTCACGAAGTCTTCCATGCAGCTTTCGAAGCATACAAGGAGACATCGCCGGCCTGGAAAGAATACTCCCGGACTCATCAGGATCCTTTCGACGAACTCCTGGAGATCACGCAGAACGAGGGAATTGCGTACTACCTTTCGCTTGACCAGCGGGGCCGCGGGTACCTGCCGCGCGGATGGACCATGAAAACCAGGGAAGAATTCGAGACATTCAACAAGAACGCCGCAGAACTTCTCTCGAGCAGCATCAAACCCCGGAGAATTCAGGAGCTGATCAGGACTGCAAACCTCAGCGGTTACTGGGAGAGTTACGGGGCGATGACAGGGATGTTCATCGCGAGGGAGATTGACTTACGGCTCGGGCGGTCAGCGCTCATCGAAACCATCACGAGGGCGCCGTCGGATCTTTTCAGAAAATACATAAAACTCAGCGGGGAGGACAGCAACCTACCGAAGCTATCGATCAAGGTTATATCCGCGATTGGGACTGACTAGCCCAAAATTCCCTCATTTTCGCTTGTTTTGACCATGCCCCCAGAATGGGTATTTCGAATAATTTCCAAAAAACATGTGGACTTTGTCAAAAAATATGTATATTCAACTCCAAACTAAGTACTTTGGCAGAAGCATATTTCTGCCTGCACTTAAAGTTTTACAGCAGGAATTTCACCGGAAACCAGCATTTTCGAAAACTTGATTCAGCTCCAGCTTTTTCAGACGCAAAAAGAGCGATTCATCGCGGGTGTTCAGGGAACATACCCTGACCATCTCTTGGAGATTTCGAAGGAAAAAACCGAGGTCCGGCACGCGGTCAACGAAGGCCTCACGAGACCGTGGTTGAGACACTTCTTCATCATGCAACTCCTGCGGGACGGAGGCATGCAGGACGACGTCATCGCGCGTGATGCAAACCTGCTCACTCTCTTCAAGACCACAATCCCGCTGTCAGAAAACTCCTTCATCGAGAGCACGATGAGCTCCTGGAGGATGTTTCTCGACAGTGCATTCAGGGATGCGGAGGCCCCCTGGTATCAGGGCATAAAGAAAACCCTCGTCACGGAGCGGTTTTATTCGGCGATCGAGCAGCTGGGGCTTGAAATACCCGACTCGAACGGACAGCGCCAGTTCCAATTCTTCGACCACCTGAAGACCGTGCGCAGGATACCCAGGATTCCGATAAAGCTATTCTTCTCTCTGCCCGGCAACGAAAAGGAAAAGATCATCGAGATCCTCTGTCAGGCTGTCAACAACAACCCGCACAACGTCGACATTGCCCTTCTCACATACGCTTTCTACAAAGCCTGGGGGAGATCGGCGGATTTCCTCGACCTTGCGAGGGCAGAAAACCGGAGCGACCTCGAAGAATGGTACTTCTGGGTTGAGAAAGACATGCGGAGCCTGGGGGCCATCAAGCGGGACCTAGGAGACTACGCCACGGCCTTTTATCTTTACGATCGCGCATCCCTTCCGATTGCGGAGTACAAGGAAATCGCAGCCTGGTTCCTCAAAGAGAGCGAATTCAAGGCAGCATATCATTTCTATTACAAGGCGAAGGAATTCGAGACGGCGCTCGAGCTTCTCCAGAACATCAGCATCAAGGAATTTGCAGAGCTCACAAACCTCCGCCGTACATCCCGGGGGGAGAAGCCTTTTGATATTTCAGGAGACATCACCCGGTTCTCCGTCATGTACCAGGAAGAGGCGGAAACTCTCCGTGGCTTTTCCCGGATAAGGACGCAGGAGGCGTACAAGCAGGTCTCCGTCAAAGCAAGGCAGCATTTCGACCGTGAAACAATCGAGACCAAATACGCCTTCGGAGAACTGACAGAAGACGAGTACCACCGTCTCATCAGGCAGTTGCAGGAGAGAAAGCAATGAACGACATGATGTCGATGAAGCTTGGGATGGAGCGTTGCGGCAACTGTGATCACCGCTGGATCGATTACGAGAAGATCCGGGGGCGCTGCTACCTTTGCGGGAGCACCGACATCTCCGAATGCATTTCGCTGACCGAAATACGGGAAGCCATCCGGGAGTTACGGAACGAGGACAAGAAGTACCTCGACAAGCATGCGAAGCGCACTGTCATCCTCAAGCAGCGTTACCGTGAGATTGCCGAACTCTCGCTTCACCGCGCCCAGGAGATTTACGCGAAAGTCAAGGACCATTACACCGGCGGGGATCTCTCGGACAAGGTCATCGACCAGCTCATCATTGCCTTCCGGCTCTTCTCAGAGCTCGGGGTTCACAAATCAGCCGTCGCGACCGCCTACATGGCGGCCATGGGGTATGCGCAACGCGGCGCGGACCGGGAAATCCACACCGTCGAAGACCTCAACGATCTGGTGGCGGCGAGGCAGTGGTTCATGCGGCTCGGATCCAAGGATTGGGAAGCGGCTGTGAATCTGCACATCGGCGAAAAGGCCATGGCCACGATCAGCACCGACTCCAACATACTCCAGCTCATGATGCAGGTATCGATGTGGCATTTCTACAAAGCCCGCGACTATTACTTTGAAAACCGGAACCTCACGATGGTCGAGAGACTCCAGTTCGACATTGAGCGAACGACACAGCTTCTCACCACATATGCCCAGGGACATTCACAGATTGAGGCGGCAAGGATAACCGCCCGCTCGACCGCGCTCCATGGAGAGCACGTCCGGATTGGACTGGAAGCCCTCGGGCATTCCGTTCAGTACGGGTTGACGGCGCTGGGAGAGCACATCGAACACTATGGCGGCAGCCTCAGCAGGGCAATCCAATCCTCTTCTGTGGCGCTCAGCGCCAACATCACCAACGCTATGTACACGATCTCGGGATCAGCCAAGCTCAAGGGGCGATCACTTGACCGGCGCATGTCCGATGTCGGGCGCCTGCTCGCTACAAGCGCAAGGGAGGTGCCGGAAGATTTTTTCAAACCTGTAAAAGATCTTGGCGCAAAATTCGCGCTCGGGGCGGTCGGAGCTGCATCCACGAGCGACGTCACGGCAGAGCCGTCGGTCATAAACCTGACCGAAAGCGTCATGCCGGAGGCGAAGAAATCGGAAGAGGGATTGAGGCAGCTTGACGAACCGGCGATCAAGCTCACCGGGACTCTCCTTGACACGCTCGTCTCGAAGGGCATCAGCAAGGTCCTCGAGCAGATCGAAACCTCCGAGAATCAGAAAAAGCAATAGCCCGGAAAAGCCCCTGCTGCGGGACACTGTCAGCCTCTGCTCCAGCTGCTGCCACGCGCACACAGTCCGCACCATCCGGGGAAGCGTCTTCATCCTCTGCAAACTCTCAAAGACAGACCCCGGTTTTGCAAAATACCCGCGCCAACCGACGCTCCAGTGCACAGGATATGAAACATCGGCCTGGGATGGGGCGACTCACCATCCGCCGGCTCAGAAAGCGTGATGCGGTAAGTTTTCTCTCGCTCATCGACGCTCTCGCCGACTTCGAGAAACTCAACAAGCCGACATCAGCAGCGCGCCGGCGCCTGATCACCGATGCGTTCGGAAAGAACCGCCGCTTCGATGCCCTCCTTGCTCTCGACGGCCGGCAGGCTGTAGGCTATGCCATCATCTTCGAGACGTATTCCTCATTCCGTGCCCTTCCGACACTCTATCTTGAAGACATATTCATCCTCCCGGGACAAAGGGGAAGGGGCGTTGGGAAAAAACTTTTCAGTCATTGTCTCAGGGAAGCGATCTCCCGGGGAGCGGGGAGAATGGAGTGGATGGTACTCGACTGGAACACCAACGCCATTCGATTCTACGACCGCATCGGGGCAAGAAAGCTCACCGGGTGGTTGCCATACCGGATCGATAGGAAAAATTTCGTAAAACTCTCAAGGCGGCTCAGCCGCTGATCATCCGGATACGGGGTTTCCCCCTGCCGTGGTCCGGCGGGCCTCATCGGAGCACGCCCGTGTCGTTGACAAGAACTCCGATTTTGCGTATTTTTTGAAGTCCGCGAGGACGAAACATCTCAGAGAATTTCCCGAAACCCACGAGGCCGCTCGGCCTCTGGCGCGGGGAAGAGCATATTCCTTTACGAACTTCGACCCTTGAGATTCTTCGGATGACACCAAAACGCACGGGAGTCAGGCAAGACGCTGCAAAAATTGCGCAGATCATGGCGCTTGCCGTCATCTCGGCCTCGTACACCGGCTGTACCGGAGGAGAGAGACCGGCTCCGGGCGAAGGCTACGTCAGTGTAACGGGAGGGCGAGTATGGTACCGTGTTGTCGGGAGCGGCAGCGGAACGCCCCTCCTCATCCTGCATGGCGGGCCCGGGGTACCAAGCTATTACCTCAAACCCCTCGCCGCACTGGGAGATGAAAGGCCTGTCATCTTCTACGATCAGCTGGGAGCCGGCCATTCCGATCATCCGACCGACACGACGCTCTGGACCATACAGCGCTTCATGCGGGAATTATCCGATGTCAGAGCAAAACTTGGACTGACGAACGTACACATCCTTGGACATTCATGGGGGACCATGCTCGCGGTGGATTACATGCTTACTCACCCGGCGGGAATCAAAAGCCTCATCCTCGCCAGCCCTGCGCTCAGCATCCCCCGCTGGGTCAAGGATGCTGCCACGCTAAAAGCGGCTCTCCCGGATTCAACCCAGGCGGCGATTTCCCGGCACGAAGCTGACGGGAGATATGATTCCCCCGAATACCACGGAGCGATGATGGAGTTTTACCACAGATACCTTGCCCGGTCGAACCCCTGGTCGCCTGACATTGACAGCTCGTTCGCACAGATGGGCCAATCCGTTTACGTAGCGATGTGCGGGCCGAGCGAATTCACAATCACCGGGAGCCTACGGACATATGACAGGACCGACCGTCTTGGGGAGATCACGGTGCCCACCCTTTTCACAGCGGGACGGTATGACGAAGCGATCCCCGCGACCGTAGAGTATTACCGGAGCCTGATACCCGGCGCAAAAATCGCCATCTTTGAGCAGAGCGGCCATCTCACCATGCAGGACGAACCTGAAAAATACATACAGGCAGTAAGGGACTTCCTGCGGGCGGCAGATGCTCGATAACACAGAGAAGGACGTGGCGAGCGAGTTCCATTCCAAAGAAAGATTCTCCAACCGTGTGGCGAACTACCTTGAAACCCGTCCCCGTTATCCTGAGTCGTTCAGACGGGTCCTGAGAGATGAAACCGGCCTCACCGCTGCGCACATCATTGCCGATATCGGATCGGGGACAGGATTCTCGGCGGAACTCTTTCTTCAAAACGGAAATGACGTTTTTGGGATCGAGCCTAATCGTGAGATGCGCGGGGCCGGGGAACTATTTCTTCGACGATACCCGCGCTTCAAAAGCGTGGACGGGACAGCTGAGGCGACGGGCCTTCCCGACGCGAGCGTCGACTACATCCTGGCCGGTCAGGCATTTCACTGGTTCGATCCTGAGATGACGAGGCGAGAATTTCTGAGAATACTCCGTTCTGGGGGCTGGGTCGTCCTCTTTTGGAACAACCGACGGACGGCTTCGACGGCTTTCTTGAGGGACTATGAGAACTTACTCAATGAATATGGAACCGACTATTCGAAAGTCCGCGACAGAGGGGAAAAGCTCATCAGCGAGGCTGCACAAAACAGGGGGGAAATAATGAGATTTTTCGCCGGAGACGTAAAGAGACACACGCTCCCGAATGAACAGCAGTTTGACCTTCGGGGACTCACCGGGCGACTTCTCTCATCGAGTTATGTCCCTGTCGAGGGAAGCAAGAATTATGGAAACATGATCCGGAGGCTTGCCAAAATTTTCGCCGAGCACCAGAAGGGCGGGAAGGTTGTCTTCGAATACGACCTCGAAGTATTCATGGGCCATCTGGCGGGAGACGGCCGCGCAGGATGATAGCTCACCGCTCCTCGCCATAATCCGAGAAAACCGTGAACCTTGCACTCGTTAATATCAAGCAATTAGTCACCGTGCCGGCCCGGGGAAAGCGTGCTAAACTCGGCCGGGACAGCGGCGATCTCGGCGTCATCGAGAACGCGGCGGTCATCGTCGAGGGGGACAGACTTCAGTGGATAGGGCGGATGGAAGACCTCTCAATGGGAACACTCAAGGAAGCGGACGTCCTCGACTGCCTTGAAAAAGTCGTCATGCCGGGATTCGTCGACGCCCACACTCATCTCCTGTTTGCCGGGAGCCGCGAGGACGAGTTTGGCGACCGCGCGAGCGGATTGAGTTATGCGGACATTGCCGCCAGGGGCGGGGGGATCATGAGCACCGTGAAACATGTCCGCTCGGCTACCAAGAAAGACTTAAAGAAGCATGCCCGCCACCACTTGAACGCCCTTCTCAAATACGGCACAACCACGGTAGAAATCAAGAGCGGATACGGCCTCGACACGGAGAACGAGATCAAGATGCTCGAAGCCATCAACGAACTCAATTCCGAGGAAGTCATCTCAATCATTCCGACATTCCTGGGCGCGCACGCCGTGCCGCCCGAGCACCGTGAAAGGGGCAGCTACGTCGATGAAATCCTCAACACCATGATCCCCTACGTGGGCTCGCGGGGTCTTGCAGCATTTTGCGATGTCTTTTGCGAGGAAGGATACTTCAGCCCCGCTGAAAGCCGCGAAATCCTGGAGCAGGGAAAGCGCTTCGGCCTGAAACCAAAAATACACGCCGATCAACTCTCGGCCACGGGCGGCGCGGAAATCGCGGCCGCGGTCGGGGCGGTATCAGCAGACCATCTCGAGAACACCACAGTTGCAGGAATAGCGGCACTCGCGGAGGCGGGGGCCATCGCCACGATTCTGCCGGGGGTACCGTTCTTCACGGGCGGGAGATATGCTCCTGCGCGAAGACTCATCGATTCCGGGGTCCCGGTCGCGATATCGACAGATTTCAACCCGGGAACCTGCATGTGCTACAGCATGCCGATCATGATGACCATAGCATGCGCGCGCATGGGAATGACGCCCGAGGAGGCCATTGTTGCATCGACGCTAAACTCAGCCGCGGCCGTCGGGCGGTCGGACGAGGTAGGAAGCCTCGAAGTGGGGAAAAAAGCCGACCTCATCGTGCTCGGCATCCCCAACTACAGATACCTCCCATATCATTTTGGTGAAAATCATGTGGAAAAAGTAGTCAAGGACGGAGTCGTCCTGGAAATGACATGAAGAGCCTGATCGAATGCGTCCCGAACTTCAGCGAGGGGCGTGACCGGAAAATCATCGATGCCATTGCCGGAAGCATAAACATACCACATGTAAAACTCCTCAGCGTTGAACCGGACAAGGACTATAACAGGACCGTCGTCACATTCATCGGAGAGCCGGGGAGCGTTGAAGAGGCAGCCTTCCGCTCGACCGAGCAGGCCGCTCGCCTCATTGACATGCGCATCCACAAGGGAGAGCATCCGAGACTGGGAGCGGCGGATGTCGTCCCTTTCATACCCGTCTCGGGGGCGACGATGGATGACTGCGTCGGAATCGCGGAAGAATTCGGTCAGCGGGTTGCGAGCGACCTCGGCATCCCGGTGTACCTCTACGAACGGGCGGCGAAAAAACCGGAAAGAAAAAACCTTTCCTTCATACGAAAAGGTGAATACGAAGGTCTTGCGCAAAAACTCAAAGATCCCCTCTGGAAACCCGATTACGGCCCGGTGGAATTCAACCCGAGGTCAGGCGCCACGGTAGCCGGGGCGCGGGCATTCCTCATTGCGTACAATGTCAACCTCTCGACGAACAACAAGCAGATTGCGCACGAAATAGCGGTAAAAATCCGGGAAAGCGGCAGAACCATCAAGGACGCTGCGGGGAAGGAGGCAAAAATTCCGGGCTCGTTGAAGGAAGTAAAAGCGATGGGAGTCTTGCTGGAACGATTAAACATCGCCCAGGTTTCAATCAACCTCACCGACTATCACGTCACCCCGCCTCACGTCGCGTTTGAGGAAGTGCGAAGGGAGGCACAGAAACTGGGAGTCGACACCGCGGGAAGCGAAGTCGTCGGCCTCATCCCCAAGGAGGCCATCGTCATGGCAGGTCGCTACTACGGCAACAGCATGCTCTCCGATGATGATTCCATTCAGAAGGCGATAGAGAAGCTCGGGCTCAGCCGGATCGAGCCCTTTGAACCAGAAAAGAAAATCATTGAATACATGATCTGATCATGCTCATAGAAAAAACGCTCTCCGGATTTCTCGATGAACTCTCCTCCGCGAATCCTGTTCCGGGCGGAGGAAGCGCTGCGGCCCTTGCGTGCGCGGTCGGAGCCTCGCTTACTGCCATGGTCTGCACGCTCACCATCGGCAGGAAGAAATACCTTCCGGTTGAGGCGGAGATGAAAGGCATACTGGAAAAATCGGAAAGACTCCGTTCACAGTTCACGGAAAACGTCGACCGTGATGCGGAGGCATTTGGCAAGGTGATGGAGGCGTACAACCTGCCGAAAGAGAGCCTCGATCAGCAGGCCCTCCGGAAGGCTGCCATCGAAGAGGCCACCAAGGAAGCGGCCCTTGTCCCTCTCAGCGTCATGAAACACGCGCTGGACGCCATGGCTCTGGCAAAAGCGGTTGCCGAGCGGGGAAACGTCAATTCGGTGTCCGATGCGGGCGTCAGCGCCCTTATGCTTCAGGCCGGCGCGGAGAGTGCGGCGCTTAATGTACAGATCAACCTCAAGAACATCGGCGATACGGACTTCGTCGGATGGCACTCGGAGGAAGTTGCCACGTTGCTACGGACCATCGCGGCAAAATCCGAGGAAATACGCGCGGTGGTCAGGGGCCGGATCGACTAATTCCGTGCGGGAGGAAGAAGCCAGAGGGCGGCCATGACCACGGCTGCAGTCTCCGTACGGAGGCGGCGTTCGCCCAGATACATCGTGTGAAACCCGCCCCCGCGGCAGCGCTCGACCTCCTCCGGCGAAAAACCCCCCTCAGGACCGACAAGGATCAAAACGGATCCTGCCGATGAAGAAAGACGCGGAGTTTCCAGAAATTCTTCATGAGCGATGATCCTGAGAGCGAATCCATCCCTTTGAGCGAGCAGTTCGTCGAGAGTCATCAATTCGCTCACCGAAGGAAGATACGACCGGCCGGATTGTTTCATGGCGGCGAGCGCGAGTTTACGCCACCGGCCGACCTTGGCATGGGACGGAATTGTCCTCTCCGTTATCAGCGGGATAATACGGCGGGCGCCGAGCTCGGTCACCTTTTCCACCAGGAAATCATATTTTGACGGATTCTTCAGCACACCGACGCCGAGGGTCACATCCGTCGAACTTTCGTTATACCCGGAATACGACGAAACAATCATCCCCCGGGCACTCTTACGATTGATGCCGGAAAGCTTCGCATCGAACGCATGGCCTAACCCGTCGACCACACGCACCACATCCCCCACTTTCTTCCTCATCACGTGGGTCATATGAGCAAACTCTTCGCCGTCGATGAAAAGATCATTCTGGTAGATATGGTCGGGCGGACAATAGAAATGATCCATCAGAACGAGGCCCCCGCATCCAGGATAAACTCTCCGCGGCGCACCTCATTCAGGGCATACTCCACCCGGAGAACTGCGCTATAGGGAAGCAGAAAATCGAGACCGATTCCGTAGCCCTTTGAGAAATTATTGAGAGCCACAGGGGCACCCCGGAACCAGGCAGTTCCGGCATCGGCGAAGGCGGCGGCGACAATGGCGAACTTCCAGGTGCTGAACTCGGGGGGGAGAAAATCCACCTTGAAATACTGGGGGGCAAGCAAGGTCAGATGAAGTTCAGTCGACGCTCCAAGAATACTCTCACCTTCGATGACTTCGGTAAAGTGACCCCGGATCCTTTCGCCGTAGCCGAAATAGTCCCGATTGTAGGTGGGAGTCGGGCCGGCCGCGACGAGATCAGTGAACGTTCGCACCGTCCAGCTCATGCAGCCTGAAAGAGGCGTATACTGCCGGAGATCGGCCGAATAGCGCACGAGATCGAGCCGGGCGCCTGGAGCTCCGAATTTTGTTGTTGAAAATCTGAAAAGGGAACCGAGGCTGGGATATTCCGCCAGATCGCGCGTATCGAAAACGTACCCGAGGCTGGCCACCGGATAAGCGTCCTTTCCGTCAGGCGACAGCGTACGGCCCGGCTGGAAATCAGAGACATCCACGACCTCGAATCCCGCCGACATCCAGGCTGTATGATTTATCCCGAAGCGCCTGCCGATGGCAAGAGAGCCCGACACATGTCGTTCGTCAAAATTCGGCAAACCTGCCTGCGCCTGCAGGCTTCTATTGCGAACTTTGCTATAGGCCGTCCTCCCCTCGATGAAAAATGTACCCTCGCTGCTCAGGAAGGGATTACGGTAGGCGAGCGACACGGAGGGATCGTACCCGAAAACAAAATTTGAAAACAGCTTCTCATTTCTTCCCCGGAAATTCGTATGGACGAGCCCTGCACCGTAATAGAGCTTGTCCCAATCGCGGTCCTTGATCCCGAAAATCGGGTAGGGAAAAATGAACCAGCGCTCGTCGACGATCACACTCAGGACCGCTTTCCCCGGCGTGGAAGGAAATACGGCGATCTGAACCTGGTTAAAGAGGCCGAGGCTATAGATCCTATTCTTATCATACTCGAGCATTTCACGGGTGATGGGGGAGCCGGGCCTGAGAGACATTTCCCTCAAGATCACAAAGTCCTTTGTGTGCACATTACCATTGAGCGCGACGGTATCAACGGTAAAAAGCGAGTCGGGGAAATCGGCGACGGGGCTCAGCACGGTATCCTGGGCCGAGGCGAAGGCGGATAGGCAGATAACAGCGAGGGGAAGGTATTTAAGAGTCTGCCGGCCCGCGTGGAAGATTTCAGTCATTGCGCGGGCCGGGTGTTTCAGATCGATCGAGTTTTTGAAGCGCCTGTTCGGCCGCAGCCTGTTCCGCATCCTTCTTATTCTTCCCGAACCCGACGCCGTACGTCGTCTGTCCGATCATCACCTCAACGGTGAACGTACGATCGTGGTCGGGACCTTCTTCGTGAGTTGTCAGATAGCGGGGAGCGCCGAGGCCTTCGGCCTGAGACAATTCCAGCAGTTTGCTCTTAAAATTCTCGTCTTCCATTTTGAGACTCCCATCGGCGAGCCCCTGCCGGAGGCACGACTTCACAAAAGTTCTGGCCTGTTCGAATCCGCCATCCAGATAGATCGCGCCGATGATCGCCTCGAACGCGTCGGCCAAGATTGTCTCCATCCCACGTCCGGGCACCTGAAGAGCGCTAGGGCTCATGAGCATGAAATCTGCTATCCCCCTTTCCCGGGAGAGGGCTGCGAGGGCCTTGCGGTTCACAAGCCGTGAGCGGTTTTTCGTCAATTCGCCCTCGGGGGCGGTGCTATCGAGGTGGAAAAGATATTCGGCGACAACGAGGTTCAAGACGGAATCGCCCAAAAACTCCAGGCGCTCATTGGAGGCAGCCTTTTGATTCCCGATTGTCTGCAGGTAGGACCGGTGGGACAGAGCCTCTGAGAACAGATATTTCTTCCGGATCGTATAGCCGAGGGCGGATTGGAGCCGGTCGAAGTCGATCGGATGAACTATGCGGTTTCTGAAACGGAGGCGTTCACCGAGCTGCTCGAGGAAGCGCCGGAACCTCATAGTACCGCCCTATTAATTCTCTCTGTATTTTTTGAAAAGGAGAGAAGCGTTATGGCCGCCGAAGCCAAACGTATTACTGATGGCCACATTAATGCTCTTTTTCACCGCTTTATTGGGGACATAATTGAGGTCGCACTCAGGGTCGGGGAATTCGTAATTAATAGTCGGGGGAACAATATCGTGGTAGGTCGCAAGCAGAGCGACGATCGCCTCGACGGCTCCCGCAGCGCCGAGAAGGTGACCGGTCATAGATTTCGTCGAGCTCACAAGCAGTTTATACGCGTGATCTCCGAAGACAGACTTAATTGCCTGTGACTCGGATTTATCATTAAACGGGGTGGACGTGCCGTGCGCGTTGATATAATCGACGGCGGCCGGGGGAAGGCCTGCATCCTTGAGGCAAATCCGCATCGACCGTATAGCACCTTCGCCTCCGGGTGCGGGCGCGGTGATATGATACGCATCGGCGGTCAAACCAATTCCCGCAATTTCGCCATAAATCCTCGCGCCGCGGCGGCGTGCATGCTCCAGCTCCTCGAGAATGAGCATTCCTCCCCCCTCCCCCATAACAAATCCATCCCGTTGCGCGTCGAACGGGCGGCTTGCCTTCGAGGGAGCGTCATTGCGGGTTGAGAGAGCCTTCATTGCATTAAACCCTCCGACGCCCATGGGACAGATGGCGGCCTCGGAACCTCCGGTGAAGATTATATCAGCATCGCCCCGTTGGATCAGAATATAGGCATCGGCCACGGCGTGCGAGGAGGTCGCGCAGGCGGATGTGGTCGCATAATTCGGACCTTTCACCTGGAACCGCATCGAAATATAGCCTGCAGCGATATCGGCTATCATCATCGGGACGAAGAACGGACTGATCCGGTGAGGGCCGCCAGTTTCATACATCGTTTGCATCTGTCGGTGCCATGTCCACATCCCGCCGATCCCGGACCCGAAAATCACGCCGATCAGCTCCTTATTCTCCTTCTCCAGATCGAGATGAGAATCTTTCACCGCCATCTCCGCGCAGGCTATGGCGTACTGGCTGAAAAGATCCATGCGGTTGGCGGACTTCTTGTCCAGAAAATTCAGGGGATCGAACCCCTTCACCTCGCATGCGATCTTGGTATCATAATTGCTCGCGTCGAAACTCGTGATCGTCCCGGCGCCGCTCACCCCTGCGAGAGAATTCTTCCAGAACTCCTCCATCCCGAGCCCGATCGGAGTAACGGCTCCGGCTCCGGTCACAACCACACGTCGGCGTTGATTATTCATACTCATAGAAATCCCGTCGCCCTCTACCTCTTCCGGCCGGCTTCACGATTGACGGATCCCAAAGCCACGGGCGTTATCCCTTTGACGACAGATACTTGACGGCATCGCCGACAGTCGCAATCTTTTCCGCGTCTTCGTCAGGGATCTGGAGATTGAATGCTTTTTCAAACTCCATCACAAGCTCCACGGTATCGAGAGAATCGGCACCGAGATCATTCGTAAAAGAGGCCTCGAGGGTAACCTGGGAGGCTTCGACCCCGAGCTTATTCATGATAATTTCCTTCACCTTTGATTCAACATCTGCCATAGTGGCTGCTCCTTATTGTTGTGAGTACGAGACAAAAACTTCAAATCACCATTCCGCCATCCACGCAGATCACCTGGCCAGTGATATAGTCAGCATCATGAGATGCGAGAAACCTCACTGCATGGGCGATCTCTTCCGGCTTCCCCGTCCGTTTAAGGGGAATACGTTCGGCGAGCGATTTCCGCTGATCCTCTGTGAGCTTCCCTGTCATATCCGTTTCAACGAAACCGGGGGCGACGGCATTCACCTGAATATTTCGGCCTCCGAGTTCCTTTGCCATCGTCTTCGTAAACCCGATTATTCCGGCCTTCGATGCCGCGTAATTCGCCTGGCCCGGGTTTCCGACTATACCGGTCACCGAGGTGATATTAATAATTTTTCCCGAGCGCTGGCCCAGCATCGGGCGAATTGCGGCTTTTGTCACATTGAACACGCCCTTGAGATTCGTATCCACGACAGAATCCCAATCCTCCTCGCTCATGCGCATGAGGAGACCATCCTTCGTCACGCCGGCGTTATTCACCAAAATATCGAGACGCTGAAAATCCTTGACAATCGACTCAATCATCTCGCGCGACTCATCTGATCGGGACACATCAACTTTGAACGCGCGGGACTTCACACCCTTAGCGTGGATCTCATCCACCACGGCCTCTGCCTCCCCCGATGCGCTCCGGTAGGAAATCATGACATGGGCACCTGCCCCGGCGAGGGAAACAGCGATCGCGCGGCCGATGCCGCGGGAGGAACCGGTAACGAGGGCAACGGCATTATCGAGAACGCCCGGCATCAGGTGGTCACCCTGTTTTCGACATCGCTCAAAGTCTCGATGCCGCGCACCTCAACGGTCGGGTCGATACGTTTCACCAGCCCTTGGAGAACCTTCCCCGGGCCAATCTCGACGAACGTGGACGCCCCGTCGGCGATCATCCGTCCGATCGATTCATCCCACCGGACGGGGCTTGTGAGCTGTTCCTCCAGCAATGTACGAATTTCCCATGCCTTTTGCACCTTCCGGGCCGTCACATTGGCATAGACGGGGAAAGCCGCATCCTGAAGAGGAACGCGAGACAGCGCGGAAGCAAGTCCCTTCCGTGCGCTGCCCATCAGCTTCGAGTGAAAAGCCCCGCTCACCTGGAGTTCCTTGACAAGCTTTGCCCCCTTGGATTTCGCCAGAGCCATCGCGGCATGGACCATGTCCAGAGAGCCGCTGATAACCACCTGTCCCGGTGAATTCAGATTCGCGGCCTGAACCAAACCTTCTGGAGACACCGTCCGGCAGATCTCATCGATCACCTCAGGTGCCAGGCCAACAACGGCGGCCATCGTCCCTTTCTGCTCCTCGCCCGCTTTTTGCATGAGCTCGCCGCGCAGCCGGACAAGTTTCAGCCCATCCTCCAGAGTCATCGAGCCGGCCGCGGTCAGAGCGGAATACTCGCCGAGCGAATGTCCTGCAGCCATCTGGGGAGAGGGAAGATCGAGCAGCATTGCAAGGGCGACGCTATGCAAATAAATTGCCGGCTGGGTATTGCTTGTCTTCTTCAACTCCTCGTCGGGACCTTCGAAGCATATTTTGCGTATCGGCACGGAGAGAATTCTTTCCGCTTTCTCAAAGAGCTCACGGGCGGCGGGAGATTTATCATAAAGATCCTTTCCCATCCCCACATATTGGGATCCTTGCCCGGGAAACACGAACGCAACCGAACGGGTCGTCATGGCTTTTGCGGATTATCGAAGGACCATTTAAAAAGCACCGCGCCCCAGGTATAGCCTGCGCCGAAGCTCGAGATCACCAGAGTGTGGCCGCGTTTCAGTTTCCCGCAGTGCCACCACTCTGACAAACAGAGCGGAATAGTTGCCGCCGTCGTATTACCATACTTATCGATATTGATCATCACTTTAGAGCGGTCGATCCCCATGCGTTCGCGGCACGCATCAATGATTCGGAGATTGGCCTGATGCGGAACAAGGTAATCGACATCGTCGCCGGTGAGATTATTGCGTTTCATAATCTCTGCTGACACATCCGCCATCCCGATAACGGCGACCTTGAAAACCGACTTCCCGTCCTGGAACAGATAATGCATCTTCTTCTCAACCGTCTCATGAGTAGCCGGGTTAAGGCTTCCTCCCCCCTTCATATAGAGAAACTTGCCGCCCGAGCCGTCGCAGTACATCTTCTGATCGAGAAGACCGAACTCGGGCTGATCCGAGGGCTCCAGGAGGACGGCCGCGGCGGCGTCCCCGAACAAAATACAGTTGTTGCGATCCTTATAATCAACAATAGAACTCATCTTATCAGCGCCGACCACCACAACCCTGTTATAGGCTCCCGTTTCCACGAACTGGGCTCCCGTCACAAGGGCATAAAGCCACCCCGAGCATGCTGCGGAGACATCGAACCCCCATGCGTTCCGTGCGCCTATCTTCTCCTGAACGACGCAGGCCGTGGGCGGGAAAAACATATCGGGGGTCACGGTGGCGACGATGATCAAATCGATCTCTTCGGCGGAAATACCGCGATTCTTCAGAAGCATCTCAATCGCGGGGGCCGCCAGATCCGACGTCGCCCCATTTTGCAAAATCCGTCGCTCGCGGATCCCGGTGCGCGTCTCGATCCATTCCTCGGTCGTCTCGACCATTTTTTCGAGATCTTTATTCGAAAGAATCTTTTCCGGGACATAATGTCCGACGGCTGTAATCGTTGCGCGTCTCTTCATTCCGTTTAGCATTGGCCCGTGCTGAGAGCTTCTTGGATATGCTGATGAATATTTTTTCTGACCATCTCCTCCGCGCGGAAAATCATACTCTTGATCGCCTTGGGAGTCGATTTCCCGTGTCCAATAATCGCCACCCCGTTTACGCCGAGGACTGGAACGCCGCCATACTCCTCGTAATCCATGCTCTTGAAGGCTTTGCGCAGGGTTGACCTCATCAGTGCCGCCATGAACTTCCCCGCAAAACTCGTTGCGGTGATCTGCTTCAGGCGGTTTTTGAAAAATGCCGGGACGCTTTCGCCAAATTTCAACAGCACATTCCCCACGAAACCGTCGCAAACGACAACCTGAGCGCGACCCAGAAGGATATCCCGGCCCTCCACGTTCCCGATAAAATTCAGCTTTGAATTCCGGAGGAGCTGAAAAGCTTCCTTGGTGACATCGTTGCCCTTGGAATCCTCTTCGCCGATATTGAGCAGGCCGACGGCCGGGTTAGAGATCCCGAACATCTCGTGGGCATAAATACTCCCCATGACAGCAAACTCGTAAAGATGCTGGGGCCGGCAGTCCACATTCGCCCCGGCATCCAGCAGAAGGCAGACTCCCTGTTCGCTGGGAAAGAAAGCTCCGATCGTCGGCCGGCTAATCCCGGCTATCCGGCCGAGCGTCAGCGCAGAGACCGACATGACCGCGCCGGAGTGACCCGCGCTCACAAACGCGTCCGCCCTTCCGTCTTTCTGGAGGGCTATCCCAACGCTGATCGATGAATTCTTTTTCCCTTTCAAACCCGCCATCGCGGAGTCATGCATCTCGATCACCTCCGGGGCGTCGATCACTTCCACGGGCAGGCGGCTTGCGGCCGATTCATTCAGTTGAGCGCGGATTGCCGCCTCCCGGCCCACAAAGATAAGATTAATTCGGTGGGAAACTTCATCCAGAGCGGCCACGGCGCCGGCGATCACATTACGCGGGGCGAAGTCCCCTCCCATGGCATCGACGGCGATTCGTATATGTTGGGCAGATTCCAACGGAAGAGTAGTCTCGAACCTCGTTTCAGGGGGGCGAGACGGCGTCCCTCCGGGCGGGGGGGGCCGGTTAAGACTCTTTGGGAATAATGATTGATCGCCCGTTGTAGAAGCCGCAATTCGGGCACGCTCGGTGCAGGAGTTTTTGCTCGTGGCAGTTCGGACACTCGGACATGGAGGGAGCGACGGCCTTATAATGTGTCCGTCGCTTTGCCCCTCGGGATTTCGAATGTCGTCGTTTGGGATTAGGCATGAGATTCCTCTTTATTTCTTATTAATCAATTCAAACCCTTTCCAGCTCGGGCCATCGGGTTCCGGTTTACATTCGCAGGACCTGCGGTTCCAATTCATTCCGCACTTCGGGCAGAGCCCCTTGCACTCCTCCTTGCAGAGAAGCTTCAAGGGAACTGAAAACAGGACCATCTGCCGCACGTCATCCGAAAGGTCGATCGAGACGGTATCGGGCGTAATAACCCGCACCTCCTCCTCGGGATATTTCCGGCTCGCTTCTTCGTCATAGACATAAAACATCGAATACTGGCACTCAAGCGCCCTCTCAAACCCGTCGAGGCAACGGTCGCACTCGAAGTCACCTGTAACGCGGATCTCCGAATTCAGATAAAGCTGTCGGGGCGTCTTATCGAGACGGGCGTCCACATCAATTCGGCGGTGGAAATGCTCCGCGAGGCCGATCGAGGCAGGGTCAACCGAAAAATGATATTCGTGAAGTCCGCTGGAAAGCCCGGAAACGCGTATCTTCAGCTCGGAAGCGTTTGCCTGGTTTTTTCCCATAGAACGAGAAGACTGGAAATCACGAGATTTTTCGCAAAAAACTGAAATAATATAGGGATTTGTGCTGCGATAGTCAACTAATCGTAGAGACGCTCCTTGATAAAAGTTGGTCACAGCGATGTCATTCTCCGAGAGGCTGATTGACTTTAATGAGCGGATGGCGTTTGGTTGACAATCGGGCCACCGTTCTTTAAATTTCGTGGATTTTTGGAAGGCTCGAAGCTTCGATGGCGTCTCGCGCATTGGGAATCCGCAGTTTGGTCTGCTCTCTGGCTGCCATGGCCTGCCTGGGTCCTGTGCCCGCTCAGCCCGCCGATAAGCACTCGCCCCCGACGCAACTGGAAGCGCTCTATGACTCTCTTTCCCATCCTGTTCTGGATGAGCACAGGGCGTTCACGCTGACCAACATTTCATTCCTGCGCGGCGGCCAGAAGGTCGTCTTCACAAGCGGGAGCTTGCGTCTCTTCAGACGGGTCCACGGTAAGGTTTTTGGAGGAGTTTTTACTGGATCCGGTTCAGTGACGATAGCTCCTCCCACGCCGTTGGAAAAACAGGAATTTGAGCTCCGCATGAATGAAAAGCTCGTCGAGGGCGTCCATATTTTCCCGTTCCAGTCCGCCACGCTCTGGTTCCAGGATACCCTCCTGAGCGAGCTGGGCGGGCTGATGCCGAAGCCGATTGAGGTTGTGCGCCAGGAGAAAGAGACCGCTGAAAAGAGCATGGCGTTTGCGGTGGACAAATCCAACCAGAACGTCATTTACCGCCTCGTCGATGAGATGATGGACCTGAGGCCCGAACCCTATTCTTGTGTTCATTTCATTCCCGCACAGGGCAAGGAGCTTTTTTTCACGTATGATCCGCGTCGTTACGAGGAGGTTGTCATCTCCACACCGGTGATCGAATATCTTAAGAGCTCCGTGCGATGGCTTGAGGTCGTGAATTCATTTCATCTCCCCGAGGAATATTCGGCAGCCACAGAATATGCCCTGACGAGTGAGGATAAACGCCGATACGATTATCGGAGCTACTCCGTCGAGCTATGGGTGCAAAAAGGGGGCCGGACCCGTGCCAGAACTCTTCTCGGGGTCCACTCTTTGGAACTGACCGCTCGAACCATGACATTCCTCCTTGATCCCAAACTTGTTATCGATTCGGTCACTGCGGAGGACGGCACGCCCTTGAGCTACCAGCGGAACGAAGATGCATGGGATGTCCTGCTCCAGATGCCAGACCAGGACTCTCCTGATTATAAGATCCGGTTTTGTTACAGCGGGGACTTCTTGAGACCATACGAAGGCCACGCATACATCGGAATATCAGACGTAAGCGGCTGGAAATTGTTAGGAGATACGAAGAAGCTCACGGGACAATTTTACGAGCTGCATTCACTGGAAGGCTGGTACCCGCTCAGCACGGATTTGACGCATGCCACCTACGATGTCACCTACCACATCCCGCTGGATATGGAGATCGTCGGCGCGGGAAAAAGGGTGAGCGAATTCAAGGAATCCGGCACCAGGACAGTGCACAATGTGACGAGCGAGCCCACGATCGGGTGTACCTTCAGCCTCGGCTACTTTCGACCGGAGAGCCTCCGCCTCACCGAGAAAGAGCCCCTCGTGACTGTCTATGTCACGGAAGGAAGCCAGCCGGTCAAGATCGCGAGGGATATCGCTAATTGCATAAGGTTGTACACTTTCCTCTTCGGGGGCGATAGCCTGCAGGAGCTTCGGGCCGGGCTAGGCGGGCTCAACCACGGTGAGGCTTTTCAAGGGTATATCCAGCTTCCGTGGGTCCAAGAGGAGGTCAAGACCTCAAAATCCACGATCGAGCTCGGATCCGCACATGAGGTTTCCCACTCTTGGTGGGGTGAAGGGGTGGGCGCCCGGAGCTATCACGATTGGTGGATCGTGGAGGCTTTTGCCGAGTATTCTTCCCTGCTCTACGTGCCGTTTGTACTGAAAGACGATGCGCAGTTTTTTGATGTCCTTAAGACAAGGAGGGAAAGGCTTTGCAACCTCAGGCACTACGCCCTCGGCTCGGGTCCGCCCCTAGGCTCGATCTGGCTCGGATATCGTGCATCGACAACCCAGAGACCGTCTGATTATGCTCTCTCCATCTATCAGAAGGGGGCGTGGGTGCTCCATATGCTCCGGATGATGCTCCTAGACCTTCCGACGATGAAGGAGGACGGATTCAAGTCGATGATGTCGGAGTTTTATCACACCTACCGGGGGAAAGATGCTTCAACCGATGATTTCCGTCAGATCGTCAATAAGTATTTTCAGGGGGACATGAGCTGGTTCTTCGACCAGTGGGTCTACGGAACCGAAATCCCGACACTCAAGTGTACGCACTCCGTCTCAAAGAACCCGGATGGGAAGTATTCAGTCGTCATCACCATTGAACAAAAGGATGTGTCGAAGCCTTTTGTTATCTATCTACCGATTGAAGTATTGTATAAAGACGGGACAACGGCGCGGACGAGGCTGGCTCTCAATCAGCAGAAGAAGGATTTTACCTACCTGCTCGATCGCGAACCGGAGAAAATATCGTTTAATATTCTTGAATCGGTGCTGTGCAAAATTGAAGAATGATGCCTCGCACATATGAGTAAACCTCTCTCACACCATCCCGCGACCAGGACATTCAACCCCTTCCGTTCAGACAGTCGGCCCCATCGGTGAAGCCCGGGAGTATCCTCACATCCCCAGCTTATTCAGCAGATGATTCAGCTTGCCCCAAAACCCCAGATTATACCCAAACCTTCCGGCTGTCCCGCGTCCCTCATGACGCACGAAATTCTCAATCGGAAAATCCTCAAGCGAGAAGCCCTGGCGGACCGCTTCCGTCATATTCCGGAGGCAGGGAGCCCCGTGCCGTTCGAAGGGCGGAAGAGTCACATAAACATCCCGCTTCAGCATCAGGCAGATAGGGCGGATATAGGGAGTCGTCCCTGGGGCTGGATCAGGCACGTCGAAACCGCGCCTATTCATATACACCCGTTTTCCTACGGCATAGCTTCCTGAATCAGACTCAAGCAGGGCGGACATCTCTTCCACAAAGCCGCCTCTGAGCACCTCACAGTCGGAATCGACAAACAGCACCAACGGAGTTTCCAGTCTCATTGCAGCATCATGCATCGCGGGGCCGTGATGGAGATTCGAGCGGTGTAAGACGAGAGAGGTGTGTGGAGAGGAAACCTTAAGGTGCTCAAGGACAGCGGGACTCTCATCCGTTGACCCGTTATCCACAAGGGTAAGAGGCAGGTCTGGATAAAACCTTCGGAACGAGACGAATGCCCGTTCCGTCAGGTCGGGTGTCCTGTGATTAATGACGACTGCGGTTACCGGGAGTTCCAGATAACCCCCCGGCGAGCCGTCATGAAAGCCACGTTCGCATATTAAACCTCGACCGGTTTTTCGACCTTCGTGAGAAGCTCATTCTCCACATGCGACACGGTCTCGGTCAGGGCATCGATAAACTTTTGAAAGTCCTCCTTATAGAGAAACACCTTATGCTTCTCATACGACTCATCGGCGATCCGGCGGCTCTCGGTGATGATAACATAAAAGTCCTTGGCCGACTTTGTCGCCTTGACATCGAAGAAATACGTACGTTTTCCGGCGCGGATCCTTCGGGAAAAAATATTCTCGTTTGTATCAACGTGTTCCATAACTCCCTCGCAATGAATAAATGAATGATTGTCTGCGGTAACGTTTTGGACGCGGCTGGCCAATTCCCCCGTTACGTCATTCACCTCCTCACCACTGCCACCTTGCCGGTGGCGACTGTGCTTCCATCCTCGGAGAATGCGACCACAAGATACACGGCAGAAGCGACCAGCTCCCCGGCGTCATTCCTGCCATCCCAGAAACCCACGCGACCACCCGGTGAGTGAATTTCCCGCACCAGCCGGCCGTCGATCGTCAGAATCTTCAATGAGGACCCCTCCACGAGCCCGTCGATCGTCAGCATCGTTGAGGAAGGAAGGTAAAATGGATTGGGTGCAAACGAAAGATCGTCGTAGGTACGGTTCGGCATAACGGCCGTCGTCGAGAGGCTGGAGAGACCCTTCTCCGTGCCGAAATAGAGAGTACCGTCGCTTCTATTGATAGCGATCGACGCCACATCGTCATCGAGCAATTTTCCATCGGTATTCTCGGCGGTCAGATGATCCAGAATAGACGTCCCGTCGGGTGGAAGAATGAAGACACCCTGTTTCGTCGCGACCCACTTATTATTGAGGGGGTCGACGAGAATCCCCTGGATATTCTGGTCCGAGAGAGGGTGATAGGCGGCGATATTTCCGGCGGGAAAACTCGGCTCGTATATAATGCTGATCCCCTTCTCGGAGCCGACCCAGACCTGGTTATCGCGGTCCACGGCGAGGGCACCCACCTTATTACTCGCCAGGCCGTCATGATCGGTGAGAGAGCCCCAGCCGTTCACAGTGCCGGGAAGGTGATACGACTCATTATAATAGAAAAGAGCGATCGGCGCTTCAGGTTCGAACCTGCTGAAATTCGCGAACCACTTAGTCCCGTAGTCATCGATCACCACATCGGTAAAAACCCGTAGTGGATCGCGCATACTCAGGCGAACGTTATAGGTCAGCGTCGAATCGGGATGAAACAGGACGACAGCGGTGCTATCCCCGGCGGTGCGATTTGTGATATATGCGACCCCATCCGGATCGGTAGCTACCCCTCCGACCACGATGTAGCGAAAATTATCGGTCGGGGGAAGACCGTTAGTCGCATTAAAAACACGAATAATATTGCCGGGATCATCAAGCAGCGCGACGCCGGAGCCCCATCCGCTCACCCATTTCGCGTTATTCCAGCCGATGCTCACCTTATAATAATTGTTCCCCGTGCCGGCGGGAGGGCCCAACCGGGGATCCTGGTCTGCCGTATACGATCGCCACGATGAACCATTGAAACTCATAAAACCGTCGCCATTTGCGGTACCGGTTCCCGAATAGACTACACCGCGATCGTCGACGGCAATACCGACAAACTTATTTGACGGTGGCCCCGGGGGAACAAGCCGGTTCCACTGATTCTCATAGAACAGCACCCCCTGTGATTGAGCACCGATCAGATCGGGCCTCTGGATCGAGACGAGGGATACCGGACTTCCGCCGAACGGGTGGGGAAAAAGCTGGAGCCCCGACGAATTGTACAGATACTCCTGGGAAACGGTGATGAACGCGATGCCGGGAAAAGCCTGAGTCCCGCCCGCGATTCCGAGAACATTCATAGAAAGAGTGCCGCTGAGAACTGCCCATCCCGGGCTTCTGAAAAATGCGACCCCGTTACCGGTGGCTGCGAAAAGAGTATCGGAATAAATTACAAGTCCGTTGCATCGGTTAGACGGGAGCCCCTGCGACGTAGTGAAAACCTGCCACGAATCAGGAGAAGAGGGGTTTGGGTTTCCGACCGGCGTCGAGGCGCTCCCCGTATGGGTCGTGATCCAGAAAAAGCCGTTAAAGAACTCCATGTCCGTCACGCCTCCGACGAGGGGTGTGGGCCCGGGGCCGAACCGGGAATATGTGGCCGTGAACTCCATGCGCGAGATGGAAAAAAGCGAGACCCCGATTTCAGAAATCACAAAAAGAGTATCACCCTGGGCTTTGAGCGCGTTAATCCGCTTCTGGGGATCGAGGCGCACGGAAATATCGGGAATAAAGTCCCAGGAATTCTCCCGTGGATCATACCGCTGGAGCATCCCGTTGGCGGCGCCGATCCAGATATTTCCGGAGCCATCGACGGTGAGGGCGGTGAGATCCGTCGTCTTCAGCCCTTCGGCGGTCGCAAACTGAGAAAAGCCTTGGTCAAGCGTACTATAGGAAAAGAGTCCGCCGCTCGTCGCAGCCCAGATCGTAGTACGGTCGATGGCAACATCACGAACCTGTCTCTTCGACGTGTATGTCTTCCACTGCCCGACGCCGGCGAAACAACTCCAGATCGCGAGGGCGCAGAGCGCCGTCGATCCGCCCACCATCCGCACAATCATTTTACTTTTTTAAGCTTTCGTTGAAGGTCGGACAACTCAATAGCCGCGAGGGCGGCGTCCCATCCCTTATTGCCGCCCTTGGAACCTGCCCGCTCGATCGCCTGTTCGAGCGAATCCGTGGTCAGCACTCCAAAAACCACCGGCATTCGGCATTCAAGAGCGACCCGGCCCACTCCGATGCTGACGGCGTTCGAGATATACTCGAAGTGAGACGTCTCGCCGCGTATGATACAGCCAAGACAAATAACCGCGTCATACTTACCCGTTGCGGCCGCCTTCTGTGCCGTCTGGGGAATTTCGAACGCCCCAGGGCAATAAACAACATCTATATCCTTATCGGCTGCGCCATGTCGCCGGAGGCAATCCGTCGCTGCGTCGAGCAAACGTCGCGTAATGAACTCATTAAACCGGCTGACCACGATGCCGAATCGGAACGGCGAAGCGGAAAGGTTTCCACTAATGGTCCCCATGGGGGGAACTCCCGGTAAACGCGGATATCAATTAGAGAAAAGGCGGTGGCGCATCATATCGACGGCGCCAATCGGAATGCCGAACTGACCAAAAATGTTATCATCCCCTTTTTGCCCGCCGTGAAAATCGGACCCTCCGCTTTCCAGCAGGCAATACTCGTTCACGATACCCCTGTAATAGCGGACAAGGTCGGGCGTATGGCTTGGGTGGATGACCTCGATCCCGTCCAGGCCGGTCTTAATCAGCTGGATGAGCAAATCCTCGGAGACCGACTTTCCCGGATGGGCAAGAAAGGAGAGTCCCCCCGCGTCGGAGATCAGCTTCACAGTATCTTCGGGGGAAAAGGAAATCTTCTTCTCGAAGGCAGGGCGGCCGTTCCCGATATACTTACTGAACGCCTGGTGATAATTCTGCGCGTGGCCCTCGCTGACGAGAGCATTCGCGATATGGGGCCGGCCCACGGAGTCGCCGCTCACATTAGCCATGACGGCATCCATGCTCAGCGGGATATTCATCCTGTTCAGCTTATCGACGATCCTCTCGGCGCGGCGGAGGCGCTCCTCACGGAACCCGGCGAGAGAGTCAAGAAGACTTTTGTCGCGAAAATCCATAAAATATCCGAGGATATGAATCTCGAACCCATTCATCATGGCGCTCAGTTCCATACCCGGGACAACTTCCAGTTGGAGATTCCTTGCGGCCTCGAACGCCTCCTCGAGGCCGCTCACGCTATCGTGGTCGGTGATACTCACGACCTGGAGGCCGGCATCTTTCGCCTTCGCGATCAGCTCCGGCGGCGAGAGGGCGCCGTCAGAGTAGATCGTATGCATATGGAGATCCGCTTTTCCGTCCACACAAACCTGCAGGTTATCCACCCACCCGGATGATATTCGATCCTACACGAAGAGGCTCTTAAACTTCTCGTAATCGTTAATGATCAGCTTATTACCGCGCAATTCCAGATGACTTTTCTTTATGAACATATGAACCACGCGGGAAATTGTTTCCCTTGACGTTCCGGCCATATTAGCGAGGTCCTGTTGCAGCGGCAGCTCATCGATCTCGACACGTCCCTTCCGGATCGTCCCGATATCATCGGCGAGCTGGAGGATCACATTGGCCACGCGGCCGGCGGCATCTTTCAGAGAAAGGCTCTTAATCTGGGCATCGGCTTTCCGGAGGCGCATCGTCAGCTCTTTAAGGAGCGAAATAGCCACCGACGGAACATCTTCCATCAATTTCAGAAAATCACGCCGATGGATCATGAACAGCTCGGTTTTTGTGATAGCCACGACGCTGGCTGATCGCGCGAGGCCGTCGAGGATCGACATTTCCCCGAAGAAATCGTTTTCTCCCAGGATCGAAAGAATAACCTCGCGGCCATCGTCGTCGGTCCTCACGATCTTCACCTTGCCTGCGATAATGACAAAAAGCGCGGCGCCCGTCTCTTCCTCAAGCAGTATGATACTTCCCTTCTTATACTTCTTCCGCACACCGACGCGCACGATTTTGGCAAGCTCTGAGGCTTCGATATCGGCGAAGAACGGGACGTTACGGATGAACTCCATCGCCTCGCCCAGCTCAGACGCGAGCGGCTTGGGAGGAACGCTGGGAAGATTCATGTTATATCCGCCTCATTGTCAGAAAATTGCGAATAATTCCAATTAATATACATGTGACGAAGCTCAAAGTCAAGTTACCCGGGGGTCAGGATCATCCCGTTTGTCCCTGAAAAATCAGGGTTTGGAGCGACGTCCTCCTGATTTCGGCTCCGGGAACTCCCCGGTTCCCCGTGACACGAGGAGGCAAGCCGGACTTTCGCCGATTTGACACCATGTCCCATCGTTCCGAGACGTGCGCCGAACTTCTGAGCGGCGCGCTCCGGCACACTATAGAAAGAATCAAACCGTCGAAGCCCCCGGAGGGGTGAAATGAGCGATGTATCAGTGTGAGAAGAGCAAATAACTCAGAATCAGAAGGCTGATCTGGCTTGCGGCCAGCGAGATGCCTGAATATGCATCGAACCGCCTCACATCGTCGAGAAGGCGGGCATCTCCGGATTGCTGGTAGTCATTATAAACCCCATCTGCCCTGATCTTCCAGTATGCGGCGGCGGCGCCAGTCAGAACCGTCGCACCGGCGGCGAGGACCAGAGGAGTTGAATTTTTGGATTGTTCATAGGAAAGGAACGGAGACCTGGGAGGAATAGTCCCTGGCAGAGGAGAAAGAGGAGCAAAGAGTTCGGGTGATGAGAGGGGAACCTGGGCTTCCACGAAGCCTTCCCGCGACAAACGCACCACACCAGTCCCGGCGGGGATTTCCGTATACAGGGGAGTGGCTCCAAGCAGAGAGTCGCCGACCAGTACCCTGGCACCTGACGGCTCTGACGTAATGTGATAGATTGCGGGAAACCGGCACGTCCTGGTCATGTTCGAAGATGCTTCAAATGAAAGCGTTTCCGCCATGGCAGGGTGGAGCCAGTTATTTCCCTCGGGGTGGACGAAGCGGAGCACATGAGACCCCCTCTCCACCAGAGAGTCGGTCAGCGGGGCGATTCCGATCATCGCTGAATCGAGAAAGACACGGACCCCCGGGATTGAACACTCAACCGTCAGGGACGACAACCGGCCGGATGAAGCTGCGGAATCGGCGGATTCAGGAGGAATGCCCGATGCGGACGACGAATAACCACACACAAGACATACAAGCAAGACCTTTATCATCGGTCAGCGTGTTTCAGTGCAATCACGGAAAAATCCTCGGCCAGAAGAATCAGGTTATTCCTGAAAACAATCGGTACGCTCTTAATCCGTCCTTGGGCGGTGTATTGCCAGAGGATGTCTCCTCTCTTCGTGTCTAGGGCATAGAGTTTCTTATCGATGCAGCCGACGTACACAACATTCCCTGATACGAGGGGCGCGGCGTTCACCACCCCCTCGGTCTGTATCCGCCAGGCAATATCGCCTGACTCCGCATCGAGCGCAAAAATAGAATGACCGGCTGTTCCCACATAAACATTCTCTTGGTCGACAGCCTGGGAAGCAATGATCCGAGCACCGAGAGGCCGGGCCCAGCGGAGGATTCCAGTCTCGGCGTCCAGAGCGTACATCGTGCTATCCAGCGAGCCGGCGTAGACTAGCCCGTGGCTCACCGAAGGTGATGCAAGCACGGTTGCCCGTGCCGCAAAGCTCCACCGGAGGATTCCATTCGAAATATCCACTGCGTAAATCTTCCCATTGTCGCAGCCGAAGAAAATGCTTCTGCCGTCGCTTGCCGGGGATGACCGGATGATCCGGGTACGCGCATCTTCGGGAATTGCGAACGACCAGACCGTGCTCCCATCGGACTTATCGATGCAGAAAAGAGTGCCGCTCAGCGTCGTCACATAAAGGCGCCGCCCGATGAAAAGCGGCGACGTTTCAATATCGCCCAGATTGGCGCGCCAGCGAATCGCGGCATCCTGGAGATTGTAGGCCAGAATGCTTTCCTCGTCATGGCCAAGAACGACATACATCATCTCATTATCGATGACCGGGGTACCGACGACGGCGGATCCGAAATCCTTTCCCCCCATATCCTTGCCGTCGCGGATGCGCATCGCCTGCACCTCGCCTTTCAGATTGCCTACGAAGAGAAAACTATCGGCAGCTGAGGCCGAGTAGGGGCCGAAGCCTGCGGACGCATCGGACTCCCAGGCGACGGTGAGAGGTGGGGAGAGAACTTCACGCGAGACATTTTCCCTACCCATCGTCCCTCCATACATAGGCCAGTCATCGGCCTTCGTCCGTGAAAAATTCTGGAAATGGAGCACGGAGCAGCCTGACAGGGCGAGGAGGATGACCGCAAGCACTTTCATCAGAAATCCCACCCGAAGAAAAACTGATGGAAGAATCCGTCTTGCAGTTTTGTGAAATTCTGATCGATTGTTTTCCCGAAATCATAACGCAGAACAAGAACTCCACCGAGATTAAGACGTGCGCCGAGTCCGGTGCTCCCAAGAGTCTGGGAATAGGTGTCATCCCACGCATTTCCGGCGTCGAAAAACAGAGCGCCCCGGATCCCGACGAACGTCACGCCGCCGAAGGGGAACCTGAGAGCGAGGGCATCCAGGAACGGGAATCTCAGCTCGTGGCTTGTGAGCCAGAGTTTTTTCCCGCGAATTGACCAGCGGGGGTAACCGCGGAGATCCCAACTGCCCCCCATAAAAAACCGACGCGCCTCCTTGCCGTCATTAAAAAACAGCCAGATGCGGGCGGCGTATGCCGAGCGCTGCGCGATCCTGAAGTAATGGCGGTAATCGAGGATCACGCTATAGTAATTCGCATTCGAATACTGGACATCGGACGTGTACGCTAGCGTGATATTGAAGCGGTTGCCGTCGAGAGGGCCACTTGGTCCCCAGAGCGAATTATCATGTGTGAAAGAAAGGGAATTCGACAAGAACAGAGCGCGGCGCGATCGATCGATATTCCCCTCCGAATTCGTCAGAGCGGATTCTGTAGCATCTTTGTCGGAGTGACTGATGCTCGTCAGCAGACCGATCCTCTGAAACTTTGAAAGAGGGTAACTGAGAGTGAAATAACCGCCAAAAACCCGTTCGAAGAAAAACTCATCGGGATCGGTAAGATCGTAGCGCCTCCCGCTGAAGCGGTAGACCCCGTAGGAATAATTCGTCCTCTGGTGGAGAGAGAGGCGGGAAACTGCGATATTGAAGCTCGAGAGAAGCTCATCCGAGCTTTGCGCAGTATTATAAAGGAGAAAGTTGTATTGTTCATTTCCCAGAAGATCGCTGAGGGCAAGAAACGCCCCGCCGGATGTGCCGAAGACGGGGTCGGTGGCGATTTGGCTCTGCGCGATATCGAGGCTATACTGATCGGTATAACGCAGCATCTTCGACTCCGACGTCCCGCCGAGAGATTTCGCCTTCCATGGACTTTCCAGAGCAACATCGGACACGGCGCGGCGCGTCGTGGATGAGTCGTAGGCGGCGTAGATATTGGAGATCGAGCGGATCTGGAAATTGAACCCCTCAAAAGCCACGAACACAAGATCGCTATCGGCCCACGCGGGGTCAAACGCCGCCGTTGTAAACTTGGTAATCTTCCGCATCTCACGCCCCTGGCACAGGCTATCGACCTTCATCATCCAGACATTGCGCGCCCCGCCTAGATCGGTCGTAAAAATCAGCGCCCGCCCATCGGGCGAAAAGCGTGGCGAGGTATAGCTCTCATCGCCGTAGGTGAGATAGCGGACATCGTGGGCCTTCAGATCATACACGAAGAGATTATGCGCTCCATGTTCCCCGAAGGAGGTTCGATCCGAACTGAAGACAATAAAATCTCCGGAAGGGGACCAGTCGGGATCTCTCTCATCGTAAATATCGTTCGTCAGGCGCGTCAGATATTCTTTTTCCACATCCCAGATATAGAGATCATTATTCCCCGACTTATCCACCGACGAAAAAACGATCTGTTTGCCGTCGGGAGACCATGAGGGGGAGCCAAGCACGACGAGATCCTTGAAATGATATGTCTGGATCACCTTATCACCCTTAAGGTCATAGAGATGGAGCGCGTCATTTTCGCCCGACTTCGTGACGAAGGCAAGAACTCCCTGAGGCGAAATATCGAGTTTACTCTGAAAAAGGTGAAACGCTTCGAACTCATTGGTCTTCTCCCCCTCGAGAAGAACGTTGGGAGAATTTTTTCCTTTTCCGTACGGAGCGTGGAAAATGCTTGCATAGCCCGTATGGTTCCCGATGAAATAAACCTCTCTCTTCTCTTTGTAGAAGACGGGCTTCGAATTGAACCCCTCGGTGACGAGGGCTTTTGAGACGGCGCTGGGTTCATCGGCGGCGGCCAGAAGAGGGTAATAGTGTTTTTTCAGCGAGTAGACCCACTCCTCGTCGAATTCGCGATAATTGCGATCCAGAGTAAGCTTGAAAACCTCATCGAAGGAATTTGATTTCCAGAAATTATCCATCAGGAGAAGAATCTTCTCCGGCCCGTACCGTTCCGAGACGAACTGCAGCAGGTTCTGACCTTCCTTATACATCAGATAGGTGCCGAAGATCTGATCCATATCGCTCAGCGGCACAAGATAATTACTCACGACGGCATCCCGAAGAACCATCTCGGCCTGAATATCCCAGTCTGTCGACCAGAATTCTGCCAGGCCTTCGACGAACCAGAGAGGGGGGAGCCGGTCCTGAGCCATGCGGTGGTCGAGCAGGACGCGATTGATCTTGCTATGCATGAACACATGAACAAGCTCGTGGCGGATAACGTGGCGGAAATCCCACATAGATCCGGTATAAGGAATGACGACTCGTCCCTTGAGGAACTCAAAGAAACCTCCCACCCCTTCCGGAATGAACCCCGGTGTCGTATTCGTCTGTTGAAAGTGCAGGTGGGAGCTGTAGAAAATGAGCGGAATACGGCCCGAGACATTATTATTGAACTTCTGCTCGAGAACTCCGTAACTCTCCTCGGCGAAGAAGGCCCCCCGCTGGGCAAGATCGAGCATTTCCGGGTAATAGTAGATATCAAAATGCTCGGTTTTCAGAACATGCCAGTCGAAGTCAGTATATTGGACCTTGTTCCGTCCAAAATAGAAAAACTGCGAGGGAGCGGAGGCGGGGAGCAGAAGAAGAAAGGCGTATAGAAATCTCAGATTCACACCAAAAAAAGATTTATCGGAGGCAGGGGCGCCCTTTCATAACAACGGCGATGAACGCCATAACGTTACCGCGCGGGATCACAGCTCACAGCTTCGAGAGCTCATTCTTGAGATAATCGATGACGCGCACAGGGGTGGGGTCCACGCCATTCAGGACAGCGAGATAAAAGCTCACCCAGTCGCCGAGGTATATCAGCGAAAACATCCTCGCCAGGAGAGATTTCCCCTCGCTCTGGAGATCGATCACGGACGAGGCATACTGGCTGGCGATATCTTTGGTGATATCCATCCGGATTTTCACACGCTTATGATCCCCCTTATCCCGCAGAAAAACGACAGTCATATCCTGCATGATTCGCCGCAAAACCTTCCATCCGACCAGCTCATTGTGATTCATCTCAGGAAGCAGATTTCCGAAGCTCAGGGTTTTTGCGTTTTCGGCCAGTTGACCCCGCCATCGCAGATTGACGACATCGAAGTGATCGGCTGACGAATAGATAATAGGAAGTTTTGTATAGAGATGCTTCGCAGTTTCGAGAGCCGTATTCTGCGCATTGAGCGCCGAGTATTTTTGTGATTTTCGCTTCAGGAGAGAGATAGTTTCACGGATATCCTTTGTCTTCGGGGATATCACCTTCATCGTCGCCAGGGCGGAGAGCATCGGGAAGAAAGAATACCCGAGAGCTGCGCGGGGGGGATATCCCTTCGGGACAAAAATGATCGGATGCCCGTACTTCGTAGCGAGCCGGGCGGTTTCTCCATTGGAACTGATACAGAGAACCTTCGCCCCTCGTTTTGCGGCTTCCTGGTGAGCAGCGACAGTCTCCTCGGTATCGCCGGAATAACTTGACACGATCACCAGCGTTCTTCGGTTGACGAAGGCGGGGAGGAAATAATGTCGGTTCACGACAAAGGGAACGGTCAGTTCATCGGCGAGGAAGGAGCGCAGGATATCCCCTCCGATAGCTGATCCGCCGAGTCCTGTCACCACAACCGAATCAATCCCGGAGGAAACCGAAGGATCGATCCGCGTTTCTTTTGTAATCGCGACGGCATCTGCGACCTGCGCCGGGAATTCGGCCAAAAGCTTCCGCAGGTTGGAGCGATCGTACATTTCGATGGTTTGGTTCGTCATAATCACTCGTCAATGATTATACTCAATGGGGATGTCGGGGAAAAACTTCTTGAACGATTTTTTCAAAAAAGCCTCAATGTCATCGGCGGATGACATCGCGAGCGACCTGCGGGCGATATCCCGCATATGGGAGTACCTCATCGTGCGGATTATCTTCTTGATCTCGGGGAGGATGGCCGGTACGACGCTCAGCTCATCGAGCCCGAGGCCGATCAGAAGGGCTGTGGCGAGCGGATTCCCTGCCAATTCGCCACAGATCCCGACCCACACACCTTCCCTATGGCCGGCGGTGATGACGTGCTGAAGCGTTTGCAGCACGCTCGGTTCAAACTCACGATACAGCGGGGACACAAGGCTGTTTCCGCGATCGACGGCGAGCAGATACTGAGTGAGATCATTGGAGCCAATGCTGAGAAAATCCACCTCGGATGCAATCTGTCGCGCTGCGAGCGCGGCCGCGGGCACTTCGATCATCACTCCGATCTGAATCCGGTCGTCGAATTTCACACGGAGCGCTCGCAACTCCGCCTTTGCCTTTCGCACAAATTCCTTCGCCTTGTGCACTTCCCCGATCGATGTGATCATCGGAAACATCAGCGCCAGATTCTTCCTCGTGCTGGCGCGCAGGATAGCTCGTAGCTGGCTCATGAACAAAAGCGGGCGATCGAAGCACACCCTCACACCTCTCCATCCGAGGAAAGGATTTGCCTCCTCGGCCATATCGGGTGCAATCTTATCCCCCCCGATGTCGAAAGTCCTCATGATCACGCGGTTCGGGAAAATGCGGTCCGCTACCCGTTTGTACTCCTGATACTGTTCCTCCTCGGAAGGAAAATCATCCCGTCCGATGAGCAGACTCTCCGTCCTATAGAGACCGACGCCCTGGGAGCCCTGTATGACCACATATTCAAGCTCTTCAGGAAGTTCGATATTGGCAGACAGCTCGACCCGATGGCCATCGGAGGTTTTGGCTGGAAGGTCCTTGAGATGGGCCAGCTGGGATTCAAAAGCCTGAAGCCTCTCACGTTTTTGCTGAAAGGAGGCTATCTCTTCCTCCCTCGGATGGATGACGAGTGTTCCGCTATACCCGTCGACGATGAGCAGATCTCCTGTCTCCACCTCCCGCGTCACGTCGCCAAGACCGACGATGGCGGGAATTTTCAGGGAGCGGGAAAAAAGGGCTGCGTGAGACGTGATACCTCCAAGATCCGTCGCGTAGGCGAGCACATGGTTACGGCTAAGGATCATTGTATCGGCCGGGGTTAACGTATGGGCGACGACGATTACCGAGCCCTCGAGTTTCGAGATAAGCTTTTCTTGCTGAAGATTACGGATGATGCGGTTCTTCAGATCATCCATATCATGGGCCCGTTCGTGCATATACTCCGAGTGGGCGGCGAGCATCAGATTCTCGTACTTGCCGATCTCGTCGTTCACGATGAACTCAGCATTCTTCTTTTCGCGCAGGATCCGAGTCTTCATCGAGTTTATGAGAATCTTATCCTCCAGCACCATGATCTGGGCCTCAAAGATCCTCGCCTTGGCATCGCCGACCTTTTCCTGCGCGAAGACGAGAATCTTGCTCAGCTCCTTGGCGGACTTTTCCATCGCGCGCGTAAGTCTGTCGACCTCGTGAGGAACTTCATCCTCGTTAAGCGCGCGGACATCCACATGCGGGTTCTCCTTCGTGAAGAGATAAGCCGAGCCGACGGCGATGCCGGGGGATGCCGGGATTCCCTTGAGAAATGTCTCCTTCTTTACTGATTCATCGGCGCGCATAGATCACTCATCGAAGCCGCGTTCAAACAGATCCACGACGGCCGCGCACGCTTCTGTCTCGTCAGCTCCATCAAACCGGAGAAGGAGTCTCGCCCCCTGTTCTGCCGCGAGGGTCATGACCCCGATGATACTCTTTCCGTTGATCTCCATTCCATCCTTATAAATGAAAAAGTCGGACTTGAACTGCGATGCGACCTTGACCAGCGTTGCGGCGGGACGGGTGTGAATACCTGCGCGGTTCTTGATTATCACTTCCCTCTCGACCATGCTATTACGATTGTCTCTCGACCAGCCCTATCGCGAGAGATGCGAGGGCATCTTTCGCACGGGCATCCGGGAGGGGGAAGAGGCTCTCGCGTGCCTTTCGAGAATGAAACATGACAGCCCGCTGGGCAGCGCCGAGCGCGCCGGACCGGCGATAAATGGAACTGACCCGGTCGATATATTTCTGCCCATTGGAGGGAGTGAGGGACCGGAGAAACTCCCGGTCACGCCCCCGGGTGAACTCAATCGCCTTCAGAAGAAGAAACGTTTTTTTTGCCCGGGCGATATCGCCCCCCAGATTTTTCCCGAACCGTGCCCGTGAGCCGGACACATCGAGCAGGTCATCCTGAATCTGGAACGCGGTTCCGAGATGGAACCCGAAGGATCGCAGAGCGCGTATCTGAGGCTTCGAGCCCTCGCCGATGAGTCCACCTATTTCGGTCGCGGCGGCAATGATCCGGGCAGTCTTCTTACCGATCATCATGAGATAGTCGGTGAGCCGGACATCCGAGCGTGACTCAAACTCCTTATCAAGCCCCTGACCCTCGCACACCTGGATAAACGCGTCGGTAAAAACCCGCAAAATGGCATGCATCCTCGGCGTCTTCGATTTCAGGAGAGATTTATAGGCGAAGGCCACAAGCTCGTCCCCGGCCAGGATAGCAACGTTCTGATCCCATTTCAGATGCACCGTAGGACGATTCCGCCGGACCTCGGCGTCATCCATGACGTCATCGTGGACGAGAGTGAAATTGTGCAGAATCTCCATTGCCGCGGCCGCGTGCAGAGCCTTGCGCCCGCTGCCCCCGACCGCCTCGCATGCCAGCAGAACGAGAACTCCCCGGAGCCTCTTCCCTCCGGAGGAAAGGACATAGCGCACCGGGCTGTAGAGGATCCTTGGCTGACGGCCGTTGACGAGGCGAGAAAGGTAGGTTTCAATCTTATTCTTCTCGCGCTGATAGATGGAGTGATCGCTGAGTGAGTGCAAACGATTTTCAGAAAAACGTTTGACGTAAGGTGAAGGGAAAGAATCAGTTTGGATGATGAATGATAAGAAAAGGGGTTCTGAGAAGCAAGGTAATGAAATTGCGGTTTGCGGGGAATTTTTGCTATCTTACGGCCCACACAAATTCTGCTAGACAATCCCGAGGCGACGTGGTAACGATCCGCTCTCTCCCCATCATCCCGTTTGCACTCTTCGCGGCACTGGCGAATCCCTCCTGCACACGGCAGCAAAGGCCGGAGACATCCTCGGAAGCCGTCGTCAGATCGAAGAATGATCTTGTCATATTCCTGGACTCCTTGGAGCGCAGATACGAGCAAGCGTGCATCGGTGTGGGACTCGCCAACTGGAGCGTCTATTCCGGAGAAGGCGGATACGATCTAGACCGTGCCAAGGAGGAAATGGCGAAAATTTTTTCCGACTCAACGGCTCGGGCCATCGTCCAGGAGTGGAGAAACAGGTCTAATTCCCTTGCAGACAAAGAGTTGGCGCGGCGGCTCGAACTCTGGCGACGGGCCTTTACGGGGGGAAGCATCTACTCTGACCTCGAGATAGCCCGGCTGGAAGACACGCTGCAGAAAAAAATTACCAAATTCATGTTCACCTACCAGGGATCGTCGATGACCCGTGCGGCCATCACCGAACAACTCCGGCAGGAGAGAAGGGACGAGAAACGCCACACCCTTTGGGCGGCGGCCTCCCAGCTCTCTGAAGCAGCTGCGAGCGACCTCAGGTCTCTCGTTGCGCTCCGGAACCAAAAAGCGAGGCTGGCCGGTTTTCCAAATTACTATTCCCTGACGTTGCACCTCAATGCGATTGATGAGGAATGGCTGTTAAAAACCATCGATCTCCTCGAAAAAGAGACGCGGGCAAAGCTGGAGGATTTTATCTTGTCTTCCAGGAAAAAGTATCGTCTGAAAGAGCTCGGGCCGTGGGATTTTGACTTTGCGCTCCGCGAAACGGCTCTGCTGCCCGACAAGTTTTTTCCTCGCGACTCCGTCTTCGACATCCTCCATCGATTTCAAAGAGGCCTGGGATTCAGGACCGATTCCCTTCCGATAAGGGAGTCGGTGAAGGACATTCCGTATGGAGGCTTAAATCTGGCGATCCGGATTCCGGATGATACCCGATTCATGGTCAATCCCGCAAGCGGTCAAAGATTTTATCAGGTCGCCTTCCACGAATACGGCCATGCCCTGAAGGCCGTCTTCACAAACGTCGGTTTTCCGATTCTGAAGGGATACGAGTGGATACCGGGCGCGCAATGTTCGGCCTATGAGGAGGGCGTGGCGGACATGCAGTCGGAATTCACGGAAGACTCCGTGTGGCTCGACACGTTCACCGGGGCGAGGCCCAGGCTTATTAGCAAGTACCTCCGGACCCGCGCGCTACCGGACATTTACCGGCTGCGGCGAACGATGAAGGATTTTTTCGTCGAATACGAGTTGTACAAAAACCCCTCGGGGGACATGGCGGCGGTTGAGCGGGCCATGTACAAGAGGTTCCTGCTCGTCGATATTGACTCCGCGGAAGCCCCGCAATTCGCTTCATCGATCTGGTACACATCCTACCCGTGTTACTTTCAGAATTACATCATGGCCCGGATGATCGCGACGCAACTCCAGGAGGCGTTGACAGGAAAATTCGGACCTGAGAGAATGAGCAGCCCTGCCGTGTCGCAGTGGATCATCTCCCATCTCTATGCCCAGGGAGAGAAGCAGGAGTGGCCTGAAAGAATCCGGAACGCCACGGGCAAGGGACTTGAGCCGGGAGCGCTTCTCAGAAAACTCGGGATTGACCAGTCGCACCTGATCACCGAGAAGTGATCGGGCACGATCGGCTGCAGAACCGGAACACTTCATGACCATTCAGAACATGAGAAACATCTTCCTGGCGGCTCTTATTGGAACGGCGGGGGCGAGCGGGCTCGGGCAGGAAAGAAGCATCCTGAGCTTTTATCCGACCGCGGACTCCATCGTCGCATACCCATCGCCCATCGGCCGGTACGAAATCAAATGCTGGAAAAAGATATCCTCCAACTACGTCACCTTCATTGGAAAGAAGGGCGAGAAACGGGTTCTGATCGCAGCCGTCACCACAAGGCGATTGAAGAACCTCAGGAGCGATATTTCGCTCACCGTGCAATTTCACGGCCCGAGACCATATTTTGGAGACATCACGACATGGGGATACATTTTCGACCGAAATGGAGACGGGTTAATCGACTACATGGCGCTCGTTGCGGGCGCGGCGGCGGTGGAGGATGAGAAAATTCCCGAAGATTTTCCGGGATTTCAGCAGGCCATGAGCAAGCAACAATTTGAGCTCTACATAAGCCATACGCGGATCGTCTTCAATCACTGGGCGGACGACGACTACGACGGAAGAATCGATGCGGCTGTGCAGTACGACATGAACCCGTTCAGAAGCTGGGTCCGGCGATATCTTCTCATCCGGTGTACAAAATTCGACGACCGGTTTGACGATGTCCGAGCGTTCAGGGGAAAGATATCCACCGCAACTGCATCGGCCAATTTCACGCCTGAGGAAGTGCCATACTACCCTATGGGAGAATCTCAGGGCAAGTTCACAACGAAGCTTTTTGCAGAAAACAGCAACATCATGGCCCTGATAAACCGAGCGGCCCGATCCTGCGGGCTCGGGGCTGCTAACTTCACTTCACGCCTTTCGCTCCCGCTACAGAATGATAATCCTCCTGAGGAGCCACGTCCTCTGGGGGAGATGCAGCACCGCCAGCGGATCACCCTCACCCGGATTTCGTCATCATCTCTATAATATCAGGGGGGAGAATCCATTCGAGCACACCTGTGCCCGGCCCGACGGGTTGGGATACATCTATCTTCGCGAGGCTGCCTTTCCGGACGCTCACTGACGCCGCTCGGGAACTCGAAATCAGCAGGGAAACAAGCGCGCTGAGGTGGGGTTCGTGCCCGACGCACAGCACAGTCTGTGCAGGGTGACTATTGAGATCCTTGAAAAGGTTCCGATGATCGGAGGTGGGGGTGAGATGCTCGGTCACAATCATTTCAGCGGAACTGGCTGATTCGTGAGCCAGAAGGGCGGTCTGTCTCGCGCGGAGCAGCGGACTGCAGAAAATCAGATTCAGATCCCCAGCCCTCAGGCGAAGAAGTCTGCCGGCGAGCCGTGCCTGGCGTTCACCGGCCTGAGACAGAGGCCGGCTGGCATCATCCGGAGAATCAGCAAGGCTGTCGCCATGGCGGAGAAGATAGAGTTTCATCAAAACATTTCATGACATGATCGGTCCGATTACCCCTGGGGAAACTCGGACACATCCGGTCAAAACCGCAGGCGGACGCCGGCAGTGATGGGAAAAAACTGGCGTGTCACCTCGAACACCCCGAGGACCGACCTGCCCTGGATGAAGAGGGCATACTGTTCCAGCACTGGAATTTCGCATCCGATGCCGAACGACCACGCGAAGGCTGACTCGCCGTTTGCCTGAACGCTATAGGAGCTATTTCCGGCGATCGCGATACTGTCTCTGGAATAATGAGCGAAGCCGGCTGAAATGAGGAAATACGGAGCGACAGATTTTTTCGACGGAGAAAAGCTTCCCTTAAAATTTGCGAGCACAGCCAGGATTTTTGTCGAGCCGCGAGCGATGATAGAGCCATCGGTAATTTCCGAAGAATTTTCCGGCGGGTATTGCCGGAGAAGCCGCGAGCGGTATCCTGATTCGTCGAACGGGAAGCGTGAAAACTGTATCGAAGCGAAGACAGCACCATACCCGATGTCGCCCGGAGAGAAGGAGTATCCGTAGCCGACCTCTGCATTGAAACCCCTCTTCCAGATTTCTTTGAATTCCTCCGGAAGGTAGGGATACGAATAACCTGCTCCGAGAAAAATTTCCCGCTCCGATGTTGTCGACGAATCGGACTGGGCCAGAAGGGGCTGTGATATGGAAAGACAGAATACGGCAAAGTACGCCACAATCTTCATGAAAATTTCCTTCGGGTTAGTGACAGACGGATGCCCTGACAGAGCGCGAGATCGATAGGTCAGAGCAGCAAGAGTATACGAAGAATTCGATGCTTTTTCAAGGAAGGCGCGGGGTCACGAAAATCACCCGTTCACGCTGCATCGCGACGGTTCCGGGAGGGGCACCCTTCGGCTTCCGGACATACTTTCGTTCACAGAATGCGACGGGAGCATCTCGGGCGCTCCGCATTTTACTATAATAGGCGGCAATGGCTGCAGTCTGGTAAACGGCCTCCTTGGGAGGGGGCGTACCGGCCCTCACACGGAGAATCGCATGAGAACCGCTTGCCCCGCGGACGTGGAACCACAGATCATTCGGGCGGGCATATTTCATTGTGAGAAGATCATTGCCTGCGCTGCTCTTTCCCACCCACACTTCCAGTTCCCCTGCGACCTTAAAAATGCGAAACGGAAGCGGCTTTGTCTCATCATCTTCTCCGATACCCATGCGTTTAAACTCCTGCGAATATTTTGCCCTTATTCTTTTTATGTTTGCCAGAGATTCAGCGCGGGAGAGTTCGCCCTCTATCTCCTCGATCACCCGGCGTCGCCCCGCGAGCGCTTCCTCCCGGCTCTTTGATTCCTGTTTGGCCAGTTTCTCCTTCTTCGCCCGCGCAAAATACTTCTCTGCATTCTGACGGGCAGTCAACTTTGGATCGAGAGAAATCGAGGCATACGCACCGTCGAGAAAATCGGGCAAGGAAACCCGGCTCATCCCCTTTGTGACCTCGGCGAGATGGGCAAGAAGTAGTTTCCCCTTCCGTTCATACTCCGCCGAAGAACCGGCCTGAGAACTTTTTTCACCACCGTGACTGAGACGATCCTTTACCAGCGCGATGTTTTTCAGGAGCCTCCTTTTTTCGGCAACAAATGCTCTTTCCCTGAAAATCTCTGGGAGAACATCCCTCATCCCCTCATTCACCGATTCTGGCCGAACCTCTTCAAGACCCGCGAGGGAACGGAGGGGAATCACCGCAAAGGCAAGGAAAACACCGTCCCATCGGTAAATGACAGGCATCGGACGAAGAAGTTCCGCCTCGAGGGATTCTGCTTCTTGAACAAGCCTCGCGTTCAGTTCGGGCGGCAAAGATTTAGCTTTCTCATCGACGTCCGTGCGGTGGAATACCTCCCTCAGGTAAAGAGTACCGAAATGCGGGAAAAGCTCCTTCATCACACCGAACGGCGTCTCACCGTCAAGAGCGGCCAACCGTCCCAGCGAATCGTTCTCCGGCGCGGCAGAGGGAGACACACTCATTCTGGTTCCTTTTAGTTCTTTGTCATGCTTAAATGACTCATGGATGACATTCTGACGGTCGATGAGGATGACATTGCTTGTTGCAGTATCATAAAGCCGGGAAAGGAGATGCAATCCATTCTCCATGTGAAGACCGACGGTCCTGTCCCGATTCTGCATACGGACTCCTGCCACCGTCTCTCCGACTAGTTCTGGGAAGAGGTCGACGGAATTCCTCCGGGCTCGGGACACACGGTCGCGCAGGAGGAAATAATTCATCCTTGGTTCCACGGAGATGCAGAGGGTGACGGGATGAGATAGGGCAGTCGATCGGATAGAGACGAGAAGTTCATTCCGCCTCTGCGTAAAAACTTCCAGGATCGTCGCATTCTCCAGCAGAGGACTGATCTCACGGCAGAGGGCCCTGAGCGTAAAAAAGTGCGTCAGCATGATCAGAACGACAGAAAAGTTATCCACAATATATTCAAAAAGGTGTTTTGGCTCAATGCCAACTATTTGAAAACCGATGAAAATCACAAAAGTGGCCCCTCTCGGGGAGTTCTATGAGGTGTGGAAAACTGGTGGGAAACGGGGGTCAATCTTTTCCTTGACGCTCGAGCGATTATTTCGTACCTTGAGATGGAATTTCCCTCAGAATTCGGCTTTTCTTGTATGATTTCCAGCATGACCGGCTATGGACGGGGCGAGGTCACGGAAAACCGCGTGACAGCGATGGCTGAGGTCCGCTCCATCAACAGCCGGTATTTGGAGGTGATGTCCCGACTGCCGCGTACGATGTCCTTGCGGGAGACCGACGTAAAAGAGATTGTGCGGAAGAAATTCACACGCGGGAAAGTTAACATCGTTGTGAGCCTCTCACACGGCAATGGGAAGGATGTTCCTTTAAGAATCAATGCCGCTGCGGCCAGGGCGTACTACAAGCTCCTCATTGACCTGAAGAAATCGGTAAAAATTCAGGAAAAAGTCACTCTGGAGCATTTGCTAAAATTTCCCGAGGTAATCGACATTGATGATTTCGAGAGGGGAGATGACGACGAATGGGCCATCGTTCAGAAGGCTCTCCACATCGCGTTAGAGGAGGCGAGGCTTATGAGAAATCGCGAGGGGATCGAGCTCATGAACGACCTGAGGCATCGTATCCAGGGAGTGGATGGGGTCCTGGACCGGATCGAGCGCCTGTCTGAGGAACAAATACCGCACATACGTGAGCACTTGAGCGAGCGTTTGAAGGAATTGGTCGCGGACCAGTCGGTGATCGATGCAAAGAGGCTGGAGCTGGAGCTCGCTCTCTTCGCCGATAGACTTGATGTCACAGAGGAATGCGTCCGGTTTCGGAGCCACAACAAATTTTTCCTGAAATCGCTTGAGGAGGAAGAGGGGGCGGGGCGCAAACTTAACTTTCTCGTTCAGGAGATGAACAGGGAAGCGAACACGATCGGCTCGAAGGCGAACAATGCGGAAGTCGCCCATCTCATCGTGGGCGTGAAGGAGGAGCTTGAAAAAATCCGGGAACAGTTGCAGAACATTGAGTGAATGAGCTTCGAGAAACTGATCGTCATATCGGGGCCGAGCGGATGCGGCAAGACCACGATCGCGAGGGAGGTTTTGAAGCGCCATCCTGCATTACACTTTTCAGTCTCGGCGACGACAAGACCGAAGAGGGCTCATGAGATCGATGGCATCGATTATCACTTCATCACAAAAAGCGCTTTCGAGCAAAAAATCCGTAATAAAGAGCTTGCCGAGTGGGAACGAATCTACGACGAGTATTACGGAACGCCTCTTGCGGAGATCGAGAAGGCGTTTTCTGCCGGACGATCGATCCTCCTGGACGTCGACGTCAAAGGGGCGCTGTCAATCAAGTCCCAGTACGGCAAAAAATGCCTCCTCATCTTCATCAAGCCGCCAAGCCTAGAGGCTCTGGAAAAGCGCCTGAGAAGTCGGGAAACCGAAAAGCCAGACTCTCTCCGTAAGAGACTCGAGCGTGTATCGATGGAACTTGAGCTGGCGGGAGAATTCGATCATGCGATAATCAATGATGAATTATCGCGGGCTGTTGAGGAGGTCGAAGGACTTATAACGAGCGCCCTTGGAGTCGGCGCATAGGATTCAACGGTCACCAAGCATAAACCAAGAAGGAAAAAACGAATGCCGATCAAACCCCTGGACATCGAAGAACTGACGGGCAAGGCGGAGAACATCTACGAAGCCATCGTCGTCCTGCTGAAGCGAGCGCGTCAGATCAACGAAGAGATGAAAATCGAATTCAATCAGCGGATAGAAATGCTACAGTCGAGGATATTTGAGCCCGAGGAGGAAACCGAGCAGCCCCAGACGAATCCGGATCAAATACTGGTCGCCCTGGAGTTTGAGCGCCGGCCAAAGCCAACCGAAACTGCGATCGCAGAAGTGTTGGAAGGAAAGCTCGCCTTCCGGTATAAAGACGAAGAGACGCCTCCTCTTACCACCTGAACTCGCGGGAGCTTCGGGCCCCTATGCTGAAGGGAAAGCACATCATTCTCGGAATCACGGGGGGAATCAGTGCCTATAAGATCCCCTTCCTGGTCCGCGAGCTCAGGAAATCGGGAGCGGAAGTGCGCATCGTCATGACGGATAGTGCGAAGGAATTCGTCACCCCCTTGACTCTTTCGACTCTTTCCGGAGAGGAAGTACGGACGGAGGCTTTTCCTCAAAAATCTTCCGAGGTCGTTCGCACTGGAACATGGCACATCGCGCTCGGCGAGTGGGCGAATCTCATGGTTATTGCTCCTGCGACGGCCAACGTCATCGCTAAGCTCGCCCAGGGTTTCGCCGATGACACTGTCAGCATGTTAGCGCTCGCCGTCCGCTGCCCCCTAGTCATCTCCCCTGCGATGGATGTCGACATGTGGAAGCACCCGGCGACTCAGAGCAATGTCTCAAAACTCAAGGAAATGGGAGTCGCTGTCCTGCCCCCAGAAGAGGGGGAACTGGCAAGCGGGCTCACGGGGCCCGGGCGGCTGCCGGATCTTGGCATCATCACAGCGGCCTTGGAAGAGATACTGTCGAAAACGCATCAGGATCTGAAAGGAAAAAAAATACTCATCACAGCGGGCCCCACTCGGGAGGCGATAGATCCCGTACGGTTCATTGGCAATCGGTCCTCCGGAAAGATGGGATTTGCGATTGCCGGTGCGGCGGCGCAGCGGGGAGCGGAGACCACCCTCATATCGGGCCCCGTGCATCTGGCCACCCCGCGGAACGTCAAGCGGATCGACGTCGAGTCGGGCGCCGATATGTACGCTGCGGTGAAGAAGCACCGCGGTTTAATGGACGCAATCATCATGGCGGCAGCTGTCTCAGACTACGCCCCTGTCTCCGTCTCATCCCGGAAAATCAAGAAGGGCGAGGACGAATTCGCTCTGCGGTTGAGGCCGACAACGGATATATTGCGTCAGCTGGGAGAGACGAAGGGCAAAACCCTTCTCGTGGGATTCGCCCTGGAAACCGGAAGAGGAATTCCGAACGCCCGGAAAAAACTGAAAGAAAAAAACCTTGACTTCATTGTTCTGAACAACCCGCTACGGGACGGAGCGGGGTTTGGTGCCGACACCAACATCGTCACAATTCTATCGAGGAACGGAAGGGAAGAGCGTCTCAGAAAAATGTCAAAGTTTGATGTGGCCGAGGAAATCCTGGACAGGATTTCACGGAAACTCCCAGCGACGCCCCCACTCGCCAGGAGACGACCCCGGTGACACAGAACGACATGCCGAGATTTTTGTCCGATGTACAGAGGTATTTTTCCCAGCAACAGGATCTGTTTGGCAACATCATCTACGACGAGAAAAAGAGCGACAGGGCGCAGAACAAGCCTGAAGGGTCCGATTACCCGGATGAGCCGTGGGTGCGGAGTGAGAGCATGGAGGCATTGCGAAAAGAAATATGCGGCTGCCTGAAATGCCCGCTCGGGCACAGCAGGATCAATTTTGTTTTCGGCGACGGAAACCCCCATGCAGACGTAATGTTCATCGGGGAAGCTCCCGGGGCGGATGAGGACGCGCAGGGTCTGCCCTTCGTCGGCCGGGCCGGCCAATTGCTCACAAAAATCATCGAAGCGGTCGGGATGAAGAGAGACGACGTGTACATTTGCAACATACTCAAATGTCGTCCGCCGAATAACCGGCGCCCGACGCCGAGTGAGAGCGAGGAATGCACGCCTTATCTGAACAAGCAAATAGAGCTCGTGAAGCCGAAATTCATCATTTGCCTTGGCCTCACCTCGGCTCAATGGTTGCTGAAGACAACAGCCAGCCTGGGCATGCTCAGGGGAAAAATTCATGACTATCGGGGCAGCCGGCTCATCGTCACGTATCATCCCGCGGCACTCCTTCGCAACCCGGAGTGGAAAAAGCCCACATGGGAAGACATGAAAATGTTCAAAAGTGCGTATGAATCACCGAAGGGCGCCATGTGATTGAAGCAAACAAACCATCCTCTGGCGTTACAGAAAGTTCTCCCGGCAGCCGTGTTCCACCCCAGGCAGTGGACATAGAGCGTTCCGTTCTCGGGGCGATGCTCATCGACAAGGAAGCGGTACCGAAAGCACTGGAGGTGCTCGACGCTGAGAGCTTTTACAACCCCGTCCACCAGAAGATCTACGAAGCTATGGTCGCGTTGTTCACGAAGGGCGATCCCATCGACGCGGTCACCGTCACCGAAGAACTGCGCCGTCGCGGCAAACTCAATACGGCCGAGGACCCTGTGATCATCACGGACCTCACGATGAATGTCACCTCGTCGGCAAACGTTGAATACCACGCGAGAATCGTCCTGGAGAAGGCCCTTCTCCGCAACCTGATCTCTTCCTCCTCGGAAGTTGTGACGCGGGCCTATAACGATTCCGAAGACCCGCTCGACCTTCTCGACGACGCGGAAGGGAAGATCTTCCAGATCTCGGAGCGGAGGCTCAAGAAATCTTTTTCCCCCATCAAAAAGGCCGTTCACGAGACGTTCGAGCTCCTGGAGGGCCTCCACGGGAAGCACAGCGGCATCACGGGCGTACCGACCGGCTTTGCCAGGCTGGACGAACTCACCGGCGGATTTCAGAAATCGGACCTCATCATCGTTGCGGGCAGGCCCAGCCAGGGAAAGACTGCACTGGCACTATCGATTGCCCGCCACGCAGCTACCGACAAGAAAAAGACCGTTATTGCTGTGTTCAGCCTAGAAATGTCGGAGCAGCAGCTGGTCATACGGCTATTATCATCGGAGGCGAAAGTCAACGCTCACCTCCTAAGAACAGGAAGACTTTCCGACGAGCAATGGGCCAAACTAAGCCGGACAGCCGGCAGGTTGTCTGATTCAAAACTATTCATTGACGATTCGGCGTCTCTCAGCATACTCGAGCTCCGGGCCAAAGCCCGCAGGCTCAAGGCGGAGCACAACCTTGGTATGGTGATCGTTGACTATCTCCAGCTCGTTCAGGGCCCCAAGAATGCGGAATCGCGGGAGCGAGAGATTTCCACGATATCCCGCTCGCTGAAAGCCCTGGCGAAAGAGCTTAACATCCCGGTCGTAGCTCTCTCTCAGCTCAATCGGGCGGTCGAGTCGCGCACGAATCGCCGACCGATGCTTGCGGATCTGCGCGAATCCGGCGCGATCGAGCAGGATGCAGACGTTGTCCTCTTCGTCCACCGCCCGGAAACATACGATCAGAAGAAGGTCGTCGACCAGGAAGGAAACGAATTTCCTTCCGAAGGCATTGCCGAGATCGTCATCGGCAAACAGAGAAACGGGCCGACCGGAGTCGTCCTTCTGACATTTGTCAAGGAATACGCCGGATTCGAGGCACGCACCCCCCCGGCGATTGCGGCTCTGGCGCCACCGGTCCCGATCGAGGAAGACTCTCCGTTCTAGAACTGTCCATGGTCCGGCAGCTCGTCGCTGTTGCCCTTCTCCTCCCTGTAACGTTCTCATCCGTTCACTCACAGACTCAGACGGAAGCCAACCGTATCTTTTCCGCGGCGTTTGAACGGAAGCTGGTGGGCAAAGACATGGGTCAGATCATAAAATTCGTCGGAGAAAAATTCATCGGGAAGCCCTACGAGGCGAACACCCTTGAAATCGGCGATTCAGAGCGACTCATCTGTCGCCTTTCGTCATTTGATTGCGTCACGCTCGTTGAAAATGTCCTTGCCCTTGCCCGATGCATCAAGGGGAACCGGCTCTCCTTTGAAACGTACCGTCACGAATTACAGACCATTCGATACCGGCACGGAATAATAGGGGGGTATGCGAGCCGCCTCCATTATTTTTCCGACTGGATCCACGACAATCAGTCCAAAGCCATCGTGAGGGATGTGACAAAGGAACTTGGAGGGATCCCCTATACCAAAGAAATCAACTTCATGTCGGCACACCGGCGCCTTTACCCGAGGCTCGCCAAGGACAGCATATACCAACAGATCTTAGCGCAGGAGGATAGCCTGCGGACCCATGAAATATACTACATTCCGAAGGCCCGGGTCAGGGCAGCGGTTACGCGAATCAGGGCCGGCGATCTCATCGCCATCACAACCACTGCTGAAGGCCTCGACATCAGTCATACGGGAATCGCGGTATGGGGAGGTGACGGGAAGCTGCACCTCCTCCATGCGCCGGACAAAGGATTGGATGTAACAATCACGGATGAGCCGTTCGCGGAATACTTGGCAAAACACGCTAGTCAGGAAGGCATCATGGTGGTCCGGGCATTACCTCCGGAGGAATAATCGCTGAAACTTTTCTCATTGTTCCCGAGAAGAGCCGCCGGAGCAGGCAAACTATTTCCCGGCATGCGGGAAACGTGGCGTGGAGCGCCTTGTTTAGAAACTCCGATTTCGTTACCTTGAGAGAAGCACGGTGCCCCTCCTTTGTTGGGGCATATTATTTTATAGAATGAAGAGAATTTCAATATTCGGATCGACCGGATCGATCGGTCAGGCAAGCCTGGACGTCATCGCTCAGAACCAGGACCGGTTCCGGATAAACTACCTTACGGCTAACAAGAATATCGGACTCCTTCGGCGCCAGATAGAAAAATTCCATCCCTCGGAGGTCGCAGTCCTTGACGAAAGATCTGCCGCGGAGCTCAAGCGGTTGGTCAACGGCTCTCCAAAAGTCCTCGCCGGGAGGGAAGGCTTAAGAGAGTTAGCCCGTCGGACGGACGTCGACGTCGTCATCAGTTCCCTGGTCGGATTTGCCGGATTAGAGCCGACCGTGGAATCCATGAAGCACTGCAAAACAGTCGCCATCGCGAACAAGGAAACCCTCGTCGTCGCCGGTGAGATAGTCACGCGACTTAGCCGGGGAAACGGCGCGCAGATCATCCCCATCGACAGCGAACACAGCGCTATACTGCAGTGTCTGGCGGGGGAAAGCGCCCGGACCATCGACCGGCTAATCCTGACTGCATCGGGCGGACCGTTCCTAGGGGTTGAAAAAAAAGATTTCAGCGGTCTCACAGTGGAGAGCGCGCTGCGGCACCCGAACTGGAAAATGGGAAGCAAGATCACGATAGATTCGGCCACGATGATGAACAAGGGACTCGAAGTCATCGAGGCACACTGGCTCTTCAATATTCCGGCGGAAAGAATAGAGGTCATCATACACCCTCAATCCATCATTCACTCGATGGTCGAGTTCGTCGATGGATCGGTGAAGGCCCAGCTCGGAATGCCGGACATGCGAATTCCGATCCAGTATGCCCTGACGTACCCCGAACGGATCCCGTCCGCGTATGCAAGAATCGACCTCGCGGAAATCGGGACAATGACATTCTTCAAGCCTGACAACGAAAGATTCGAGTGCATTCAGCTTGCCTATGACGCCTTGAAGGCGGGAGGCACGGCGCCAACCATCCTCAACGCGGCAAATGAAATCGCTGTTTCTATGTTTCTGGAAAAAAGAATCTCGTTTGACAAGATCCCGCCCATGATCCGGCACGCGCTGGAGCGGGTGCCGCTAACGCAGGACATGTCGATCGAAAACATCATCGCCACAGATGCGGAGACGCGCTCCCTCCTCGTCCCCCGGGCGCAGAGCGCATCAGCCCTCGGATAGATCGCACCCCATGCAGATTCTCAACATGATATTCTATACCGCGATCACCCTCGGCGTGCTCGTCTTTGTCCACGAACTTGGACACTTTTTAGCAGCCAAACTGACGGGCATGCGCGTCGATCGATTCTCGATCGGATTTCCTCCGAGGGCGTTCGGAAAGAAAATCGGAGAGACCGACTACTGCATTTCATGGCTCCCGCTGGGGGGTTACGTCAAAATCGCAGGCATGGTCGACGAAACGATGGATGCCGACTACATCGATCGTCCGCCCGAGCCGTGGGAGTTTCGTTCACGGCCCATGTGGGCGAGGATGGTAGTGATCTGTGCAGGCGTCATCATGAACGTTCTCCTTGCCGTAGGCATCTTTTGGGGCATCCACTACGTACGCGGTACATACATCCAGGAAACGACCGAAGTTGGATATGTGGCGGAAGGAAGCGTCGTTGAAAAGGGGGGTCTGAAGGCGGGGGATAAGATTCTGGCGATAAACGGCAAGCCGGTCCACCACTGGGAGGAAGTTCAGACCGTCCTTTACATCGAAAACCTTGGGAACGAAGTAACCCTCGACGTCGACAGAAAGGGAAGATCGATCTCAATTTTTCTCCCCGCACGAGGCATCAAGCCCGGATCGGACAACCCGACCGAGATCGCCGTGGCGCACACGATTGCAACCATCGAAGTCGTGGAACCGAAAATGCCGGCGGAACAGCTGGGATTGAAGCCGGGAGACACCCTTGAAACCCTGAATGGGAGGTCGGTCAACTGGCCATCGATCGTCTCCCTGATCAAACAGAACGCCGGACGCCAGGTCACACTTGGCTGGAAGCGCGGGGTCACATCACTTTCGGGCACAATCACGGTAACGCCGGAGGGGCGAATAGGTATAAGAATCGGGGGCAGATACATCGGACCGTCGCGGAAAATCAAGTATTCTCTCTTCGAAGCATTGGGAGAGGGAGTGAAAGATATTGGCCAATCGGTAAGCCTGTTCGCTCTCACGATCAGCAAAGTATTCACGGGGCGTGCGACGCTCAAGGAGACCTTCGGGGGTCCGATAGCTATCGCCCAGCTCGCGACCCAGAGTGCGGAGTCGGGATTTCTGGTCTTTGTGTGGTTCATGGCCCAGCTAAGCATGAGCCTTGCCATTCTGAACATCCTCCCCATCCCCGCGCTCGATGGTGGCCATCTGGTCATGCTCATTTATGAGAAAATATTCAGAAGGGAGATCCCGCATAAAGTAAAGGTTGCAATCCAGCAGGCGGGGGTTATAATCTTGCTGGCGTTTATGGCATTGGTCATTTACAACGATATTTCCAAGTTTTAGACTTTCCTGGTGATTACTGCCACATCCTCCTTCCGTCTACCCACGGTTTTAACGATATTGTACCTCAAAGTCTGGAGCAAAGATGAAAGCCAAAAGGATTTTCAGGGTACTTCTGTTTCTGGGAGCTGCGCAGGCTGCAAGCGTTAACGGCGGGGCGCGGGCGCAATGCCCCATCACACTCGGAGTGAGCTATACGCCGGCACAGCAGCTTTCCGTTGCGGACATTGACTTTGCGCACTTCGAAAGCCGCAGCCTACTCTTCACGATGAATATCAGCAATACAGGTGGAACGACCGCCTACGCTAACCTGGACATTGATCTTCAGGCCACGCTCGCAAGCAGCGGACCGATTCATGATCACCTCATGTTCGTTTCAAAGACATTCGGTATTCCTGCCGGCGGAAGCGTCATCACCAACCTAAACCTGGGACGAGGCGGGGGGATCAAAGATTCCATGTTCATCTTTCCCCAGGAGATGAAGGACAAAGTACAGGATGTGGCCCTTGGGACAGGAAAATTTCCGGCGGGGACATACACATTCACCCTCAAACTCAATCCTCAGGGGTGCGGCATTGTCACGACCGAGCCAATCGTATTCATCATTGAGAATGCATCGCGCGTAGAGCTCCGTTCTCCCCGTGACGGCGAGACGGTGAACCAATTCCCGCTTTTAGAATTCTATCAGGATGGAAGGAGCGCGATATTGACGGTGTCCGAAAAGTCAGGGGCTCAATCGAGGGAAGATGCCATCGACAGGAGGCCCCCCATGCTCGAGGTAGAGCTGAACGGTGTCAATTCATTTCTGTACGCTGGCGGGCGTCCGCTCGAAAGCGGGAAGGAGTATGTCTGGCGAGTTGTTGAGAAGCAACTCGGTGCCGGGGGAACATTCGCCTCCGTGACAAGTCCGATCGGCCTGTTCCGGGTTTCTGCTGATGCGTCGGCGAATGCGGACGACGCGATCCTTGCGGCGCTGGAAGAGATGCTAGGTCCCCGGTACTCGGCCCTCTTCACGCAGCTGAGAAACGGCGGATACAAGCTCTCGGGGCATTACGACTTAAACGGGACAGCTCTTTCCCAGTCCGACCTGCTCACGCTGATCAACGAACTGAGGGCAATTGCGGACGGCATCGATCTGAGCCTTGAATAAAGGAGAATGGGCATGGACAGACCTTTCATGGTGAAGTTTATCATCGTCTGCATCATCGGCGCCGTCGTAGCGACGAGCGACCAGGGGCAGGCGTCAGACGCATCTACCCTTGCCCTGGTTTTCAAGACCGTGCAGGATGTAACAAGGAAAGCAGAGGCCGCGGGTGAATGGATCAAGACGGTAAAGGGTGAAAACCTCACCTCAGGTGACCAGGTCAAGACCGGCAAGCTCTCGCTTGCAATTGTAAAATTCCTCGACAATAGCGTCCTTCGCGTGCGCGAGCAATCAATCCTGACCGTGAGCGGCGAGGGTTCACGAGGATCCCTGATTCGGACGATCCAGCTCACCGGTGGATCGTTCGGATTCGATGTCAAGAAGCAGAGACAGAACGAGCAATTCCGGCTCACGTCACCCACGTCAGTTGCCTCTATCCGTGGCACAAAGGGAAAGTGGAGCGGCGGTGCGGGAAGCGACACACTTGTCGTTGGAGAAGGCCTGGTAAACCTGCGGAACAGCGCATCGGGCAAAGACGTCGAAGTGGGAGCCGGTTTCATCGGTTTCTCAAATCAGGACGGGTCGGTGAGCGTGCGGCAGGCGACGAAGCAGGAGCTAGCCGATGCGAATACTGCGGCAACCGGTGATACAGGGAACGAGCTGAAGCTCGAACTCCGTGATTCGCAGGGAAACAAAAAGGAACTGAAACTGAGATACAACCGGTGATGATCGTGCAGAGAGATTGGAACATGGGTACTTCAGAAAGACTTCGATAAAAGAGCGCCGAATCTGTGCGACCCGCCGCGAGCCACACACCGCGCCATCCTGGTTGGATACTCCTCGCCTGTCTGGTCGCTTCCGCCGCATCGACAGCCCAGATAAGCGAGAGGATCTCCCAGGTCAACGTCGGAACAGCCAGGGCGGGCAGCCCGCTCGCGATCCATGCACAGCTCCTACAGCCTGAGTTACTCGCCCGCGTAGAACTCTCCTACAGGCAGTTCGGCGAAACCAACTTTCACCGGCTCGAGATGGCCGTCACGGGGAATGACGCAGCTGTGACGATTCCTGTGGTTGCGGCACCGATTCTCGAATACTATTTCGTCCTCACATTCCGAGCGCCCGTCCCTCCTGAAACATACCCCCTTGAGAATCCGGAGCAACAGCCGCTCAAGGTAAGCATAGAGACGGCGATGAGCCCCGAACGCCTCATCCTGTTGAGCCCCGAGGCCGGGGAATCACTGCGATCGCCGGATGTGCTCATTTCTTTTTCCCTCATCAATTTCGACTCAACCCTGGATCGGTCAAAAATCTCCGTCACGGTGGACGGAGCAGATTTCTCTGAAAAAACGGCACAGACGGGTGATCTTGTCGTTCTCAGGCCAGAAAATTTCACAAGCCTTGGAACCGGGGTTCACACTCTTAAAATTCAGGTCTATGATATTCAGGGAAGATTGCTTGAAGGATTCTCAAGATATTTCTCCGTGGCGGGACCTGGGGAGACAAGGTCAATGGCGGGGGAGGCTGGCCTGTGGACATACAGCTCCTCGCTTCAGCTTGAAACGCGCAATGAGAACATATCAAGCGACGTGCAGTCGTATAATCGTGTGACGCTTGCGGCCAGCGGGCACAGTGGGCAGTTTGACATCAACGGGAAATTATTCGTGACCAATGAGGAAAAATCAGACCGCCAGCCGCAAAACCGCTTCTTCGTTGAAGGAGTGTCTCCGTGGTTGCGGATCGGATACGGAGACGCCTATCCTGTTTTCCCTGATCTTCTCATGAATGGAAAGCGCGTCCGAGGTATTACGGGCAACCTCATGCTTGGCAAATTCAATCTTGACATCAGCCAGGGGGAGATCGTCCGATCAATCGAAGGGAACCTCCTCTCCACCTTTCCCCGTGAAAGCCTTGCCACGCAGCAGGCGAGCGACCCTTCGGCGTCGTTCGACTCAATTCATACGGCCCCCTCCTGGGCGAAAATACGATATGGTATGCTCAGCAGGACCCTCTTCGTCATCAGGCCGAGCTTCGGACGAAGAGACGAATCACACATCGGTTTCACATACCTGAAATCTAAAGACGACTTGAGCTCGATACGCTACGGAGTGAAGCCGCAGGAGAACCTCGTCATCGGATCCGATCTCCTCCTCACATTTGATCAGAGGAGGCTCGAACTCACCGGGCAGGCCGCCGTGAGCGCGACAAACAGAGACATCACCGGCGGGACCTTCACCGATGAGCAGATCGATCAATTATACCCCGACTCGACATACAAGAAATCCACGAGGGATAATATCCGGCGCATACGTGACATCATCTCCCCTTTCATCACCGTGAATGAAAACCTTGTCCCTCTTAGCGCAAAAAACCTCCCGACGCTGTCATACGAAGCGACCCTTTTTCTCAACTACTTTTCCAACAGCCTTAGAATATCGGCCCTGAGACACGGCGAGAGCTACGAATCATTCGGACAATCTTTCCTGAGAACGGATGTGGGGGGATACAGCATCTCTGACCGCGTCCGGATCGTGGATGGGCAGATCTCGATCACGGCGGGGGTCGAGCGAATGAATGACAACACTGCAGACACGAAGGCCTCAACGACGACCGGAACGACGGCAAACATCGGAGTTTCGTATTATCCGAGGACGGAAGCGCCATCAGTCACCGTTGCCTACCTTCGTGCGGCGAACTCAAACGGCAGGCCGCTATCCGATACGCTCTTCGCCATTGAAGACCGGACAAACCGTGTGATTATCCAGCTCGGCAAATCGTTCGTCCTTGGAGAGCATCACACCGCATCCCTAAGCGTAAGCACATCATCCCGCGACGATCAAAGCTACCGTGATCTTGACACACGGACGACATCAGTCTCTCTCAACAACATCACACGATACTCAATTCCGCTGGAGACGTCGGTAGGATTCTCAGTCTCCTCGAGCATGTTTGCCTTACCCGACACATCCGGAGGAACAACATCGAAACGGGCACCGCTTTCATACACAAGCCTGACCGCGCTGGCCCGCTATCGTCTCGCAGAAGATCGCTTACGCCTCCAGGGTTCGGTGACTCCCACTTTGGGCGACATCCAGCGCGTCCTTGTGGATTTAGGGAGCGAGTACTTTTTCGCCCAAAACCTCAGCCTCCAAACAACGCTTGGCCTCTTCTTCAACTCCAGGCTCTACCAGACGGCTGGGAACACCAATGATATAATCTGGAGCATAGTTCTGCGCGCGGGCCTCTGAGGTTAACATGAGACGCTGGTTTTCAAAACCTCTCCGCATTTTCCTCACCCACATCGGAATCAGCTTCATAGTCGCCGCGTTCGTCCTCATCCTTACACAGGACATACTCGGGGGATTCCCCCCGCTTCACCGGGCAGAGCTTGCATTAATCGATCTCCGTTTTCAGCAACGGGGGACGAACACCGCCATCCGGAACACATCGAACGTCGTCATCGTCGAGATATCGGAAGAGTCATTCAAATCACTTCCGGAGAGATGGCCCTGGCCGCGCTCCTATTACACACGTGCCATACGAAACCTCAGGAAGGCTGGGGCGAAAGCTATCGGCCTCGACGTGATCCTGAGTTCGCCGGATGGACAGCACCCGGAAAACGATCGGGAGTTCCGCGATGCCTTGCGCCAAACGGGAAATGTCGTCCTGGCAGGAAAACTCGAGACCGACGAACACCGCGGGATCCTGCAGGAACGCGGTGAGCGTTATGGAAATTTCTACATAGACTCCACGAGCTCCATGGGACTGGTTAACGCGCGGGAAGACGTAGACGGGGTCTTACGCCGGTACATGCCCTACATATACGATCCGGCACGGGACAGGAACATCCCCACATTTTCCATGGCCGTCGTGAACACTTATTTCGCACGGCCGAAAACTGCGACGGCAGAACCGGATCGGGGCCGTTTCGATTATGGGGACCGTTCGATTCCCCAATTCGATCCGACCTCATTCCTCATCAACTACTACGGCCCGTCGAACACATTCAGGCGAATCAACATTGCCGACGTGCTCGACGACGTTGATTTTCAGACAACGGAAGAGCGCAACAACCCCGGGGTACAGATAAACACGTTCGACGATCCGGAGAACGGGTATCTCTATGATGGGACATTCGAGGGAAAGATTGTTCTCATCGGATCGACGATGCCGGAGGACAAGGACCTCTTCCCGGTCTCCATCGCTGAGGGTCGCCAGGAGGGCGACAACAAAATGTATGGCGTCGAGATTCATGCAAACGTCGTACAAAACATCGTCGACAGAAACTTCATCACACGCCAGCCCTTCTGGCTAACGGCCCTCGTCGTTTTCGGCCTCAGCCTCTTCACTTTCGTATTCACAGCGGCTCTTAAGGGCATTCGCACGAAGTACAGCTACATGGTCGAGGTGCTCGGAGTTGCTATCATCATGGCGGAACTTTTTATCATATACTGGGCATCGATTCGGCTCTTCATCGACTGGAATTTTCTGGCGGATATGACAAGCCCATTCCTCGCCGTCATCATCTGCTATGTCGGAAGCACCGTGTATAACTACGTCACCGAGAGGAAGCAAAAGGCCCTTATAAAAAGCATGTTCAGCCGGTACGTCAGCCCGACCGTCGTCGACGAGCTGGTTGCGAATCCTGAGAAACTCAGGCTGGGGGGAGAGCGGAAGGAGGTCACCGTCTTCTTCAGCGACATCGAGAATTTTACACGGATTTCGGAGAAATTGTCTCCTGAAAATCTTGTCACAGTCCTCAATGAATACTTAAGCATGATGACTTCCATCATCCTCCTCAACAACGGGACCCTTGACAAATACGAAGGTGATGCCATCGTGGCCTTCTGGGGAGCACCGCTTCCGCAGAAGGATCATGCCGTTCGCGCTTGCAAGACCGCGATCCAGATGCAGCATGCCCTGAACGGAATGAGAGAAGCCTGGAGAAGCGAGGGAAAGCCGATGCTGGCGGCACGGATCGGCATCAATACGGGGGAGGCGATAGTGGGGAATATGGGAGGGGCGAACAGGTTCGACTACACGGTGATCGGCGACAGCGTCAACCTAGGAGCACGGCTTGAAAGCGCCAACAAACAGTACGGCACCGATATTATGATCAGCGAGAGCACCTACAAGCAGGTGAGGGAGAAAGTCTTTGCAAGGGAACTGGACATGCTGATCGTAGCGGGGAAAACGGAGCCGATACGGGTGTACGAGGTCCTAGCGATGCTCGAAGACGGAATAGAACCCGAGCGCATTCAATTCGCCGAGCGGTACATGCTCGGGATTGCCGCATACCGGAAGAGACAGTGGCGGGACGCCATTGGTCATTTTGTCAGGGCGCTTGAGCTTGTGCCGGGAGATCCCCCCAGCCAGATGTACATCGAGCGGTCCCACACATACATTGCATCGCCTCCCCCGGATGACTGGAACGGGGTTTTCGTTCTGCGCACAAAATAGGATCAGAACCTCAGTGATGATAGCAGCGTCTGTTGTGCTGAGAAGACGCTGGGAAGCTCCCCATCCGACCGCGACGCTCCAAAAACCCTTGCCTCGCACTCGTAAAACCTGCTGCGGGCTGTGAAAACCACAATCCGGCGCCTGCCGGATCCGTCGCCAAGTTCATAGCCGCAATACTTTTTCCCCCGAAATTCAAACTCCTTCAACTCGGAAGCCTGTACGTGAAGGGCCTCGCCGTGGAACGCCGCGCTGATATGAGCCAGGAGCATCACCCCCTCGTTCAGAACCCTCTGGGCAGAAAGCCGATCGAGCGAAAGGATCTTCAGCGAAAGGGAGGCTGTGAGATCGTTCTTGACTATCCAAGCCGTGAGCGCCGGCGTCAGCGTATCCTCCAATGACGAAAACCATCCCTGCGGGATTTTCCCGGTCAGAACGCCATCCCGCGAATGAAACACATCGTCCGATAGAGGATAGTCGTTGGAATAGGGACCTGTAGTGGTGCACGAGGCGGCGATAAGAGCGATGAAGCAGCAGGAGGCTCTCGTTATCAGCACTTATTCGCCACCGCGAGCAAATTGTTCCGCTTGCAGCGTGAAGGTAAGCGAGATGCGGTGGGTGTCATCAAGTTGACCCACGGCATCGAATTTAGAAAAACAATAGTCGATATCAAGTTTCGAGAGATGAATGCCGGTGCCGAAATTGGGGGACCCGATATCGCTGATCCCGGCGCGGACGGCAATCGCTCTTTGAAAGTCAAACTCAAGGCCGCCGTGGAAATCGAAGCTTACCCTACCGATATGCGCATTCGACGCCGATTTTCGCCCTTCAAACCGGGTATCCACGTCAACGGTCGGTGAAAATCTGCCTCCGAGCGCGTCGATGAAATATGCCGCTCCGAGCTTGAGAGTCGGGGAGATCAGCTCGTTCCTCCCGTTATTCCAGGCGATGAGGGTAGTTGTCAGATCCTGGAAATTCGCACCGAGGGCAACCCTTTCGTCGATGACATACTGGACCCCAGCATCGAACCCTATGCCTGTTGCAGTTTGACCGCCGTTCTGACGGCGGATAAACTTCAGATTCAACCCATACGATAAATCATGAGTGAGTCTCCGGGCGTACGAAAAATAAAATGCCCAATCGGCGGTATTAAAGTACCGAATCTTGCTATAATCAATTTCATTCTGATCCGGCAGGCCGTCGTTATTCTGATCGACCCAGGCGTCCTTCGTATTAGCAACATTATCGACGCCCAAGCGAATAACGCTCAGTCCCAAAGTCGACGTCATCCCGACCGGAAGGGCCACGGCGGCATAATCGTAATTTACAAGGCTGCCGAAGCGCTCGTCGTGCATGAGGGCAATTTGTGGATATGACAGGGAGGAAAGCCCGGCGGGATTCCAGTAACCTGCCGTCACATCATTGGCGAGGGCGGCATAGGAGCTCCCGAGTCCCAGAGCCCGTCCGCCGACTCCAATCGCAATAAACTCCCCCGCATATTTACCTGTGGAAGCAGACGAAGATTCTGAGGAAAGACAGAGAATTGCTGCAGCTGCGAGAAAAACCGAGCGTCGGAGAAGTCGAATCATAGAGCGGGACCCGCCGTGAACCTCACCCAAGCTCTTCTGCCCCGAATTCGCGTATGAGCGCCCGGACGACGGGATGGTCATGGAACTCTCCGGTGGTATCGCACGTGGCTTCCGCCTTGCGGTCAGTGGCAGGATTTTTGTTCACGGCCTGAGTACTGGGCTGGACGGGGTCACGGGAAATAATGGTTTCAAGCTGGACTTTGGCACCGTAAACACGGTGGGCGATGTCCTGAAGAAACTGTCGATTGCGTCGCAGCCCATCCAGATGAAAGTCATCAGGGCAACCTATCCGGAGCATATTATTATGGACGTCGACGAGATTAGCCTCACTCAGCATCGTTCCGACGGCGATTCGTTCCTTTCTGGCCTCTTCGACAACGGCAGGCCATTTGACGGCGATCTCGTCCGCCGATATAACTCCCGGAATCTCCTCAGAGGGAAGCGCCGCGGTTTCCGCGTGAATGCTTTGAACACCCGGAGAATGAGGAAGCATGATCTTCCCAGAATTCTCGGGATTGAGGCCGGTGATCATCTGATCGGGGCGGAGCCGGGGCTGGGATGCTCTGACGCTGCCGCTGAGCGGAAGCTCGGGGGAACGGTCGTCAGGTTTCTTGGGAATGGAGACCGGGGACGTGCCGTTTGCGTTCCTGAGCTCGCCGAGGGCATGCAGCACCCGGGAGATCTCCACGCTCGCGTCCATCTTCATCATCAGCATAATGGCGATCTCCAGTTTCAGGCGGATCAGCTGACTCACCCGGAGTGCCGACTCCGTTTCGCTTGCGATCCGGATCAGGCGCAGCAGATCTGTCTCACTAAAACCCTTCGATTCTTCCTCATATTTTTTCCGATAAAACTCTGACGTCTCTATAAGTTTCGTTGAAGCTGTCGCCCGGACGACAAGCAAATTCCGGAGATGCAGCGTAAAATTGCTCAGAAACTCTTTCACATCGAAGCCGCCGTTGACGAGCTCATCGACAAGCATCAGTCCTCCCCTGGCGTCTTTCTCGCGGATGAAGGTCGTCATGCGGAAGAGCATCTCCTCGTCGACCATGCCGAGCATTGAGATGATCTGAGAAGCCGTGATAGTCTCCCCGCAGAAAGACACGACCTGATCAAAAATGCTCTGAGCATCGCGGAGCGATCCGTCGCCCCGCTTAGCAATGAGCATCAGCGCGTCATCTGCAATAGTGATCCCTTCCCTACCCGCGATGAAGCGGAGCCGTTCGATTATCTCGTCGATCGTGATTCGGCGAAAGTCGAACCGCTGGCACCGGGAGAGGATTGTAGGAGGGAGCTTATGGACTTCCGTCGTTGCGAAAATGAAGATAACATAGGGCGGTGGTTCCTCGAGGGTCTTCAGGAGAGCGTTAAACGCCTCCTTCGTCAGCATGTGCACTTCGTCAATGATGTAGACCTTATACTTACCCTTAGCCGGGCCATAACGAACGGCCTCACGAAGATTCCGAATCTCGTTGACTCCGCGATTAGACGCACCATCGATCTCGAACACGTTGACGCTGCGTCCCTCGCTGATCTCATGGCAGAGTTCGCACTCGTTATCGGGGTTTTGGGTGATAGGGTGAAGGCAATTGATAGCCTTGGCGAGAATCCGGGCTGTAGATGTTTTGCCAACTCCCCGCGGCCCGCTGAAGAGATACGCATGAGAGAGTCGGTTGGTCGCGATCGCGTTGCGGAGGGTCGTCGTCACATGGGTTTGACCCACCATGTCATCGAAGACCGAGGGTCGCCATTTCCGGGCAGTCACGAGATAGCTCATAAAGACGTCAACTCCACGTAGACACAGATAGCTTTCTGCACGGCAAGCAGGCGGAGCGGGCAGAACACATTAGTATTCCAGATATCGCAGCCATAATATACCCGAATACTTGCAGATATTCAACACCGGGCGAAAGTGAAAACCACGGGGATGCTGATCGTCGCTGAAGGGCCCTGGGGGGCAGGCAAGCTCTTCTGATGACAGATGATTTTGCTATATTGGGACTATGCCGAAGGCTCTGCGTATTGAATCTCTGTTTGATCACTATGATTCATACCGAGTCCCGGAATTCCCGGCACGAAAATTTCCCCCCGAACTCTTCCACGACGTCGCGGACCGGCTCATCAGAGAATCCGGCGGGTTGGTGTCAGCCAGGCAGCTTGGACAGTCTTACGAAGGACGTCCGATCCGGCACATCACCACCGGAACGGGGCCCGTGGCCCTTCTCCTCTGGTCGCAGATGCACGGGGACGAATCAACGGGAACGATGGCCATAGCCGACATCCTCCACGCGCTGATCCTGACTCGCGAGGCTGTGACGACCCGAAAGATCCTTTCCGCCCTGACATTGCACTTCGTGCCAATGCTGAATCCGGACGGTGCCGCCCGTTTTCAACGTCGCACGGCCCAAGGCATTGACATGAACCGGGATGCGCACGCCCAGCGCACGCCCGAGGCCCGGCTCCTCGCCGCGCTTCAGCACCGGCTGAAGCCCGACTACGGATTCAATCTCCACGACCAGGAACTGAGTACGGTGGGATCGACCAAAAACCTGACGGCGATCGCCGTGCTGGCGCCCGCATACGAAGCGGAAAAAAGTTACAACCCCACGAGAACACGGGGCAAGCAGATCGCCTCATTCATCGCGTCGATCACCGATACTCAAGCGCCGGGAAGCATCGCGCGCTATGATGATAGCTACGAGCCCCGGGCATTCGGCGACAATTTTCAGAAGTGGGGAACGAGCACTATTCTCATCGAATCCGGGCATGCGCGGAATGATGAGCAAAAGGATTTCATCAGAAAGCTGAACGTCGTGGCTCTTATGTCGAGCTTTGGCCTGATAGCCGACGGGGCCGTCGGGAAGGTGGATACCCGCTTTTACGATACCCTTCCGCTCAACGGCAAACGTGCCTACGACCTGATCGTGCGAGGCATCCTTATCGAAGACGGGAACGGGGAACGGCTGGCGGCGGACCTAGGAATTTCCCATCAAGTTGACACACACTCCGAGCCCCCGCCGAGGCTTGTTGACATCGGCGATCTCCACACCCACGCGAGCCTGACGGAAATCGATGGACAGGAAAAAATCCTTCCCCGCTCGCTCGTGAGACTTGGCGAGCCATTTGACTGGAGAGCGCACTTCGGATAACACTCACATGATGCCCCAGCCTGTCAGCCCCGAGAAAACTACGAACACGGCCCACAGACCGAACGCGACCCCCATTCCTGTCCGGACAGCCTTCCCTGAGATCTGAGAAAACCCCAGGCCTATCAGTGCAGTCTGCCACAGGCCGAACACGGTGACCGACGCGACCAGCTTATGCGCGGTATTGTGCCGATCATACGATCCGAGAAGGAGCAGGGAACCGCCGGGAGAGGCGTGGATTGTATCGAAAGCGTGCATAAGAAGGAGAGTGATAATCGAGCCGAGCACGCCGATAAGGGAAGACAGGCCGAACATCTCGAGCATCTTCTTATAGGACGGGTTCCCCTTCAGAATGAGTTTCGCCGTCGCCCACAGGACAAGCGCCCCACCGAATAGGACGGCTAGCGGAGCGATTACAGCGCCCACGAGCCCCGTGAACATGACGATGCTTGAGGAAGCCATAAATTCCTTCGCCCGGTCAGCCTGTTCCTGAGTCATCTTCCCCTTCTCAACCTGCTCCTGCATATCTTGAATACGAGGCTCAAACATCTGATCACGAAGAGACTGATTCGAAAAAAGTGAATAGGTGAAGACGACGGCGATCAGGATCGAGAAACAGAGAGGTACGAGCCATGAGGTTGTTTGAGGAGGTGCGGAGGCCAATTCCGCGAATAATTCCGATGGTGCCGTGAAAACATTGGTCATTCTGGTGACGAACGATGAGACGGCCGGCTGTTGAGAGTCCATTCTTCCCTCCATTTTTTGCCGAATAGTAGCAAGAATTTCCATGACAGTCAAAAAACCCGGTAATCCTTGATTTTCTTACTGTGCTTTAGTACCTTGACCGTGGTAGGTTTCATACCGATCTCTCCAAAGAATCGTGATTTCCTTTCCGCGATCTTCACGACGACACAGATAATCTTCTCAGCCGGGAGGCATTCATGATTGGTGGCACGAGACAATGTCGAAACTGACTGTGGATGAAATACGGAAGCGGTTTGAGACGTCGAATGAATTCAATGAGATCTTCGATGCGTTTCAGCAGGCCCTTCAGCAACATCTTGACGACATTGAACTCTACCGATTGCTGTTCTGGAACCACACCTTGACTCCGGCGGAGCTTTGTCTCTTCGGCGAAAAGCTGTCAAAGGATTTTTCTCACCTCGCTTATGATGTGTTCATGTGGCTTGCCAATGTCTTTGAAGTCACTTATGCGATGTATGACAACTATGAGCTTGCCCTTGAGTATTACAAAAAGGCAGCCGACACCAGGCCCGCCGAACTCACCCCTTACACGCAGGCAGCCGATTGCTATGAGCCCGATCTCAACATCCCGCCCCTGAACCAGCTCATCGAATTCCTCAAACGGGGCCTTGCGACCGTCAGCACGCCGAAATCGCTGTACGAGCGCCTTGCGCATCTCTACGATCTGGCCGGGAACGACGAGATGAGCATGTTTTTCAGACGTAAGCTTGCCGAGGACCAGCACCCGGGCGAAATTCCTCCCCCTGTTTAATGAGCGGGCTCCACATTCTTTTCAGGACACATTTCAACCTGCGGGCGGGCGCAAGGCCGGACAGGAAGATCTTTCCGGCACGGGCCGAACCCGAACTGCCTCTTATCACTTCGCAAGAATCGGCATCAGACTCATTGATCCCTGATGACGGAGCGACGAGAAGAAAAACTCCTTAACGTCCTCCGACACCGGCAATCCGACCTCACGGTCGTCATGGAGGAAATCCATGATCCGCATAACGTCAGCGCCATCCTCCGGAGCGCAGATGCCGTCGGCGTCCTCGAGGTTCAACTCATCTATGTCAAAAATAAATTTCCAAAAATAGGAAAGAAAAGCTCGGCAAGCGCCATGAAATGGGTAACCCGGAGACCATTCACGTCGGTTGAATCCTGTTATCACCGACTCCGCAGCGAAGGTTTTGCCATTTACACGACGCACCTCGGACAGGGAAGCAAATCGCTCTATGAGCTCGACCTGACAAAAAACGTTGCCCTCGTGTTCGGAAACGAGCATGAGGGCGTATCAGAGGAAGCAAGGAGACTTGCTGATGGCAATTTTCAGATTCCTATGTCAGGGATGATTGCAAGCCTCAACGTTTCCGTTGCCTGCGCGGTGTCTCTTTATGAGGCATTCCGGCAAAGAATGGCCCTGGGTCGCGCGACCCTTCTCGACGACGAGAAGCTCGGCAAGCTTTTTGATGAATGGAAAAGGAAGTAAAGGCCCACGCGCGTGATATCAGCATCGATGGGATCCGCACGCGCGTGGAGCTCTCAGGTTCGGGGTCTCCCCTCCTCTTGATACACGGATTGGGAGGTCCACTGATTTGGCAGCGCGTTACAGGGCTGCTCTCCCAATCGTTTCGCGTGGCAAACCTTCACCTACCGGGTTTCGGGGAATCGGAGTGTGCCCGGAATCCGTACAGCACCAGAGACTATACGCGATTCGTTCTCAGAGTTCTCAAGGAACTCCCATGTGAATACCCGACGATCGTCGGCACGTCCTACGGAGGAGAAATTGGACTTCACCTTGGACTCGACGATGACGCTCAGGTTAATAAACTCGTCCTCATAAACCCGACAGGATTCCACAAGCACAGCGCTTCGCTCTCCCGGCTCCTGGAATGGAGTCTCCTCCGTCGCTTTGCCGCTCGGATCATACTAAACAGGCGGCTGGCGTGTCACCTTGGTAGACTCTCGTTTTATGATCTGTCGAAGCGGCCGAACGATTTATGCCTTGAGTTTAACAGGCAGATCATTAAAAAAGGGAAGCCTGAAGCCTTCCTCAATGTGGTGCAGAACGTCGTCATGGGTTCCGGTGACCCTTGGGAGCTTCTCGGGAAAACCCGTAGGCCCCTGCTCATGATTTGGGCAAGCGACGACCGTATCCTGCCGCTTCCTCGAGAATCCGACAGAGCCCAGGGTTCGCTCATTACCACCAAAATTTTTCCGAAGTGCGGTCATTCCCTTCCCCTGGAAAAACCGGCAGAGCTTTGCGAATTGATAGAAGCCTTCACACGCGATCCACTTTAATCGTGTTGGTGGGATGTCCCTCGAACAAGGGTATACCCGCAAGCATCACAATCGTCTCCCCGTGGTTAATAAAGCCCTCGTCAAGGAGTTGTTCCTGAATTCTCTTAAAGGTCGCATCAGTGTCCTTCTTGAGGTCCTCCACGATAAGCCCACGTATGCCCCAGACAAGGTTCAAGCGCCTCATTATCTTTTCCCGATCCGTAACGGCGATGATCCGCGCGGGGGGACGGAATTTCGCCACGTGCGTAGCAGTCGACCCAGAATGCGTGAGGACGACGATCGTTGGCGCTTTTAGATTATAGGCAAGTACACACGCTGAGCGGCTGAGCGGATCATACTCGTGGATGAGCGGGAGCCAATCCGGGTTGAAGACCGCGTGCTGTCCCACCTGCTCCTCCGTTTTACGGATAATCCGGTCCATCACCTCGACCGCCTCGACAGGGTATTTTCCCACCGATGTCTCGGCGCTCAGCATAACGGCATCAGCCCCGTCGAGGACTGCATTAGCCACGTCGCTCGCCTCGGCGCGGGTCGGGCGGGGGCTATTGATCATCGACTCCAGCATCTGGGTAGCGATAATAACCGGTTTTCCTATCTCATTGCACTTTCGGGCAATCATCTTCTGCAGGAGGGGAACATCCTCGCTCGGCAGCTCGACCCCGAGATCTCCCCGCGCGACCATAATCGCATCCGCTTCCTTAAGGATCTCATCGATATTAGTGATCGCTTCACCCTTTTCGATCTTCGCAATGATCGGAATCTTGCGTCCTTTCGGCCCGTTCTCGATGATGAAATCCCGGAGCACCGCCACGTCGTGCGCGCGCCGGACGAAAGAAAGGGCGACATAGTCGACATCATTTTCGAACGTGAAGCGGAGATCCTCCTTATCCTTCTCGGTCAGGGATGGCGCGCTCACGGTCACCCCGGGGAGATTGATGCCCTTATGTGAGGAGAGGACTCCCCCTGTGACAACATTCAGGATGACATCCGTATCGGTCACCCGGAGGGCCCGTAGTTCAATCTTGCCGTCGTCAAGAAGCACACAATCCCCCGGCCGGACATCCTTCGGAAGATTTTTGTACGTGGTAGAGAGCACCCTCTCCGCTGCATTGTCATTAGCGACAGTAATTGTCACGGTCTCGCCCGGATTCAGACGGATTTCGGGTGGATGGAGCTCCCCGACCCGTATCTTCGGACCCTGCAAGTCCTGGATCACACTCACGGGTTCGCCCGATTTGGACGCCGCATTTTGAAGGTTTTTCAGAGTTTTCAGATGCTCGTCGTGTGTCCCGTGGGAAAAGTTAATACGGGCAACATCCATGCCCGCGTGGATGAGGCGGCTGATTTGTTCCGCGGAGGAGGACGCTGGGCCGAGCGTGCAAACAATCTTGGTCCTGGCAAAATTCTGGCTTGTCGCGATCATGGGGAACCGTGTTTATGTCCTGGATGAGGAATCGAAAGGAGTCGGGGAAGAACCGAGGCCGATTTCCCGCAGATGAATTCGTCGGCCTTGGAGGTAAGCTCGGTCGGCTCAACATTTATTTCAACGAAATAGGCACCCGCTCTCTTAGCAATTGAAGGAAGTGATGCTGCCGGATAGACCACGCCGGAGGTACCAATCGAGAAGAACACTTCGGCGCGCTCGGCGGCAGAGACAGATCGATTCCAGATATCGCCGGGAATAAGCTCGCCGAACCAGACCACGTCGGGACGAATCAATCCACTGCAGAAGTCACACCGTGGGACAGCCTCCTTCAAGGCGGTAGCATCATTGGGAAAATCCCGGCCGCAGCCTATGCAGAAATTTCGTTCAATACTACCGTGGAGTTCGTATACCGTTCTGCTCCCGGCCCGCTGATGAAGGTTATCAATATTCTGAGTAATCACCGAGAAGTCTTTGAAAAGATTCTCCATCTCTGCGATGGCGTAGTGACCAGGATTAGGCACGACGGAGGATACGATCGTCATCCGGTGCCGGTACCATTCCCAGACAAGCCGGGGATCACGCATGAAAGCATCAAAATTTGCGAGCTCCTCGACCTTGAACTTTTTCCAGAGGCCCTCCTTACCGCGAAAGGTCGGGACTCCACTCTCGGCTGATATCCCGGCGCCGGTGAAAACCGTTACAGATTCTGCATTGCTAAGGCGGGAGGCGAGAGCTCTCGAAAACATGTTCAGCGAGGAATGAGGGTCAGATGGTCCCAGCGTTGGTGCACAATCTTATTCCAGTCCATCGTCATCTCGAGATAACCGCCATTAAGCCAGAGTGAAGCCTGGTCGCTGTAGTGGCGGTGGAAGGCCTGTCCCGATTCTCCGGATGTGATGACGATAGACGAGGTGATCGGAGTTGCGAGGTCCACAACCTGGCGCATCGATGGTCCCACGGAGGTGGCATAGGGGGAAGCCAGCCTATAGTCAGTTTTCGAAACCGTCGTCCCTCCGCCGGCGACCGGATACGGGCCGATATTAAAAACCCTGTCGAGCGGGGGGGTGGATCCGAATAAATGCTTGAATGTAACAGTATGCACGTTTCCCCAGCGCCAGAGTTTCATTTCAGATCCCAGCGTAGAGCGGAGTTCGGACAGAGCTTCCCTGAAACTCTTCCGGACAACAAAATCCTTCGTCTCGATTTCCGGGGTTCTGACATCGTCGAACCAGGAGGAGCTATCGGCGGCGAGCAACTGGCCTGTCACACGGTACGGAATTGCGGCAAAAAATATGAAATCATGAAAGACCTCTTCCCCCATCTCATCTTCAAACGTATTGTAAAGGAGTTTGAGAAAGAACGCATTAAAGATCGTTGTAGCAATATCGCTCTGGGAAAACCTATAATCCCAGTTGCGGAGATAATTAAGGGCTTGGGGTATATCTTCCCCAGACGTATCGGCGGTGTCGACGGTCCGGAGAAGGTTCGAAACGATATCGCGGGCGTAGAGCGAAACAACATCCTGTTGAAACCGTTGGAAATCTGTTGCGGAGAATTTTTCTGAAGATTGAAGCAGCTGCCGGATACGGAGAATACGAGAGGCGGGTTCCCAGAGGGTTGAGAGGTAGAACGGGAAATTCCTCCCTGCGATTTTTTGATTTGCGGCGGCAATGAATCCCTCTTTCGGATTGAGAAGATGCGGAAGCTGCTCGAACGGAACGAACCCGCCCCATTCTCCCTCACCGGACCAGCCTGGCTGCGGGAGCATGGGGGTCCCTTTCACACGAATGGGAACTTTCCCGGCAAGCCAGTATGCGATATTACCGTCAACGTCGGCATAGACAACCGATTGGGCCGGGACGGAGATCTCCTTGAGCCCCCGAGCGAACTCATGGTACGAAGTTGCGCGATTCATCTGATAAAATCCAAAAATTTCATCGCTCACATCCAACCCGGTCCATCTCATCGAGATCGCCGATTTGGCATGCCAGAGAGAATCGGGATGGCGATGGAGATGGAAGGGATGAACATCGCTGATGATCGGACCATTGTGTGTGGTGCGCACCCTTATCGTCAGGCTATCGGATGGTCTGATCAAAAGCTTCTCCTCGTGTACCCCTAGGGGAAGGAGGGAGTTACGGAAAGAGTATCGTGAGGAATCCTTAGAATCTATCTGCTCGACGAAGAAATCCGCATCATCAAGCATGGCATTAGTGAGGCCCCAGGCAAGGTGATCGTTATGTCCGATGACAACCAAGGGCATGCCGGGAAGAGACACCCCGGATACGTCCCAGCCGGGGGCCGTGAGATGTACTTCATACCATCGGGAGGGGGCAGGCATGGCGAGATGGGGATCGTTTGCAAGCAGGGGCCGTCCGCTCAGAGATTTCGAGGAATCGACGGCCCAGGCATTGCTTCCCACCCCGAGAGGGCCTAGGCCAAAAAAATCGCGATAGGAGGAGCCGATGCTGAGAATGTCGTGGATCATCGCCAAATGCTCCCCTGCCGACGGTGCGGGAACTGCCGACGGCACCGAGTCAGGATATTCAGGAATCAACTCGTGCATTTTCCCTGGGTTGACCCTCGTCGCAATTTCGCCGTACGTGAGGTCGGTCCACCATGCCATATTCAATTCCCACGCGATGAGCCGTTCGGCGATGAGGCAATGTTCGACCTTCCATTGTTCCGGTTCGTAATTCAGCATGTCGAACTCAACAGGATACTTTCCTCGATGATCATCGATGAACGCATTGATCCCATCGCAGTATTCTTCAAGAATTCTTTCGGAATCGGCATGGAGGTGAACTTTCAGGGACTCCGCGAGTCCCTTAAAATTCAGAGTTCTGAATAACACATCATAGTCGAGGGTTTTCTTCCCCAAGAGTTCCGACAGTCGTCCCTGTCCTGCGCGGCGGGCGAGATCCATTTGCCAGAGCCTGTCCTGGGCATGCACGTAGCCGACCGCTATCATGAGATCATGTTCGTTCTGCGCGCGGATATGGGGAACTCCATAGTCATCCCTATATACATCGACAGGGAATTGAAGGGCGGCAATTCTCAGAGTTCCATTGGTTACCGGAAACGATTTTACAACCAGGTGGCGAAGCGCCAGAGCACCCCCGAGGAGGGTAATGAGAAGAGTTAAACAAATCCCGATAGAGATTTTTGCGAACTTCGACACAGATGCCGGTTATTGAATTTAGGGTACCACCGTAGAGAATCAGATATGCTCAAAAAAAATCCGTCCCGGTGGCCGGGACGGAGCAATATACTTCATCGGGAGGCTTTGTGCAAGAAGTCAGAAGCGGTAGGAAACCGTTGCCACAAGATTGTGCGTGTGAACATCCTCCGTCTTTGTATCGGCCTCGGGGACGCTTACCTGTGACGTGGACAGACCGGGGTAGATCCGGTGATTGGATTCCCAGAAGCCATAGGCGTAGCCAACATCGAACGAAACCGAATTTTCAACGATGAATCCGATCCCGGCCGTCACATATTTCTGGGCAAAGGATGACGCATCGCCGTTAACCGGGGACGGGAGATACATGAAACCGCCCCTCAGACGAATTTGAGGGTTGAAGAATTGGTATTCGGCGCCCACCTTGAGATTGACAGTCGGCTGGTATTTATCCTTGATCGTGTCATTGATCGACGCGAGGTATGAATCGGGATTTCGGAACTCCATCTGTGACCAATCCGTATACTGAATGTCTCCGGAGAGCATAAGATCTTGGGATCCGACGGATATCCCCGCAGAAAACACATAGGGAGTTTGCAGATCATACTCATTCTTGGTGCCTGGATCCGGGTCGAGCGGGTCGGTGAGGACATCCCCATTATCGAACACGCTCGTCGCGTCATCGGTAAAAGTCTCCCGGACGGTGATCCAAGAGGGAGTCTTGATCGCGAGCCCGATCCGGCTATTCGGACCGAACTTATAAAGGGCCCCCAGAGTCGCTGTAAATCCGCTCAGGTCGCTCTCGATAGTTTGTCGGATTGAAAGCTCGGCAAAATCGAATGGACTCGTCTCGTAGCGGTGTTTGGTATCCTGCTCGCGGTAAACTCTGTTGAAGGAGTACGATCCCGTAATAAAATTGAGACTAAGCCCGAAATAGAGATTCTTGGCCGCCTCGATCGCGCCGGCCGCGGTCAGATAGCTCAGCCCTCCGCCTTCCAGGGTCCTCCCGCTCTGAGTCAAGCTATCCTTGATCGGGCTAATAAAAGTCCCGTTCACCGTGTCGACCCTGGCAATTTCCAAATACTCGGCGCGGGTGATATAGTCCCGTGGGTACGGCGTTCCATCCGGAGCCATCGTCTGAATAATGCTACTGCTCGGATTGAACGCGGAGAATGACAGCCCAGTCGTAAAATCGGTCTGACGGCCATACCCGAGTCCGAACACGAGGCTTCCGCGCGTTGCGGGAACTGCGTAAACCAGTCCGACGTCGTTCAGACTCGTCGCGCTGTTTGTGATCGATTGCTGGTTATCAAGAAAAGTGCTGTTATCTCCATAGGACAGATGTGATAGGCCGAGAGAAAACTCGTTCAGTCTCATCTGGCCGAGTCCGGCGGGGTTCCAGTAGACGGCGGAAAAATCATTGGCCACGGCGGTATATGCGGTGCCAAGCCCAAGTGCCCGGGCTCCGACGCCCACTCCTTGCGATGAGAAGCGAAGAATGTCTTCCGAAATCTGTGCGCGGGCAATCGACGAAAGTGTAAGGAACAATACGACGAATCTTTTCATGATATCGGACAGTAATGTGACAATAGTTACGGCCTTCGGCCTGATCGGCTTGTCCCGCTTGAGGCGGGTGACGGCCCGCGGCTCGGAGCCGGGGGAGGAGCGCTACGCGGAGGAGAAACGCCCGGAGAGTTGTTGACACGCGGCGTTCCGTCGTTTCCGGCCGGGGCGCCATTATTCGGAGAGCCATGATCCTGAGTCGCCGGTCGCGAGGGTGCGTCGGGGAGGCGATAATGCCGAGCTCCGGCGCGAGAAGAGCCTACCCTCGAGGCGGATCCACGGGGCACGGAATTCGCGTTGCCCTGACCTCTTCCATCTGAGCGCGGGACATAATAACCACGCGCCGTCCCCGTTCGCCGGGTGTTGTCCTTCACTGATGGGGAAGTACGAGTAGGAGTTGAGCCCGATGGAGCAAACCGTCCTGCGTGTGGGAGCTCCGTTCCGCCGCTCGATGGAACATCAAATCGTGTCTCTGTGGACGGGGTACGGCCCTGCGAGCCGCGTGCCGATCCGAAAGATCTGTCAGCGTGATGGTACCGCCTGTACGACGACCCATACCCATAGTAGCTATAGTAGCCAGGATATGAATACGCACCCGGATAGTAGCCATAGTAAGGGTACACGACATACGGCGTCCCGCAGATCCAGGGATCATACCCCCAGTAACAATCATAGGCCCACGGATTGCCATAGGCAACTGAAAAAGCGGTTGAGGGCCAGTAGTACGACGGATAGTAATAGGAAAACCCGATTCGAGGACGGTATCCCCCTCCATCATAGTAATCATTATTGGAATAGTAGTCAGAGCGTTCGGGCTCCTCCCCCTGAACCGAGGAGGTATCGTCATAGCGACGGGATTGGGAGTATTCGGACTCCCGATCGCGGTCATCCTGCGTCGTACCCATTTGAGTATAGCATCCGGCAAGATTTAACAGAATCACCCCGCCAAAAACCGCTAAGAGTAGTAACAGACGTCTCATGAGATCCTTCACTTTCTGATTGTTCTTTAAAATGGTCTACAATTATGATGCCAGAGGAGCATCTTTTCTCCTCTTAATGTAACCATATAGCCCACTCAAATCAACAGTTTTGCCAGTGAGAAAGTTTGTGCTTCAAGGGTATGTGTAGTGGATGGGACAATAAAGCCACAAAACGTTCAGTTTTATCTACATTCCTAGAGGGACTGTACATACTCTAAATTCATTGTACGCTCGCCAACTGCCCTATCCTGCTGATTTCGAAGAATATCCTTCAGGCAAAAGCCGATAGTAAAACCCTGCCCCAGAGATGCACGTACAGCAAGGTTGAGATAGCCCCTGCCGCGCCCGGGAGAGTCATGGTTGTTGTCATTGGATGCGAGGTTATATTCGCCGACGAGCGAAATGATCGGGCCGAGAGTTTTTTCAGCTCCCGCGAAAAAGTTCAGGTCCTCGTCACCATCGCCGCGTTCGAGGCTGTAATTGATACCCCCGTGGAAGCTCAGATATCCGGCCGCCGTATAGTTCTTGCTACCAACTACATAGAAGCCCATCGATTTTATCGCATACCTGTTCAGTCGATCGATATATCCCTCCTTCCCCTGGGAATCGAAGCCGAGAGCCAGGGCGGGAAAGCCGAGAGACTCCTCCACGAGCCTGATCCGCAGAGCATAACCCGGTGAATTATTCCACTCCGGGCTGTCGAGGCCGAGGACGCCGCTGCCGCCATACGAGACTCCGATGACGAGCCTGTCGAAGAGCCCCACCGAAGCAGTCGTGAGAAGCCCCCCCTGCTGGAAAAGTCCAATATCGATCGCAAAAGTATTGTGAGGGATTATTCCAGCCGAGGGCACATCGATAAGATAGCGGGGTTCGAACTTTGCACCGGTGCCAGCGGATCCCTGGGCATAGGACGAGCGAGACAATACGCTGAGTAGGGCAATGAAGAGGCGGGCAAACAAAGTCTTCACGTGAAAAATATACCGAATAGATAAGCGCGAAGCAACACGTGGTCATTGCATTTAAAACAAAAACGATCTACATTGAAAAAAGAAACAAATTTAATGCTCGCAATGTTATGACATACACAATTCTACCGACGTAGCGATTCATGAAGAATCCCTCGACCATCGGTGAGCTAAGAAAATCCGGCTATACGATCCGTTCAGTCAAGGATGAGGTAAGAGAAAACCTCATTCTGAAGCTGAGGCAAGACGAAACACTTTTTCCAGGGATCGTCGGATTCGATCATACCGTCATCCCCGCGATCATCAATGCGATACTCGCAAAGCATGACATCATGTTGCTGGGCCTGCGAGGGCAGGCCAAGTCGCGGATCGTGCGACTGCTCCCCTCGCTGCTGGATGAATACATTCCGATCATCAAGGGATGCGAGATCAACGATAACCCCTTTTCGCCGGTATGCAAACGATGCTGTGACCTCGTGAAGGAATGCGGCGATGTCACCGAGATAGAATGGCTTCACCGCGATGGGCGGCTGGGGGAGAAGCTGGCCACTCCGGACGTGACAATTGCTGACCTCATTGGGGACATTGATCCCATCAAAGCTGCTGCGCAGCGGCTACACTATTCTCACGAAGGGGCTATTCACTTCGGCATTATCCCGAGGACGAACCGGGGCATCTTTGCCATCAACGAGCTGCCGGACCTGCAACCGCGCATTCAGGTTGGGTTATTCAATATCATGGAGGAGAAGGATATTCAGATCCGGGGATTCAACATCCGGATACCCCTTGATGTGCTCATCGTGTTTACGGCGAATCCGGAGGATTACACGAACAGGGGGAGCATCATCACCCCGCTGAAGGACCGGATTGACTCCCAGATCCTCACACATTATCCGAGAACGATCGAGGATGCCATTCAGATTACCGAACAGGAAGCATGGACGAAAAGGAACGGACGTGAGATCATCATCCCGGCATATTTCAAGGAGATCATTGAGCAGCTCGCTTTCGAGGCACGGAAGAGCGAATTTGTGGATCAGAAGTCCGGAGTCAGTGCCCGCATGACGATAGCGGCAATGGAAAACCTTGTCAGCAATGCGGAGAGGAGGGCTATTCTGACAAACGATGGCTGCCTCGTGCCGCGCATATGTGATTTGCCCCATGTCCTCCCCGGGATGACGGGAAAAGTCGAGCTAGTCTTTGAAGGCGAGCAGGAGGGGCCGACGAAGGTTGGCAAGGCACTTGTCGGAAAGGCCGTGAGGGAAGTATTCAAGAAGTATTTCCCCGATCCCCTCCAGCGGAAGGGACCCCGGGTCCACACAAGTGAGGCGCGACAGGCCACCGAAGACACGGAGTATGGTAAGGTAACAGGCTGGTTTGAGGCGGGCAACAAAATTGAAGTTGCCGACGATATGCCGATCGATGCCTATCTGAGCGAACTCGACAAGGTGAAGGGGCTGCGGGAGATCACAATAAAACACATGAACATCCCGGACAGCAGCAAGTACGAACTTGCTTCCGCGATGGAATTCACACTGGACGGACTCCATCAATTCTCAAAAATTGCTAAATCGGAGATTGACCACACCGTCGAGTACAGAGATCTTGTCGGCAGCATCTTCATGGGCAGGGGACGTCCGGAGGACGAAGACTGAGCGCGATGAAATTCAGGTACAGCAAATGGACGGCAGAATCAATGACGGACGAGCAACGGCTGCAGAGCATTCTGTCGCTGTTCAGTTACCTCATGATCCAAACCAGCGGAGAAGTTGAGGAAGCTCTCGAATGGCTCCGAAAGCTCGCGCAGGAGTATGGCATCTTTGACGAAGAATTGACCATGGAGGACCTTGTCGAGAAACTGAGGCAAATGGGAATAATCGAAGAGCTCAATGAGACCAGAGTTATCACGACGAAAGGAATTCAGCGGATCAGGCAAGATGCACTGCGAGAGATCTTCACCTCCCTGCGCAAGGGAGACATCGGCTCGCATGAAACCCCGTTCACGGGCACGGGCGTTGAGCGTCTTAGCGAGACGAAGAAGTGGACCGTGGGGGATGCCTCGACAAACATCGATCTCACGTCAACGCTCACCAACGCCTACAAAAGGGGGGGAATAGAGGATTTTACTCTGAAAGAGGAGGACCTGGAGGTTTACGAGACCGAGCACATGACCTCATGCGCGACGGTATTGATGCTTGACATAAGCCACAGCATGGTTCTCTATGGGGAAGACCGCATCACACCGGCGAAACAAGTCGCACTGGCGCTCTCCGAACTGATATCGCAAAAATATCCCAAAGACTACCTCGCCCTGGTCGTGTTCGGAGATGACGCAAAGCTTGTCAGCCTTGCAGAGCTTCCCTTCCTGAACGTGGGACCCTATCACACAAACACACGGGCGGGCCTTCAAATGGCCAGGAATCTGCTCCGCAGAAAACGAATGTCGAACAAGCAGATTTTCATGGTTACAGACGGCAAACCCTCGGCGATATTCAACGAAAACGGGCGGCTGTACAAGAATTCCTTCGGGCTTGATCCGAGAATAGTCAACAAAACCCTCGACGAGGCGGTTGCATGTCGAAGGGAGAAAATAACGATCAGCACCTTTATGGTTGCCCACGATCCCTATTTAATCAACTTCGTTGAAGAGTTGACGAAGGCGAATCAGGGACGGGCATACTACTCGCAGCTCCAAAACCTCGGGGAATTTGTCTTCGTCGACTATATCCGGAATCGAAGAAAGAAATTCGGGGCGAGGTAGGCGAACACTTCCCCCATTTTTCCACCCCTCTCAACGAGACGCCACCGGATCCAAGATCCACTCTCCTCAGGAAAGTCCTGCCTCCCGACACTCGGTGTTCGGCATCGATGCAGGCCGAACAGTACCGAAGAATCCAGGAAAATGCGGGACGAGACGCCGCTCTTGATTGCACATCGAGGATCTTCCCATCAGACAGGTCGAAAACTCCCCCCGTCCACGCGCTGATCGAACGTCTGTCTCAGCGTTGGTGGCAGTCTGTTTAATTGCTCTGACAAGAACCAAGAGGAGATTCGTCGGCACCCGGGTGCATCTTCGTTTGAATTTCAGCGGAATTTTGCGCATTTTAGCCTCATGATTCTGATCATTCCTGCGATCGACATCAAGGGAGGGAAGTCCGTGCAGATGGTTCAAGGGATCGAGGGACACTCATACTCTCGTGATCCTGTTGAGATGGCCCGGCTATGGCGGAAAGAGAATTCGAAGGCGTTGCACGTGACCGATGTCGACGGTGCGACAGAGGGACGCCTGGTCAATTTCGGCATCATCGAAAAGATAGTGAAAACCGTTGACATTCCGATCGAGCTCGGGGGAGGATTCCGCACAATTGACGATGTCAGGGCAGCGATGGATCTAGGAATTCATCGGGTCGTCATCGAGACGATGCTCATCGAGAACCCGGAAGAGGCAAAGCGCGTCCTCGACACATACGGTCCAAGCAAGGTCGTCCTGGGAATCAGCGCAAAAAACGGTCTCGTTCAGACGCGGGGATGGACCGAATCATCTGGAATCACGGCCATCTCCTTAGCTCTCAATGGACGAGCGCTCGGGTTTACTCGGGTGCTTTACACGGACATCATGGTGGATGGAACCATGCGGGGCCCGAATTTTGCGGTTCTTGAGCAACTTGCTCAGACGACGCACATGCGGATCACGGCGTCCGGTGGAGTTTCTGGGCTGGACGACCTATTAAAACTTCAGGACATGGAGCAGCTTGGGATAGATTCCGTGATAATCGGTCGCGCCCTCTACGAAAACAGATTTTCCTGCCAGGGAATCTGGAGATTCTGTGAGGCGGGGGATTATCCCTACACTGCCAAAGTCTAAAAGATGGTCATAACGGTCATCGGCCATTTCTGCCTTGACGTCATCCGTCATGCCGACAAAACCGAAACCGCAGGTTTCGGTGGCATATACTTTTCCCTAGCGACGCTCGCAAACCTGCTTTCACATGAGGACGATACCATCCGACCTGTATTCGGGGTAGGAAAGGGCGAGCATGACGCGGTCATCGACCGGCTCAGCGGATATTCGAACATTGATTGCACTGGCATTTATCGATTTTCCGGTCCCACCAATCAGGTCAGCTTGACCTACTCGTCTAAAGACAGGCGGATTGAACGCTCCGAATTCATTTCAGATCCAATCCCTTGGAAGCGGGTCCGCAACGTCATCACCGGATCGGACATGGTGCTCATCAATATGATCTCGGGACTCGATATCACGCTTGACACGTTGGATGAAATCCGCATGAGCGTCAGGGAGGCCCAAGTGCCGGTCTACCTTGATGTCCACAGTTTGACGCTGGGAATCAAGGACGATTTCACGAGATTTCACCGTCCTGTGGACGCATGGCGACGGTGGTTATTCATGCTTCATGGAGCCCATCTGAATGAAGAGGAGGCAGCCATACTCAGCCCGGACCATTTGGGTGAAGAGGCGCTGGCTAATCACGTACTATCGCTCAATACGGGTGTACTTCATATCACGCGGGGAGAGCGCGGCTGCACGGCCTACGTCGAGGAGCAAAACCGGATGGAGAAGATTGATTTTCCGGGCATCGACGCTGACCTCGGGATTGATTCGACCGGATGCGGCGATGTTTTTGTTGCCGCTTATTGTGGCCACTACTTGAAGACGGGGCAGGTCCTTCCATCGGTCGATTTTGCCAATCGGGTCGCTGGGAGAAAAGCCCGCCGCACCGGCTCGGCGGAAATCGACGAACTTTCAATGTTTCGCCTCGATGGAAAACTTCAGCGGGAGGGGAGAGCATGACCATTGCACTGATCGGGCACGGTAAGATGGGAAAAGAAATCGAACGGGTATCACGGGAGCGCGGGATAGTCGTCACTCGGATATTTACTTCGGAGAATAATTCCGGGGCCTGTGCGATCACTCGTGAAGCACTATCCGGCACCGACGTCTGCATCGATTTTTCCACACCCTCGGCGGTCGCGGGGAATATCATCGCTGTCGCGAGATGCGGAAAAAACATCGTCGTCGGAACGACCGGCTGGCAGAAAGATTTTGAAAGAGTGAAAAGAATAGTCATAAACAAAAAGGTCGGTCTTCTGCATTCGACGAACTTTTCCATCGGCATAAATCTTTTTTACCAGGCGATCGCTGCCGCTGCGCGTCTCTTCAACAGATTCGAGCAGTATGATGTTGCAGTAAGCGAGAGCCATCACAGGGAAAAGGTCGATATCCCAAGCGGAACATCGCTCACGATTGGCCAGATCATAATGGATAATCTCCGCCGGAAGAAATCTCTCATCTTCGATGTGAGGAAGACTCCGATCAAACCCCAGGAGATTCACATCAGTTCGGCCCGGGTGGGTTCAGTCACCGGCAGGCACACGGTCATTTTCGATTCAGTCGCAGACAGCATCGAACTGACGCATACTGCGAAGGATCGGAGTGGATTTGCGATCGGAGCGCTCGTCGCCGCAGAGTGGTTGCGGGGTAGGAAAGGCATCTACACACTGAAGGACATGCTGGCACCGGTATGAAACGGCAGATGATTTTCCGGGGAACAGGGACCGCTCTCGTCACCCCATTCACGCAAGCGGGGGAGGTCGATGAGAGGGGGTTGCGAAAGCTGGTTGAGTTCCAGATAAACGGTGGAGTAGAGGCGCTCTTGCCGGGAGGCACAACGGGGGAGAGCGCCACGCTCAGCGACGATGAACTGGTGCGGGTGGTAGAGATCGTCGTCGAACAAACGCGTGGACGCACGAAGGTGATCGCCGGAGCGGGAAGCAATTCGACGAGCAAGGCGATCTCCCTGTCGAAGCGAATGATCGGGGTAGGAGCCGATGGGATCCTCTCCGTTGCCCCCTATTATAATAAACCAACGCAAGAGGGATTTTTCCGACACTATGAAGCCATTGGGGCTGCCATAGACGCGCCGATCGTTGTCTACAATGTCCCAGGTAGAACCTCGAGCAATATTCAGGCGGCAACGACACTTCGGATGGCGGAAGAGATCGACAGTCTTGCAGGAATCAAAGAAGCGTCCGGGGATTTCGGCCAGATCATGGAGATCCTGCGCGACAGGCCGAGAGGATTCGGGGTATGGTCCGGGGATGACTCGATCACACTTCCTTTGGTCGCGCTCGGCGCCGACGGAGTTGTCTCTGTCGTATCAAACCAGATCCCCCGGCAATTTTCAGCGATGATTCGGCTGTGCTTACGGGGTCGATATTCGGAAGCCCTACATATCCATAACCGGCTTCTCGACCTCATGAATTTGAATTTTGTGGAGTCAAACCCCATTCCGGTCAAAGCCTCGCTTGCTATGATGGGAATGATTGAAGAGAAATATCGGTTACCGCTTGTTCCGCTCGAGAAGAAACACCGTGCGAGGGTAAGAATGGAATTGCGGAGACTCGGCTTAAGACTGAAATGACCGATCTTGCGAAAACAATAGAGTCGCTGTATGAGATGCCGGTCGAGCATATAAGCGGGCCTGCCGTCTCAGACGCTCTCGAGAGACTGAGATCCGCGCTCAATAACGGGGAGGTGCGGGCCGCGGAGATGCGCGACGGCAACTGGCGTGTAAACGCCTGGGTGAAAAAGGGAATCCTTCTTGCCTTTAGGACGGGCGTCCTTCGCGAGTCAGGTGGTAACGGTACAAGGTTTTTCGATAAAGACACGATGCCCGTGAAAACGGTAAGCATTGATGATGGCATTCGAATCGTGCCTGGTGGAAGCGCCATCCGCGACGGGACATTTGTGGCAAGAGGCGTTGTTTTGATGCCCCCTTCCTATATAAATGTTGGCGCTTACGTCGGAGAGGGTACGATGATTGATTCCCATGTGCTGATCGGATCCTGTGCTCAGATAGGACGAAGGGTTCATTTAAGCGCTGGGGCCCAGATCGGGGGGGTGCTTGAGCCTGTCGGATCCATGCCCGTCATCGTTGAGGATGATGTCTTCATTGGCGGGAACTGCGGCATTTACGAGGGAACAATGATAAAGTGTCGGGGAGTAATTGCCGCCGGTGTGATCCTCACCGGAGGGACCCCTGTCTTTGACCTTGTGAACGAAAAGGTGTACAGGAAAGCGCAGGATGAGCCACTCGTCATCCCGGAAGGAGCTGTGGTAGTAGCTGGCAATCGGCGCATCCAGCAGCGATTTGCGAAGGACAATCACATTTCAATCTACACCCCAATCATTGTCAAGTACCGCGACGCAAAGACCGACATCTCGACCGTGCTTGAAGACAGTCTGCGGTGACAAGTGGCATGAAACGGGTGCTTATCACGGGGAGCAATGGGCTTTTGGGACAGAAGCTCGCCGAGATCTTTTCTCGAAGCAATAATTACTCTCTCCTCCTCACGTCCAAGCAGGAACATTCGGTATTTGACGAGGAAGCCCTTCCGTATCGTCGTCTCGATGCCACGCTGAAGCGCGAGGTGCAGCGCGTCAGCGAGGAATTTGAGCCCGACATCATTATCAACGCCGCGGCCGTCACAAACGTCGATCTCTGTGAAACCGAGCGAGAACTTGCCTGGACGGTGAACGTCGGAAGCATCGAGAACCTTATCTATGCGGCTAAGCTGACAGGAGCGCGGCTGGTTCAGATTTCCACCGATTACGTGTTTGATGGAAGGCGTGGTCCTTACCACGAACTGGATCGACCCAACCCGCTGAGTTATTATGGGCGGACAAAACTCGCGAGCGAAAACATCATACGGGCGAGTGGGATCCCGAGCACGCTCATCCGAACGATGATACTCTACGGGGCTGGATTTAATGTGAAAGCTAACTTTGCACTCTGGGTGCTTAGGAACCTGGGGGAAGATAAGCCCGTGAGGGTCGTTGATGATCAGATCGGGAACCCCACCCTCGCGGATGATCTCGCATACGCAATACTGAAGGGAATCGAGTTGGGGAGGAGTGGCCTCTACCATATCTCTGGGCCCGACCTTATCAGTCGGTACGACTTCGCTGTCGCAATTGCGAAGGCTTTCAACTTCAACAAGAAACTCATCACGCCCGTAAAAACCGCGGCATTCAGGCAGCCCGCTCCCCGTCCCTTGCGGTCAGGCTTCATCACGCTGAAGGCAGAAGTAGATCTTGGCATCAGGCTGTCAAATATCGAGCAGGGATTGGTTGCGCTCCAGAATCAGCTCAAGACATATCAACCATAAAATCACCAGCCATGCTTGACATCAAATTCATACGGGAGCACACCGACCTTGTGCGCGAGGGAATACGAAAGAAGGGTGCGACAGACACGATCGATGAGCTTTTGCATCTCGATACAAAGCGCCGTGAGCTCTTACAACAGGTTGAGACATTGAAAAACAGGCGAAATGTGGTCTCGGAGAAGATCGGGCAGATGAAGCGATCCGCGGAGGACACCCGAGGCGCTCTTTCAGAGATGGAGAAGGTCAAAATAGACATCCGATCCATTGATGAGGAATTGCGAGCTACGGTAAAAAGTTTGGATGAACTCATGCTCACCGTTCCCAACATCCCCCATCCCTCTGTCCCGGAGGGTCACACGCCGGCTGACAATCAGGAGATCTCCGTTTGGGGAGATCAACCGACAATCGATTTCGACCCGAAGCCACACTGGGAGCTTTTTGAGAGTCTAGGTATCGTTGATTTTGCGCGGGGCGTAAAGATCACGGGCGCAGGATTTCCGGTGTACAGAGGGGAAGGAGCGATACTCCAGCGCAGTTTGATCAATTTTTTCCTTGAAGAGGCGGCTTCACGCGGATACACGGAAATTGAGCCGCCACTCATGATAAATCCGGCAAGCGCCATAGGCACTGGTCAGCTTCCGGATAAGGAAGATTTGATGTATGCCGCCGCCAGAGACGAGCTGTATCTCGTGCCAACCGCCGAAGTACCAGTGACGAATATACACCGTGATGAGATTCTGGCAGAGCACGAGTTACCGGTGAAATATTGCGCTTACACGCCCTGTTTTCGCCGCGAAGCGGGTTCGTATGGAAAAGATGTCCGAGGCTTGAACCGCCTCCATCAATTCGACAAGGTTGAGCTTGTGAAGTTCGTTCATCCGGGAGTATCCTACAATGAGCTCGAAAGCCTGCGGCAGGATGCCGAACATCTGCTGCAAAAGCTTGGCCTCAGGTATCGCGTGCTTCTCATGTGCGCGGGGGACATGGGCTTCACTCAGTCGAAAAAATACGATCTTGAGGTCTGGTCTCTCGGACAGAAGAGATGGTTGGAGGTTTCATCAATTAGCAACTTTGAGGCGTTCCAGGCGCGCCGAATGAATATCAGATTCCGCGATCGAGATGGTGGAAAGCCGGAGTTCGTCCATACCCTGAACGGTTCCGGGCTGGCTCTTCCCCGCGTGGTCGCTGCTCTCATCGAACAGAATCAGACGCCGGAAGGAAAAGTGATCGTCCCCAAGGCATTGCAGAAGTATACGCGTTTCGATGTCATCGGCTCAGGCATGTCTGCCTGATCGATCCACGGATTTCTGTCTGAACATATCCGTCCGGACTCATCGCTGCCCTGGTCAGACCCTCGCTAACGGACGTGGGGTAGTTCGAGCGAATCAAACGGAGATGACAGATATCTCTGCCTCTTCCCACACCACCGGTGGCTCAATTTCCCGAATGCGACTTGATCGAACAACGTGACGAGTTGCTCTGAGACCCTCCGATGAAGGAGTCGCTCAAGAATTACATTTTCTTTGTATCTTATCCGTATGAAGCCCCTCGTCCGCCTCAAACCCTATCTCCTCCGGTACCGCTCGACCCTCTTGCTCGGGCTTCTTACGGTCGTCCTGAGTAATCTCTTCACAGTCTTTCAGCCGCGAATAGTGGGAATGGCCATCGACCGATTAAAGATGGGATTGGAAAGCCATCAGATCGAGCAGTCGGGATTGCTATTCTATGCCGGCGCCATTGTGGGTCTCTCGCTCATTTCCGGGATCTTCACATTTCTCACACGGCAAACCATAATCGTTGTCTCGCGGCACATTGAATTCGACCTGCGGAATGATTTCCTGAAGCAAATACAAAAGCTTTCACTTTCATACTTCCAGAACACCCCTACCGGTGACCTGATGGCCCACGCAACGAACGACATCAGCGCAATCAGGAACGCCGTTGGTCCGGGCATTATGTATCCGACCGACACGATAATAACTCTGACAATGACTCTTTGCATGATGTTCTGGAGCGATTGGGAGCTTACACTCCTTGCCCTCATCCCGATGCCGGCGGTTTCATACGCCGTATACAAACTTGGGAAAATAATCCATGAGAAATTTGAGGGGCGGCAGGAGCAATTCTCGCGCCTCACGATGTATGCGCAGGAAAATTTGTCCGGTATCCGGATAGTGAAAGCCTACGTCCGCGAGGCATTTGAAGTAAGCAAGTTCCGGGAGCTGAGCCGTGACTACCTCAAACGCAATCTTGTCCTCGCACGGATCCAGTCTTTGATGTGGCCGTTGATGTTTCTTCTGGTCGGATGCTCGCTCGTGATCACGGTTTACGTTGGAGGCTTGAAGGTGATTGACGGAAAAATGACCATTGGAACACTCACAGCGTTTTTCGGATACCTTATCATCCTCATATGGCCCATGATCGCATTCGGTTGGGTAACGAACATACTTCAACAGGGAGCGGCGTCGATGGCCCGACTCTGTAAAATACTCGATACCGAGCCGGAAATAACGGACTCCGAAGCGACGGATACCTCTATTAAAGAGATCCGCGGATCCCTTGAATTTCGTCACGTTACATTCGCGCACAAAAATACAGACAAACCGACCCTCAGCGACATTTCGCTCCAGATTCCGGCAGGAAGCGTGACAGCGATCGTGGGATACACAGGTTCCGGTAAGTCAACTCTCGTGAATCTTATTCCCCGACTCTTTGACGTCACCGGGGGTTCGCTCCTCATAGATGGACGGGACATCAGAACCATTCCGCTTGATCTCCTCAGGATGAGCATAGGATATGTGCAGCAGGAACCCTTCTTATTCTCCGACTCCATCCGAGGAAACATCGCCTACGGCGTCGACGATGGCACCGAAGAGCACGTCAGGAGGGTCGTGGAAACCTCGCAGATCGCCGGCGACATCGTGGAATTTCCCAGCGGGCTTGAGACCATGATTGGGGAGCGGGGGATAACACTGTCGGGCGGGCAGAAGCAACGCACAAGTCTCGCGCGGGCACTCATTCGAGATCCCAAGATTCTCATCCTCGACGATGCATTCTCCGCAGTCGACACTTACACAGAGGAAGAGATTCTTAAAGGACTTGGAGAGGTAATGGCGCGGCGAACCAGCATCATCATCAGCCACCGCGTATCCACCGTTAAGAACGCGGACGTGATCGTCGTTCTCGATGGGGGACGTATTGTGGAACGAGGAACTCATGACGAACTTGTGGAACGCGGTGGGATATACTCGGATCTCCATGAGAAGCAGCTGCTCGAGGAAGAGCTTGAGCAATTGTGATATGATTCGGTAAGGCATCCAATGCAGGACGAAGAAATACTGGGCAAGGCATACGACAGCCGCCTCATGAAGCGTCTGTTAAATTACTTGAGACCTTACCGCCGCCAGGTTGCTGTGGGCATTCTGACGAGCATCGTCGTCTCGGCAATGGAAGCGATACGGCCTTGGTTCACCAAATACGCGGTCGACGTCAATATCGCGCAAGGGGACAAGCATGGACTTCTTACTACCTCCCTGATGTTTCTCGCAGTTCTCTGCCTGCGGGGGGTAGTTCAGTACTCCAATGCGTATCTTACACAATGGATCGGACAGCAGACCATCTTTGATCTCAGGATGGAGCTGTTCACGCACCTTCAGGGACTGAGCCTGAAGTTTTATGACCGTAACCCGATAGGTCGGTTGATCACCCGGGTGACGAACGACATTGAAGTTCTCAATGAGATGTTCTCCTCTGGCATCGTCATGGCCTTCAGCGACGTATTTACGATTATCGGGATTCTCTATTTCATGTTCACAATGAATTGGCAGCTCGCTCTCATTTCACTTATCGTGCTCCCGATCCTTTTTTACGCGACATTTCTCTTCAGAAAGAATGCACGTGAGGCGTATCGTGAGGTGCGTCTTCAACTCGCCCGGATAAACACATTCATGCAGGAGCACATAACGGGCATGATAGTCGACCAGATTTTCAATCGCGAGAAGAAGGCGTTCGAGAGATTTTCCGAGATAAATGGTCTTCACCGCGACGCCAATGTCAGGTCCATCTTTTACTATGCCTGGTTTTATCCTGGAGTGGATCTGATCGCCTCCCTTGCCGTTGGACTCCTGATCTGGTACGCCGGGAAGGGTGCCCTCCAGGGAACAGTCACAATTGGAACCATCATGGCATTTTTGCAGTACAATGAAATGTTCTGGCGGCCCATCCGTGATCTTTCTGAGAAATACAATATCATGCAGACGGCGATGGCCTCTTCTGAACGGGTGTTCAAACTACTCGATGACCGCACGATCGTTCCGGCCCCGGTTCGTCCTAACGAATTAACACGCGTGCTCGGGAGAATTGAGTTTTCACATGTGTGGTTTGCCTACAGGGGCGAGGACTGGGTCTTAAAGGACGTATCATTCCGCATCGAGCCGGGTGAAACGGTGGCATTCGTCGGCCACACAGGGGCAGGAAAAACAACGGTCATTAATCTCCTTGGCCGGTTCTACGAGTTTCAGCGCGGTCAGATACTCATTGACGGAATTGATATCCGCTCTCTCCCTGAGGGGGATCTCCGAAAGCACATGGCAGTCGTGCTTCAGGATGTGTTTCTTTTTTCCGGCGATGTTAAGCGAAACATAAACCTCGGAAGTGACGTGATAGGGATCGAGGCGATAAAGGCCGCTAGCCGAATTGTTGGAATCGATCGTTTCATCGAGTCGCTGCCGAATGGCTATGAAGAAGAAGTAAAGGAACGCGGGAGCACGTTTTCCGTTGGTCAGAGACAATTGATTTCCTTTGCACGGGCATTGGCGCATCAACCGAAGATTCTCATCCTTGATGAGGCAACATCAAGTGTTGACACTGAGACAGAGATCTTGATCCAGCAAGCCATCCGGCAGCTGCTACAGGGAAGGACCTCTATTGTCATTGCGCATAGGCTTTCGACGATTCAGCGCGCCAATAAGATTATCGTGATGCACAAGGGGGAGATTAGGGAGATGGGCACCCACCAGGAATTGCTTGCGCAAGAGGGGATTTACTACAAGCTGTATCGGCTTCAGTACAAAAGTCAAGAAAAAGCTGTCGTGCAGGGCGAGCGGAGGTAGGCAACCATCCTGGAACAAATCCCTTCCCCACGTCGTTGAACAATCGAGAATAATGATTGGAAGTCAAATGGCGAAGGAGAATCTCCATGCATAGAAATGTTTATTTCCTGGTAATGGGGGGGCTGTTCTGGGGACCCGCCGCTCTGTCATTCGCCCAGTCGCAGGCATCGGTCGGCCGCGATCGGAGGGCGATTGACTTGACAATTTACAATCAGGATCTCTCGCTGATCCGCGAGGAAAGAACAATCGATATTGGAAAAGGGCTTAGCAGGGTCGTCATTCCTGATATTCCTGCCACAATCGATGGGACATCACTCCACTTTGCGAGCCTCACCGAGCCTTCCACTGTGCGCGTGTTGGAGCAGAGCTACGAGTATGACATGGTTAACCAGGCAAGGCTGTTGGAAAAATACATTGGTAAGAATGTGGAATTTGTACGGCTCAACGAGGAAACGAAAAAAGAATATAGCGTCTCAGGCCGCCTGCTCGCAGCCGGATTTGCAGGTTCAAAAAATGGGATCGTTGCGGAAATCGCCGGGAAAATCGAATTGGCTCCGGATGGCCGAATGATCCTTCCGGCGTTGCCGGAAGGGCTGATTCTTCAGCCTCAGCTCGAATGGCTCGTCGAGAACTCGAAAGGCGGCCCGCAGACGGCAGAGATCAGTTACCTTGCTGCTCAACTCTCGTGGAAGGCTGATTATGTCCTTATTCTCGACCAGCCTGAGACAAAACTCAATTTGACAGGGTGGGTGACGCTCACGAACAATTGCGGAACCTCGTTCCGAGACGCCGGGTTACGGCTTGTCGCCGGAGATGTTAATATCGTCCGCGACAGGCTAAACCGCGGGATATTGATGAGAGATGGAATGCAGGAGTCGAAAGTGGCTCAGCCTCAGTTTACGCAAACCGAGCTCTTCGAATACAAGATGTACACGCTTCAGCGCCACACCAGCTTAAACAACAATGAGACTAAGCAAATTGAACTTGTCAACGGCAAGAATGTCTCATCGAAGAAGATTTTCATTTACGACGGACTCTCTGACCAGTGGCGCTCCTGGTATCATGATTATTCTTATCGCGACCAGGCAAGCTTTGGTCAGCAGTCGAATACCAAGGTGGGCACCTATATAACGTTCAAGAACGATGCGCGATCAGGGATGGGCATTCCGCTTCCGAAGGGACGAGTCCGCGTCTACAAACGAGATTCCGACAATAAAGAGCAGTTTATCGGAGAAGATGAAATCGATCACTCCCCGAAGGATGAAGAGGTTCGGTTGTATTTGGGGAATGCTTTTGACATTGTCGGGGAACGTTCGCAGGCAGATTTCAGGACATTCAAAGCCGAACACGTCATAGAAGAGACCATCCGAATCTCCTTACGAAATCATAAAACGGAGCCCGTTGAGGTTCAGGTCTATGAGCATCCCTGGAGATGGAGCCAATGGGAGGTAGTAAAAGCGTCCGACGAGTACGTAAAAATCGACGAGTCAACCCTTAGATTCCCTGTAAAGATTGAGAAGGACCGGGAGAAAACATTGACGTATTCGCTCCGGTATAAATGGTAATGGCAGGAATCCTCCGCGCATCATAATTTCCCCTGCAGGAACTCCTCACAGATTTTGATATCCTCTTCGCTTCCAAGGAAAACGGGAGTGTGCTGATGGAGTGATGTGGGGACAACATTCAGGATGCTTTGAGTTCCGTTGCTTGAGCGGCCCCCGGCCTGTTCAATGATATAGGCCATGGGGCTGCATTCATACATCAATCGAAGTTTTCCCTGCGGATTCTTCAGATCAGCAGGATAAGCGAATATGCCTCCGTACAGGAGTGTCCGGTGCGCGTCTCCGACCATCGTGCCGATATACCGAAGAGAATAGGGTCTGTTCGATGACTTATCGGAGACTTTGAGGAAGTTTACGTACCGTTGCATCCCCTCGCTCCAGCTAGAGAAGTTCCCTTCGTTGAGGCTGTAAATCTTCCCTCTTCGGGGGATCCTAATATTCTCGTGCGAGAGGAGGAATTCTCCAACACTTGGATCAAGAGTGAATCCGTGGACGCCATGGCCCGTGCTATAGACGAAAATCGTGCTCGAACCGTAAATAACATATCCGGCAGCAACCTGCTTGTAGCCCGGCTGGAGGCAGTCCTGAAGTGTTCCCCTGCCCCCGGATGTGATCCGCATAAAAACGCTGAAGATCGAGCCGATGGTGATATTGGCATCAATGTTCGAAGATCCATCGAGGGGATCATACAGGAGCACATACTTCCCAGCTTGATATTCATCGGGAATATGAAGAATGTCTTCGTTTTCCTCCGACGCCATGACACACACATGTCCTCCATGATCCATCGCCTTGTAAATCGTCTCATCTGCGAACTCATCCAGTTTCTTGACGACATCCCCGCTTACGTTCATTCTGTCGGTCGCACCGAGGATATTGACGAGTCCCGCCTTACTGACCTCACGCCAGACGAGCTTCGCCGCAAGAGAGAGGTCGTGGAGAAGACCAGAAAATTCGCCCGTAGCATTCGGATGAAGCTGTTCCTGCTCGTTTATAAATCTTTCCAGAGTCATGAATTTCGTGGTCATCGGAGTCTGAATCCTCGATTGCAACAGGTAGTACTTCTTGAAGGAATTACGCGTGCAACATAGCAAAATCTCGTTTGAGTTGCAAGAGAGTGTTCTTGCGGTTGAGACGATTTGTCAGTATATTTGTCGCAAATTTCGGCTGTTACTCCATCGCACGGACTCACCGAGTATCAACTCAATCAAGGGATAACTTGTTATGAAAATCGTCGTGTGCATCAATCATCTTCCCGATACAGAAACAAAGGTTCGGATAGGACCCGACGGAAAATCGATCGAAAGATCGGGAGTGAATTACATCCTGAATCCGTATGATGAGTTCGCCATCGAAGCCTCATTACGCCTTAAAGAAGAGCGGGGGGGGGAGACGATTGCGATGTCGCTGGGAAGCGATGCGCACAAGGAATCCTTGCGCAAGGCGCTGGCGATGGGCGTCGATAAGGCCATACTGCTCAAAGATGAATGCACACGGGATTCCTACTCTGTCGCACGAGCTTTAACAAAGCAGTTGAGGAGCATAGCTCCTGACTGCATTCTGTTCGGCAAGCAATCGATCGATTATTATGGGGAACAGGTTCCGGGCCTTGTCGCGGAATGGTTGGGCCTGCCATCGGTGTCAGTCGTCGTACGCCTAGAGATTTCGAACGGGAAGATACTCTGCGAACGGGAAATTGAGGGTGGACATGAGCTGGTCGAAGCCGCTCTACCCGTGGTAATCGCCGCCCAAAAAGGGTTGAATGAACCTCGATATCCCTCGCTCAGGGGAATCATGGCGGCGAAAGGTAGGCCCATTGTAGAAGAGGCTGCCGAAGTATCCGAATCTTTCGTCGAAGTGATGAGCATGCATGCACCTCCGACGAAACAGCCAGGAAGGATCGTCGGAACCGATGTTTCGGCCGTGGCGGATCTTGTGCGTCTTCTACATGAAGAAGCCAAAGTGATCTGACTATGAAGATCCTTGCATTCGCCGAGCAGCGAGAGGGAAAATTCAAGAAAGCCGCCTACGAGGTTGCCCATGCAGCCCGGGGTGTTGCCGACCAGATGAATGGAGAATTAGTAGCGCTTGTGATCGGAGACGGTCTTGAGCAGATTCTCCCTGAGCTCGGTGGATTTGGTGCTTCCCGAATAATTTGCGTGCAAGATCCGCAATTGCGGCTGTATTCCACAACCGCTTATGCGAGAATTGTGGGCGAGATTGCCCAAAAAGAGAATGCGTCGATTCTATTCTTTCCAGCCACGCAGATGGGAAAGGATCTTGCGCCACGCGTTGCGGGAAAACTGAATGCTGGCCTTGCGTGCGATTGCATCGCGTTGCGGGTTGAGGGAGGCGAGGTTATTGCAACGCGGCCGGTCTATGCTGGAAAGTCGCTTGTAGACGTAAAGATTCATTCGGCCACCAAGCTATTCTCGCTCCGTCCGAACGTCTTCACGGCGAGCTCAAAGAACGGGGGCGCGGTGAAGATTGAGAACTATCCAGCACAACTATCAGCAGCAGATTTTGCTTCGCGGGTTACGGGTGTTAAAATAGCCGAAGGCAGGCCGGATGTCACCGAAGCAAGCATCATAGTATCAGGCGGTCGCGGATTAAGGGGTCCGGAGAATTTCCACCTTGTGGAAAGGCTCGCTGATGTGCTCGGCGCAGCAGTCGGTGCATCGCGCGCAGTCGTTGATGCTGGGTGGCGGCCGCACGACGAACAGGTGGGTCAGACTGGTAAGACTGTCTCACCGACCCTCTATATTGCGTGTGGCATCTCAGGTGCCGTTCAACATCTTGCGGGAATGTCTTCTTCTAAGTATATTGTAGCCATCAACAAGGACAAGGACGCACCGATATTCCAGGTGGCAGACTACGGCATTGTCGCGGACGTCTTTGATGTCCTGCCAGCGTTGACGGACGAACTGAAAAAGAGGTTGGGAAAGTAGAGGAAAATCTTGGAAAAAATCCAGGTAGATATCTTGGGTCTTTCAACAAGTCCGGCAAGCGGTGGAGCATACGCGTTGATTCTCAAGGAAGTCAATGGAAATCGCAGGCTTCCAATCATCATCGGCGCGTTCGAGGCCCAGTCGATAGCATTGGAGATGGAGGGCATCAAGCCACCACGACCCCTCACTCACGATCTCATGAAGAACATTTTGGAGTCGATGGGAGCAGATCTTTCGGAGATTGTGATCAGCGAACTCAGAGACGGGACATTTTATGCCCGCCTAAATTTTGATAGCCAGGAAGTCGATGCACGCCCAAGCGATGCAATCGCACTTGCCGTCCGGTTTGGAGCTCCGATTTTTGTCATCGATAAAGTCATGGATGAGGCGGCGTTTTTACCAGAAAATGAAGAGTCGGAGGCAACAACCGGGGAATCAACACCTGCCAAAGGCAAGGAGACCAAGCTGACGAAGCTAGAGACCCTTCGGGTCCAGTTGAAGGAATCGATCGAAAGGGAAGACTACGAGAAGGCTGCTCAACTGCGCGACGAGATCAGGCGCCTAGAGCAGAGACAATGAAGCATTAGGGCCCCTTTACCAGCCGCACCATTTCCCGCACGGCCTCTTCTAGCCCCACCTTTAGCGCTCGCACGATCACAGCATGACCGATGCTCACCTCAGTGATCTCCCTGATCCGGACGATTGAAGCTACGTTAGAGTAATCGAGCCCGTGACCCGCGTTCACGCGCAGTCCGATACCTATCGCATGGCGGACAGCGGCCTCGATGATGGCAATCTTGTGTTTCTGTGATGCGGCGGAGCGCGAGCGTGCGAATTCCCCTGTATGAATCTCGACCATATCCGCGCCCGTTTCGACCGAAGCATCGAGATCTCGGGAGCGCGGATCCACGAAAAGACTCACAGGGATGTCCCGATCATGAAATTGCTTGATCACAGACCTGAGGGTCCGCCTCGATCGAGCAACATCGAGCCCTCCTTCGGTGGTCAGCTCTCTTCGCTTTTCAGGAACTAGCGTGACAAGATCAGGTTTGATTCTCAGCGCGATCTCAATTATCTCGGGAGTCGCCGCCATCTCAAGATCGAGCTTTGTTGATACTGATCTTCGAAGTCTATTGACATCGGCGTCCCGAATATGGCGACGGTCTTCGCGGAGGTGGCATACAATCCCATCTGCCCCGGCACGTTCCGCAGTCAGAGCAGCCTCTAGGGGGTCGGGAACTGCCCCGCCGCGCGCAGCTCTGAGGGTGGCGACATGATCTATATTGATCGAGAGAAGCACGGTAATCAGAGACGCGTGCGAATGATATATTCAAATCGCTCCGGCTTCTTACCGACCACCTTCACGTCCTCGGGGGAGATAAGTATTGGCACGACTGATCGTGCAGAATCCGGCATCAATGATTGGTAATTCACCGAGGCTTGAAAATCGGACGGAGAGAGTTTGGACAGTTGATCGATTCCGCCCCGTACGACGATGTCCATCTTGGGTGGTATAAAGATCACCTCTCGTGTGGCCGGGACACCTGTTGGGAGAATCGGGATGCCTAAGAATATCCTCTCTGCAAAGGGTTGGACATTGATCCTCACTCGAGTAGTAGAACTCAGGACGTCGATGGAGTAACTCAAGGGGTCATCGAGGGGAATGCTCTCATCTACGGGCGCACGAAGATCTTCCAACTTCCTGTAAGCGGTCGGCCATGCTGTTATTGGCCCCAGCATCTGGTGTGAGCCCGCGATCAAGACGCTCTCTGGAACCAAGCTGATCGTTCCGACCTGACCAAATCCCTCCCGGCAATCGAGGACAAGGCGCGGGATGATCGGTACACGCTTTTCTTGATAGTCCTCAAGCGCAAGCACAATAGTATCTGGTTTTACATCGAGAGGCTGTAAGGCAAAGGGAAGTTTGATATGCTCGAGGAGGTCCCGCCCAGAAACGACGAAATCCCCGTTACTCAGGGAGGAGATATCGATGAAGTACTTCACGCCGGCCGAAAGATAGAGCCCTGCGAGCAGCCAACCGCTGCCCCGGAAGCGGACGCTGATAGACTTCGGGACCGGGTACTTGAGGGCCTTTCCTTCCTTCATATTCTCAAGAACAACAGGGATATGCCGCACCACCGTGTAGTCGTCCCGCATATTCACTGACAGCCACATGAGAACCGCGAAGACGATCGATGCGATGACAATGTGATATCGCTTATTTTCCACAGCTGATTATGCTTGAGATTCCGGAGGAGATTGTCTAGAGCAGCCTTTCCATGAAAACAAAAGGACTCCATCCACGAAATCTGGACGGAGCCCGTTGGAGAATGCTCATAGTTACCGGGGGAATTTGGTTCTCACGAGTAGTTCTATCAATTCCTCCCGATTTGCACGTGAAATCTGCCGGCCAAGAATGGGCAGACCCTCAATGCCGCGAGCGAAGTGCCGGAGCTCGTGAACTGTCATCCCTTCAAGCTGGATACGATATGAACTCTCATCGTCGTGTGCGAGGGTGGTTTCGGTTCCTATTGTTTCCGCCTCGCCGCCGGGCGGGGACTTCAGATCCTGTGAAAGTTCAGAGAATCCCATCGTGCCAGGATCTGATCGACGTCGCGTCCTGCCGCGATTGGCTGGGCTTACGGACGGACCAGTCCCTTGAGGCTCCTTTGTCTGCGAAGGTGGTGGGTACACAAGGATTTCTGTTTCCTCATCGGGTCGTGGTATCACGTGGGCCGAGACCAATTGACCTACACGCTGGGCGGCGGTCGCAGCAGCATCAACCGCGGCGCGGACGGCGGCGACGTCTCCCTTGATCTTGATCGTGACCAAACCAGCATCGGCGCGCTCTCGCGAGATGAGTTCCACCTCCGCAGCCTTTGTCGCCGCGTCGGCGGCCTCAATTGCCGCCACAAGGCCTCGGGTCTCAACGAGGCCCAATGCATAGTCAAGCATAGGACGCTGACCTCAGAACGGGGGAGAAATCTTGCTCACTTGGGTTGCGGACGTTTCGGTAGAATCATCTCAACATCCATGTGCGGGCGTGGAATGACATGCACAGACACCAACTCACCAACGCGCTGGGCGGCCGCTGCGCCCGCGTCCGTCGCCGCCTTGACTGCGCCGACATCTCCACGTACCATGACGGTCACGTAGCCCCCGCCAATGACCTCCTTTCCGATGAGAGTCACCTTTGCAGCTTTGACCATTGCATCAGCGGCTTCGATCGAGCCGACGAGTCCTTTTGTCTCGACCATACCGAGAGCATCGAGGGAGATTTCCGCCATGAACACAGCTCCTTTCAACAATGTGAGGTAGTAGCATTCCAAACTCTAGAAGATGTGAATCGAATATACTTAAACGGGAGCATATTGTCAATCGTGGCAACTAAAGTGTGCTCCCGTGGGATTTCATTGAAATTCTTGCCTTATTTCAATATATTTTGATTGTGATTCATACACCGGACCGACCGGGGAAATCCATTATCTGACGAGACGCAGCATGGCAATCCGAAAAGGAGCAGGCTGGTGGGTGGTCCTCCTTTCCCTTCCGCTGTTCTGCATAGTGGCTACAGTGATCGCCGCAAAGCTCTATTTTACTAGCTCTCGCCTCAAAGAATTAATCCTTCCTGGCATCAGGCGTGCGATAGATCGAGAGGTTAATATAAAGGATATCTCCCTCTCCGTATTCCCATCGCCCGTTGTCGAGGTTGAAAGTATTACCGTATCAGGGCCTCGCGGAGGCTCTTTCCGACGAAACGACTTCGCCAGCGTCGATGATCTCACTCTCAGGATCAAAGCGTTGGGACTATTTCGGGGCAGGATCGATATCACCTCAGCTATCATTGATCATCCTAGAATCTATCTCGAGTTGACGAACGAGGGGTCAAAAAACTATCTTCTTCACGGGTCAGCAACAGGGGAAAATAGGGTCGAGACGGAGAGTTCATCGCCATTTATTGTCCTTGCAAATATCCAAATCAAAAACGGAGAGATTGAGCGGATCGACGAGAAAGTCGGCGGGCGGATCGTAGTCAAGGGACTGGATCTTACAACGAGCATCGTGGGAGATCCTGCGAATGGACAAAGTCAAATCACTGGAGAAATGTCCATCCGATCGATCAGCTACGGCTCACTAAGAGCGTGGTACATGAGCGATCAGCCCCTCTCAGGACACATCATGGTTTCCTATGACAGGAGGGAAGATGCCCTTTCAATCGACTCCGCACGGGTGCAGATCCGCGAGTTTCCGCTCTCTATTCGCGGAATAATCAAAAACCTAATGAAGGATACCAACAATGTCGGGCTCACAGTCAGCTCGTCTGGTGCCCCAATCACTCAACTCCTTTCTCTTCTTCCTTCCGCCCTGCTGACTCAGTCAAGAGGCTTGACGGGGACCGGGGAAGTCAAGTTTGCCATGACCGTTCAAGGAGAATCGGCGGGGGAGTTGACTCCAGCTATAGAGGGATCATTCACATTGTTACACGGCAAGATTCAATACAGTTCGCTCGCGAATTATGTTTCGAACATTAATGTGAGAGGGTCTTTTGCCCAACCTGCAATTCCTTCTCCTGTAAATGGAGGAAGCACATTCCGCATTGACGAATTCACAGCCGACATAGGTGGAAATCCCGTATCCGGCCAGTTCCGAATTGAGAATTTCAGTGACCCGACAGTATTTGCTCGGATTGAGGGGACGTTGAATCTTGGAGATCTCAAAGACATCTTTCCGCTAAAGCCGGAAACGGAAATCACTGGCAAGATCGACGCGAAGCTCTCCGCGTCAGGAAAACTACAACATCCCAACGCACTGAAATCGAGTGGATTTCTTACTTTCCAAAATGTTACATTCAAACCCTCCGGAACCGCGAGCGGCATAAGGGACTTGAGCGGTTCAATATCGTTAAACAATGATGTGATTCATACGAATAACCTATCCCTCCGTATGGGAGAATCAGATCTATCTCCGGCATTCACGTTGAGGAATTATTTAGCGATACTCCAGGATAGTTCGGCCCCATCACTTCTACGGCCGGTCCTTGAGGCATCGCTTCGCTCCAAGCGCATGCGCATTTCAGATCTCGCGCTGGAAGGCCCAATCAGTACGGCAGATCGATCCGCGATGAGTCAACGATGGGGAGATCGCATCGGGTTCTTTCGGGGGACTGATATCCACGCTAAAGTTGAAATCGGGCAGCTTCAAGCGAAGGAGCTCACGTTAAATAAGGTAGAAGGGCTCCTTACATTCTCTCGCGGAGTCGGCAATCTGAAAAATCTCACCTTCAATGTCTTTGACGGTACAGTTCAGACTACGGGCATGCTCGACTTCCGTGCTCCGACCAAGATCCCGTTCACTCTCGACCTCAAAGCCCTGCTCATTCAGGCCGCTCCACTTCTCTCGGGTATCATCGGCAATGATCATCACTGTGCGGGACGGATCACGTCGAATACGTCGCTGAAGGGTGGACTTAACGATACGCTAGGCCTCGACCCAAATTCACTGAGCGGAAGTGGTATGATAAAGATCGCGGATGGAACACTCGGGGGATTTGCCCTCACCCAAAAGCTCGCCGAGTTCACTAACCTGACTGAGCTACGCGAAATCAAATTTCGTAATTGGACAAACGCTTTCTCCATCTTCAACGGTTCACTCGACATCCGCGACCTTGTTGTGACAACACCGGTGGGAGATTTCAAAGGAAGCGGCACCCAGCACTTGGAGGGATCATTGGATTACAATCTCAAGCTGAGGCTTACCGCGTCAGTATCTCAGCACATTGCCTCTGATAACATCGCCGGGCGTGTGCTAGAATTCTTCAAGGACAAGGAGGGGAGAGTCACAATTCCACTAAGGATAACGGGACCGGTGGTGAACCCTGTCGTTAAACTCGACGCGGGAGCCGAGCAGGATGCCATGCGAGATGCGCTCTTGCGGAAGACCGACGCGGCCAAAGAGGATTTGGAGAACAAGATCAACAAGGCTGCCGAAGAGCGGCTGAAGAAACTCTTCAAGAGGCCATAGGAATGGCGAAGCGAGAGCAGGTCCGCGTAAGGCCAAAGCGTTCTCTCGGCCAGAATTTTCTCGTTGATGACAATATTGGCAATAAAATCATCCGGGAATTTCGCGCGCAGGAGGACGATGCGATCATCGAAATTGGCCCGGGAGAGGGTGCGCTCACTCAGAAACTAGCTGCCCGTGCTTCCCATCTCCTGCTTGTAGAAATTGATGGCCGTATGATAGAGACCTTGAAGAACAAGTTTCAGCGGCCACATATCACAGTCCTTCATGGGGACTTCATGGAGATCGACCTCATGCAATGGCACAAGCTTTGGAATGCCAGGCTCCGCATAGTAGGCAATCTGCCGTACCACATGACAAGCCCCATTCTCTTCAAGGTATTTGAGGCAGCGGATGCAGTGCAGGATGTTACCATCATGGTTCAGCGGGAGGTCGGCCGGCGGATAACCGCCGCTCCGGGTACCAAAGAGTATGGGATCCTCGCGGTCCTCACTCATTACCATGGAAAGGCCGACTTTCTTTTTTCAGTATCACCTAGTTGCTTTTATCCTCGGCCCAAGGTCACCTCGGCCGTCATACAGATCCGGATGAAAGAACCATCCCACGCATCGAAGAGGGATTTCGTATTTCGCCGCGTTGTTCGCACGACGTTCGGAAAAAGGAGGAAAACTTTGAGGAAAAGTCTGTGTTATTTTCCCCTCACGCCGGAAGATATAAGCGATCTCGAACGAAGAATCTCCGTCTCGCTGGACCGTCGTCCGGAAGAGCTTACCGTAGATCAATTCCTTGAGATCTCCCGTCAACTCGAAGGGAGGATCAGCTGACAGATTTCGATCCCTTGGCCGAAAGCATTTCTCCGATGGAGAACTCCGGCATATCTCTCGGCAATCGTGGCGTGAGGACGGTAGAAGTAGACAATGCGCTTATGGAGGACATCCGTGAGCTCACGCGCGATCGGGCTGATGCTCTCCTTCTCAATATCCTCACTGATATTCACGCGGCCGACATCGCCGATATCATCAACCGGCTTGAGTCAGAAGATAGAAGCCACGTATTTGAACTGTTAGATCGTTCGGTCGCGGCAGCAGTTCTCCTCGAGCTTTCTCCTGCCATTCGAGAGGAACTCTTAGACCCGCTCTCCGCTGAGCAAATCACGGGATATGTCGACTTATTGCCTTCCGACGATGCAACTGATCTCATATCAGAACTCCCGCCTCACGTCGCAGAGAAGGTCCTTCGGGCGATGCCTGCCGAAGGCTCTTCTGACGTCAAGGTGCTCATGCGGTATGGGCCGCAAACGGCGGGAGGAATCATGGGCACAGAGTTCATTTCCGTCAAGCGGGATAGCACCGTTAAGCAGGCAATTCGAGAAGTTCGGACGGCCGCAAAGAACAGCAACACGGTGTATACTGTTTATGTCGTCGACGATGACGGTAAGCTCGTGGGGGTGTTGCCCCTTCAGTCGCTAGTACTCCACTCCCCGAACAGAAGGGTCTACAAAATAATGGACACGAACATGGTTGTGATTCGTACCGACGTGGATCAAGAGGAAGTTGCATCGATGTTTCGTAAATACGATCTCATTTCCTTGCCCGTTGTCGATACGCTCGGAACGCTCGTTGGTCGAATTACGGTAGATGATGTGGTCGATGTCATAGAAGAAGAACACAGCGAAGACGTGGCACGGCTTGTGGGATCGGACGCTGACGAATTGGAACGTCGGTCGCCATATCAGATTGCGTTGCTCCGCTTGCCATGGGTCTTGGCAACACTCGCGATTGAATTTGCGGCCGGCATCGTGATTCATCATTTTGATGAAACATTGAGCCGTGTAATCTTACTCGCCTCGTTCATGCCAATCATCTCAGCAATTTCTGGAAACACCGGCTTGCAATCCGCAGCGATAATAGTGCGTGCCATGTCGACGGGTCACGTGACACTTGATCGGTGGTGGGTCCCACTCACGAGACAATTTCAAACGACCTTGATCATTGGGGGCGCGTGTGGCGTCGTCATTTGTGTTGTCGGGGCAGTCTGGCAGGGGGTGTGGGTTTTTGGACTTGTTGTGGGATTGTCCATGTTCTTGTCGGTCAATATATCGGGTCTTGTCGGCACCACAGTTCCTATGCTTTCGAAACGTCTAGGATTTGATCCCGCACTTACAGCTGGGCCATTCGAAACCGCGTTTCAGGACGTGGTTGGCATCAGCATCTTCCTTAGCTTTGCAACACTGATGCTGCATTGGATCTCCTAAGGATTACCCTGCGTCGTGAATAAACTTCGCCTGCCATGTTTCTTGCGACCGGTGGACGCTCTTACAATCGGATTTGCCATTACGCTTTCGGGTGTCCTTGGGTTTAATGCGCAGAAGATTGAGGGGTCCACGTTTCTCGTCGTAGCGAATCTATCTTCGTCTTTGGCCATCTATCTTATGGGGCGCGCGGCGGCGATCCACAAGAATAGACTTTCGCGTTTTGTGCACGACTGGTATCCGGTGCCGGCGATTTTCCTTGTGTTCAAGGAAATGCACGTGGTTATTCAGTCCATGTCTCCAGGTGATTGGGACCAAGCTCTTATCAATATCGATCGTGCTATTTTTGGTTATGATCCGACCATCTGGCTAGGGAAGCATTCTTCGCCAGTGCTGACCGAATTACTACAGCTTTCATATGTGAGTTACTACTTTATCATGTTAGCGGTCGGCATTGAGTTGTTCGTGAAGGAAGATCGTGCAAGGTTCTCGTACGTACTTTTTGTGATCACATATGGTTTTTTCCTCTCGTATCTAGGCTACTATCTGTTTCCGGCTGTCGGGCCAAGGTTCACGCTTCACGATTTTGCTCGGCTCGATGTCGATCTCCCAGGTATTTGGCTCACCCACGGCATTCGTGACTTGATTAATAGCGGGGAGTCAATACCCCGCGATACCGCCGATGCGGTTGCACATGCGCAGCGTGATGCCTTCCCGAGCGGGCACACGCAGATGACACTTCTCTCTCTTTTTCTTGCTTTCCGCTATCATCTCAAGTCGCGTTGGATCCTTACCATCCTGGGGATCCTCCTCATTGTCAGTACGGTATACCTCCGTTACCACTACGTTATCGATGTACTTGCGGGCGGAGCATTCATGCTTTTCACCGTGTGGACAGCACCAAAACTATTCGGCTGGTGGGAGAATTTGAAGGCTTAGCCCCAGTTCTACCCACTCCCCTCCGGATCATAGGAATATAAAAATTTACCCCCGACGCTCTGAAAGTCGATCAGAGCGAGTCATCCCCTGTCTTGGGCAAAGTTCCCGGTCGTGTACTCCCCACGCAGTGATTCATCGGTGCCTATAAATGGGGTGCAGACCGAAGCCACTCTGCATGGTTGAGCAGGCTCGTCGGCAGACTCCGCGACCGGTGTGAAACTGAATTCTCTCCACACCGATGGGGTCATGGAATCTTCTGTAGTACACGCATCCCTTGCATTTCAATAGCCCGTTTTGTATTATTCATAAACCTCGCCGTATCTCACTTGTGTTCGGGACCTCATGGTGCCCACGAATAATGAATTGAATCTCTTCCTGTGTCAGGCACCAGACTCTCCGGCGGCATGTTGGCCGCTTTGTCAGAATCCATGATTACCTCCCTTCTGAAGATTGCGTTTGTCGTATTCTTCACAATGCTGGTTTCCTCTCTCGAGATTCTGCTCATCCCTTTTCATCGGTCAGGAAAGCTTTTTCATTCTCTCGCCGTTTTTTATGCTCGGGTGGTTCTTTCGGTGTGCGGCGTGAGCGTTCTTGTCAAAGGCATCGAAAACGTGGAGTTCACCCGGAGCTTTATCTATATTGCAAACCATGCGAGCCTTTTTGACATACCCGCAGTCCTAGCCGGAATTCCCGACGAGATTCGACTTGTATACAAAAAGGAACTGGAAAGTATTCCACTATTTGGTTGGGGATTAAAATATGGAAAAACCTATATCGGAATTGACAGGAGGCGCGGGCCATCTGCGGTGCAAAGCCTGGAGGAAGCTGCTTCCAGAATTCGAAATGGGGCTTCGGTGATTCTTTTTGCAGAAGGAACGCGGACAACCGACGGATCTCTGCAGCCGTTCAAGCGCGGCCCATTCAACCTGGCATTCAGAGCAAGGGTGCCAGTTGTCCCCGTAACAATAAAGGGCAGCTTTGAAATTCTCCCGAGGAATTCATGGATCATTCGTCCGGGGACAATCACGCTTGTTTTTTCCCCGCCAATAGAGACACCCAATTCGAATGGGAGGAAGAGCGAGCTTGAGTTACAGGATAGAGTGTACAATGAAATCTCGAAGAACTTCACTCAACCCGCACTCTAGAAGATGATTGTACGCCATCAAGACGTGGCACGAATCACCCAGCTAGCGCGGTTAAGCTTCTCAAAGGATGAGGCAGACAAATTGGTTAGTGAGCTCAATCAGATCTTGACTTACGTAACAAAGCTAAACCAAATCGACACATCTCGCGTTTCTCCGCTGTCATACGTCGCGGGAACTGGCGACGGGCTGCGCGAAGATGTTGTACAGCCATCAAATGTACATGATGAAGTCGTGGGCAATTCGACCGACTGGTCTGATGAGTTCTTCAGAGTTTTGAAAGTGCTCACTGACCAGTGAGTACTCGGATTCATTTGAGCCATGCCCCCTGAGGTGCGAGAGGTCGTGGGCATCATTCCGGCACGTTATGGTTCGCGCAGATTGCCGGGGAAACCGCTGATAGATCTCTGCGGCAAGTCAATGATTCAACGCGTGTATGAACGAGCCACCCGGGCGACCCTCGTGAACAGAGTAATTGTTGCAACGGATGATTCACGTGTCCGCGACGTCGTAGAGGGATTCGGAGGTGAAGTAATAATGACGCCCTCTGAATTGAAATCTGGAACTGATCGAATAGCTCTCGCGGCACGGAATCTCAATACAGTGGACATCGTCGTAAATATTCAGGGTGATGAACCACTTATTGCACCGGAAATGATTGACGAAGCAGTAAGTATGGTTATACGCGATCAAACGATTCGCGTGGGCACGCTTGTAAAGCGCCTCGGAAGTGCAGAAGAACTCAACGATCCCGGCGTGGTGAAGGTTGTTCTCGATAGGAAGGGAGATTCAATATTTTTTTCACGTTCTCCAATTCCATATTATAGAGACGTGGCAGACACTGAATGGTGGGTTTCTCATCACCCCTATTTGAGACATATCGGCCTTTACGTTTTCAGGCAACCTTTTCTTCTCGAATATTCATCCTGGGAAGAATCGACCCTCGAGAAGGCTGAACAGCTCGAGCAACTACGGATCCTCTACCATGGGTATCAAATACGAGCATCGGTGACTACCTACGACAGTATACCAGTCGACACTCCAGAGGATGCGGAAAAACTTCGGCAGATACTGATGCAGGACGCTCTCGGACCAAAGAATGAGCGCTGAGGATGGGTCAAAATCATGGGAAGTAGTCCGTTCAGCATTTGGCCGCGGTCTTGTCGTTATTGTTCCTATCGTGATAACGGTCTGGGTCCTCAATATCCTCTTCAATACGGTCGACGGCATCATCTCGCCAATTTTCGACAGTCTTTTGGCCCGGCACATTCCGGGTTTGGGTTTTGTCACAATGATTGTGCTGATCCTTCTTGTGGGTTTCTCGTCCCGCAATCTGATCGGCCGAGCAATGGGAAAAGTCGTGGAGCGAGTTATTTTCTCAGTCCCCCTTGCTCGTACGATCTACGGAACCATGAAAGATCTTATGCAGATCGGGGGAAAAGGAAAATCCTTTCGTCAGGTCGTGCTCATCGAGTATCCCCGCCACGGAATTTGGACGATCGGATTTGTCACAAACGAAATAAGAATAGACACTCCGGAGACTGAGATGGTGAGCGTGTATATTCCGAATCCCCCGAATCCAACATCCGGCATGTTGGTACTTGTTCCGCGGACTAACGCGCAGGTACTGGATATGACTGTGGAGGAAGGATTGAAGCTAGTGCTTTCGGGCGGAATCGTAACTTCGGGTACGCTTGTAGTGAGATAAGAGATGAAGCCATGGCGCGTAACAAGGTAAAATTCATATTCATCACAGGGGGAGTAGTCTCCTCTCTTGGGAAAGGAATCGCGGCAGCCTCGATCGGACTTCTGCTCAAGTCCCGGGGCTTGCGGGTAACAATTCAGAAATGCGATCCCTACCTCAATGTTGACCCGGGAACAATGAACCCCTTCCAACATGGAGAGGTCTATGTGACCGACGACGGAGCAGAGGCTGACCTTGATCTGGGCCACTATGAGCGTTTCCTCGCTGTAAACATGACAAAGGACAACTGTACAACCACAGGGCAAGTCTACTTCGAAGTAATCACGAAGGAGCGACGTGGTGATTACTTGGGTGCCACGGTTCAGGTCATACCGCATATCACGGACGAGATAAAACGGAGGTTCGAGATCCTCTCGGCCAGCGAGGACTATGATGTCATCATCACGGAGATCGGAGGAACAGTTGGTGACATCGAAAGCCTTCCGTTTTTGGAAGCGATGCGCCAGTTCATGTTTGCTCGCGGCAAAAGGAATGCAATAAGCGTGCACGTAACGCTAGTGCCGTTCATCAAGGCCGCCGGAGAAATAAAGACAAAGCCGACCCAGCATAGCGTCAAAACACTCCTTGAAATTGGCATTCAGCCGGATATCCTGATATGCCGTTCTGAGGCGTCGCTTTCGAAGGAGGTCCGAGAGAAAATTGCACTTTTCACAAACGTTGAAGTCAGCTCTGTGGTTGATGCTCACGATGTCTCAACTATATACGAGGTACCGCTCCAATTTGCCTCGGAAGAAATCGATGAGATCATTCTTGAAAAGCTGGATCTGACATGTCCGAAGTCAAATCTTAAGGAATGGAAAAAGTTTGTGGATGCAGTACGGAATCCCAAAGGCCAAGTAACAATCGGAATATGCGGAAAGTATACCGATCATCAGGATGCATACAAGAGTATATCAGAATCGTTTGTTCACTCAGGGGCAGAAAACGGCGTTCAGGTGCAACTGAAATGGATCAGAGCGGAAGACATTGAGAGAGACGGCCCCGAAGCGCACCTGAGAGAAATGTGCGGTCTGCTTGTTGCTCCGGGATTTGGCGAAAGAGGAATCGAAGGGAAAGTAGCAGCGATCCGTTTCGTACGGGAAAACGGCATCCCGTTTCTTGGCATATGTCTTGGTCTGCAGTGCGCTGTGATCGAATACGCCCGCAACAGGTGCGGACTCGTTCGGGCTAATAGCACCGAATTCAGGCCTACAGACCAAAACGTTATTGACATGATGATTGAACAAAAGAAAGTAACGGCATATGGCGGAACAATGCGACTCGGTTCATACCCCTGCCGGATCGTCAAGGGCACCCGAACTGCACGGATCTATAGAAAGGAATTGATACATGAGCGCCACCGTCACCGTTACGAAGTCAACGATGCCTTTCGTGCTTCCCTGGAGGACCACGGGATGGTCGTAAGCGGGATCTGCCCAACAAACAATCTTATCGAAATGATTGAATTGCCCGATCATCCCTGGTTCGTCGCGGCGCAATTCCATCCCGAGCTTCGCTCGCGGGCTACAAATGCTCATCCGTTGTTTCGTGACTTCGTTAGGGCATCGATGGAATATCGCGAGCAGCGCAATCACTTAGACTAGTTTGTCTGGCTCAAGGCCTGAGTAGCCGCGATCGGCTTTGCGTCATTGGAAAGTCCCTATTCGAGGGTTCAGAATGAACAATGCGGTTGCGTCAATAGCCACATATCTAGGTGAACTGTCATGATTCGCACATCACGGATTATTCTTACAATAGTGGCTTTCGGACTCTCTCTCGTCCAGATTGTCCGAAACTCACACCACGATCCCTCGCCCTTTTATGAAGACCGCGAGGGCGCTTCGGGCGCTTTACAATCCCTTGATTACTGGACGCGCGCCCGAGCATATCCCGACCAGGATGTTCCGAAGAGCGCATTTTACAAAGCCTACGAAGATGAAACCCGAAAAAGAGAGGCCCATCGAAGAGTGCTTAATGCCTCCGGTATTTGGAATCCAATCGGTCCCACCAATCTTCACGGTCGCTGCATCAGCGTTGGACTGAATCGCCTGAATCCGAATACAGTCTATCTCGGCACCGCAAGCGGTGGCTTATGGCGTTCTTACTCCTCTGGGCTTGGAAATGATTGGCAGCAAATCGCATTCGGATACCCTGTCCTGGGTGTATCGGCGATTATGACGGATCCACTGGATAGCAACGTGATTTACGTGGGCACGGGCGAGGTTTATCGATATCACGGGGCATACGGCGGGTTGGTCGTGCGTACCACACGTGGCAGTTATGGCATCGGGATACTGAAAACCACCAACGGAGGGTCAACGTGGACAAAAAGTCTCGACTGGACCTATGATCAACAGCGGGGAATAGAACGACTCGTCATGAATCCATTGAACCGTTACGAGCTCTACGCGGCAACCACGGACGGTGTGTATAAGAGCACGAATGCAGGTTCAACCTGGAGTTTTATTCTTTCAGTGACAATGGCACAAGACATAGTCACGAGTTCGCTCGACACAAACCTTCTAATGGTATCGACTGGAAACTTCGGCATCGACGCTGGGATCCTTAAGTCCAGTGATGGAGGTAACAACTGGATTTCCGTAAATCCAACGTCGTTCACAGGAAAGGCCATGCTCTGTTCGTACGAATCAAATCCAAACATCGTCTATGCGAGCATCGCCGACAGCACTACGGGTGTGGGAGGATTATGGAAATCAACAAATTTCGGGGGTTCTTGGACGCAAGTGAGTAATAACGGCACGAACCCCATCTTCGGCGTACAAGGCTGGTATTCGCACTATGTGATCGTTCATCCAACAGACAGTAGTCTCATCATCCATAACAGCGTCTCTCTAAGCAAGTCGACGAATGGCGGCGTGTCATTCGTAGGGCCAGCCGGTGGCTACTCCGACAATCATGGCTATGCGGTCGATCCGATTAATCGAAATATTGTTTACGGTGTGTCCGATGACGGAATATATCGCTCGACTGATTTCGGAAGTTCCTGGACCGACATCGGAATGGGTTTGCAAACGGGACAACTCTATAACGGCTTCTCTAGTTCACCGACGGATTCCTTCATGGCAATCACTCAGTCGCAGGATCATATTCCAGGTTACCGGTATCTCGGATCACAGATCTGGGATCATGGAAGCGTGACAGACGAGGCAGGATGGACCGCAATCGATCAGACGAATGACAACGTCCAATACGCCGTGAATCGTAATGGGACGAGCATCTATAAATCGACGAATCGGGGTGCGACGTTTACAGGACTTCATAGTTTTAGCTCTGGAATCGGCGGCTGGAATTCACCCTTCGTTGTCTCACGCTCAAACCCGAGCATCCTTTATTTTGGTGACACGCGAGTCTACAAGAGTACGAATGGCGGATCCACATGGACGGCAACGACAGCCTCTGCTCTGGACGGCGGCAACACAGCCCTCTCGATGGCGATTGCAACAACGAGTCAGGATACCGTCATCGTTGGCATGGCACCACTCCTCACGACTGCCCATTTGTACCGCACCACGAATGGAGGAGCCTCGTGGACAAACATCACCGGTACTCTTCCCAATCGCTACCCCATTGACTTAGCGATTGATCCTAACGACTCTAAGACAATGTACGCGGCGATGGGTGGGTTTGGTTCAGGTCATCTATTTAAATCGACCGATGCTGGAAACACGTGGACTGATATTACCGGAGCTCTCCCCGATGCGCCAGCAACAGCACTAGCGATTGACCCGTTGAATTCAAGCTATGTCTATGCGGGCAATGATTTGGGTGTATACCTCTCCACGAATGGGGGATCAAGTTGGACTGGATTTAGCGAAGGCCTGCCCGATGCGGTAATTGTGGCTGACCTCTCGATTTCTCCCGCTAATCGAGCTCTTCGCTGTGTTACACATGGAAATGGCGTGTATGAAAGATCGTTGTACAACGGCACTCCTGCAGCAACATTTGACTACACGGCGCTTGCCGTTAATTACCCCGCCAATGGTTCAGTTTTACCGCGTGATTCAGCTATTACGGGCCTAAAGGCCACTTTTAGGAATTCAGGGACACAGCCACAAACGGATTCTTTGATCGTCAAATTTAGGATCATCAAAGGGGTTTCCGAGTTATTATCGTCGACGAATAAGATCGCAGGACTAGGCGTTGGCATATCTCAAGTTGTCAGTTTCAATGGTTCTTACACCCCTACACTTTCGGGGACTTATAAGATTGAAGGGATAACAATGGCGGCAGATCAGGATCCCTCAAATGACACGGTCAGAGGAACTTTTGAAGTTGCCGATCCCCCGGACGTCACGCTGTGGAATGTATCGAAGGGATATTGTCCTTACACCGAAATTGTAGGCGGCACCCCCGGACCAATCGGAGACGATGTTCAATCAATCGCTCCTCTTCCCTTCCCTTTGGACTATGACGGTGTCTTGTACGACTCAATTCAAATAAGCACCAATGGCTGGGTGGAATTGGGAACTGGGGCTGATGGCACATTCCGGGGCTTATCGACTGCAGGCCAGCTAGGGGGATTTTTTAGGGCTGTTCTCGCAACTACGGACCGGCCGACGAAGGCACTCGGTTTGTGGTGGGGAGATCTTGCAACTGGCTCAAGCGGAGCAATTTCATACACGACTCTAGGCACGGCCCCAGACCGGGTATTCGTAGTTCAGTGGAAGAATGTGCTGGCCAATTACAATGAGGCAAGCTCAACTCTGAAACTCAATTTCCAAATATACCTGTACGAGGGGTCTAGTAATATCGAGTATCATTATGGACCCATTGTTGCCGGCACGTTTTCGGGGACAGGGGCCTCAATAGGCCTCAAGGACTATGTGGGGGGGGATTACCGATATTACGACATTGCTCGTGGAGCATCCGGCCTTGCAAGCGAGTTACGGACTGATCTCACGCCGAGTTCTGACTGGCCGGGCCAGGACAGTTGCTACCATATCAATGTGAACTCTTCACGCACAACTGTGAGTCTAAGTACGGGGTGGAATCTTGTGTCAGAACCGCGCCAGCGCGCTGATCTTTCCACCACGTCGTTATTTCCAACAGCTATTTCGAAAGCGTTTCAGTTTGTGGGTACTTACAAGACTGTTGATTCCCTCATCCCTGGACGCGGTTACTGGATCAAGATGGCTTCCTCGGTTGATCAGAACATCGAAGGGAGTCCTCTGGCGACGGTTGACGTGTCGCTTAGCCAAGGGTGGAACATCATTGGGACTGTGGATCATCGCGTGGCCGCACCGGCCGGAGGATTGATAACTAGCAGAGCATTTGGATATAGCGGCGGGTACCACATAGTTTCTGCCCTCGATCCTGGCCGGGCCTATTGGGTTAAGTCGAGTGGAAATGGAACAATCACTCTCGGATCCCCTGCCGCCCAGCGATTGATGCAGGAGATCCCTGAGGATCATGCTAGCCTCACACTTCAAGACAATCTCGGTCGAACACAGAGCTTATATCTTATTGAGAACCGCTCCGATGAAATTGATCCCGATCTTTATTCCATGCCGCCGGTTCCACCCGAGGGTGCTTTCGATGTGAGATTTGCGAGTGGCCGCATTCTCGAAAGCTTTCCGGCGAACCTACCAGAGCCCGTTCAATACCAGATCCAGATGAAGTCGGCTGAGTATCCTCTGATACTATCTTACGATATGACGAATCTAAGAGGCAAGAGAGTCACCCTGCGGAAGGAATCGGAAACCAAATCAATGACCCACCGGCTTAGTGGAAACGGGTCCATGGTTCTTAGTTCCACCTATATAAAGTCCCTTTTGGTGATAATCGCAGATGGAGCAAGTCCCCCGGCACGATTCTCGCTGAAACAGAACTATCCGAATCCGTTCAACCCAACATCAACAATAATTTTTGACGTGCCCCGGACGAGCCACATCTCCGTAAAAGTGTATGACCTTCTTGGGCGAGAGGTGAAGACGCTTGCCGACGGCCTGTATGAAGCAGGAGAATATAGAATACTCGCGGATTTCAGTGAACAATCAAGTGGTATTTATTTCTGCCGTATGCTGGCGGATAATTACTCTGAAGTCAGAAAGCTCCTCCTGGCAAGATAGTCATGCCATTTCAAGTGCGCGCCAACGGAGAGATCACAGCCCGACAACAAAACAGCCACACTCAGTTGCGGCCGACATTGCCACCAGACCATGGGTGCGGGCCTTTGTGGGCCCGATGCACTTTGTAGTGACCCATGCATTAAGCCTCCTGCGCTTGGTCACCTACCTTGAATCCCTCCGTCAGCACGACTAGAGAGCTTGCTTCTCTTTGTCTTTCTGCGTAATATTTTGGCGCGGCCTCACTAACTTTGATTTGTTCCTGCACATCCCTGCTACGGATGCATCTCATTATTCTTACTTAGGCATCATGAAGGTGCGTCGGAAAAGGGATGAGAAGCCTCAAGATGTTTCTGTGCTACCCTTGGACGACTTCGACTCGTTGTATTCCAGCAAGGAGCTTGGTTGCATTGCCAGTCTGAACGAGGCAGTATTCCGGTTGTTCGCACCGCGGGCTGACTCGGTCAAGCTTGTCTTATTTGATACTTATGAAGATGAGAAGGGTCGAGAGGAGTTGATGACCCGTGATTCCGAGGGCGTATGGGAATATTTCGCCTCTGGTGCTTTACATGGCAGCTACTATGGATATCGTGTCAGCGGTCCTACAGGACAGGGTGAGATGTTCAATCCGAATGTACTGATTGGTGATCCGTACTCAAAGGCGGTTGTCACGAAGAACAATTATCATCTTCCAGCAAAGACTCTCATCCTGGACACACAGTTTGACTGGGAGGGGGACACATTTGTCATCCCCCGAAGACATGCTCGGCTCATTATATACGAGGGTCATGTTCGTGATCTCACCGCCCACCCATCGTCAGGGGCGAGGTCTAGAGGCACATACAAGGGGTTAATGGATCCGAACTGCGCGGGAGGAATCTCCTACCTTTGTGATTTGGGAATCAACGCGCTGGAATTGATGCCGGTCCATAAGTTTGGCACAGTCGAAGCTCCATATCGGGACGCAAATGTTCCGCGTGAGGGCGGCGAATTAAATACCTGGAATCCGTACGAACGTAACCACTGGGGTTACATGACGAGCTACTTCTTCGCGCCAGAGACATATTACGCAACCGACGGCACCTCGGCCCACGAGGGATTCAACGGCGCCGACGGGCGCGCCGTACGAGAACTCAAGGAACTGATCAAGGCGATACACCGGCGAGGAATTGCGGTTATACTCGACGTCGTTTATAACCATGTTTCCCAGTATGACTTTAATCCCTTCAAGTTCATTGATAAACGCTACTATTTCCATTGTGATCCTTCCGGAGATTTTCTCAAGGCTTCGGGCTGTGGAAACGATTTCAATACAACACGCCCAATGTCAAAGCGGCTCATCGTGGACAGTGTGAAGTACTGGATGAGGGATTATCACATAGACGGATTCCGATTTGACCTCGCTCCCTTGCTTTCTCGCGAAGTATGCGAAACCATTGCAGCGGAGGCAAGAAAGATCAATCCGTACGTTATACTGATAGCCGAGCCTTGGGGCGGTGGAAAATACGAGCCTGAGTCCTTTAGCGAACTCGGTTGGGCATCGTGGAATGACCGTGTCCGGAATCTCGTGAAAGGGGAGAATCCACATACTGGGCTGGGCTTCATTTTTGGTAACCCTCAGCGAGAAAGCTCTCGGGCTCCCCTTGCGCAAATCGTCAGGGGAAGTCTTCGTGACAACGGCGGAATGTTTTTGCGCAAGGAGGACAGCATCAACTATTTGGAGTCGCACGATGGATACACGCTGGGAGACTTTATCCGTATCGCACTCGGCGAGACGGGAGGGGGTGATGATATTCCTGACCCTTTAAACCACCCGCCTCTCAGCAACCGTGAGCTTTCGTTGCATAAACTCGCCGCTCTTATCCTTTTCACCATACAGGGCCCCGTCATGCTCGCACAGGGTCAGGAGTTTGCCCGATCCAAAGTAATCGCGAAAACTTGCGCATCAGACCGAAACATCGGCCGATTCGACCACAATAGCTATGAGAAAGACAACGAAACCAATCATCTAGATTTTTTCCAGCAGAAACTAAATGTTGCTCTCTACAATTACTATAGGGGACTGATTGCTCTCCGCCGCAAATATCCAATCCTAGGAGATGCATCTGCCAAGGCACTGAATTTCTTCGATACTCAAGATGAATCCGTTATAGCCTTCTCGCTATCATCCAGAATGAAAAGATTCCTTATCGTTCTCAATGGAAATCCAACCGGAGCCTTTTTGCTGAAGGTGCCAGGTAATTCATGGGGAGTCCTCGCAAACGCGGAATCGGTTTCGCCCAGAAGCTTCCTGAGAACGGTAAGGAAGACCGTCACCATTCCATCCACGTCGGGCATGATACTGCTCGATCGATGACGATCGAATTCCATGGTGCTGCCAGGACAGTAACGGGCTCGATGCATCTCTTGCATGTTAACGGTCACCGTCTGCTGCTTGATTGTGGAATGTTCCAGGGACGGAGGGGTGAAGCAAATGAGCGAAACAGAAGGTTTCCTTTCGACCCCAAATCGATTGACGCTGTTCTTCTCTCCCATGCGCATATTGATCATAGCGGCAATCTGCCGAATCTGGTAAAACAGGGATTCCAAGGCCCCATTTACTGTACAGAGGCAACAAAGGATCTGTCGACACTAATGCTGAAGGATTCGGGTTCCATCCACGAGAGGGATGTTGAATACCTAAACAGGAAGAATTTAAATGACGGTCGTGCAGGATTGGAGCCGCTTTATACCGAGAAAGATGCCGAGCTTGCTACGAAGCAGTTTCAGTCAGTTCCCTATGCCACAGAGATTCCGATCGTAGAAAATACTCGGGCCTCATTCACCGACGCAGGCCATATTCTGGGTTCGGCCTCGATTCGAGTGATCTCTTCAGAGAGAGGAAGAATGAAGACGGTGGGATTCACCGGTGATATCGGCAGATGTAATATGCCGATTATTAAAGATCCCGCCTTTATGGGTGAGGTGGAGGTGTTGATTTGCGAGTGCACTTATGGTGGTATTGTGCATGATGCCCCAGAAGATATGGGCAATAAACTTGCTGCGGATTTGGCTGAGGCGGTGCGTCGCATCGGAAAAGTGATCATTCCTGCATTCAGCGTCGGGCGGACGCAGGATATTGTCTTTGCTCTCCACAAACTTTTCGACGACGGAGACCTGCCGCGTATACCTATATTTATAGACAGCCCCTTGGCGATCAGTGCGACTGAGATCTTCAAGAGGCATCCCGAATGTTTCGATGAAGAAGTGTTCTCTCACATAGCAGAGCATCACGACCCGTTTGGCCTGGGCCAGCTACACTACATACAATCAAGCAAGGACTCAAAAAAACTTAATGAGTTGAAAGGCCCCTGCGTAGTTGTATCCGCATCTGGAATGTGTGAGTCAGGTAGAATCCTGCACCACCTTGCTCACAGCATTGGCGATCCGCGGAATACTATACTCATAGTTGGGTACCAGGCTCAGCATACCCTTGGCAGGCGACTGGTCGATGGTGAGACGCAGGTGACAATTCTTGGGACCCGCTACAACCGAGAGGCCCGGGTCATTATATACAACTCTTTCAGCGCTCATGCTGACGGAAACGAGCTCTTGCGATATCTTGGTCGCTTTAACAACAACATCTTACAACGAATCTTTCTTGTCCACGGTGACTTCGAACGAGCGCTTGCCCTTCAGGCTGGATTATGGATCCAAGAGAGTAAACGTGCGGAAATTCCTGAGCCGGGTTGGAAGGTTGAGATCTGAGGTCGTCGGTTGACAGCATCATAACCGGGTGTGGTGAGTGAGCTCCGGGGAAACCTTGTTCTCATTATCGGAGCGAGCTGAGGAATTCAGAACCCCATCGGGCTCGCGCTCGCCATGGAAGAGGCTAGGATTTCTCTATCCCACCGCGGCCAAATCCAGGTGAAGCTGGCTACCGAGAGGCCCAGACAGGGCGCGAAATGGTTCCGGACATGAAATAAGGCAGCAATGGAAGAACTATCAATATTGTTCCACCTGTGGGGAGAGATTCGAATACAATCAGTATGGCTCCCGGCATCATCGCTGCAACCTTACTGAATTTCACACAGGATCTTTCAAAGACGTTTGAGGACGATTCCATTCCTGAAAATAGTATCTGTGCATGCTCGACGGACCCTATGGTGACGCGCGAGACGTTCAGCGCGCACGCACTTGTAGATAAAAAAACGCACTGGCATGTGATAAGATCCCTAGCGGAATTAACCTCCTGGGCCGTCGACGTAACTACGAAGGATGTAGCCGACGTGGTATTGTCTTTCGGCTTCAGACTTACCAACTTCTTGAATGGCGATTCAATCATCGTCCCTACGTGCTCCGTTAACGGACTATGGTAAGGTGTGCCGCGGTTTTGACATACGCGGCTTTCATCTGTTTGACGCCTTTGTCCGCGCTCTCACAAGCCGAGAGGGGAAGTAGAAGGCAGACAAATTACGCAGAAGAAGACTCTTCGACACACAGTTGGGGATCGCTCTCTCTGGACAAGTCGCTGAATACTTACCACTGGATACTCTCCGGAATCTATACTGGGACGAGTGGCCCAGACTCGATCAAGCTGATTGAGCAATTTCTTTCGACAATCATTCGCGCTGAACGTCGATTTGTAACAGAAACTCAGTCTTTTGACTTACATGGTACACACAGGATATCAAGTGGTTTTAAGGCAGCGATCAAACTATCGTCCTTCATCAACTCAGATAACAAGAATCTAGGCATTAGTAATGCATCCGCACACGGCTTTTATGCCGGGCCGGCCCTTGGTCCTCTTGCTGGAATCACGATCGAGCCATTGGTCGGATTCCGGCTTGATCAACAGCTTGACCAAAGCGACCATGGAGCATCATATATCCTCAATCTGGCGTCTGATTCGAGAGATTCTAGTTCGTACGGAACACTCTTGGGTGGTTTCTATCAGTATGATGTACTTGGTCGTAGGCGATTAGAAACAGGAAACGGCGCAATGAGTGTTAAAACATCTATTTTCGCAGATAATCGAAATTCTCTTTCAGTACAATACTACCGTAACCGACGGGACTTTTACACATCATCAGATTCTGTACAGCGGAGCATTTACAATGCCTCCTACAATATTGATTCGCGGTCAGACGAAGCTCTGATACTTCATGATACACTCGATTATACCATGGGAAGCCAAGCCCTGATTGAGTTCTCGGGGAGTGTTGAGGCACGAGAGATCAATCACGCCACTCGATACGGCATGTCCGTGGATCAAAGACCGTTTGCGCCCAACACGACTACTGAAGAATTCCGCATCGGTACAAGTGCAAGAGTCCGCTATTCTATTTCAGACAACTTGCGAGGAGACTTCCTTCTATCCTATCTAGAAAGGGATGAAAAACACGGGGTCGTGGAAGAGATGCCACTTGGAAAAGGAACTGCAACCATGCTTGCAGAGGGTGAGGGCAGAAAGAACAACCATGCCCGCCAAACGGCCCTGGCTACCGTGATCAATTACACCTCTCCCCAAAACGATTCAGTTGCACTGGGGGGATCTGGGACGATTCTCCATTACGACACGCCTAGCGAGAAAAATGATGACGATCGCGACGAACTATGGTATGTCACAAACTTTTACGTCCGGCACTGCATGAACCGACATCTCCAGCTTGAGCTCTGGGGAGAGGCGAATTTGAGGCACTTGGTATATCTTTTTTCCACTGAGAGTTCAAACAATAGTTGGAATCGAATCCTGAGGCTGTCGCCGAGATTCGAGTATTTTCCCTTTAGCCAGTTGATCACGATAAATTCTTTCGATGTCCTTGCCAACTATACTGTGTATGACTTTGAAAATGAATCACTTCTTCCGCAAAGCTTTTCGTTCCGGCAGTTCGCTTTTTTTGATTCGACCATTCTCTCCCTTTCAAAGCGCGTGAGGCTTGAATGGTATAGCTTGATACGATCCTACCAGCGAGGCGAACTCCACTGGAATTCCTTTTCAGAGAAACCGGTCAATTCATTTGAGGAGAAATCCGTGGCGTTTGCGATCCAATATCGAATGACGGAGAGTTTGCTTTTCTCGTTGGGTATTCGTTATTTTAGTCAGTTGCGTTACGGATACCGGGAGAGTCAGCAGACGTTGGAAAACATAATTCGCAACATCGGACCAATGGCACATCTATCGATGATTTCAGGGAGCAGAACTGAATTCTCCGTGAAAGGGTCGTATGATCGCCAGGTTCAGACTGGCCAGCATGAACGAGGCATAACAACTGTCGCAATGCTTCTCAACATTCGTATCTAGCGCATGAAGCGAGATCCCCGATCAGCGAATCTCAGCGAAGTTCTGGTTCTGGCGAGTGAGCCGCAGCAGATCACAAAGGTAGAAGGCTTCCTTACCAAGCTAAACGGCCTCCTACAACTTGATGAAGTCCTCTTCAACAAGCTGCTGGTTGCCACAACTGAAGCGGTCAATAACGGGATTATGCACGGGAATAAGCGCGATCCGCACAAAAGGGTTACTTTGACATGTGAATTGAATCATGAATCTCTCATTGTTCGCATTGATGACGAAGGTCCGGGCCTAGATCCCTCTAGCTTGCCAAATCCGCTTGCTCCAGAGAATCTACTCCGTGAGAATGGTCGTGGTGTGTTCCTGATGCGCTCGCTGATGGACGAGGTCATTTTTACCAAGACAGCCCAAGGTTCTGCCGTAATCATGAAAATGCGAATTTGACAGTCGTCAAATCCTCAGTTTCTTGATATTCGATTTTACGTCCTCCCCAGATTCTGCTAGGGCGCTTTTTTCCTCAGCCGAGAGTTTTACTTCAATTATTTGCTCGATCCCCTTCCGCCCCAGTTTTACTGGAACTCCAATAAACGTATCATGGAGTCCAAACTCTCCTTGCAGATAGGCAGCGCATGGAAGAATACGCCTCCTGTCGTTGGCTATCGCGTCCACCATCTCTACGGCGGCAGCGGATGGGGCATAGTACGCACTGCCAGTCTTAAGATAATTGACAATTTCGATCCCTCCCTCCCGAGTGCGCTTTATCAGACTGTTGATCACCGTCTGATCGAGAAACTCAGTCAGTGGAATTCCCGCCACTGTCGTGTATCTCACAAGGGGTACCATCGAGTCACCATGACCACCCAATACAAGCGCCTGGATGTCTTTAACGGAAACGCCAAGTTCCATTGCTATAAAGCATCTGTAGCGCGCGGTATCTAGTATCCCTGCCATTCCGATAACCCGACGCCTCTCGAATCCGCTTACTTTATATGCGACGTAGGACATCACATCAAGGGGATTCGACACGACTATTAGGATTGCACTGGGAGATGTTTCAACGACTGACTGCGTGACCTCCTTCACGATAGCCGCATTTGTTTCCAGGAGTTGATCTCTTGTCATACCCGGTTTGCGGGCTATACCTGCAGTGATAACTACGATATCTGACTTCGCGGTGTCTTTGTAACTGTTGGTCCCGAGCACATGTGTGTCAGTTCCCTCGACCGGTGCCGATTCAAGCATATCGAGTCCTTTACCTTGGGGAAGCCCTTCAATGATGTCTATGAGGACAACCTCATTAGCGACGCCCTTGTCGACAATCCGCTGAGCAACGGTCGATCCTACATTCCCTCCCCCGACGACAGTGATTTTCATATCCTAGCCCTGTTGCGTTTTGAATCTCACTGAGACTATTCTCAAAGTGACCTGAAGATGGTGAGTAATCCGGATTTGTGCCATTGCGATCATTCTTTCCTGGAAGATTAGATGGTGTGGACCCGTGATAGTAGATCGCCTGGCGAAATTGGTTCCTGGAGGAATCCAGCAGTCTTACCTTGGTCTACGCTCTATCTTTCGAACAATGATCGATCACGGTTAGAGACAGCGCATTGGGGCCCTCCCCATAAGCTGCAGATCATCCCAATCGATCTTTTTTCTCCGGGACCAGCGAAGCTTACGCGGCCTGAGCAATTAGAGGCGGGAACCTATCTGGGAGACGTTTCACTCTGCAGTAATGCTGATGACCTTCCGTGATCTTCCACGTCGTTCGAACGACACCAGCCCATCTTTAAGGGCGAAAAGGGTATCATCACTACCGATACCTACGTTTTTGCCCGGGACGAACTTAGTCCCCCGCTGGCGCACAAGAATACTGCCAGCTTTCACGGTTTCTCCACCAAATCTCTTGACTCCCAATCGCTGTGCATTGCTATCGCGGCCGTTGCGTGAGCTTCCGCCACCTTTCTTGTGTGCCATACTTAGTTCTCCTTACCCAATTGCAGTAATTTCCAATTCAGTAAACTCCTGACGATGCCCCCTCCGGACTCGGTACCCTTTCCGTTTCTTCTTCTTGAAGACTACCAGCTTTTTGTCTTGGACATGGCCTATGACCTCGGCTTGAACGGACGTGTCTTTCACGATTGGATCTCCGATTCTAAGGCCGTGTTCTTGAACAAGAAGTAGAACGCGATCTATTGTGATCGTGCTCCCGATTTTTTCGTTTAGTTTCGGAACAATTATCCGATCCTTCAAATGGATTCTATGCTGTTGCCCCCCGATCTCGACTACCACAAACATGGCAATAATGTCCTGAAATGTTGAATTGAAATCCAACTTGTCATACAAATCTAAGAATCTTTTGGCAAAATGGCAACTCGCGAAATTGCGACTGTATATCAGATCTTTTGTAGAATTGTGTGATGAAAAACAGAAGGGCGTATACTCCGGCCCTACCACGAACCACAAATGGAGAACGTGCCCACGGATTACATCCTTCTCATAAACAACTCCTGTGCAAGTGTGAAATCCAAGGGTTGGTTGTTAATGCAGGAAGTCGTCACCGGTTCTGTCCGTCCGGTCATTGAAACAGCACAGCGGAAATACGAGCTCGTCGGTTGGCGTTGGCCTGCTATCTCCAACGTGGGAACTGACGTGACGTCGTCAGAAGCATCCGAGCCTGGACCCAAGATGTGCTCGGCACAGTCGGTCACCCGGATCATCCCGGCTGTTGACTCTCAGCTCGTGGTCTTTCGGCAAATACCACTGCCAATGGATCTTCTTGATGTCTGGCTCGACGGCTGTTCGATCAACGTCAGCGCAGAACATAAAGTGCGTCCCTATAGGATCTTAGCTGCCCCAGAAAGTCACAGAAATGGACGCTTAGAAATCCCCTCTTTCCGTCTGGCAGAGAGTGACTCAGAGCAGCTTTGGAGAGAGTTTCTGCACCAATGATCATCCGTGGAATAAATGGCGATCTGTTTAGCCATGACGGTGTCGGCGGTATTCAGGAAGCACTGAAATGGGATTACCGCTCTTCTTCTCAGCCATGGCAAATGCTCGTATATGTTGGGAACTCTCTGGGCGACATCGACTGAATCGCCTTGGAATATTAACTCCGTTGGCTGTCCTCGGCGAGTTGTTTGACTTTCTCATCAATTCTGTCTATGTTAGGAATACTTTTCCCATCCGGGCCCTTTTATCTTCTCTGGTTTACCAATATCGGCACAACGATCTTTTCTGTTTGGGATGAAAAAGAAGACGGTTCTAATTGTTGAGGATAGTCCGGGTTTTTCGGAGCTGATGAAATTTGTAGTCGAGGATGAGGGGTTCAGAGGGGTGTTATTTCCCCTCGATCAAAGCTTTATCCATTGGGTGGAGAAGGAGAAACCCTCGGCCATCATAATGGATCTTGCACTGAATAGGCTCAGTGGTTTCGACCTCATTCGCATGCTCAAGGATAATACTAAACACAAACAGATTCCCGTTATTGTGATCACCGGACGCGATCTTGATGCAAAGGATATCACTGAGCTGAAGGTCTATGGAATTCCATACCTCAGGAAGGGTCGTGTGGACATGCACGAAATTCATCAAGCTATTAGAAATGTGGTTGCCAAGGCTGAATCTCAATAACGCTGGCCTTCGCCCGGTTATGATGAAAATTGGTTCATAGCGGAAAGGGTTTCTTGAATACTATCGACTGGAGGCATATCCTATAACACAGAACGGATAATCAGGAAACACTCATGGTAATTTCTCTTCAAGAAAAAATGTCTATTACGTTTTGGTGGATCGTCGCCGTGGCAGTAACCGCCTATCTTGCTCTCGGAATACTCGACACGCTTGTTGTTATCCTTCAATAGCGCTAGTAGATCTGCCTCAACTTATTTTTCCTTTCATCCCGCTAGCTTCAACTGTTACTTCTGCTGCAAGATATATAGCTCACTGCCGTACGACCGGGCCACCTTGCCATTGTTCGCAGCAGTACCATGCCTTGCTTCGAGGCAAACTGCTGTTCGCTAGCTGCCGATCAAAATTCATCCCTCTCCGTATAATCGGAGGAAGTAGTGAGGCCTGCCTATCGAGGTTATACCCGGCTTCTTGTGAATTGCGTGTCATGACTCTCCCAACCACATACGTATTCGATAGTTGATGTTTACAGATTACGTCAATCAACGACGACGTTAAAAACTACCTCAAGCTGTATCCAGCATTCAATGCCATCCTCTCGCGACCATCCTTCGCAATCCCCATCTAGATCGTGGAAATCTCAGTTGAACATGTCGCACGGCTTGTTCCACCTTAATCTCCCCTCTTCCTGCTCAGTCCGTGAAAAGTAGTCACTTCCCTCGAGATCGCGTGGGGAATCGAATGCCGGGATGAATTTCTACATAAGATTTATTACGTTCAGTGAACCGCCTAGTTGCTATGAAGACCACCCTCATAATGACCTTTTCAATTGTGATCTGGGGTGGGCAATTTCTTACCATTTGCCTCTCCCATAATTCTTCTCCCCGTCCATCGCCATCTATTGTGGGCCAAGACACATTACGGACCACCTGTGACTCCTCAATGATTTGTCCGGACGAGGAACTCGTCTATGAAGTACGTTGGTGGGCCATCGACCTAGGCCAGATTCGTTTAAAAGTAAACCCATCCGTTTGGCTCAACGGATCGTATTATCATTCAGCTGCGGTATATGTCGATTCATATGATGGTCTACCTTTTATCGATCTTCACGTAACCGAGCGTACTGAGATGGACTCTGCAATGTTTTCGCGCGGATTTCAATCTACCGAAAAGAAGAACGGCAAATGGCTTGTGGAACGATCACGATACTTCGATGCGGATCAGAAACTCATCATCGAAAAGCATTGGCAGGATTCATTGCACTCCCCTCCGTATCCTCAAGCAACATTCGATACGTTGTCGATCAAACAAAGACGGTTTTGCGATGGTTTATCAATATTATTTTATGCCCGAGCAAATATCCATCACAATTTGCCGCTCAACGTTCCTACCGTCGTTTATGGAAAGGTGGGTAGAACTTCATTCATTAGCGTGGACAGACAATCGGCTTTAGTGATCGATGCTTTTCGATTCCCAATTCGCGTCGCAGAAGTAGAAGGAAGGGCAGATTTTGAGGGACTCTACAGTCTGTCGGGAAATTTCCGAGGATGGTTTACCGACGACTCGGCGGCAGTCCCGGTTAAGGCAGAAATGCAAGTGTTGATTGGCAGCGTAAATATAGAGCTTAAAAAATGGAACCGGCCGAGTTGGCATGTCCCCTTTGCGTCGAAGTGACCGCACGTTGCCGCAATCCGAGCGGCAATCTCTTGTTCGTGTGACCGGCGGGAGCAAGAGACTTCACATTACACACTTTACTCCATGATTGACCGGACTGACCACGTCAGGATTGTTCCCGTGCTGAAAATCTTCTTTGGAACAAATTAGGCGAATGCATTTCTTTTACGGTGCGACCGCTAGGCATTGTCGCCGGATTCTTACAAAACCAATATCCTGAGTTTCGGACACACGAGATAATTCCATCGCTATTTTCGATATGAACTTTTCAAAGAGAACGAATTGGCCTCGTGCTGAGAATATGCTCACTGCGGTGTTGGGCGCTCGACGCGCGATAGGCCAGCCGGTCATCGATCTCACTGGTTCGAATCCTACGATTTGCGGCATCGACTATCCGAGAAGAGATATCATCGCGTGTTTCTCCGACGCCAAGATTCTGACTTACGAGCCTGATCCACGAGGCAAGCTTTCAGCACGCGATGCCATAGTGAAGTACTATGCGGAAAAGCATGTTGACATAAGTCGAACAAGAATTTTCTTGACGAGCAGTACTAGTGAAGCATATTCTTATCTTTTCACACTCCTTTGCGATCCGGGCGAATGCGTAATAGTCCCGAGACCAGCGTATCCCTTGATTGATTTCCTCGCCCAGCTGAATAGTGTGAATCTTGCCTATTATCGCCTATTCTATGACTCGGGCTGGCATATTGATGTTGAGTCGATAGCTCGGGCGGTTAAGCCGTCAACAAGGGCGATTGTGATCATCAGCCCACACAACCCTGCGGGGGTATTTCTTTCAAACCTAGATTTTTTGGAGATTTGTGAAATCGCACGTCAGCATAATCTTGCAATTCTGATCGATGAAGTGTTTGCAGATTTTCCCCTTGGTGACGGGCGATTCTCGAGCGGAGACTTTACGAGACAAAATGACGTTCCTGTCTTCCTGCTTAACGGTATTTCCAAACTTGCCGGTCTACCGCAAATGAAGCTGGGATGGATTGTGTTCGAAGGTAATAGTCCCGAATGGGAGGATTGCCTTAATAGGCTGGAGATAATTTCTGATGTTTTTCTGTCCGTAAACACCCCGGTGCAGATAGCGCTCCCACGACTTTTGACGGCCGGGCACATCATCCGAGATAATATCCTCACTCGAATTCGAAAGAATTACGAGATAACGAGGGGGCTGATGGTGAATGGCCATCCCTGCACTCTACTAAACAGCGAAGGAGGATGGTATGGTATCTTGAAGTTTCCTCAAACAAGATCGGATGAGGAATGGGCGTTAGGGTTGCTAAGGGATTGTGGAATCTATGTCCTCCCCGGATACTTATTTGACTTCGATGAAGGAGCGTTTTCTGTTTTTAGCCTGCTGACCAGCGAGAGACTACTTCGACCAGCGATGGAAGGAATAATTGAGTATGCTGGAAACCACTGCTGACGTCAATGACTGCAATCAAAGGATGGTAATTTGGTGTCGCTGATCATTACACTAATGGCATTTTGTCGCTCCCGCTCAATCGTAATGCCAAGTGTGTAATGGTGAGTGGCAAAGAGTTCCTGGAATGTAAAGTGTAAGGTCTCTCTCGAACAGAAGGAATCGGGGGATGGGCGATCAACAATCAATAAAGTGTTTGAAACTTTCCGAAAGCGTCAGAGTATTTTCAAGTCTGCAACCGCTGGTAAAAATCCCCGGCTCCTGCCTATTCGAAAGAGATGCTCCAGGGCGCGTCTTCCCGCGTCACCCATGTCGATTGTAAGCTGGCTTACATACATTCTAACAAATGTCTCAGCATTCTCCGGCGTCAAGCCTCGTCCCCATTGCATGGCATAAAGCATCGCCTCCTTTGAGTGGTCGCGTCCATAGAGGATACTCTCTCGCAAGCCGTCCGAAAGCCTTTGGGCCAATGGTTCTCCGAGATCCGTGCGCACGATATCGAGACCTAGCGGAAGCGGTAATCCGCTAGTTTGATCGCGCCAAAGTTCGCCAAAGTCTAGAATTTTGTTATATCCCAGTGATGGATACGTAAGTTGGCCCTCATGAATCAAAAGACCAGCGTCGATATTTCCGTTAGCAATTCGCGGTATGATTTCATCGAATGGCATATCGACATTCTCAATGCCATTCGTAAATAACTTGAATAGTAGAGTTGCGGTTGTCAACCGACCTGGAGTTCCTACGATCTTACCTCGAAGCTGCTCAAGTGTCTTGTACTCTCTTGAAATAATCACTGGACCATAACCTTCACCCATGCTGGATCCAGTTCTCATTATCCAGTATCGGCCCGCCAGATACGGGTATGTATGGGCAGAGATCGCTGTGACTTCAAGTTCTCCTGTCATAGCTCTCTCATTCAAGCTTTGGATATTCTCAATGTGATGTCGGAGAATTATATCTCTGATCCTCACATTGCCACTGGCAAGGCCATAGAACATGAAGGCATCATCCGGATCGGGACTATGGCCAATATTAATAGCCCTTTGCGTCATCAAACTCATTGTATCCTCATTCTCAAAATTGGCGAATTACTTTTTACAAAGTAAAAACAGAATCGCTACCCAAGAACTACCCTCCGCATCCATCGTGTCATGCTGATCATCCCCGCCCGAGTGGGCGCGCCGACGTGCTCACGATCGGTCGAGCCGGGCTATACCATTCCACTCCTTTTTCGGATAACCAGCTCGACCAAAAAAATTCCTATTATGACCATCCCGAGATAATGCCAACCCCATAGCTCCACCTCGGTCTCCTGCTTGTTTACTTTGAGGGAGAATCTTTCTCCATAACCAATATCGGCTCCTATCTGCCCCATGGAAACATCATCGTAATTCTTGCCGCCCGTTTGATAAGCAAGCTGTTCCAGAAGCGATTTATTCATTTTGGTTTCCAGAAACTCCACATTAACTTGGCCTATGGAGAATCTGCCAGTATTTTGTCCAACGAGAATTCCCTGATGGACCGACTTCCCGGTGAACGCGTATTCTCCCGCGGCAAGGCCATCCGCAGAGCCTTCGTACCTTCCATTTCCAATTGGATTCAAACGAATCTGCCGTTGTCCGGCACTTTTTCCAAGATCAACAACTACTTCGGCATCATCGACAGGTCGCAGTTCATTATCGAAGACTTGTCCAGTGAATTGAACTGGCTCCGCGGTTGTAAAGACATTCTTGGCGGGAGAAATCTGTGAGTTACTTTCATCGTCTTTTGCAGTTAGCCAACGGATGATGCTCGTAACGAGCTTTTGAAGGAAGAGATTCGTGGAGGTGCCCCCTTGCGCCGCCAATTGCCAACGCCATATACCATAACCGGTTATCGCAAACGTCTTCTGACCCGCCATCGAGCGACAGACTATGAGCGGCTCGGCCCTCACCAGATTTTGCAACTTCTGCGTGGCAAGGATGACCGCTTCTGCCTTAGCGGCAAATGTCATTTGCGTTCTGTAAATCGGAGGCAGTTGACGCCATGTATCAGCTGTGATGCCATCCCCCAGCGATATGACTCCGGTAGTTGTCTTGTCCTCTGCAATGTTCGGACTCACGAGAAATTCCGTACTATTCTGCCCAGACCATTTCATAGGAAGTACTGACTCGAACGAGCGCAACTTTGAATAATCAGTGGACTTACCTGAAATGAATAGTAGGGGCTTCTTATACTTACTAATTTCCTCCTGAATCTGATTTATAAGCTTTCCGCCTGAGCCGGCTGAGGGGAACCCTAGAAAGATGATACAGTCCGCGCTATCAATAGTCGAAGTCTGTGGAATTCCATCATAAAATGCTTCCGATGTCCGCTGAACATAAGATTGCACATTGATTTGGCCATCGTCAAGTAACGACCGCTGAACTGCAACAAGGTCTGCACTAGGCGCATCGCCAAACAAGACGACACGCATTTTGCTCCGGAGTACTTTTACATAGAACGCGTGTGTATTATTCTTATCGGTGATCTCGCCAGGCAACGCGGGAATTGCCACCAACAACTTCTTTGTTCCTTCATCGGAAGGTCGGAAAAAGAGCCTGATATGGTATTCGTTTATACCCTCTTTTAATGCTATCCCCCCTCGAGCTAGAACCATGTGTCCGTCCGACAGGGAGACTTCTAACTTCTCCTCCTGGTACCCTGAACTCTTTATCGTCACATCAACTGGAACGCTGGTCCCTGAGAACGCCACCGAATTCGTCATGACGCTTTCGATTAGCACATCTTTCTGCTCAGCGCTATCGCCAATACTGACTGTATAAATCGGAATGCCAAGAGCCAGGGCGTCATACAGGGGGTTTCTGCCGGCAGTATAATTGCCATCGGATGCTAATACGACAGCCTGAATGTTTTCGGCCTCGATTCTTGACTTCAGTTCACCAAGCGCCTCAGATATATTCGTTAACTCGCCATTTATGGGGAGAGATTCGTCGGGGGATTTGGTCACAGGGTATAGTTTCTGTGCAAAAGGAATATATTCTAATTCAATATTTTGAGGAAACTGCTTCCGGAAGTCATTCTTCAGTAGTCGGTGTATAATAGTGGCTCGATCGCCTTTCCCGTCGCGAATCGTCATACTCTTGGATACGTCGACAAGTACTGCGATTACAGGAGGCAATATGCTTTTCGTAACTACTCGCATGATCGGTTTAAGAGCAAGGAGAAGCAAGAGGACCAGAACGAAAGCCCTGAATACTGATAGAGCTATACGTTTCGAGGCGGTTAATGGCGGAAGGGTGAAATGATAGAAAATGATAGTAGCACACACAGCAGCAAATTGGAGTGCAACGAGCACTACAATGTTGCCTGACACTGAGAATGTCAATCCGCTATCCGTCACACTGGACTCGAAAACGAGTGGTACCCGGGTTTCTTAGCTGATGATTCCATTGAAACAGGACAAGGGTACTAGGTGATGGGATGAAAGGATTCTAGCGGCGAATGGGGGGGTATGTGTGAGATATCATGATCCGAAAGCAGTGCCGGACTAAGATCGATAGGCCGGGATCCTCGAGAATTGACGGCTTGCAAATCAGTCCTTGACGTTTCCAGACTTTAAATTTATCGATAGAGAGTGCGGCTCTCCCGGATCACTTTACTTGGTGTTCGCCCCGTAAGTCATCCATCTGCAAGCAGTCTCTCTATGATCTGGATTGTTGTGACACCATCTGCCTCGGCGTTAAAGTTTGGCACAATACGGTGGCGAAGGACGGGACCAACAATTCTTCGTATGTCTTCAATCTCTGGCGAATGCCTTCCCTCGAGAATGGCTCTCGCCTTTGCACCTAGAATCAAATACTGAGATGCCCGAGGCCCTGCCCCCCAACTAAGCCAATCCTTAACGAACTGAGGCGAGTCAGGTGATTTCGGTCGCGTCCGAGTTACGATACTCACTGCGTAAGCAATCACGTTTTCCGCCACGGGAACTCGTCGGACGAGATTCTGATAGAACAGAATTTGGTTCTGGTCTAAAACATGTTTGAGATCGGGCTGGTACATACTAGTTGTCGATTTCACTATTTCCAGCTCTTCATCCTGTGTAGGATAATCAAGCCAGAGATTAAACATGAACCGATCGAGTTGAGCTTCAGGAAGGGGATAAGTTCCCTCCTGTTCAATAGGATTCTGGGTGGCTAGGACAAAGAACGGCTCGTCGAGTGCGTATGCCTGACCCGCAGCAGTCACATGATGTTCCTGCATTGCCTCCAAAAGTGCGGCCTGTGTTTTGGGTGGTGTTCGATTTATTTCGTCCGCAAGCAGGATATTTGCGAATACAGGGCCTTTAATGAACCTGAATGACTTGTTTCCTGTGACCCGATTGTCTTCGAGTATCTCTGTTCCGGTAATATCGCTCGGCATAAGATCGGGCGTAAATTGGATCCGGCTGAACTTGAGGTTCAGCACATCTGCAACGGTCTTAATGAGCAGTGTCTTCGCCAGCCCTGGGACACCGACTAGGAGGCAATGTCCTCTTGCGAGTAATGCAAGCAACATTTGCTCGACCGTATTCTCCTGGCCTACTATCACCTTCGCGATTTCATCCTTGAGTCCACGAAAGCTCGAGGCGAGCGCAGCAACAGCTTCTACATCATTGATAGAATTCGAGGGTGGGGTAGTTGTCATGGGAACGGGAAGGTTGTCAAAGTCTTTTCTCCCAGTAAATTTCCGTACGAAGTTGTGCCATCCACTTTTGGTACTCCGATGATCGCTTGTAAGACGTTGCCAGCTGCTCAACATGTTTCCAGTCTTGCGGTAATCGCATTGGATGTTCGGGGAGGCGTGTTTTCAAGTAAACGATTTGGTATCCGGGAGATTTTTCCGAGCGAACCTCAACGGGATTGCTAACTTCCCCAGCGTGCAATTTAGATAGGGTTTCTATTAGAGACGGGTCAATTTGAGTAACGGGAAGCTTTCCCAGATACCCACCCAAAGGTCCGGTAGTCTTATCATTAGAATATCGCCTCGCGAGATCGGCAAAATCTGCACCAAGCGCAATACTGTCCCTCAAGCCATTTAGAAATGAACGCGTCGATTCAGCGGCGGTTGAGTCGTTCTTGAATTTCATGAGAATATGGCGAGGATGAACTTGATCCCCCCGCCTCTCAAGCAGCTGGATTATGTGGAAGCCCAGAGGAGTTTCAATTATCCCGGAGATTTCTCTCTCCTTGAGGGAAAAGACAACCTCCTCAAAATCTTTGAAAAACTCACCTCGCCTAACGAATCCTAAGTCTCCCCCTTGAAGTGCAGTACCCCTATCCTGTGAGTATCTTCGCGCAAATTCAGCGAAATCACCCCCCGCTTCAATCGAATCAAGGATTTGTCCCAACTGTACTTTAGTACTATTGCGAGCGGATACCCCAATGCTTGGAATTCGGAAAATATGATAGATTTCTACTTCTTCAGGCACGTTCGGGAGACTATCCTTGAAATGATTATAGAATTCCTCGACTTCTCGTTTTGATGGTTGGAGGTCCCCAAATTTTACCTGCTGGAGTGTTTGGATGAGCAATTGTTTGCGCGTTTCATCCCGAAATTCATGCCTTATCTTCGTGATTGGCATTCCATATAGTTCTTCAACCTTCTTTTCGGATCCGAGCTGTTGGATCCGTTGAGCAACTAGGGCTTCAAGTTGATTCGTTACCTGGTCCTCACTGATTGATATCGTTGTATCCTCAAGGGCTCGATTCAAGATGAGCTTCTCATTGATCATCGCCTCTAGGACCTGCTGCTTTATTTCTGGCGACGTTCGCTCGACACGGTTGTTAAAGGCATAGAACTCCGCTTGAGAATTGAGGTCTGAAAGCAGGATGGGTTCCTTACCCACGATGGCAACAATTCCTTCGATGCTTGTGGTTTGCGCCAAGAGTGACCCGCTCACTCGAAGAAGGGCACAAAATAGAATTACAGCCTGAGCACGATAATTATTATTCACGGTGGAAATGTTCTGTCGTATCGATCAGTTTCGAATCTGATATAATTTCAACATTGTACCGAGTGCGAAGGGTTCCGAGCATATCGATATAAGCTTGGCGTCTTCGTTCCACCTGAAGACGCATTTGGACTTCGTTCCGGACAAGCTCGAATGGTGCTGGTTGACCCTTTTGCACCCCCCCAAGTGGCTGAATGATACAGTATCCCGACGCGAACCGCACAGGGAATGATATTTCGCCGAAATCTAGACTGCTGGCGACCTTCCAAAGTTCTGAAGGAAAAAGTGTGCGCTGTGAAAAATATCGTTGATTGATATTGGACATAAACGTCGGACCCGATGCTGTGTCAGACGCTACGCGCCTGAGCGCCTCATTCCAGGATGTTCCTTTGCTCGCAAGGGCTGCAAATTCAGCGGCTTGTTGACGTGTCACAAATGTGACGAGATTTAGCTTTATTTCATCGTCTCGCATAAAGAATTCTTGCGAATGGCTGTTAAAGTAACTCTTTAGCCTAGTCTCATCGATGTTGGAGGTATCGTCCTCCATTCTGTTGAGAAGAAACGCCTGGATTGTTAGCTGCCGATTCGCCTGCCGGATCTCATCTTGTAGCCATTCGGTCTTGTCAATTCCAATCCTTTTTGCCTCCTGGTAGATGATTTCGTCGTCCACCCAGTGTGAAACGTACTCTTTCAACCGATGAGAAAATGGCTTCTGCGACGAATCGACCTGTGCGAGTGCATCTTCAACTGTCAGCTCGGCGTCCCCAACTCGAGCTAGGAATTCGCGAGGCTTCGGTTGGCGGCAGCTTGCAACGAATAGTAGTACGACACCTCCCGTCAGAATGAAAAGCTGGTTCATCGATGTGATTAGGGCTGCTTGAAAGCGTCCCTCAGAGCATCAGGATATTCCTTGACAGGGTAGCGCAATCTAATCTTATCCAACCATTGTCGTTCGAGTTCTTTCGACTCATGGTCTTGGTAGGCATTCGAAACTTCAGCACCCGCATCCTCGTATGATTTCGGATGGGCAGGAGTGCGGGCCATAAGTTTCACAATAACCGTTGTGCCGCTCTCCAACTCTAATGGTTCAGACATTTCCCCAGTTTTTAAATTAAGAGCATACCTAGTCAGAGTATCAGTATCCACCTGCTGCATACCGCGCGAACCGTCTTGTTTACGTCCCTCACGATTCTCTCCATATCGCGCTACCAAGGAGTTGTAATCTCTACCCTTTAGTAAAGAATCATACACCATGTATGCTAAAGTGTCAGAGTCAAACGTTAGAACACTTATATTGACTTGCGCTGGGGACATAAAAGCAGCTAAGTGCTGTTGGTAATATCGTCTGAGCGATGAATCGGAGACAGAGGTCTTATTCCAAACCTCCATCTGTTCGGCTTTGTAGAGGACTATCCCATCAGCGTACTCATTCATCAACTCTTTAAAATCGGGGTCACGACTCTCCAATCCCTCAGCTCTTCTCTCTAGAAGGAGAATTTCAGAAATCCGTTCGATCTTGGAGGTAATTTCGCTCCTTCTAAGCGGAGTCGATCGGAAATCCGTCTTTTTACTTAGCATTGTGATGATTGAGTCCACCGTCAGACTGTGTCCGTCCATCACAATCAATGGCTTCACACGAAGATTTGGCGAAATCCCTTCTCCCCATAAGGTATCATCGGTTGTCTTTGATGAATCCAAACTCGCGAGAAAAGTACGCATAACTTCATCTTGAACGGCCAGGTTGTACTCGCGCTTCAAGACCGAAACGTAGCGTTCATAGTCCTCTTGATATCTTTGCTGTTGATATAATTTCTTCATTTCTTCCGCGATGGCCATAAATGGCTGCATTGGCTTCACGCTATCACAGTGTATTAAGTGGTATCCAAACGGTGATTTGATTATGCCAGACGTTTCGCCCATCTGGAGTTTGAAAGCTGCTTCATCAAACGGAAGCACGAAGCGTCTCCGTTCGAACCATCCTAGGTCGCCATTCTGATTTGAACTTCCTACATCCTCAGAAAATCTTTTCGCAAGTTGATGGAACTCCCATCCCCTACTCAGACTATCCCGAACAGCTCTTATGCGTACCAATGCGTTCGCAGTGTCAGATTGATCTGTCGCATTTTGAAACCGTGTCATGATGTGACTAACCTTGATGGACCCGCGAACTGGCTTTCGATCAACTATCTGAATAATATGGTAGCCAAATGGAGAGCGCACCGGTAGATCACTTAATTCGCCTTTCCTCATGGAATATGCCGCGTTTTCAAATGCGCCGACCATTTGACCGCCTGTGAAATAGTATAAGTCGCCACCATTCTGCTTGACTGTAGGATCCTCAGAATATTGGAGTGCCAAGAGATCGAATCTCGCACCACGCTTTGCGGCTTTTATGACCTCCATCGCCTTTGAAAAGGCTTTGATTGTCTCTTGTGGCGTGGCCTCTGGGCCAAGCCGGAACAGAATGTGCTGCGCTCTAATCTCTTCTGTGCGTCGCTCATAAAGTTGCTTGATTCCGGGTTTACTTATTTCTTTCTCAATCAAATATGTCGTCGCCAGATTTGTTCTATATTCTCTCAATTCCCGGACGATGTCAGTGTCCCCGGGCAACCTCCGATCATACGCATCTTGGAGCTTTAGTTTGTAATTGGCAAGGAGCTCGAGAAAATGTTCGCGTTCTTCCGCAGAAATCTTCCGAGCAGCCTCGATCCCGCCCCCATTTCGGTTATAAAACTCTTCATACTCCCTCAGCGTTACTTTATTTGGACCGATTTCTAGGACGACGGTCTCGCCCGATTTGAGAGAGCAGCCATTGAGCCCCGTCAAAAAAAGAAAAGGGATGAGACCCATCCCGCGCAACGTAACCATATCCAAATTTCCCTTCCTTTAGAACTCCGTGCGGCTCGCTTGAGGATTCATTAAAGGCTAGTATAACCAAAAAACTGGAATTTCTCAACCGAAATCAGGTTCGGCTGGTTGCCCGGACCACCAAGGGGACCCTTCTAAGCATCTTATGTCACTCTTCATGAGTTCTTGATTGTATTGTGTCTTTATGTCAAGGGGATGAATTGGAGTCAATAGCAAATGTTGTGTAAATATTTCAAGCGGCGATCCGCACCTTTCGTT
>CAYPFY010000003.1:0-205265 GCA_964410105.1 uncultured Chlorobiaceae bacterium
AACCGTCAGGGCTCACATGGCCTGAACACTGATGCACCATTACTCTACTCTACAAGGACATCCTCACCGATCATTTCACAGAAGGCGGCCGTCCGGCCGCCTTCTTCCTTTCGGCAATAACTTCCACAGGGGCGGTATTTTTTTCCTGCCGTCGGAGGACCTATGGGCTTATCCCCGTATGTAATCCGAATTTTAGGTAGAACTACCGGTTTTTTCAGGAATCTATGATATGATTCACTCTGGCACGGCCCTTGCAGATCCTTCCGGGAGTTTTGAAAGAGGGTCATAACTCAATAATCACTAACAACAGGAGTTCTTTATGGGTCAGCAACAGCTTCTTCTCATCATCCTCGGCGTTATCATTGTCGGTATCGCCATCGCCGTTGGTATTTCACAGTTCGGCGCACACAGCACTCAGGCCAATAAAGACGGAGTCACGTCGAGCGTCGTGAATATCAGCGCGAACGCGTACCAGTATAAGATACGCCCGACAACGATGGGCGGCGGCGCAGGCAGTTATGTCGGATATATTCTCCCTTCGAAAATGGCCTCCGACGATAACGGCACCTACGCGGCAAGCGGCGCCAGCGGAACAGCAATCACGATCACGGGTACCTCGTCGCTCAATTCAAGCTATACGGCGACCTGCACCGTTGATTCGCTCGGAAAGACTTCAATCGTCTATACCGGCTGGTAATCTCGCCTCTCCCACAGGGCGTAAGTTTGGTGGGACCAATGACTTGCCAGGAATACCGAAAATTCCTGGCAAGTTTTTTTTTACGTCGGGGCCAGAGGGGTCCTCTCCACTTTGCGCCATACGGGGGATTTTCATTGAATTCGCACATCAATACGCGTGCCAAACTCCTCACACCGTCCAACGGAGGGCAGAAATGCCCAAAAGGTATTGCCTATCTCACACTGCTGTTGTTTCCGGAACAGTGCGTGCATAAATTGACCGGGTCACGATCATGACCAGGGATTACTAGGAGACTCACATGGCAGAATTTCGAGTGGAAGGCCTCTCTCTGACGGGAAAAGCCGTGCAGGGTGTGATTGAGGCGGAAAACCCGCGGGCCGCAAAGGCAAAGGCGCAGGCGATGGCGACGCAGCGGAAGTTCAAGCTGCTCAGGATTCTGCCTCGCGCGACATTTCTCTACAAGGTTCAGCGCGGCGCGGAAAAGCCAGTCCTCGGGGAACAGAAGGCTTTCACCAAGGAAGAGGTCCAGGAAGCTCTCTCCAAAATGGGATTCCGTGTCCTCAGCGTCAAGAAGAAACCGTTCAACCTCAAACTCAAGCCTCCCACGGCCGAGATCGTCACGTTCGTACGCGTGAGCGCGGACCTTATCCGCCAGAAACTTCCGTACAACGAAATCCTCCAGCTGATGGTGAATGACATTGAAAACAAGGTGCTGAGAGATGCCATCCGCGAGATCAATAATGAACTCAAGCAGGGAAAAGACAGCGAGAAGGTCTTCATAAAGCAGGAAAGCGTCCTCGGCCGCTTCACGGCCCATATGCTCGGCCTCGCCTCGAAGAGCGGCAATATGGCCGAGATCTACGACAGCACGGCAAAATTTCTTGAACGCCAGGCGGAGTTCAGGAAAAACCTGAAGAGCGCGCTCATCATGCCCATCGTTACCCTCATCGCCCTCTTCGGAGCCTGCGTCTACTACGTCGGGTTCATCTTCCCCGGAATGGCGGAGATCTTCGTCCGCCTGAAAGTCCCGATGGAACAGTTCCCGATGACGAACGCCACCCTGAAGATGAGCTATTTTCTCCAGGATAATTATGTCCTCCTCCTGATCGCCGTCCTCGTGCCCCTGGTCGTCGCGATCCGGTTCTTCACCACGGACCGCGGCCGTTTCGTCCGCGATAAGTATATATGGAAACTGCCCGTGCTCGGGTCGCTCCTCCATAAAACTGCCATCGAGATTTTCTGCCGCGTGTTCTACGCCCTCTACAGCGGTTCGGGAGAGAATATCGACGTCATCAAGATGGCGGCCGAGGCGTGCGGGAACAAATACATGGAACACCAGATCAAAACCATCGCGATCCCCATGATGGTGGAAAAGGGCGCCGGCATAACCGAAGCTTTCGAAGCCTCTGGCGTCTTCACCAAGACAGCGATCTCCCGGCTCCACTCGGGAGCAGAGACCGGGACGGTGAAACATACGGCCCTGCAGCTCGCCGAGTACTACGAGAAGGAGACCACCTATAAGATGCGCAACGCGATCGACTTCATCCAGCTCTGGATAAGCCTGATCATCATGGTTGTGCTTACCGCGCTCACGCTGGTCTCATCGGAAACGGCGACGTTCCATCCGAGCACAGCGCCGGGCGGGGGCTGATCAGCCCCCTTTCCCCCCGGGGGCGGATGGGGGAGGGCAGGGGATTGAATATTTGGAGATTGCTCAATGGCTGATATCGATATCACCGATAAGATCGGGTATACCCTTCTTAAGAAAGGCATCATCGATTACGAGACTCTCGAAAAGAGTCTCCATGTGCGGGAGGGAGAAGACCGCAAGACCCGCCGGAACCTGGGCCAGATCCTCGTCAGCGATTTTCATGTCGACCACGACCTCGTCTTCCGCGAGGTAGCAAATCTCTATGCGTTCCGGGAGATCTATGTCTCCGACGAGACGCTCGACGCCGCGCGGGTCGAGTTCATCAAGAAATACGTCGACGCGCTGCCCGATATATACCGCGATCTGCTCATCCAGGCGAAGATGCTCCCCCTGCGGTTCGACGAAAAACAGGCGGATAAGCTCATCATCATCGCCGCCGATCCGACCGACCGCAAAATCCCCATCGTTGCCCGGAATTTCGGCGTCAAGAAGTACGAGGTCTGCTACTGCCGGCTGAGGGACCTGCAAACGCTCGTCGAAGCGGTCCTGCCGCTGCAGAATGAGTTCCTGAAACTCCTCGCCAATGCCGATGTCGAGATCTCGAACGTCGATGACGAGGGGGCGGTCGATGAGGAAGCCCTCGAAAACGAAATAAGCAAGAGCGCCCTCGTCAACCTCATCGAGGGAACCCTGGTTGAAGCCGTGCGGCAGGGGGCCAGCGATATCCACATCATCGGGAAGGAGGGGGCGCGCACCGAATTTTACTTCCGGGTCGACGGCAATCTTAAGCTCTGGCACGTCCAGGAGAATACGATGCCCGAGGCGGTCGCGGCCGTCGTCAAGGACCGCTCAAAGAACGTCGACCGCTTCGAGAGGGAAATGTCACAGGACGGATTCATTCAGAGGCTTGTGGACGCGCACCAGATCAGGTTCCGCGTCTCGATCATGCCGATCGTCGGCACGGATTTCAAGCACAAATACGAAAGTATCGTCATCAGAGTCCTGGACGACCGGAAAGTGATCACCGATCTCAATAAGCTCGGACTCCAGGGACCGGCTAAGGATTTTTTCTACAAGGCAATTTCAAAACCGCAGGGGATCGTCATTCTGACCGGACCCACAGGAAGCGGAAAGAGTACGACTCTCATCGCCGCCCTTCACCAGGTTATCGACCCGACCGTCAACGTCCTCACCGTCGAAGAGCCTGTCGAGTATATCATCAAGGGGGCCCGGCAGCTGAAGATTGGCCCCAAAATGAATTTCGACGAAGCCATCCGGGGTATTCTCCGGCACGACCCTGATATCGTTCTGGTGGGAGAAATGCGGGATAAGGCCACCGCTGAAATCGCCATTAAACTCGCCAACACAGGGCACCTGACATTTTCGACCCTCCACACAAACGACGCTCCGAGCGCCATCGCCCGGTTGTATAAGATGGGGGTCGAGCCTTTCCTCATCGCTTATGCCATCAATATCGTCGTTGCGCAACGTTTGGTGAGAACCCTCTGCGAATCGTGCAAAAAGCAGCTGAAACTGACGGAAAAGGACCGCCAGATTTACCTGAAATTTGGGTTCACGGACGACATGATCAAAAATGCCACCTTTTATGGCCCCGTCGGCTGCGATAAATGCAACGGGGGATGGAGGGGACGCTGCGCCATACACGAAGCGCTCTATTTCACAAGGGAAATCAAGCAGATCATCGTTACTTCAGGCTCGGAAGTCGATGAAAACGGCATCCGGGAACAGGCTATTAAGGACGGAATGTGGACGCTCAGACGCTCCGGAATGGAGAGAATGCTTGAAGGAGTCACCACAATCGAAGAAATTGTCGCCACTACTACCGAGGATTGATATTGCTCACAATCCCGTTGCGAAGCATGGATTTCCATCGTAGTTTATGAATGATTTTTAAGGAACTGGTTAAATATGAATACCGGTCAGATGCTCTTGGTCATCGGCGCTCTCGTGCTCCTGGCAGGGGTCACGATTGTGGTCAATAATATGCTTGCGACGAAAACACAGACGATGCTCGAGTCGGAAGCGGGGCTCAATGCCATTTCTCTTGCACAATCCATGCTCGACGAGGTGATGTCGAAAAGCTACGATGCCAGGACGGCGGACGGGACTGTCATCTTCGTGGCATCCGACTTTACGTCAGCCGGAAGCCTCGGATGCAACGCAACAGAGGCCTCCAATGTGCCCCAGCCCGAGCCCCCGGACACCGCCCGGCCCTATAAGTCGCTCAAATACTACAACGACGTGGACGATTATAATAACTACAAACGGTACGCGTTCACGTCCATGGGGACTTTCACGCTCATCGACACAGTCTTCTATGTCCAGGAGACGAATCCGGACCAGATGGTGTCTGTGCAGACTTTTGCAAAGAAAGTTGTCGTGACCGTGACACATCCGAATATGAAATATGCACTGCAGCTCTCCAATGTGGCGGTGTACAGAAGATATTTTTGACAACGATGAGAGATGGCGAAACGATCTGAGGCATTCATATGGCGATGATGATGGATATCGTGGGCGCGGCCATTGTGGTCGGCATGCTCATTGTGACGATAATGAACGTCGACATTAATATGAGCGACGAGAACTACAAGAGCTTCAGCGAGTATAAGACGCAAACCGAATTAATACAGCTGGGGCGCATCCTGGAGTTCGATCTCTATAAGGCAGGTTACCGGATTCCGAAATCAGACCTCACCTCGGGGGATATCATCGCCATCGCTGAATCGTCGCGAGTAAAGTTTTATACGAATCTCTTCAATGTCGCAGGGGGAAGAGACAGCATCATGTACGGCCTCGGGGGCTTTGTCGGGGTCACGACCAATCCCCGGGATATGATGCTTTACCGGTTTGAAAACACAACGAGGGTCTTCATCAATTATAGTGTCACCAAGTTCAAGCTCCAGTATTACAATTCCCAGGATTCGCTCTTGACGCTCCCGATAAGCGGCGCGCGGCTCGACAGCATCAGGTCCATCCGCGTTCAGCTTGCACTCGAGACCCCGGAACCCTTTGATACATCCCGATTCGGTGGCTATCCGTATATCAGCGCTTCGTATAACAAGCTTGTTTATCCGCGTAACCTATAAGAAGGACTCGTCGATATGGGAAAAATGGCATTGATACTTGTTGTGGGGCTGACGCTGTCGGTGGCGGTCGTCGCCTACACATTGAATACGTCCAAAACGGGTTTGGTGGAGAACGTCTCCGGATTTCACAAGTATACGACGTCCCGCGATATCGCCAATACGGGCGTCAACGTCTTGCTCCGGCGGCTCGATGCAAACGATACCTCCATCACGAACCCGCTCTACGCCGCCCAAACGGTGAAGTGGAGTTTTTCGATAATGTCCGGAATCTGTTCCACCTCTGTCAAGCTCACAAACCCGGCGTTCCTCGATACGATCGATGTGACGAGCAAATCCAAATTCATGGACACGACCAAGACCATCACGGCGCGCCTCCGCCGCCAGCCGGTTCCCTATCCGTCGATCGGAGAAGCCGTCGGACTGAGGGTCCCGAACGTGAATTTTAACATGACCGGCTCGGCATTCATCGACGGGAGGAACCATACGATCGACGGGACGCTGGTGACACCGGCCGATTCGACCTATAAACCAGGCGTCGGTGTGCTGAACGCCATCGATTCTTCGAACGTGGCCGCCTTCGGGTCGAAGATAGACGGCACAAAAGACGTTGTCGTTGACCCCGGGATTTCAGACCCGAGCGTTTATGTGGGCGAGTATATAAACGGCGCGGATTATGTCTATCCCTCAGGCATCTATGGGAGCAACTATACGTGGGGCTCCCCAAGCACGCCGAAGATCATCTACTGCAGCGGTGACGTGAAGTTCAACGGAAACGGCGAGGGATGGGGTATCCTGGTCGTCGACGGCAATCTCACCCTCGCGGGCACATTCAAGTGGCACGGGCTTGTCGTCTGTTATAATACCGCTACTATCGATGTCCAGTTCGCCTCAGGCACTCCGACGATCATAGGGGGAGTGTTGATGGCCGGACCGTCGGGAAGCGATTTCATCATGAAGGGCAACTCGTGGGTCGGTTATAGCAAGGACGCCCTCGAAAACGCAAAATACATTAATAAGCTGCAGGTCTACAGGGTGATGTACTGGTATGAATAAAATCCCCGCAGGGCTGGTGACAAAGTGTCCAAAAATCGGTGTGTTTTCGCATTATTGGAAAACGGGTAAAATGGGCAAACACCCGATTTTACTTGACAGGGGGACATGTTTTGTCTATATTGGTCGCCAATTATAGGGATTCTCGAAAACAATTAAAGTTTGACTTGAAATAAAGCGATAATCAACCAAAATGGAACAAGCCGTATCAATAATACGTCAGATGGTCTCCAATATCCCTGAGACAGCGTATGGTGTCGAACGCCAGATGCTGATCGGTGACCTCGTCTCCCGACAGTCTCAGGAAGAAAGGGTGCTTATCAAGCGCCTGTTCGACGGAGTACTCCTGAAAATGTTCGACAATGCCGCATCGGACGTGGATTTGGGGGGATTCGGCGCTCAGGGTAAGATCTGGTACCGGATACACGGGGTGAAGAAGCCCGACACGTCGCTCCCCACGTTCGCCTTCGACGAGACGAATGTCCTGATCCATACAATCCTGCTGGAGCGTCAGCGGCAGTTTCTGTACGAAAACCGGAATCTCGATTTTTCGTACACGGTCTTTCAGAACGACCAGATGCACCGGTACCGCGCCGATGCGTATTTCGATCTCGATCAGATCGCACTCAATATGAGGGCGATCAATACGTCGATCCGTCCCTATAAGGGTCTGGAGCTCCACGCGAATGTCACTCGCGTGGTGAGCCTCGCCAATACGAAGGAAGGGCTCATCCTGGTGACGGGGATTACGGGCTCGGGAAAAAGCTCGACGCTCGACACCATCATCGATGCCAACAATCACTCGGTGGATGCGCATGTCGTCATCATCGCCTCTCCGATCGAGTTCGTCCATAAATCAAACCGCTGCATCGTACGACACCGTGAAGTCGGCCGCGACGTCCTCTCGTTCAAGGAGGGAACCATCCAGTCCCTCCGCCAGGATCCGGATATCATCGTGATCGGAGAGCTCCGTGATCCCGACACTATTCTCACGGCCCTGGAAGTCACCGATAGCGGGCATAAAGTTTTCTCGACGCTCCATACGTCCTCGGCCGTCGAGAGCATCGACCGTATCATCGGCGAAGTTCCTCCGATCGAACAGGAACGGGTGAGGAACCGCCTGGCGGATATCATTCAGTGCGTCATCTCGCAAAAGCTCGTTACCAGCCTCGACCGGAAACGGGTTCTCGCAAAAGAAGTGATGGTGGCAACCCCCTCGGTGCGCGCCGCGATCAAGAATAACAATACGAGCGAGATCTATCAGATGATGTCGGAATCGGCCGATACGGGTATGCACACCATGGAACAGGACTTGCGCCGGTTGTATCTGGCCAAGAAAATATCGCTTGAAACAGCCATGAATTTCGCAAACAATAAACGGAGACTACAGCAGCTGCTGAATCTAACGCCATCTGGAGATTAATAGTAACAACACGAGGATATGTAGCGTATGTCAACTCTCAGGGGATCTAAGAATATTTCCGTCGGCCTTTTCGTCGACGGTCTCGACGTCAAGCTCGCCAAGCTGTCTCTCAGGAAAGGGCGGATCTTCGTCGATGAACTTCACACGGCGACCCTCGCCACAAAGCTCGAGGAAAGGCAGGCCGTCGGCGTCGAGATGGATAATCTCGCCGACGCAGGCGGAGATACCTTTGCCCTCGGCGCGAGCGGATCGGGCGGCGGCGGCGGCGGCGGGCATGAGGAGTCGATGGGGGATAATAACAACATCCTGCTGGGGCTTCTGTCCAAGTATCCCTCCTCAGTGTATGTCCTCAGCTACGCGATTGCCGAGCCGAGCATCTATTACCATACGCTCGAGACCGATTTCGGCCTCAAGGGGAAAAAGCTCAAGATCCAGGCGGCGAACGAACTCAGGAATGTCCGGTCCGTGCAGCCCCCGCTCGATGCAATAGACTTTTTCTATTCGGCCGAGAAAAACCTGGTCTGCGTCGTCCGAGAAGACGGGATCAGCATGCTCCATGCCCTCGAGGAAATCAAGCCTTTCCTCGGGAAGAGGCTTCCCCGGATACCCCTCATCGAGATCGCCGATGTGGCCCTGATGAATCTCGCCAGGGCGAATTACGGCTTCTCTGCCGACGAAATCACCACGATCATCTACGTCGGCGTCGAGTTCACGCGACTCATTTTCATGAAAGGGACGGAGTTCTTCCACTTCGCCCCGGTGCTCGGCGAGGGATACGATTCGTCAAATCTCCAGAATACGATCTACAGCAGGCTCCTGCTCGAGCAGGATAATATGGGGATCCCGAGGATCGACAAGGTCCTCCTGGCGGGCGAATCCCATCGCATATCGTTCGACGAGTTTGTCAAGGAAAAACTCCCCGAGGTCGACGTGCAATACCTTCGCACCCCGTACCTCGATACGACCTCCCTTCCGCCCGACCAGCAGGATATGGTCTCGGATTTTGCAATCCCGATCGCCACGGCCTGGAAGGCGCTGGATGAAAAACACCCGGCATTTTTCAAGGTCAACCTTCTGCCGGAAGCGGTCCGCGAAGGGCAACGGACTTTCAAACTGGCCTGGCACGGATATATTCTGCTCGTCCTTGTCTTTCTCTCGACTCTCTATTTTACGTCGGAGTACGGGACGCTGCAGAAGGAGATTTCGACGAAGAAGCATACTCTCGACCAGCTGAGGGATAAGCTGGAGGAGAATGAGAAGCTTAAGGCTGCGATCGCCAACCTCAACGACCAGATCCATCGCTACAACACGGCCCTGGCCGTCTACGACTCGCTCGTCCCGGGTGCCGACCGGTGGAATAAAACCATCGCCCAGCTCACCAAGGGGGTCGAGGACCTCGGCGCGGTCTGGATCACTGAGATCCGAGCCCTCGGAGGCGGCGCCATGAGCGTCCAGGGTTATGCACTGTACCGCGGACGGATCCCCCGCATCGCCGCCCTCTTCGACAACGCGACTCTTGCCAAAGTCGAAGTGAAGGAGATCCGGGAAAAGTCCCCGCCCGTCTACAACTTCATGATATCGATTCCGCCTCAGCCGGAAAAGGTTGAGAAAACGGAACAAAACTGATGGATTTCAAATAAACCGGAGCCGACAGTGTCCTATATCATTCGAAATACCATTGCGCTCGGCGTCGCCCTCGTCGTCATCCTCAGCCTGGGGGTCTTCCTGACCTCCATCAGCATGCCGAAGAAACTCAAGACGACGGACGCCGAAATCAAACGGATCGAGACCGAGCTGCAGAATACGCCCGATCTTGCAAACCAGTACAATTCAACATCGGCGCAGCTCGATGCCATCAAGAAACACTGGGAGACCCGGAATAAGGATGTCCCCCCGCGCGATATCACCGGCGAGACCTACGGGTACCTCAGCCGCACGATGGATGTCAGCGGCGAAGTGAAAATGGACATGACCTACGTCGGGCCAAAGGATTTCGGCAACTACGGGTACAATGTCTATACCCTCAAGGGAGAGGCCCCGTTCAGCAATCTGTATAAATTCATCTGGTATACGGAAAGCGGCCGCCGTCTCTTCAAGATCTCAAACCTCAGCCTCCGGGGCTACGAGTCGAAGAATACCGAGACTCATGACACGAAGATCCTCGTCCTGTTCGACCTGGAGCTTCAGGCCTATTACTCCGGGATCCCGGAACTCAATAACGCCCCGGGCCAGGTGAACGCCATTGCCACGAATCTTACGTCGAACCCGTTCTCGCCGCTGATCCTGAGAGAGATTCCGCCTCCGCAGGCCGATGAGATTGAAATCGAACGTTCCGACCTGAAGGCAGTCATCCCGGGCAAGGCGTTCATCGTCGACCAGAACCAGAAATCCCGTCAGCTCGAGGAAGGCGACAAGATTTATCTCGGATATGTCACCCGCATTCTGGCCAATGAGGGCAAGGTGGAATGCATGTTAAATAAGGGGGGAGTAGCCGAACGCTACGAACTCACAATTCGCGTTGGTCAACCGCTTAAGTAGCACATATAACGGAGCGTCCATGAAAAAGTATTCTTTACTTCTGTGGTTTTCACTACTCCTACTGTCCGGTTCCCTGACGGCGCAGCCGCGGGATGTCCGGCTCAAGTCGAAGGGATATGTCAATCCCCAGGAGATCGTCTCCCTCGATTCGACGATGAGGATGGACCAGGCCCTGCTCGTGATAGGGGAGCTGAGCAAGCAGTTCGCCGGGAAGATCATCATCGACCTTGAGAAACGGAAGAGTCCGATCGGCGTGTATATCGTCAACCAGCACTGGCGCGACGCTCTCGATATGATTCTCTCCAGAAACGGATTGACATATATCGAAGAGGCCGACTACATCCGGATCGTCTCACAGGGCGCCACCGTCAGCTCTGGACAGTCCGCCGGAAGCCCCAATGTCCCAACGGAGCCTCCGCCGACCCTGGGCGCGCGCGATGTGAAGATCTCGGCCGTCTTCTTCTCGACGAACCTCGACAGGCTGCAAAATTACGGGATCAGCTGGGACTTCTTCCGCTCCAAGCCGAAAGAACCCAGGATGAATTTCTATAACAGCGCGGGGATTTCCAGAGGGGACACGATATCCCCCATCCCCCCCAACACCGAACGCCCGGCTCTGGACCGCGCACTCGGCTCCCTCAGTTCGCCTCCGGAGTTCAAGTTCGCGAACATCGACGCGTTGGTGAAATTCTTCGGGTCCAATGAGCTCGGGGAAGTCATCACCAGCCCGGAGCTGATGGTCAGGAACGGGAAGAAGGGCATTATCCAGGTTGGCAAGAATATCTTCGTCACGACCCGGGACGTGGCCGGCAATCCCATCAATACGCAGATTCAGACCGGCACGATCATCGATGTCACCCCGACCGTCTACTCGCAGGCCGATACGGACTTCATCTATCTCGACCTTTCAGTCGAACAGAGCGACGCCGTCGCAGGACAAACGGGCCCCGAGATCAATAAGACCCAGGTCAAAACGCATGCGCTTCTCTTCGACGGGGAAGAAACCGTCATCGGGGGCCTCTATACGACGCTTGAAAATGAGCGACGCGAAGGGGTACCGATCCTGAAGGATCTCCCCTGGTGGTTCTTCGGCCTCCGGTATGTGTTCGGCTCCGAAACGAAGCAGAAATCGAAGAGCGAACTGATCATACTCCTGAAAGCGGAATTGTCAAAACCCATCCGCGGCCGAATGAATAACCGGTTGAGCCAGGATGAGCTTCTCAACGGGAAACGAAGAGAGATGCAGAGGGAATACGAGAAGAAATAACACAATCTTTATCCCAAGGGAACTGACTTATGAAATCTAAAATCACTGCTCTTCTGATAGCGACCGCCTTCGGCCTCGGGCTGTGGAGTTGCGAGGATCTTCCTCCCCAATCCGCACTCTCCGGAGGCCCCGGTGCGCTTTCGAAAAAGGTCCGTATCACAGGCTCAGTCCTCGACGTGGCGTCGCTGATGCCTATCTTCAACGCAACCGTCTTCAGAAACTCCAACGGCGCTGTCGACTCGGTGCATACGGACGCGAACGGCGCATTCAGCTTTGAGTATGATCAGGCCGGCGACTCGGTCCTCACGACGATCAGCCTGAGGAAACGGGGATATCTGGATAATTCCTACACGTTTCTCATGATCGCCAACACCCAGATCGCCCTGAATCTGCGCATGACGGCGGATCTGAGCACTTCTGCAGTGCTCGAGGGCGTGGTACGCGACAGCGCGACGCTCTATCCGCTTCGCGGCGCTTCGGTGATCTTCTCCGTCCCGGGTTTCTCGGATCAACTCGAGACCTCCATCGACGGGGCGTTCACTTTTAGCGTCGATCTCATCGACCGGGATTCGCTCCCGGTCACGGTGACCGTCAGCAAAACCGGTTTCAAGTCCCGGCAGCTCGTCAAAGTCGTCCATACGGGCCAGACCTCCAACCTCGGCAACGTCCTTATGCGGGTCGACCAGGGTTCGAGCGCAGGTCAGGTCCTGGGGCGTGTCTATGATAATCAATCACGGCAGCCGATCGTCAACGCCTCCGTGCTGCTGACATCGTCTCTCGTCACCGACAGCCTCCTCACTACCGGCGACGGAGCGTACTCGTTCTCCGTCGATCTCAAGGGCCTTTCGACTCTCGCAGCAGGGCTTAAGGTGACCAAGAACGGCTACCGGTCGCAGAATCTGAACGTGAACTTCAATGCAGGCGCCGCCACATACCAGGACGTTTTCCTGGATCGCGATACGACCACCGGCGTCCGCAGGGATTCGGGAACCGGGCTCGCACATTCGATCGCCCTCATCAGCGTGAGCACGAATCAGATCTCCGTCTACGGCGTGGGCGGCGTAGAATCGTCGATCATCATCTTCGAAGTACGGGATTCACTCGGCTTCCCGATCGACATCGATCACCGCGACACCGTTCAGTTTACCATCCAGGGCACGCCGCTCGCCGGTGGTGCCTATGTCTCTCCGGCCACAGTGATCACCAATGTGTCGGGGAGGGTCGCGACGATCATCAACAGCGGCACGGTTTCGGGTGTTATTCAGCTCGTCGCCTCGCTCCATCGCGAGTCGGACAACGTCACGATCGGTTCGGAACCGGTGTTGATAACAGTGAACGCCGGCCTTCCTGAACAGAGGCACTTCTCAATCGGGCCGGAGCGGTACAACTTCCCCGGCTATGACTGGGTCAATCGGACCGAAGGGATTCTTGTCCAGGTCGGTGATATCTACTCCAACCCGGTGAGACCGGGAACGGCCGTCTATTTCAATACGACGGGCGGAATCATCGATGCCTCCGGATTTACCGACCCCGCAGGCCATGCGTCGGTGACGCTCTACAGCGGAAATCCGCGCCCCGTGGACCCGGTCTACGGTAAGGGCTTTGCCCGGATCCGCGCATTCACCCTCGGACAGAACTCAATCACGGTCGCTGATTCGGCCCTCATTCTGTTCTCCGGGCGTCCGCGCCTCCTGCTGATCCCGCCGTTCCCGCCGCCTATGCCCGATAGCTTCGAGGTCCCGGGCCACGGCGAATCAGGATTCATCCATTTCTCCGTGTCGGATACTAACGGGAATCCGCTTGCGGCAGGCACCCGCATACAGGTGACATTGCAGTATACCCCTCCGCCTCTTTCGGATTACAATTTCCGGGTGACGGGAGATGTTGACGTCACTCTCGATGACATACAGGGCCGGGGCCCCGGAGCCACGCAGTTCTCCTTCGAGGTCGTCGATCAGACCATCGGTCCCACCGTGCGCATCCCGGCGTCTGTCATCATCCATGTATCCGGTCCGAATGTTACATCGTCGAGCGGGGAGGTCTCGCTCACTGTCTCGGGTCACATGGGAGGTTAAGGGAAACCGTGGAAGATCGGAACGCCATCTCAACCGGGATGGCGTTCCTGTTTTTAGGGGGTACTTTCCGGGCTGCTCGTGCCCCCCGCGGTCACGGCCGCTGGAGGGGAGCGGAACTCAACGTCGATCTATCGGCGATCGCTTCGAGGGCTTTTCTGGCGGCCCGAACTGTGCGGGCGATATCATCCCCGGAATGACTTGCAGACACGAACGCCGCTTCAAACTGAGAGGGGGGAAGGAGTATTCCCATTTTCAGCATTTCCCTGAAGAAAACCCCGTATCTCTCCACATCGGACTTTTTGGCGCTCTCCCAGTCTGTGACCGGGCCACCGGTGAAAAACAATGTGAACATGGAGCCGACCCGATTCAGCGTCAGCGGGAGATCAACTCCCTTGAAAGTCTCGCGCAGGCCATCCTCGAGCGCCCGTGAGGTTCTTTCCAGTTTCTTGTAAACGACCGTCCGATTCGCGAGGATGCTGAGCATCTCGTATCCCGCCGCCATCGCAAGGGGGTTGCCCGAGAGCGTCCCCGCCTGGTAAACCGGGCCGCCCGGTGCGACCATCTCAAGGATTTCTCTCCTCCCTCCGTACGCGCCCACAGGCAATCCGCCCCCGATTATTTTCCCCATCGTCACCAGATCCGGATGAAACCGGTAGAGCTGCTGCGCCCCTCCAGGCGCGACGCGGAATCCGGTCATGACTTCATCGGCGATGAATAGAATCTTCTCTGCTGTGCAGAGCGAGCGCAGCTCTTCGAGGAATCCGGGCTTCGGCGGAATGCATCCCATGTTTCCGACTATCGGCTCAACGATGATGGCCGCAATCTCGCTCCCCCAAGCCTCAATGAGTTTTCTTACAGAGTCAATATCGTTGAACCGGGCATTGAGAGTGTCCGTTGCCACGCCCTTCGTTACCCCGGGACTGTCTGGCGTTCCGAAGGTGGCTGCCCCGGAGCCCGCCTTGATCAGGAACGAATCGGCGTGGCCGTGATAACATCCCTCGAATTTCATGATTTTGTCACGCCCGGTGAAGGCTCGCGCCAGCCTTATCGCGCTCATCGTCGCCTCAGTCCCTGAATTCACCATCCTCACCATCTCGACCGCCGGCATCCTCGACACGATGAGCTCTGCCATCCGGACTTCGAGCTCGGTGGGAAGGCCAAAGCTCGTGCCGCCTGCAAGGGCACGCCTGATTGCCCCCAGAATCCTGGGGTGGGCATGTCCGAGTATCATCGGTCCCCAGGATCCGATGTAGTCGATATATCGCCTTCCTTCCGCGTCCCAAACGTACGAGCCTTTGGCTCGCCGTATGAAGAGGGGATCTATTCCCACCGCCCTGAAAGCTCTTACCGGCGAGTTCACCCCTCCGGGGATAACCTCACGCGCTCTTTCAAAGAGCTTTGACGATTTCTTCTCTTTCATGGGTGTCGTTCAAAAGTAATCTTCAGCCATATTTGAGATCCGTTGGTGAGGGCCGGCGAGACCATGGCGGGTCCGTCACGATTAGGCTTGCTGCAGAAAAGCCCCTCAGATCGCGTCTGACGGTCGGCAGCTTGGGGCGCTAGGAGGAGGTGCCTGCAGTATTAATGCCGGCAAATCTGTAGTATGCGAGCGATCGTGTGAGAGGGTTTTCTGGGCTCCATCCCCCCCTCACGGTAATCGGCCGAAGGCTTCACCCAGGGGGAGATTCCGGGATCCGCCATTCCCCGTCAGAGGAGCTTTGCCGCATCCTTGGCGAAATAGGTGAGTATCAGATCGGCCCCCGCCCGCTTGATCCCCGTCAGCATCTCCATCATGACCCGCGCTTCGTCGATCCATCCGAGCCGAGCCGCGGCCTTGACCATGGAGTATTCGCCGCTCACGTTGTACGCCGCCGTCGGCATCTGGAATCGATCCTTCACTCTCCGGAGGACATCGAGGTACGGCATGGCCGGTTTCACCATCACGATGTCCGCCCCCTCGGCGATGTCCGTTTCCACTTCTCTCAGGGCCTCATCCGAATTGGCAGGATCCATCTGGTGGGATCGCCGATCCCCGAATTTCGGCGCGCTCTCAGCCGCTTCCCGGAAGGGGCCGTAGAACCCGGATGCATATTTGGCCGCATAAGACATGATCGGGAGACTCTCAAAGTTGTTTGCGTCGAGGATGGACCGGATCGCCGCCACACGTCCGTCGAACATGTCGGACGGCGCCACCATGTCGGCTCCGGCCTGCGCATGCGTGAGGGCCTCTCGTGCCAGCAGCTCCACCGACTCGTCGTTAACGATAACCCCGTCGCGCACCACCCCGCAGTGGCCGTGAGACGTGTATTCGCAGAGGCAGACATCGGTGATGACGAGGAGCTCCGGAACGTCCTTCTTGATGGCATGTATGGCCCGCTGCACAACGCCCAGCTCGTCGTAGGCTTCGCTTCCTACCTCATCCTTGCTCTCCGGGATTCCGAAGAGGATCACGGCGGGGATACCGAGCGATTTCACCTCCGCACATTCACGCACCGTCTCGTCGACCGACAGCTGATATACTCCGGGCATGGAGGAGACTTCCTTCCTCACCCCGGAGCCCGGGCAGACAAAAAGGGGGTAAATGAAGTCGTTCTTGGACAATTCCGTTTCACGGACCAGCGACCGAAGGGTAGCCGTCATCCGGGTCCGGCGAAGCCGCCGGAAGATCCCCGTCTCACGGCCCGTTGCTACGCCCGCATCAACCTGATCTCTGTTATTCATTGTACTCTCCATGAAGGTGCGATAAAATTTAACGATCTCGTCCCTGAACGTCAAATGTCCCGGACCATCCCCCCCACACTGTGCGCCCGGCCGATCATCCCTTCAAAGTGTCCAGGAATTTGGCGAGGTGTCTGTTGAATTCCGCGGGATTCTCCATATTGCTCAGATGCCCGGCATTAGCGATAATGTGCATCTCGGAGTCCGGGATTTTTTCCTTCATCGAGTTGGAGGCTGAGGGGGGAGTAAGGATATCCTGCTGCCCCACAAGGATGAGGGCCGGAACGTTGATCCCGTAGAGCGCCGCAGTGGTGTCGGTCCGCGCCGCAAGCGCAGAGAGTGTTCCCGCCGTGGCAAGCGGGCTCGTCGAGGCGATGATTTTTCGTATTTTCTCGACGGCCGCCGGATTTTTCTCGAAGGTGCCGGAACAAAAGACCGTCTTCACGAAATTCTGGGAAAAACTCTCCATCCCGCCGGCCTTGATCGATTTCATCTGCGCAGCACGGCGAAGTTTGCCTTCGTTGTTGTCGGCTTCGCTCTTGGTGTCGCAGAGGACGAGTGCGCGGATCCTCTCAGGATTCCTCTCCACCGCCCGCAGGGCGATGTATCCCCCCATGGACAGTCCCACGGCGACACAGCGGGATATTTTTAAATGCTCGAGGAGGCCGATGAAATCATCGACAAAGAGTTCGAGGGAATACTGCCCGTCTCCGACCTCGCTTTTCCCGTGCCCCCGGATGTCATAGCTGACGACGTACGAATCCTTCGCGAGCATGTCATGCTGAGGCTCCCACATTTCCTTGCTGAAGGGGAAACCGTGGATCAGGACCAGCGGAAGCCCCGTCCTTGGTCCCGCCACCGTGTACTCGATCCCATTGCCTTCCGATTTGAAGCGCATCAGGACCGCTCCGGCCGGAGACCCCACGGCATGCTGTCAGGCTGAGTCAGTGGACCCATGAGAGACCCCTTCGGATCAGAAACCCTTGATGTAAAGATCTTCCGCTCATCCCACGGGACTCCGTGCTCTGTCGGAGATGACCGAGGCTGCGATCGAGCTCGCGATCAAGCCGAAGATCACGATGAGGGAGACGCCGATGGGAACCTCGAGGAATGGCTCGATTAGCATTTTCACCCCGATGAATCCCAGGACGAGCGACAGTCCGTATTTGAGGAACCTGAATCCCTTCATCGCTCCGGCTACCACGAAATAGAGCGACCGCAATCCAAGCACGGCAAATATATTCGACGTGTATATGATGACGGTGTCGCGCGTGATCGCAAAGATCGCCGGGATAGAATCGGTCGCAAACGCGATATCGGTCGTCTCGATCATGACGAGAACGAGGAATAATGGAGTCATCAGTTTTTTCCCACCCGCTCTGACGAAGAATCTCCCTCCCTCGTACTTATCGGTCATGGGGAAGAATCTCCTCGCGAACCGCACCGCTGGGTTGCGCTCGGGATGGACCTCCGTTTCCTTCTGCAGCGCAAGCTTGACCGCCGTGAAGACGAGGAATAGTCCCAGGATGTAGAGTATCCAGTGGAATTTTGCCACAAGCGCCGCCCCCAGAACGATGAACAGCGCCCTGAGGATGATGGCGCTCAATACTCCCCAGAACAGGACCTTGTGCTGATCATCGCGGGGAACCGCAAAATAGGCCAGGATGACGATGAAGACGAAAACATTGTCGACCGAGAGGGCCTGCTCGACCAGATAGCCCGCGAGGAACTCCAGGGCCTTCGTTTTTCCGAGCTCAAAGAAGACGAAAACGTTGAAAAGAAGCGCCAGGCCGATCCATGCCAGCGACCATCCGAGGGCCTCCTTCATCGTCGGGAAGTGCGCCCTCCGCTGGATGATGCCGAGATCCACCGCCAGGAGCAGAAGGATGAACAGGTTGAACAGGACGAGAATGAGGCGTTCGCTCACGGCGCAACTCCCGCGGGGCCGGCTGAGGTGGTCACCCCGGCCGGATCAGGCGCCGTTTTTGCCTTTTTTCGGCTCGTCCCTCTTGCCCATCATGACGTAATCACGAACGCCGTGGCCCATGTAGATCTGCCGGGGACGGGCGATCTTCTGCTCCTGGTCGAGGAGCATTTCCTGCCACTGCGACACCCATCCTGGAGTCCGGCCGATCGCGAAGAGCACCGGGAACATTTCCACCGGGAAGCCCATCGCCTGGTAGATGAGGCCGGAATAAAAATCGACGTTGGGATAGAGCTTTCTCTTAATGAAATACTCGTCCTCAAGCGCAATTCTCTCCAGCTCCAGCGCAATGTCGAGTTTCGGACTCCGCCCGGTGACCTCGAACACCTCGTCAGCCAGCTTCTTGATGACCTTCGCCCGGGGATCGTAGTTCTTATACACCCTGTGACCGAAGCCCATCAGCTTCCCCTTGCCCTCTTTGACCGAAGCGATGAAGCCCGGAACATTGTTCTTGTTGCCGATCTCATCCAGCATCACAAGGACCGCCTCGTTCGCTCCCCCGTGCAACGGCCCGTAAAGGGCCGCAGCCGCGGCGGTCGTCGCCGAGTAAGGGTCGACATGAGAGCTTCCCACGCTCCGCATCGCGCTGGCGCTGCAATTCTGCTCGTGGTCTGCATGCAGGATGAAGAGAACGTCCAGAGCATGCTCCAGGACCGGATGGACCTTGTATTTAAGCTCCGTCATCTTGAAGAGCATGCTGAGGAAATTCCCCGCATAACTCATCTCGTTGTCAGGATACACGTAGGGACGCCCGACGCTGTGCCGGAATGCAAACGCGGCGAGCGTCGGCATCTTTCCGACAAGCCTGAATATCTGAAGCTGCCGAGATTGCGGATCGAATATGTTCTTTGCATCGGTATAAAAAGTCGATAGGGCCGCCACGGAGCTGATGAGCATTCCCATCGGATGAGCGTCGTAGTGGAACCCGTCCACGAATTTCTTTATGTTTTCGTGAATGAGCGTGTGCATCATGACGTCGTTCACCCAATCCTCATACTGCGACTTTCTCGGCAATTCGCCGTAGATGATCAGATATGCGGTCTCGAGGAAATTGCTTTTCTCCGCCAGCTGCTCTATGGGGTACCCCCGGTACCGGAGGATTCCCTTATCCCCGTCGATGAAAGTGATCTTGCTCTTGCAGGCCGCCGTGTTCATGAACGCGGGATCGTACGTCATCAGGCCGAAATCATCCGGATTAACCCTGATTTGCCGTAAATCCATCGCCCGGATGGTCTCCATCTCGATAGGAACCTCGTACTGCCTGCCCGTGCGGTTATCGGTGATGGTGAGAGTGTTCTTGCCGTTGGAAGGCGCGCCGGTCTTCTGGTCAACTTTCAAAGGCGCCGTTGCATTCGCCATAGCTTTACTCCCCGAAGAAGATGTTAACTACTCAAGGACTTGGCCGAAATGTACGAAGATTTGCGGAAAGATGCATGCCGGTTGTGATGAGAGGCTACCCCAAAAGCGCCCCCGCACGGTCCGCGACGGCGCGGGCACTCTCGACGCAATCACCGACCGCGATCCCTCCCTTGAAGTTGCTGCAGAAAAAAGCCCCGCGGTAGTTTTCCTCAAACCTTTCCATGGCCCGCACGACCCGGCCATGCCCGAGGTTGTACTGCGGGATGGCCCGATCCCACCGTGAGATTCTTGTGTAGACAGGCTCCCCCCGCACTCCGATCAATTCCCTGAGTTCGGCCGCTGCAATCCCCGCCAGCCCGCCGTCGTCGAAAGAGACGAGATCGGGCTGCCGCGCGCCCCCGACGAATGTCGTGATCCCCTCAAACCCTTGCGGCGAGCGTTCCGGAAACAGGGCTGACGACCAGATGCTCCCCAGGATTCTTCTCCCCTCGACTTTCGGCACCAGAAATCCAAATCCATCGAGCTGACGGCCGATCTGATCACGCCGGTACCCCGTGAAAATCTCGGCAACCGGCGGATAGTATATCGCCTCCAGGCCCGATGCCATCTCGGGATCGATCGCCCGTACGATCTCCGCAGATGCGTGCGCCGGGGCCGCGAGTACTACTCCATCCGCCTCGAGCGAGGACCGCTGCCCGTTCTCCTCGTAGGATACCGTGTAGACAGGAAGTCTTCCCGCCCTGGCAGGTATGATGTTTATGACGGAAACCGAGCAAAGAACGTTTTTCCCCAGTTTTCCCGCCAGGGCGTCCGGAAGACTCTGCATTCCTCGTACAAACGAAAAGAGCCTTGAGCGGGTTTTCGATCCCGGGCTCCGCCGCGAGAAGATCGCCCCCTTCATCAGCGAACCGTGAGCCGACTCAAGCGCATGGAGCTTCGGAAAGGCTGCCTGGACCGAAAGCTTTTCGGGACTTCCAGCATACACGCCCGCGACAAATGGGTCTATGGTGTAGTCCAGGAATTCCCTGCCAAGCCGGCGCTCCACAAACTCGGCGACCGTTTCCTCCCATCTCGCCCTGCCGACAAAGGGTTCCTTAAGTAGTCGCGCTTTTCCCCGAAGACTCCACAACCGGGAGCCGAGGAACGAGAGAGGTCCCGAGGGCAACTCCTCCAGGACCCCGCTGCGGACAATATAACGCCGCTTCGCCGCCGGGTTCGCGTAAATTTTCTCGCCGGCGATGCCAAGGTCCCCAAAGAGATCAGCAAGCAGGGGGGTCGATTCAAGGGCGCTGTTCGGCCCTGTCTCGACCAGCCAACCCCCCTCACGAATCGTTTTCATCGTGCCCCCCGGCGAGCTTCCCTTCTCCATGACCGTCACGCGATAACCTTTCTTTGCGAGCCAGTAGGCCGCCGAGAGTCCCGAAATCCCGGCACCGACCACCACGATGTGTTTTGCAAGGCTCATCGCCCATGGGGGCAGAGCGCCGGGCACTGAGCGAAATCCCGGCAGCCTGGAAGGTTCATCGGCTCACCCCTGAGGCGGCGAAGGACGAGGTCCTCCAGACATTCTATGAACTTGGGACGGTCGTTCAGCGCGCCCATCATCTCGAATTGTTCGATTCCGTGTTCTTGTGCCAGAGCCCGCGCCTCGATGTCGATCTCATGAAGCGTTTCGATGTGCTCGGTGACGAACGCGACGGGGACTACCAGCAGTTTCTTTCTCCCGGACGCTGCCAGATCCCGGATGGTATCGGTGAGCGAAGGTTTGACCCACTCCGCCGGTCCTACCCTGCTCTGGTAGCAGAGATGAGATGGCGACGGCCAGCCTCCCTTCTTAGCCACGAGGCGCACCGTTTCTTCAATTTGCAGCGTGTAGGGATCCCCTTCCTCCACCAGGCTCATAGGTACGCCGTGGGCGCTGAACACGAGGTCGACCTCCTCGATCCGAGGCTGAAACTTCGCGAAGGTTCTGTTGATGTTATCAACGATGCCCTCAATGTAGAGGGGATGGTTGTAGTAACAGCAAATCCCCTCACTGGGGACATGATTGAAATTCTGGACATTGCACTGCCGGGTCCATTCCTTCATGCTCGAGAGAGTGGTGGCCTTCGAGTACTGGGGATAGAGGGGGAGAAGTATCACCCGCTGAAAGTTTTGCTCCTTCAGCCGGGGAATCACCTCCTGAGTCAGCGGGTGCCAGTAGCGCATCGCAACGAAAACCCTCGCGGATCCGTTCAGACGGGTTTCCAGCGCGCGGGCCTGCGCAAGGGTGAGTTCGAGGATTGGGGATTTGCCCCCGATCTCCCGGTAATGCTCGGCTACCTTCGTGGCACGTCGGCTCGCGATGAAACGAGCCAGGGGACGCCGGGCGAGGAACGCCCCGGGAAAGTTGATGATGTCCGGATCACGGAAGAGATTGCGGAGGAAGGGTTCGACCGCCTCGAGGGAATCGGGGCCCCCGAGCTGAAAGAGAACGACCGCAATCTTATGATTCGGAGCGCTCATGCCCAGGATCGCGGCGTTTGTAATACCTGAACGAGCGCTTCCTCCCGGGAACCCGGCTCAATCCGGTGCCCGTACACCCAGCGTACCTCCGGCGGGAGAGAAGCCAGGATCGATTCGGTCCTTCCTCCGGTCTCAAGGCCGAATATCGTTCCCCGGTCGTAGATCAGATTGAATTCGACGTACCTCCCGCGGCGGACAAGCTGCCATCTCTTCTCCGAATCGTGCCAGGTTTCACCGGTGCGCCTCGTGACGATCGGCATGTAAGCCGGCAGGAAACTAGCCCCCACATCCTTGACGAACAGGAAGAAACGGTCAGGGTCCGCACGCTCATTGTCAAAGAAAATCCCGCCGATCCCCCGCGATTCCTGCCGGTGAGGGAGGTAGAAATATTCGTCGCACGACCTCTTGAAGCGGGGATACCACCGAGGATCATGCTTATCGCATGCAACCTTCAGAACTCGGTGGAAATGCCGCGCGTCTTCTTCGAAGAGATAGCACGGGGTGAGATCGATCCCTCCCCCAAACCACGAGTCGCCGTCGTCGCGCTCCAGGTAACGCAGGTTCATGTGCACCGTCGGCACCATGGGGCTCACGGGATGGATGATGACCGAAATGCCGGTTGCGAAGATTGTTCCGGTCCTGACATTCATTTTCTCCGAAAGCCGCGGGGTGATGTCGCTCCGGATTGCGGAGAAATTTGCGGCACCTTTTTCGACCCAATCTCCTCCCTGGACCGTGCGCGACCTTCCGCCCCCCCCGCCGGGATGCGACCAGAGATCCTCAATGAAGACCCCTGTCTGCAATCCCTCACATATCGTATCCTGCAGAGTCTGGAAAAAATCTCTGGCCCTATCCCTTAGCGGTCCCTCGATGGCCGGCATGCCTTATGCCTGACGGCGGCTCAGGTGCACGCTGCCGTCGAAACCGAAACTGCCGGAACATTCCGCACCCGCCGGACGCTCTCCCCCGGTGCGGATAGGTATTTTGCCCCGGCTACCGTTGGACCGTGATGTCCGGCGAGCGCCCGGAAGCCCGGCATCACATCCCTCGCAATATGCGCTCCAGTTTCTCCGCATGCATAGTCTCGTCAACAATCAATTCTTCAAGCTTCACCTTCAGACCCAGCTCCCCCGCCTCCTCCGCCTGAAGACAACGCTGCTTGTAGCTCTCAATGGCTTCACGCTCAAGTTTCAGGTCGTATCTCAACATGCCCTTGACGTCCTTCGGACATTTGTGCTGCACGGGCTCCGTCGTCGGTTTCCCCCCGAGCGATGCGATCTTCTCGGCCAGGAAAACCGCGTGCTGCATTTCCCCGCTGACTTCCGGGGAGAGAAGCTCCCTCAGCTCTTCTCCATCCCAGCCCGATGCCACTGCTGTCTGGTAAAGGTAAAGGATAGATGCTCCCAGCTCGTTCGCCAGGTCCCCGTTCAGTCCCGCAATCAGTGCTTTCTTATCCGCCATGTCTTTCTCCTCGTGTTAGTGATAGATAAGGCTCTCCTCCCTCACTGCCGCGATCAGATGCTTGACGTGGTCGACCGGAATGTCAGGGAAGATGCCGTGGCCCAGGTTGAATATATGCCCCGGACCCTTGCCGAATTTTTTCAAGATTTTGCCTGTTTCGTCACGTATTGTGTCGGGGTTCGCATACAGCACTGCCGGGTCCAGGTTACCCTGGAGCGCTACCTTTTCCCCAACAAGGTCCCGGGCCTTCCCGATATCGGTCGCCCAGTCAAGCCCCACTCCCCGCGCTCCGCTCGAGGCGATTTTTTCCAGCGAGTGGCCGCAATCCTTGCAAAAGACGATCACGGGCAAGTTCCCCAGCTCCGAAATGACCTGGCTAATGTAATGAAGCGAAAACTCCCGGAATGCCTCCTGCGTGAGGATCCCCCCCCATGTGTCAAAGATCTGAACCGCCTGAGCGCCCGCTTCGCACTGTTCGCGCAAGTACGCTGCCACGCTCCGGGCCAGCTTCGCCAGCAGACGGTGAGCGAGCTCCGGCCGCTCATAGATCAACTGCCTGATGAGCCGGAAATCCTTGGTGCCGCGCCCTTCGACCATGTACGCGGCCAGCGTCCAGGGAGAGCCCGAAAACCCGATCAGAGGTACACGCCCCCGGAGCTCCCGCCTGGTGAGAGAAATCGCATCCATGACGAATTTCATTTTCCCGGCAGGATCGCGGAGTTTTTCTATCTGCGATTCCGTCCTGATCGGCGCGGGAAACTGCGGACCCCCTTCTCCTTCCCGGACGATGAGCTCCATCCCCATCGCCTCCGGGACAACGAGAATATCGGAAAAAATTATCGCGGCGTCAACCCCCAGGATCTCGACCGGCTGCAGCGTCGCCTCGGCGGCGAGCTCCGGCGTCTTGCAGAGGGTCAGAAAATCCGCCCGCTGCCTGAGGGCCCGGTACTCGGGCAGATATCGCCCCGCCTGCCGCATGATCCAGACCGGAGTCCTTGCCACGGGCTCTCTCATAAGAGCCCTGAGGAAGAGATCGTTCGTCATCCGGATGCCGTCGAAAAGGTTTTTGCCATCGCCTCCACCATCGATTCAACGGTCGATCCACCGGCCACGATCTCAGCGCGAAAACCCTCCCTCTCGACCGCCTCACGCGTCGCAGGGCCGATGACGGCTATTTTTGCATGAGCGAAAATCTCGGCGAGCTCCGCCGGCGGGAAGAGTTTTGCAAAGTTCAGAAAGGCCGACGGGCTCGTGAAACTCACGATATCGATTTCCCGGAAGAGAAACTTTTTTTTCAGCTCATGGATGTCTGACTGCTCCGGCTCAGTGGTCCGGTAGACGGTCACCGAATCAATGCTTGCTCCGAGCAGCCGCAGGTTGTCGGCCAGGATGTCCTTTCCCAGGCTCCCCCTCGGAAAGAGGAATGACCGCCCCTTCAAATCCTCCTGTTCGAGCCGCCGGGAGAGATCGGCTGCCGTGAATTTGTCCGGCATCGCCACGACGTGCGGCGTGAACTCCTCAACAGCCCGCCGGGTTTTCTCTCCCACCACAAAAATCTTCTTTGATGCGCATTCGTGAGGGCCGGCGCCCCGCTCCTTTAGCCTCTGGAAAAAATATCGGACGCCGTTCGCGCTCGTGAAGATAAGGCCGTCGTACATGGAGAGACCACCGAGCGCGCGATCGCATTCCTCCCACGTCTCGGGAGGGGCGATTTCAATGGTGGGAAAGTGCAGGGCTCGCCCCCCGAAGCGTTCGATCGCAGCCACCATTCCTCCGGCCTGATCGCGGGGACGGGTGACGAGGACAGTCTTCCCGGCAAGCGGCTGGTTCAAGTGAGGATTTCGCCCTGAATTTCGAGGCTGCGGATTTTTTCCAGAATTTCCCGGCCTCCCCCCTCAAACAGGGTGCTGGCCAGGGTCGAGCCGAGTTTTTCAGAATCTTCGGGGGGGCCGTGAATAGCCCCCCGCACGATCTTTTTCCCGTCGAGGCTGCCGATCATCGCGTCGAGACGAAAGGTATTTTGCTCGATCCTCCCGTAAGCCCCGATCGGGACCTGGCAACCGCCTTCAAGCACACGCAGAAGTGCCCTTTCCCCCAGGGCTGAGATTGTCGCAGCGCTGTTTCCCAGCTCCCTTACGTACCGAAGGAGCGGCGACTTCTCCCTGACCTGAATTCCCAAAGAACCCTGTCCCACCGCCGGCAATACCCGCTCCAGAGGGAGGACCTCAGAGATCCTCTCGCCACAGCCCAGCCTGATCACCCCGGCGCGGGCAAGAACCATTCCCCCCCACTCGGAGGAGTCAAGCTTCGAAAACCGGGTGTCGAGATTTCCCCGCAAATCGACAATTTTCAGGTCAGGCCTCCAGCTGAGGAGCTGGGATTTTCTCCTCAAACTTCCGGTCGCGACCGTCGCCCCCCGAGGAAGCCCCCCGAACGTCATGCCGTTCGTGCGTGCGATGAAGACGTCGCGGACATCCTCCCGGCGGGTGATCGCGCCGATTTCGAGTCCCTCCGCAAGCTTCGTGGGAAGGTCCTTGAGGGAGTGCACAGCGAGGTCGATCTCTTCCCTGAGCAGTGCATTTTCGATTTCTTTTGTGAAAACTCCCTTCCCGATCCTTGAGAGGGGGGCATCCATGATCACATCCCCCGCCGTCCGGATGATTTTTATCGATACGCTTAAACCGGGAAAACGGCGCTCGAGCTCTCCTTTTGTCCACTCCGCCTGCCAGAGGGCAAGACGGCTCCCCCGGGAGCCGATGACGATTTTCTGCCCGCTCACGACCCCGCCTCCTTGTCCAGCCCGAAGATGTGCCGGATGATCGAGACTTTTGCCCGGGTTTCCGTCGAACCGCTTTTCAGATTGACCATCGGGGCGTGGAGGATCTTGTTCACGATCCGCTTCGTCATCGTTTCGATTTCCGCACGGCTCTCCGGGGAAAACCGGCTGAGGTGCTTTTCAACCTCCTCCGTGCGAATGAATTCAAAATGCTCGCGCAGCTGCTGAATCGTCGGGGTGACATCGAGCGAGTCATACCAGTGCGTGAAGCGGGTCAGCTCGTCGAGGATGATCTGCTCGACCTTCGGGATCTCGTCCCGGCGGTGCCGGAGGTTCCTGTCGACGGCATGGTTGAGGACGTCGATATCCTTGAGAAAGACGTTTTCAATGGAATTCGCGGAAGGGTCAATGTTCCTCGGAACCCCGATGTCGATGATGAACAAGGGGCGCTTTTCCCTCGATCTCATGGCACGACGAAGGTCCTCGGCGGAGAGTATGTACGCCGGGGATTCGACCGAGCTTATGAGAATGTCGACCCGGTGGATTTCCCCCATCATGCGGTCCATGTCGACGACCTCGGCCCCAAGATCCGCCGCAAGCTCGGCCGCGCGCTCCCTCGTGCGGTTGGCGATGAGGAGCGTCCCGAGACCCCTTCCGGCCAGATGCCGCGCCGTGAGTTTTCCCGTTTCACCGGCCCCGATGAGAAGGGCCGTTCTGCGGGAAAAGTCTTCAAAGATTTTTGTCGCAAGCTCTGCCGCAGCATAGCTGACCGATACGGCCCCTTCGCCGATCTCCGTTTCGGTCCGGGCCCGCTTGCCGGTGTGAAACGCAGCGTCAAACAGGCGGCTCATGATCGCGCCCGTAAACCTCTGCTCCCGGGCCGAAGCGTAGGCCTCCTTCATCTGGGAGAGAATCTGGTCCTCGCCGAGCACCATCGAATCGATCCCGGAGGCGACGCTGAATATGTGCCTCACGGCGTGCGCCGAAGTGAAATTGTAAAAATGCTTTTCCTCAAAATCTGACCCATTTTTATTCCGCGCCAGAATGGTCCAGAGCGGCGAGCCGTTCACGTCGCCGGGAATATAATAAAGCTCCGTCCGGTTGCACGTCGAGACGAGGACCGCTTCACGAACGAGCTTTTTTGCAAAAAGCTCCGAAAGTGCTCGCGCGGATTCCACGGCCGAGAACCAGAATTTCTCCCGGATCTCAACCGGAGCCGTCCGGTGATTTATGCCGATGCAGCCGATGTTCACTCGAGGGAGCCGACTCAGTAGAATTTGTGAAAACCGCTGAAGAACATGTTGATGATGGTCATGGAGAACATCGCGATGGCAAACCCCATCATCGAGATGACCATGATCCGCCTTCCCTGCCATCCGGCCACTTTTTTCGCTCCAAGCTCGACCCCGTAGATAAGCCAGATCATAGCCGTCCCGATGAGTTTCGGGTCGGTATAGGGGGATCCCGATACGCTCGGCAGCCAGATCAGCCCGAGGATGATCGCCACCGTCAGGAGTATGAATCCGAAAACCGTCGCAGTGAAACTCATTCTCTCAAGGATTTCCAGGTTGGGAAGACGCTTGTAGATGACCCCGAACTGGCTCGATTTTATGTCGTGATATAACATCAGGTAGAGGAATCCATAGACGGCCGAGATGGTGATCGCGGCATAGCCTAATAGCGCGCTCGTGACATGAAACCCGAGGAGATTATTCCTCAAAATCGGGGGTATTTCCGCCACTTCCCGTATAAACAGAGACGAGATGAGCTGGAAGAAAAAAGGGAACATCAGAATGAAATAGCCCGTCGCGCTGTTCTTCGTCCTCATTTCAATGTACGTGTAAGAGACGGTGACGGTGAAGGCGATCAGCGAAAAGAGTTCAAATACGGATGTGATGGGGGGGTGCCCGAACTGGATCGTCCGGAGCGCTATATACAGGGCATGGACAAGGACAGTTGTGCGAAGGAGCGGCGTTTTGAGGTTCCCGAAGTACCTGATGCCGCTGAAAAACGATTTCGCGTAAGCCCAGATGGCGGCAAAATAGAGAAGCGGGAGCAGTACCTCGAACAGGCCGATAAGTGTACGCATGGAGGCAGAATCTTAACGGAAGATACCTATTCCAGCCGCCATTTTCAAGAATTTTAAACGGCTCACGGCTCCTGAATGCGGGCGGAGCTCATCTTGCAACTCCACCCCCTCTTTGTTATATTGAATTGATGATGGAACGTGTTCTCGATTACATAGCTCAGAATAAGCTCCGCCATGTTGATGAGCTTAAAACTCTCCTTGAGATTCCGAGCATAAGCACCAACCCGGAAAACAAACCCGATGTTGAACGGTGCGCGACCTGGGTCGCCGATCACCTGCGCCAGATCGGGATGCAGAATGTCACTCTGTTCCCCACGGCCGGTCACCCGGTTGTCTACGCGGACTGGCTCCACGCCCCGGGCAAACCGACCGTGCTTTTTTACGGCCACTACGACGTCCAGCCCGTCGACCCTCTGAATCTCTGGACCTCGGCCCCGTTCGAACCCGAAATCCGCGGCGAGAATCTCTATGCTCGCGGGTCCGCCGACGATAAAGGCCAGGTCTTTATACACCTTAAGAGCGTCGAGGCTTTTTTGAGAATCCAGGGAAGCCTCCCCGTCAACCTGAAGATGATCATAGAAGGGGAGGAGGAGATCGGGAGCGAACACCTGCAATCCTTCGTTGAGGGGCAGAAAAAGCTGCTGGAGGCCGATCTCGTCCTCATCTCCGATACATCGATGTTTGCCCGCGGCGTCCCGTCGGTCTGCTACGGTCTCCGGGGACTGGCCTATATGCAGGTTGAGCTCGTCGGGCCCGACAAGGATCTCCACTCGGGTTCGTTCGGCGGCTCCGTGCATAATCCCATCCAGGCTCTCTCGGAACTTATCTCCCAGCTTCACGACCGCGACGGCCGCATCACCATCCCGGGCTTTTATGACGATGTCAGGAAGCTGACGCCCCGGGAACGCGCGGCGTATAAGAAACTCCCCTGGAACGACAGGAATTACGCTCGCGGCCTCGGAGTCGCCTCGCTTTACGGCGAGAAGGGCTTCACGACCCTCGAAAGGCTCTGGGCCCGCCCGACTCTCGAGTGTAACGGCATCTGGGGAGGTTTCACAGGCGAAGGGGCGAAGACGGTCCTGCCGTCGAAAGCCTCGGCAAAGATTTCAATGAGACTCGTCCCCGACCAGAAATCCGACCGTATCGCCGGCCTCTTCACGAAACATTTCAGAAAGATCACTCCAAGGACAGTCAAGGTTTCCGTGAATTATCTTCACGGAGGCGAGGCGGCTATCACTCCGATCGAAAGCCCCGGCGTCCAGGCCGCCGCCAGGGCGCTTGAAAAAGGATTTGGGAAGAAACCGCTCTTCCAGAGGGAAGGGGGATCGATCCCGATCGTTGTCCAGTTCAAAGAGCTGCTCGGGCTCGACACTGTGCTCCTCGGGTTCGGCCTGCCTGATGAAAACGCGCACGCCCCGGATGAGTTCATCAACCTCGAAAATTTCTACGGCGGCATCAGAACCGTCGCCCATTTTTACAACGAACTGCCTCGCTTCATCTCCGACGGAAGAAAGGGCTAACGATTTCCGTGACCGGCGCGCTCCCTCCCCCGCGGGCGCCCCGATCACATCCAGGATGTACCCAATGAAGTTTACCGTACTATTGATCTCCCTCGCCGCGCTTTCGTGCAAGGTCGGCAATATGACCGGGCCGGGACAGAATGGGCAGGTCCCCGTCAACCGTCCCCCCGGCACTCCGGCGTACTTGCGCGCAACCGCGCTCTCCGCTTCGCTGATCGAAGTCGAATGGATCGATACCTCACGCATCGCCTCGGGATTTGCCGTCGAAAGGCTCATCAGGGGCGACAGCACCTGGGATTTTGTCGACTCCGTCGTCGCCCCGGCAACCAAGTACCAGGACGCAGGCCTGCGCTGCGCCAGCACCTACTCGTACCGCGTGTACGCCTATAACGACCTTGGCCGCTCGTTTAACTCGAATATCGCCGACGCCTCTACTCCCTTCGACTCCATCATCGTCGAAAAAAGCCCCGACCGCCAGGATCTTTACGGGATCGCATTCTATGACGCCCACACCGGCATCGGCGTCGGGAACCATGGCGCCGTCATCCGCACGCTGAACGGGGGCGGGCAGTGGGATTCGGTACGCCGCGTCACCGGCGAACTTCTCCGGTCGGTCGCCCTTTCTACCGGCTCCGTCGCCATGGCTGTCGGCACCGGGGGGACGATCATCCGCTCCACCGATCGCGGCGCCTCCTGGGGAACACTGACGAGCGGCACACAAAACGATCTTCGCTCCGTCGCCTACATCGGAGGAACAAGCTGGATCGCCGTCGGCTACGGAGGCACCATCCTCCGCTCGAGCAACGCCGGGGTAACCTGGCTCCGCCTCACGTCGGGGATCAGCGCAACGTTATATGGGGTCGCCTTCTCCGGGTCCTCGATGGGAGTCGCCTCGGGCACAGGCGGCGTCATCCTCTGGTCCTCCAACAGCGGAATCGACTGGGCGAAACAGAATAGCGAGACCGCCCGCGCCCTCTATTCAGTCTCAATGCCCGCGCCAGGCATGGCCGTCGCCGTCGGGGAACTGGGCACCATCATCCGCACGACGGATGCCGGCGGAACCTGGGTCCCCATTTCGTGGGGATCCCTCTTTCAGCTCTATGCCGTCTCTCTCGCCGATTCTATGCATGGGGTCGCTACCGGCGCTACCGGCGGGATCGTCCATACTGAAGACGGCGGATTGACCTGGGTCCGCCAGCCTTTCTCCGTCCCCTCTATCTTCCTCGGGATCTCCGCCCACCACGGCGGGGAGGTCACGGCGGTCGGGAGCTCAGGGACCATCGTCCATACCGTCTCCTGCTCCGGCGGCTCCCCTCCGTGAGGATTTATACCCGGAAGGGAGACAAAGGCGAAACCTCGTTTTTCGGCGGGAAAAGAGTTTTGAAAAACTCCCTCCGCATCGAAACCTACGGGACCGTCGATGAACTGAATAGCATCGTCGGGGTCTGCCGGTCTCTCAACACGGTCAGCGAAATTGACGGAATTCTTGAAAGAATTCAGAACGATCTCTTCGTGCTCGGAGCCGAACTCGCAACGGTCTCGCCCCCGAAGAAGAGTTCTCCCCGGATCCTCGCCAAAGACATCTCCCGCCTTGAAATGGAGATCGATACGATCGAGGCCCTTCTCAAGCCGCTCAAACACTTCATCCTTCCCGGCGGCAACCGCACCGCCGCCATGATTCATTTCGCCCGGACTGTATGCCGCAGAGCTGAGAGGCTCGCCGTGAGCCTGTCACGGAAAGAATCGGTCAGCGACGTCTCTGTCGCCTACCTCAACCGGCTTTCAGACCTGCTGTTCGTTCTGGCGCGCCGGATCAATTCTCTCGGGAATTCTCCCGAACGAGAGTGGAATCCATAATACCCCGGGGTTTTCGAAATCTGGCTTCACAACGGAGTGGCTGAAGGGGGGCGCTCGGAGAGGAAATAAAAAACCGGGCGAGTATGGCATTCCAACTTGGGAGGCGAAGTCAGAAACCGTGGGTCCCGCCCGGTTGATACCAAGATAATACAACGGCTGACAAAAGTCAAGGTTTTTTTAGTGTCGCCCCCCGATTCTGCGCTCGATCGGCCGGAAAACCCTTTGACTTTCAGGCTATTTCTTTCTATATTCCCGTGCTTCCTGAGCGAAAACTCGAATAAAATTCCGTGCTGACTGAATTCGGACGAATTTTTATCTTCTTTATCGTCGGCGTCATTTTCGTCGCCGGAGGTCTCATCACCGCATGGCTGGTCCGCCCCAAGCGATGGTATCCCAATAAGTTGACGTCTTATGAATGCGGCGAAGAACCGGTCGGCGATTCCTGGGTCAGATTCAACATCCGGTTTTATGTCGTCGCCCTGATTTTTCTCGTCTTCGACGTCGAAGTCATCTTTCTTTTTCCCTGGGCTGTCGTCTACCAGAAACTCGGGATGTTCGCTTTTGTCGAAATGCTGATTTTTATCGCGATCCTGCTCCTCGGATATGCCTATGTCTGGAGGAAAGGGGATCTCGACTGGGATAAGCCTGAGCCCATGATCCCTACCCTCCCCTCATCAGCCCCGCGTGACGAAATGGAACTTGCCAGACCTTATGGGACTCCTCGATAAACAGTTCAATAACAGCAATGTTGTGATCACTTCCCTCGATAACCTGCTCAACTGGGCCCGGTTATCGTCCCTCTGGCAGATGCAGTTCGGCCTCGCCTGCTGCGCCATCGAGATGATGGCGACCTCCGCCTCCCACTACGACTTCGACCGATATGGCGTGATCCCCCGGGCAACCCCACGGCAATCCGATCTCATGATCGTCGCAGGGACGGTGACTCTGAAGATGGCGATACGCATCAAACGCCTCTACGACCAGATGTCTGAGCCGCGCTACGTGATCTCCATGGGAAGCTGTTCGAACTGCGGAGGGCCCTACTGGGAGCACGGTTACCACGTACTCAAAGGGGTCGATCGTGTCATACCCGTCGATGTCTATGTCCCCGGCTGCCCCCCGCGGCCCGAGGCTCTGATGGAAGGCGTCATCAAATTGCAGGAGAAGATCCGGAACGAAAGCCTGGTGAAGGCGAACCGCGTATGACTCCTACCGAGATCGGCGAGAGGCTCAAGTCGGCATTTTCCGAAAAAATCATCGACGTGAAACCGGGGGGAGAAGCGAAGGTTTCCCCGGCAAGTATAAGGGAGTTAGCAAAATTTCTCCGGGACGAACTTCAGTTCGACTACCTGATGTGCCTGAGCGGGATGGATTACGGGAAAAATGTCCTGGGAGTGGTCTATAACATCGCCTCAGTGAGCACCAAGGTGAAGTATACGCTGAAACTCGAGGTTCCCGCCGACAATCCCGACGTCCCCTCCGTCTTCGAGATCTGGCCTTCGGCGAACTGGCATGAGCGTGAGGCTTACGACCTTTTTGGAATACGCTTTGCCGATCACCCCGATCTCCGGCGCATTCTTCTCCCGGACGACTGGGAGGGATTCCCCTTGAGGAAGGACTACAAGCTCCCCGAGTTTTATCAGGGGATGAAGGTTCCATACTGATATGTTTGAGACCCGCACCATAAGGACCAGCACCGGCCGCGCCCTCCGGACAGAGGAGATGATCGTGAATATGGGCCCCCAGCACCCCTCTACTCACGGGGTGCTCAGACTCGAACTTGTGGTCGACGGCGAAATCGTCGTCGATGTGATCCCTCATGTCGGCTACCTCCACCGCTGTTTTGAGAAGCACGCGGAAGCAATGACGAACTATCAGCAGGTGATACCGTACTGCGACCGGATGGACTATGTGGCCGCCATGAATATGGAGTACGGATATGTTCTCGGGGTGGAGAGGCTGCTCGGAATCCAGGTTCCCGAACGGGTGGAGTATATCAGGGTGATCATGCTCGAACTCCAGCGCATCGCCTCTCACCTGATCGCCCTCGGCACCTACGGACTCGATATCGGCGCATTCACGCCGTTCCTCCTCATGTTCCGCGACCGTGAACGGATTCTCGATCTCTTCGAGACCACCTGCGGAGCCCGGCTTCTCTATAATTACATCTGGGTGGGCGGTCTGTCTCATGACCTCCCCCCGGGATTCGTCGATAAAGCAAAGGCATTCTGCCACTACTTCCGCCCGAATATCAAGGAGTTCAACGATCTGCTATCGTATAACGAGATTTTTGTGAAACGGACGGCAAACGTCGGCGTCCTGCCCGCCAGGGTGGGGATCGCCTATGGCTGCTCAGGCCCCATGCTCCGCGGCTCAGGCGTCGACTGGGACCTCCGGCGCGATGACCCCTATTCGATCTATGATCGCTTCCAGTGGGCAGTTCAGGTGGGGCGAGGGGAAGCGGGAACCGTCGGAGACTGCTGGGACCGGTATATGGTCCGGATGCGAGAAATGGAGCAGAGCGTCTCGATTATTGAACAGGCCCTCGAAAATATTCCGCCGGGCGACGTTCAGTCCGCCGTCCCGCGCCGCATCCGTCCGAACGCAGGCGACATCTATGTCCGCACCGAGTCCTCGCGCGGCGAGCTCGGCTTCTACATTGTAAGCGACGGGTCGACGAGCCCCTACCGCGTGAAGGCGCGCTCGCCGTCCTTCGTCAACCTGAGCGTGATGCCAGAAATCTGCCGCGGCTCGATGATCGCCGACATCATCGCCATCACCGGAAGCACCGATATCGTCCTCGGGGAAGTGGACCGCTGATGGATCAGTTCCTCAAGGCCACGCTGGGAAGCGACCTCCTCGCCTACGTCGTCATGGCGGCGCTTCCTCTCGCCTGGATCCTTCCCTACGCGCTCTTTGCCGTCTGGCTCGAGCGCAAGGTTTCGGCCCATATGCAGGACCGGCTCGGCCCGATGCGCGTCGGAGGATGGCACGGATGGGCCCAGACTCTTGCCGATATCCTCAAGCTGATCCAGAAGGAAGACATCGTTCCCGCGGCCGCCGACAAGACGCTTCACTTTCTTGCTCCCTGGGTCGTGTTCATCGGCTCGTACGCGGCTTTCGCGGCGATTCCCTTCAGCAGCGCGTTCGTCGGAAGCAATATCAATCTCGGACTCTTTTATGTGATCGCCGTTTCGTCCCTCGTCGTCGTGGGGCTCCTCATGGCCGGCTGGTCGTCCAACAATAAATGGTCCCTGTTCGGAGCCATGCGCTCCGCCGCCCAGATCGTGAGTTACGAGATTCCGACCATTCTCGCCCTGCTCGCCGTGGTCATGATCGCCGGCACCCTGAATCTCCAGGAGATCAACCAGCAGCAGACCGGGTGGTTCTGGAACTGGTTTATTTTCAAAAAATTCCCCTTCGTCTTCGTGGCCTTCATCATCTATTTTGTGGCTTCCCTCGCCGAGACGAACCGCACCCCGTTCGATATCCCCGAGGCGGAATCGGAACTCGTCGCAGGTTACCATACCGAGTACAGCGGGATGAAGTTTGCCCTCTTCTTCCTGGCCGAGTATGCAAATATGTTTGCCGTCTCGGCAATTGGATCGAGCCTTTTCCTCGGAGGATGGAACAGCCCGTTCGGATCGTATCTCAGCGGCCCGCTCTGGGGCGTGTTCTGGTTCCTGTCGAAAGGGATGTTCTTTGTGTTCGTTCAGATGTGGCTGCGCTGGACCCTTCCCCGTCTGCGGGTCGATCAGCTGATGTACGTTTCATGGAAAGTCCTCACCCCCTGGGCATTTGTCTGCATACTGGGAGTGGGATTCTGGATGATGCTCTGATGGGCCGCTATTTCTCCGATATCTTCAAATCAGTCTGGACGGTCCTCATCGGGATGAAGGTGACCTTCAGGCACCTCTTCACCCCCGCCGTCACGATCCAGTATCCGGACGTCAAACTCAAGCTACCGGAGCGCGCCCGCAACCGTCTCTACGTCAATATGGACGATTGCATCGGCTGCTTCCAGTGCGATATGGCCTGCCCCGTCGACTGCTTCAAGATCGAAACGGTGAAGAGCCTCCCGACAGAAGATCTCGGCATGACATCGACAGGCCAGAAGAAACGGCTCTGGGTGCCGACGTTCGATATCGATATCGCAAAGTGCTGCTACTGCGGGCTCTGCGTCTATCCCTGCCCGACCGAATGCATCAAGATGACCGATGTGTACGAATTCTCCGAGTTCAACCGCCAGAACCTCATCTATAATTATGCGACGGTCACTGCCGACGAAGCGGCAACGATAAGGACGCGCGCTGCGGACTTTGAAAAAGAACAGGCCGCGAAAAAAGCCGCTGCCGCCCAGGCCGCCGCCGCCGCCAAGGCCGCACAGCCGCCGGCATCCGGGCCATCATCCCCCGCTCCTCCCCCGGAAAAGAAACCATGAGCTTCTACGACGCGATTTTCTATTTCTTCGCCGCCGTGACCCTTGCATCGGGCGCCATCGTGGTTTTCACCAGGAATATTGTCTACTCAGCGTTCGCGCTTCTCTTTACATTTTTCGGGGTCGCCGGCCTCTATGTCCTCCTCAATGCGGACTTCATCGCCGTGGCCCAGCTGCTGATCTACGTCGGCGGCATCCTCGTCCTTTTGATCTTCGGCGTCATGCTCACCCACAAGGTGGTGAGCGTCGAGATGAAGACGGGCACCCTGCAGACACTTCCCGCCTCCATCCTCGTCGCCATGACCGCAGGCTCGCTCTGCGGCGTCTTCTATGTCACCGACTGGAAAATTGTCCGGGGCCTCCGGGAACCCGCCGCGACGGCCGGTTCGCTGGGAGAGATGTTCATGACCTCCTATGTTCTCCCGTTCGAGGTCGCTTCGGTCGCGCTCCTCGTCGCCCTTCTCGGCGCCGCCATGATCGCGCGAAAAGTTCCCCGAAATATTTCCCGGGGGACCTGATATGGAGGTCGGACTCACTCATTATCTCTTCCTGAGCGCAATTCTCTTCTCCCTCGGGATCTACGGCATCATTACCCGGCGGAACGCGATCATGGTTCTCATGGGGATCGAGCTGGTGCTGAATGCGTCCAATATCAACTTTATCGCCTTCTCCCGGTTCGGGGGGATGCGGCTCGACGGCCAGGCGATCGCCGTGTTTGTCATCATTCTCGCCGCCGCCGAAGCCGCCATAGCCCTAGCGATCGTCCTCCATATCTATCAGAAATTCCATACGGTGAACGTGGATGAAGTCAGCAAACTGAAGGAGTGAAATGTTGGAGCTTCTTGTCCGATCGTCCATCCTCGTCCTCCTGCTCCCGCTCCTGAGCTTTCTCACCCTGATTTTCCTGGGCAAGAAACTCTCCCGGGGAGGGGACTGGCTCGCCACGGCAAGCCTCTTCGCCGCCCTCGCCCTCTCGGCGATCGTCCTCGTCGGAAAACTTTCCATCGAGAAGCCGGTCGTCTTCACCTTTCCCTGGATCGATTTCGGAGCCCTCCCGGGCGGAGCCCCCTTCGAGGTGTTCCTCGGGCTCACGATCGATAATCTGTCGGCCATCATGATGCTCGTCGTGACGCTGGTGAGCTCCCTCGTTCACCTCTTTTCGATAGGGTATATGCACGGGGACGTCCGCTACTCGCGATATTTCGCGTTTCTCGGCCTCTTCACGTTCTCGATGCTGGTGATCGTGCTGACGAGTAATTTTTTCACGATGTACGTGGGCTGGGAACTCGTCGGTCTGAGCTCCTACCTCCTCATCGGACACTGGTATGAGAAAAAATCCGCGGCCGATGCGTCGAAGAAGGCCTTCATCGTCAATAGGATAGGGGATATCGGCATGTTCACCGGCATCCTTATCCTGTATCATACATTCCGCACCTTCGGCTTCGCGGAGATTTTCTCCGCCATCCGCGGTGGACAGCTTCCGATGGGAAGCGAGTCGTGGCTTACCGCCGCCGGGATTCTCATTTTTTGCGGAGCCGTAGGCAAGTCCGCGCAATTCCCCCTCCACGTCTGGCTTCCGGACGCCATGGAGGGCCCTACCCCGGTGAGCGCCCTCATCCATGCCGCCACGATGGTCGCCGCAGGCGTTTACCTCGTCGCTCGCACCTTCCCCATCATGACCGGAACCGCCCTGACCGTCATCGCCTACATCGGAGCCATCACCGCCTTCATCTCCGCGACGATCGCAATCGCACAGAATGACATCAAAAAAGTTCTTGCATATTCGACGATATCGCAGCTCGGCTATATGATCATGGGGCTCGGCGTCGGCGCCTATACGGCCGGCTTCTTCCACCTCGCCACCCACGCCATGTTCAAGGCCGGGCTCTTCCTGGGCTCAGGCTCCGTCATCCACGCCATGCACCATGCCCTCGGCCACGAAGGGCATACGGATCCCCAGGATATCCGGAATATGGGGGGCCTCAGGAAGAAGATGCCGGTGACTTTTACGACATTTTTGATCTACACCCTCGCGATCAGCGGAGTTCCGCTTACCTCGGGATTCCTCAGCAAGGACTCGATCCTTGCCGGAACCCTCGCCTTCGCACATCTCACCGGCCATACTCTCATTCCCGTCGTGGGTTTCGGCGTCGCCGGGCTGACCGCGTTCTATATGTTCCGTCTGGTCATTCTGACTTTTTTCGGGAACCATGCCGATGAACACCGGTCGGAATCTCTTAAAGAATCTCCTCAGACGATGACGATTCCGCTCATAATCTTTGCCGCCCTGAGTCTTTTCGTTTTCTTTTCCTCCGATCCGATGGATGCATCGCAAGGGTGGTTCGCACGCGCCGTCGAAAGGCCGCTCTCGGTTGTTCCCGAGACTGCCCGCGCCGCCGGCATCGAGGTCTTCGAAGAGGCCCACCATGCCGCCCACTCGACGGCCATGGTTCTCTCCCTCGCCGTCGCAGGGTTCGGGTTTCTTCTCTCCTTCCTGACCTCCTCCTGGAAGACCTTCAGCGCCGACCGGTGGGCCGAGAGGTTCGGGGCAGTTCACACGTTTTTGGCGAACAAGTGGTATTTCGACGAGCTCTACGGCGCCGTGGTCGTCGGAGGCACTCTCGCCATCACGCGCATGTGCCGCTGGTTCGATACCTATGTCGTCGATGCGATCGTGAACGGCACCGCAAGCTGGACCCGGGCGATCGTCTTCGGATACGGCGAACATTCGCACGATAAGAAGTTCAGCGCCGCAGCTTTCATGGCCCTGAGCATCGCGGCAGCCCTCGGCGTCGCGGTCTGGACCGGCCAGTGGTTCTGGTCACAGGGTTCCTATATCAGCGCCTTCAGCATGCCGCTCCTTACCGGCGCCCTCACCTTTTTCTTCTTCTTCTCGGGCGTGGGAGGATTTGATAAGTATGTGGTCGACGGGGCGGTCAACGGGGTTGCGTATTTTTCGGGGTTTTTCGGGATCCTCATGCGAAAACTTCAGACCGGAAGGGTGCAGTCCTATATCCTCTTCGTCCTTCTCGGCGTGATGATCCTTTTTTACATTTTTCGTTGAATTGAATTTTTAAGGAGCGACAATGGTCTTCGGAATTCTCACGTGGCTGACGTTCCTGCCGATCGCAGGGATGGTCATCGTTCTGCTCCTGCCGAAGGAGCGGCTCGACACTATACGGTGGACCTCGGCCTTCGTCGCCGGGGCCCAGGTCATCCTCGCCGCCATCGTCTGCCTGAACTTCAACCGGGGGATGGGCGGGATCAACACCGCCGAGGGCTTTCAGTTCATCGAAAAAGCCACCTGGATCGACGTCAAGTCGGTCGCATGGTTCGGCCGGGTCCATATCGATTATTTCCTGGGGATCGACGGCCTCAGCGTCCTCATGGTGATCCTCACCGCCCTCATTTCGTTCATCGCCGTCTTCGCCTCCTGGGGGATCCAGAAGTCGGTCAAAGGCTATTTTGCACTGCTCCTGCTGCTCGATGCCGGGATGATGGGGGTGTTCGTCTCCCTCGACTTTTTCCTCTTCTACGTTTTCTGGGAGCTGATGCTTCTGCCGATGTACTTCCTCATCGGCGTTTGGGGGGGACCCCGCCGCGAATACGCCGCCATAAAATTCTTCATCTATACTCTCTTCGGGTCGGTGCTGATGCTCCTTGCGCTTCTGGCCTTGTATTTCAGCGTCTCCGTCGCTGACCCCGCCACAGGGGAGAGGATTCATACCTTTAATATGCTCGCCATGATGAACCCGGCCAACTATGACCCCGGCTCCATACTGGCCGGGATCAATACGTCGTGGCGCTACCTCGCCTTCATCGCCCTTTTCATCGGGTTCGCCATCAAAGTGCCCATCTTCCCGTTCCATACCTGGCTGCCCGATGCTCACGTCGAAGCGCCGACGGCGATCAGCGTGATCCTCGCCGGAGTTCTGCTCAAGATGGGGACCTACGGGCTTCTGCGCGTAAGCTTCCCGATGTTTCCCGACGCCACCGTCCATTACCAGGTGCCCCTCGCCATCCTGGCTTTCATCAATATCGTCTACGGGGCTCTCTGCGCCATGGCGCAGGATGATTTCAAGAAACTGATCGCCTACTCAAGCATAAGCCATATGGGCGTGGTTCTTCTGGGCATGGCCGCGCTCAATACGCAGGGGATCACCGGGGCGGTGTTCCAGATGTTCAATCACGGCACCATCACCGCCATGCTCTTTCTTATCGTCGGGGTCATCTACGACCGCGCCCATACCCGCGGCCTCGACGATTTCGGGGGGCTCATGAACCAGATGCCGAGATACTCAGGCATCATGACCGTGGCATTCTTCGCGGCGCTCGGTCTGCCGGGCCTGAGCGGCTTCATCAGCGAGGCTTTTTCGTTCCTGGGGGCGTTTCAGGCCGAATCGATCCGCACGATCACGATCGCATCGACCGTCGGGATCGTCCTCACGGCAGCCTATATGCTGTGGACTCTCCAGCGGGTTTTCCTCGGCAGCCTGCCCGATAAGTGGAAGTCGCTGCCCGATATCAACGGCCGGGAATTGTTCACGCTCGTCCCGCTGGCCGTCATCGTAATTTTTCTGGGGATCTACCCCGCGCCGGCCATTAACCTGATGAGCTCCGCCGTCAATACCCTGGTCGATGTGGTCGGAAAAAGCGGCGGGATGGCCCTTGGACGCTGATGCTCGAACAGATCACACATAGCACGAGGCTTTTCCTCCCCGAGACGATCCTGGGCGCAACTCTCTGCGCGATCATCCTGGCGGATCTTCTCGGAATAAGGAGGACCGCGTGGCTCGCCCTTGGCGGGATCGCCGCCGCCGCATGGTTTGTCCTCAAACAAGTCTCCCTCGCGCCGAATTCGATTTTTTCGAACATGGTCGCCGTCGATCCCTTTTCGGTCTTCTTCCGCATCGTCATATTGGGAACAAGCGCCCTCATCGTGATCTTTTCAATCCAGGCGAGCGAGCTGAAGTCGAAAAATCTGGCCGAATACTTTGCCCTCATCATGTCGCTCACGCTGGGCATGATGCTTATGGCCGGCGCCAGCAATCTGCTGATGATGTATCTCTCCCTGGAACTCACAAGCCTCAGTTCGTATGTCCTGGCCGGGTTCACAAAGGAGGCCGATGACTCAAGCGAGGCGTCGCTCAAATACGTGATCTACGGAGCCGTGTCTTCCGGAATGATGCTCTACGGCATCTCCATCCTGTACGGGCTCACCGGAGCGGTCGATATCTACGGGATCAACCGGGCCCTCCTGACCACCGATATCAACCCCGTCGCCCTCATCATCGCGGGAATTCTGGTCGTCGCCGGCTTCGGCTATAAGATTTCCGCGGCGCCGTTCCATTTCTGGACGCCCGACGTCTATGAGGGAGCCCCGATCACAATCACGGCATTTCTATCGGTCGCATCGAAGGCCGCCGGGTTTGCCATGATGATCCGGTTCTTCAAAGTCTCCTTCCTCGACCCCGCCATCGGCAACCTCGCTCTCGGCTCCTGGGCTTCCTTCCGCGGGTTCGAATGGAACCAGATCCTCGCCATGCTCTCCGTCCTGACGATGATCCTGGGGAATCTCGTCGCCATCTGGCAGAAAAACCTGAAACGCCTCCTCGCCTACTCGAGCATCGCCCACGCGGGCACGATGCTCATGGCCGTCGTGGTGCTCTCCAACGAGGGGATCGCGGCGGTGCTCATTTACTTCGTCGTCTATCTCTTCATGAACCTCGGGGCGTTTTACCTCGTGATGCTCATCGCGAATAAGATCGGAAGCGAGGATATCGATCACTATAAAGGCCTCGGCGCACGCTCGCCGTTTGCCTGCGTCGCGATGACGGTCTTTCTTCTCTCCCTCACCGGCATTCCCCCCACCGCCGGCTTCGTCGGAAAGCTGTATGTGTTCGCCGCGCTCATCAATGCGAAATGGTTCTGGCTGGCCCTCGTCGGAGTGCTCAACGGCGTCGTATCGCTTTATTATTACGTCAGGATCGTGCGCAATATGTTCCTGCGAGGCGACGACGCGCCCGGCCCCCCGGTCGAATTCTCTTTCCTTGAAATCTCCCTCGTGCTTGTCCTTCTGGTGCCGACCCTCCTATTGGGGCTCTATTTCGGCCCCCTGGTCGAATTCGCCCAGGCCTCGGTCGCCATGTTCGGCGTCCGCTGAGCCCCTCCGCCCTGCCCCCTCCACGGTCCGGATTGACGTTAAGGGGAATATTTTGTAGTTTTTTTTACAATGCCGAAGAAAGCGAACCAGGAGAGCCGCCCCCTCCCGGCCCAGCACGCCTCCATCCTCGTCGTCGAGGATGAACGCCACCTCGCGGATTCCGTCGCGCGGCGGCTGCAGGAGGAGGGTTATGCGGTCGATATCGCCCACGACGGGGAAGAGGGGTTCCAGCTCGCCAGCACGAAAAAATATGACCTCATCATCCTCGATCTCCTTTTGCCGCGCAAGGATGGTTTGCATGTCCTCAGGGAACTGAGGCGCAACAAAGTCCAGAGCATGGTGCTCGTCCTGACGGCGAAAAGCACGATCGAGGACCGGGTCGAAGGGCTGCGAGGCGGGGCCGATGACTATCTCTCAAAACCCTTCGCCTTCGCCGAGCTGGTCGCCCGGGTCGAAACTCTGCTCCGCCGCCACGGCGCCGAGCAGAACACGGTGCTCCGTGTCGCCGACCTCGAGCTCGATATCGACACCCGGCACGTCCGCCGCGCGAGCCGGAATATTCACCTCACCGCAAAGGAGTTCCTTCTTTTAGAACTTCTCATGCGCAATAAGAACCGGATCATGACCCGCCGCGCTATCGCCGAACAGGTGTGGGGTTATAATTTCGAGACCGGCACCAACGTCGTCGACGTGTATGTCAACTACCTCCGGAAGGCGGTCGACGAGGGTTTTCCACGGAGACTGATCCATACGATCCGCGGGGTGGGCTTCATCCTCAAGGAGGAGTAAGTGCTTCGCTCGGTCCGATCCCGCCTCACCCTCTGGTTCACCGTGGTTTTCGCCGTCTCCTTTCTCCTCGTTTCCGTTCTCATCTATGAGTATATCAGCACGATACTCTCCGATTCCCTCAACCAGGCGCTGACACGGGAGACGATGTGGCTGGCGGCACGCATGGAGCGCTCAACCGAGAGGAATGAGCCGAGGAGCGAAGTGCAGGATGAGATTTTCGAGCACGCCGCGTTTTATCCGGAAAAGGAGTATATCGAAATCTGGGACGACAGCGGGAAGATTTTTTATCATTCCATGAATCTCGGGAAGGTCGATACCCTGCTGAGCCACATCCCCCCGTCGAATACCTCCAGGATCGTGACGGTGCCGAACTTCCACGACCAGGAGATCCGGATCGCTACCGCTAAGAATGCCGTCGCTACGGTCTACCTCGCCATGCCCACCGACAGCATCACGAGCCCGGTGAGCCACCTCATGCGGATTTTTGTCTGGATCCTCCCGGTGGTGATTGTCGTCGCCCTTGCCGCGGGGACGTTTTTTGCAAAAAAATCGTTTTCTAAAATCAACGAGGTGGTGAAGGCCGCCCAGCATATCACGGCCGACCGGCTCGATAACCGCATCCCCCCGCATCATACGGACGACGAGATCGGCCGGGTCATCTCGACATTCAATGAGATGATTTCACGGCTGGATGTTTCGTTCGCCCAGATGAAACAGTTCTCCGCCGACGCCTCCCACGAGCTCCGCACACCCCTCACCGTGATGCGCTCCCAGCTCGAAACCGCCCTCCACAGCGGGGCAAGTCTGGGGGAAATCCGTGAGCTTGTCGCCAATTGCCTCGATGAGGCCCTCCGTATGTCGAGCATCATCGATAACCTCCTCCTGCTGGCGAAAGGGGACGCGCAGACGATCAGACAGGAGCCCGTGGACCTCCGCCGGCTTCTCAGGATCACCTACGACGAGAGCGTGATCCTCGCCTCCGTGAAATCGATCGCCGTTACCCTGGAGGCCCCCTGCCACGCAACCGTCAGGGGCGACGAGGAACGCCTGAGGCAGATGCTCTTGAACCTCATCGACAACGCGATCAAGTACAGCCCGCCGAACGGGACGATCATGCTGAAGCTGTCACGGGAGGATGGGCGGGCGGCGATCTCCGTGAGGGACCGCGGGATCGGAATCCCTCCGTCGGAAATCCCGAGAATCTTTGACCGGTTCTACCGCGTGGACCGGGCCCGGTCCCGCGAGCTGGGAGGAGCAGGCCTCGGGCTCTCGATCGCACAATGGATCGTCCAGGCCCACGGCGGCACGATCGATGTGAAAAGCGATGTCAATTCGGGAAGCCAGTTCACGGTCTTCCTCCCCCTGGCCGCTTAGCGCTCTTTCGAACCCGTTCGTAGATCAGCCGCGCCCCCTCCAGGACGAGCAACGGCTCTACATACCTGATCTCATTGCTCATCTCGGCCAGGACCTTCGAAAATCCCCCCGTCGCGACGACGATAGCGTGCTTCCCCAGAATCCTCTTTATTCTTCTGATCATTCCGTCGGCGGCTTCCACGGCCCCGAACATTATGCCCGATTGCATCGCCTCCACAGTTCCGGTTCCCAGTATGTTTTCCGGGTACTTGAACGCGACCTCCGGCAATAACGCCCCCCGGCGGAAGAGCTCCGCCGCGGACGTGCCGACTCCCGGGGCGATAACGCCGCCGAGGAATTCCCCCTTTTTTGAGATGGCATCGTACGTGGACGCCGTGCCGAAATCAGCGACGATCACCGGCCCGCCATATTTCGCGAAAGCCGCCACCGCCGCAGCGATCCTGTCCGCCCCGAGAGCCGCTGCTTCATATTTGATTTGCAGCCCCACCTCAAGCGCCCCGCTGATGATGACCGGTTCCTTCCCCAAAAATTTTCTCGACATCCGGACGTAAGCCGCCGTGAGCGCCGGAACGACGCTCGCGATCACGACCCCCTCCACCTGCTTGACCCGCTGCTCGAGGATGTTGCGCACCCCCGCCCAGATCTCGTCGTCCGTCTGTTCGCGGCTCGTCAGATGCCCCTCGATCAGCGGCTTCCGGAATCCGGCAAGACGGGTCCGCGTGTTCCCGATGTCTACGGCCAGGATCATGAGATGACCGTGACCTCCCCCGCGTTCACTTTCTGGATGCCGCCCCCGGCTTCAAGCATGAGCCCACCGTCCTCGGCAAGGCCGGCCGCCTTTCCCTTGAGAACTGTTTCCCCGCTCAAAACCGTGACAACCCTGCCGATCATGGAACTGTAAGAAAGCCAGCCATCAAGGATGGTCCGGTGATCGCCCTGTTTCAGAGTCGGGTAGAGAGACTCCATCTGCCACAAAATCTCGGCCATGAGGCCGAACCGCTCAAAACTTTTCCCCGAGTGGAGCGCAAGGGATGTCGCCCCGATGTTTTCGGGAAAACGGGTCTGGTTAACATTGACTCCGATCCCCGCGACGATCTCTCCCGTAAGATTTTCGCAGAGAATGCCAGAGAATTTGCCCCCCGCCAGGAGCAGATCGTTCGGCCATTTGCATGTGGGGACGATGCCTGTAAAACATTCAACCGCGCGCGCGACGGCCAAGGCGGCGTAAAGTGAAAATATTCCAAAATTTTCCGGGGGAATGCCCGGACGCAGTTTTACCGAAAAGGTCAGATTCTTCCCCGGTTCAGAATGCCATTTCCGCTGAAATCTGCCGCGGCCCGCCGTTTGCTCCTCGGCAAAGACAACCCCCCCTTCCGGGAGATCGTGAAGCTTCGCATACGTGTTTGTCGAATCAATCATTTTGAAGAAAACAAGTTTTTTCCCGAACGATCCCTTGATCAGTTTGCTAAACTCTTCCATGGCGATGGGATGGTAGCAAAATAGTCGAGAAAAGTCAACTGCCTCTGTCAGAAAAGCGGCGGAATGTCAGTGAAATCGCCATTTTCTGACATGCTGACAGAGTCGATGCGTTCCTCAATTAAGGGTCATGCATAAGAATCCCGGAAAAACGACTGTTTTGGCTGGTAACACAGATACTGGGGGCTGGCACAGGCATTGTAAGAGAAAGTGTGTGGATTTTAAAATCCGGCCGGCATGCCCGGACGGATTATCGAATTTTTCAAAGGAGAGAAATACAATGGCAGGAAAAATAATTGGAATCGACCTCGGAACCACAAATTCCGTGGTCGCAGTGATGGAAGGAAATGACCCCGTCGTGATCGCGAACTCGGAAGGGGCCCGCACGACGCCCTCCGTCGTGGCATTCACCAAAGGAGGCGAGCGCCTCGTCGGACAGGCTGCCAAACGGCAGGCGGTGACGAATTCCCAGAATACGATTTTTTCCATAAAGCGGTTCATGGGACGGTTCTTCAACGAGGTTACCGAGGAAATGAAGCTCGTCCCCTACAAGGTGGTCCAGGGAGAGAATGTTACGGCGCGCGTCCAGATCGGTGATCGCGTCTACTCGCCGCCGGAGATCAGCGCAATGATCCTTCAGAAGATGAAGCAGACGGCCGAGGATTATCTCGGCACGAAGATCAGCGATGCGGTGATCACCGTCCCCGCGTATTTCAACGACGCGCAGCGGCAGGCCACCAAGGAAGCCGGGGAGATCGCAGGCCTTAACGTCCGGCGCATCATCAATGAGCCGACCGCCGCGGCCCTCGCCTACGGCCTCGACAAGAAACATAAGGATATGAAAGTTGCCGTCTTCGATCTCGGCGGAGGAACGTTCGACATTTCCATCCTCGAGCTGGGCGAAGGCGTTTTTGAAGTGAAGTCGACCAACGGCGACACTCATCTCGGCGGAGATAATTTCGACCAGCGCCTCCTCGACTATATCGCCGATGAATTCAAGAAGCAGGAAGGGGTGGATCTCCGTAAGGATCCGATGGCCCTCCAGCGGATGAGGGAAGCCGCCGAGAAAGCGAAGATGGAGCTTTCGCAGCTCCTCCAGACGGAGGTTAACCTCCCGTTCATCACCGCCACAAGCGAGGGGCCGAAGCATCTCAACCTCAATATCACCCGTGCGAAATTTGAGCAGCTGGTCGAGGACCTCATCCAGCGCTGCATGCCTCCGGTTGAAAAGGCTCTCAGCGATGCAGGCCTGAGGCCGAACCAGATCGATGAGGTCATACTCGTCGGCGGAATGACCCGGGTCCCGCGGGTCCAGCAGCTGGTGAAGAGTATTTTCGGCAAAGAAGGACACAAGGGAGTCAATCCGGACGAGGTGGTTGCCGTCGGCGCCGGAATCCAGGGCGGAGTCCTCTCAGGGGACGTCTCCGATGTGCTCCTCCTCGACGTTACCCCGCTCACGCTCGGCATCGAAACGCTCGGCGGAGTCATGACGCACATGATCACAGCCAATACGACGATCCCGACCAAGAAGAGCGAAATCTTCTCTACCGCTTCCGACAGCCAGCCCTCGGTCGAGATCCATGTCCTTCAGGGAGAACGACAGTTCGCCGTCGATAACCGCACGCTCGGCCGCTTTCACCTCGACGGAATCCCACCGGCTCCCCGGGGGGTCCCCCAGATCGAGGTCACCTTCGATATCGACGCCAACGGGCTTCTCCATGTGGCCGCCAAGGACAAGGCGACGAATAAGGAACAAAGCATCCGGATCACGTCCTCCAGCGGATTGAGCAAGGAGGAGGTGGAAAAGATGAAGGCCGATGCCACCGCCCACTCGGCGGAAGACAAGAAGCGCAGGGAAGAGGTCGATACGAAGAATCAGGCCGATACCCTCGTGTTCCAGACCCGGAAACAGATGAAGGAGTTCGGCGAGAAGATTCCGGCCGACGTGAAATCGAAGGTCGAATCGGCCGCCGACGCCCTCGAGGCTGCCATCAAGTCGGGGAATATGGCCGATATCAAATCGAAGATGGAGTCCCTCAATAACGCCTGGAACGAAGCGTCCGGAGCCATGTACCAGGCGGCAACTGCCGCCGGAGGCGCTGACGCGCACGGCGGAGCGGAGACGACGCCTCCCCCCCCGGGAGGCCCTGCCCCGGAAGCGAAAAAGCAGGCGGGGAAAGCCGTTGAGGACGCCTCCTTCGAGGTTGTCGACGATAAGGATAAATGACCCTATTGTCGGCACTCGGCGGGAGAGACGGCGCACACGGTTCGTCACCGGCGGGCGGGTACGATTCTCAACAAAATCGGCTGCACGAGCTCACCGCCCGCGGGAACTGATCACTCAGCTATAGGAAGCCGCCGCTGATCGCTGAGGCGATCGGCGTGCGGCTTTTTCATTGACCAGGAAAAGGATGGAATTTTTATGAACTTTAATAAATTCACGATTAAATCACAGGAGGCGGTCTCGAACGCGCAGGAGATCGCCGCCAATTACCAGAATCAGGCGATCGAATCGGAACATCTCCTTGCCGCCCTTGTCCAGGACAGCCAGGGGGTCGTCGTCCCGCTCCTCCAGAAGGTCGGCGCGAATGTCGATTATATCAAGATAAAAATCAACGAAGCGATCGAGCGCCTTCCCAAAGTATCGGGCGTGACCAACCATTACGCCGGCGGCACCCTGAATCAGGTGTTCGACGCCGCCCTCAAGGAGGCCAACCTTCTCAAAGACGAATTCATCAGCACCGAACACCTCCTTCTTGGCCTTCTCACGATCAAGTCCGCCGCCGCACAGCTGCTCACCGACCAGGGGGTGACCAAGGACGAACTTTACAGGGCGTTGAAGGATATCCGGGGGTCCCAGCGCGTGACTGACCAGACCCCTGAGGAAAAATACCAGTCCCTCGAAAAATTCGGCCGCGACCTTACCGACCTTGCCCGCAATGGGAAACTCGACCCGGTGATTGGACGTGACGAGGAGATCCGGCGCGTTCTCCAGGTCCTCTCCCGCCGTACGAAGAATAACCCGGTCCTTATCGGCGAGCCGGGCGTCGGCAAGACCGCCATCGCCGAAGGCCTCGCACACAGGATCATGCAGGGGGATGTGCCCGAGAATCTGAAGTCCAAGAGGATCATCGCCCTCGATATGGGGTCCCTCATCGCCGGCACGAGTTTCAGGGGGCAGTTCGAAGAAAGGCTGAAAGCCGTCCTCAAGGAGGTCACTGAATCCAACGGCGAGATCATTCTTTTCATCGATGAGCTCCATACGCTCGTCGGGGCCGGGGCGGCTCAGGGTGCCGTGGACGCCGCCAACATGCTGAAACCCGCCCTCGCCAAGGGTGAGCTCAGGGCGATCGGCGCGACGACAATCGATGAATACAGAAAATATATTGAAAAGGACCCCGCCCTCGAACGCCGGTTCCAGCCCGTGCTTGTCGACGAGCCGTCGGTCGAGGATACCATCTCCATCCTCCGGGGCCTCAAAGAACGCTACGAAGTGCACCACGGAGTGCGCATCACCGACGGCGCGATCGTCGCCGCCGCCCAGCTCAGCTACCGCTATATAAGCGACCGCTTCCTTCCCGATAAAGCCATAGACCTCGTCGATGAAGCGGCGTCGAAGCTCCGTATCGAGATCGACTCGATGCCTGAGGAGCTCGATGAGATCGAGCGACGCATCAAGCAGCTTGAGATTGAACGGGTGGCGGTGATGCGGGAGAAGGATGATGAGTCGCGGGACCGCGTCGCCACGATCCAGCGCGAGCTCGCGGACCTCAATCAGAAGCGCACCAGCCTCCGTGCACACTGGGATGTCGAAAAGGAGCTTATTTCCTCGATCCGCAAGATGAAGGAGGAGATTGAGGCCGCAAAAGCCGAGGCCGACCGGAATGAGAGGGAGGGAAACCTGGCCAAGGTTGCCGAGCTGCGTTATGGCGTCATCGCGTCTCTGGAAAAAAAGCTGAAAGAGGCAGGTGCCAAGCTCGCCTCAGCACAAAAGGACAAGAAAATGCTCAAGGAGGAGGTCGACGCCGACGACATCGGCGAAATCGTCTCCCGCTGGACGGGCATCCCCCTCAACCGGATGCTCGAAAGCGAACGCTCAAAGCTCCTTCACCTCGAAGAAAGGCTCCACCGGCGAATCGTCAACCAGACCGAGGCGGTGCATGCCATCAGCGACGCGATCCGCCGCAGCAGGGCGGGCCTGCAGGATGAAAAACGGCCGATCGGCTCGTTTATTTTCCTCGGGACGACCGGGGTGGGTAAGACGGAGCTTGCCCGCGCCCTGGCCGAAGAACTCTTCAATGACGAGAATGCCCTCGTCCGGATCGATATGAGCGAGTACATGGAAAAATTCTCCGTCTCGCGCCTCATCGGCGCCCCGCCCGGCTACGTCGGCTACGAAGAGGGGGGCCAGCTGACCGAAGCGGTGCGGCGCAAACCCTATTCCGTCGTGCTCCTCGATGAGATCGAGAAGGCCAATCCCGAGGTTTTTAACCTGCTCCTCCAGCTGCTCGAGGACGGCAGGCTCACCGATAGCAAGGGTCGCACGGTCAATTTCAAGAATACGATCATCATCATGACGTCCAACCTCGGCTCGCAGCTCATTCAGGAGCGGCTCGCCGGAAAGGCAACACGGAACGGCGACCTGGAAAAAACATACGGCGAACTCAGGGTGGCGCTTTTCGAGATGCTCAGGCAAAACATCCGGCCCGAATTCCTGAACAGGATTGACGAAATCATTCTGTTCAAACTGCTCGGGAGAAAGGAGATCCGCAGCATTGTCGACCTTCAGCTGGCCCGCGTCCATCAGATGCTCGAAGACAAGCATATTTCTCTCGAAGTCTCCGAGGAAGCGAAAGACTGGCTCGGTAAACTCGGCTACGACCCGACCCTGGGCGCCCGGCCCCTCAAGAGGGTTATTCAGAAATATGTGGTGAACAAACTCTCGGAGCGCCTGCTCGCCGGGGATTTCTCCGACGGCGATACGGTCTCTGTCGAGCTCGATAAACGGGGCCTCATCGAGTTTGTGAAAAGAATTCCCGCCGTAGCCTGACTCATTTCACCGATGGCGGGGAAGATCCCCTTTTCCCCGCCTTTTGTGACAGGGTTTTCCTCCCCGCAGAAAACTCTTTGCTTATCCTTCCGGATTTTAGTACTTTTAATCCTCCAAGTGTATTCCCACGATTGACAATCTATGATTTCTCTCATCGTCCACGGCGGCGCATGGGACATCCCCGAGCGCGAAATCGACGCTCATCGCCAGGGATGCCTTGCGGCGGTTAATCTCGGCTGGCAGCTCCTGCAAAACGGACGCAGCGCTGTGGATACCGTCGAACAGGTCGTCCGGTTGCTCGAGGATGACGTGACGTTCGATGCCGGGAAGGGTTCCCATTTGAACGCCGCGGGAGAGGTTGAGCTGGACGCAAGTATCATGGACGGGACTACCTTCCGGTGCGGCTCGGTTGCCGCAGTGCATCGCGTCTCAAACCCCATCTCCCTCGCCCGCAAGGTCATGGACGAGAGCGAACATGTGCTCCTCGTCGGAGAGGGCGCAGAACGGTTTGCCGCCGAATGCAAGCTTGCCCTCTGCAACCCCGAAGAGCTGATTATCCCGCGGGAAAGGGCGCGATGGGAATCTTTGAGAGGGAAGGCTCGTTTTAGCTCAAAAGACGCGTTCATGAAGACCGCAGGCGATACCGTCGGCGCCGTGGCGCTCGACAGCAAGGGAAAAATCTGCGCCGGAACCTCGACCGGGGGTACGCTGAACAGATATCCGGGTCGCGTCGGCGATTCACCCCTCATCGGCTGCGGCTCCTATGCGGATTCCGCCGTCGGAGGAGTCTCCGCCACGGGCTGGGGGGAGGCGATTATCAAGGTGGTCCTTTCGAAGACTATCATCGATATCATGGACACGAACGGGCATGATCCGCAGGCCGCCGCCTCGCGAGGCATCGAGATTCTTAAGGTCAAAGCGGAGGGTTTTGGCGGAGTGATCGTGATGAACCGTGAGGGGTCCGTCGGCTTATCCTATAACACCCCCCGCATGGCCCGCGCATTCATGTGCTCCGGCATGGCCGAGCCCGTCGCATCAGTATGAATCCCTCGTCACTGACCGGCCATATGCTCGAGCTCCTAGGCCGGATCAATAATAACCACCATCCACCGGATCGCATCGTCTCCGATTTCTTCCGGTCAAGGACATATCTGGGATCCCATGACCGCCGCGTCATCGCCGAATCGGTCTTCAACCTCCTACGCTACCGCCGGGGCGCCGAGGCCCTGCTGCAGCAGTTTGCAAAAACGTCGGGCAAGGAGTTCACGGAGGGCCCCGGTCGCTTGATCCCGCTCCTGGCTGCCTCTGGAATCATCCACCCGCCGGAAGCTCCCCCATTCCAGATTCCGAGATCAGTCTGGGTTGAAAAACTCCCGGATCTGGATATGGAAGTGTTTCTGAGCTGGATCCGGGCACACGGGGGCTTTGATTTTCTTGACAAAGACGACCCCGAAACACTCGGCGTACGCTACTCTTTCCAGGACTGGATGGTCGGGGAATGGGAGGCCCGCTATGGCGCTGGAACGGAGGGACTTCTCCACGAGCTGAACGCCCCCGCCCCCGTTACTCTGCGCGTGAATTTTTCAAGGGCGACGCGGGAAGAGTGCCGCTCCAGATTACAGGGTGAGGGAATTGAAAGTGAGCCGACGAGACTGTCTCCGGCAGGCCTCACGGCAATGCGAAGGTTTTCCGTGGGATCCTCTCAAACTTTTAAGGATGGCTGGTTTGAGATACAGGATGAGGGGAGCCAGGTCGTTTCTCTCGTCGCTGACCCCTCCCCGGGCGAAACCGTCATCGACAGTTGCGCGGGGACAGGCGGGAAATCACTCCACCTGGCAGATCTCATGAGGCATTCGGGTGAGATCCTCTCGCTCGACATCGATCCGCACCGCCTGGAAGAGCTCGGGCGACGGGCCCGCAGGCAGGGTGCCTCCATAGTCAAGGCGATGCGGCAGGTTGAGCCGGACAAACTGGCCGATGCTGTGCTCGTCGATGCCCCGTGCAGCGGTTCGGGAACTATTCGCCGCAATCCCGCCCTGAAATGGATCCCCGAATCGCTCGTCGATCGCAGCGCCGCCAGGCAGCGGGAAATCCTCGCGCGCAGCGCCCGCTTTGTCAAGCCCGGGGGAAGAATCGTCTACGCCACCTGCTCGCTATTCAAGAGGGAGAACGAGGATGTTGTCGAACATTTTCTTTCCGGCAATCCGGACTTTTTTGCCGACACCTCCGAATCGACGCTCTTCCCGGGAAGGCCGGACGTGACTCTGCTTCCCCATATTCACGGGACCGACGGATTTTTCATTTCGCGGATGAGACGACGGAGTCTCACGCCTCAGGAGTCAAATGAAAATATCTCACGAGAGGATTTATGAAAAAACTTTTTCTCTTCGCCCTGGTGATTGCATCCTGTTCGCGCAAGGACGAAGCGCTGTTATACAAAGAAGGGCGCGAGGCGGAATCCCGGAAAAACTATCAGCTCGCCGCCGAGCGGTTTGAAGACATTGTCGACAGATTCCCCTCACGCCCTTACGCGGAGAGCTCGCTCGTCCGGCTTGCAGACATTTACACGAATGGCGCCAAGGATGTTCCCAAGGCGGTTCGAGCCTACCGCCGTTACTATCTCATGTTCCCCGAGAGCAAACAGGCCCCTACGATGCTTTTTCTCTCGGGTTTTCTGTACAATAACGATCTCCATCAGCTGGACAGCGCGAGATCGGTTTATGAAATTTTCCTTTCACACTATCCCCATCACGAGCTCGCGGCATCCGCGAAGTTCGAGCTCGAAACTCTCGGGAAAGATCCCGGGGCAGCGCTCGAACCGAGGGTGAGCTCGGGCGATTCCGGGCGGGCCGGAAGGCAGTGACCCCCCAGGACTACCGAAAGTTTTTACGGCCGGAGGTCGTCGCCAAGCTCGCCAATATGGAACTGGTGGCGCGCCTCGTCGTCGAGGGGTTCATCACGGGGCTCCACAAAAGCCCCTACCACGGCTTCAGCGTCGAATTCGCCGAGCACCGGCAGTATATGCCGGGCGACGAGGTGAAACATATCGACTGGAAGATATTCGGAAGGACGGACCGCTACTACATCAAACAATTTGAGGAGGAGACGAATCTCAAGTCGTATCTCATCGTCGACGCAAGCAAGTCGATGGCCTACGCTTCGGAAGGACATCCCACCAAGCTTGAGTACGCCTGCTACATCAGCGCCGCACTCGCCCACCTCATGGTCCAGCAACGCGATGCCGTCGGCCTCACAACATACGACGAGAATGTCCGGACCTATATGCCTCCGCACGCGACGAAGGGCTATCTCACGGAGATCCTGAGGCAGCTTCAAAACCTGACCCCCGGCCAGAAGACCCGGACGGCAAATTCCCTTCATCAGGTCGCCGAACGCATCAGGCGCCGCGGACTTGTGATCGTCATGAGCGATCTGTTCGATTCGCCCGGCGACGTCATGAAGGCGCTCCGTCACTTCCGGCACAAGAAAAATGAGGTGATCGTGCTCCAGATCCTCGATCCGATGGAACGGAGCTTCGCCTTCGGCAGGGATGCCATCTTCAAGGACATCGAAACGTCGGAAGAGCTCGCGACGCAGCCCTGGCATATTCAGAAATCATACCAGGAGGAAATGAAGCGGTTCCTGGAAAAACTCAAGAAGGAGTGCCGGGAGAATAAAATCGACTACGCGCTGCTCGATACCACCACCCCCTTCGACGTCGCCCTTTTCGAGTATCTGCACAAACGGCAGAAATTGGGGTAAGTCCGGTGTGCAGACAAGAGTCCGTCCTCTAACCGGAAACCCGTCGGTCCAGCGTCTTCCCGCTCCGGGCTCGCAGCATTGACCGGCTTTGCGTAGGAGCAACGTTTACACCGTGTGAGGGAGAGATTTTGTGAGATCGAATCTGGTAATCATAGTCGTGCTCGCGACTTCTCTGAGCTGCACCGGGCCTGCCGGGTCCGAAGGGCCGATGGGGGAAGGCCTCGCATCCCTCTCCGACCCGGAGATAATGCCGACCGTCATCTATACGAATCCTGCCAATAATGCGACCGGCCGTTTGGCGGACTTCACGAACCTCGTCGCAGTTCGGTTGAATTAGGTCGTGGACGTTAGCCCCATCAGACCATCGGTGATGCTCTCATGTCCCGTCGGAGATGTATTGTTTGATACCACAGCGATCCCCGCACAGAATACGGACGCGGCCGGCCTCGGCCCGATCGATGCGAGCACTTCCTCCTTTCATTTTCTTTGGAAAATATCCCAACAGTATTCTCCCCGCATGGATTCTTCGGCAACCGGGGCCAACAGCAACCCCTCAAAACTCCATTCTTATTCCGGTTGACCCCCGAACCGTATTTCAGGGTGCTGAGCTGCCCCACCCTGAAATATGAAGACCCCAGCATCAAAGCAGCAGGCAAAGCTTCTTAGCAGATTCGAGAGCGTGTTGTTGGCGAAAGAGAAATTCAGATGAAGAGATTCACGGGACGGAAAGGAATGTGCTGCAACTCTGCTATGCAGTCGAAAGATATTCCGAAATATTGCAAGCTCGATTTGATCGGAGAGGAGTTGTTGAGGATGGCAATTACCAAAGTGGGACTTTCTGCTCGCGCGTACGATCGCATCCTTAAGATTGCAAGAACCATTGCCGATCTCGCCTGTTCAACCAATGCACATCCCGAACGCATCAGCGAAGCGATTCAGTATAGGAGATTGGACAGGGATCTGCGGCAAGCGCAACTGAGCAATAGTTTCCGCCATGATATTGCTCCAATGATACTTAAACAAAAAAATCCTGCCCTCTCGATACTACTGATTGAGAGCAGGATTGTCCCCTGCCGTTAAGTGGTTGCTTCCTCAGCCTAAGGTCTTCTCACCATACTGTTTCGTGTCACTTCACGCGTTGAATAGTTATTCGAGCCACGGGATTCTGCCATCCGTGCAGAGAGGGACTTAGATTTCCTACTCCGAGGATGCCCCGATGGTGAGAGATGACATCGTTCGTTGCGGTGCGATTGTTGCCGTCTGGCGGCATGGAGACGGGACCGATTGAACCACATGGATCGACGATGCTCGTTGAGAGTTCATCGTTCGCTTCGGTGCCAGCATCGTAGCCATTTGTGTAGAAGACCTTCGATTTATAGCCGCCAGGAAGTTTTACACCATCAAGGCCTGTGAAGCCATCGTTAGTGCAGATAAGCATCGTAGCCACGGAAAGACGCTTTGCTTGATCTGCCGTGGTGATTCGGAATGTTCGGGAATTGGGTCCCGGACCGCCCACCCGATGTATCGGCGCATTGATGACAACAACGTCGAACACACCTGCGCGAGTTTTCAGATCTGTTTCCGCCACGCTCGGATCGCCATTTTCGGCAATCAACCGAATCCCCTCTGAAGCGGCAGCGCCAATTTGAAATAGATGGACGTTTTTTGTATGGGTTGCGATCACGCCCGGTGAAAACGGTTGACCAGTCGTAAGATTCTCAACCGTCACGTCGTACATCTTAAGGGCATCGTCATCCGCCGACTCCGTGTCATCGTCACTCTCTGATCCAGCGGTTTCTTTTGCAAGATTTTGTTGAGAGCCTATTCCTGGATCCGTCGAGGCGTGCATATCGCCGGACTTGCTCGAGCAACCGGATAGAACCAAAAGCGCCACAGGGACGGAAGCAACCACTAGGATCACTAACGATGGAAAAACTGCGGTGAGTTTCATAATCGATCTCCTTGATATGTCAGAGAGAGAGTTGTGAACTGAATACACAAGGTAGCATATACCGTCACAAAACTATTGCGGAAGCTTAACATTTTAATAAAGGTTGAAACGATTGCGGCTCGACCCAGTCACCACGCATTTTAACCGGCCTTCACTCATGATACTTTTGTGACAAATTTTCCTATCTTTATACGAGAATGAGCACCGAAAATTCATACAGACAACGGTGAAACGAGTACTCATCATTGAAGACGATACAGCGATTGCCAACCTGGTGGAAATCCACCTCAAGGATTTGGAATGTGCTGTCGACAAGGTTGCTGACGGCGCCGAAGGGCTCACGAAGGCGTGGGCGGGACGGCATGACCTGATCATTCTTGACCTTATGCTTCCCAGCATGAGCGGACTTGACGTCTGTAAAGAGATTCGATCTGTGAACAGGACTATTCCAATTCTCATGCTGACTGCTCGATCGGAGGAATTTGATCGTGTCCTCGGACTTGAATTAGGTGCCGACGATTACTTGACGAAACCGTTCAGTGTGCGTGAGCTCGTGGCTCGAGTTAAGGCGATCTTTCGCCGGGTTGAGGTTGCAAAGCAGGAGCAACAGCAAGGCGAGATGAACGCACTAACCATCGGAGAGATTGCAATTGATCCTCTCAAGCGACGAGTAACTCTGAAGGGTGAGAAGATCGAGCTGACCGCTAAAGAATTTGACCTGCTCCGAATCTTCATGCAGAATCCTGGCCGAACCTACTCTCGACAGGAGCTTCTGGACATCGTGTGGGGGTACCACTTCGACGGGTACGATCATACCGTGAACTCACACATCAACCGACTTCGGACAAAAATCGAAACAGATCCATCCAAGCCGAAGTACATTCTCACCGTCTGGGGCGTCGGATACCGATGCGCCGAAGTAGAAGAAATTGAGTTAGGAAATGCCTAGACTCTTTTTCAAGAGTCTGTACTGGAAGATTTCCGCCGTCTTCCTCCTGCTACTTCTCCTTCTCGGTATCGCCTTTAACTTTATCACGCTGTTCTCTACTGAAATGTACTTCCAGGAGGGAAATCAGCGGCTTCATCGTCGTTTTGCCAGCTTCGTTGCAGATTTATTACAATCGTACAGCAGTACCTCGCTTGACCAAGGTGAAATTCAAAAGGTGTTCGAACAGGTGAACAAGATGAATCCGAGCGTCGAGGTGTATCTCATCGATGAGCAGGGAACCATCCTCTACTCATCTACGCCGTTTGAGAACTTGAAGCTTCATCAGATTGACATCCAACCCATTAAGAAATTTCTTGCTGTAGAAGGTAAACAATTTACGATGGGAGAAGATCCGAAAGGTATCCATAAAGAAAAGGTGTTCACCGCCGCTCCGTTCGTCTTTCATGAGAAAAAGGGTGGCTACGTGTACGTGATTTTAGGCGGTGAGGAATATGATTCAGCTCTTCAGTTTATTCAACAAAACTACATTCTCCGTCTCGGCGTTAAAACGCTCATCATCAGTTTGATTGCCGCAGCGATCATCGGCTTGCTGAGCATCGGATTCCTCACCCGTCGTTTATACAGGTTGACAAAGGCAATGACTGAATTCAGTATCGGCAACTTTTCACAGCGGGTTTGTAACGTGAGCGATGATGAGATCGGCACAGCCGCACGCACATTCAATCAGATGGCAGAAATGATTCAACGGCATGTTGATGAGCTTGCGGCAATCGATTCGTTGCGTCGGGAACTTATTGCGAATGTTTCGCACGATCTCCGCACCCCGTTGTCATCAATGCAGGGGTACGTTGAAACAGTGATTCTTAAAGACGCATCTCTTACGACCAGTGAGCGTCAAAAGTACCTTCAGACGATTCTTGAGAGCACGATCAAACTCAACGCGCTTGTGCAAGAATTATTTGAGTTGAGCAAACTCGATGCAAGGCAGACATTGCCAAAGCCGGAGTCATTCTCGCTCTCGGAACTCGTCCAAGATGTCGCGCAAAAGTTTCACCTGCGGGCGGAGAAGAATAATATTCAGATTGATACGTCTCTCCCCAACGATCTTCCGTTCGTTCGAGCAGATATTGGGATGATCGACCGAGTATTGCAGAACTTAATAGAAAACGCCATCAACTACACGGCAGCAAATGGACGCATAACCCTGCACGTAGCCCGCGTTGAGGACAAATTGCGCGTTGATATTGCCGATACAGGATGCGGTATTCCTGCGAGGGACCTTGCCAGCGTGTTTGACCGTTTTTACCGGGCCCGAAGTAACCGCTCAGCCAATGATGGCACAGGTCTGGGGCTGGCGATTGTGAAGAAGATATTGACGCTCCACGGCGAGGATATTCACGTGGAGAGTCGTGAGCATGTTGGGACCAGATTCTACTTCACGTTACCATTGTCCTGAAATTTAACACGTTATGCCCTTCTGATATGCAGTCGCAAGATATTCAGAGCTAGTGTAGGCTCGATTCAGCGGAAGAAGAGTTGTTAAGAATGGCAATTACGAAACTGGGGCTTTCCGCGCGAGCTTATGATTGCATTTTGAAGGTGGCACGCACCATTGCTGACCTCGCGGCTTCAACCGATATTCGTCCCGAGCATATTAACGAGGCACTACAGTCCAGAAGCGCGGACAGGAATTTGTGGCAGAGTGGATAGCGATCAGAACAGCAGCACTTGAAAGAAATTTGATTGACTAAGTTTTAGCATCATTCAGATTGACTGATACTTGTATTTCTTGAGTAAAGTGAACAAATTTGCACTCGTTTATCGCATGAATCTCACCCCATTTTTCACATCGTGACAATTGAATTATGAAGTTCAGTGCTCGGAACAGATCATAAGGCAGGATCACTGCAGTTGAGGATCCTCAGCTCAAAGTCGGTGATACGGCTTAGGCCGTCATCAAATCTACGAAACTATTATCGGAAAGGATGGTCTCCCAATGTCCTCTTTCTGCCCTCGGAGAGTTGCTAATGTTGTTCAATGAGACAATGAGCCCGTGGATGGCTGATCCAGCGAAATAAGGAGTCAGTACACATCATTCGGTCGATTCCTGACTCGGTTATTCACTCCATTCCTAACTTCCTCAAAAACACACCGTAGCGTGTGTCTGAGCGCAGATTTTTGAACCGCGGATCGACCTTGACCCATGGCAAGTGGTCGTCACCCTCCTCAATTCCCTTGTTGAGATATTCGAATGCTTTGTCATTATCCCCCGCCCGTGCATACAATACGGAAAGTGTCCAGGGATAGTGGTAGCCCTCCTTCTCGAGATAAAGCTCGATAGACTTCAGCACAAATCCATTCCAGCCCGAATGTGAGAACGCACGTCGCAGTTCCACTGTGTCAGCAGGACTTGACCAGAATTCTGATCCGGCGAGGTAGTGAGAAACGGCTTTGTCATAAAACCCTTTCTGTTCATCAATCAGTCCTGATAGCCAGACCCAGGGTGTGACCTGCAGCTGTTCAAGGGCAAGATCACTCCGACCTAAATGGAAGTACGAGAGCGCCAACTGCTGACCTAAAAGATTTGACAGCGGATCACGCTGGTAGGCAAGCCTATTCTGCTTGATCGCCTCCTCGAACCGTCCCATCGCGAGCAGGGCATAAGCGTATTCCATGTAAGACCACGCGTATCCGGGGTTAAGTTCGATGGCCTTTCTGAATTCACTCTCGCCATCTGCAAACTTCCAATCGGAAAACACCTTTACATAGCCGAGCGGGCCATGCGCCTCACCGAGGGAACTGTCTATCTCCAGAGCTTTTGTTGCAGCCGCCCGTATCTTCGGTACTGCCTCCCTCGCGGGCATCAGTTCACCGGAGACTAGAAGGTATGCTTCAGCAAGTCCAACGTACGCTGAGGCATATGATGGGTCTATCTCGATTGCCTTTTGGAAAAATTCTACTCCTTTGCTAGATCCGTTTGGCCCCGTGCAATTAATTTCATAGCGACCTTTCAGATAGAATTGGTACGCTTCAGTGTTCTCAGTATAACGTCTGGTGAGCTTTTGCCGCTCTTCGCCGGTCAACCTCACCCTCAAATTCTGCAGAATATTGTTCGCAATTTCCTCTTGAACAGAAAAGATATCGGCAAGCTTTCGGTTGTAGTGATCTCCCCAGATCTGACTCTTGTCATGGGTGTCCACAAGTTCGGTCTTGATTGAAATCTCGTCCCCTCGGCTGAGAACTCTGCTCATCAGCACGGCACGGACGCCGTTTAAATCCTTGCTGACTGCCTGCGGGTCAATCAGCCGGTGCTTGTATCCTATCACGGAGCTGAACGCCGTCACCCTCACATTGGGCAATCGAGAAAGATTGTCAATGATGCTTTCTGCAACTCCATCGCTGAAGTACTCGAGGGTTGTATCCGCGCTCTCATTGACGAACGGCAATACTGCAAGATCGATCCCATAAGAGTGTCGTGGAAATAAGAACAAGCTTATGGCAGCAACCAACACAGCGAGACCGATTCCCCCAACATATAGGTGACTTCGCTTTACCCGATAGATCATTGCCCTGATCGGATGGAGTTTCAGGGTGGAAGTCTCAAGCTCCGTCGCAATCTTCTTGAGGTCCGTGATCATATCCTGAATTCGTTGGTATCGATTGCGAGCGTTCCGCTGCATTGCTCTACCGGCAATCCCGACCAATTTCAACGGGACCTCCGGACGGACCTTTAGAATCGGCACTGGGTCGTCGTGGAGGATCTGGTAGATGATCGCCTGCTCATATTCGCCGGGAAACGGAAGCTTTCCGGTCATCATCTCATACATCATGACGCCGAGCGACCAGATGTCGGTCCGCTGATCGACCTCCTCGCCGCGCGCTTGCTCGGGTGACATATATATGACCGTCCCGACAATCGAACCGAATTTGGTGAGACGTGTTTGACCGGAGAATCTAGCGATTCCGAAATCGAGAATTTTCACGACGCCATCGCCGGTCACTATGATATTTTGAGGCTTGATGTCACGGTGGATGATGCCGGACTGATGCGCCTTTGATAATCCTTGCGAGATCTGAATCCCGATTTCGACGGCTTCCTTTACGTCAAGAGGGCCCCGGGCGATTTTCTTTGCGAGCGTCTCACCTTCATAGTATGCCATGCTGATGAACAATTGCCCCGGCCCTTCGGGACCATGTTCGGTCTCCCCGATTTCATAGATTGTGCAGATGTTCGGATGGTCAAGTGCTCGCGCCGCCCGCGCCTCGTGAATGAACCGTTCTCTTGCTTCCGGATCGGCTGTGACGTCTCTCGGCAGAAACTTCAGCGCAACAGGGCTCTTAAGTCTTGAGTCCTCCGCCTTGTAAACTATGCCCATCCCGGCTTCGCCGAGTTTTTCCACAATCCTATAGTGCGAGATTGTTGAGCCGATCATAGGGGTGCATTCACCAGCCGATTTTTTGAGTGTTCCGTTTTTTCACGTACTGATCACGCCCGGAAATTCAGTCGATAAGAGTATGACACAACTGAGCAATCTGTTGGTTCATTCCCACATGACTTCTTCGGGCATTTGTCAAGGAAACGATTACAGGATAAGCGGATGATTGACGCGCTCCACGTGAGATGGTTTATTGGGATATGGGTTGGCCGATCGTGATTCTCCTCTACCCCCGAAAATCGAGAATCGAAATGAACGAAACGACTGAAACTAAGAAGAATATATCTGATTGTCAAAACTAACAACTCGTGATCGAAAAACCAACGAAGTTTGTCCGCGGGCAGTGACTTTGCGAACATGGCCGACGATGGACGATAGCACCGATCGAGGCCGGATCCAGGGGCTTTTGTGCCATGAAGGTGACATGGCAAGAAGGCACCAGACCCTTCCTCTTTCGCTCTCGTTCGCTACGGGGAACTGAAGGCGCCCGCACGCGGGATCGCCCTGTAATTGCATGTTTCTGGCCCATTCGATAAATTGACATCGAAGGTCTCGTTCCCTTCTCACTTTTTCCCTTGGAAAACTTTGGAAACGCTCGTCGTCAAGGGCGCCCGCGTCCATAATCTGAAAAATATCGACGTGGAGATGCCCCGCGATAAACTGATAGTCATCACGGGCCTCTCCGGCTCCGGCAAATCGAGTCTTGCGTTCGATACGATTTACGCCGAGGGGCAGAGACGGTATGTCGAAAGCCTCTCCGCGTACGCCCGCCAGTTTCTCGGCCTCATGGAAAGGCCCGATGTCGATAAAATCGAGGGGTTGAGCCCCGCGATATCGATAGAGCAAAAGTCGGTCTCCCATAACCCCCGCTCCACAGTCGGTACCGTCACCGAGATCTACGACTACCTGAGACTCCTTTTTGCCCGGGTCGGGATCCAGCATTGTTACAATTGCGGCCGGAGAGTCCAGAGGCAATCAGTCGACCAGATCATCGATGCCGTCATGTCGTACTCTTCCGGCTCGAAGATCCACATCCTTGCGCCCGTCATCCGGGGGCGAAAAGGCCATTACCGTGAACTTTTTGAGGAAATCCTTCGGGAAGGCTTCCTTCGCGCGAGGGTCGACGGCGAGATCAGAGAGATTTCGCGGGGGATGCAGGTCGACCGCTATAAGGTGCATAATATCGAGATCGTCGTGGATCGGCTCTCCGTGAAGGGAGATATGCGCAGCCGCATTGCTGATTCCATCGAAACAGCTCTCCGGATGGGGTCCGGGCTGGTCATCATCGACTCCGGAGCCAAGGAACAGCTTTTCAGCCAGCATCTCGCCTGCCTCTACTGCGGGATAAGCTATGATGAGCCCGCTCCGAATTCTTTTTCGTTCAATTCGCCCTATGGCTCATGCCCTTCCTGCAGCGGGCTCGGCGAAACAAAGGAGTTCGATCTGGACCTCATCATGCCGAACCGCTCACTTTCCATTAACCAGGAGGGGCTCGCTCCGCTCGGAAAGCCGCGCGACACATGGCTCTGGCGACAGGTCCGGGCGGTGGCTTCAAGATTCCAGGCGGATCTCGACCAACCCCTTTCCCAGCTTCCAAAGAACTTTGTCGATGTCCTCATCAAAGGGGGAGGGAATGAAAAATTCGACATTCGTTACACCTACTCGACGGGCCGCATCGCCACGTACCGGCAGCGGTTCGAGGGTCTGCTGAAGATGCTGAAGCATTACTACGACCAGACCTCCTCCGAGGGAATCCGGCAATGGGTGGAGTCTTATATGCGCACGAAAGCCTGTCCCCTGTGCGGGGGAGGACGGTTGCGCCGCGAGAGCCTCGCCGTCCGCCTTGTCGACTCCGAAACCGCCCGTGAAGTCAATATCCGCGATCTGGTGCAATTCTCAATCCGGGAGGCTTTCGGTTTTTTCTCACAACTGCACCTGAGCGCCCGCCAGATGGAGATCGCCCGGCAGGTTTTGAAGGAAATAACGCAGCGGCTCGGTTTTCTCCTCAACGTCGGCCTCGATTACCTCACGCTTGACCGCTCCGCGCGCACCCTTTCCGGAGGAGAAGCGCAGCGCATACGGCTTGCCACCCAGATCGGCTCACGCCTCGTCGGCGTCCTCTACATCCTCGACGAACCGAGCATCGGACTTCACCAGCGGGATAACGTGAAGCTGATCGACAGCCTCAAGGAGCTGAGGGATATGGGTAACACGGTCATCGTCGTCGAGCATGACAGGGAGATGATCCGCTCCGCCGATTACCTTGTCGACCTCGGACCCGGCGCCGGCGAACACGGAGGCCATGTCGTCGCGACAGGGAAACCCTCCCGGCTCCGGATGGGAAAATATGACGGCGCTTCGTCGTCGACTGCCGAATATATAACCGGGAAGAGAATCATCGAACTTCCCAGGAGCCGGCGGGACGGTTCGGGCAATGTCATTAGGCTCCGGGGTGCCCGGGGGAATAACCTGAAATCGGTGACGCTCGCGGTCCCCCTGGGAAAATTCGTGTGCATCACGGGGGTGAGCGGCTCGGGGAAATCGACGCTTATTTCAGAAACCCTTTACCGGATTTTGTCCAGAAAGTTTTATAAGTCAAAAGACGTCCCGCTCCCCTACGGTTCCATTGACGGCCTCGCCTATGTCGACAAGGTGATAGAGATCGACCAGTCCCCCATCGGACGTACTCCCCGCTCAAACCCGGCGACTTATACCGGCTTATTCACGTATATCCGGGATCTCTATGCGCAACTTCCCGAGGCGAAGATACGGGGCTATAAGGTGGGCCGGTTCAGCTTCAACGTGAAGGGGGGACGCTGCGAAGAATGCCAGGGGGACGGAGTCCGGAAAATTGAAATGAATTTCCTGCCCGACGTCTATGTCCTCTGCGAAGTCTGCAAGGGAAAAAGATATAACAGGGAGACGCTCGAGATTCTGTTCAAATCGAAATCCATCGCAGATGTTTTGAATATGACCGTCGAGGAGGCCGTCACTTTTTTCAGCGAAATCCCCCGCCTCCGCCGAAAGCTCGAAACCCTGCGAGATGTCGGCCTCGGTTATATCAGGCTCGGCCAGCAGGCAACAACCCTCTCCGGCGGGGAAGCCCAGAGGGTCAAACTCTCAACAGAACTCTCCAAGGTGGGGACCGGAAAAACTCTCTATATCCTTGATGAGCCCACGACCGGGCTTCATTTTGAGGATATCCGGATGCTCCTCTCGGTTCTGAATAAGCTCGTCGATAAGGGAAATACCGTCGTCGTCACCGAGCATAATCTCGACGTGATCAAGACGGCCGACTGGATCATCGACCTGGGACCGGAAGGGGGGAAGGAGGGGGGTGAAATCATCGCCGAGGGAACTCCAGAAGCGGTTGCCAGGAACCGACGCTCCTATACGGGGATGTTTCTGAAGGGGGAATTGAAACTCTCGTAGGAAATCCCTACCTTGCCGAAACCTACCATGGCGGGTTTCTCACAGAAAGATAAAACACGCCTCATCCCGGTTTTCAAGGCAATCCTGACCGGCGCATACACCCCGCTCGACCTGCGGGAATTCGTCCTTCTTTGTCACGATCTCGCTCTTCCTTTTCTTCGGAAAAAGATTCATCAGGGCAAGCTTAACCTCGCCTCGATCCGTCTCAATGAACATGATGCGGTCTATGATTGCCTCGCCGACCTTTTCGCACGCGATGATCAGGGGAATTTCCAGTCCATCCGTAAGTTTTTCGACGCTCAGCTTCCCGATTGGGAATCCGGCGATGCCGATGGCCTCATCGTCACCCTCCGCCATCTCGTCTTCGCCAAGATTAATAACGGCATCATCAGGCTTTATTCCGAGGCGGATCCCGCGCTCGGAAAAATTCTCAGGAACATGAAGAAAGCGCTGGAAACCAGGTCACTGTTCGAGCAGACGACGAGATTCGGCGATGTCTTCCTCGTCCCTGCCGGAGCCGACCCGCTCTTTCATCTGCCCCCCCTGGCACCAGATCAGATCCAGCGTGCCTTCTCTCTCGCCGTTCTTTTGCACGACAATGTCCCGACGATGCTCTCCAAACTCCGGTCCGTCCTCATCGACCAGAACGATTGCCAGAGATCGGTACTTATGATGACCGCAGCCCTGATGTTCAAGGAAATCTATGAGTTGGGCGGGGAGGAGGCGTCCCAACCCAACGTTGCTGAGGAACGCCTGGAGAGAGAGCGTCTGGGCAAAATTATCACAAAAATTCGGGGGGAAATGTGGGCCGAACTGCATCCAGGCTATGTCGGGAAGGGGAAGTGCAGCGAGGAGATTTTTGCAAAATACCTGGACGCCATGGATGATATACTCCAGGGGTTTCTCGCCGATGATAATCCGGACGGATTTACTTTTTACGAGCATCTGAGGGCAAAAATGCCCGAGCTCACTCCCGGGGAGTACAGGAAAAATCACCGGATCACGCTTGAATATTTTGCCAAGGTCGGCCGGGAACGCATCCGAAAGGAACTGAAATCTGAGTGATCTCCGTTGCCATTGTCACCGGTTAGTTTACTGATAAAGCGCATATGAAGCATATCGAAGAAAAGATACTGGAGCGTTATGTCCTCAGGGCGGACGGGGGGACGGACCCCGCGATTGAGGCGCATCTGAAGGAATGCCCCGGTTGCGACGCGCTGAGGCAACAGATCAAGTCCTATTACGACGAATTCTCCGAAATCCGCCGCGAGCGGACTGTGGAAAACCCGGAGGCGATCACGCTCAGGAATATGCGCGTCGCGCCTTTTGAAACATTGCGCATGCCTGTCACGCTTCCGGCCCGCGTCGTTCTGTTCGCCATCCGCCATCCCGCTTACTCCGTCATGAGCCTTGCCGCGGCCATCGTTCTTGCGCTCGTGCTTCTCTACCCCGGCAAGGCGCCCAAGGATCTGAATCCTTCGTATGCGCGCCCGAAGGATGAATTCCTCGTCGTCTATAACAAGGACGGCGAAGAGCTCTGGCGTAAACATGTCGAGAAGGGGTGGGACATCGAACTTGCCAAATGGCCGCTGAACCGCCGATCGATTTTTACCGCCGACGCGGACGGCGATGGAAAGAACGAAGTTTTCTGCATCTATGGCGGCATCTACGATAATCCGACTCTGAATGCCGTGTTCTGCTACAACCCGGACGGCTCAGAGCGGTGGAAGTATCAGTATCATCGGAATATCAGTTTTGGGTCGGAATCTTTCGTCGATAACTACTTCTTTAACTCGATGGTCGTCGGCGATTTTGACCGGGACGGTCACCTCGATATTATTGCCGAGCTGGAACATGCCAAGCGCTATCCCAACGTGATCATCCGTCTGGACGCAAAAACGGGCGATTTTCTGGGAGAGTTCTGGCACCCGGGGAATGTCGAGTACATGGCCCACAGGGATATCGACGGCGACGGCGTCGAGGAGATTTTCCTGACAAGTTCCAACGCGTTCGCCGGCGCCGCACCCCTCCTCGTGCTTGATCCGCGTGCGATCAAGGGGGTGGCCCCCGTTCCGCCCGAATTCGCTCCCCCGGGAGTTCCGCAGGGTCTTGAAAAATACTATCTCCTCTTCCCTCGGAGCGGCCTGGAAAAATCAAAAGATTTTCTCTCTACCGCGGGCGAGGTGATGTACTTCAAGTCCGACGGGACTCTTGAACTGATCGTATCCGATCACTTCAAAAACGGAACGTCTTTTGCGCTCAATTTTTACCTCGATTCGACGATGCGCTGCACGAAGGTGCTCGCCACCGAGCCGAATCTGCAATACGCGCGCAGGCTCCAGTCCGAGGAGCTGACGCTCCGGAAGATCACCGAGAGCATCCTGGACTCGCTCCGGACGTCGATTCAGTATTGGGATGGGGAAAAATTTGTGAACGAGCCGACGATGAATAAGTACTATAAGTCGGCCCTTAAACCCCTGCCATGAAGACGGCCGTGGCTGTCTTTCTTGTCCTGGCGTGGATCACCCCTTCCGAGGCCCTCCATGTGAAAAAAGTCTCGCCCGGCCAGAACGCGCTCAATGTCCAAAAAAATTCCCGGATCGCTGTGACGTTTGATGATCCAATCACTCCCGCGGCTGCCGCCGGACAGACAATACGCGTGGTCGGGAGTCTCAGCGGGTTTCACCTCAACAACTGGGTCGCTTATGACGCAGCCACCCGAACCCTTACGATCAGCGCGCGGTCGCCTTTTGCGGTCGGCGAGGTGGTGACCGTTATTCTGACGACGGGTCTGACAGATTCATCCGGCACTCCCATGCTGCGGCCTTTTGTGTGGAGCTTTACGATTCGAGCTGAACGGGGGACGGGCACCTTTGCCGAGACGCAACGCGTCCCGGTCGGCTCCGAGATAAATTCGGTTGCCGCATGCGATCTGGACTCCGACGGCGCCCTCGACCTTGTCAGCTCCAACGGCCGGGGTAGCAGCATCTCCACTCTCAGGAACGACGGACACGGCTCGTTCACCCTCCATCAGACTGTCGAGACCGGCATGAATACGCTCGACGCTTTCCCCATCGATATCGACGCCGATGGATTTGCGGACGTCGCGGCAGTTCACTGGAATGCCAGCGATCTCTATATACTTCACAACGACGGCCACGGTAACCTGACGACCCGGTCACGGATCGAACCCGGCTACATACCGTACGATGTCGCCATCGCGGATTTCAACGGCGACGGAAACCTCGATATAGCTCTCCCCAATCAATGGGGGAACGACGTTGCGGTGCTCACGAATGACGGCACCGGGTCTTTCACGAAATCCCAGGCGCTCCCCTCCGGGGTGATGCCCAGCGCCATCTGCGTAGGGGATTTCGATAACGACGGGGATATCGACTTTGCAGTCGTCAATTTCAGTCTCAACAATGTGACGATTTTCACCAACGATGGAAAAGGGATTTTTAGCGAAGCGTCCTCGGTTGATGTGGGGAGCAACCCGCTATCGATTGCGGCCGGCGATTTCGACGGGGACGGTTTTCTGGACCTCGCCGTTGTGAATCACAATATGGTGAGCGTCTCGATCTTGAAAAACGACGGCACGGGACACTTCCGCCATTCACAGACTTTTTTTACCAAGGGGAGGCCATTCTGGGTCGTCTGCGGGGACTTTGACGCCGACGGCGACCTCGACCTCGCCGTGTCGATATTTTCCCCCGGCGGTGTTACAATTCTCCGGAATGACGGTCACGGGAATTTCATCTCTGGAGGCACTATACCGACAAGCCCCATGAATCTGCGCCTCGCCTGCGGCGACTGGAACGGTGACGGGGCTCTCGACATCGCAGTCGCCAATAGAAACCCAAACGGCGTCCTCGTTCTCACAAACCAAAAATCGAAACCCCGCCAGGAATCCCTAAAACAGTCCGGTTTCCGCTGATTCACCGGCGGTAGACTTAAGGAACACCCCCCTGCAAAGAATTTTTTTTTGAAAATTCTCTGCAACCCTCCCCAACTGCCTGTATAAGGTACTAGAAGCGGTTACAGATTGACCGATCACTCCTCTCGGAATATGGATCAGGGAGTAGAGGAGATGGGGAGAGGCAGATTAAATGCTGCCCTCCTCTCTATCCCCAAAGGGCTTGCGATCTCACCGCGCTAGGGGCCCGAATCGCATCAGGATTTTACAGGTGCGAATCACCGTACGTTTCTTCATAGGAGGGTTTTCCATGTACAGTTGCGTCCGTATGTTCCTGCTCGCTTCCATTCTGCCCACCCTTGCTCTGTCACAAAATCCGACGACCAGCTGGCAACCGGTATTTCCCTATCCGACCGGGGGCGATCTGTATGCCATCACGAGCGTCGGGGGTGTCCTGACGGCCGTCGGTACCGGGGGAACCATGGTAACCTCTTCCGACGGAGGGCAGACATGGCGGCTTCACCCGTATGTGGGCGGAACCACTGAAACATTCAAAGCCCTCGCCTACAAGTACCTTTCGAAAACGGTGCCGCCCCTGCAGAATTTCCCCACTGCGATTGCAGTCGGTACCAATGGAACGATCGTGCGGACGACAAACGGCGGCACCTCGTGGTCGAAAGCCACCAGCGGCTCAACCCGTAATCTCTATGGAATCTCATTCAACGGAATTGATAATCCGGTGAACGGTACCGGCGGTGCAGTCGCGGTCGGGGATTCGGGGACGATTCTCTACAGCTCGAATTCGGGCAGCAGCTGGAATTCCATCTCGTCTCCGACTTCTTCGAGGATCGTAGGGGTTTCGTTCAGCCCCGTCATAGCCGGACTAGGAATTGCCTCCGCTGCTAACGGAGACCTTCTTCGGACGAAGAACGGCGGGACCAGCTGGACGCCCCTGGGAAATTTCCCTATTTCGCCGCGGCAGGTTAGATTCATTGACACTGCCAAAGTCATAGTTCTTGACAACGTCTCATTCTTCATTAGCTCGGATAGCGGTTCGAACTGGTCACAGAATTTTATCTCCAACAGCGATTCCCTTGTGAAGAATTTTCAATGTTTCGCGGCCTGGAATAAAGACACTATTCTTGTGGGATCCGAATACCGTCTCTGGCGAACGACCGAGAATTTCGGGTCGGGCTGGCACCTCTGGCCTCCCCGCGGACAGACTGAGCGTGACATACTCTATTACGGGCTCGTTTTCGTAAACAATACTACGGCGATAGCGGTGGGGTATGGAGGAGTCATCGCGAGGACCACAAATGCCGGCGACGACTGGACAACGGTGGCATACGGGGCGTCGGGCTCGTATAAATCGGTCTCGTTCAGTGACGAAAAGCACGGATGGGTGGTCGGCGAGAATTCCGCAATCGTCCGGACCACAAACGGCGGCCAGAGCTGGGCCGCGCTCTCCGGCTATCCCTGGAGCAACGTCCACGAGGACCAATTTCACGGATACCGCGGCGTTCATTTCATCAATAACGATACCGGGTGGGTCGTCGGCGATTTGGGAAAGATTCTGCGAACATACGACGGCGGCGTTTCATGGGCGGACAGGAACACCGGGTCGTCTTCCAATAACGCCGTGCATTTCTTCAATGCCGAGACGGGTATCGTTGTGGGCACGGGCGGTTTCTACGGACAGGTAAATTACCCCAACGATGTCCCCGGAATATACCGTACAACCAACGGAGGCGACACGTGGGCAATCCAGGAGAGTCTCTTTACGCCGGGCACCCGTGGCCATCTCTATAACATGTGCTTCGTCGACGCCAATCATGGCTGGGCCGTAGGAGATACAGGCTCCTATCCTTCGTTTGTGCCTGGCATCGCCCAGACCACCGACGGCGGCTTGTCGTGGACGGATAGCCTCCTACCGTTCGCGGGTTCGTTTAAGGGGATCTTCTTCAGGGATATTTCCCACGGCTGGGCCGTGGGGATGAAAGGGATATATCCCTCCGCGCAACCGCTGATCCTCCAGACGACAAACGGCGGCACGAGCTGGTCCGAGGAAACAGGACACCCATACTTTTCCTCAGCTCTGAATGCCTCGTTCGAAAATGTCTTCTTTATCAGTTCGGCAGTCGGTTTTGTGGTCGGTTCGTCCCGTATCGACCCGGCCATCAATCCTTACGTGCCCGTCCCCGCGTTCGGTGCGCTGGCGTTCACGACGAACGGCGGATTGTCCTGGAGCAGGGATACATCGTCCGCAGCCTATCTCAAGGACATAAGTTTCGCTCAGATCCCGGGATTTGGCTTTGTGGGATTCTCGGTGGTAGCCGGCATTTATTGCTCGGCCACGATTGTCGGTCCAGTGCAGACGGATACGTGGACGGGAGCCGTCGATAGCAATTGGAATAACGGGGCAAACTGGAGCCTCGGGATCGCTCCCCTCAAATTTCATCATGTTCTGATTAGCCCTAACTCCATTCATCCCGACCCGGTCATATTTCACCGGCAGGATATTGTTGCCATAGCAAGCCTGTATCTCGCCGACACATTAACAGTGAGGGATTCTGTAAGGCAGTTTGTTGTGAAAGGGCCGGTGACGCGTCAGGCTGGCGGATATATCAACGCGAAGGGAACACACGGTAACTATCTGTTCGGAGGAGGGTTCATTGTCATCCCGGGCTTTCTCTCGAACGCATCCGGATCCTCGTCCGTCAGCGCCGTCGCCGGATCCTTCATCGATCTTGGGAACTCGAGCGCCTCATTCAGGGGAACGGGGGACGTTTTCGGAAACTACTATGACCTGATATTCGATTCCTCGTCGGTCATGAGATCGGCCGGCGGAATATCCGTGGAGAACACTCTCACCGTTCTCAAGAGGCTTGATGTCAACGACAACGATACTGTCGAGGTTACAAATGCCGATCCGCAGTCGATCCAGGGGGACGGAAAAGTTGAGGGGGGCACAATAAGCCGGAAAATTCAGGTCGACGCATCAGACCAATACCGCTTCGAGAGTTCCGGTTCATTTGTCCGGTTCGACGTCGGGTCGACGTACCCGGATCTGATGGACATGACCGTCAAGGCAGGATCAACGCCCCGGGCCTTCGAGTTGAACTGGGAACCCGTCCCCGTAAGCCAGCGAAGCGTCACAGACCACACGATCCGTGCATATCCCGTTCAACAGTCCACGAAGTACGTCATCGGGATCCCGGGCTCATCTCTGGCCCTCAGGAAGACGGGCAGTATACTCTACGATCCCAATTTCAAGCCGAAAGTGAAACGGATCTATTCGGTCAGGGCCCGGGGCGGCGGAGGGGGAGGGCTAGGGAAGACCGGAGCGTCGCCTGAGAACCGGTTCCAGGCAGAACTTTCTCTCAGGTATGAACCCTCCGAAGTCGATTCGGCCGTCGTCGAGGATTCTCTTGTTCTCGCCCGCGGACCCGTCGCCGTGGATTCTGTCGTGGACGGCTGGAATATGGTCGCGCTCCCCGTGGTGCCGGAGAATACCACCAAGGACACCGTCTTCCCGGGGGCGATTTCCAGGGCGTACAACTACAACGGCTCGTACCAGATACAGACAACCCTTGCGCCTCAGACGGGCTACTGGCTGAAATATCCGTCAAGACGGGCGATCGCGATTCTCGGGAACGACCAGGAGACTGCACCCGTCATCGTCAAAAAAGGATGGAATCTGATCGGTGCTCTCAGCTACGCTGTCAGCGCATCCACCGTCATCCCCTCCTCGCCCGGCCTGCTGGCGAGTCAGTTCTTCGGCTACAGCCGGGGATACAAACCCGCGGCCACACTGAGCGCGATGCGGGCTTACTGGATAAAGGCGAACGCCGACGGGTCGATTTTCCTCGATGCCAATGCGGTCGCCTCGGCAAAAACAGTTTCTCCTCTCGCAGCATTGAACGACCTGAATGCGCTTACAATTTCCGACAACTCGGGCACCGGGCATGAAATCTACTTTGGAGGAAACGTCGATCCGGCGCAGTTCGAGTTGCCGCCGCTGCCTCCTGAGGGGGTCTGCGATGTCCGGCTCTCGACCAACCGGATGGTCGAAGTTGCCGATCGGAAGAATGAGAAGGTAGTCCCCATAAAAATTACCTCGGCGCTTTATCCCGTGACGATCCGATGGCAAATCAAGGATGAGAGCTACACCGGCGCTATCCGGGTGGGAGGAGTTTCCCGGCCGCTTCACGGCACGGGAAGCGTGACGGTCGATGATCCGTCGTCCGCGATATTGCTCGTGCTTTCGCCGGTTCCGCGCCGCGAAATACCCGTCGAATTTGCCCTCCGGCAGAACTTTCCGAACCCGTTCAATCCGAGCACCACAATCCGCTACGAGCTTCCAGAGGGTGGCAGGGTGGCTTTGCGGATCTATAACATACTCGGGCAACTCGTCGCGACCCCCATCGACGAGGTGCAACCTTCCGGGTTTAAATCCGTAGTATGGAATAGTGGAGGGTCGGCGAGCGGGGTTTATTTCTACCGGCTCGAGGTAACGACCAATAACAAGAATGTTTTTCTGAGCACGATGAAGATGGTCCTCCTAAGGTAAGAACAGCCTCCTCCTATGCCTTGTGGATTAGGGAAGAGGTGAGGCGAAGTGAGAAACCCCGGTGCAGCCGCATGCGCCGGGGTCTCACGCGTTTAGGGGGGATCTCCCGGGAAGAAGTCTACGGCCTTGAAACGAACCGGCTTCCCTTGACGTGGAATCGCCACGGCTTTTCTGCACCTTTGCGTATCCCGATCCGGCGTGTGCGCCCGATTCGCGAGCTCGCGATTTTCGCCCCTCTTCCGATGTAAATCTCGCTCCCGGTCAAGTCGATTCCGTTCTCCTTGCGCCCGATCGCAAGGGCCTGACACAACCTGGCGGGGCCGCTCGTTAACTTGGTGTCATCCTCGACACCTCCCCTGTTCTTCACCATGGTTGACATTCCCCTCAAAGGCTCGAGCGCCCGCAGGAGGATTGCTCGTCCCTTCCCCCGCCTTTCCGTCACGACATTCGAACAAAAATGCATCCCGTATGTAAAATAGACATAGAGGTGGCCTCCCTCCAGGAACATGACCTCGTTCCGCTTCGTTTTTCCCCGGTAAGCGTGACTCGCTGGGTCTATTTCCCCCAGGTAGGCTTCTACCTCGACAATTCTTCCCGCCAGAGTTTTCTTCCCGAGCTTGCGTACGAGAAGTTTTCCGAGTAAATCTTTTGCGACAGTGAGTGTAGGGCGGAGATAAAAGGAGCGGGGGAGCTTTTCGTGATGCATCCGCGGAAATGGAGGGTGTTAGCGCTTTGTGAAGTCCTTGATGATTTTATCGACCTCCTCCTCCGAGATGCCGGTGCCGAGCTTAGAGCTGGATTTGGCCGCTGGCGGCGGCGGCACGGCGTCCGATTTTTTGGGCGCATTGCTCGCCTTCAGCCGGATTCTTTCGTCGATCTCCTCCATCCACGATTTTCCACCTTTTGCCGGTGTTTCCCGCTGTGCCGGCGGCCCCGGTGCGGGAGCGCTCCGCACTTCCTGGGGAGCGTCAGGCGGATTGATCGGACGTGTCTCGAAGGCCAGCCTTTTGACGTTGAACATGTGCTTGGCCGAAACGTTCTCTGAAATAATCGATCCGCCAAATGTCCCCGGCCCGAGCGTCATCGACGGCAGGAGCTCATTTGTGTACCCGACAGCGCCGAGCGCCGCCTGCGTATTGACGAGGACCCTGAAGGCCGGCTTTTCAAGCGCGAATTTCATGATGATATCCTCGTCCATCGAGTGGATCACCATCGTATGCCCGATCCCGCCGAATTCAAGGAGCTCGACGCAGCGTTCGCAACCCTCGCGCCAGTTTTCAACCGTGTAAAAAGAAAGGACGGGCGAAAGCTTTTCACGCGAGAGGGGGTGAGATCTTCCCACCTCCTGAAGTTCCGCGATCAATACCTGCGTATCTCCGGGGACGCTGATCCCAGCGTTCTGGGCGATGAATGTCGCCGGCTTTCCCACCATGTTCGGGTTGATGGCCCCTCGGGAATCAAACATGAGCCGTCCCAGTTTTTCCTTGTCGTCTCCTTCCACGAAGTGACATTTGCGGCGTTTGAGTTCCTCGACGACGACGGTTTTTACGGATGAATCGACGACGACCGATGCCTCGGTCGAACAGAGGACCCCGAGGTCGAAGATTTTTCCGGAAACGACGTCCGCAACCGCTTTGCGGAGATTTGCGGTTTTTTCAATGTAGGCCGGCACATTTCCCGACCCCACCCCGTAGGCGGGCTTACCGGAGCTGTACGCGGAACGGACCATGGGATTGCTTCCCGTGGCAAGGATGATCGAGACGAGCTTGTGTTTCATCAGTTCGTTCGTGGCCTCAATCGTCGGGTTCGAGAGGCAGGACATCAGCCCCTGGGGGGCCCCGGCGGCCCCCGCTGCCTGGGCGATGCAATTCATCGCCTCGACCGTGCACCGTGCAGCCCGGGGATGGGGACTGGCAACAATGGCGTTTCGTCCTTTGACGGAGATGATTGCCTTGAACATGACGGTCGAGGTCGGGTTCGTGGAAGGGATGAGGGCCGCGACCACTCCCATCGGCTCTGCAATCTCGATGATCTTTTTCTCCCTGTCTTCCCGGATGACGCCGACCGACCGGAGGTCTTTGATCGATTCCCACACGCGTCGCGTCGCAAATTCGTTTTTCTTCCTCTTGTCCTCGGATTTGCCGAATCCCGTCTCCTCGTGGGCCATCCGGCCGAGACGCTCCGCCGCTTCAAACCCCGCATCGGCCATGGCCTTCACGATCCTGTCAACGCGCACCTGGTCGTAGGCGCGGAATTCTCCCTGCGCCTGCTTCGCCTTCTGGACGAGATCGCGCATTTCCTGTATGGATTGAAGATCCTTGTCAAGCGCCATGAAAACCTCCTTTAAACCTCGGTGAGCTGGCCCGATGTCCAGAGAAACAATCCGGTCCGATCATCCTGTGACCGAGACAATGGGTCTCCCTCGAATTCGTCAATGAAAACTTCAAGGGCGAAGAGTTTCGTCCCCGGGAGGACATGCCCGCCAAACACGCGTCCCTGAAAATCGCCGAGAAGAACATGGACGTGGACGAACGGCTTACCGTCCCGCACGCTGACGTTTCCGCTCAGGCTGAGGATCTCCATGCCCCCCGGGAATTCCATCGGATTGTACCTTTTCGTTCCCTGGTCGTAATAGGCGACGACGGCATGAGTCGTCGCGCCGATCGCCTGTATCCGCCCCAGCCGGATTTTTTCACGTTGGACGATTTCGGTGAGTCCCTCGAGCAGGTCTGCGCCCAGCGGCAGCTGACCCATGATCGTTCGCTTGACGGTGTAGTTCATCAGTTGCCGATTGCGGGGAATTCAAGCGCCTGCTGACCTGAAGCCGGAAGGGGGGAGCGCGGGATGTTGAAATGGGTGTAGGCGAGATCCGTGGCCTCCCGGCCGCGCGGCGTCCGGACCATGAATCCTTCCTGAATCAGGTAAGGCTCATAAACCTCTTCGATCGTCCCGGGTTCTTCACCTACCGCGACCGCAAGGGTGTTGACTCCGACCGGCCCCCCGGCATATTTTTCCACGATCGTCCTCAAAATGCGCTTGTCCATCTCGTCGAGCCCGTGATCGTCGACCTCGAGCTTGTTGAGGGAATAGACAGCCACATTCTTTGTGATCACGCCGCCGTATTTTTCCAGAGATTCCTCCACCTGGGCAAAGTCCCTGCACCTTTTCAGGAGCCTGTTGGCGATTCGCGGTGTTCCGCGTGAGCGCCGTGAGATCTCGCTCGAACCATCCCCGTCGATCCCGACGCTCAGGATCGCCGCGGAACGGGTGATGATGCGGCGCAGATCCTCCGGGCCGTAGTAATCCAGCCTGTTTGTTACGCCGAACCGGGATCTCAAGGGGGCGGAAAGGAGTCCCGCGCGCGTCGTTGCGCCCACAAGCGTGAACCGGGGTAGGCTGAGTTGAACGCTCCGGGCATTCGGACCGCTGTCGATGACGATGTCGATCCTGAAATCCTCCATGGCCGAATAGAGGTATTCTTCGACGATCGGGTTCAGCCGGTGGATCTCGTCGATGAAGAGGACATCCCCGGTCTGGAGATTAGTGAGGACGCCGGCAAGGTTATACGGTTTGTCGAGCGCCGGACCTGACGTCGACCGGATCTGTACACCCATCTCGTTGGCGATGACGTATGCAAGGGTGGTCTTTCCCAGCCCCGGAGGCCCGGTGAGGAGGACGTGATCCAGATTCTCGGCCCGTTTTCGCGCGGCCGTGATGAAGATGCGGAGATTATCGACGATCTTTCTCTGGCCGACGAAATCGCTGAACCGAACCGGACGCAATGTCCGGTCGAGCTCGGCTTCCGATTCAGCGCGCTCGGGCGATGTATGGTCTGATCGCTTCGACATGTGGAAAATGTACTGAGATTGGATTTTAATTGCAAGAGCCTATTTCGAGGCGTGGTGGAGCGCGCGCTTGATCATCTCCTCCACAGGGAGATCCCCCTCCTCGGCGAGGACCTGCCTGAGCGCCTGCTCGGCACCCGAACGCGTATGGCCCAGCGACATAAGCGCGATGATCGCCTCCGATCGGCTCTTCAGCTGAGCGCTCGTCGCGGCGAGCGGGGGCTCCTTCGCCTTTCCAAGCTTGTCGCGAAGTTCCAGACAAATCCTCTCGGCCGTCTTTCTCCCGACTCCCGAAATTGCCGTCAACGCGGATATTTTCCCCGACCCGATCGCCTCACGGATCTCTGCCGTCGAGAGGCCGGACAAAATACCCTGGGCAATTTTTGGGCCTATCCCTGTGACCGAGATGAGGAGACGGAAGATCTCTCGCTCAATCTCGGTCGCGAATCCGTAGAGCTGCATGATATCCTCCCGGACGTGGAGATACGTCAGAATCGTGGCCTGGCCGTCGGCCTGCTGCAATTTTTCGTAGGTGGAAAGGGGGATGGTGACCGCGTAGCCGACCCCGTTAACGTCGATGACGAGCTCGGTCGGCGCCCTGCTGACGATTCTGCCGCGGAGGTAGGAGATCATGAGAATTTTTCAGGGTGGGAAGCGTAGTATGATTTCCAGCTTCGCGCCCGAAGGGCGGGTGCCGAAGAGCGCCTGTGCACGTGGCAGATCGATACGGCGAGGGCATCCGCGGCATCATGCTGCATGGGGGCCTCCTCCAGGTGGAGCAAGGCCTGCACCATGAACTGGACCTGCTCTTTTGAAGCGCTTCCCCTCCCCACGATCGCTCTTTTGACCTCGCGGGGGGAGTATTCATGCGCCGGAATGTTTCGCGCAACCGCGGCAAGCAGCGCTGCGCCCCGTGCGTGCCCGAGCTTCAGGGCCGACTGGGCGTTCCGTCCGCAAAATGCCGTCTCAATGGCGAATGCGTCCGGTCGATACCGTTCGATGACCGCCTCCAGCTCGTCGAAAATCTTTTTGAGCCTCTCCGGCATGCTCGCCCGGCTGTCGCTGCGAACCACGCCGCAGGCGAGCATCCGGACCTCCGTCCCCCCCCGCTCTCCGGAGTCGGGAGCCTGGACGACGCCGTACCCCGTCTTGAGACTGCCGGGGTCAATGCCGAGAATGATCATCGGTCATTCAGCGCTGAATCCCGCCATGACTTTTTCGTCGATGTCGAAGTTCGAGAAAATGTGCTGCACGTCGTCATGCTCTTCCAGCGCCTCGATGAGCTTCAGGACCTGCTCCGCCTCCCTCCCCTCGACCCTCACGGTGAGTTCCGGGAGCCTCTGAATCTCCGCCTCCTCCATGGGTATTCCCTTCGATTCGATCGCACGCCGGACAGCCTCAAAGTTCTCGGGCGAAGTGACGATCTCGTAGAGCTCGTCCTCCGCGACCATGTCGTCGGCCCCGGAATCGATGATGATGTCCATGAGCTGATCCTCCGGGTACTTCGCCCTCAAGACCCGGATGATCCCTTTCCTGTGAAAGAGGCGCGTCACGGAGTTCGTCGCCGCCAGTTTTCCGCTGGAACGCTCAAGGATATGCCTGATCTCGGCAACGGTTCTGTTCTTGTTGTCCGTCACCGACTCGATGATCAGGGCCACCCCCCCGGGCGCGAACCCTTCATACGTCACTTCCTCGTACGAAACGCCGGGCAATTCCCCGGTCCCGCGCTGGATCGCCCTCTTGATATTCTCGGCGGGCATGTTCGCAGCCTGCGCCTTCTCGACGGCGAGCCGGAGCCTCGGATTTCCGGAAACGTTTCCGCCTCCGTCGCGCGCGGAGATGGTCATTTCCTTGATAAGCCTCGTGAACAGGCGTCCCCGCCTCGCATCGTTTACCCCCTTCTTCCTCTTGATCTTCGCCCACTTATTGTGACCTGACATGACGGCCTTCCTTTGCAAGAGGTTATTGTGGCGCCGCGACGGGCTCGGCACCCGTGCGGATATCCTTGATCTTCAGTTGCGGAAAACTCGGGCCCCCGGGGAGCGACGCCGCTTCGTACTCGTCGACGGAAAAGACGACATCGAGGTTTTTCCCGTAGGTCCGCACTTCGTCAATCAGCCCGCCCAGCCCGAACCCGATCGCATCGAGGACGCGCTCTCCCTGACGGAGCTTCATACGGAGGTGATCCTTGCCGACAATTTTCGGATTTCCGAGCATCTCGACATGACGGGCGAGGAAGACGGGGCGCATGTTGCCGGGACCGAACGGGGCGAATTCGCGGAGCACCCGGACGAACCGGGGCGTGAGCTCGGAGAGGGTGATCTCCGCATCGATCTTTATCTCGGGAGTTCTCATTTCTTCGGACATCAGCTCGTCGACGACGAGGTTGAAGGCTTCCCGGAATTCGTCAAGCCTGTCGAGCGCCACCGTGACCCCCGCCGCGTATTTGTGGCCGCCGAACTGGATGAGCTTGTCTTCAACGCGCTTCAGCGCCTTGTGGATGTCGAATCCCACGACGCTCCTCGCGGACCCCTTCGCGATGCCGTCCACCGTCGTCATCATGATCGTCGGCCGGTAATACTTTTCTACGAGGCGGGAGGCCACGATGCCCACCACGCCGGGATGCCACTGCTCGTGGTGAAGGACGATGGCCGGGTCGGCATCGACATCAAGCACGGTCTCGACAAGCTCCTGGGCTTTGAGGAATGTGTCCTCGTCAACCTTGCGGCGGTTTCGGTTCTCTTCCTCAAGAATCTGCGCGAGCTCCATCGCGCTTTTTCCGTCCTCGCTCGTGAGCAGCCTGACAGCGCGCGAGGCATCCCCCATGCGGCCGACCGCATTGATCCTCGGCGCGAGGACGAACACGATCTGGCCCGTCGTGATCTTCCCCGGCTGCGTGCCCGAGCTCTCGATGAGGGCCCTGATCCCCGGGCGGGGGGAGTCGTTGATCATGGTGAGGCCGATCTTTGTGAGGATGCGGTTCTCCCCGACGAGAGGGACGATATCGGCCGTCGTGGCGAGGGTGGCGAAATCGAGGTATTTGAAAGCCATCTCCTCCTTCCCGCGGCGGCGAGCGATCCCCTGGATGAGCTTGAATCCCACGCCGCATCCGCAGAGATGCTTGAAGGGATACTGGCATGACGGTTTCAGCGGGTCGAGGACCGCATAGGCTGCCGGGAGTTGCTCCCCCGGTTCGTGGTGATCGCAGATGATGACATCGATCCCCTGCTTCCGTGCGTATTCAACCTGCTCGATGGCAGTGATGCCGCAATCGACCGATATCAGGAGGGTCGCCCCGAATTCCTTGCCGCGGTCAATCCCCAGGCTCGAAATGCCATACCCCTCCTTGATGCGGTCGGGGATGTGAAAGATCGCCTCGGCGCCGAGCTCCCGGAAGAAGAGAGAGAGCATCGCCGCACTGTTGGTGCCGTCAACATCGTAGTCGCCGAAGATGATGATCTTTTCCCCCGCATCCAGCGCGCCCGAAACGCGGTCGACGGCATTGTGCATGCCGTCCATGAGGTAGGGGTCATGGAGGTGGGAGAGCTGGGGGCGGAAAAAATCTTTCGCCTGGTCGTAGCTGGAGATCCCCCGGTGGATCAGGACGCGGGCGGTCGACTCCGAGACGTTGATCTCCCGGGCCATCTGGGCGCTCAGCGCCGGGTCGGGGATCGGGGCGACAGTCCAGCGGTATTCTCGTCTCATAGTCTTAGGAGATCGTACGGCGACCGAAAGATGAACGGCTGCGCATCTGTAAGCCGAATTCTGTGCGGCGCCGCGAGGCGCCACTGCAATCATTTATCTAGCCCGGCGCTCACGCGCCGGGTCGAGCGGCCTACCCGTCCTGCGGCATCCTCCGAAGAGAATGACTGGGAACGGACAGCCCCCTCCCCGCACCCTAAGGGCGGGGGACGCAGGACATGCTTGGCCTTGCTCCGGGTAGGGTTTGTCGTCTCCCGGCATTACTGACGGGATGGTGAGCTCTTACCTCGCCTTTTCACCCTTATGTCGCCACCGGGGTGGCGCCACGGTATGTTTTCTGTGACACTATCCGTTGCATCAGGCTTGCGCCTGCTGCACCCTTCCGTTAGGAGGTACCCTGTCCTGTGGAGTTCGGACTTTCCTCAGCGCCGGTACATCATGACGCCGCGATTGCACGATGCGCAGCCTTCATCTCTTCTAATAACATAGGGAAAACTTTTCACAATATGCAAGAGCCTCCCCCCCCGGGGGGGGAACCGGCTCCGGCGGAGTCAGATTTCGATCACCCGCTTCCCCTCGATTCCCTCATTGGCCAGGCGGTCCGCCTCCCCGTTGTCCGCCCGTTCGATATGAACGATCTGGAATTCGAACGGCGCCGAGGAGAGGAGCTCTTTCGCATCGCGAAAGAATTTTTGAAGGGTTTTGTCCCTCACGCGGTATTCCCCCTTGAGCTGCCGGACCATGAGTTCGCTGTCGGAATGGACGATGAGTCTGGCCGGATGGAATTTCCGGGCCGATCGCAGACACGCAAGCAATGCGGAGTACTCGGCGATGTTGTTCGTCGCCCTGCCGATATAGCCGCTTCCGCTGAAGAGGATTTTCCCCTTGTCATCGCGGAGGATCACACCGATTCCGCTTTCCCCGGGGTTTCCCCGGGAAGCGCCATCGGTGTGCGCAATAATCGTCATGTCAGGGTGAGAGCGGCCTCGACGATCTGATCCGACACGAGAATGCGGCCGCAGTGCTCACAGCTGAAGAGCTGCGAGTTCTGCCTGATCTCCAGAATCTTCTGCGGCGGCACCCGGTTGAAACATCCGCCGCATGCCCCCCGCTTCACCGGCACGACCGCCTTGCCGTTCTTCGCCTTCTTGATCCGTTCATAACGGTCAAGATCGTCACGAGAAATGCGGGCGAGAAGTTTTTCCCGCTCGTGCTGGAGCTTGAGCTCCTCCTTCTCGTGCTCCTTGTTGACCTCCCGGAGTTCTTTCTGACGCTCGTCGAATTCGGTCGAAATTTCAAGCTGCTGGGCCCCCAGAGCGTCGATATCTTTCTTGGCCGTCTCCATCTTCCCCTCGAGAAGCCCCATATCCTTTTCAAGCTTCTCCGACTGCTGCTCGGCCGTCTCGATCTCCCTCGTCAGCGCATCGTACTGCTTGTTCGATTTTACGTTGAGCTGCTGTTCCTTGTATTTTTCCACCTTCTCGGCAAGCGTGATGATCTCGACGTCCGCCGCATCCCGGTCGATCTTGGATTGCTTGAGCAACGCCTGCTGCTCCTTCAGCTTCCCCCTCACTTCTCCGAGCCTCGCCTCAAGATCGGCGACGATCATCGGCAGATCCCCCTTCAGATCCAAAACATCCTGGATCTTTGAATCGACCTGCTGCAGGGCGTAGAGTTGCTTCAAAGTATTTTCCACCGTCGTTTCCCTCATGTATGATATCGGACAGGATTGCTCCTGGCAGTCACGGCCGAAACTCTGACGCGGAACTGCCTCTTTGATAATTCTTTTTTCAAATACGCGACGACCCGGCCCACGGCCGGGTACTCCGTCTCGAAATGACCGGCGTCCACCAGAAGAATCCGCTCCGCCTCATCGAACCGGTGGTAGCTGACATCGGCCGTCACGTAGGCATCGGCCCCCCGCTCAAGCGCAAGGCTCAGGTACTCTGACCCGCTTCCCCCGCACACCGCCACGCGACGTATCGCCCGGGCCCGCCCGGCATGCCGGAGGCCCTCAGCCCTTAAGGATTTCTTGACCAGGCTCAGAAACCGTGACGGGGTGAGCGGAGAATTGTACTCGCCGATAGCCCCCGCCCCGTAGGAACCGCGATTCGTAAGGTCGTAGACATCGTAGGCCACTTCCTCGTATGGATGGGCCGCCCTCATCGCGGCCAGAATATCCGCCACCTTCCACCTCGGGGAGACCATCTCGAGCCTGACCTCGCGGACATTCTCCAGCTTCCCGGTCCTTCCCGTGAACGGGCGGGTCCCCTCACGGCCCCGGAATGTGCCGGAGCCCTCAAGCCCGAAGGAACAGGACTCATAATCGCCGATGACGCCTGCCCCCGCGCGCGCCATTGCCTCCATGACTCTTTGACGGTAATCGGGAGGGACGAACACCACCACCTTTGAGAAAATATCCCCCCTTTCCTCGAGGAGCCGGACGTTCCGAAGACCCAGCCGATCGGCGAGTGCCATGCTCACCCCGTCCATTGTGAAATCCAGATTCGTATGCGCCGAGTAAACGGCGATCCCCGACCGCAGGAGAAGCGAAACGTGCCGTCCGCGCCGGTCTTCCGGCGAGACGCGTCTCAGCGGATGAAAAAAGATCGGGTGATGGCTGATGATGAGATCCGCTCGCTTGCGGATCGCCTCCCGTATGACGCCATCGCTGACATCGACGGAAACCAGTATGCCCCTGATGCGCTGGGACGGCGAGCCGAGCTGGATCCCGACATTGTCCCGTTCCCATGCGATCTGCCGCGGGGCCCACGCTTCCATGATGTCCCGGACATCACCAAGCCTCATCCACAACCGCCGGGAGTGAAAAAAAATGTCCCGCCGGGGGGGCGGGACGTTTTCACTGCATTCTCTCGGGCCGCTGCGATCATCACCTTTCTGGCCTCTGGATGGTAACTCCGTTTCTTCGGTGGGGCTGGTCGATGTCGCCCGGCATGAATCATAACTTATTTAATATAAAAATTTTCCCCGAAAAAATCAAGATGACTCACCGCGCGGCAGGCTGAGACTCTGACACTCCCTTCACTGTTCCGAGATCGCGGAGTTTCACGATCTGCTCCTCCAGCCTGGCGATGTTGACGTTCAGCTTCTTCAAGACGGCCCGCTGTTCCTCCGAGATCTTCTGCCGCAGGATGATGTCGGAGCTGATCTTGATCGCCGCAAGCGGGTTGTTGAATTCATGACACATCGTCACGACCAGTTCCTGTATCGTCTCGGCCGTTTTCTGGGAAAACAGGCGCTGCTTCTCCGCCGCGGCCACCTTTTCCCCCAGCCGACGGCGCTCCACGACGCCAATGATCGTACGCTGCAGCACCGAATCAACCGCCTCCTCCTTGATGAGGTAATCCTCCACGCCGTATTTCATCGCTTCGATCGCGATCCGGAAATCCCGGTTCGAGGTGAGCAAAACTATCGGGACGTCAATTTTTTCATCCCGGATCCTTTTCACGACCTCCAAGCCGTTTGTGCCGGGCAGAAAGTAGTCGAGCAGCAGCAGATCGTATCCGCCGGGAGAGCGAAGGAGAGAAAGGGCCTTTTCCACATCATTCTCAGCGGTCAGATCGAAGCTCTTTCCCTGGAAGGATTTCAAATAGTGCCGGATGACGTCCGCATAATTTGTATCGTCGTCAATGAGTAAAATGTGCAGCTTTTCCATGTTCACAGTATAAGATTTACGACCGTCAATTGCAATCAGAAAGCACTTCCGGCCGGCTCTCAAAGCGTTGGATCGATGCGAATTCATAAATCTTTACATTCCATTGACTTTCAATGCACAATTCCTTAGATTTAAGCGTTTTCTTATGAACCGCCAATCTATGCGCCGCGTGAAGCTTGCCATTCGCTCTCTCAGGAATCAGGGGGAGGGAGTTTTTATCGCCGTGGGAATCATCGCCCTCGTGACAGGGATTCTGGTTGATGTCTTTCTGCTCCGCGTCGTGTGCCTGGCCATTTTGGCCTCGGCGGGGTTCCTGGCCTTCGCCTCCATACGGGCCAAGCAGCTCAATATCAGGCCGGCGGCCTCCGATACCCCCTACCCCCCACAACCGGGAAATGAGATGATGAAAAAACTGGTCTTCGACGATTACCAGATGCATTCCAAGGATGACCACCCGGCGGAAGATCTCGCCTTGCCGGCGGAACCCGCCCCGGCCGGTCTGACAGGGGAGATCCCTGAACCCCGCCCGGTCGCCTCGTGGCCTCATCACAAACCCGAGATTCCCGAACCTCTCCCTGAATTCACCGTCTCCGACTTCTTCGACGTCGATTCCGATATTTACCGCGGAGATCCGGAGCCGCGGACTGAGTTCGATTTTCTTCTCGGGAAAGTTCTCCGTGTCATAAAGGAAGTTCTCTTCGCCCATACGGTCGCCTTTTTCTGGGCGAACCAGGAAAAACGCCAGATGGTCCTGGAAGCGAGGGCGACGGAAAGCCCCCTCTTCTTCACCACCCGCCGGTTCCCCATGGGAGACGATCTTGTGAGCAGCGTCGCCCTGAAGGGAAAACCTGAATTCATCACCGAGGTGAACCCGGTGTCGGAAACCGAAATGCTTCCCTACTACATGAAGCCCGCCTCCGTGAAGTCGTTCATCGGCGTCCCGGTCTATTTTTCCAAAAAAGCCGACGATCCGATGGGGAAACATCCCGTGGCAGTGATTGCCGTCGATAGCAAGGCCGCCGACGATTTCGGACCGGAAACTCTCAGGCTTCTCGGGCAATTCACAAAGCTCATCTCGGCGCTGATAAAAAGTTATAACGACAAGTACGATCTGCTTCTCGACTCCGAACTCCTGAGCTCGATCCGGAGGCTCCAGGACCGCGTCCGCAACGATTTTTCACTCACGACGATCGTCCAGTCGCTCGGCGAGGAGACCTCGAAGATGATCAACTGGGATTTCCTCTCCATCGTCCTCTACGACGAGGGGAAGCACGCCTGGATAACCCAGAAAGTCACGAACCGGAGCCAGGAGGGACACGTCTCCGCCGGACAGGTCGTCGATTTCCCGGGAAGCCTCGTGGGCCAGGCTATCAGGACGAACTCGCACTGTCTGGTCGATGACCTCGAAACGATGCCGACAGCCGTCCGTCACCACCACGGCGAAAAACCGGGAGTGAAAGGCTCCTTTCTCTCCGTCCCGATCAGCTCCCTCAACAAGTGCTACGGCGCCGTCACGCTCGAGAGCCGTGAAAAGTTCAATTTCTCCCGCCGCGACGTGGAAATGCTCTACCGGCTCGCCGAAAACACCGCTGCCGCCCTGGAGATTTTTTACATGCAGGAGGTCATCAAGGAGTACGTCATCATCGACGACCAGACGGGGCTCTTCGCAAAGAAATTCTTCCTCCAGCGGCTCGAGGAGGAACTCGTCCGGGCCGATGATTCCGGAACGGAGCTCGCGATGATCCTGATCACCATCGACAAGGCGGCCGACATCGTGCAGCGCTTCGGCAACGACGGGTTTGAACGCGTTATGCTGACCCTCGCCAAGGCGATCCGTTCGAGCGTCCGTCCCTATGATCTCGTCGCCCGCTACGAAGGCTCGAAATTCGCCGCGCTGCTCGTGAATACGGCCGCCAATGACGCCTATGTGTGGGCGGAAAAGATCCGGCGGAACCTCGCAGGCCTCGTGATCAATATCGACGGGAAAACATTTTCGATCACGATCAGCCTGGGCGTGTGCGGCGCCCTCGAAGGGATGCGCGGCCAGGAGTTTTTGGGCAACGCCTCCACGGTGCTCACCAAGGCGTGCGAAGCGGGCGGAAATCTCGTCCGCGTCTATTGATCTTATTAACGAGAAGGAATAACTATGGCTAAACAACAATCATTCGCAGATAAAGCCGCCAAGGCAGCCTCCCAGCCGGGGAAGAAATGCCCCCGGTGCGGAACCATCAAACAGCCGGTTCTCTACGTCCGCTCCGAACCCTCCCGCAAAGGAAGCGTCAGGTTCAGCCACCAGCGGGTGCAGGTGTGCAAGTGTAACGAGAAGGAAATCTACGCCTAAAGCGCCCCGCGCCGATGGAGCCAAACCGTCCGTCCGGGAACAGGTGATCTCATTTCCCCGGGCGGAAGGCCTTCTGGCGAGAAACACTTCCCCGAGGACGCGCGGGCGTCAAATGATCGGTCGCCACCGGTGAACCTCCCCAGGCGGGTCATCCACACTGATGTGTTCATCGACTCTCTCCTTCACGAGAGCCCGGGAGTTCGCGTGCTCCGGCCGGCGATGCAACGATCATTTTGCTCTGCCGCCGTGCTGAACGCCACCGGGCGGCCACAGGGTTCCCGGGGCGATCAGGTGCGGCCCGGGTTTCCCAGGGCAACTTCACAAAAAAATAACCGTACAGTTCTAAGGGACCAAGATGTTTCTGGGTAAAGTGGTGGGCACCGTCTGGGCGACGAGAAAGGACGAGGAGCTTGTCGGGATGAAGTTCCAGATCGTGAAACATATCTCGACCGACTACAGCCTCAAGGACACTTTCGTCGTCGCGGTCGATACGGTGCAGGCCGGCGTCGGCGATGTCGTCCTGGTCTGCAGCGGGAGTTCCGCCCGCCAGACGGCCGCGACCAAGAATAAGCCGGTCGACGCCGTCATCATGGCAGTGGTCGACAAACTCGACATCGACTGATGTTCTTCGCAAAAGTCGTCGGAACCGTCTGGGCCACCCGCAAGGACGACAACCTTGCGGGCTTCAAACTCCAGTTCATACAGCCCCTGGATTCGTCGCGCAATCCCACGGGCGATCCCATCGTCGCCGTCGATACGGTCGGCGCAGGGCCTGGAGAAACGGTCCTCTATATCACGGCGAGGGAAGCGACTATTCCCCTGCCGGTGGAGATGGCCCCTGTCGACGCCAGCATCGTCGGCATCGTCGACAGGATCGATGTCACGCGCCCGGCCTCCGGCGGAATCGGTCGGGCCCGATAACGTGTTGAGCGCGTAAAGTCCCGGTTTTCTGAGGATTCTTCATGGCCAAAGTCAATAAACAATACACGAACCGCGAAAGCCAGTCTCTGGACAAGTACCTCCAGGAGATCGGGAGGGTGGAGCTCCTCGATCCGGAAGAGGAGATCGACCTCGCGCGGCGCATCAAGAAGGGGGACCAGAAGGCCCTGGAGAAGCTGACGAAGGCGAACCTCCGGTTCGTCGTCAGCGTCGCGAAACAGTATCAGAACCAGGGGCTCTCTCTCGGCGACCTCATCAACGAGGGGAACCTGGGGCTGATCAAGGCGGCAAAACGGTTTGATGAGACCCGCGGCTTCAAGTTTATCTCCTACGCCGTCTGGTGGATACGGCAGTCGATACTCCAGGCCCTCGCCGAACAGTCCCGCATCGTGCGGCTGCCGCTCAACAGGGTCGGCGCGCTCAATAAGATCGGCAAAGCCTTCAGCACTCTCGAACAGGAATTTGAACGGGAACCGAGCGCGAGCGAACTGGCAGAAGAGCTCGATATGTCTCTTTTTGAGGTCGCCGACACCCTGAAAATATCGGGTCGGCACCTCTCCATGGACGCCCCCTTCGCCCAGGGGGAGGATAACCGGCTTCTCGATGTCATCCAGGACGAACGGACGCCCCTCCCGGACCATTCCCTCATCAAAGAGTCCCTGAGCAAAGAGGTCGAACGGGCGCTCGGCACTCTCACCGAACGCGAGGCCGAGGTCATCCGTCTGTATTTCGGATTGGGTCGCGAACATTCCCTCACGCTCGAGGAGATCGGGGAAAAATTTCAGCTCACCCGCGAACGGGTTCGCCAAATCAAGGAAAAAGCCATCCGGCGCCTCCGCCATGCCTCCCGGAGCAAACAGCTCCGGGCCTACCTCGGCTGAAAAAGAGTGCCAGGGACCCCGCTGCGCGCATCTCTCCCCGTGGGGTTTTTTCTGGCCGGCATTGCACTCGTCGGCTGCTCTTCCGCCCCCCGGCGCTATGAGTCGGCCAGGGAGCCTGCAGTTGTGCGCTCGAACGAGGAGAGCCCCCTGATCGATCGCCACGCCGTCCTCTCCCGCATCATGTCCCTCATGCGCGTTCCTTATCTGTTTGAAGGAACAGATTCCACCGGATACGATTGCTCCGGGTTCACGTCGTCGATCTACGGTGAGGAGCTGCACAAAGAAATACCCCATTCAGCCCTCGCTCAGTATTCGCTCGGCTCGCCCGTGGAGTATGATGAGCTTCACTTCGCCGATCTCCTATTTTTCGCCCTCGAGGGAGAATCGGCATCCCACGTGGGCATCTATGTGGGGGACGGACTCTTCGCCCACGCAAGCCTCTCGCTGGGCGTGACGATTTCGATACTCGATTCGAAATACTATCGGTCCCGTTTCCTCGGCGCACGCCGCATACTTCGCTGATCTCTTGTTTTTTCCTCGGCCGATCGGTATATTGAGCCATGGCCGTCCTCCCCATCTATACTTATGGCGCCCCCATCCTCCGGAAGAAGGCTCGTTCCGTCAAACAGGTGAGCGACGAGGTTGTCACCCTGATCATGGACATGTTTGAAACCATGCGAAAAGCAAGCGGCATCGGCCTCGCCGCCACTCAGGTCGGATCGCTCGATCGGGTTGCCGTCATCGACGTTTCCGAAATGGAAGAATTCAAGGGCGTAAAGCCGATCACCCTGATCAACCCCGAGGTCATCTCATCGGTCGGAGCTTTGACGATGGAAGAAGGCTGCCTGAGCATCCCGGAGGTGCGCGACGACGTCGAACGCGCCGAGACGATCACACTTTCATATAAAGATTCCTCGCTGCAGAGCTGCGAGCTCGAGGCAAGCGGTCTTCTCGCCCGAGTCATCCTCCACGAGATCGACCACCTCGACGGTATTCTGTTCGTCGACCGGATAGCCCCCGCCCGGCGCAAGGAGCATGCCGAGGAGCTTAAAAAGATTCAGAAGGGGGATATGGTCGTCAACTATCCCGTCGTTACCGCCGTCGACATCGCCGCCTGACGTCGGAGGCTCCGCCCTCGCCCAGCATGCGCCTCCTCTTCATGGGTTCTCCCGAGTTTGCAATCCCCAGCCTCGCTCTCCTCGTCCAGCATTACGATATCGCTGCCGTCGTGACCACCCCCGATTCTCCCGCCGGCAGGGGTCAAAAGCCGTCATCCCCACCGGTAAAGGCTTTTGCCGTGAAACATGGCGTGAAGGTTCTTCAGCCGGTCAGCCTGAAGGAGTCCTCATTCCTCGGAGAATTGCAGGAAATCTCTGCCGATCTCATGGTGGTCGTTGCCTTCCGGATTCTGCCGAGAGAAGTCTTCATTCTCCCGCGGTTCGGCGCCTTCAACCTCCACGCATCCCTCCTCCCAAAATACCGGGGGGCTGCTCCCATCAACTGGGCGATCATCAAGGGTGAAAAGGAGACCGGGGTGACTACATTTTTCCTTCAGGAGACTGTGGATACGGGCAATATCATCCTGCAAGCCCGCCTGCCCATCGGTCCCGATGAGACGGCCGGGGAACTCTATGAACGCCTGGCCGCGCTCGGCTCGGAGATCGTCCTGCATACCGTTCGCCTGATCGAACAGGGGAAGGCATCCCCCAGGACCCAGGATCACACTCTCTCGTCCCCGGCCCCGAAGATTTTTACGGAGGACTGCCGGATAGATTGGAACAGGCCCGCCCGGCAGGTTCATGATTTTGTCCGGGGCCTCTCCCCGCGCCCCGGTGCCTGGTCTCATCTCGGGGATGCGCTGCTGAAGGTCCTGCGGACACGCGTCGCCCCCCCATCCCCCTCGATGTCGCCAGGCGCGATGTACACCGTAGGGCGCACGCTCATGGTCGCGACCGCCGGAGGCGGAGCCGTCGAACTTCTGGAGCTCCAGCTGGAAGGGAAGAAGAAGCTGAGCGGGGAAGAATTTCTGCGGGGGAAGCCGGTCCAACCGGGCACAATTCTCCGATGACGTATGCCCGTCCGTGAATCAGTGAAAATCGTCGCCCTCGCAGTCCTGCTCGCGCTGGTCTACAATGCGTTTTCCCCGAAAGGGATTCCGCTCATCAGGGTAGCTCCCATTAAGGTGGCAACCTCGGATTCAGTTCTTTTCGGCCCGGAATCCGATTCGTCCCGCGAAAGAGTCAGGGTCATCGCACCCCTCCATGACAGCGCGCTCGCCCGGCTGAAGGCCGAGCGGGAAATCTCCCGAGAACAGGGTTACAAAATAATCTCCCTGGGCCAATTACAAAAACTCCTCGATAAGCGAAGCGGCCTCCTGATCGACGCCCGGAACGAAGACGAGTTCGCCAAGGGCCATATTAAGGGAGCGCGGAATATTCCCGGCCTCGATGCCCAGAAACATTTTGAAGAATTGATTCCCATACCCCGCGATACGCTGATTCTCATCTATTGCACAAACCCCGAATGCCCTCTCGGCAGGATGCTCGCGGAGTTCGTCGGTGCGATGGAATTCCACAAAATATTTCTCTACGACGACGGCTGGGATGGCTGGGAAAAGGCAGGGTTGCCCGCGGATACGTCACGATGAAAGCAGTTCTGTCCCATAGCTCCCTTCTCCTTGTGTCCCGCATGGCGCTCGGCACGATGTTTATCGTCGCGAGCATCGATAAAATAGGATCGCCCGATGCATTTTCGGAGAATGTCGCGGCCTACGGGCTGATTCCCTATTCGCTCGTGAATCTGTTTTCTCTCATCGTACCCTGGCTGGAGCTTCTCTGCGGAGCGTTTCTCCTCGGAGGCTTCCTGATCAGGCCGAGCTCCGGGCTTTTGACGGTGCTGCTTGGCATGTTCATCGTGGCCATGATCAGCGCCCTCGCCCGGGAGTTGAAGATCGACTGCGGGTGCTTCGGGAAGGAGCATGCGAGCCCCGTGAGCTGGCTCCGGGTCCTGGAGGATATCGGATTGTTGCTCCTGGCGCTCCACAGCTACGCGTTCTCCTCAGCCCCGACCCCCGCGACCGAAAAACCCTCCGGCTGAATCCGTTGCTTTCGGGAGGAAAAAGGTTTATATTGAGGGCGATATTCCCAAAATTCTTCAGGGATTCCTTGGAATTTGTTCTCTGGATCTGCCGCGCCATGCATGCCGTCAGCACCGTCGTATGGTTGGGGGGACTCATCTTTCAGGGGGCTGTGATGATGCCTGTCGTTGAAGAGGAGAATGCCTACGTGCAGGCCGCCGCAAAGAAAATCATCAAGCGGTTTGTGGGGTTCGTCTGGATGAGCGTCTGGACCATGCTCGCCACCGGCGTCATCATGATGCTTCTCAATCCGCATTTCATCTGGTTCCGGTATGATAACTACTGGTCGAAACTCCTCGCACTGAAAGAGTTGATTTTCATCCTCATGGCCTTTTATGCCTTCGGCTACGCGAGGATGCTCCAGTATCTCTCCGGGCCCTCATCGAATGGCGGGTTCGACGAGGGGGCGGAACTCTACCGGAAACGCATCGATCAGTTCAGAAAAATCAGTATATTGCTCGGGATCACCGCCCTGCTTATATCGGCCGCCATGAGATCATATGTCTAAGGTTATCGCCATCGCGAATCAGAAGGGGGGAGTCGGCAAAACCACAACCGCGATCAATCTCGCCGCCGGCGTCGCCGTTGCCGAGTTCCCCACCCTACTGATCGATACCGATCCCCAGTCGAATTCGACGAGCGGGCTCGGCATCGATCCGCGAGAACACCGCGGCGTCTACGACGCGCTCATTAACGGCGTCGATCCCCGCCTTCTCGTCGTCCGGACCGAGATGCCGTTTCTCAGTCTCATCCCGTCGAATATCGATCTCGTCGGAGCTGAGGTGGAGCTGGTCGATGAGGAAGAGCGCGAACACAGGATGCGCTCGGTCAGTGACAAGGTGAGGGATGAGTTCGAGTATGTTTTCATCGATTGTCCCCCGTCCCTAGGGCTCCTGACCCTGAACGCGCTCGTTGCCGCCGATACCGTTCTCATCCCGGTGCAATGCGAGTATTATGCCCTCGAGGGCCTCGGGGCGCTCCTCAATACCATCTCCATCGTGCAGAAGAATCTCAATCCCCGGCTTCAGATCGAGGGGGTGCTGATGACGATGTACGATAGCCGCCTCAGGCTGGCGAATCAAATCATCGACGAGGTCAGGAAACATTTTGGCGAAAAGCTTTTTTCCACGATCATCACCCGCAACGTCCGGCTGAGCGAGGCCCCCAGCTACGGAAAACCGGTGCTCCTCTATGAAGCCGTATCCTCGGGAGCCAGAAACTACATGGAACTCGCGAAAGAATTTCTCTCACGACAGTTTTCGGGCAAGCTCTCACAACCATCGGTGGAATCATATGTCAAAAGCTAAAGGTGGCCTGGGGAAGGGCCTTTCGGCCCTGATCCGGCCTATGACGGAACCCCCCGCGGCTCCCGCCGCCGTCGAAGGGCCGAGGGAAAGTGCACCCGTCGGTTCAATAACCCGGATCGATCTCGATAAAATCCGGCCGAATCCCCTCCAGCCCAGGGCAGATTTCGACCAACAGGCGCTCGATGAACTCAAAGCCTCGATCCAGCAGAAGGGGATCATCCAGCCGGTTACCGTCCGGCCCGTGGAGGACGGATTCTATGAACTCATCTCCGGCGAGCGGCGCATCCGCGCCTCGTCCGAGATCGGCCTCACCACCGTCCCCGCCTATATCATCGAGGTCAAAACAAACCAGGAGATGCTCGAACTCGCCCTCATCGAGAATCTTCAGCGCGAACACCTTAATCCCATTGAAATCGCGATTTCATACCAGCGCCTGATGCAGGATGTGGGGCTCAGCCCCGAGGAGGTGGCCCAGAAGGTGAGCAAGGACCGGACGACGATCGTGAATTTTCTCCGGCTCCTGAAACTGCCGGCCGTTGTCCAGGAAGCCCTCCGGAAATCTCAGCTGACGATGGGACATGCCCGCGCGCTCCTCGGGCTGCCCGATGAGAACTCCCAGGTGAAGCTCTTTCGCCGGATCGTGCGCAAAGACCTCAACGTCCGCCAGGTCGAAAAGATCGTTCGCGACGCGGGCCAGAAGTCGAAGGCGTCGAAGGGACAGCCTCAGCGACGCGCAGGCACCGTCGAGGAAAATATCGCGGAGCGCATACAGCAGATCCTTGCAACCCGCGTCCGTATATCGACGCACGAGGATGGAAAAGGGGAAATCGTCATCGAATTCTATTCACACGACGACCTTGGGAGATTGTTCGACCTGATCACGTCGATAGAAGGCTGAGCCTTGCCGCCGTCAATCGTTCTCACCAAGAATGCACCCCCTCCGATCGGACCCTATAATCAGGGGATGATCGGAGCCGGGGCATTTCTGTTCACCGCCGGCCAAATCCCCCTCGATCCAACGAGCGGACAGGTCGTGCAGGGGGATATCCGGGTCCAAACCCGGCAGGTGATGAATAATCTCAAAGCGATCCTCGAGCAGGGAGGAGCGTCCCTGGATCGGGTCGTCAAGACCACCGTCTTCCTGAGGGATCTTAACGAGTTTGCCGGGATGAATGAGGTGTATGCGGAATTCTTCAACTCCAATCCTCCCTCGCGATCGACCGTCGAGGTGTCACGTCTGCCGCGTGATGTGAAGGTCGAAATTGAAGCGATCGCCGTTGTCGAAAAGATCTAGAGGGTGGATTTTCATCCCGCTCTTCCTCTTCTGGTGCCCCGCCCACTCCCAAGATTCGGCTGCGATCCGCTCCGATACAGGCCGGGCGACTGTACGACTCTCCGATTCCCTCCCTCCCCCCGCCGCCTATCATCCGAAGAAATCTGCATGGCTCGCCGTCGGTCTCTCCGCCGTTGCCCCCGGCGCCGGCCAGATTTATGACGCCAATTACTGGAAAGCCCCCGTCATCTGGGGGCTGGGCGGGTACTGGGTCTATGAATGGATTCACCTCAACGACAAATACAGGGAATTCCGCGACGCATTCGATGCGAGCCTCCGCGCCTCAAGCTCCGGTAACAGCCAGTATCTCACGCTCAGGGACTTTTACAGGGATGAAAGAGACCGCTTCGCCTGGTTCCTCGGCGGGCTGTACTTCCTCAATCTCCTCGATGCCTACGTCGGCGCAAACCTCTATGACTTCGACGTCGGCCCGGACCTCGGGACAAATGGGTTCCCCGGAGCGGGAGTCACCGCGACGATTCGCTGGAAGTTCTGACTTTCTGACCGGGAGATTCTGCTATCCCCCGCCTCATTCTCACAACCAGTCATACCTCGAAAGGAAAGACCCATGCTAACAAGGCGATTATCATTCCCCGTGCTGTGCTCGCTGTTACTGGCCGGCACTGCGGCAGCTCAGTGGCCGGGGCCACTGTCTCCGGCAATCCCCCAGGCCGATGGGTACGTGGTGATTCCGAACGCGGCCCTGCCGCCCGATAAGAACCATGTGTACAAGGCGATTTTCGACGCCACGAAGTCTGGCAAGACGCCGGGGGATCTTCTCCCTGCGGTCAATAACGCAGGGTCGGAATTGAACGCCTTCAGGGTGACGGGCGTCCCGGATGACAACGTGAAGTTCGCGATCGTCTTCCACGGCGGGGCGCTCGACGGTATCCTCGACGATGAGCATTACAAGGCGAAACACGGGGTCGCCAATCCCAACCTCAAAGTCCTCTCCGAACTCAAGAAGGCAGGGGTTGAACTCTTTGTCTGCGGGCAGAATCTTGCGGGGGATAAAATAGACCCTAAGTCAATCGCGCCGGAGCTAGCAGTCGCCAGCGATGCGCTGCTCGTCCTGATGGAGTATCAGGCCCGGGGTTACGCGCTTCTGAGTCAGTAAAACATTTGGCGGGATCCGGCGCGCCGTTCATTCGGCAGATGAAGCGTCGCGATGAACCCGCCGGGGGGAGAAGGCGGGCAGGCAGACGGCGATGTATTCCGCCCCCTCAGGCGTGCTGTATTGTATCCATTCCCCTTTGCGAACGATCACGGCCTGCCCGGCATGAACGTCAATGTGATCCCTCCTGTCCGTGACCCTGAGAGTTCCCCGAAGGACAATCGTGTACTCGTCGAATTCGGGTGTCTGGCCGGGTTCCACCCAGCCGGCCGGGCTCCGCATGAGGGCGATGCTCACATCGTCCGACTGCGTGTTAACGTTGCCTATGAACTCCTCGATTCTTTTCGGTTTCGTGCCCGCCGCAGCGATGACCGAGGGAGCTGTGATGAGTGACGGCATGTCTGACCCTTCAGGCTGACGATCGAAATAAGTTACTAGAATTCCGCACGTTTAGAAGACTGATCCCTGCCCACCCTCCCCGCGTCGATCTCCGCCCTGAAGTAGCTCTCTCCTCTCACGGGCGACCCCGCGAGGCCGCGGAGGAGGGCGATCTGGCCGATATGAGTGAGTGCGTCCGCAATGGGACCCTGAAAAATCTTCTCGGCCGGATACCCAAGGGCCTCGGAAGACGCGAGGGATGAGTCGAGTTTTCCGAGCGCCTCGAAAAACCTCGACGTTTCGCTCTCCCAGGACCCGGGCGCCGAGTCCTTCCACGTGTAAGCCCCCTTTGAGAGATGAAATGCCCAGTCGAGCAGGTCCCCTATGTGTGTGAGGATCTCGACCGGCGTCCGTGTTTTTTCGCCGGCTCGCTTCCGGCCGAATTCCGCGGGAGCGTTTCGCAAGACTTTTTCTCCCCGATACGCAAGTGTTGCAACCGTGTGACGCAAGAATTCACGCTTCACTTCCATGAAAAACCTCCGTTAGATTTTCTCTGCTTCAGATATCAACTATGATTTGAGAGTATTCGCTAGCGGTCGCCGATATAATACCTGACGATGGGCCGCGCGTGCGACCAGCGCTTTTCCTCGATAAATCCCGCCTCCAAGAATGTTGAATGAATTCCCGTCCATGCGAACGCAGCGGGCATTTTCTGCGAGTAGGGAATTACCGGGTATGCCTCAACTACCTTGACTCCCTTTGTCCTGCAATGCTCGATCGCCGCCCCGAGCATTTTTCCCGAGATCCCTTGCCTCCGGTGCCCTTTCTCTATGAATAAACAGGTGATCGACCAGACCTCCCGGTCATCGACCCGCCTGAGGACCCGGGAATTTTCCAATCTCACAAAGAATTCCCGCGGAGCCACGGCACACCACCCGACAGGAGTTTTCCCGGAATACGCGATGATCCCGATCTCTTCTCCCTGTGAAACAAGCCGCCTCATCTTTCTTTTGTTTCCCGCCCCCTTCCCTGACTCGAAGTCGGATCGGCCGAGCCGCCACGACATGCACCAGCATCCGCCGCACGCGCCCCGAGGCCCGAAGAGGTACTCGAAATCGCGCCATGTCCCCGCATCAAGGGGCCGAAAAATCAGCCGGTCAGCATGAGCGTCCGGAGATCCCGCCCTTTTCATCGGTTCTTCGACCCGAGATTTTCGATAACGGAGATTTTCGCCAATATCTCGTTCCAGGTAAAATAGGCCTGTGTCAGCCTCGACTGAAGCTCCTTGTATTCATGGGCGATCGCCCTGACATCCCGGCCCCCGTCGTAAAACCCCGGATCGGCCATTAGTGTCTCGATGTCGCGCTTTCGTTGCTCGGCGCTCGCGATGGTTCCCTCCACCGAGGCGAGTTCCTCGCGGAGAGGGTGAAGCTTCCGTGACAGCTGCTGCCTCTGCTCCGCCTCCACGCGCTTCCGGTCCTTATCGCGCGGGGCGCTTGTCGTGCTCTCTTCGACGGCATTCCGAATATTTCTCTTGCGGCCAAGGTACTCGGAGACATTTCCGGCAAAAGTCCTGATCCCTCCCGTGCTGACTTCGATGACCTTCGTCACGATGGGATCGAGGAATGCCTTATCGTGCGAGACGATGAGAAACGTGCCCCCGTATTCGCGCAATGCCTCCTGGAGCACCTCCTTCGATCTCATGTCGAGATGGTTGGTCGGCTCATCCATGATAAGGAAGTTCGCCGGCTGCAGCAGCATCTTTGCCAGTGCAAGCCGGCTCTTCTCGCCCCCTGAAAGGACTCCGACCTTCTTGAAAACATCGTCGCCGTGGAACAGGAACGATCCGAGGATGGTCCTCAGCTTCGGCCGGATCTCCCCCACGGCCACATCATCGACGATCTGCAGAACTTCCCTGGTCCCGTCGAGCTCTTCGGCCTGGTGCTGCGCGAAATAGGAGACGATGACGTTGTATCCGAGCCTCCGCTCTCCTCCGTCGATCGGTTCCACCCCGGCGAGGACGCGGGAAAGTGTCGATTTTCCCGCGCCGTTGATCCCGACGACGGCTATGCGATCCCCCCGCTCGATCGTGCAGCTGAGCCCGCTGAAGACCTCATGCCCGCCGTATTTTTTCTGAATATCGCGAAGCTCCATCACCGTCGCCCCGCTCGGCTTGGGCCGGGGAAAGTGAAAACGGATTTCTTCTTGTTCGCCCTCGATCTCGATGAGCTCTATTTTTTCGAGCGCCTTGACCCGGCTCTGAACCTGCCGTGCCTTGGTGGCCTTGTACCGGAACCTCTCGATGAACTCCTGAGTCTGCTTCAACTCCTTCTGCTGGTTCTTGTAAGCGCTGAGCTGCTGCTCCCGCCGGAGCTTCTGCTCTTTTTCGAAGAAACTGTAATTTCCCTCAAAAATCTCCAGCTTCCCCGCGCCGAGGGCCAGCGTTTTTTTTGTGAGGCTGTCGAGGAATGCACGATCGTGCGAGACGAGGATGATCGCCCCGTTATAGCCCCGGAGATACTCTTCAAGCCATTCCAGCGAATCGAGGTCGAGGTGATTCGTCGGCTCATCGAGCAGCAGGAGGGAGGGCTCCTTCAGCAAGAGCTTCGCGAGGGCGATGCGCATCTGCCAACCTCCGCTGAACTCTTCGGTTTGCCTTTCAAAGTCCGCAACGCCGAATCCGAGACCCATGAGGACCCGTTCCACTTTCGATCTCATCCGGAAAGCATCGAGGTCCTCCAGCTTGTGCTGAAGCTCTCCAAAAATCTCCACAGTCTCGGCGTGCTCTTCACTCATCGGATCAAGGGTTTCAAGGCGCTGCTGGACCTCGGCCAGCTCCCCCTGCACCAGGATGACGTCCTCGAAAGCGGTCTCGGCCTCGCCGGCAAGGGTTTTTCCCGAAGCGATGACCCCGTCCTGCGGAAGGTATCCGGCGGTCACATAGTGCGCCTTGATGACCGTCCCCCTGTCGGCTTCGCTCGTGCCTGCGATGATCTTGAGAAGGGTCGATTTGCCCGTCCCGTTCGCCCCCACAAGCCCGATCCTGTCATGGGGACCGACCATGATGGAAATCTCGCCGAACAACGATCGGCCTCCGAACTGGACAGATATTTTGTCGAGGGAAAGCATGGAGAAAAACCGGTGGAATGAAATATACGAATTTGGGAAAAGAATCCTTCAGGAGGGCAGCCGAAGGATGAACTCACCCGGCCCGGCAGGCCCGGAGATATTCTAGGATGATCGGATGGGCAACGCCCCGGAGGGCCGATCTTTCAGGCTGAAACATCGTCGCCATGTAGAAGGGATGCCCTTCGAGTTCGACCACTCTCAGTTCCCCCCCGGGATCGAATCCAGTACATTTCATCCCGCTGTCCCTGAAGACCGGGAGGTAACCCGAGTCCAGCCCGAAGCTGCAGTGAAAAGTCTCAGTGACCCTGTCCGCCCCGCCGTACAATGCCCGGACCCGCGAACCCTCGGAGAGGAGGATTTCGCCCGTTTTCTCGACAAGGGAGCAGGCGAGTCGCGATATCAGTTTCACCCGGGCGTCGGGATTCGACTCGGCGTGATCCGCATCGATGAGGCCCAGAACCGATCGGGCGTATTCAATCAATACGTGCTGGAATCCACCGCATGTCCCGAGAAAAGGAACAAGATTCTTTCGGGCAAATCCGATCGCTCGCAGCGCGCCGTCCATGTCCGCATATGGGCTCGCTGGTACGCACCACAAGCCGTCGAATCCCCCGAGACGTTTTGAAAAATCCCTCCCCAGGGAGGCAGTGTGCACCCATTCCGGAGCAACCGAGACGCCCAGCCCGCGGGCCGCAAGCCCAAGAGCTTCCGGGATCGCCCTGTGCGCCGTCACCTCCGGATCATGATCCCCGATAAGCCCGATCTTTAGGACGCCGCTCATGCGCCTTTCGCTCGCTACGCCGGAAAACAGTGCGAATCCCGGATCACTTTAATCCAAACCAGGGAACGTCGAGCCCGATGATATCCGGACGGGGAACCGCGTCTGCGTCGGATTCCCTGATGAGACACTCGCGCCATTCACCCATGATGCGGCCGGCTTCCTCCTTCCCAAAAGCCTTCGCAAGGAGCTCCTCCGGCGTCCCCACGAACTGCTCCCTGCTCTGCGCGTGCCAGAGAAAATGGTTGCTCCCTTCACCGTATGACGAGAAGAAGACGAGACAGGGTTGCGAGTAGCGAATACTCACGAGCGCATCGTGCAGACGGGCGACGAGACTGTCATAAAGCGCGCTCCGGCCCGGCTTCACCCACTCGGTACGGATCCGGACGTACCCGGGCGCCGTGGGAATCTTTTCCGGGATGTAACTTGAAGACTTGTCGAATTGCCAAAGCTCGTTATGGTGGAACCGGAGGGTGGCGTGGATAGAATCGTCGAATATGGACGCTTTCTCGGTCAGGAGCTTTCGTACATCGTCAGGAATCTTTGAGGATTGATCAAGTTCCCCATAAAACTTCCGGGGGATGAACCGCATGTAGGTGTATGCCTCGCTTGTGAGGACATAGCTCGGCGAGACCGGCAACTGATGATCCCGCATGATGCCATTGCGGATTAGGAACTGCTTTCCGGCGAGCCGCTCAAAACTGAGAGCGTTCGAGGAGTCCACCTCATCGATGTGTACGGTCCAGAGAGGAGAGATATCGCTCTGAGCCCGAACCCCGGAGACACCGAGGAGAAAAACGAGGCACGCGGCGGCCTTCGAGTCAATAGCCGATCTTGCCGGGGCGCCGTTCGACCTCATCAGGAGGTCGTCTCTTCAGGATTCGCCATCGCATACGCACGATAGGCTGCGGCAGCTCCCAGGAAATCTGCGACGAGAAAAATCCACAAATTTCCCACAGAACTAAGCCCCATGGTCGTGATGCCGACGGCGACGGCGGGGTTGTAAGCGCCTCCGGAGATCGGTCCTCCGGCGAATGCCCCGGCCATCACCGTGAACCCGATAGCCATGCCGTAATAGGAATTACCTGCAGTCCTGGAGGAGGTCGCAACATTGAGGACGACGTAACAGAGCGCAAAGGTGAAGAGAAACTCGCAGACGAGCGCCTTGAAAATCTCCGGAGAAGCCGCCACGGCTGCCCCCCCTCCTTTGAAGAAGTTGACGATGACCCCCGCGATCAGCGCTGCGACAACCTGCGAAACCATGTAGGGCGCGACGTCCTTCGTCGGACATTTGCCGCGCAGCCAGACGGCCAGCGTCACCGCCGGGTTGTAGTGTCCTCCCGAAATGTGCCCTCCCGCGTAGACCATCACCATGAGCATGCAGCCGATCGCCACAGGGGCGAGGGAACCGGCGCCCGGCTCGATGACCGACAGTCCGATGACGAGGACGAGAAAAAACGTGCCGATGAATTCCACCACAAGATTTTTCATGGATGCTCCAGTTGTGATTGGGTCCAATATACGTGTTTTTGAGCGATCTGTCCAGGAAGTTCTTCTGCTATTTTTTCGCGTATTTCCAGAATCTGGGCTTCCCCGCAGATATCCACTCCAGGCTCTCCCGCATTCTCCTCTCCCTCGTCTCTGCTGTTTTGGCCTCGCCGATCCACTCGATGTATTGCTTCTTGTGGCTATAACTGAATCCCTCGAAGATCGACTTCGACTTCGGGCTTTTACGGACTTTGCTCAGAAAATCGCCGGCGATCACCAGCTCGGTCCTGGGTTTTGGGCGGGGCTTCGGAAGCTTCACGCCGTCGTCGTTCAGCTTCGCGGCCATCTTGATGTACTTGGACAGCACGGCCTTTCCGGGGAGATCGGAGACTTTTTGGATTTTTCCGAATTGCCCCATCGCTTCTTCCGCCCGGGCCGTCTTGTCCATGATGAGCTTGCTTTTCCAGAATCCGAACGCGCAGTGACTCTTGAAGGAAGCCATGCTGCAGAGGATCCCCTTGTACATGAAATGAGGAAAACCCCACTTGAGCTCCTCCCGGACATCCGGGCACGACTCGTGAATAATGTTCCGCAGATGTCGCAGGATCGGCCGGGCGAACTCGCCCGCCCGGTCAATGTATGCGTCGACCCGTGGATCCCTGGCCATAGTAGGTTTCCTTCGATTGGTGTGACGAATATGCGGTCTAACTATAGCGGGTTTTGAGAATTTCGAGGTGATGCCTCTCGTGCCCTAGGATGATATAAGCAAGCGAACGGACCGTGAAATCGAATCCGCTGGCTTTTCCCTGTCTCGTCCAGGCGTCCGCATCGAGCGACTTGAAGAAATAGATCGTCGACTGACGGACAGACTCGAACTCGCTCGTCAGCTCGTCGAGCTTCTGGGCGTTGAAAGGGGAGAAGTTCATCCATTCTTCTTGCTCGATCCCCGGAAGCGGGCCCGGTGCGCCCCGTGCAAAAAAGAGAGCGCGGGACGAAAAGACTTTCTCGGTGTCAATGAGGTGTCCTATGACCTGCTTTATGGTCCATTTGTCGGCAGCGTATCTCTTCTCCCCCGAGCCTGGGGGGAGGGACCGGAGATAGGCGGATGTTTTGGCCATTTCTTTTTCCATCGCCCCGATTATGTCCCTTTCCCCGACGAGGTCGATGTATTTTCCATAATACTGGGCGTATTCTGTTTTCTGAGGTCGATCGGTTATTGAAGCCGGCATCACGTCGCTCCTTTCCTTGGTGAACAGGTTTGCCCCCTATCGCGGGGTGAGGATTTTCCCTTCCTTGACCCGGCAGGAGATTTTCTGAGTGTTCATGAAATCTTTGAGGGGATCGGCATCCAGGGCCAGGAAACTCGCATCGTATCCCTCGGCAAGCCGACCGATTTTCCGCCTCGGAAAAATTGCAGAGTCGGTGTTCTCGCTCCAGATCCGCAACAGCTCCGCGTTTGTAAATACCCCAAGCCCGCTGAGATACATCGCCTCCTGCACAGATGTCTGCCGGTACGCGTCGCTTCCGACCGCCATACGGACTCCGTATTTCTTCAGGAGGCCGAGATTCCGGATATGGAGCCGCCTGAGCCTCTCCCCGTAGTCGCCGCTTCCGGATGTGCTCCCGGCGAGCGTTGTCACAACCACCGTGCCCCTTCGGCCTGCCCGGGCAGCGTCTTCTTCGGAAATCTCATAGCGAGAGAAATTCTGGTTCGAATCGGCCCGGAACCCCGGCATGTGATTGATCTCGTCAATCCCGGCCTGAAGCGCGTTATGGAAATCCGCCGCCGTCTCGATGTGCGCCGTAACGCTCAGACCCGCCCGGTGGGCACGGGAGACGATCTCCCCAAGAATCTTCGGATCGAGCCCCTTCCATCCGAAATATGCTGTGTCGTTCCGCCGCCGCGAAAAATCCTCGGAGTAGAGGAGATAGGTTTTGATGAACCCGGGCCTGTCGGCCAGGATTTTTTCCCACTTCCGATCGAGATCGGCGAGGGAATCGATGATGTAGTACATGCCTCCCTCCCCGTCTTCCTGCGTGAAAATCCCGAGGCCGATGTTGCGCCGGACAAGTTCCAGTGGATGCCCGTCCGAGCAGGTAAGGCCGCCGTTTGAAAAAATCACATCGACCGACGAGGGGGTATTCACGCTCCCGGCAAGCGTCTTCGTGTACCGGGGTATGCTGTTCGGATTCTTGACGTAGTAGATTCCGTCCGAAAGGTATCGGCGAATCCGCTCGTCAACCTTCTTGAATCCGTCGATATTGTGATTGTGCGCCTCGCCGAAGGGGGGAACGATGAATTTACCCGTTAGATCAACAGAGGTGTCGATGCGCTCAGGTCTTGATGCCGTCAGCCGCCCATCCGCCGAATAGAAATCGGTCGCGACAAATCCATTTCCGTCAAACCACCGGCCGTGCAGGAATGCCGCATTCCGTGCGGGATCGCGGCCCTGCCCGCAAGCGAACAGCCTCAAAAGGAGCGCTACGGATATCGCAGCCGCCCGGAACGGTCGAAGTTTTCCGAACCGGGTCTCACTACTGTGCCGCAGCGGCTTCACGATCTGCTATTGAAGGCACAAGAACGGGTAATCCGGCGACGACGCCGAACTCAGGGGCGCGCCCTTCTGTAAAAGTGTGATGCTGAGCGTGACTGTCTGCCCGCACGGAATCCGGGAGAAATTTTCCGTTGAGTCCCGCTTGGCAAATGTCAAAACCTTGCTCTGCCCGGGGCCCAGGGTCCCGTCCCAATCGGTCCTGACTCCGAACGTGCCGACTTTTTCTCCCGTCGCCACCAGGATGACATCGGCCGCCGGAATGCTGAGGGACTTTAGATCCTCGGATCCCAGATTGACGAGGAGAACTCTGAACCGGCTTCTGACACGATTGGGAATGGAGTCGGGATCCACAACCGGCATCATGTTCGCGACTATGGAACCGTCGATGTAATGAACCAGGGGATTCCCGGGAATGATTTCCGTGCCCTCTTCCTTGCATCCCGCAAGCAGAAAGACGCACGCGACCAGCACGAGCTTCAGATTACGCATAAAGCATTCCTTTCAGCCCCCCCGCAGTTTTGAGGCCTCAGTATCTATCATGCCCTCATCAGCTTCTTGTATCTGAGGCGGTGAGGCCTCTCCGCCTCGACGCCAAGGAGTTTCCTCCTGTGCTCTTCATACTCCGAATAGTTGCCGTCGTACCATAACGCCTTGCTGTCCCCTTCAAAAGCCAGGATGTGGGTCGCCACACGGTCCAAAAACCACCGGTCGTGGGAAATGATGACCGCGCAGCCCGCGAAATTGAGCAATGCCTCCTCAAGGGCGCGCAATGTGTTCACGTCAAGATCGTTCGTCGGCTCATCCAGAAGGAGCACGTTTGCCCCCTCTTTGAGAACTTTTGCCAGATGAACCCGGTTCCGCTCCCCTCCTGAGAGGACACCGGTCGGCTTCTGCTGGTCCGGTCCGCTGAAATTGAAACGAGCGACGTACGCCCGGGAGTTCATCTCCCGTTTTCCCAGCGTGATGAGCTCCTCTCCTCCGGAAATCTCCTGCCAGAGGGTTTTGGCGGGATCAAGCGGCCGTCCCTGGTCCCCGTAGGCGATCTTCACCGTCTCGCCCAGATGAATCGTCCCGCTGTCCGGCGCCTCTAATCCCATGATCATTCTGAACAACGTCGTCTTCCCGGCGCCATTGGGACCTATGATGCCGACAATGCCCCCGGGAGGGAGGCTGAATGTGAGCCCCTCGTAAAGGAGATTCTCGCCATATGCCTTCGATACGTTTTCCCCCTCAATGACGAGATTGCCCAGCCGCGGTCCCGGAGGGATGTAGATCTCGAGCTCCTCATTCCTTTTATCATTTCCGTCCGCGAGCATCTGTTCATACGCCGATATGCGTGCTTTGCTCTTTGCATGTCGGCCCTTCGGATTCAGCCGGATCCACTCCAGCTCCCGCTCGAGCACCTTTTGTCGTTTGGACTCCTGCTTCTCCTCGACTGCGAGACGCGCCCGCTTCTGCTCGAGCCACGACGAGTAGTTGCCCTCGAAAGGAATCCCCTCGCCCCGGTCCAGCTCGAGGATCCAGCCGGCGACGTTGTCGAGAAAATAGCGGTCGTGCGTCACGGCGATGACGGTCCCGCGGTATCGACTGAGATGGTGTTCGAGCCACTCGACCGACTCGGCATCGAGGTGGTTCGTCGGCTCGTCGAGGAGGAGGACGTCCGGTTCCTGGAGCAAAAGACGGCAGAGCGCCACGCGGCGTCTCTCCCCGCCCGAGATCACGGAAACGCGCGTCTCCGGCGGCGGGCAGCGCAGTGAGTCCATCGCCTGTTCCAGTTTGCTGTCAAGATCCCACGCCTGAAGGTGGTCGATTTTCTCCTGCAGCTTCGCTTGCCGTGCGAGAAGGGCGTCAAAATCCGCATCCGGTTCAGAAAAACTCGCGCTTACCGCCTCGTACTCCTTCAATAGATTCGCCGTCTCCTGGACGCCTTCCTCCACGACCTCCTTCACGGTTTTCTCCGGATCGAGCTCGGGTTCCTGCGGCAAGTATCCGAACGTGATCCCCTTTTGAGCGGTGATCTGTCCGAGGTAGTCCTTATCGACTCCAGCGATGATGCGCAGCAGGGTCGATTTCCCGGCTCCGTTTAAGCCCAGAACGCCGATTTTCGCTCCGTAGAAAAAGGAAAGGTAAATGTCCTTTAAAACTTGCTTGTTGGGCTTATGGACCTTCCCGACGCCGATCATCGAGAAGATGATTTTATTGTCTGCCATTGGATTGTCCTTAAGGGGGCTATTGAATATACGGTTTTGAGCGAAAATGTGAAAGGAACGTCACCCCCCCTTGCAAGGTCAAAACCGCGGGTATACCCTAATCGACCGGCGGGAAATCCCGCGGCCGCCTCTCCTCGTGCAGCCTCTTCAGCGCGCTGAAGCCGACGATGCTTCCCCGCTGGGCGCTGCTGCGGTAGAGCCGGGCCGCCTCCCCGGTCTTCCGCGGAAGCCCTATGCCCTTTTCGAAACAATACCCAAGGGCAACCTCGGCAAGCACCGATCCGTCCCGGGCTGCATCCCGCAATTCAGGAACGAGGCCCCGCGCAGACTGCGGATTCCCGGCCGACATGATCTGCGTAACAGCGATCCTGATTCTCGCCTCGCGGCTCCCGAGCGCCGCCGCCCGCTTCCACAGGGCGATCGCCCGGTCACGATTTTGTGAAACTCCGCGTCCCTGCGCGTACCATAAACCCAGCTCGATGATTGCCTGCACGCTGTTTCGGGAGGCGGCCTTTTCAAGCAATTCCAACGCCTGAGCTCCGGTGAGCTGGAAATCAAATTGCGATCCGACCAGCGATGCCCAGATGAACTCCGCATCCGGATCGTTCCGGTCGATCCTCGATTTCAACGTTGCGAAGAAATTCGGTGCGTGAATCAGGTCCCAGAGGAGGAATGGCGCACGCGGGGAATCATACCGGATCGCGCGCAAATAATAGACCGACGCCCGCACGGGATCGGGCCGGAAACGAAGCCCCTCCTCGTGCCAGCGCCCGAGCAGCGTCAGCGCCTCCGGGCTCCCCGATTCGGCAGCCTCCTCCATCTGCGAAAGGAGGGAGGTATCCGGAGCGGCATCCTCAGTCCGACGACCGGCGATTTTCTCCGAGCCGTCCCGCAGGAATTCTCCCACGAGCGTCGTGTCGTCGGTGTGAGTAGACGTGTCCCGGTTGAAATCCAGAAAGACGACCGATGAGGCCTGAAATCTCCGGGCCGTATCGGCCTCCCTCATCCCGAACCCCCTCCGGTCAAGCGCCCCGACCGTCTCCGCCGCCGGCGCATATCCGCTATCGGCCGCCGCCCGGATGAGACAATAGGCCTCCTTCTCATCACGCGGAACGACGAGGTTGTCCAGGAGGTATAGCCCCAGGACATAGACCGCCTCGGGCATCTCCCGTTCGGCCGCGAACCGGATGTCACCGTAGGCCTTGAAAGGGTCCCAGGGCATCCCCCAGCCGTTGGTTTCGAGTATGGCCTGATTGTACCGGGCCGAGGGAAGGTTCTGCGCGGCCGCCTTGCCAATCCAGTACGCAGCCTTTTCGGTGTCCGCTGAGAAGCCTTTCCCCGATATATACCGAATGCCAAGTTCGTGCTCCGCAACCGGGTCTCCGTCGTTGGCCTTCTGGACGAGCTGGAAATCGGCCCACAATTCGTATGATTCATTGCCGGGAAGGACATAGGAGTGGGCGTCGGAGGGAACGTAGCTCCTGAGCACGGGGCTGTTCGGGTGCTTCCCCTGCCCGAGAGCAAGGAAACCAAGGAGGAGGGCAGATATTTTGAACATCAGACGCCTGGAATTCTTCGACCCCGGATCGGTCGCCGACTCAACCGCCAGCCCGATCCTCACCCGATCCCGCATCCATCTTTTCGGTGTCGTGAATACGGCGCAGGTCGATGGCGATCCGGTCCGAGGAAAGGAAGAGATCGGAGAATTTCGAGCCCCATTCGACTTCGTCGAATTTGTACGAAGAACGTGAATGAACGGTTTGTGAAAAAGTCTCGTCAGTTCCGGTGATGAGGATGAGAAACTCCGCGTCCGAGATCTTCAATGAATCCTCCGTTTCGCCGGACAGGGGGCTCTGCTCGTCGATCGGATGCACGATGACCCAGTGCAGGGGCATGAACACGACCGACCGCCTCTCGAGCGCCAGGGGATGGAATTTCCTCACCCTCCGGCCGTCGGAACCGGCCTCGTACCTGCTGAGCGTGACCGTGGCGGTCACCTCGATCAATTCATTGCTCCTCTCGTTCGCGACCCGGAATTCAAACGCGGTCTTCCCGCGGTAGGGAGCGATCACGGCCCGATCGCTGTAGAGTATTTTCGCGCTCGGCCGGGAGAAACGCGCAAAAAGGAGGCCTGTCGCCAGCGCGAAGCCCAGGAGCCCGGCGAGGGCTTCGAACGTGACAAGCACATTGGCCGCAAGCCCCCTGGGGCTTATGCTCCCGTATCCGATCGTCGCAAGGGTCTGAACGCTGAAAAAGAATTCCCCGAGAAACCGCTCCCCGGCCCCGTCCGATCGGATGCCCTGGATGCTGTCCGAGCCGCACAGAAAATATCCCGACGCAAAGAGCAGGTTGACCAGGAAATAGGCAACGGTGACCAGAAGGAAAAACCTCGTCCACGACATCGTCAGCAGACGGTGATACGCGTTCTGGGAACGGAAGAAGGAGAGGCCACGCCGGCTGACATTGAAGCTCCCGTCGCGGTTCAAAAACCGGAGGCGGCTCCCCTGCGCTACGCGGCTTCCAAGCCCTAGGTCGCGGTCAAGGTCCTCCTGAGGGGTCACCGTCCGCATCGCACGTTACCTAGTGACCGCTGTACATCTTTTCGCCGGCTTCAACCCGGAAGGGGAGGTGATTCTGGCGGGGGGGGATGGGACATGTCGCGAATTCCGTGAACACGCAGGGCCAGTTGTATGCCTTGTTGAAATCGAGGATGACTTTGTTGTCCTTGTCCGGGAGGGGGGCGTAAAGCTGCCTCCCCACCGCATACGTTTCCTTTCCCGCCGTCTCATCGCTGAACATCAAGAAGAATTGCCCATCAGAACCTTTTTCCACGACGGCATCCAGGCGGTAATCCTTTCCATCGCGGGTGAAGACGAGGGCTCCGGGACAACTGTCGTCTTCGACGGTATTGATCATCGTGGCTATTTTCATCATTTTTGGGGGAACGTACGGCTCGAATCGCGCCTCAAACCGCCATCTCTGATCGGTCGGAAAGTATTCCAGCCCTCTGAAATTGACACGCGCCGGGTTGTCGCTGTCCTTCACGCGCACTCCGAGCTTTCCTGCCCGCTTGATGAGATAAAAACGCAATGTCCCGAGCGTGAGGATGGTCGGATCGGCCGCGCCTTCTTCATCCGATATCATGTCAAGCTGCGACACCACCGAGTCCCTGAATTTCATCTCGACGCCGGGCCGTGCTGCCATATGAACTTTTTCACCCGACACCCACAGCGATCCCGCGACGAGGGGGGACTTCCCCTGAGGGAAGATGACCCTGTTCGCAGAGTCTGTGCCGAAACTGTTTTCCCCCTCATGAAGCCAGTATAACCCGCATAAGGTGAGCCACCCGTCTTCCGCCTTCAGCCGGGTGAGTCTCTTCGATTGCCATTGTTCGATCTCCTTGACATATGCTCCCATGTCCACCGAGCTCCCGGATCGTGATGAGCAATCCACGAACAGGGCGGCGGGAAGCGCGATCAGGATCGTCGTGATCATCAATCGCTCCCATCTCAGCCGACTGTCGCCAAATTTCCCGAATTTCATTGAGTGCAAATTACGCATACTGAAAATAACGTGCAAATACCCCCCGGCATGCGCCCGCTCCCGGGAAGGCCTGGCGGATTACCGCACGAATATCTCGTAGCCGCGGGGCGGGAGCTTCACTTGAACCTGGCCTGAGGGCACCAGGTCGATGCCTGAATAATACCCCTTCATCGGTCGACCGTCCTCCATGGCAGGGGGGATGTGTAATTCGCCCCAAACTGAATCGGCCGAGAAGTTGAGCACGGTGAGCACCCTGTCGTCCGTGTCAGTCCGTAGGAATGCACAAAGACGATCAGATGTTGTGGGAACTTCCGCAAAAGCGCCCTCCGAGAGGGCGCTGTGTTTCTTGCGAAGCTGGAAGAGCCCCGTATAAAGGGTCTCCATGTCCTTCGGGCGATTCCAATCCACCGCGATTTTTTCAAACAGGCTGAGTTTCTTGTCGTTCGCGACCTCCTCTCCCGTGTAGAGGAGCGGGACCCCGGGGATTGTCGCAATGAGCACCGCCGTAAGCTTCAATGCGTCCCCGAATTTCAGGACCGCCGGCGAATCCCAGGCGTTCTTATCGTGATTGGTGTTGAAGCGAAGCCGCAGACTCCCGCGAGGATATTCCCGGGATTCCGCCTGAAGCAAGGCTCCGAGATCGGATGCAGGCCTGCCCTTGATGAGAGGATCGAGGAGGTCATACAAATTCCAGGAGTATGTCAGGTCGAACGCTGACAGATGCTGCTCAGGAAGCGATCCCTCCGAGAGCATCATGACCGGCTTTATAGCCCTTAGTCGCTTCGCAGCCTCAACCCAGAAATCGAGCGGAACAAGTTCCGAAACGTCGCAGCGAAAGCCGTCGATGCCCATCTCCCTCACCCACCATTCCATCATCTCCATCATGTACCCGCGCAATCTTTTCTTTGAATAGTCGAGATCGGCGACATCCGTCCAGTCTGAGTTGGGCGATACGATTTTTCCGGTGGAATCCCTCGTGAACCATTCGGGGTGCTGCTCGATGAGCCGGCTGTCCCACGACGTGTGATTGGCCACAAGGTCCAGGATGACTTTCAGCCCTGTGTCGTGGGCGGCGTTGAGGAGGTGTTGAAATTCGGCAAGGGTGCCGAATTCCGGATTGATGGCGTAATAATCCCGCACCGAATAGGGACTTCCGAGCGAACCCTTCCTGTTCCTGAGCCCGACCGGATGAATCGGCATGAGCCAGAGAACCGTTACTCCGATTCCCCGCAGCTCCGGAAGGCGTTTTTCGAGGCCGGTGAAAGTTCCCTCCGGCGATGCCGAGCGAGGGTAGGCGCAGTAGATGACTGCCTCCTTCACCCAGTCGGGGCTTTCCCGCGCGCGCTGAGTTTGTGCGCTCCGCGCCAGGGTCGTGTCCATCGAACGGTTTTGGGATGAGGCGGGCGTCTCGCCCTCGCGGTCCCCGCCACCCGGGCGCGCCTCTTTCATTAACAATGCGAGGACGATGAGAAATAAACGGGACATGCTCTATCTGAGGGAAAGAGCACCCTCCGCCACCGCCGAATCCAGCATGTCAACGACGTCTTTCAGAACGACCGTCCCGTAATACCACGACCCTCCGGCAAGCTGCTCGGCCCGGACAGCCTTGTAAATATCATAAAAGCTCCTGCGGCCATCGACGAAATTGTAAACTTCGTCGCGCATAAGGCTGTGCAGGGTTCCGGGGGTTTTGGCTTTTCCCCTGTTCTTGAAGTACAGACCCAGGTCTGCGGGATTGACGGGGATTTTCCGCGACGCCGCGAGGTCCTCCGCTCCAGGCACCGGGTTATCAGGCGTCTTCCCGTGAAGATCTCTGTAGACGACCTCCAGGTCGGCCATCAGTCCGGCCTGCTTTCCCGAAACCCGGGCGGCCAGTTCCGGAATCACAGCAGGGTCCTGCGGTGAAAAGATTTTTAGGGAATTCAGAGCCCGGATCTCCCTCAGAATCCCCTGCTCGATAAGCAACTGCGCATCCTTCCATCCGCCCCCGTCGTCATGCCTCCCGTCCTGCAATGCTTGTACAGCCGCGTGAAAGTCGTTAGCCAGACGGCGCTCGCCCTGAGCAAATGTCTCGCCCGCAAACAGGGGAATCTCCCGCTCGGTCGCAAAAGCCAGGACGTATGCCGTCGATCCCATCAGGAACTGATTGCGCCGGAGCTGCGTCTGATCGACCTGGTAAAGATCATCCTCGGAAGAATGAATGTAGGGGTCGTCCCAGTTGATTGTGGCGACGGCCGGGACTCCGATGATCCCCTCCACGAAACACATGTGATCGGAAGAGTTGAAATAGGGGACAAACCTCGCGTTATAGCCCTGCCGCGTCCCCCTTGTCGCATACAGGGGGCGCGTGTAAGGCCGCGGATAGCCCCCGCTTCTGCTTGCGGCAAGGTAGCCGTTGTTCGTCAGGATGAGGTAATTGCCAATGCTTTCGAATATCGCATCGAGATACGATGTGCGGGAATGCGGGGCGAAAATCAGGTGCTGGACCCGGCTCCCCATGGCCTGGTTTGCCCCGACCATGTCCTGGTGAATGTTGGCGAGGAATTTTCTGGGTTCCTCCGGGTGCTCCTCGAAATACTTGTATTCGGATGAAATCTCGTCCGTCCACCAGAAGCGGATGTCCCTGAGGGGTTTCTTTATCTTCCCTGCGGCGACGAGGGAATTGATCGACCGTGCGATCTCCAGGATGTTCGCGCATCCGCTCCCGTCATCGTTTGCAGAGCTCTTTTCCTCCTGCAGATGAGCGGTGATGACGATCTGCTGATTATGGTAGGTCGAGCCTCGGATCCACCCTTCGACAAATCCGGTCCGCCCGGGCGTTTGCCCGATATCGGTTTTCACCCTGGCGTGAAGGACAATCCTTCCACCCCGGGTTTTCTTCCCTGTGGCAAAAAGGTCCTGCAGCCCGTTCGTCTGCAGGATTTTCTTGAGGATTTCCCCCTTGCGCGGAGGCAGCATGAAGGCGAATGTGCCCTTCTTCCCCTCCGGCGGAGTGACCCCGATCCGGCCCCACGCGATCTGGTCCGGGACGTCGAGCGGGCTTCTCGACTCCGACGTCTGATAGGAAACTACGCCGACTGCGCCCTTCCCATACACAGCTGCCTGAACTGCGCCGCCGGGAGATCTGTTCGTCAGCACGATCTTACCTTTAAGATCCATCCCGGTGAGGCTGTCCGCATCGCCGATCCAGACGAGCTCTGCCGTGACGTCGGCCGTGTGGCTCCCGTCCGCCAGGTAAACCGGCGCTTCGGCGATATCGGCGAGCTTCACCTCCACCGGCTCGGTCATCCAGAGTTCCGCCGATCGTGCCGTGTAGTTGGGAGCGTCCATCTTCTGCTCGACGAAATGGACGTTTTCCAAGCCCACGGCAGTCGCTGCCTGCATGACGTAATCCGCCGCCTTGAAGAAGCCTTCCATCCCGGAATCGCGGTGCCACTGGCTCAGGACGCGGATATGCTCGTAAGCGCGATCCCCGGAAAACTCGTTCGAGAGCATCCGGATATCGTCGTCGGTGAGGAAGGGGATCGACTGCCCCGATGCGGAAAAGGGGAGAAGGACCGACAGAATGAGCGCGGGGGTCTTCATTGACTTTTTTGGGAAAAAGGCGGCATCTCCCGCCGATGTGTAACGGATGTTATTTGATGGCCAGCAGCTCGACCTCGAAGATCAGCACGGCATTGGGCGCGATCACTCCCCCGGCGCCCCGGGAGCCGTACGCAAGATCGGGCGGGATGTAGAGTTCCCATTTGGAGCCTGTCGGCATGAGAAGCAAAGCCTCGGTCCATCCCTTTATGACCCCATTGACCGGGAATTCCGCGGGCTTTCCCCTCTTTATAGAGCTGTCGAACTCCGTCCCGTCTATCAACGTCCCGCGGTAATGAACGCTAACAGTCTCCGTGTCTTTCGGCTTGGGACCGGTCCCGGCTGTAATCACCTTGTACTGGAGCCCGTCCGGCAGCGTTATCACCCCCTCCTTCTTCTTGTTTTCTGCGAGAAAAACTTCACCCTGCTTCAAGTTCTTTTCTCCTTGTTCTTTTTGCATTGTTTCGTGTTTTGCCATCACCTGTTGCTGTAAATTCGTCATGCATGTTGTGATCTGCTCTTCCGTCATCATGGGCTTCACGCTGTCGATGGCGTCCTTGACGCCGCGGGCAAGCACATTCACGTCAACGTCTATCATCTGCCTCCGGATGTTCTTTCCCATGTCTAATCCGATGCTGTAACTGACGCTGTCTTTCGGTGACTTGAGCTGCACATCCTGCTGCGTCACCCCCTGGCAGGCAGCGATGATAAGACTCGCCCCCACTATACACACGTATTTCATGATAAGTCCTTTCAATGATCTGTTCTGGCTTGGAGTTTCCTGTTGGGCCGTGAGCGTGGAAAATACCATTTTTCGCCAGCGAATCCAAATGCCTATTGATTTTGTGGGAGATTCCCCTATATTGAACTGCAAAATTTTCCCCCGAGGCGAATGCTCAATTATATCTGGCTCGGACTCGTTGTCATCGGAATTCTGGTCGCACTCGGTGCCGACTGGCACGATCTCTCGACCGGGCGCTACCATAACGGGGAAGAAGAGGAGGTGCTGATCAGTGCAACGGAGAAGCTTTCCGGACCCTGTACCGTCACGTCCTCTCTCCCCTCCGGTCCCCAGAAGGCAGTAATCCTTCCTTCAGGCGATCCGGGCGGATTCATACACATTTTCCCTGACTCCTCCGCCCCGGCGCTCTGGAAAGACAGGGCGAGAGGTCCGGAGTACCTCACGGCACGGCTCCGCTGGATCACCCCTTATTCGAAAGCGAGAATTCTTTTTGAGCCGGTAAAATTTGTGCGCCTGAATGCCGTCACAAACGATGGCATAATCAAATACGCGAAGACTGCCGTCGAACTCGCCATCGGCCTGATCGGCATCATGGCGCTCTGGCTCGGCATCATGAAGATCGCTGAACAATCGGGACTCGTCGGCAAACTGGCGGCCGCCCTGAAACCGATTACGACGAAAATCTTCCCCGACGTCCCGCCCGATCATCCCGCCATGGGGGCGATGATCATGAATATTTCGGCGAACATGCTCGGACTGGCCAACGCCGCGACCCCCCTCGGCCTCAAAGCGATGGAAGAGCTCAGCAAGCTGAACAGGAAGGCCGGCACAGCCACCGACGCCATGTGCACCTTCCTCGTTATCAACACCAGCAATGTCCAGATTATCCCGGCCACCGTCATCGCGCTCCGGGCCGCCGCAGGCTCGTCGAATCCGACGGAAATTCTCGGCCCGGTCATCGTCGCTACGTTTATTGCACTCGTCGTCGGGGTGTCTACTGCAAAGATTCTCGCAAAGCTCCCGGTCTATCGCAAACAGCTCGCTGAATAAGCCTGTGTCAACGTTCATATCGATCATCGACACGATTTCCATCGTCGCCATCCCCGCCATCGTCCTTTTTGTCGTCATATTCGGGGCGATCAAGAAGGTGAAGATCTACGAAGCGTTCGTCGAGGGGGCCAAGGAAGGTTTTAACGTCGGCGTGAGGATCATCCCGTTTCTCGTCGCCATCCTGGTCGCCATCGGAATCTTCCGCGCCGGGGGCGCCATGGAGATTTTGTCCGCGCTGCTTGCGCCCGCGACCCGCCTCATCGGCATGCCACCCGAAGCGCTCCCCATGGCGATCATCCGCCCTCTTTCCGGAAGCGGGTCTCTCGGGGTGATGTCGGAAATCTTCAAGTCGCACGGACCGGACTCCCTCATCGGCCGTATGGTCTCCGTCATGATGGGGAGCAGCGAAACTACTTTTTACGTTCTCGCCGTCTATTTCGGCTCCGTGTCCATCACCAGGACCCGTCAGGCCGTGCCCGCCGGGATCATTGCCGATCTCACCGCCCTTCTTGCCTCGGTCTGGCTCGTGAATCTGATTTTTGGCTGAATCGGCTTGATTCTCAGAGTCTTGTTCCCTATATTCACCAGTCGTTTTGCGGGCTTCCGGACGACGCGGTTTCGGCCATAAAAATACTCGATGAATATTTTTAACAAGATCGTCGTCGCCACCCTCCCCGCAGTCCCCAAGTCCGTTGTCCGAAAGTTTGCCAGCCGCTATATCGCCGGCGAAGAGATATCAGACGCAGTCCGCGTGGTCACCGGCCTCAACCGGCAGACGCTGCTCGCCACTCTCGACGTCCTCGGCGAGGATACCAAAGGCCGCGCCGAAGCCGTCCAGTCACGGGATACGATCCTTTCGGTCTTCGAAGCGATCAAAAGGGAAAGACTCGACTCGAATGTTTCCGTGAAACTGACGCAGCTCGGGCTGAAACTGGGACGGGAGTTTTGTCTCGATACCGTGCGGCCGATTGTGGAGCTCGCCCGGTCGCTCCAGAATTTCGTCAGGATCGACATGGAAGATTCTTCCTGCACCGACGATACCCTGTGGGTGTACCGCCAGCTTCGCAGGGATTATACGAATGTCGGCATCGTGCTTCAGGCATACCTGCGCCGGAGCATGCGGGACGCTGAAGCGCTGATCGCCGAAGGTCTTACAAATTTCCGCCTCTGCAAGGGAATCTATATCGAGCCGGAATCGATCGCCTACAAGGATCACAGGGCGATCAATGAGAATTTTGTGAAAATTCTGGAAAAAATGTTTCGGGGAGGCTCCTACGTCGGAATCGCCACCCATGACGACGACCTTATCCGGGCCTCCTCTGAGCTACTCCTGAAGTTTAAGCCCCCGGCCTACGAATATCAGATGCTCCTCGGGGTCCGGCCCGAGCTTCGCGCACGAATCGTGCGCGAATCTCACCGCCTCCGGATTTATGTCCCCTTCGGAAAGCAATGGTACCAGTATTCCCTCCGGCGTTTTAAGGAAAACCCGCAAGTCGCAGGAAATGTCATCAAAGCCCTGATCTCACGAAACTAAACCAGGAGCGTTTCATGGCTGATTCCAATAACAAGTCCGCCTTCCAGCCCTTCGTCGCGGCCGATACTCTCATAGCCGAATTCTCTATTCGGGCCATTATTCTCGGCGCGTGCTTCGGGCTTATATTCGGGGCCGCCACGGTCTACCTTGCCCTGCGGGCAGGCCTCACCGTCTCCGCCTCCATCCCCATCGCCGTGCTTTCCATCGCCGTATTCAAAAAGCTCGGCAAGTCGACGATTCTTGAAAACAATATCGTCCAGACGATCGGCTCTGCAGGCGAATCGATCGCAGCCGGAGTCGCCTTCACCTTTCCCGCCCTGATTTTCCTCGCAGGAGGGGAGCGGTTCTTTACATACTTCAATATCCTCACCCTTGCCTTCGTCGGCGGAATTCTGGGGGTCTTGTTCATGGTCCCCCTCCGCCGCTCGCTTATCGTGAAGGAACATGGGACGCTTCCGTATCCGGAAGGCACCGCGTGCGCCGAAGTGCTCATCGCCGGCGAGAGGGGAGGGTCTATGGCCCGCCGCCTCTTCTCAGGCCTCGGAATTGCTGTCGCCTACAAGACTCTGATGAGCGTCTTCGGGCTCTGGAAGGATACGCCGGGATACCTCGCGCCCCGCGGATCCTCGTTCCCGAATGCAAGCGTGAGCTCGGAGATAACTCCGGAATATCTCGGGGTCGGATATATAATCGGGCCGCGTATTTCGGGGGTCCTCGTCGCAGGAGGCGTGCTCTCTTATCTCGTCCTCATACCGCTCATAAGCTTTATCGGCGACGCGCTCCCCGCCATCCTGAAGCCCGCCGGGAAGCTTATTGCCGGCATGTCTCCGTCGGAAATCCGCGGAGGATATGTCCGCTACATCGGAGCCGGAGCCGTAGCCGCCGGAGGCCTGATCACCCTGATCAAAACCCTCCCCACGATTGTCTCGGCGTTCAAGGACAGTTTCAAGAGTCTGAAAGATCTGAAGGCGGGTGTGAAACTCTCGCGGACCGAGCGGGACATCCCGATCACTTATGTCATCGTCGGTTCGCTTGCCCTGATCATCATCATCGCCGTCCTTCCGCAGCTTCCCGGCACATTCCCCGGCACGCTCCTGATGGGCCTGCTAATCGTCGTGTTCGGGTTCTTCTTCGTCACCGTGAGCTCCCGCATCGTGGGCATAATCGGATCGTCGAATAACCCGATCTCGGGCATGACGATCGCCACCCTGATGGCCACCTGCCTGATCTTCGTGAGCCTCAGGTGGACGTCCGATGTGTTCCAGTCCCTGGCGCTTGTGGTCGGGGGGATCGTCTGCATCGCCGCCGCCAACGCCGGCGCCACAAGCCAGGATCTGAAGACGGGCTATATCGTGGGGGCTACCCCGATCTATCAGCAGATTGGCCTTGTGATCGGAGTGCTCGTCTCTACCTTCGCAATCGGCATGACGCTCCAGTGGATCGACGGCTCAATGGCATATCACGGGATTCCCCACGCAATCGGGACCGAGAAGTATGCGGCTCCTCAGGCGACCCTGATGGCCACCATCATCAAGGGGCTTCTTGCTCAGGATCTCCCCTGGGCCCTTGTGTTCATCGGGATGGCGATCTCAGTCGTGATGGAGCTCTGCGGCATCCGGTCGCTTTCCTTCGCCGTGGGCGTCTACCTCCCGCTCTCGACGACCTTTCCGATCTTCGTCGGCGGCGCACTGAAGGGGCTCGTCGATAAGATGCAGGGGGTGAAGGATGAATCGGAAGTGAGCCCCGGCATGCTCTACAGCACCGGGCTCGTCGCCGGAGGCTCGCTCACCGGCGTCCTGATCGCCATCCTGAGCGGCTACACTTTCATGACCGTCGTCGGCGGCGCCCAGAAGGAAGTCTCCGTCGCGGAATATCTGCTCGATGCCGTCGGGGTGCACGGCTGGACGAATCTCGGCGGATGGGCCGATCTGATCGGCGCCGCGATGTTTGGCCTCCTCTGCCTGATGCTCCTGCGCACCGCCATGAAGAAGGACTGACCGTGCCGAGCGCGATCGATGGCCTGAAGCCGGAGCCCGTCTGGAAGGTTTTCGAAGAAATTTCCGGAATACCCCGCGGTTCGAAGAACGAGGCCGCCATCGCGGCCTATGTCGTCGCAACCGCGAAGCGCCTCGGCCTTGCCGTGAAACAGGACCGCGCCGGGAACGTGGCGGTGAAAAAAGGAGCGACCGCGTCCCGCCCGAATTCGCCCAGCGTCTGCCTCCAGGGTCACCTCGATATGGTCTGTGAGAAGAACGCGGACAAAGTGCACGATTTCACGAAGGATCCGATCGAACTTGTCCGCAAGGGAAATGTGCTCGCGGCCAACGGCACAACTCTCGGGGCCGATAACGGTATCGCCGTCGCAACCAATCTCGCCCTCATGAAGGACATGACTCTTGCGCACGGCCCCCTGGAATTTCTCTTCACGATCGATGAGGAAACCGGCCTCACCGGGGCCACCAACCTCTCGCCCGATCTTATCGAGAGCAAAACACTCCTGAACCTCGACTCCGAGGAGGAGGGGAGCATCTATGTGGGATGCTCCGGAGGCAGGGACACGGTCGGGACATTCCCCGTAAAATTCGAAAATCGCCCTCCCGGAAGCGTCTCTTTCTCGCTCGCCGTCAGCGGCCTGAAGGGAGGACACTCCGGACTCGAGATCGACAAGAACAGGGGGAATGCCGTGAAAATCCTGAACAGGGTTCTGCTTGCCCTCGAGAAACACCGCCTCAGGCTCTCGTCCATCGATGGCGGGAATAAACGCAACGCCATTCCGAGGGAATGCACGGCGTTTTTCTGGATACCGAAGAAAGCCGTCGCAGCGGCCAGGCGCAGTGTTTCGGAAATATCGGAAAGTATCAGGGCGGAGTTTTCGACGCTCGAACCAGCTCTCTCCCTGAGTCTTACGGAAGCGAAGGGGGGGAAGGTTTTCCCGGCAAAGCTCCAGGGGAGGATTTTAAGGGCAATTTCCGGCCTTCCCCACGGGGTCACGAAGATGAGCAGCGATATCCCGGGCCTGGTCGAAACGTCGACCAATGTCGCTTCGGTCGCGACGTCCCGGAAAGCCCTCATCATCGCGACCAGCCAGCGAAGTTCAGTAGAATCCGAAAACGAGGAAATGTGCGACACCGTCGCTTCCGTTTTGACGCTGGCCGGCGCAGAGGTGAAGTCCTCCGACGGATATCCCGGCTGGAAACCCAACTTGAATTCCCCGATCCTCAAAGTTGCACGGGAGACCTACAGCTCACTCTTCGGCAAAGAACCCGAGGTGAAAGCGATCCACGCCGGGCTCGAATGCGGCATCATCGGCGAGCGCATCCCCGGCATGGACATGGTGTCGTTCGGACCCACGCTGGAAGGGGTCCATTCGCCGGACGAGAAGATCTACACCGACACGGTCGAACGGTTCTGGAATTTTCTCGTGGCCATACTGGCGAAGATTTAGAATGGCCCTGGATAAGCCGGCTGTCATCCCCTACATCTCACCGAAAGAATCTCCGGCGGAAGCAACCTTCCGCGCCCTCGTGCTCGGCTCCGTTCTGGGAATAGTGTTCGGCGCCGCCTCGGTCTACCTCGGCCTGCGCGTGGGCCTCACGACCTCCGCCTCGATCCCCATCGCCGTCATGGCAATCACGATTCTGAAAAAACTCAAGGGGAATACCGTCCTCGAGAATAATATCGTTCAAACGGTGGGCTCCGCGGGGGAGTCGATCGCAGCCGCCGTCGTCTTCACCGTGCCCGCCCTCATTTTTCTTGGCTTTCCGCTGAAACTGTCCCTGACGCTCCTCATCGCCCTCACAGGGGGCGTGCTCGGCGTTCTCCTCATGATTCCGCTGCGGCGATACCTGATCGTGAAGGAACATCACAATCTGCGGTTCCCCGAAGGGACTGCCTGCGCTGAGATCATTAAGGCGGGGGAAGTCGGGGGCACCTCCGCCGCCAAGATTTTCAGGGGAATGGGCCTCGGGGCCATCTGGAAGGGCCTGCCCATCCTCGGATTCTGGAAGAATTCCGTCGGCAGGGATTTTGACTTTTTCCCGGGCGCGTCGTTCGGCATGGATGTCGCCCCGGAACTGATGGGAGTCGGCTATATCATCGGCTGGCAGACCTCTCTCATCATGGTCGGCGGGGGCCTCATGGCCTCGTTCGTGATTTCACCGATCATTGCCTTCATCGGCGCGCACGTCACCGTCCCGATTTATCCCGGGACGATACCGATCAACGAGATGAGCACCGTCGATATCTGGAAGAATTACATCAAATACATGGGCGCAGGGGCCGTCGCAGCCGGAGGCATCGTCGGCCTCATCCGGGCGCTCCCTGCGATCTGGGAATCCCTCTCAGCCAGTTTCAAACAGCTTGCCAGCGAACGCCTGCAGAATAACCATGACGCAACGATCGAAAGGACCGAGAGGGATACCCCCATCACGATCGTGGGCCTCGGCTCGATCGCTCTCGTGATATTTATCTGGCTCGTGCCCACTTTCCGGGTAAATCTTCTCGGCGCAGCGCTTATTCTCATTTTCGGATTCCTCTTCTCCGTGGTCTCCGCCCGAATCACCGGGATCGTGGGCTCCTCCTCCAGCCCGCTCTCCGGGATGACGATCGCCGTCCTGATGGGCACCTGCCTGATTTTTCTCGCCGTCGGCTGGACCGGACAGCAGTATACCTACCTTGCCCTCGTCATCGGCGCGACCGTATGCATCGCCATCAGCAACGCAGGCACGACGGCCCAGGATCTGAAAACCGGCCACCTCCTCGGATCCACGCCGAGCAAACAACAGCTCGCCATCCTCATAGGCGTGGTCACCTCGGCCGCCGTCGTCGGCGTGACGATGCTGCTTCTTAATGAGAGCCAATCGCGGGAAGTGCCGGTCGCTAAACAATTTGTGCCGGAGGAGAGCTCCCTGGTCCGGTCCGAAAGCATGCAGGCGAAGGACGGGAAGGCCTATCTTCTCGTGAAAACCGCCGGCGGTGAAGGGATCGAGCCGGGCAATTATCTCGTGGATCCCGAAACCCACCGCGCCATTTTCCGGCGGGTCGACGGCATCGGCGGCAGGGAACTCGCCGCTCCCCAGTCGAATCTGATGGCGGTCCTCATCAGCGGATTGCTTGAACAGAAGCTTCCCTGGGGATTGATCATGATCGGCGCGAGCATCGCCCTCTTCATGGAGCTTCTCGGGCTTCACTCCCTGACTTTTGCCGTCGGTGTTTACCTCCCGCTCTCGTCGACCTTTCCGATTTTTCTCGGCGGCCTGGTCAGAAAGATCGCCGACAAGCTGTATAAGAGGACCCCGGACGCAGCCGAGGAAAGCGAAGGGACGCTTCTCTCGTCGGGGCTCATCGCCGGAGGCGCATTGCTCGGCGTGGCGAGCGCATTTTTGAATTTTATACCGAATTTCATCGACGAGGCGACCGGCCTCCCGCTGCCTCTCGCAATCGGCTATAAATATTTCAGATTCCTGTGGGACGCCGATATCGTTGCAGCTGCGTTGTTCGGCGTCCTCGGCTACCTCCTTTTCAAAGGCGCCGCTGACCGGAAGGCGTAACCGCCCCGCTGTGACGTGGAATTTCCCCAGTACCTCCCCTGAATAACCGGGGGGTTATCCGAACCATGTTTCGCCCCGTGAACCCGATGCCAGATAAACTCTATTCCGCTTCTCTCACCGCAGTCCGAGACTGTATGGGACTCAAGCCCTCGGAAAAGGTCCTCATCATCACCGACCATCCGCTCAGGAAGATCGGCTACTCGCTCTGGGACGTGGTCCGTGATCTCGGGAATGAGGTCATCCTTGCCGAGATTCTGCCCCGGAAAAGCAACGGGGAAGAACCTCCGTCAGAAATTGCCGAACTGATGCTAAAGTTCGACGTCGTGCTCTGTCCCACCTCGAAGTCGCTCACTCATACCGATTCCCGCCGGAACGCCAGCGCGCGCGGAGCCCGCATTGCCACCCTTCCGGGGGTCACCGAGGAGATCATGATCCGCTGTATGAACGCCGACTACGGGAAAATCGCGGCGAGGACTCTCGCTCTCTGCCGGCTTCTGGATGAATCCGGGGTCGTCCGGGTCACCTCGCCCGCCGGGACCGATATCACGATGCCGAAAGCGGGACGGAAGGCCCATGCAAGCACGGGGCTGTTCCACGGGAAGGGTGAGTCGGGCAATCTTCCCACCGGCGAAGCTTATCTCGCCCCCGCCGAGGGTTCCTCGAACGGGACCGTCGTCGTCGACGGCTCGATGGCGATGGTCGGGATGGTCTCCCAGCCGATAAGGATCGTTGTGCGGGATGGCTACGCCGTCGACATCCAGGGAGGCAGAGAGGCGAAGGAATTTATTGAACTTCTCGAGCCCCACGGGCGCGATGCCCGGAATGTCGCCGAGTTCGGAATCGGAACAAACGACAAGGCAAGGCTTTCAGGCCTCATACTGGAGGATGAGAAGGTGATGGGGACAATCCATATCGCTTTCGGCGACAATAAATCGATGGGGGGCTCGATCCGGGTCGCAAGCCATCTCGACGGTTTGATAAAAAACCCGACGGTCTGGTTCGACGACCGGCTCATCATGGATAAGGGAAGGTTTTTGATCCCCTTGGGTGGATAGGGCCGATGACGGAGTTATTGCACGGCAAACATTTTACGCTCGAACAGGCGCAGCGCATGCTTTCAGGGATAAGGGGCCTGGTCGAGGAACTCTCGTCGCTCAAGAAAAAGCTCGACGCTCTTGGATATAATGTCTACAGGCATGAGTATTTCGGCGGAATGGGGCCCAACGGGGAAAGTTTTTTCCCGCTGGAACTGGAGAGAATCGTTGAAATTGCGAAGAATCTTGACGAAAAGGGCATTCTGATAAAAAGCCTGGATGAGGGATTAATCGATTTTCCACATTTGCGGTCTAACGGAGAGGAGGTCTATCTTTGCTGGAAGATAGGGGAGGGGGAAATTGAATTCTGGCACCGCGTCGCCGACGGATTTCAGGGGCGGAAGCCCCTGTCGGAACTCTGAAAATTCGATTAAATGTTGTATTTTGAAGAAGCTATGAAAAGAATCTATCTCTATTTCATCATCGGCATCGCGGTCGTCGGGACAGCGGGGTATTTTATCCTCTCCGGCTCCGCCTCGAAAGATCCCAAATACAGAACCGATAAAGTGACACGCGGAAGCGTCGCCGTGCAGGTGCGGGCCACCGGAACCATCAACCCGGTCCAGACCGTGCAGGTCGGAAGCCAGGTCTCGGGGACCATCGCAAAGATTTTTGTTGATTTTAACAGCGAGGTGAAAAAAGGTCAGCTCATCGCCGTCATCGATTCGACTCTTCTCTATGCCTCCGTGGCCGAGGCGAAGGCAAATGTCCAGAAGAATCAGGCAGAGATGAACCAGGCCGACCGGAATCTCACACGCATCCGGGAGCTTTTTAAGAAAAGCCTGGTCGCCCAGGCAGATCTGGATGCGGCCGTGACTGCCTATGAATCGGCCGCCGCGCAACTGAAACAGACGGCCGCCGCGCTCGATCGCGCAAAGCTGAACCTGAGCTATGCCATAATCCGGGCTCCCATCGACGGAGTCGTCATCTCCCGCGACGTCGATCCCGGCCAGACCGTCGCCGCAAGCCTCCAGACGCCGAAACTGTTCTCCATCGCCAACGATCTGAAGCAGATGCAGGTGGAGGCGAGCGTCGATGAGGCCGATATCGGGCAGATCCGGACAGGACAGCGCGTCAGCTTCACCGTCGACTCATACCCCGACGAGCAGTTCCGGGGAAAAGTCGCCCAGGTGCGCCTCGCTCCCGTCACCGTGCAGAACGTTGTCACCTATACGGTGATCATCGAGGTGCCGAATCCAGACATGAAGCTCCGTCCGGGGATGACCGCCACCGTCTCGATTCTTATCGATCGAAGGGACGATGTGCTGAGGGTCCCGACTCTCGCCATCCGGTTCCAGCCTCCTCAGGATGTCGCCGAAAAGTCGCAGCCGGCGGCAGATCCGAAAGATTCCTCTGCACAACGTCAGGATTTTAAAATGAAATGGCGTCAGCGCGGCGGGGGACCTTCCGACGAGACGCGCTCCGGCGAGGGACAGAAATTTTCTCGGATCTGGATTCTCGACGGAAACAAAGCGATCCGGGGGATCAGCGTCACAACCGGCCTCAATGACAATCGCTTCGTGGAAGTGAGCGGCGAGGGGTTTAAAGAGGGGGATGACGTGGTGATCGGGATGTCTGCCGAAACCGCCTCGGGGCCTAACGCGCAGACCAATCCCTTCCAGCCGCGGCCCATGGGCGGCCCGGGCGGCGGACGCCGGGGCATGTAACGATGCGCTTCTTTGAAATACTGCGCATCGCCTTCGACGCCCTTCTCAGGAATAAGATGCGCTCCCTCCTCACCATGCTCGGCATCATCATCGGGGTCGGGGCCGTCATCGCCATGGTCGCCATCGGCCAGGGCGCCCAGGTTCAGGTCGATGCTCAGATCAGCACGCTCGGAACAAACGTTCTTCTGATATTCCCCGGTTCGATGACGTCCGGGGCCGTGAGGACAGGGGCGCAAACCGGCACCTCTCTCACCGAAGAGGACGGCCAGGCCATCAAGGATCAATGCCCCGCCATTGCCTATATCAGCCCGATCCTCCGCTCCGGAGGCCAGGTCGTTTACGGAAACGTCAACTGGGGGACCTCCATCCAGGGAGGATCACCCGATTATTTTGCCATCAGGGACTGGCGGATCGACGTCGGGGATTTCTTCGCCGACGCCGACGTCCGCGGGGCGACCAAAGTCTGTCTTCTCGGCCAGACAGTTCAGCTACAGCTGTTCGATACCGAAGACCCGATCGGCAAGACGATCCGCATCAGGAATATCCCCTTCAAAGTCGTCGGCACGCTGAAGCCGAAGGGGCAGAATATGATGGGCCAGGACCAGGATGATATAATCCTTATCCCCTACACGACCCTGCAAAAGAGGCTCATGGGCAATACAAGGGCGTGGGGTTATACCTCCTCCGCCAGAACCAAGAGCCAGATCATCGAGGCGCAGCAGCAGATAACGGACCTCCTTCGCTCCCGCCATAAGCTCGGTCCCATGGATGATAACGATTTCACGATACGAACTCAGACCGAAATCGCGGAGGCGTCCGCATCGACTTCAAAGGTGATGACCGCTTTGCTTGCGAGCATCGCATCCGTCTCTCTGATCGTCGGCGGCATCGGGATCATGAATATCATGCTTGTCTCCGTCACGGAGCGCACTCGAGAGATCGGCGTGAGGATGTCGATCGGGGCCCGAAAACGGGACATCCTGACTCAATTCCTCATGGAAGCGATTGTCCTCAGCCTGCTCGGAGGGCTCATGGGGATAGGCATCGGCGTCGTCGGCTCGAACCTGGTGTCGAAGCTCGCCGGCTGGCCCACGTTTGTGACGAGCGGATCAATTATCCTCTCTGTTGTCTTTTCGATGGTCGTCGGCGTTTTCTTCGGCTTCTATCCCGCGCGTAAAGCCTCCCTCCTCCACCCGATCGAAGCTCTCCGGTACGAGTAGTTTTCCGGAGCATTGTATCTGTTTGGGGATTTCGATATAATGAAATCCATGAATCAATTTAATCTCGTCTCAGAATTCCGGCCGAGCGGCGATCAACCCGAAGCGATCAGAGAACTTTCCCAGGGCGTGTCACGCGGGGACAAGTTCCAGACGCTCCTCGGTGTCACCGGAAGCGGAAAGACTTTCACCGTCTCGAACGTGCTGGCCGAGGCCGGACGCCCCGTCCTCGTGATGTCGCATAATAAGACGCTCGCCGCCCAGCTTTTCGGCGAGTTCAAGCAGTTTTTCCCCCGCGACCGCGTCGAATTCTTTATCTCGTACTACGATTACTACCAGCCCGAAGCGTATGTGCCCGTCACAGACACCTATATCGCCAAGGATGCCTCCATCAACGATGAGATCGACCGCCTCCGCCTCCGTGCCACGAGCGCCCTGCTGAGCGGGGACCGGAATGTCATCGTGGTCGCTTCGGTGAGCTGCATCTACGGCATCGGAGCGCCGGACGAATGGCTCAAGCAGATGGTCTCCGTCGCAAAAGGTCAGAGGATTGAACGGAATTCCCTGCTCCGGAAGCTGCTCGACGTCCACTACCTGCGGAATGATTTCGAGTTCAGCCGCGGCACCTTCCGCGTCCGCGGCGATGTCGTCGAGATCATCCCGGCTTACGAGGTAGAGCAGGCCATCCGCATCCAGTTTTTCGGGGACGAGATTGAAAAGATCATGACGATCCATCCCGTGACGGGCGAGGCGATCCGGGAGGTTTCCTCTGAAATAATCTATCCCGCAAAGCATTTTGTCACTTCCGCCCCGACGCTCGAAAAGGCCATGGAAGGGATCGAGAAGGAACTGGAGGAGCAGCTCGATATTCTGCGAAAGAGGGGAAAACTCCTGGAGGCCCAGCGGCTCGAGCAGCGCACACGCTTCGATATGGAAATGATGAGGGAAGTGGGCTACTGCCCGGGGATCGAGAATTATTCGCGCCATATCGCCGGCAGGCCCCCCGGATCGCGCCCGTACTGCCTCCTCGACTATTTTCCCAAAGACTATCTGCTGCTCGTCGACGAGTCGCATGCCACCGTTCCCCAGATTGCCGGCATGTGGCACGGAGACCGGTCCAGAAAATCCACCCTCGTCGAACACGGCTTCCGGCTTCCCTCCGCACTCGATAACCGCCCCCTCACCTTCGAGGAGTGGGAGTCGATGGTGAATCAGGTCATCTTCGTCAGCGCAACCCCCGGGCCCTACGAGCTTGAGAAATCGCACGGCGTGATCGTCGAACAGATCATCCGCCCGACGGGGCTCGTCGACCCGGTCGTCGAAGTCCGCCCCGTCAAAAATCAGGTCGATGATCTGATCGGGGAGATCAGGCTGCGGGCCGAGCGAAAGGAGCGGTGCCTCGTGACCACGCTGACGAAGCGGATGGCGGAAGATCTGACAAAATATCTGAGCGATATCTCTATCAGGGTGCGGTATATCCATTCAGAGATCGATGCCCTGGAACGGGTGGAAATTCTCCGTGACCTGCGCCTGGGAGCCTTCGACGTTCTTGTCGGCGTGAATCTTCTCAGGGAGGGGCTGGATCTTCCCGAAGTTTCGCTCGTCGCGATCCTCGACGCGGATAAGGAGGGGTTCCTCCGGTCCGACAGATCCCTCATCCAGACGGCCGGCCGGACCGCCCGTAACGCGAACGGCATCGTCATCATGTACGCCGACGGTCTCACGGGATCGATGAAACGGATGCTCGACGAGACCCGGCGGCGACGCGAGAAACAGATCGACTATAACAAGGAAAACGGCATCGTCCCGACGACGATCTACAAATCGACGGAAGAAGTGCTGGCGAGCACCGCAGTCGCCGACGTGAAGATCGCCCGCGACTCGCGCCGGGAGGCGGAGAAGACGCCCATGTTCTCGGAATCGGTTATCCGGTACATGACCCCGGGACAGCGTAAGGATCTTCTTGAAGAGCTCCGGCAGGAGATGCACAACGCAGCCAAGGATCTGGAATTTGAAAGGGCGGCCGAACTGCGCGACGAAATCGCGCGGCTCGAAAAAATGACGTAACGGAGGTAGCGGCGGACTTCCGCCGTTGATTCGCACTTGTTGGGGAGGCCACCCGTGAGCCCGCCCGCTCGCTCGCGGCCCCGCCTAGCACTCTTCTAGCTAATTGGCAGCGCCGATTTCACGACCGCCCCTCCCGGGCAGTCTGCTGCCTGACAGACACGATGAAAAATCCGATAAGCCTGCTGAAGCCCGTGAGGGATTTCATTTTCCCCCCTCTCTGCCTTCTCTGCAACGAGAGCCTCACCGAAGAGCGCATCTGCCGGTCATGCTGGGGGAGTTTCCCCCCTGCCGACCCGTCACACGCCGCCTGGAAAAATCTGCAAAGAATCGTTACGCGGGAGGGTGTCGATGATCTCTTCGCCAGCTTTCTCTTCGAGAAGGAGGGTAAACTGAAGGACGCTCTGCATCTATTGAAATATTCGGAAAAAAGATCGATTGGCCTCATGTTCGGGCGCGAAATCGGCGCCCACATTGCCTTCGCCGATGCCCTGGTCCCAGTCCCCCTGCACCGGCGAAAGCAAAGAGAACGGGGGTATAATCAGAGCGAATGGATTTCTCTGGGAATCGCCGAGACGGCAAAAATCCCTTTGAACACATCGATGCTCGTGAGAAGGAAGGATACGCCGACTCAAACTCATCTCGATTCGGAGAGCAGGTGGGAGAATCTCCGCGATGCGTTCGAGTCCTGCCCCGCCGTCAATGGAAAGAATGTGATCCTCGTCGATGATGTGATGACGACCGGCTCAACGATTGCGGCATGCGCGCGGGCGCTTAAATCTCTCGGCGCCGCAAGGGTGTGCGCCGTCGCCGCTGCCATCGCCACGTGCGACCTCTGAATTCCCGGCGCCCCGGGGAGAGGGCGGCGATCGGGTTGATTTTCACCGGTCAATTGAGTACGCTCCTGATCGATGCCGCAGACGGTTAAAAATTTCAAGACCCTTCTCCTCGCGGGCGGCGTCGCCCTCCTCTACGGACGGGCCGTCAGATACCCGTTCATCGAGGATGACTGGTGCGTTATCCGGGCCATAGTGAAAAAGGGGGGGACGGGGTTTCCGAAAAACCTGATCTTGCCGGCCGGAAAGCTTCTCTACCGTCCCCTCGGCCAGGCCGACATCGTCGGTATGACCGCCGTATTCGGCCTCAACGCGACGCCCTTTCACATCGCCGCCCTCGTCCTCCATTTCGCAAATTCTCTCCTGATCAGTATTATAGCGGGCAAACTGCTGGATGACCCCGCGCTCGGATGGATATCGGGCTTCCTCTATGCGTTTTCCCTCAGGGTGCATGTCGACAACCTCCTCTGGGTCGTGGGGATCTACGATCTCGGCGGCACTTTTTTCCTGCTTATCTCTTTTGCCCTCTTCATGGCCGGGCGAAGGAATCTCTCGGCCTTTATTTTTTTCCTCGCCACGCTCCTGAAGGAAACCACTCTCTTTTTCCCGGCCCTCCTTCTTTTATACGGTCTGAAAAATATCAGGTCGGCTGCCCGGGATCTTGCTCCGCACGCCGTTGCCCTCACTGTCTACGCCCTCCTCCGGCTCCAGGGAGAATCTCCCCTCGGCTTGCCTCAGGGGGATTCTTACCGGATGGAACTGTTCGGGGCCTATCTTTTAAAAAACATGTATCTCTACGCCCGATGGTGCCTCGACGCAGTCCACCCCCTCTCGGCGCTCGGCGAACCGCTGGCCGGCATATTTTTGCTTGTCTTCCTTGTCTGCATCCTGAGATCAATCGCTTCGCCGTCAGTGATCGTCCTCAGCGGGTGGTATCTCATCGGGCTTGTGCCGGTGATCTTTTTCCCGAACCACGTCTCGCGCTATTACCTGATGTATTCAGTCGCCCCATTCATCGTTCTCCTGGTGCATACGCTCAGATCGGTTGCCGGCCGGCACGTCCGAACTCTCGCTGTTGCCCTCTGGATTCTGTGCGCGGTCAACCTCGCCTGGTCCACCCTGCTTTTTGCCCGGATGGATGAAGCGGGGTTCAATACTCCGACCGTCGAAGGGTCCAATAATCTCACACGAAAGGCGGCGCTGATTTCGATGGTGAGAGATTTTATGGAAAAAATCCCAAGTGTTCCCGCGGGCGCCGTGTTCGTCTTCGACTGGCTTCCCACGACCGCGTTCTGCCACAGCGCGGGACCTCAGGTCTGGTTTCATGACTTCACTCTCCGCGCCACGGAGATCGACAAGATCCACCGTGATTCTCACGGGATTTTTCTCGATCCCCAGGAAGATCTCGCAAGAACTTATGTTGACTCCTCGAAGTTTTTTTTCATAACCTTTCACGGTGACTCACTCCGGTTCGGCGGCGGGAATCTCCTCCGGTGAGTTGATTTTCGCACACTTTTTTGGTACATTTGGTCATCCACACTCGGAGTAACCTCATGCCAGCAAGAATTGGAATCAATGGATTCGGCCGGATCGGGCGGAATGTTTTCCGCGCAGGATTCGGCTCGAAGGAATACGAAGTCGTGGCCGTCAATGATATCACCGACGCCAAGACGCTCGGCCATCTCCTGAAATACGATTCGATCATCGGGAATTTTTCACGGACCGTCGAGGTGAAGGACTCCGCCATTGTGGTGGACGGCAAACCCTTGAAGGTTTTGTCGGAAAAGGATTATATGAAACTCCCCTGGAAAGAGCTGGGGATCGACATCGTGATCGAATCGACGGGCCTCAAGCATTTTACGGACGGCGATGCCGCCCGCCAGCACCTCACGAACGGCGCGAAGAAGGTCGTGATCAGCGCCCCGGCCAAAAGCCCCGACGTCACCATTGCAATGGGCGTGAACGACGATCTCTACGACCCGGCGCGGCATCATGTCATCTCCAACGCCTCATGCACGACAAACTGCCTGGCGCCCGTCGCCAAGGTGCTGCTTAAGAATTTCGGCATAAAGAAGGGGTTGATGACCACCATCCACTCCTACACGAACGACCAAAAACTGCTTGACCTGCCCCATTCGGATCTGCGCCGCGCACGCGCCGCAGCTCTCAATATGATCCCCACCTCGACGGGAGCCGCCAAAGCCATCGGCCTCGTCATCCCGGAGTTAAAAGGGAAGATGGACGGCGTCGCCATCCGCGTCCCCACCCCGAATGTGTCCCTGGTCGATCTCGTCATCGAAGCGGAAAAACCCGCGACGCGGGAGGCCGTGAACTCGGCTTTCGCCGAGGCGGCCCGCGGCGAGATGAAGCATATCCTCGAATATACAGACCTCCCCCTCGTCTCCGGCGATTTCAAGGGGAACCCTCACTCGGCAATTTTTGACTCCGGCCTTACCTATGCGGTCGACACCATGATCAAGGTCGCGGCCTGGTACGACAACGAGTGGGGCTATTCCTGCAGGGTCGTCGACCTGACGAAAAAGATCCTCTCAATGATGGATTGATGTCGGCTCGCCGCCCGCCGCGGGATTCCCTGAGACCGGGTATCTGTCATGACCAAACTGACGATTGACGATATCCGCCTGCGCGGGAAAAGGCTCCTTGTCCGCGTCGATTTCAACGTCCCGATGGAGGGAACCGCCGTATCGGATGACACCCGTATCGTCGAATCGCTGCCGACCATACAGAGGGCGCTCTCCGAAGGGGGACGAGTCGTTCTCATGAGCCACCTCGGACGGCCGAAGAAAAAAGATCTTTCTCTGTCCCTGCGGCCCGTCGGCGAAAGACTGGCAGCTCTTGTCAGGAAACCCGTTAAATTTGCCTCCGACTGCATCGGCGAGGAGGCGAAGCGGACGGCGAGCCATCTTGCAGACGGGGAATGCCTTCTCCTGGAAAACCTGCGTTTCCACCCCGAGGAGGAAGCCAATGACCCGCAGTTCTCACGTGAACTTGCGCAGCTCGGGCAAGTCTATGTGAACGACGCGTTCGGTACCGCCCACAGGGCTCACGCGTCCACAGAGGGCGTCACCCACCACCTCACGCCTGCCGTCGCAGGCTATCTCATGGAAAAGGAGCTGGCTTACCTCGGACGCGCGGTGAGCAATCCCGTGCGACCCTATGCGGCGATTCTCGGCGGCGCGAAGATTTCAGGGAAGATCGACGTCATCCATAATCTGATGAACATCGTCGATCTGCTGATTATCGGGGGAGGGATGATGTTCACTTTCTACAAGGCTCAGGGAATGGAAATAGGTAATTCGCTCCTCGAGCCCGAGAAGGTCGACCTCGCATCCAGTCTACTTTCGGAAGCGCGCCAGCGGAAGGTGCGGATTGTGCTCCCCGTCGACTGCGTCATCGCCCCCCGGTTCGATAACGACGCAGAACGGCGCACTGTCCCTGTGACACAGATCCCGGCCGGCTGGCAAGGTCTTGATATTGGTCCTGATTCTGTTAGATTGTTTAACAATGAGCTGAAAAACTTCAAGACGGTTGTCTGGAATGGTCCGATGGGAGTTTTTGAAATGCCGAATTTTGCCGCAGGCACGGCCGCGATAGCCGAGACTCTGGGGCAGCTGACGACGGCCGGGGCCACGACGATCGTCGGCGGCGGGGATTCCGCGGCCGCCATCGGCCGGCTCGGCCTTGCGAAATCCGTCTCCCACGTGTCGACGGGAGGAGGAGCTTCGCTGGAATTTCTTGAAGGCAAGATTTTGCCCGGCGTCGCAGCCCTGACCGACAAATGAAACGATTAGCGCGGCGCCAGCGTTCTAAACACGAAAGGAGTCTTCTCCCTTAGACAGATGTCCTACTATCGCTACACGAATTCCAGCTACTACCGCCCCTCGCCTCTGGGGGGATTCCGGTTTTTCCCGCCCGTGATCAAGGCGCTTCTCATCAGCAACTGCGCGGTCTTCCTGGGGATGTCCTTCTTCGGTCTGTTTTTCATCCACGGCACCTCGATCGGAGAGATTTTTAACAGGCTGTTTCCCCTGTACCCCCTCGGTGCCGGCTTCCGGATCTGGCAGCTCTTCACCTACATGTTCATGCACGGCGGGCTCATGCACCTTTTCTTTAACATGTTCGCCCTCTGGATGTTCGGCATGGAGCTGGAGAATACCTGGGGGTCGCGGAAGTTTCTGGGGTACTATATGATCTGCGGGATCGGAGCGGGGATCTCGACGCTCCTCATCGGGCCTCTCTTTGCCCCCCCGGGTCCTACCGTCGGCGCATCCGGCGCCATCTACGGCGTCCTTCTCGCCTTCGGCATGATGTTCCCCGACCGCCCCATCTTTCTCTACTTCCTCCTGCCCATACGCGCCCGGTACTTCGTCATGATTTATATGGCCCTCGAAGTGTATGCCGGCATCACCGGCACGGCCGATGGCGTGGCGCATTTCGCCCACCTCGGCGGCGCCGCCGTGGGCCTTGTCTACATGCTCCTCGATCGGCGCGGGATCTCGCTCTCCCGGATCATTCAGAGGACGCGGAGCCGGTTCGTCCCCACCGAACAGGTGGGCCGCTATACGTCGACCGACCGGGTGCACGTGAGTGACGCAAAATTCTTCGACATCGATGACGAAGAACGGATAAGCCAGCAGCGGGTCGATGAGATCCTCGATAAGATCAACCAGCACGGCTATCAGAGCCTGACGGAACGCGAGAAGAAGATTCTGTTCGATGCGAGCAAGAAGCTTAACTGAACGCGCCTTTTCCTTCCTTGCCTATGTCTCTTACCATTCCGATTCTGAATAACGAGGTGAAACACCCGACCTACAAGGTCGGCGTCCGCCGCCGGACCCGCCGTGTGAACGTTGGGGGAGTCCCCGTCGGCGGAGATGCGCCGATCTCCGTCCAGACCATGACGAAGACGAAAACCTCCGACGTCGAGGCGACTCTCGCTCAAATCCGCCAGGCCGCCGAAGCCGGCTGCGATATCGTCCGCGTGACCGTCAACGACAAGGAGGCTGCCGATGCTATCGGGAAGATCGTGTCAGCATCCCCGGTCCCGATCGTCGCCGATATTCATTTCAACCATGTATTCGCCCTCAAATCGGTCGAGGGAGACGTCGCCAAGGTGCGCCTCAATCCCGGCAATATCGGATCCCGGGACCGGATCGGCCAGGTTCTGCGCGCGGCGCGTGAAAAGAACATCCCGATCCGTATCGGCGTCAATTCAGGCTCTCTTGAGGAAGATATTCTTGAAAAACACGGATATCCAACCCCCGAGGCCCTCTACGAGAGCGCGATGAAACATGTCGGGATCTGCCACGACTTCGGATTCGAGGACGTCATCATCTCGGTGAAATCCACCGATGTCAAGCTGATGATCGAGGCCTACCGGCTGGTCGCCCAGAGGACCGACATCCCGCTCCATCTCGGCGTGACCGAAGCGGGCACGGCCAAGATCGGCACCATCAAATCGGCCGTCGGGATCGGCACCCTCCTTGCCGAAGGGATCGGCGATACGATCCGGGTCTCTCTCACCGACGATCCGGTCCGTGAGGTGGAGGTGGGGAAGGAGATCCTTCGTTCCTTGAGCCTCGCTTCCCGGAATGTGGAGCTCATCGCCTGCCCGACGTGCGGTCGGCTCGAAGTGGATCTGTTCGGCATCATGAGGCAGCTGGAAGAGAAGCTCGAGGGAGTGAAAAAGCCGGTGAAAATTGCCGTCCTGGGATGCGTGGTGAACGGCCCCGGCGAAGCGAGCGAGGCCGATATCGGCATCGCTGCCGGAAAAGGGGTCGCTATTCTTTACCGGAAAGGCGAGGTCATCAAGCGGGTTAAAGAGGAAGATATCGTCGCCACGGTCGTCGAAGAAGTGGAAAAATTTCAGCCAGGATCATGATCGCTCTCGGATTGCTCCTCGCCCTCATGCAGCCAGCCGACAGCGCTGCGACATCGGAAGGGGTCCTTGGATTTACGATGAAAAACATCGACGGTAAGCCGGTGCCCCTTTCGTCCTATAAAGGGCACGTGTTGATGATCATCAACACGGCGTCGGAATGCGGCTATACGCCCCAGTATGAGACTCTCCAGAAACTCTATGAAAAATACAAGGACAGAGGATTCCGCATCCTCGCCTTCCCCGCAAACGATTTCGGGGCCCAGGAGCCGGGGACGAACGCACAGATAAAGGAGTTTTGCTCGAAGAATTTCCACACCACCTTCGATCTGTTCGAAAAGATAAGTGTGAAAGGGAAGGACCAGCACCCCCTTTACCGGTTCATCACCGGCGCCTCGCCTTATAAGGGGGACATCAAATGGAATTTCCAGAAATACCTGGTCGACCGCTCGGGGAAGATTGCGCAAAAATATCTTTCGGCCGTCGATCCGATGTCGAAAGAAATCCAGACCGAAGTGGAGAGACTTCTCCGCTAGATTTCAGAACTCAGCCAGCCTCAGCGCAGCCCGGTGGATATCCTCCTCCTGGATGAGGACCGCCCTCTCCAGGATTCGAGAAAAAGGCACCGGGGAATTCTTCGAACCGATCCGCATCACTGGCGCATCAAGATGGTCAAAGGCTTTTTCCGCGACGAGAGACGCAATTTCCCCTCCAAATCCCGCGAACTGCGGATGCTCGTGAACGACGAGCAGCCTCCCGGTCTTTCTGACCGACTTTAAAACGGTCTCGGCGTCGAGAGGATTGATCGACCGCAGGTCGACCACTTCGGCCGATATTCCCTGTTCCTCAGCTATTCGTGCCGCAACTCGCAGCGAGAAATGTACCGGGGTTCCCCAGGTGACGATGCTGAGATCGGATCCCTCGCGCCGCACGCGCGCCTTTCCAAAAGGAACGGCATGAGTGCCGGACGGCCTGACGCTTTTGGCAAAGAACTGATTGTACAAAAACTTGTTCTCGATGAAAATGGTCGGCCCCTTGCTCCGCATGGCGGTCCTCAAAAGGCCCACCGCGTCGTCGGCAAACGAGGGGACAACGATCCGGAGTCCCGGAATCGTGGCAAAAGTCGCGTCGAGGCTCTGCGAATGGTAGAGGCCGCCGCCGATGTATCCGCCCGAGGCGAGACGGATGACGACGTTCGGGGTGAATTGGCCGATGGTTCTGTAATACTCGTGGGCGCATTCAATGAGCTGCTCCATGGCAGGCCAGAAATAATCGGCGAATTGCGCCCCCTCGATGACCACCCGTATGCCTTCTCGGTAGCGCGAGAAGCCGTTCGCCGTGCCGACGATGAAGTCCTCAGCGATCGGGGCGTTGAAGACGCGCTCGTGCCCGAATTCCTGCAGCATGCCCTTGGTGACGTTGAAGACGCCCCCCTTGTCGTGCGACGCCACGTCCTGCCCCCATAGATAAGTATCCGGGTTCCGTCTGAATTCTTCCTTCAGAGTTTCATTTATTGCTTCCCTCAGGGTGAGCGCCGGCGCGTCAGGTGTGCCTGCGGCTCCCGCATGATCGTCCTCGGCCGCCTCGTAGGCGGGCGGAATGACGAAATCGAGGGCCGTCGCCGGGTCGGGATCGGGATCACTTTCCACCTTGAGGGCCGTCTCATCGACGAGACGCGTGTTCTCGGCTTCTATCGCCGAGAGCTCTTCATCCGTGAACTCGTCATGCCCGATCAGATACTCCCGGAGCCGTCTCATCGGATCGTACCTCTGGGCCTCGGCAATCTCCTGTGGCGACCGGTAAAGCTCCTGACGGTCGGAATTGCTGTGGGAATTTATCCGCACGCAATCGGCGTGCAGGATCGCCGGCCCCTCGCCCGATTTTACCCGGTCGAGCGCCTCCTGCATCCCTCGCCATGAATCGAACACGTTCGTCCCGTCAACATTGACGATTTTCACGCTTGTGAAGCCGGAAAAATTCTGGGCGACGTTCCTGTTGGCAGACTGCTCCTTGTTCGGGACCGAAATGCCGTACTGGTTGTTCTGGATGACGAAGATGACCGGAAGACCTTCCCGCGCCGCGCCGCTGATGGCCTCGTACACGAAACCCTCGGACACCGCCGATTCCCCGAAGCTTGCGAACGCGATTTCATCCCCCCCGTATTTTTGAATCGCTCTCGCCACCCCCACCGCATGCAGGGCGTGATTGCCCGTGGCCGATGAAACGTTTTGTATCCTGATGGACGGCTTCGAGCAGTGATTGCTCATATGCCTGCCGCCGGAACCGACGTCGGTCGATTTCGAGAGGCCGTTGGCGATGATCTCCTCTACGCTCATGCCCGCCGCAAGACAGCTCACCAGATCCCGATAGTACGGGAAGAGAAAATCCTTCCCCTGACGGAACGAAACCCCGAGGATCAGCTGTATCCCTTCGTGCCCCGCACAGGAAGAATGGTACGACCAGCCCTTCGCCTGCCGTATGTAGGTCGCCGCCTTGAGGTCGATTAGCCTGCCGAGGTGAATGAGCTGGTACCAGCGCCGGAGAGTTTTCGTGTGGACGGTGATCCCGTTGTCGGAGAGGGGATGGAGGGTGGTTTTCTGCTGTTCGGTTCGCGTTGAGAGATCTTTTTCTGCCATAATCTCCTGAAAAATGTTCCTAATACTCTAAGATATCAAAATTTTTTGTTAACACAAATTTTCCTATATTCATGGGCCTTTTCGATTGATGTCCATCACCCGATTCTCCTCCTCGAAATGCCGGACAAATTCGTGAACATTCTCTTCATCGGCGATATCGTCGGTAAGCCGGGACTCGATCTCGTCGAAACGCTCATCAAGAGCTATCTCCAGAAATATGAAGTCGATCTCTGCATCGCCAACGGGGAGAATCTTGTGGAAGGAAAGGGCATCGACGAGGATTCCTCAAGAAAACTTTTTAATCTCGGAGTCCACGTCATCACCGGGGGCAATCACCTGTGGGATAACTGGCACTCCCGAAAACTTCTCGCCGCAAACCGGAACGTCCTTCGCCCCCTGAATTACCCGGCTGAAAACCCCGGGAACGGCTTCGTCATCTATGACGTGCCCGATAAGGGGAAAGTCGGCGTGCTCAACCTCCAGGGACGGGTTTATATGCAATCCATCGATTGCCCGTTCAAGAAAGCGGATTGGGCGGTCTCCAAAATCCAGGAACAGACCAAGCTGGTTTTCATCGATATGCACGCCGAGGCGACGGCGGAAAAGATAGCGCTCGGATGGTACTTGGACGGCCGGATCACCGCCCTCGTCGGGACTCATACGCACGTCCAGACCGCCGACGCCCGTATTCTTCCCCGCGGGACCGCCTATATAACGGATGTCGGCATGACCGGGCCCTACGACTCGGTTATCGGGCTCAAGAAAGAGATCGCCATCCGCCGGTTCCTCCACCAGACCCCCTACAAGTATGAGATGGCCACCCTCGATGTCCGGCTCGCAGGAGTGGCCCTCAAGGCCGACGCCGAGACCGGGAAGGCCGTAAAGTTTGAAAGCTTTGTCTACCCCGCCTTCTGATTAACTACCCATACACCAGTGAGCAGCGCACTCATCGACGGGAAGGCGATCGCCGAAGATATTAAAAAGGAAGTTCTGGCGGATACCCAGAAGCTGAAGGCAGACAAGGGAATCACGCCTGGACTAGCGTTCATCGTGGTAGGCGAGAACCCGGCGTCCCAGTCTTACGTTCGTATGAAGGGGAAGGCCTGCGAGGAAATGGGGTTTTACTCCGTCACGGAAAGGCTCCCCGCGACGACGACGGAGCGACAGCTGCTCAAGCTCATAGAAGATTTCAATCGCGACCCTAAGATCCACGGGATCCTCGTCCAGCTCCCCCTGCCCGAGCAGATCGATGAGGCCAAGGTTCTTGTGTCGATCGACTTCCGTAAGGACGTGGACGGATTTCACCCTGTCAATGTCGGACGGCTGGTGATCGGCCAGAAATGCCTGAAACCTTGCACTCCGGCGGGCATACAGGAACTCCTGGTGCGTTCCGGCAATGACCCGTCGGGAAAACATGTGGTCGTGGTCGGACGCAGCAATATTGTCGGTAAACCCGTCCTGAACATTCTCCTGCAGAAGCAAAAAGGTGCAAACGCGGTCGTCACAATCGCGCATACCGGAGCAAAAGATATCGGCGCCTTCACGAAAAACGCCGATATCGTCATCGCCGCCATGGGAAAACCGGAATCTATCACAGGCGGGATGATCCGCCCCGGAGCTGTCGTCATCGATGTCGGCATCAACCGCGTCGACGATGCCTCCGCCAAGAATGGCTACAGGCTTGTCGGAGACGTCCATTTTGCTTCCGCATCACAGGTGGCCGGCGCTATCACCCCCGTCCCGGGGGGTGTGGGACCGATGACGATCGCACTTCTCATGCGGAATACCCTCGCCGCTGCAACCGGCGGCCTCTACTGAGGCCGACTCCCCCCGCGGTCGATTCCCCAAAAAGGCCGAAAAGTGTGATTTCTCCTACGCTATCCTTGATTCTCAGACGCCTTTTCTCTAAGTTTCTTTCACCGAAACAGGGCCATTTTAAGGGATTTTTCTTTGAGCGAACCGAAGCGGTGCGTAGTCGGGGTTGACGGAGGGGCCACAAAGACCCACGCGATTATCGTGGGAATGGATGGCGCCGTCCTGGGCGAGAGTTTCGGCGCTGCGTCGAACCTTCACGTCGTGGGGGTCAAAGCCGCCGCCGAAACCCTTTTCGATCTTATCAGTGATTGCTGCGCCAAAGCTGACTGCCCCCCGGAAGGTCTCCAGCAGGTGGTCCTCGGGCTCGCCGGAGCAGGCCGGAGTTCCGACCGTTCCGAGCTGAGTGAGGAAATTGCCGCCGTCGCGGCCCGAAAGAAGTTTGCGCTCAAAAATGTCGCCGTTGAAACCGATGCAAGGATCGCGCTCGAGGCCGCGTTCCCGGGCGGTCCCGGCATCGTCCTCATCGCGGGAACCGGCTCCATCGCGCTATACCGCACCGAGGACGATAAGCTCATCCGGGCGGGCGGCTGGGGCTATCTCCTCGGGGACGAAGGGAGCGGTTTTGCAATCGCCCGGGATGCGATGAACTCCGTTCTCCGCCAGCATGACGGCCGAAGCGAAAAAACGGATCTGACAAAAAAAGCGCTCACTCACTTCGGCGTCGCCACCGTCGATGAACTTATTCCCAAAATCTATCATAACGGATGCGACCTGGCATCCTTCACCCCAAAAGTTCTTGAGGCCGTCGCCGAAAGGGACCGCATCGCCCATATGGTGATGGTGAAAAACTCCACCGAGCTCGTCGAGCTCGTACGGGTTCTGACCATGAAGGTGAGGCCCAAGAAAAAGCTCCCCGTCTGCCTGATGGGGGGATTGCTCGAGTCGGAAAATATTTACTCGAAAATGGTGAAGGAGAAGATCATGCATTCCCTTCCCCTCGTCGTCATCCAGAAGCCGAAATTCCCCGCGGCTTTCGGCGCCACGATCATCGGCCTGAACGCGTTTCGCTGATCTCGAACGACGCGGCGCCGAGCGCGCCGCGCGCGGAGGTTGTACCAGGACCTAAAAAATGTCGAACAAAGCCCCAAAATCGGCGTCATCGCTCTTCATTGCCGGGGCCCTCGCCCTGCTCGCGGGGTGCGCGCCGACTCCTTCGGTCCGGCCGACCGACGCCTGGGTCGAATCGACTCTCCGCCGCCTCACCCTTGAAGAGAAAATCGGCCAGATGATCATGCCCCGGGCCTATGGCTACTACTACAGCTCGGAAGGCGACGAATTTCGCCGCCTCGTGCACATCGTCCGGGAGCGTAAATTCGGCGGCGTGGCCTTTTTCCAGGGGGATGTGCTTGAGACCGCCGAAATGGTCGACCGGCTTCAGCAGATGGCGGGGATTCCCCTGCTCATTGCAGGCGATTTCGAGTGGGGTGCCGCAATGCGCATCCGCCGCGCCTCGCGTTTCCCCGAAGCCATGGCGCTGGGCGCCACCCGCGATAGCGCCCTCGTCGCCGCCATCGGAAAGGCCACCGGCGAGGAAGCGGATGCGATCGGCGTGAAGCTCGTTTTCGCCCCCGTCGCCGATGTCAACGTCAATCCCGATAATCCGGTCATCAATACACGGTCGTTCGGCGAAAGCCCTCTCCTGGTGGGCACGCTTTCGACAGCCTTCGCCCGGGGTCTCCAGTCCGCCGGGGTCCTCGCAACGGCGAAGCACTTTCCCGGCCACGGGGATACCCAGACGGATTCACACCTGAACCTCCCCCTCCTGAGAGAGACGAGGGCGAGGCTTGATTCAGTGGAGCTCACTCCCTTCAGAGAGCTCGTCTCATCGGGAGTGGCATCCGTCATGGTCGGGCATCTCGAGGTTCCTTCGCTTCAGAAGGGAGGATCCCTCCCGGCAACCCTCTCGCCCGGCGTCATCAACGGGGTTCTCAGGAGCGAGCTGAAATTTAGCGGACTCGTCATCACCGACGCGCTCGATATGGGCGCCCTGGTGAATACGTACGGCCAGGATTCCATCGCCGTGAAAGCGGTCCAGGCAGGGGCGGATATTCTCCTGATGCCGGCCGATGAGGATGCCGCGGCGGCATCCCTCTTGAACGCCGTCAAATCGGGCAAGATTCCGGCGGAAAGGATTGATCAGTCGGTGAGAAAGATTCTGCTTGCGAAGAGTTCGCTTGGTCTCCACGACGCGCATCGCGCGGCAAATATCGCCGAGATCTCCAGCCGTGTCGCCACCCCGTCGCATCTTGCCCTCGCCCGTCTCGCCGCCCGGCATTCGATCACGCTTCTCAAAGGGGACGATCTTCTCCCCCTCCAGCGGACCGGGGTCAAGAAGATCCTCTGCGCCATCGTCGCGGATATCGAAAACTATCGGACGGAAATCAATCGCCCGTCAAGCCCGTGGACTAACGAGCCCGTGGGAGACTATTTTGTCGCCCAGATGAGGAAGAGATCTTTCAGTGTTCAGTCGGTCAGGATCGATCCTACGACGAGCGATCTTGAAGCTCTTCTGGCGGCGGCCCGGCGTGCCGATATTATCGTGTGCCCACTTTTCTCCAAGGCCCGCTCGGGCTCCGGAGCGATGGGCATTCCCCCAAAAACCGCGGCGGCCGTCGATACTCTGCTTTCGCTTGACAAGCCTGTCATCCTGATTGCCATGGGAAGCCCTTATGTTCTCGCGAATTTCGACGGCGCACAGGCGATGATGTGTACGTATTCCGACGGGGAGCTATCGACCGAATCCGCCGTCGAGGCGCTGTTCGGCGAAATACCCACGACCGGCAAGCTGCCGGTGACCATCCCCGATATGTTCCCGTATGGCTCCGGGATTGAGCTCGGACAATCGGTCCTTCGGAAAGACAGCCCTGAGTCAGCCGGCATGAGCCGCGATGGTTTTGCGCGCGTCGACTCTGTCATCGTGAGCGCGATCGGGGACAGCGCATTTCCCGGCGCGCAGGTCGCCGTCGTGAAATCGGGGACTCTCGTCTATGCGAAATCATACGGATCCCTGGAGTACGGCGGCCGCCCCGTCGACAACTCGACCCTGTATGATATCGCCTCGATGACAAAGGTTTTTGCAACGACCCCGAGCATCATGTACCTCTACGATCAAGGCAAGATCTCCCTCGACGACCGGGTCACCAAATTTATTCCCGAGTTCGGCAATCACGGGAAGGAAAATATTTCCATAAGAAATCTTCTCGCCCACGACGCCGGGCTGCCTCCCTTCAAGCTTCTTTACAGGACGTGCAAGTCCCCTCAGGAAATACTCGATTCCGTGTACCAGACCGAGATGATTTACAGGACGGGGGATTCGACGGTGTACAGCGATTTCGATTTCATCCTTCTGGGCAAGATCGTCGAGCGAATTACAGGCAAAGCCCTTGACCGGTTCGCCGATTCCGTTTTCTTCACACCGCTCGGGATGGCCCATACGCTGTTCAACCCCGCGACGGCTCTCATCGACAATGTCGCCCCGACAGAACTCGACACCTCCTTCCGCCGCCAGATGGTTCGGGGAGTTGTGCACGACGAGAATGCATTCGCCCTCGGAGGCGTCTCCGGCCATGCAGGGCTTTTTTCGACCGCCTCAGATCTGGCCATCCTCATGGACATGATCATGAATGGAGGGAGGTACGCAGGACGGCAGTATTTGAAGCCCGAGACCGTCGCGCTGTTCACGAAACGGCAGGGGAGAGGCGTCCGCGCCCTCGGCTGGGATATGAAGGCGGCGACGGGGTACAGCTCCGCCGGCACGCTCATGAGCGAGAAGACTTTCGGCCATACCGGATTCACAGGCACCTCGGTCTGGGCAGATCCGACCAAGGATATTTTCGTCATATTTCTTACCAACCGCGTCCACCCGACACGCGCCAACAATAAGATTGCCAAGGTGCGCCCGGCTCTTTATGACGCCGTGATGCGCGCCGGCCTCCCTGCAGCCCACTGAGCGTCGGTCCCCACTTCCCTCGGCCGACGTTGACGATCGTCGGGCCTCAGGATCGAGCACCGGGGCGATATGATGCATTTTTGGCCGGAATTTCATATATTCCTCAATGTTGATCCGGGATTGTGCGTGGAATGCTGACGGTTCCGCGCGTCTCTCCTCGCGTGATTTCCCCATTTGTGAAAGGATTCTATGGCAATACCTCGCTTCAAGAACGAGCCGCTGACCGATTGGTCGAAACCGGCCAATCGTGCAAAACAGGAAAAAGCCATTGCGGCCATCAAGGACTCGCTCGGGAAGGAATATCCCAATATCATCGGCGGGCAACGGGTCATGAATACGGAAAAATTCCGGTCCGTCGATCCCTCAACTCCTCAGAATACGGTCGGGCTGTTTCAACAGGGCACCGCAGCCGACGCTCTCCGCGCCCTCGATGCCGCCTGGTTAGCTTTCCCGAAATGGGCGGAGGTTTCATCGGAAAAGCGCGCTGCCGTTCTCTTCCGCGCAGCAGCGCTCATGCGCAAGCGCCGGTTTGAGCTCAATGCCGTCATGATGTTCGAGGTCGGGAAGACATGGCCCGAAGCCGATGCCGATACCGCAGAGGCGATCGATTTTTGTGATTTTTATGGCCGGGAAATGCTCCGCTATGCAAAGGCCAAGCCGGCGATTCAGCTCGCCGGAGAAAAAGATGAGCTCGCCTACATTCCCCTCGGCGCCGGGGTGGTCATCCCCCCCTGGAATTTTCCCCTCGCCATTCTCACCGGGATGAGCGCCGCCGCGATCGTCACCGGGAATACCGTTGTGCTGAAGCCCTCGAGCGACTCCCCCCTCATCGGCTACAAATTCTGCGGAATCATGGAAGATGCCGGCCTCCCGCCCGGCGTCCTTAATTTTGTGGCGGGTCCGGGAGCGGCCGTAGGCGATACGCTCGTCCGTCACCCGAACTGCCGGTTCATCGCGTTCACCGGCTCGAAGGAAGTGGGGATTCATATCAATACCGAAGCCGCCAAAGTCCAGCCCGGCCAGAGGTGGCTGAAACGCGTGATCGCCGAAATGGGAGGAAAGGATGCCATAATCGTCGACAGCGAGGCGAATCTCGACGAGGCCGCCGCGGGGGTGACGGTGTCAGCCTTCGGTTTTCAGGGACAGAAATGCTCGGCATGCTCCCGGGCGATCGTTGACGAGAAAGTGTACGATCGTTTCCTCGGGCTCCTGAAAAAACGCGCGGATTCCATCACCGTCGGACCGTCCTACTCCCTCTCGAACTATATGGGTCCCGTCGTCAATCGACGCTCGATGGAAAGCATCCAGCGCTATATCGACCGGGGGCTCATCGAAGCAGGGCGGCTCATCTCGGGGGGTGGGCCGGCGCCGCAATCCGACGGCTTCTTCATCAAGCCGACGATCATCGCCGACGTCGATCCGAGCGCGACGATCGCCCAGGAAGAGATCTTCGGCCCGGTCCTGGCCGTGATAAGGGCGCAGAATTTCGATCACGCCATCGAGATCGCCAACAACACGGAATTCGGGCTCACCGGCGCGGTCTACACGAAGAATAAGAAAAAACTCTCCGAAGCCAAGAAGAGATTTCACTGCGGCAACCTTTATCTCAACCGCAAGTGTACCGGGGCCATGGTCGGCGCCCATCCTTTCGGGGGTTTCAATATGAGCGGCACCGATTCCAAGGCGGGGGGGCAGGACTATCTCCTGCTGTTCCTCCAGGCCAAGTCGATCGCAACAAATCTGAAATAGCCTCATGAAGATACACGAGTATCAGGGCAAGGAAATTCTGAAAAAATTCGGGGTAGCCGTCCCTGCCGGAGGCCCCGCGTTTTCGGCCGAGGAGGCGGTCCGCGTGGCCGAAGGCCTCGGGGGCGACCTGTGGGTCGTGAAGGCTCAGATCCATGCCGGGGGCCGCGGGAAGGGGGGAGGGGTGAAAATCGCCGGAAGCCTCGCAGAAGTCCGCCAGATCGCCTCGGAAATTCTCGGGATGCGGCTCGTGACACACCAGACAGGTCCCGAGGGGAGGATTGTGCGAAAACTCCTCGTCGAGCAGGGGGTCTCGATCGCCCGGGAATTGTACGTCGGCATCACGCTTGATCGCGCGCAATCGCGGAACGTCGTCATGGCCTCGACCGAAGGGGGGGTCGAGATTGAAAAGGTCGCATCGGAGTCGCCGGAAAGAATTCTCCGCGAGACCGCCTCGCCTTCGATCGGCTTCAGGGAATTTCAGGCCCGTAAGCTCGGATTCGGCCTCGGGCTCTCCCCGCAGGCTCTTCCCCATGCCACGCGCTTCCTCATGGGACTCTATCGGGCCTATGAGGAAACCGACGCGACCCTCGCCGAAATCAATCCGCTCGTGGTCACGGCCGCCGGCCAGGTGCTGGCGCTTGACGCGAAGATGAATTTTGACGACAACGCTCTCTTCCGCCATCCGGAGATCGCCGCCATGCGGGATCTTGACGAAGAAGAGCCCCTCGAGATCGAAGCGTCCAAGTTCAATCTGAATTACATCAAACTGGACGGCAATGTCGGGTGCATGGTGAACGGCGCGGGCCTCGCCATGGGAACCATGGACATCATCAAGCTCGCAGGCGGCGAGCCCGCCAACTTCCTCGACGTCGGAGGAGGCGCAAACGTGGAAACGGTGTCGAACGGTTTCAGGATCATCCTCTCCGATAATAACGTGAAAGCCATCCTTATCAACATTTTCGGCGGGATCGTCCGCTGCGACCGGGTGGCGAATGGCGTCGTGCAGGCGGCAAGAAACCTTCACCTCACCGTCCCGGTGGTCGTCAGGCTCGAAGGCACCAACGCGACCGAGGCGCGGGAAATTTTGGCGAAATCCGGACTGAACTTTTCCGTCGCCACAAGCCTCCAGGACGCCGCCGGAAAGGTCACCCGGGCGATTTCGGCATCCTAAGTGACGTCCCAGACCTACGATCCCGTCATCGGCCTCGAAGTCCATGCCCAGCTCTCCACGGCGTCAAAGGCGTTCTGTACCTGCTCGACTCACTTTGGCGATCCTCCCAATACGAACGTGTGCCCGATCTGCCTCGGCATGCCCGGGGTCCTTCCCGTCCTCAACAGGAAAGCGGTGGAATTCGCCCTCAGGATGGGCCTCTCGGTCAGCTCCCGCATCTCTCCCGAATCTCTCCTCGCACGGAAGAACTATTTCTACCCCGACCTTCCCAAAGGATACCAGATCTCCCAGTACGAAGAACCGATCTGCTCCGGAGGTTTTGTCGAACTCGATGAGCCCCCGGGGAAACGGATAAGACTGACTCGCATTCACCTGGAAGAGGATGCGGGGAAATCGATCCACGACCGGGGAGAGGGAACGCTGCTCGATTTCAACCGCTGCGGGATTCCGCTCATCGAGATTGTGAGCGAACCGGATATCGGCTCCCCCCATGAAGCCTACCTGTTCCTCCATAAAATCCGGCAGATCGTCACCTATCTCGGCATATGCGATGGCAACATGGAGGAGGGGAGCCTGAGGTGCGATGCGAACGTTTCTGTACGAAGGAAGGGAGAGAAGAAACTGGGCGCGAAGATTGAGGTGAAAAACATGAACTCGGTCCGGAGCGTCGAACGGGCCCTTGAATCCGAGATCCAGCGCCAGATCCAGCTCATCGATGGAGGGGGGAGCGTTACCCCCGAAACTCTGTTCTGGGACGAGGACCGCAGCGCCGCCTATCCGATGCGGGTCAAGGAGGAGGCACACGACTACAGATACTTCCCGGAGCCGGATCTGAGCCCGATCCGCGTTGATCCGGAATTGATCGAATCGATACGCGCCTCGCTTCCGGAACATCCGACGACACGGAGAGACCGGTTCATGAGCGAATACGGTCTCCCCAAGTATGATGCCGATGTTCTTACCGCCGAGAAGCCTTTTGCGGATTTTTTCGAAGATACGGTTCGCCACACAGGCCCCGCCCTGGCCAAGCAGGCGAGCAACTGGGTGATGACCGAGGTGATCCGGGGGGCCGGTTTTCCGGTCCGGCCTGAGAACCTTGCGAGGATGATCCGTATGATCGGCGAAGGCACGATCAGCAGCAGGATCGCCAAAGAAGTTTTTGCCGAAATGCTTTCCTCAGGCGAAGATCCGGACGCAATTGTCGCACGAAAAGGGCTCGTGCAACTCTCCGATCCTTCGGTTCTGGAGAAGATGGTGGACGAGATTTTGCAGAAAAACCCCGAGCAGGTGAAGCAATACCGGGCAGGAAACGGGAAAATCCTGGGATTTTTCGTCGGCGAGGCGATGAAGGCATCGAAGGGGAAGGCCAACCCGGCTCTCCTTAATGAAATCCTCAAACGCAGGCTCGCCCCGTGAAGTCTCGGTCGTCGGGCGTTAAATCTTGTCACCAAAGTTGAGCAGGGAAAATATGCGAAAGAAAATTATCGCCGGCAATTGGAAGATGAATAAGGACATACACGAGACGGCCGCTCTCATCGCCGGCCTCACCGAGAGGCTGAAGGCGTTTCGGGATAATGTGGAGGTCGTGATCTGCCCTCCCTTTACATCCCTCGTCGTCGCGCAGTCCCTCGTCAAGGGCACCTCGATCGGGCTGGGCGCACAGAATATGTCTCAGCACGATGACGGCGCGTTCACCGGCGAAATTTCGGGACAAATGCTCTGCGCTCTCGGATGCCGGTATGTTATCCTCGGCCATTCCGAACGCCGCCAGTACTTTGGAGAGACCGATTCGACCGTCAATGCCAAACTGAAGAAGGCATTGGCCTCAGGCCTCACCCCGATCGTCTGCGTCGGGGAGACCCTTGAGGAAAGGGAAAAGAATCTCACCGAGAGTACCATCTCCCTCCAGATAAAGGGGGTCCTCCACGAACTTTCCTCGGCCGATCTGGACCGGCTTATCATCGCCTATGAGCCCGTGTGGGCGATCGGCACGGGCCGTAATGCCACCCCCGCTCAAGCGAACGATGTCCACCGGCTCATTCGCAGGCTGGTGAGCCAGATCTCAGGCTGGCCCTCTGCCGAAAAGGTGAGAATCCAGTATGGCGGCAGCATGAATCCCCAGAATGCGGCCGATCTCCTCTCTCAGCCCGATGTCGACGGCGGGCTGATAGGGGGCGCAAGCCTGAAGGCCGAGGCCTTCATGGCCATCGTCCGGGCCGCTTCCGAAATTTCCGCCTGATCGCCTCCCGCTTGGTTATACCCGTCCGGACGTAAACGTTAAATCGAAGAAATAGCCCGAAATCCCTAGATTTTCGTTGCTATCCCCCCTTTTTTTTATTATATTTCAGGGCGAGGGGATACTTAATCCCCGATTTACGTGTTTTTTGGGCATAGTCGCGCGTTTTTCTTCCTCCGTCTCCTCTGGGGCCCGGAGGGAGCGGTCGTCTTGAATTCCAGGACTACTACCGTCACGAAGAGAAAACACCAACACCGATTGCGTTCCGCCTGCCTGTGCGCGCTTCTCCTTCTCCCGGCGACCGGGCGCACCCAATTCCCAAACATCCGGTTTTATGAGAACGGGCAACCCTCCCGGACCGGGCCCGATGCTGCTATGTTCCCCGACTCCCCCACGCGGACCAAGATAGACCTCTCCGGCAGCTGGAACTGGTCTCTCGACGGCTCACACTGGATGAGCGTCGGAATCCCCGGGGCCTACGACTATACCGGCCGGGTGACTTTCATGCGGAACTTCGAGATGAAGCCCGAAATGCTTGAGAAATATGCCTTTTCCCTGGTCGCCTATGGAATCAACTACCAGAGCGAGATCCTGATCAACGGGAGTTTCATCGGAAGGCATATCGGCGGGTATACGTCGTTCGTCCTCCCCATTCCTGCGAACTGCGTCCAGGCCGGGAGCCAGAATATGATCTCGGTCTCCGTCGACAATGAGCTTACCCCCAAGACGACCATTCCCCTGCGTCAGCAGGTCGGGGGATGGAAGACATACGGCGGGATCTTCCGGGACATTTACATCCTTGCCACTCCGAAGGTTTTTGTTGACAATACACACTCGCGCACCGAGCTTACAACCGACTCAAAAGGGGAGGTCAAATCTGCCACCATCTCCGTGCAGGCCGACGTGACCGACTGGGCGTCGGGCGCCAACGGCCCGGGCGGCTGGGACCTGCAGATCGAAATCGACGATAAGTTGAACGGAGATCTCCTAGGCCGGAGCGGTCTCGTCCCGCTCGCTCCCGAGCAGAATAAGACGGTGAGCGTCGACGCCGAGGTCACGATCGCATCTCCCAAACTCTGGTCCCCCGAATCTCCTGATCTTTATGTCATGAAATGCCAGCTCGTCCGCCTCGTCAATAAGGAGGTGGTCCTCGTCGATCAGTGCCAGAGCGATCTGGGGATAAGGGAAATGCGGTGGAAGGAAGGGCATCTTGTGGTCAATAATGCGGCGGTCATGCTCAAGGGGCTGCTGTGGCAGGAAGACCATTCCACCTTCGGTTCGGCGATGACCTATGAATCGCTCGAACATGATGTCGCTGCGATCAAGGCAGTGGGGGCCAACCTGATCCGCTTTCTCGCCCCCCCGCATCCCTATATGCTCAACCTTTGCGACCGGTACGGGATTCTCGTCATGGAAGACGCGCCGGTCATCGGAGTCCCGGGCGAGACTCTCATGAAGGATTACTACCAGGATCTCGCGGCTTCCTACGTGAAGGAAATGGTGGAGCGGGACAGTCACCACGCGTGCGTTCTAGCCTGGGGCATCGGGGATGAGGTCGAGACAGGGGGCGCGAACGCGTGCGATTATGTCAACGCCGTGAGAAATGTTGTCCGCTCGGGCGACGGCCGGGCCGTATACTTCGCGTCGAGCTCATCGAAGGAGCCCTGCTACGACAAGGTCGATCTGATCGCCGTCAATACCTACGGGGCAGATCCGAAAATCTGCAGGGAGTTTCTGCGGCAGGTCAAACAGGAATATCCCTCCAAACCCATTGTGGTCGCGCGCTACGGCCGGGATGTTGAGCCGGGCAATCACAACGGATACAGCGATCCCCTTTCGGGCGAATCGCAGGCGCGCTATGCGATGCAGTTCTTCGACGTGATGAAGGAGGCAAAAGTTGCGGGCGGAGTCCTCTGGTCTTTCGCCGACTGGCGCACCGACCGCGCCGCGCTGAGCGCCCATTCGAAAAATCCCTACCTGAGGTCGATGGGGATCGTCGGCTATGACCGCGATAAACGGGTGGCGTATGACGTCGTCCGGTCGCTTTTCAACGGAGAAAAGATCCAGGCGTTGCCCGTCGGAAATTATTCCTCGAACGCACCGATCATCTTCGTCATCTCCGGATTTCTCACCCTCATCTCGTTTGCGTTTATTTATAACGGGAACAGGCGTTTCCGGGAGGGCGTGAACCGCTCGCTTCTGCGGACATACAATTTCTTCGCCGACGTCAGGGATCAACACATCCTGACCTATCTCAACTCGCTTTCCCTGGCGGCGATAGTCTCGATCACCCTCGCCACGCTCCTGGCCAGCATTTTCACCCATTACAGCAACAGCCTGCTCCTCGACAATTTCCTGAGCCAGATCCTCAGCGACCGGCTGAAAGAGTGGCTCATTCGGCTCGTCTGGCATCCCCTCAATTTCATCCTGGTTGTCTCGGGGCTGTTTTTCGGGGGGCTCCTGACGCTCTCGGTGCTGATCAGGATTTCCTCCATGATGGTCCGGGCCCGCGTGTACTTCTACCACGCGTTCTCGATCACGATGTGGTCCATGCTGCCCTTCGTCCTCCTGACCCCGCTGGCGATGATCATGTTCCGCCTCATGGAAACTCCCTTCTACGTTCTCCCCATGTTCGGGCTCATCGGGGTCATCATTCTCTGGGCTGCGGTCCGGCTCCTCAAGGGGATCTCGATCATCTATGACGTCTTTCCGGCCAAGGTGTATGCACTGGGGGTGCTCGCCCTTTTGCTTGTGAGCGCAGCCCTCTATACATACCTTGATTACGCGAATTCCACTTCGACGTACCTGCGGCAGATGATGCAGTCAATGAAAAACTCGGCCTGAGCGATGTATCTCTCCAAAATCGAAATCATCGGGTTCAAGTCGTTCGCCCAGCGGATCAACGTGAATTTCGATTCCGGCGTCACCGCGATCGTCGGGCCGAACGGCTGCGGGAAGACGAATATCGTCGATGCGATCCGGTGGGCTCTGGGAGAGCAGCGCTACAGCACCCTCCGGAGCGATAAGATGGAGGATGTGATCTTCAACGGCACAAAGGACCGCAAACCCCTCGGACTCGCTGAAGTATCGCTCACGATTGAGAATACGCGCGGCATCCTGCCTACCGAATACTCGGAGGTGACGATCACGCGGAGGGTTTTCCGCTCGGGAGAGAGCGAATACCTTCTCAACAAGATCCCCTGCCGGCTGAAGGATATCATCGACCTCTTCATGGATACAGGGATGGGGAGCGACGCGTATTCCGTGATCGAGCTCAAGATGGTAGAGACCATCCTGAGCGACAAGACCGACGAGCGGCGTCGCCTCTTCGAAGAGGCGGCGGGAGTCACGAAGTACAAACACCGCCGCAAGGCCGCCATACGGAAACTTGAGAGCGTCCAACAGGATCTCGCCAGGGTGAATGATATCGTCAAGGAAGTCCAGAAGACCGTAAGCTCTCTGGAGCGCCAGGCCAAGAAGGCCGAACAGTATAACGAGGTCTCCTCCCGCCTCCGCCAGCTCGAGATCGATCTCCTGGAGAGGGAGTACGCCTACCTCCTCGGAAAACTCCGGCCGCTCGAGGAGAAATTTACCCTGGCGACGACCGATAAATCGGAGATCGATGCGGCCCTCGCCATGCAGGAGCGAAAGGTGGACGAGCTGCGGGATGCCCTGACGCAGATCGAATCGCGGCTCACCGAGGCCCTGAGCGCTTCGGCCGCCCAGTCCCAGGCGGTTCACCGGGCGGAGGAGAAGATGCTGGTCGCGAACGAACGCCGGAGCTCTCTCTCCGACAATGTGTCGAGATATGAAAAGGAGAAGGATGACCTCAGGGCCCAGGACTCAGCGCTCTCGGATGAGAAGGCATCCCTCTCCGGCAGGCGCCGGGAATTGCTCTCCGCCAGCGCCGAATCGGAAAAAGCCTTTGCCTCGCTCAGGGAGGACCATGCCGGCGTCGCCCGGCGGCTCGATGGCAAGAAATACGAGGTCCAGGGGCTCAAGGATTCCCTCCTCGAAGTTGCCCACGAACTCGTCCAGAAACGAGGGGAACAGGAACGCCTGAAGACGAAGATCGATAATTCTCGCGGGCGTATGGAACGATCCTCCGAGGAAAGCTCCCTCTACGCCGCCGACATCGCCAGGAACGAACAGCTTATCGCCCAGCTCACCTCGCAGGACCGCGAGCTCAGGAAGGAATTTGCGGACGCGGAAATAGAGCTCTACAACAGGGAGAAGGCTAAAAAGGAATTGAAAGGGGAGATCGACCGCCTCGAGAAGAGGGTTCTCGAGATTACCCATGACATCGAGCGGAAAAAATCCAAATGCGAATTCCTGCGGCGAATGGTCGAGAGCCACGAGGGTTTTCCGGAAGGTGCGAAATACCTCCTCAGCAACGAAGCATGGAAGAGAAAGAAGATGACGACGGTCGCCGATGTCATCCGGACCTCCGAGAAATACAGGCCCGCGCTTGAAACCGCGCTGGGCGAGTACGCCAACGTGCTCATCGTCGACAGGGCGGAGGATGGATTCGCGGCCGTCGAAGAGCTTGCCCGGCAGCGCAAAGGGAAAGCAACATTCCTCTGCCTCCAGTGGGTGCCAAAGATCCGCCGAAGGGGACGGCCCCGAGTGCCCGCAGGCGCCGTGTGGGCGATCGACGCGGTGCAGTGCGAGGACAGGTACAGGCCGCTCATGTCGTTCCTCCTGGATGACGTGCTCCTCCTCGAGCAGGTCGCCGATGCGCGGCAGGCGGCATCCTCTCTGACGGCCGTACGGTGCATCGCCTCCGACGGATCCCTGATATCCGCCTCCGGAGTCCTGCGCGGCGGAAGCCGTCGCCTGGATGAAGGGGGGGCGATCGATAAGAAGACCCAGATCGAAGAGATTGAAAGAGATATAGCCTCCGCCGAAGCGGAATGCCAGTCGGTGAAGACCAAACAGATCACGAAGGAGGTCGCACATAACGGTTTCGACCTCACGCCGTACTCCGAGGCCGTGAAGCTGAAGCAGAAGGAAATGTCGGCGATCGAGATGCGCATCGCCCAGCTGGAGTTCGAGAAACGCCGGGCACAGGACGGGATCGAGCGGAACTCTGCCGAGAACAGGGATCTCGAGCGCGACATCCTTGAGCTCGAGCAGGCCTACGAACGGGTCGGCGCCCAGCTCTCCGAGGTTGAGAAAACCCGTACGGCGAGGGAGAACCTGGCGGACGGCGCCGTCCGCGAGCTCGAGGAACTCGAACAGCTGTGGGCCGAGAAGACCAGGTCGCTCAACGATCTTGAAATCCAGCTGGTCACCTCTCAGGGAGAGGTCCGCAATATCGAAAGGGATCTGGAGCGCGCCGATGCCAGAGGCGACGACATCCGTCTTACGCTGGAGCGGCGCGAAGCGGAAGTGGCCCGCGCCAGCGAGGAAATATCCCGGCTCGCGGCCGAAGGCTCCGCGATCGAGGCCGAACTTTCCCGGCTCCGCTCCGAACAGGAGGCGATCGATGCCTCGAAAAAGGAGGTAGAGCTCGCCTATTCTGCCCGCCGCTCCGAGCTGCATACGACCGAGCTCACGATCAAGGATGAACGGCGGCTCCACGAGGATTCCGTCGCCCGTTCCCATGAACTAGAGATGAAAATCTCCGAGCTGAAGTCAAGCATCGAGCATGTGAAACTCCGGTCCAAGGAAGAGTTCGAAATCGATCTCGAACTGAAGACGTATCCGGAGGATGAATGGGTCGATTTCGCCCAGCTCCGGGAGGAAGTGAAGATTCTCAAGGATCGCATCCGCGTCCTGGGCGCAATCAATTTTGCGGCTTTCGATGAGTTCACCACCGAAAACGACCGGCTCAATTTTCTCACGCAGCAGAGGGACGACCTGATCGAAGCCGAGAAAACGCTTCTCAGCACGATCGAGGAGATCAACGCGACCGCCCAGCGGTTTTTCCTCGAAACGTTCGGGAAGATAAGGGAGAATTTTATCGCCACCTTCAAGGAGCTCTTTCTCGAGGGAGACGAGTGCGACCTCAGGCTGGAAGAGAACGTCGATCCGCTCGAGGCGACTATCGAGATCATCGCAAAGCCGCGCGGAAAACGCCCCACGTCCATCGACCTCCTTTCCGGCGGCGAAAAGACCCTCACGGCCATCGCCCTGCTGTTCGCCATCTATCTCGTGAAACCGAGCCCGTTCTGCATCCTCGACGAGGTCGATGCCCCGCTCGACGATTCGAACATCGACCGGTATACGCGCATCCTCAGGAAATTTTCGGGGAACACGCAGTTCATCGTCGTGACGCATAATAAACGCACCATGGAAGCCGCCAGCGCCCTCTATGGCATCACCATGGAAGAGCAGGGAGTTTCGAAGATCGTCACAGTGCGGTTTAATGAGGAGGCACGCGTCCGCGCCGCCACGGTGACGAACTGAGGCGGCATGATCAGGATTTTTGTCGATTTTGACGGAACCATCACCCTGCGGGATGTCGGCGATGCCCTGTTTGAGACTTTCGGGGGAGGGGCTGCGACGGATGCCGTCCGCGAGTATCTCGGGGGGAAAATCTCCGCCGTCGAATGTTTCAGGCGGGAATCCGCCGCCTGCTCCAGCGTCAATCCCCGCTCGCTCGAGGCCTTCCTCGATGATCAGGAGATCGATCCGAGTTTTATCCCGTTCGTGCACTTCTGCCGGGAGTCGGGGATTTTCTGCATGATCGTGAGCGATGGGATGGATTACTATATCCGCAGAACTCTGGAGAAACACGGGCTCGACGTCCCCTTTTATTCCAATCACCTGGACCTTGAACAAGCCGATTCGCCGCCGGAGGTGCGGTTTGTGCCGGCGTTTCCTTATACCGACGAGGTGTGCGACCGGTGCGCCTCCTGTAAACGGAACCATATTCTCCGGCTTTCGGCCGATGACGATATCATCGTGTACATCGGCGAGGGATACTCCGATCGATGTCCGGCACGTTTTGCCGATGTCGTCTTCGCCAAGGATGAGCTCCTCAGGTATTGCCAGACGGAAAATATTTCGTACTACGAGTATGCATCGTTCGCCGACATCGAACGTCGCCTGCGCTCGGCCCTCGGGACCGGGAAGCGCTCGCCGTTCCGGAAGCGCCGGCAGGCCGAACTCGCCCGCCGCGAATTGTACCGGGGCGGCTAGGTGGATGCGCGCCAAAGGCTCTTTGAATACCGGAGCTATACCCCGATACCCTTTCTCATTGCCATGCTTCTGTTCGCACATCCGAATGCCATCAGCATGATCTCCGGCGCCCCTCTGGTCGTCGCCGGCGAATTCCTCCGCCTCTGGGGCGTCGCCATCGCCGGGAGCGAAACCCGAACGACAGGCCCCGTCGGCGGCACGTACCTCATCACGACCGGCCCGTTCGCGTATGTGCGCAACCCTCTTTACGTCGGCAATGTGCTGCTGTATCTCGGCTCAGGGATCATGGCAAACGCCCTCTTCCCCTGGCTGGCGCTGGCCGCGCTCATCTATTTCCTCTTTCAGTATTCTGCTATCGTGAGCCTCGAGGAGGAGTATCTGGCCGAGAAATTCAAGGAGGAGTTCGTAAAATACCGGGATGCAACCCCGAGATTTCTCCCCCGGCTCACCCCCTACGGTGCGCCAGGGGGACCGCAGCCTCCCCTCGACTGGAAGAGCGGGTTTGAGTCCGAGAAGAGGACTCTTCAGGCTATCGGAATCCTGGCAGCCGCCCTCGCCGGCATCTGGGCTCTGCGGGGATAGAGCATGCGCGTGATGATCATCGCGGGTGAACCCTCCGGCGACCTCCACGGAGCCGGCGTCGTCCGTGAACTTCTGAGAAGCTCGCCCGACGCCGAGATCTTCGGCATCGGTGGGGATAAGATGCAGGGCGCCGGGATGCAGCTCGTCTACCACGTGAGGGAGCTCTCAATCATGGGCATCTGGGAAGTCCTTCAGCATCTGCCGCTCCTTCGCTCCGTGGAACGCACGCTTGAAGCGCTCCTCTCGGCGCGACGCCCGGACGTCGTGCTCCTGATCGATTATCCGGGCTTCAATCTCCGTTTCGCCCGGAAGGCCCACGAGCGCGGGGTGAAGACGCTCTATTACATAAGCCCGCAAGTCTGGGCCTGGAATCCGGGGCGAGTCAGGAAAATGAAAGGCCTCATCGATAAGATCCTGGTTGTGTTTCCGTTCGAGGTGGACATCTACCGCCGGGAAGGAATTCCATGCGAGTTCGTCGGCCACCCGATTCTGGAATCGCTCACCGAACCGCAGGGCCGGGCGGACTTCTGCAAACGCCAGGGTATGCTGCCGGAGAGACCGATACTCGGCCTCTTTCCCGGAAGCAGGAAACAGGAGCTTGAAAGGATTTTTCCCTCTATGCTCGGCGCCGCCCGCATGCTCAACCGGCAGAACGGCATCCAGACCGCCGTGGGCGTTTCCTCGGTGCTGGAGTTCGATTTTGTGAAATCCTTCATCCGCGAAGACTTTCCGGTGACGCTGGTCAGCGGCGGGACCCATGATCTCATGAAAAACTCGGATGTCGCGCTGGTGACCTCCGGAACCGCCACGCTCGAGACCGCCTGCTACCAGACCCCGATGGTCGTCGTCTACAAGACCTCGGCCCTGACCTACGCCGTCGGACGTCTGCTCGTCCGGATAAAGAATATCGGGCTGGTCAACATCGTCGCCGGGAAAAGGGTCGTCCCGGAACTCATCCAGGGCAATGCGATCCCCCGGCGCCTGGCCGAGGAAGCGCTCCGGATGCTGGAAGACGAGGAATTGAGGAAAAGTATTTCGGAGGAGCTTGCCTCGGTCCGAAGGAACCTCGGAACGGCCGGAGCATCGCGCCGCGTCGCCGAGACAATCCGCGCTTTTGCCTGAGACAGCGCCCATGCACGCTCTCTCCCGGATTTATGAGTTTGTGATCCGTCTCCGCAACTGGTGCTATGATGCCGGGATTTTTCGGGAAAAAAAGGTCTCCGTCCCCGTGATCTCGGTCGGAAATATTACAGCCGGAGGAACGGGGAAAACCCCGTTCATCGAGTACCTGATCCGGTATTTTCTTGGGAAAGGGAAAAGGCTGACCGTTCTCACTCGGGGTTACAGACGACGCACCAGGGGGCCGTTCATCCTCTCGGACGGGAAGACCGTCTATGGGACTTTTGAGCAATCCGGCGATGAGCCGGTCCAGATCGCCAGGAAATTTCAGGAAATCTCCGTCGTCGTTGACAGCAAACGCACACGCGGGGCGACCATTGCGATGAAGAATTTTAAGCCGGACATTCTTCTTCTCGATGATGGCTTTCAACACCGGGCGCTCGCCCGTACCCTGGATATCGTCCTGATCGACGGGACGATGCCCCTCCCGGAGATGATCCCGGCAGGGTCGCGGCGGGAGCCCCTTTCCTCGCTCCGGAGAGCGGATATCGTCGCCGTGACGCGGACCCGGGAAGCTGTGAATGTCCCGCCGGGCATCTCGCCGGCGATCTCCGTCATTTTTAAGCCCGTCTCGCTCCGGAATATGACCACCGGTGATTCTCTCGCCGCCGGGAGCGTACGGGGAAAGAGCTGTACGGCGTTTTGCGGCGTCGGGAACCCGATGTCGTTTCTGGACATTTTAAAGGAGATGGGACTCGATGTGCGTGAACTGATCCCTTATCCCGATCATTATCCGTTTGGAAAGCAGGATATTGATGAAATCGTCGAAAAGCACGGCAGGAACCGTGCGGAGGTCATCGTGACCACCGAAAAAGATTCCATGCGACTCCCCTCCGGGGCCTTTCCCCGGGGGATCCTCTTTGCCCTCCTGATCGAAGCCGTCGTGACCAGGGGAGAAGAGATTCTCGAAAAATTCCTTGACAACGCTCTCGAGGCGGCATGACGAGAATCGGCGTGACGGAGACGATGCAATCGGAGCACAATTTTCACAATTACCTCTCATGGCTCCGTTCGGGCGGCCCCGATATCGAGTGCACACGGCTGAGCTATTTCGGGGGGTCCACGCTCGAGGGATGCAGCGGCCTTGTCCTTACCGGCGGGCACGATGTCAATCCGAGATTCTACGGCGGACCGGCCGGCCATCCGACAATAACCGAAATCGATCCGCGGCGCGATGAGTTCGAGAAAGAATTGATTGAAGGGGCGCTGAGCCTGGAGATTCCCGTCCTCGGCATCTGCCGCGGGCTCCAGCTCGCCAATGTCCATTTCGGCGGCACCCTCATTCCCGATCTCGAGGAATCCGGGTTCCCGTCCCACAGGAGCACAACCGACGGCGCCGAGCACCGCCACCCCCTCACGGTAGTGGAGGGAAGCGGTCTCTCGGTCTACGCGGAAAGCGGCACCGTGAATTCAAGCCACCATCAGGGGATAGACCGCATCGGGAAGGGACTCCGGGCCGCAGCATTCTCTCCGGACGGCCTCCCTGAGGCGCTCGAGCGGGAGGGAGGCGCTTTCTTCCTCCTCGTTCAGTGGCATCCGGAACGCATGCCCGGCGAGCCCCTGGCCAGCCGGATTCTATCGAAATTTCTCAGCACGGTGCGTGAGAATGTATTAGCAGACAAAGGACGTCAATGAGTTATATCTACATCTTCGGCGGCGGACGCGCTGATGGACGCGCGGATATGAAAGAGATCCTCGGGGGAAAGGGCGCCAACCTCGCCGAAATGACTAATATCGGATTGCCTGTGCCTCCGGGGTTTACCATTTCGACCGGCACATGCAACTATTATCTCGGACATGCCGGGAAATATCCGGCCGGATTCAAGAAGAACGTTCTCCGGGCAATGGCAAAGGTTGAGAAATTCACCGGGAAGAAATTTGGAAACCCGAACAACCCCCTCCTCGTCTCTGTCCGCTCCGGAGCGCGCGCTTCGATGCCCGGGATGATGGATACCATTCTGAATCTCGGCCTCAACGATAGGACAGTCAGCGGGCTTATCTCACTCGGCGCCGATCCCAGGTTCGTCTATGACTCCTACAGGAGGCTGATTCAAATGTACGGAGATGTGGTCCTCGGTCTGAAGCCGGCCACGCAAGACGACCGGGATCCCTTCGAGGTCATCATTGAACAGGTGAAGGCCGAACGCCATGTCCATCACGACACCGAGCTGACTTCGGAAGATCTCCGGCGCCTTACGTCCGTTTTCAAACAGGAGATCCTCAGAAAGCTTGGGGTGGATTTTCCGCAGGAACCGTTGGATCAGCTGTGGGGCGCCATCGCGGCCGTCTTCAAGTCGTGGAAAAATGACCGGGCGGTGGCCTACCGTAAGCTCAACGATATTCCCGCTTCCTGGGGAACCGCAGTGAACGTTCAGGCGATGGTTTTTGGAAATATGGGGGACGACTGCGGCACCGGCGTGGCCTTCACCCGCAACCCGGCCACCGGAGAGAATGAGTTTTACGGCGAGTATCTTATGAACGCGCAGGGCGAGGATGTGGTCGCCGGCGTCCGGACCCCTCTTCCCATCAGCACGCTCGCTGAACAGAATCCCAGAATCCACCGACAGCTCCTCAAGGTCCGCCAGACGCTCGAGCGCCATTACAGGGATATGCAGGATATCGAGTTCACCATCGAGCGGGGCACGCTCTATATGCTCCAGACCCGGTCGGGCAAGAGGACGGGCGCCGCCGCCGTGAAGATAGCCGTCGATATGGTTGGCGAGAAGCGCATCACGCCGGAGGAAGCGATTCTCCGTATCGAGCCCGAACAGCTCAACCAGCTTCTCCGCCCCGTCTTCGACCCGGAAGAAAAGCACGCGGCAATCCGGGATGGGAGGCTGCTTGCGAAGGGTCTCAATGCCGGGCCGGGCGCAGCGGCCGGCCGGGTCGTCTTTAACGCTCCGGATGCGGAACTCTGGCACAACCGGGGCGAGCGGGTGATCCTTGTCCGGATGGAAACCTCGCCCGAAGATATACGGGGGATGGACGCCTCCGAAGGGATATTGACGGCGCGGGGCGGGATGACATCCCACGCGGCGCTGGTCGCGCGGCAGATGGGCAAAGTCTGCGTCGCCGGCTGTGGAGCACTCGAGATCGATTACGCCTCGCGGACGATGCGCGCCAAAGGGCGGACGATCGCCGAGGGGGATTGGATCTCCATCGACGGGTCCAGCGGCGAGGTCATCCAGGGGGATCTCCAGACAAAACCCTCCCCCGTGGTGCGGATCCTCGTGACGAAAGATCTTTCCGAAAACTCGTCTCCCGTCTATGAGACATACAGGAAGCTGATGTCCTGGTCGGACCGCGCGCGAAAGCTGAAAATCAGGACGAACGCCGATCAGCCTGACCAGAGTTCCATCGCCATCGCCTTCGGAGCGGAGGGGATCGGCTTGTGCCGCACAGAGCATATGTTCTTCGGCGGAGACCGCATCGATTCGGTCCGGGAAATGATCCTTGCCGAGGATGAGCCGGGGCGGAGGCGCGCCCTTGCGAAACTCCTTCCGATGCAGAGGGAGGATTTCGCGGGAATTTTCAGGACGATGAGAGAACGGCCGGTGACCATCCGGACGCTCGATCCGCCGCTCCATGAGTTCCTCCCCCACTCCGAAAAGGAGATCGAGTCTCTTTCCTCGAGGATCGGGATCCCGGCCGCAAAAATCTCGTCCCGGATTTCCCAGCTCAAGGAATTTAACCCCATGCTCGGGAACCGGGGTTGCCGCCTCGGCATCGTGTTTCCCGAAATCACTGAGATGCAATCGCGTGCCATATTCGAGGCGGCGTGCATGGTGAAGAAGGAAGGGATCGACATTCACCCCGAGGTGATGATCCCCCTGGTGGGATTCGTCAATGAGCTCAGGGAGGAAGAACGCATCGTCCGGCGCGTCGCCGAAGAGGTTTTTGCCGAGACCGGAATACGGGTTCACTACCTTGTGGGGACGATGATCGAATTGCCGCGTGCAGCCGTCACCGCCCAGGAGATCGCGGGCATCGCCGAATTCTTCTCGTTCGGGACGAACGACCTCACGCAAACGACTCTCGGTCTGTCGCGGGACGATTCAGCGACGTTTCTCCCGCACTACCTGGATGCCGGGATTTTTGAGCAGGATCCCTTCCAGACGCTCGATCAGCAGGGGGTCGGGGTTCTGATGGACCTGGCGGTCGACAAGGGACGCATCGCCCGCCCCGATCTCAAGATCGGCATCTGCGGCGAGCATGGCGGCGATCCTAAATCCATCGACTTCTGCGCACGGCTCGATCTCGACTATGTCAGCTGCTCCCCCTTCCGCGTCCCCATCGCCCGGCTTGCGGCGGCTCAGGCCGCCCTCCGGAACTCTGCGCACCGGCCAGGGAAGCGCAAAATTTCAAAACGTCAGAGGTAAGCATGAAGCTTTCAGATTTCAAATACCCGCTTCCCCGGAATCTTGTCGCGAAACACCCGGCCAAACCCCGGGACTCGGCCCGGCTCATGGTCCTCAACCGGAGCGATGATTCGATCACCGAGAAGAAGTTCAGCGATATCCTCGACTACATCCATAAGGGGGATTGCCTGGTTCTGAATCAGACCAGAGTCTTCCCGGCCCGCTTGTTCGGCAAGAAGGAGAAGACCAACGCCAAGATTGAAGTGTTCCTCCTCCGGGAGCTCAACGCGGAGGAAGGGATCTGGGATGTGATCGTCGATCCGGCGAGGAAGGTCAGGATTGGGAACAAGATTTATTTCGATGAGGGGAAGATCTGGTGCGAAGTCATCGACAATACGACCTCGCGCGGCCGCACCGTGCGCTTCAATTACAAGAACGACCTCTTCAAGGTTATTGAGCGGATAGGGATCACGCCGCTTCCCTATTACATCAAGCGCGAGGCTATCGAGGAAGATAAGGAAGCCTACCAGACCGTGTACGCGAAACATATAGGATCGGTGGCCGCCCCCACCGCAGGGCTCCACTTCACCCGGAGGCTCCTCGCCTCGATCGAGAAAAAGGGAGCCCGGATCGTCCCCCTGACGCTCCACCTCGGCCTGGGTTCGTTCCGCCCCGTCGAGGTCGAGGATCTTTCAAAGCATAAGATGGACTCCGAATACTATGAAATCCCCCAGTCCACCGTCGATGCAGTCAACCGGACGATTGATAACAAGGGGCGCGTGTTCGTTGCAGGGACCAGCACCAGCCGCGCCGTGGAATCGAGCGTGACGACGACCGGGCACCTTAAATCCAATAAAGGATGGACCGATAAGTTTATTTTCCCTCCCTACGACTTCAAGATCGTCGACCACCTGATCACGAACTTCCATATGCCGGAATCCACTCTTCTCATGCTTGCGTCCGCCTTCGCAGGGCGCGATTTTATTCTCAAAGCCTATAAGAAGGCTATCAAGGAGAAATGGAGGTTCTATAGCTACGGCGATGCGATGCTCATCCTCTGATCACCGATGATGCGCGATGCCCGAATCGCCGCGATCATCCCCGCCGCCGGTCAGGGGAGGAGGATGAATGGCGCTAAACAGTTTCTCGACCTGGGGGGGAAGCCTGTCGTCCTCCGGACCCTTCTCGCTCTCCAGAACGCAGACGAGATCGACGATATTGTCGTCGCTGCACGTCCAGGCGAATTCATCGACTTTGAAAGGCTGAAACATTCGTGCTCTCTTTCCAAAATCGTGGCCATCGTTCCGGGGGGATCCACGCGCCAGGGCTCGGTCTGGAATGCCCTCCAGGCCGTTCGGGCATCCTCTCCCTCCCGGCTGATCGCCGTCCACGACGCGGTGCGGCCCCTGCTCCGGCATGATTCGCTCGTTTCGGTGATAGAGGCCGCCATGGTCAGCGGCGCGGCAATTCTCGCCGTACGGCCGAAGGATACGGTGAAAACGGCTTCTCCGGAGCAAAGAATTCTCTCCACCCCCCCGCGAGACCTTCTCTGGCTGGCTCAAACGCCCCAGGTGTTCGACGCCGAGCTTCTCTGGTCGGCATTCATTAAGGCCAATTCTGACAATTTTACCGGAACCGATGAGTCGAGCCTCGTCGAACGGCTCGGTGCGGAGGTCCAAATAGTCGAGGGAAGTGAGGAAAACATTAAAATAACGACACCCGGAGACCTCATACTAGCAGAATCGCTTCTTTCAGGGGTTTTGAGCCAATCACGCGGGTGTTGATTTTTTCACGATTTCTTATATCTTTATCACAGTCTTGACCATGAGGGAAACACTATGATGCCACTGGCGGCCATTGTTGTTCTCAGCTATCTCGTCGGATCATTCCCGACAAGCATCGTTGTTACGAAACTGGCTCGCGGTATCGATATCCGGAATCACGGTAGCGGGAATGCCGGGGGAACAAATGTGATACGGGTTCTCGGCCTCAGGGCAGGCCTCATTGTGATCGCCTTTGATATTTTCAAGGGATATGTGGCGACCATGCTCATCACGAAACTCATGGTGGGTCCTATGCCCTTCAATAATCAGACCCCGTTCGAGGATATAACCGTCATCCGGATTATCGCGGGATGCGCCGCAATCCTTGGGCACGTTTGGACGGCTTTCAGCGGTTTTCGGGGTGGCAAGGGAATGGCCACGGCGGCCGGGGTTCTTCTCGGGGTCGCCACGATCGAGCTTCTCGTTGCGGTAGGGGTCTTTTCGATCGTTTTCCTCCTCTCCCGGTATGTCTCACTCGGTTCCATAAGCGGCGCCGTCGCCTTTCCGCTCACAATGTTTTTCAGACACAACCTTTTTCACGCTGATCTCGAGGGGTACCATACTCTCATCTTTTTCAGCATCGTCATTACGCTCCTGCTTCTGTATACCCACCGGGCCAATATCCGCCGTCTGCTCGATGGGACTGAACATCGCCTGACCCGGATCCGCATCCCCGGCGCCAATCTCTAGAAAATCCGATGCACATCGCGGTCTTGGGGACCGGCAGCTGGGGGACGACCCTTGCCATTCTCCTCAGATATAACGCGCATGACGTCGCCCTCTGGTCCCACCGGCCCGAACAGGCCGAGGTCCTGAAAGCATCCCGCCTCAACAGCCTCCTCCTCCCCGGCATCCAGATCCCTCCTGAAATTGAGATAACCAGCGATCTCCCGGCTGCCGTCCAGGGCACAGATATGGTGGTCACTGCTGTTCCCACGCAGTTTCTCCGCTCCGTCGCCATGAAACTCAAATCCGAGATGGGTCACGATCACCTTATCGTGAATGTCGCCAAAGGGATCGAGAACGACTCACTCATGACCGTCTCCGAGATTCTTGCCGATGTGCTCCCGGGGATTCTCAGGAAAAACATCGTAACTCTCTCCGGGCCGAGCTTCGCTGAGGAGGTGAGCAGACAGGTCCCTACGGCTGTGGTCGCCGCATCGGAGGACCTGAATTCGGCGCGGGCCGCCCAGCAAACGTTCATGACCCCCTACTTCCGGGTCTACTCGAGCGACGATATAAGAGGGGTCGAGCTCGCCGGGTCGGTGAAAAACGTCATCGCGATCGGGGCGGGGATCGCCGACGGGGCAGGGTTCGGGGATAATACCAAGGCCGCGATCATGACGCGGGCGACCGCCGAGATTTCCCGTCTTGGTAAATGCCTGGGCGCAAAACCGCAGACTTTCGGCGGGCTTTCCGGAATCGGCGATCTGATCGCCACCTGCATGAGCAGACATAGCCGCAACCGTCATGTGGGCGAGGAGATAGGCAAGGGGAGGAAACTGACTGACGTTCTCTCGGGCATGGTCATGGTCGCCGAAGGTGTCGCCACGACGCGGTCGGTCCACGACCTTTCGCTCAGGCACAGAATAGAGCTTCCCATCTCCGAGGCGGTGCACCAGATTCTCTTCGAGGACAAAGACCCCATCATCGCCACATCAGATCTCATGACAAGGGACGCAAAAGGGGAACACTGACGGTTGCTATTCCCAGCGTCCGTTCGTATCTTGCCGAAGATGCCGACGGTCCAAGAACCTGAGACCGGTCTCAAGCTCGCCGTTCAATTTCTCAAAGGGGTCGGTCCCAAACGCGCGGCCGCCCTGGCCGAGCGGGGGATCAATACGGTCCGCGACCTTCTCTATTACTTTCCCTACGATTATCTTGACCTGAGCAATGTCGAGCAGGTCGGGAATCTGCGGAAACACGCGAATTCCGGGAAGTGGGTGAGCGTCATCGGACAGGTTCGCTCATCGGGCGTCGTGGGCCGCCGCCCCAGGGAGCGGTGCATCGTGATTCTTGCGGACAGCTCCGGAAGCGTCCAGCTCGTTTTTTTCCGCGGCGCACACTACTTCAAAAACGCCTTCTCGCCCGGCGAACAGCTCGCCGTCTCCGGCAAGGTGACCAACTTCGGCAAACGCCTCCAGTTCATTCACCCCGCGATCGACAGGCTCTCAGGGAATCCGGATGAGGATTTTCTCCATACGGCGGGGATTGTGCCGAAATACGGCTCCTCGGAGGAGATGAAGGATGTGAAACTGAATATCAAAGGTCTCCGGCGTATCATGAAGGGGACCGTGGATGAATACGCCGGCCTGGTGGAGGAAGCTCTCCCGTCCGAAATTCTTCGCCGAAACCGCTTCCTCCCCCTCCCTGAGGCGCTCCGGTCTGTCCATTTCCCGGAGTCCACAGAAAAATTGTCGGAATCCCGCCGCCGGCTCAAGTTTGACGAACTGTTCACCATGCAGCTCCTCCTCGCACTCAGGAGAAAACACATCAAGGTCGATACGCCAGGCATATCCTTCAACGTCGAAAGCAAACTGGCCCGGCGCCTGGTCGATTCGCTCCCGTTCCGGCTCACCAGGCCCCAGATCACCGTGATCAATGAGATCGCGCGGGATATGAAATCCCCGCGGCCTATGAACCGCCTCCTCCAGGGGGACGTCGGGAGCGGGAAGACGATCGTCGCTCTCATCTCCATGCTCATCGCCGTGGAGAACGGCTACCAGGCGGCCTTCATGGCGCCGACTGAGATCCTGGCCGAGCAACACTACCGCACGCTGGCCGGATTCCTCAAGGAAATCCCGGTCGGGATCCGGCTGCTCGTCGGCGGACAAAAGTCCAAACTCCGGACCGATATTCTCCAGGACATCGACCGCGGCGATTCCCCGGTCATCGTGGGAACTCATGCTCTGATCCAGGAAGGTGTAAGGTTCTCGAAACTCGGGTTCATCGTCATCGACGAACAGCACCGTTTCGGTGTCGCACAGCGGGCTGCCCTGAGGGAAAAGGGGACACTTTCAATCGGCGGGCCCCAGCCCGATATCCTCGTCCTGACGGCTACGCCGATCCCGCGGACCCTGTCGCTCACCTTCTACGGAGACCTCGACGTCTCGATCATCAACGAGCTTCCCGCCCATCGCAAGACGATAAAGACGCTTTTCCGGACTGAATCGCAGGAAAAAACGATTATCCAGTTTATCCGCCAGGAAATCTCGGCCGGACGACAGTGCTACATCGTCTATCCCCTCGTCGAAGAATCGGAAAAGGTGGACCTGAAGGCGGCGACCGAGAGTTTTGAGAAGCTGAAGTCGGAAATCTTTCCCGATCTGTCGCTCGGACTGCTTCACGGACGGATGCGCCCCGATGAAAAAGACCGGATCATGACCTCCTTTAAGGAGAAAAAGATCGATATTCTGGTAGCGACCACAGTCGTCGAGGTCGGAATCGATATTCCCAATGCGTCCGTGATGGTCATCCAGCATGCGGAGAGATTCGGGCTCTCCCAGCTCCATCAGCTCCGCGGACGGGTAGGGAGAGGCCCGGAGCAATCGTACTGCATACTCGTTGCTCCCGCCTGGATGAAGCTGGTGCGCGCCGGAGAGAGATCGCTTCTTTCCACCGACGGCTTCGACGAGAGACGGATCGCGGAGCGGAGGATCCAGACGATGATGGAGACCACCGATGGCTTCAAAATCGCCGAAATTGACCTGGAATTAAGGGGTCCGGGAGATTTTTTCGGTACGCGGCAAAGCGGCCTCCCCACACTTCAGATCGCCAACCTCATGACCGACGGAGAGATTCTCGCGCTCGCCCGCAAGGAAGCATTCGCGATCGTCGACGACGATCCGAATCTCCGCCATCCGGATCATCAACCCATCCGTCAGCACTTCGAGAGCCGGATGAAGGAAGCTCTCGCACTCCTCGCCGGCGGCTGAGCGCCGAGAATTTTCTTCAGCGACCTGGTCCGCGCGCCGGGACTCGGGCCCGGACGTGGCGCGAGAATGCATTTTCTTCTTGACAAAATGATTAAAATGATTATATTACACGTGTCATGACTCACGCATCCGCGATCATGCAAAATGTTTTTACATTCTTCCACCTTCTCGAGAGGACTTCACGGGTCACCGGTTAGATCTTCCCTGGAACGTTAACCCCCTGCGCGTCGCGCTCGTCTACAATCAGAAGAAGGAAGATCTTGAAGAAAAACATGTAGTGAGTCAACGAGATGAAGCTCCGGGCCCTCCGAGGAATTTTCTCTCCCACGATCTAATCTCCCTTCAAGAATTTCCGGACACGTACGTCGAATGGGATACGTTCGCAACGATCGACGCCGTCCGGGAAGCCCTCTCTGAGATTCACGATGTGTCCCTCATCGAGGCGGACGAGGATGCCTTCGAAAAGCTCCGGCACGAACGCCCGGAGATCGTTTTCAATATGAGCGAAGGGCTCGACGGGGTTTCCCGGGAGGCCCAGATCCCCGCCCTGCTCGAACTCCTGAAGATCCCTTACACAGGTTCAGACCCCCTCACGCTGGCCATCTGCCTGGATAAATCGCGGGCCAAGGAGATTTTGTCGTACTATAATATCGCGACGCCCCGGTTCGCCATCATGGGCCCTGGGGGCCACCGCTCAGCCGCTGGTCTCCGGCTCCCCTGCCTCGTGAAACCCCTCCACGAGGGCTCAAGCAAGGGTATTTTCAACTCCTCGATCGTCCACGACGAAGAGGGGCTCAATCGCGAAGTCCGCAGTATTCTCGACCGTTACAGGCAGCCCGCGCTCGTCGAGGAATACCTCCCCGGCAGGGAATTCACCGTGGCGCTGCTCGGGAACGGCGATTCCGCGAGGATTCTGCCCATCGTCGAGATCAAGTTCGGTTCGCTCCCCCCGGGTGTGAACCCTATCTACTCCTATGAGGCGAAATGGATCTGGGACAGATCCGATAAGCCGCTGGACATATTCTCATGCCCCGCCGACCTCAACCCAGCCCTCCAGTCCGCAGTCGAGGATCTGTGCCTGAGGGCCTACCAGGTGCTCCGCTGCAGGGACTGGTGCCGGATCGATGTCCGCCTCGACGGAGCCGGCATGCCCCAGATCCTGGAGCTGAATCCCCTGCCCGGCATCCTGCCGAACCCCAAGGACAATTCCTGCTTCCCGAAGGCAGCCCGCGCCGCGGGGATTACATACAGCCGCCTCGTCCAATCGGTTCTCGGCCTCGCCGCGGAGCGGACAGGGCTCGCCGCATTCCATAAGGAGATCGTATGAGGAAAAAGCTACTGGTTGCGATTATTTATAATGAGCCAACCATCCTCACCAAGTCGGGCAGGAAGTATATCTCGGAGGCGGGACTGCTGCAGGAGGGGAGCAAAGTTGCGGCTTCCCCCCAGGTGGAGGTCGATCTTTCCGAAGTCGGCGTGCTGCAGGAGAAGGAGGATATCGCCCGGGCTCTGCAGGCCCTGGGGCATAAAACGCTCATTTTCAATGTGGATGAGGATATCCTGCGCCTGGTGAATTTTCTGAAGGATGAACAGCCGGATGTCATTTTCAACCTCTGCGAGAGCATCGGGAATATCTCATCCCACGAGATGCACGTCGTGGGGATTTACGAGCTGATGCGGATACCTTATACCGGCTCGGATCCGCTCACGCTCGGTCTGGCCCTGAATAAGGTGCGGGTCAAGGAGATTCTCCTCCACCACGGGCTGCCGACCCCCCGGTTTCAGCTTGTCCGCAGCCCCGTCAGAATCTCGATCGATGAGAATATGAAGTATCCCCTCATCGTCAAACCGTCCCGCGAGGATGCAAGCATCGGCATTGAAACCGCCTCCGTCGTTTCAACCCCCGCAGAGCTGAAGAAGAGGGTCAGGAGTGTATTCGAGCAGTTCGACCAGCCCGCCCTCGTCGAGGAGTACGTCGACGGACGGGAGCTCAACGTGGCTATCCTCGGGAACCGGAAACCTACCGTCTTTCCCATTTCCGAAATCGATATGTCAACGCTCCCCAAGGAGTACCACCGGATCATCACGTATAATGCCAAATGGATGAAGGGGACCGAGGAGTATAAGCATACCCGGGGGGTGTGCCCCGCTCTCCTTCCGCCCGAGCTGGAGGCGGGCCTCAAGGAGATGGCCCTGAAGGCGTACCAGTTCCTCGGGTGCAGGGATTATGCCCGCGTTGACTTCCGCCTCAGCAAGGATCACCGCCCCTATATCCTGGAGGTGAACCCCAACCCCGATATATCCGACGACGCGGGATTCGCCCGCTCCGCGGCCGCCTGCGGCTTTGCCTTCGACGACCTCGTCGGGAAGATTGTAGAATGCGCACTGGAGCGGGTCCCCTGATCGACATTCGCCCGCTTGTGCCCGCCGACCGGGATTCGATACAGGCCCTTCTGGTGGAAACAGAGGTTTTTACCCGCGAGGAGGTCGCCACCGCCCTCGAACTGGTCGATATCGCCCTCCACAACCGGCAGCAAAGGGATTACCGCATTTTTTCAGGCCTCGGCGATGATGGCCAGGTCGCCGCATACTATTGTATCGGCCCCACGCCGCTCGCCTCTGGTACATACGATCTCTATTGGATAGCAGTCAAACCCTCTCGGCAGGCACGGGGCGTCGGACGACAGCTCCTGAAGCATGCCGAAAAACTCGTCGCCTCCGAACAAGGCCGTCTTATTCTCGCAGAGACGTCCTCGCGGCCCGCCTATGACCGGACGCGAGAGTTTTATGTGAAAAACGAATTTCAGGAAGTCGCTCGCATACGGGAATTCTATAATCCCACGGACGACCTGGTGATCTTCGGAAAATATCTCCCACAATCTGGAGGTTCATAAGACCCCATGGAACTTTGGCAAGACATGCTTCGTCAAAGCGTCGACAGCGGAAAGGACCTGGTAGAACGGTTTGGTTTCGACAAGGATCTGGCAGAGAAACTGAATTCTCTTTTCCACACCCGGATCAACCCCTATTACCTCAGCCTCATTCGGTACCCCGGCGACCCGATCTGGCTCCAGTGCATCCCCGACGCGCGCGAACTCGACGACGACGGCCTTCCGGAAGACCCTCTCGCCGAGGATTCCCACAGCCCCGTGCCGAGCATCGTCCACAGGTATCCCGACCGTGTCCTCTTCCTCACCACCAGCCAGTGCTCGATGTACTGCCGCTTCTGCACACGCAAGAGGAAGGTAGGTGATTCCTCGAAAATCAACATGAAGTACATCCAGGACGGGATCGACTATATAGCGAAACACGCGGAAATCCGGGATATCATTCTCTCGGGAGGAGACCCCCTCATCCTGACCGATTTTCTCCTGGAGCGGATCCTGAAAAGTCTCCGGGAAATTCCGCACGTCGAGATCATACGACTCGGCACGAAAGTTCCCTGCGTCCTCCCCCAGCGTATCACCCCAAAGCTGGTCAAGATGATAAGGAAATATCACCCCATCTATGTCAATACCCACTTCAATCATCCCTGGGAATGCACGCTCGAGGCGAAACGCGCCTGCGAGATGCTCGCTGACGCAGGATGCCCCGTGGGGAATCAGGCGGTGCTCATGAAGGGGGTGAACGATGATCCCGACGTCATGCTCGAGCTCATGAGGAAACTCCTCGCGATGCGCGTCCGCCCCTACTACCTCTACCAGGCCGACATCACCCGCGGGACCGATTATTTCCGGACCCCGGTGAGCAAGGGGCTCGAAATCATGGATAAGCTTCGCGGCCATACGTCAGGGCTTGCCATCCCGCATTATGTGATCGATGCCCCGGGCGGAGGAGGAAAAATCCCGCTCCTTCCTCAATACGTCCTGGGACGCGCCGGCAAGAATATCATCCTGCGGAATTATAAGTATGAGATTTTTACCTATCCCGATCTCGAGGAGGAACCGGTCGGCCACGCTCCGCCGGCTGAAAAGCCCTTCTTGCGGAAAAACGGAAAGTCGAGGAAGGCTGCCAAACTGCCCCTGGCACGCTGAGGGCAGGGCGTCTAGCGACTGAGAAACTCCACGACACGCTCGTCGAGGATCAGATCCGAAGGCCGTAATGGCCTCCTCAGCCTGATTCCCTGAAACGACCGGCACCGGCAAAATGCAACGTACGACTGTCCGTGCGCAAAGGCCCCCCTTCCCAGATCGATGATGACCCGGTCGAATGTTTTCCCCTGACTTTTGTGGACGGTCATCGCCCAGGCGAGCTTTATGGGGTATTGCCGGAATGAGCCGACCGGCACCGGCACGATACCCCCGGTCCCGGGATCAAACTCGTAGTCGATTTTTTCCCACTCGGCGGGCTCGACATCCCATGATCCGTCGGAGGACCGGACTGTGATCGAGGCTGGGGAGAGTTTTTCGACGATCCCCAGCGTGCCGTTCACCCAGCGCTTTGCCGGATCGTTTTTTACCATCATCACCTGAGCCCCGCGCCGCAGCCGCAGCTCCTTCTCCGCCGGAAATGATTTTTCAAAATCACCGTCGACTATCCCTTCGTACATATACTCGCGGTGATGCAGCGCCTCAAGCCGCGAGCGGTTGATGTCGCTCGCGAGTTTGTTCGTGCTCGTCAGCGTCACGGCCAGATCGTCCCTGCCGAAAGTGTCCGACGGGTCGTGAAGGGTGTTCAGGAATTCCAGGTCGTCTTCGTCGATCTCCCTGTTACGGATCCGGTCGAGCAGCCGTATGAAGCCCGGGTCCACCTGGCGGAAGACCGTCCTGAGTTCGATCGTTGCAAGCTCCGCATCCCGGAATATGGCAGCGCTGAAGAAATAGGGGCTGACAAGGTTTTTTTCAAAAAACTCCCGCAGGCCCGGTTCCACTACCGGAGGGAGCTGGTGAAGATCGCCGATGAGCACGACCTGGACGCCGCCAAATGGCTCCTCCGGCCTGCCCCGGTTGAGCCTCAGAGAAACGTCGATCGCATCGAGCATGTCCGACCTCACCATCGAGACTTCGTCTACGAGGAGCATTTCGAGCGACTCGAAGAGCTTCTTCTTCCCTTGGATAACCCGGACGTCGCCGGGCATGATGAGCCTCAGCGGAAACCGGAAGAATGAATGAATCGTGGACCCTCCGACATTGATGGCCGCGATCCCTGTCGGCGCCACGACAACCGTCTTCTTGCGTGTCTTTTCCCTGAAATATTGAAGGAGGGCCGACTTTCCCGTCCCCGCCCGCCCGGTGATGAAAAGATTCCTGTTCGATCGTTCCATCAGATCGAAGACCCCGGCAAGCTCGGGGGTGAGTTCGAATCGATCGGCGGATGTCGCCGATGCGTTGAACGATGATCGCTTCCGCGCGCGGCCCCTCGCTCCCTCACTCACGGCTCCGTCACCCGACAGGCTTATCGCCATGATCCTTCAGGGAATGCTGACAATGCGCTATGATAAGTCCGGCGGGCAGACCGGTTATGGCTCCTTCCTGAGCTCGCGCAGGACACGGGCGATCCGGGCCGATTCATCGTTCCCTGGCGGCGATTCCCTCTGATACCGGTCCAGGATCGCAATCCTTTTTCCAATGTCGTTTGACTCTTCGTACAGCTGATCCAGTTCAACGTACGCCGGGAGAAAATGAGCGTTCAGGGTAAGCGCCTGGAGCAGGCATGCCTCCGACTCCTGAAAACGTCTGACCCGCCGGAGCAGGCTTCCCCGGAAAGCGAGCAGCTCTATGCTCGGAGGGTTTTTCACAATACGGTCCAGAATCCCGAGGGCGTCACCGTACCGGCCCAGGCCCGAAAGGACCCTCGAATAATCCTTCAGGGTCTTTTCATCCAGCGTGTCCAGCGAGAGCGCCCAGCGGAAAAGCTGCTCGCCCTTCCTGAGTTTGCCCTTGAAGATCATCTTGTAGGCGAGGGTTTTCAGGAAATTGACCGTCATCGAGGTGTCGGACAATTGCCTCACGCTGTCGAACAGTTCGCCGCTCAGGATCTCTCCCCTCCCGGGACGGGGATGATAGACCCAAAGCGTCGGGCCGTTCTGATCGCTGTCCGGCTTGAACTCCCGGATGAGAGCGTACTGTAATCTCAACGAATCGTAGAACTGGACGAGTTCCCCGTATTTATCCGGCTCGAGCCGGTAACGGTCGTACTCGAAACTGCCGGTGATGAGGAGATCGAGATCTTCATACCATTCCGTCCTGTAAAACCCTCCGAATAACTCCTGCCCCGCCGGTTGAGAAGGGATCGTAAAGGCGGAAAATCGATCGGCCGGAAGTGTCATCCCAGGCAGCGCCGTCGCGATCACCTGGCCAGGCGGGATCGATTGCATAATCCATTTCCTGGCGACCGTCCTTGTGTCCGGCACGTCAAAGGATCGCCCGTATGCGTAATCTCTTGTTAGCATCGGGATGACGGTCAGAGCCGAAAAGAGGGATAGCACAGCCGGACCGGCCAGCCGCCCCGCCGCAGGCACGTATTTCTTAAGCGCGGCGGAGAGCCACCTGCAGAGGGCGATCAGACCGTGGGATGCCAGTATTATCATGACAGGAAGGACGGGGAGCAGAAAGCTCTCCGAGCGAATCTCCCATCCCGAGATCGTCACGAGATAGACGACGGGATAGGCAGCAAAGAGCAATTCCCTTTTCTCCCTGCGCCAGAGGAGAAGGATAACCGCGGCGGCAAAGAAAGCCGTGCAGACAAGGCCGAGAGAAGAGGGGATGGCATCGAAAATGTAGTATCCCGCCGAACTCCCGGTCGCCGCGACCCCCCCCGGCCGCCCTTCCGTGAATACGTTGGAATGGAGCGGGAATGTCTGGTAAAAATCCCTGAACCGCAAAAAAGCGTGCGGATTCAGGAGTATGAAGACTATCACTGCAACACCCGCCGAGGCAAGGAGGGACCGGTCCTTGAGCGACGCGAGTCCTTCCCTGAGTTTCCCTGGTTTCATGACATGCGCAACGACCAGGATGAAGAGAAGCACTGCGCCCGTGTACCCGGTCGAAGCAGCCAGCCCGATCGCAAGTCCTGCGAACATGTAGCATTTCCTCTCCCCCTGGAGTAGTATCTTGATGATGAAATATTGTGCGAGAAGCATGAAGAACGCGAGCAGGGGGTCGGCGCTCACCAGGTGCGCCTCCTTGATGTGAACGACGTTCACCGCGACGAAACCGGCCGCCAGGAACCCGGTTCCCCGTCCGAACACCAGTTTTCCCAGTTGATAGGTCATGGCCATCGTCCCCGCGTCGAAAACGACAGTTCCGAGCCGGGCGATGATGAGAAAGTTGGTGGGATCCTTCTCGAACGCCTGCCGGAATGAATCCAAGCTCGTGAAAACTCCGAGCAGATGCCCGATGACGAAGTACGCCGACTGAAGGATAAAATGCACGTAGACGCTGAGGGCGGGATAGATGTGAGGATCGAAATCAAAGCCGGCCCTCCCCCAGTTCCAGATTCTCCACGCGGCGCGGAACGGAGAGGCTTTTTCGTAGATCTCGGGGAGGTCCCACCCGATATGCCAGAGCCTCAATCCTACGCCGCACGCGAGGAGGAGCGCCAGAAAAATCCTCTCCCTGGTTCGGTCGACCGCGTGTTCGGCAGGCGTGAAAAATGAGGAAAGTGTCATCTGCGGATGGCACAAAGTATGAAATATTGACCCGACTTTCAATTGGTCCGTGCGTGTGAAACAGCCGGTGATCCCCATGAATGGATGGTGTATCGGCATCCCTGTTGACTCGCGTTAGTTTCTATTCGAAATCTTGATTCGGGAGGCCTTTTTCAGTACATTCGGAGAGTCCGCACAAGACCGGCCACCCTTGCGTATTCCTCCGGAAAAAATAGATGAGATAAGGAACGCGATCGATATCGTCGATCTGATCGGCAGCGTCGTGCCGCTGAAAAAGCGCGGGAAAAACCACGTCGGCCTTTGTCCGTTCCACACAGAAAAGACTCCATCGTTTACGGTGTCGCCGGAAAGGCAGATGTACCATTGCTTTGGCTGCGGCCTCGGAGGCAATGTCTTCACTTTTCTGATGGAATTCGAGAAAGTGTCGTTCGTCGAGGCCGTCCGATCGCTTGCGGAAAAGGCCGGGATCGCTCTCCCGGAGGGGCGGGATGATTCCCAGGCCGCAAGCGAGCAGGAGGTCATGTATGAGGTGTTGAAAGAAGCGGGGAGGTTTTACCACCGGTGCCTGACGGAAAGTCCGGACGGGAAGGCGGCCCTCGATTACCTGCGGAGCCGGAGATTCAGCGATCAGACGATCCGTACCTTCGGCCTCGGTTACTCCCCCCATTCATGGGACGCGTTCCTCACGTACGCGGAAGGGAAAACATTTCCGACAGCCCTCCTTGTGAAATGCGGGCTCGCGCGCCAGCGGGACGACGGCACTCACTTTGATTATTTCCGGGGCCGCGTCATGTTTCCCGTCTTCACCACGACGGGCCGCGTTGCCGGGTTCGGCGCACGCAAAATCCGCGAGGACGATCCCCTCGGGAAATACATCAATTCGCCCGAAACTCCCGTCTATAACAAGAGCCGGCTCCTGTACGGACTCTTTCAGGCAAAGGAGGAGATTCGCCAGGGCGAAACGGCGATACTCGTGGAGGGATATGCCGATCTCATCAGTCTCTTCCAGTCGGGGATAAAGAATGTCGTTGCATCGAGCGGGACATCGCTCACCGGAGATCAAATCACACTCCTCGGCCGGTATACCCGGAATATCACCATCGTCTATGATGCCGACTCGGCCGGATCGCAGGCCGCGCTCCGCGGCGTCGATGCCATACTCGAGCAGGATCTCGATGTGCAGGTCGCGAGCCTCCCCGAAGGGGAAGACCCTGATTCCTTCGTGAAGGCGAAGGGGCCCGAAGAGTTCAGAAAACTCATTCGGGAGGCGGTGTCCTTCATCGATTTCATCGCCCTGACATGCGAGCGCCAGAATAAACTTGCAACCCCCGAGGGACAGGCGCAGACGGTGAGGACGATCGTCGGGAGCATCGCCAAAATGAAGGATGAATTGAAAAGGAGTTTTTATATCAAACGGGTGGCCGACAAATACCGATTGTATGAATCGACTCTCTACCGCGAGCTGGAAAAACTGCAGTCCCCTCGCGGAAGCCGCCGCCAGGACCCTCAACGGCTCTCCGAACCCTCGCCAGCTCGCGAGACGGGCGTTCCGCAACCAGAAAAAGACCTGATCGGGGCAATGGTGCAGGGGGGTACCGACACGATACGATATGTTTTTTCAAAAATTTCCCTTGAAGACTTTTCGCATCCCGATGCACGGGGGGTCGCCGCGCTGCTGATTGCCCGCGCCGAGGCAGGCGAAAGCCTTGATCCGAATTCCGTCATCGACGATGTAAAGTTTCCATCCCAACGCGGACTCATCGCCGAGGCGGTCTTGCGCAAGTACCCGGTCAGCCAGGGGTGGAAGGGGGGATCCCAGCCCGCTCCACCCGATACGCTCCGCGCCGCCCTCGGGGCCATCACCGCGCTCCGGCGGCGGATCCTCGAAAACTCTCTTCAGGAGAATCAACGGCAATTGAAGGACGCAGCCCGGCGCGGAATCGATCTTTTCCCATACCTGGAGCGGAATCGGCAGATTTTGGGAGAAATCAAGGAGCTCGAACCTAAGCCGTAACCTTTCCGCTCCCTACGGCATCAAATGAGTAACTCATGGGTGGAAGGCCAGCCGACACGATTGCGGCGCGAAGCCCGGATGAGGATGATCTCATCGAACGGACTCGCGCACGGGATAGAGTTGCATTCGAGCAACTCTACAGGCTTCACGTGCGTCGAATCTACGCCCTCTGCCTTCGTATGGCCGGTGAAACCAACGCTGCGGAGGAGTTTACGCAGGATGTGTTTGTCCGAGTCTGGGAGTCAATCAGTTCCTACCGCGCCGAAAGCGCGTTTTCCACATGGCTGCACAGGGTCGCCGTCAACGTCGTCCTCGCATCGAGAAGGGCAGGGGTTCGACGGTTGAAACGCATCTTTTTCGCTGACGATATCGAAGAGCATGATTCCCCATCCTTTCCCCCCGGGGAAACGATGGACCTGGAAAACGCGATCGCATCCCTCCCTCCGCAGGCGAGGAAAGTCCTCGTCCTGCATGACGTTGAGGGCTACAGGCACGCGGAGATTGCATCCATGATGGGCCTTGCGGTCGGGACGTCGAAGACGCAGCTTCACCGGGCTCGAAAGCTGCTGAGAGGAGTTCTGCAGAGATGACCTGCGCCGAAATCAGGCCCTTGCTGGATGACTTTGTCGATCACGAACTGTCGGCGGAGAGGGAGGCCGAGATTTCCCGTCATCTCCATGATTGCGCCGGGTGCGCCGGAGAGGTGGATGACATTCGCCGGCTTCTCGCACGACTGAGTGAGCTGCCGGACGAAATCGCGCCGGGGCGTGATCTCTGGGGCCCGATCCTTGCCAGGATCGCCCATCCCTCAAGGCTCAGGATTAACCATTCCCCGGCGGATGGGAGAAGCGCATTCCGGCCGTCACGGATGGGTTTCGCCCTTGCCGCCGCCATCCTCGGCGTCGTGGCAGTCCTCTGGTTTCTCCCTTCCCCCTCCGGCATCTGGCAAGTCTCCCGCCTCGAAGGTTTTCCGCGGATAGATTCGTCGCCGTTCGAGGGATCGAGCACCATGAGGGCGGGATCCCTCCTGGAGACTGACGCGACCTCGCGCGCCCGGATCTCTGTCGGAAAGATAGGGCGGGTCGAAGTCGAGCCCGGCTCACGGCTCCGACTCATAGAGGCCGCATCGGACAATCAGAAAATGGCTCTCGAGCGCGGGACGATCGTTGCATCGACATGGGCCCCGCCGCGGCTTTTTTCCGTGGAGACGCCCTCGGGCGTCGCCGTCGATCTCGGATGCGCCTACCGGCTCATGGTCGACAATGCCGGGAGAAGTTTTCTTCTTGTCACCGCTGGAAGCGTCTCGCTCGAGTGGGGAGGCAGATTGTCAATTATTCCGAGCGCGATGATCTGCGAGACCCGGCCCGGAGTCGGTCCCGGCACACCGTATCGTGAGTCGGCTCCGGAGAGATTCCGGGCGTCTCTCGAAAAATTCGATTTCACGGGGGATGAATCGTGTCTCGACACAATCGTCAGCGCATGCCGGAGAGACGACGCGGTGACGCTCTGGCACCTCATCCGCCGCGCCGATATGAAGGCCCGGCCCCGCGTCTATGCCCGGCTGGCAGCTCTTGTTCCCCCCTCCCCCGACATCACCGAGAACGGAATCCTGAATCTCGACCGGGACATGATGAGACGATGGTGGAGAGAGTTTGAAACCGCGTCCCTGCCCGACGAAACCCAGAGTCCCGCAAAGTCCTTCTGGTCCTTCCTGAGAAAAACCTTTTCGATCTGATCAACCATCTCCGCCCGGGCGGCATCTCACCTACGAGGATGCGATCGGGCGATGCCGCGCATCCCCGCTGAAACTCTCACAAGCGCTGAAAGGATTTTATGAAACCGCTCATCGGATGGGCATGCGTGCTCGGCTTCCTCGTCATTCAGTGCTTCCGGCCGGAACGGACAAATCCTCCCGTCAATCCCGCCAACACATTCCAATATCGGTTCCACCCCCCTGAGAATATTGCCGGGATGATATCCCGCGCCTGCATGGACTGCCATTCCGACGAGACCCGGTGGCCGTGGTACAGCTCGGTCGCCCCCGTTTCCTGGTACCTTTCCCGCCATGTGGAGACCGGGAGAGAACGCCTGAACTTCTCTAGCTGGTCACAGCGGGAGAGGGGAGAGGAGGCTTATAAGCTGGGGGAAATGAGGGACTGGGTGGCCCGCGGCAAGATGCCTCTGAAATCCTATGTGAAGCTCCATCCTGAAGCCCGACTCTCTTCGTCGGAGATCGACTCGCTCGTGGCCTGGATTGACGTTCAAAGAGGCTTTTACACGGATTCCCAATAAAAAAAGGGCGGCCGGAGGCAGCCACCCTTAGGGATTGGGGATATGTAGCCCATTGCTTTGGAGATTTTCCCCACGTTCAAGGTAAGATTTTGCCCTCCCTGCTTCAAAGCGAATGTGTCCTGCGTCATATTTTCGCCCCCTCCCGCGGGACCACCCCCCTTAGGAGCGCAATTTTTGGGGAGTGAATTTTAGAGCCCAAATTTAATCGGAAAAACTGCGCAATCGGGCTTGATAAAGGGGGAGAGTCTTGAGTATTATGTCAAAGCATTCCGCCCCGCCTCAATTCCCTTGACATGCGTGGATCAGCCGGCACGGCTCTGAGGAAAAATCTCATGCGCTGATTTGTGACGGAGATTGAGTGCCCGTTGACCAGCGGCATCGCACGAAGTATATTGGAAACTACGATCGGAATATGAACAGGAATGAATCGCACCATCCCGAGGATCTGACATCGGTCGATGGTATCATAAAGGCTCTCTACGAGTCCGTTTCGTTTTCTCCCGGGCGGCAGCCGAATTTTGAGCGCCTCCGGACCCTTTTTCATCCCGGCGGCAGGCTCGTCCCGCCAAGGGGGGAGAAGGATTCGGCGACTTCCGTCATGGACCTCGAGACCTTCATAGCGCGCTCGCGCGAGCATGTCGTCATAAGCGGCCTGGAACGGAAAGGTTTCAGCGAAACGGAGGTCGCCCGGCGCACGCATTCCTTCGGGAATATCGCACACCTGTTCAGCACATACGAATCGCGCCACCTGCCGACGGATCCTGCTCCGATGCAACGCGGGATCAACAGCATACAGCTTCTGCGCGAGCAGGGGAGGTGGTGGGTGATCAGTATCGCCTGGGACATCGAACGCCCCGGCAATCCGGTCCCGCGTCCCTATCTCACCTGATGTCCCGCAAAATATTCGTCACCGGCGGGACAGGCTACGTTGGCAGGAGCCTCATCCCCCTTCTTCTTGATCGCGGCCACGAGCTCACAGCGCTCGTCCGTGAGCGAGGCAGGTCCATACCCGGCTGTGAGAATGTCATCGGCGACGCGCTCAATCCATCCTCCTATGACGGAAAGATTCTGCACGATACTTTCATCCACCTCGTCGGAGTTTCCCTTCCCGCGAGGCCGGTCCTCTTCCGGTCAGTCGATCTTCAATCGGCGCTCGTCGCCATCGAGGCGTCAGCGCTTGCCGGGATCCGCCACTTCATCTACGTGAGCGTCGCGCAGCCGGCGCCCGTCATGAAGGAGTACGTCAGCGCCCGCCGGGACGCAGAGACCGCCATCCGGGCGTCGGGGCTAAACGCCACCATCCTGCGTCCGTGGTACGTTCTCGGCCCGGGCCATCGCTGGCCGGCAGCGCTCCATCCCTTCTACTGGCTTCTTGAAAGATTTCCACCGACGGCCGACGGCGCCCGCCGGCTCGGCCTCGTCACGATCGGGCAAGTCTCAAGGATCCTCGCCCTGGCCGTCGAAGATCCCGCCCGCGGAATCCGCATCCTTGACGTCGCGGCTATCCGGCGGGGGACCCTCCCGGCCTGAGGGGAACTTGAAATTGAGCCGGGGGGTTTCTACCTTTAGACTATTCGGGTCAAAGAGTCGAAAGCATGAAAGCGTCCGCCCTTTCCGGGGAAACTCCGCCCAGCGTCACCAAAGCTAATATCCTCGATGCCGCCGAACGCCGGTTCGCGCAGTACGGCCTCTCGAAGGTGACGATGGACGAGATCGCGCGCGATGTGGGTCTCGGGAAGACATCGCTCTATTATTACTTTCCAACCAAGGAAAGCCTCTTCAGGGCAGTCCTCGTGCGTGAGCACGCGGAGTTCATCGACTCCGTTGCGGCCATGATGGCCGCCGAGGCGTCCGCCCGTTCCAAGCTGAGACGCTTCCTGAACGAGCGATTTGAGTATTTTCTGAGGTTCGTCAACCTCCATATTCTTGATCTCAGAATGTCGGAAAAGATGAAGCCCCTGGTGAGGGGGATGTTCGACGATATCGCGGCCCAGGATCTGAGGATGCTCCAGCGCGCGGTCGAGGAGGGAAAATCCCGGGGAGAATTCCGTGTCGAGTCAGCCGCTAAAACTGCCGAGGGGATCCTGCACCTTATGCAGGGGCTCCGCATGCGCTTCATCCGGACGATGGATGGACCGTCGGTTGAGCCGGATCAGCGGGAAAAGCTCCGGGCGGAATTCTCGATGATCGCCGAACTTATCCTTCGCGGGCTCTGCCACAGGGATGTGAAGAAGCGTGACAATGGATCCCGCACGCCCCACCACCAGCACCGGCTCTGAGCCACACACATGAAACGATCGACGCTCTATGCTTCGCTAGCCACCGCGGTCCTCCTTGTCGGCCTGATCGCATGGAAGATCGCCGCAGGAAATTCTGCGGCCGATCCGCGGCGGGCCAGTGCGCCCATCGTCAAAACCGAGCTTCCCCGCCGGGAATCTGTCCGCTATACGCTGAAATTCACCGGAGACGTCCTCCCGACCCAGCAGGCCAATATTTATTCAAAAGTGAACGGCAATCTCGAACGGATCCATGTCGATATGGGGATGGCCGTGAGGAAGGGCCAGCTCCTCGCTCTCATCGACACCACGGAGCTTTCGCAGCAGTACCAGCAGGCCTCCGCCACCTCAAAAAACGCACAACTCGTTTTCGAAAGGACCAAGGAACTGGCGGCCCAGAATCTTGTCGCCAAGCAGGACCTGGATAATGCCGATGCGGCGATGAAAGTGGCCCTCGCCAATGAGGATAACGCCCGCACACGGCTCGAGTATGCCCGCATCAGGGCGCCGTTCGCCGGGATTATCACCCGCAGATACCTCGATCCCGGGGCGAACGTGACCTCGAATACGACGACGCTCTTCACGCTGATGGACCTCGATGCGATGAAAGTCATCGTCAGCGTCCTCGAAAAGGACATCCCCTCGGTGAAGGCGGGAATCAAGGCGTCGGTCGGGGTGGATGCATTTCCCGGAAGACAATTCAACGGCGCGATCACCCGGCTGAGCGAGGCGGTCGATCTTTCAACGAGGACCATGGCCGTGCAGATTGATATCCCGAACGGGGACCACATGCTCAAACCGGGCATGTTTGCCGCCGTCATAATTTTCATCGCTGAACACAAGAATGCCGTCACGATCCCGACCCAGGCGATTCAAAAGGACGATAAGGGGATGTTCGTCTACGTCGTGGACGGAAAAACGGCACGCAGGAGAGATATCGTCACAGGCAGCGAGCAGGATTCACGGACGGAAATCGTCCAGGGGCTTTCCGGCGATGAGCCTCTGGTCAGCGTCGGGCAGCAATTCGTGAAGGACGGCTCTCCCGTCACCATACAGCAATAGCCCGCCCATGTGGCTCACCAGACTCGCGCTCCGGTATCCGATCTCCACCTCCCTTTTCGCCATCACCATCGTGGTCCTGGGATTCGTCTCGTTCCAGCAGCTCCCGGTCGACCTCCTCCCGAACATCTCCGTCCCCGTCGTGAGCACGATTACGTTCTATTCCGGCGCGGGGCCGCTCGACATGGAACAGGCGGTGACCGTCTTCGTCGAGCGGGGGGTGAGCTCAGTCAACGATGTCGACTACGTGCAGTCCTCAACGCGTGAAGGGATATCGCAGGTGAGGATCAACTTCAACTGGAACGCCAATCTCGATGTCGGGCTGGTGGACGTCGTCCAGCGCGTGAACCGCATCCTTAACCAGCTCCCGACAGGCGTCTCCCAGCCCATCGTCCTGCGATTCGACCTGACGAATATCCCGGTCTGCAATATCGCCGTGTCCGGGAATCTGGATGAACGGGACCTCTATGACCTCGGGCTCAATGTCATCGAACCGCAGGTCGAACATCTCCCGGGTGTAGCTTCCGCCCAGGTCCTGGGGGGGCGCATACGGGAGATCCATGTGACCCTCGACCGCAACCGCATCCAGGCGCTCCAGCTTCCGGTGCAGGATGTGCTTTCCGCCGTCGCCAATTCGAACCTTATAATCCCCTCGGGTGATCTGAAGACCGGCAAATTCGATTACTCGCTCAAGACCGAAAGCAGGTTCAATGTCGTCAAACCCATAGAGGACATCGTCGTCAAGATACGACAGGGGGTTCCGATACGCATAAGGGACATCGGCTCCGTCGAGGATAGCTACCAGGAACAGACGGAAATCATCCGCATCAACGGGAAGCCTGGTCTCACGCTCAGGGTCCAGAAGCTCGCCAATGCGAATACGATCGAAGTCGTCGACAATGTGGTGCGGGCCATCCCTAAACTCACCGGCATCCCCGAGGGCGTCAAGATGACGCTCTCTTTCGACCAGTCGATGTACATCCGGCAGACCATCTCCGGGCTCCAGAGGGAAGCCTTCCTCGGGGCGATCCTGGCCATGCTCATCATCCTTTTCTTCCTCCGGAACATGAGGGGGACGCTGATCATCATCGTCGCGATCCCGCTCTCGATTCTGCTCGCATTCATCTTCTTCCGGTTCGGGAATGTCACCCTCAATATCATGACCTTCGGGGGGCTCGCTCTCGCCGTCGGCCGGCTCGTCGACGATTCGATCGTCGAACTGGAGGCCATCTCGCGACACTATAACAAGCGCAAGGACGGTCAGTCGAAACTGCAGGCGACTCTGGATGCCGCCAAAGAGGTCGCATCGCCGATCTTTGTCTCGACCCTCACGACCGTCATCGTGTTCCTCCCCATCGTCTTTCTTTCCGGGATCGCAAAGCTGCTGTTCATCCCGCTCACGATTACGATCGCGGTCGCGCTCTTCGGCTCGTTTTTCGTCTCAAGGACCGTCACCCCTCTGCTCTGCCTGAAGTATCTTCCCCCGGAGCGGCTCCTTGACCGCAAGTCTCCAAAACTTGCGGACCGGATGCGGGCGCGCTCGACGGATTTCGTCGCATGGCTCGACGACTGGTACGCCCGGCGGCTCGGGTGGACTCTCGGTCACCGAAAGACCATCATCCTCGGCATCCTCGGGCTCGTCCTCCTCAGCGCGGGGCTCCTCTGGGTCATCGGCACCGAGTTCTTCCCCGATCAGGACGAGGGGCAGTTCACCCTCAACGTCAAGCTTCCCGTGGGAACCCGCGCCGAAGAGACCGAGAAATTCGTCCGGCAGGTGGAATCCGTTCTCGATCAGAATATTCCCGAGATCCAGGCGATGATTACCGATATCGGCGTCCCCTCGGCCCGCGGCGGCAACACTTTTGGCAGAAATTCCGGAAGCCACGCCGCGAATATCCAGGTCGCGCTCGTCCCTCCCGAGGACCGGAAAAGATCCGTCTTTCAAATAATCAAGGATATCCGCCCGCATATCGCCACCATCCCCGGAGCGAGCATCTTCGTCTCCCCCGGAGGGATACTGAGATTCCTTCTCAATTTTGGCTCCAACGCCCCCATAGACGTGGAGATCCGCGGATTTGACCTCGACGCAGGATCCCGGCTGGCTAAGACCATCACCTCGGCCGTCCGGTCCACCCCGGGGGCAACCGACGTGCAGTCGAGCAGGGAGGATAATCTGCCGGAGCTGCGCGTGAAGATCGACCGCGACAAGGCCGGAGTCCTCGGCATCAATGTGGCGCAGATATCCAACACGATCAATACGTGCATCAACGGCTCCGTCGCCTCCCTCTATACGGATCCAGTGAACGGAAATCAATACAACATCCTCGTCCGGCTGAGCGCGGACTACAGGTCAAATGTGAATGACCTTAGCAACCTCGTTCTCACGAGCTCCGATGGCGGCCAGGTTCTCCTCCGTAATATCGCCACGATCGAGAAGGCGAACGCCCCTGTCCAGATCGACCGGAAATACCAGCAGCGGCTCATCGACGTCAGCGCCAATGTCTCCGGCCGCGACCTCGGGAGCGTCGCCGCCGATATCAGGTCGCAGCTCGACACTCTGACCCTGCCGCCGGGATTTGAAGTGAAACTGGGCGGAAATGTCGAGCAGCAAAGGAAAACCTTCCGGGATCTGCTTCTCGCCTTCGCCCTCGCCATCCTGCTCGTCTACGTGGTCATGGCCTCCCAGTTCCAGTCGCTGATCGATCCTTTCATCATCATGTTCACGGTGCCCCTCGGCATCATCGGAGTCTTCTGGACCCTGTTCCTCACAGGCACAACTCTCTCGGTGACCTCTTTTCAGGGGATCATCGTGATGGTGGGGATCGTCGTGAGCAACGGGATTCTCCTGGTCGATTATACGAATCACCTGAGGATGCGCGGCGTCGAGCTCCATGAAGCCATCGTCCGCGCGGGCATCACGAGGCTGAAGCCGATCCTGATGACGTCGATCGCGACCGTGCTGGGATTGATCCCCATGGCTCTGGGCCTGGGGGGCGAGTCTACCCAGGCTCCCCTCGCCATCGCGGTGATCGGCGGCCTGACCGTTTCCACAGGCCTGACGCTGTTTTTCATCCCGGTCCTCTATGCGCTCTTTGAAGAGAAGTTCCGGCGGGAGCTTCTTCCTGCCGAGGCGGCGATGGAACCGGCCGTCGAGCGGGAGGCGGTCCTGTGAAGGCCCTTGTCGCCGCGGCATTCTGCGCTTTCGTCTCGCATCGGTGTCTATCCCAGGAAGAAATGAAGATCGAGGCGCTTTCACTCGAGCAGGCGGTCGGAATCGCGCTCGGACATAACCCCGCCCTCCGGGCGGCGGCCGCCAACCTGCACTCCGCCTCGTCCGGGCGCACGCAGGCCGCCGCATCCTATTACCCGTCCCTCACCGCGACGGCCACCCTCTCCCGTACCGATGGGGCGTTTGTTTTCAATCCCGACTTCCCGCCCCGGATACAGACGTATAACAACTATTCGGTGGGGCTTCAGGTCACTCAGACCATCTTCGATTTCGGAAAGACATGGAGCAGGGTCTCGGCGAACGGCGGACTCGTCGACGCTGCGGAATCGGACGCCAGGGGGGTCCGGGAAACGGTGACGCTTAATGCCCAGCTTGCCTATTTCGGCTACATGCAGGCCCGGCAGGCGCTCGGCGCAAACCTGGAGTCGGTCGACCGGGCGACGACGCATCTCAAGGAGGCGAAGGCCTTCTATTCCGTCGGACGCCGGGCCCAGCTCGACGTGACCCGCTCGGAAGTCGACCTGGCCAACGCGGAGGTGAACCTCATCGGTGCCCGCAACCAACTCAGGCTCGCAAAACTCCAGCTCGATAATGCCATGGGGATCCATGCTCCGGGCTCCGGCGATTACACCGTGCAGGACTCCTTCGATCTAAAACCTTTCGCGCTCCCGTTCGATTCGGTGAAATCGGTCATGTTTGCCGTCCGGCCCGAGCTTGCCGCCGCCCGGTCGCGCGTCGATGCGAACAGGTCCCTCGTGACCGCGGCGTGGGCCCAGCATCTTCCCACCATTTCCGGCTTCGGCACATGGACATGGAGCGCGTTCGAGTTTCCGCTCTTCAGCAGAGGGAATGCCGGGGTTACCCTGAGCCTGCCGATTTTCCAGGGCTTCAGCATCAGCGCTCAGGTAGAACAGGCCCAGGCAAGTGCCGATGTCGCACAGGCAGATTTCGACGCCCTGACCGAGTCGCTCCTGCTTGAAGCCGAGCAGAATTTCTCTGACTTTCAGGAGGCGCGGGAACGGATCGGCGCAGCCTCAAAACTGCTCGATCAGGCAGGCCAGGGCCTCAATCTTGCCGAAAAGCAATACGCGGCGGGCGTGGGTTCCGCGATCGAAGTTTCCGATGCGCAGCTTTCGCTCACCAACGCGCGGTTGACGCGCATACAGGCTCTGCACGACTATAACAGCTCCCTCGCCCGGCTGAAAAGATCCATGGGCGTCCTCGCCCCATAGGTCCCCGACTTTACAGCGTATTCCCTCCGGTTTCTGCGGCCGCTTCCCGGGGAAATCGTTGCAATTCACGGGCAATCCGCTTATATTGAATAAAAATTTTTCGGGACTCCTCGCTATTGGAACGGGCATTTCAGAGGATTTTGATTGTTCGGAACGACAGAATCGGAGACGTGATCCTCACACTTCCGATGGCGCAGGCACTGAGAAGGTTTTTCCCCTCGGCGACGATAGCCATGCTCGTCCGGCGCTATACGGCCGAGATCGTCGAGGATAATCGCTGCGTCGATCAGACAGTCCCGTTCGATGATGATCGCGGCCCCATCCCCCTTTTTCGCCTTTCCCGGATTCTTCGCTCGCAAAGGTTCGACGTCGTTTTCCACACCCACCCGCAGTTTCGACTGGCTCTCCTTACGCGATTCGCCGGAATCCCGGTGCGCGTCGGCACGGGATACCGATGGTATTCATTCCTCTTCAACCGGAGGGTCTATGAGCACCGGAAGGATGCACGGTACCACGAACTGGAATACAACCTCCACCTCCTTGAAGCCATCGGGTGCAGGACCGACCCGTCAGAGCTTGTGCCCGCTATCGCTGTCCGGCCGGAGGCGCGTGATCGCGTGAGGGGCCTGCTGTCGGATTCGGGGATTTTTCCGGGTGATATTCTCGTCGTTCTCCATCCCGGGAGCGGCGGGTCGGCGAGGGATTGGCCGGCGAGGAATTTCGGCGAGCTCGCGCGGCTCCTCTCGGGGCTCCCGCGCGTCAAAGTGCTTTTCGTCGGAGGCCCCTCGGATGAGGCCGCGGTCTCCCAGGCGGCGTCCGTTCTGGAGTCAGGTTCTACGGCCTCATGGGTCGACCGCCTCAGCATCCGGGAATACGCCGCGCTGGCCGAAGCGGCGTCACTTTTTATCTCGAATTCGACCGGCCCCATTCATATCGCAGCCGCCGTTGGAACCCCCGTGATCGGCTTCTATTCTCAGATTACATCTCTCAGCGCCCGGCGATGGGGACCCTATACAAGTAAAAAGACGATTTTTTCCCCCGAAGGTAAAGCCGCCGACTGCACGGGCTGCCTCGCGTCGAAGCGGAGCGGATGTGAGTGCATGGAATCGATCACGCCCGAGAGGGTTTATCAGTCCGCGGCCGCCTCCGTGAAGGATCATGCCACGGCAAAGGCCGTATGACGCCCTCTTTCAGCGCGTTCTTCCTTATCCTCTTCTCGGCCCAATCGATGCTCACCCTGCAGGCCTTTCGTGAGGGAATGACCTTTCCTCCCGGCGACGCGGGCGATTCCTCGGGCCACGCGGCGACCGATACGCTCCGGAAGGTACGAAACATCGCCTTCGCCGGCGGCGAGTATCTCCGGTTTGACATCAATTACGGCATCGTCACCGCGGCCGAGGCCGTGATGAGGACCCGAGATACGACCTACAACAGCCGGCGATGCGTCATCGCAGAGTTCACGCTCAGCAGCAAGCCTTTCTTCGATGCATTCTACAAGGTCCGGGATCGATACTACACGCTGATCGATGCGGAGGGTCTCTTTCCCTGGAGGTTCGAGCAGCATATCCGCGAGGGAGGTTACACCAGGGATTTCGTCGCGCAATTCGATCAGGTGAACCACCTTGTGACGACGCCGTCGGGGCGGCACAGGATCCCACCCTACGTCCAGGATATGATGTCGGCATTTTATCTCACCCGGACCATCGACTATTCCCGCTTCGCCGTGGGCGAGAAGGTACACCTCCAGAATTTTTACAAGGACTCGACCTATGAACTCGACGTCAAGTTCAGGGGGCGGCAGACCGTCGAAGTGGAAGCGGGAAAGTTCAACTGCATCGTCGTCGAGCCGCTGGCCAAGGAGGGAGGCCTTTTCAAAAGCGACGGGAGGGTTTTCGTCTGGCTGACCGATGACGACCGGAAGCTGCCCGTCATGGTGACGACGAAAATAAGGATTGGGAGCGTGGATTCTGAGCTCGTTGAGTATGTCGGCGTCGCCGGACCCATCAATGCAAAGATACCCAGGGACTAAAGCCGTGGCAAAATTCACACAGGCCGATCTCTCAAAGGTCAAGACAATTTCAATGAAATCCCGCAGGAGCAAGGTGCAGGTCAGGGATTTCGCCAAGCCGTTCGATCCGTCGGCCGGACGTTTCGGGGAGTTCGTCAAATCTCTCCCGCGGATCCTCGTGGCTCAGGATCTGAGGGATTTCGTCGACGACGTGGCCTCGGCGCGCAGGCGGCGCAAACCCGTCCTCGTCATGCTCGGAGCCCACGTCGTGAAGGTGGGCCTCGCCCCCCTCCTCATAGACCTGATGAAACGTAAGGTCATCACCGCCCTCGCCCTCAACAGCGCGGCGGCTATCCATGACGTGGAGTCGACCCTTTTCGGCCAGACGTCCGAGGACGTCGAAGCTTACCTCGTCGACGGCCGCTTCGGGATGTCGAGGCAGACAGGGGAGTTCATCAACGGCGCCCTCGTCAGAGGGATGAAGGCCGGAACGTCCGGATACGGCGAAGTTCTGGGACAATCGCTCTCCCGCGCCCGCGGGAAGCATGTCAGCCTGCTTGCAACTGCGTACCGCCTCAGCATCCCGGCGACGGTGCATGCCGCAATCGGCACCGATATCATCCACCAGCAGCCGTCGATGGATGGGGCCGCGACCGGCGAGATGAGCTTTCGGGATTTCAAGGTCCTGTGCGAGGTCGTCGGCGGACTCACCCGGGGGAGCGTCGTGATGAACCTGGGGTCCGCGGTAATGCTGCCCGAAGTGTTTCTCAAAGCCTTGACGGTCGCCCGGAACCTGGGGCACGACGCGCGCGGGTTCACCTCGGCGAATTTCGACATGCTCCAGCATTACAGGCCGCGGGTCAATGTGGTTCAACGCCCGACCAGGAATGGAGGCAAAGGATATCTCTTCACCGGACACCATGAAATCATGATCCCGCTCCTCGCCGCCATGATCAAGGAGCGGATGGTGAGACGATGAGCGATGTGCCGACCGGTGATCCTTCAGCCGCTGAGGCCGTCCGCCCTCCGCTCCTCGAGCGCTTAGGGATCTCGCCCGTTCTCTTCGCATTCTTATCGCTCTTTCTCATCTTCATCCTGTTTCAAATTGTCGGCGGCGTCATCACCGTTCTTGTTTACGGCCTGAAACCGACTGAGGCCAATATAGCCGGCTACCGCCTGAGCAACGGTATCGGCCAAATCGTCTTCCTCCTCGTTCCGACACTTATCCTCCTTCGGTTTGCCTCGCTGAGACCCGGCGAATTTGTCCGCTTCCGGGCCCCCGGGGCGGCTGCCCTGTTCATCCCCCTGGTCGGTATCTTCTCGCTGCAGCAGATGCTGCAGGTCTATATGGTCTTCCAGGAACGCATTCCCCTCCCCCCCGACCTTGAGCGTCAGCTCGACGAGCTGAAACGCATCATCGAGGAAACGTATAAACTGCTCGTCACATCCGGTTCGATTCCGGAGCTTCTGTGGGTGATCATCATCATCGCGTTGATCCCGGCCATTTCCGAAGAGCTCCTCTTCCGGGGGCTTGTCCAGCGCAGCCTCCAGAAGTCGATGACCCCCCTCAGGGCCGCCGTCGCCACGGGGATCATCTTCGGGGCTTATCACCTCAATCCCTCCTCCTTTATTCCCCTGTCGGTGATCGGAATCTACCTTGGTTTTGTGGCGCTCAGGGCAGACAGCCTCTGGGTGTCGATCGTCGCTCATTTCTACAATAATGTGATCGCCTCCGTGTCGCTCTTTCTGCATATCAGCGACGATTATGTCGTCACGGGGAACGCGGAAAAAATGTCAAACGGGATGCTCCTCCTTACGTTCTGGCTCTTCGGCGTGGTCTTTCTCGTGTCGCTGTATTATTTTCTCCACGTGACAAAGGAAGGATCCCGTCCGGAACAGGAGATCCACGAGCCGGCCTAAGGCGCTCCCCAAGGGCATGAATCCTCACAAAGGCAGAAGAAATTGACAAACCTGACGCAAAGAGTCATTACGGCCGTCGTCGCAATCCCCCTTATCGTTTTCCTTTGTGTGACCGGAGGCCCCGCCTTCTTCCTCTTCATCGCTGCGGCGTCCGCGATCGCCCTCAGGGAATTTTATCGGATCGCAGAGGCGAAAGGGGCAAAGCCGCTCGTGGGGCTCGGCATCGCGGCAGGTTTTTTTGTCAATCTCTCGTTTTTCCACTATCCCCTCCATATGGCGCTCGCCTCCTGGTTCGAGCCCGTAGGCATCCCGTTCCCGTCCCAAAGCCAGCTCCTCATTGTGACCCTCATCCTCACCGTGGCAACGATGAGCATCGTGGAATTGTTCAGGAATAAGGGATCAGCCGTTCTCAATCTCTCGACCACGTTTGCCGGAATCATGTACGTCTCTCTGTTTTTCGGGACTTTCATAGGGATAAGGGAGCTTTTCAGGGTCACCGATCCTCAGGTCGCTCATTATTTTTTCCACAGGCTCGGCAGCGCCGATGCCGGTTCCGTTTACCGCCTGGGCGGCCTGACGGCGATCTCCGTCCTTGCCCTCATCTGGATCTGTGACAGCGCCGCGTTTCATGCCGGTCTTAAAATGGGAAAACACAAGCTGTTCCTACGCGTGAGCCCGAACAAGAGCTGGGAAGGCGCCCTGGCAGGGTTTTTCACTGCGCTCCTGGCCGCCGCCGCGGCGCAGCAGCTTATCCTCGACTATCTTCCCATGGGCGGAGCCCTTCTCATCGGATTCATCGTCGGCACGTTCGGTCAGGTTGGAGATCTCGTCGAATCGCTCTTCAAAAGGGACGCGGCAATCAAGGACTCCTCGACACTCATTCCCGGACATGGGGGAGCCTTCGACCGGTTCGATAGCTTGCTTTTGGTGTCCCCCGTTGTGTATCTTTATCTAGATTTTGTGCTTTTCAGCTGAAACCGGATGCCACTCACCAACAAGAAAATCAATCTCGTCACGCTCGGCTGCCCGAAAAATGTGGTCGATTCGGAGGTTTTGCTGAAACAACTGGTTGAGAACGGGTGCGAAGTGTCCCAGACGTCGGAAGGATGCGATACGGCCATTATTAACACGTGCGGATTCATCGAAGATGCAAAGAAGGAGTCCATCGATACAATACTTCAGGCGGTCTCCCTGAAAAAAGAGGGGAGGCTGAAGAAGGTCGTGGTCATGGGATGTCTCTCTGAGCGCTACTCCCAGGAGCTTAAAAGGGAGATACCCGAGGTCGATGCCTATATCGGGGCCAACAAGATGGGCCGGGTCGTGACAGAGCTCGGCGGCGACCTCCGCCGCGAGCTTCTCGGCGAGCGTTGCCTTACCACCCCGCAGCATTTCGCCTATCTGAAGATTTCTGAGGGATGCGACCGACCCTGTTCGTTTTGTTCCATCCCCCTCATGCGGGGGAAACATGTGAGTAAGCCCATCGGCCGCATTCTCAGCGAGGCGCAGCGCCTTGCCGCCCTGGGCGTGCGCGAACTTGTCCTCATCGCCCAAGATAGCACCTACTACGGACTCGATGCCTACGGGACGAGGATGCTCGCCCCGCTGCTCGACCAACTCTCCGGAATCGACGGGATCGAGTGGATCCGGCTCATGTATGCGTTCCCTTCGGGTTTTCCGCTGAATGTCCTTGATAGCATCAACAGGGAAAATTCCAGAATCTGCCGTTATCTCGACATGCCCGTTCAGCATGTCGCAGACCCCGTTCTCGAATCGATGCGGCGCGGGATCACCTCCCGGCAGCTCCGGTCTCTCGTCGAGACCATACGGAGCAAAGTGCCGGGGATCGCCCTGCGGACGACCCTCATCGTGGGATATCCCGGCGAGGGGGAGAAGGAATTTAAAGAGCTTCTTGAGTTTGTAAAAACGACGGAGTTCGACAGGCTCGGCGTCTTTATTTATTCACAGGAGGAAGGGACGACAGCCTTTCCGCTCGGCGATCCCGTTCCCGGTCCGGTGAAGGAGGAGCGCCGCAACCTCATCATGGAGGCGCAGCGAAAGATTTCTCTCAGGAAAAACCGGGCGCTCCTGGGGACGCGAATGAAGGTCCTCATCGACCGCACCTTCGAAGGCGCCGCGACCGGAAGGACGGAATTCGACGCTCCGGAGGTCGATAACGAGGTCACCATCCACGGCGCCGCAGGTCTGCTGCCGGGGCAGTTTTGCACTGTCAAGGTCTTTGATGCCGAAGAATATGATCTGTTTGCCGAACCGTCGGAGATAGGCGGAAAGAATTCCCACCTTTAGAAGCGTCACGCCATGAGAAGTTTTCTCCTGATCCTGATGGTGATTATCGCACCCGGAGAGATTCTCGCGCAGCCGGATGTTCCGCCCGCCGTCTTTCCTGATCTTCCCCAGTTTTATGTCGACGCCGTCAGCTTCTGGTCCGACTCCGGGCGAACCCGCCTCGATATCTATGTCGAAGTGCCGTATGAGGCTCTCCGCTTCATCAAGGATGGCGACGTCTTCCGATCCAATTATGAAGTGAGCGTGGATATCTATGACTCCACCGATAAAATGATCGACGACAAATGGTGGACCGAGAAAATCGAGACACGGAATTATGAGGAGTCGATCTCCCCAACCCTCGGAAATCTCAGCCAGCGCTCTTTCGGACTCGTCCCGGGGAATTACGCGGTTTCGGTACAGATCAAGGATCGGGAAACGGACAAAACTTCACGCATCAAGAGGAGAGTCTCCGTGAGAGACATGGTGTCGGGAGAATTCGTTCTGAGCGACATCATGCTCGTCAATAAGGTCGATACCGTGGGGACGAAGAAGATGGTGTATCCGAATATCTCCGGCAATGTCGGGGAGCTGAAGGAGGGATTCACGATATTCTTCGAGGCCTACAACAGGATCGGGGCCGACACTGCCCTGGTAACGTCCGCGGTCCGGAATGTGAGGGGGGATGTCGTCGCCTCGGACACTTTCGCCTGCCCCCTGGCGAAGGGGAGGACTTCGTGTTTCCACCGCGAACTGACCTCGAAACTGATCGCAGGGGATTATATCCTCGACCTCAGCGCGGCCCCATCGGGCAAAACCCCGTCCCCGGTGAGCGCATCCTCGACAAGGCTCTTCGTGATCCGCTGGAGGGGACTGCCAGTGACCATCACGGATCTTGACCTCGCCATCGACCAGCTTCAGTATATCACCGACAAGGATAAGATCGATGAGATGAAGGCCGCCTCCCCGGAGAAGAAGCGTGATATGTTCGCGGGCTTTTGGAAAAAGAGAGATCCGACCCCGAGCAGCGAACGGAACGAGCTCATGGAAGAGTATTATGCCCGCGTGGCATACGCCGACAAGCATTTCAGCCATTATGTCGACGGATGGAAGACGGATATGGGCATGGTCTATATCATATTCGGCGCTCCGAGCAATATCGAACGTCACCCGTTCGATATCGACTCGAAGCCCTATGAAGTCTGGACATATTATGAGCTTAACAGACAGTTTGTCTTTATCGATGCCACAGGGTTCGGCGATTTCCGGCTCCAGAGCCCCATCTGGGATCTGACCCGGACACGCCCTCACTGATGAGGTTCCTGACCTTATTTTTCCCCGCCGTCCTCACGGCGGGAAGCCTCGCCGCCTCCGGGGGCGAGAGAACAGTCCGCTCCATCCGCTTCGAAGGGGTCGAGGCGCTTCGCGAAAGTGAGCTCTCCGACCTGATGACTCTCCGGCCCGGGGGGCAATTCTCCGCGCCTCAGCTATCGCGCGATCTTCAGTCGATCTCGGCGAAATATTCGCACGATGGATATCCCTTCGCGGACGTGCGCGCCTCCGTCGCTCCTTCGGCGGCCGACTCCTCCGGCACGGTTGTCATTACCGTCGATGAAGGGCCGTACGCTCCGGTCGGCTGGATGAGGTTTTCGGGAAATTCGCTGTTCGACGAGGGGGAGATTCTCCGAAGCTTCGAGACCCACGCGGGCGCCCCGCTGAAGGAGGATGTGCTTGAAAAAGATCTCTCCGATCTGCTCCAGAGATACGAGAAGAGCGGATACCCTCTTGCCCGCGCCACCCTGCGGAAGATTACACCGGTGAAAGACTCTTCCGGAACACGCCTCGGAGTCGAGATCGGCATCGTTGAAGGGCCCCTCTCGACCATCGACGAAATCCGGGTCACGGGGAATCGTGAAACCAAGGAGCAGGTGATTCTGCGCGAGACCAGGATATCGCCACATGAAACGTACAATCCGGATAAAATCGCCAGGATATCTCCGCGGCTGAACCGGCTGAACATTTTCTCCCGGGTCGATGAGCCGGAGTTTTATCTCGGAAACAAGGGGGAAGGGGGCCTGCTGATAAGGGTCATGGACGGCAACAGTAATTCCTTCGACGGCATCCTGGGATACTCTCCCTCCGGATCCGGCGAGGAGGAGGTCACGGGATTTGTCACCGTGACGATGAGGAATCTCTTCGGGACGGCACGGAAGCTGAACGTTCGATGGCAACGCGATCAGCGGAATACCCAGGAGACCGGCGTCCAGTATGTCGAACCCTGGCTCTTCGGCTTTCCCCTCAACCTCGCCGGAGGGTTCTCGCAGAGGCAGCAGGATACCCTTTACGTGCAGAGGACAGTCGAGGCCAAAGCCGATCTGCTCCTTTCGGAAACGGTCTCGCTCGGGCTCTCCTTCAGCGTCGAGGACGTTATCCCCACAGCAGGCAGCACGCCGCCGGCGGTATCAAAGAGCCGATCCACTTCGGCCGGCATCGACGTTCACTACGATACCCGGGACGATATCATCAGTCCCACGACGGGCGTGAACTACAGAACCGGGTACCAGCTGGGAAGCAAACGGATCAGCGAACCCTCGCCTTACCTACAGGCGCCCCAGCAGGTTTCAACGGTCAGGAGAATCAGCATCGACGCAGATCTTTTCGTCAAAACCCTCGAACGGCAGGTGCTTGCGCTCGGCCTCCATGGCAGGGAACGGAGCGGGGGAGACCTCGAACTCGGAGACCTTTACCGCCTCGGGGGGACGAATTCTCTCCGTGGGTACCGCGAGAACCAGTTTCTCGGATCGCGGATCGCGTGGACGAACACCGAATACAGGTTCATCCTCGCCCGCCGGTCCTATTTTTACGGCTTCTTCGACTCCGGCTATTCCTTCCTGCCGGGGATCGACCCAGCCCCCTCATCGCAATTCTTGAAATATGGCTACGGAGTGGGGATCCGGCTCGAGACCTCGCTGGGAAACATCGGGGTCAACCTCGGCTTCGGGGAGGGAGACTCCTTCACGGAAGGAAAAATACACATCGGGCTTTTCAACGAATTCTGACAATGCCTGACTGCTCGATCGAGCGGACTTTCTGGGACCGGGGATTGAGTTTGGCCGGGGTCGATGAGGCGGGACGGGGACCGCTCGCGGGCCCGGTTGTTGCCGCGGCGGTGGTCTTTCCCCGGGAGATCTGGATCGAAGGGGTCGATGACTCGAAGAAATTAACAGCCCCGAAGCGAGAATCGCTTTTCGACAAGATCTCCGAGCAGGCCGTGAGCGTCGGAATAGGGATAGTTTCCCATTCCGTCATTGATTCGATCAATATCCTCGAGGCCAGCATGCGCGCCATGGAGGAGGCGATCGCCCGGTTGAATCCGCCGCCAGACCATCTCCTCATCGACGGCCCCCGTGTCCCCTGCTCCGCCGTGCCCTCCACCCCCGTCGTCCGGGGCGATGCAAAAAGTTTTACGATCGCCGCCGCATCGATCATCGCCAAAGTTACCCGCGACCGCCTCATGAGGGATTTTCATGAAAAATACCCGGAGTACGGCTTCGACCGCCACAAGGGGTACGGGACGAGAGAGCATTGTTCCGCCATACTGAAATACGGACCCTGCGAGATTCACAGGCGAAGTTTCCACATGCCCGGGATCTCCCCCTGGACACGGGGAGGTTGATTCTTTGGCGAAAAAGAGCTATCGTGTCACCGGCGATGTGTTTGATCAGACTGTTGACGACAAGGTGGTTTCGGGCAAAGCGCATGCGGAATCGATCGACGCTTCAGCGGCCGCTCGGAGAGGGTGACACGCAGTGACCGCTCTTCCCTTCATCATCGCCGCCCTTTGCGTCCTCACCATAGGTTATCGGTATTACAGCGCCTTCATCGCCGCCAAGGTCGTGGCCCTGAGCGATCTGCGCCAGACCCCCGCGCACTCACTCAACGACGGCCATAACTATCATCCCACGAATAAGTGGGTGCTGTTCGGTCATCACTTCGCGGCGATCTCAGGCGCGGGTCCCCTCATCGGCCCCGTCCTCGCCACGCAGTTCGGGTTCCTGCCCGGATTCCTGTGGCTGCTCATCGGCGTCGTTCTCGCCGGCGCTGTCCATGACTTTGTCATCCTCGCCGCTTCCATCCGCCGCAAGGGGCGTTCGCTCGCCGAAATCGCCCGGAATGAAATCAGCCCGCTTGCCGGCCTCGTCGGCTCGATCGCCATCCTCATCATTGTGATTGTTGCGCTCGCCGGCCTCGGCCTTGCGGTCGTCAACGCATTGAAGGAGAGCTCCTGGGGCACTTTTACGATCGCGATGACGATCCCCATAGCGCTTCTGGTGGGTCTCTATATGTACCGGATCAGGCCGGGGAGAGTCGGCGAGGCGAGCGTCCTGGGAGTGATCGGAGTTTTTGCGGCCGTGATTGTCGGGAGCTTTATCCCGGGGTCATCCCTGGCCGGTTATTTCACGCTCTCACGGGAAGGCATTATCGTCGCCATCGCTGCCTACGGATTCATCGCGTCCATTCTCCCGGTCTGGCTTCTTCTCTGCCCGAGGGATTATCTCAGTTCCTATATGAAAATCGGCACGATCGCTGCCCTTGTGATCGGAGTGATCGTGGTGGACCCCCAGCTCCGGATGCCCGCAATAACGGAATTCATTCACGGAGGGGGTCCCATCATTCCCGGAAAGATGTTTCCGTTCGTCTTCGTTACCATAGCCTGCGGCGCCATCTCCGGGTTCCATTCTCTCGTATCCTCCGGGACGACGCCCAAGATGCTGAATTGCGAGACGGATGCACGCATGATCGGATACGGAGCCATGCTGATGGAAGGGATAGTCGGGATCATCGCCCTGGTCGCAGCAAGCTCCCTTTTTCCTGCAGACTTTTTCGCCATTAACCTCTCGCCCGAAAAGTTCGCCGCGCTCGGCATGAGCCCGGTGAACCTGCCCGAACTCTCACGCGAGGTCGGGGAGACTATCGCCGGACGCCCCGGAGGGGCAGTATCGCTCGCGGTCGGATTTGCGCAGATTTTTTCCGCCCTCCCCGGCATGCGCAGCCTCATGTCCTATTGGTATCACTTCGCGATCATGTTCGAGGCGCTCTTCATCCTCACGACGATTGATACCGGAACCCGGGTGGCGAGGTTTCTCGTGCAGGAATTCGGAGGAAGAATCTGGAAGCCATTTGAACGGACAGGCTGGCTGCCCGGCGCCCTGGCCTCGACGTCCCTTGTCGTCTTTGCATGGGCGTATTTCATCTGGACGGGTAACATCAGCACTATCTGGCCGATGTTCGGGACCGCAAATCAGCTGCTTGCGGCCGTGGCGCTCGCCGTGGCGACCACGGCAATCATTAACGCCGGGAAGGCCCGGTATGTCTGGGTCACCCTGGTTCCGCTCCTCTTCGTGGCGGTGACAACCCTCACCGCATGCTATCTGAATATCACCGACAACTTCTGGCCCCTCACCGCGAATCCCGCCACGAGCAGTCAGGGTTACATCAATACGCTGTTCACGGTGGTGATCATGTTTTCCGCCGTGGTGATCATGGCTGAAGCCGCCCGGCGCTGGTACAAGGTCCTCGCCATGAAACAGTACACGATCGACGGCCAAAGCGTGTCTTCACGCGATTCGAACTTTTCTCCTCCCGAATACGGCTGCTGCTGATTCCGGGGCCGTCTCCAGGGAAAGAAACGTCTGCCTGCTGTGAAACGTCACTGCCAGTGCATCTCCAGCCGATTCGCCGGCCTTCCCCGAGGCGCGGACAAGGATTTGAGTAGCTCGTTCCATCCCGGTGAGCGGAAGGACGGCACTGCGCCGATTAGTCAGATTCTCACGGGGTGCGAAGAGGGTCTCAGGGACGGGAGGCGGATGATCAGAGGAAGAGCACCATCTCGTTCGATGGCTCGAAACCCATGCTCTCGTAGAGGGGGCGGCCGTAATCGCTCGCGTGGAGGAATACCCGCCTCATCCCCGCTGAGCGACACCATTCGAGCATCGTCTTCATAAGAAGACGTGCAAGGCCGCGCCGGCGGTGCTCCGGTTCGGTATACATGTTCACGATCCAGGCGCGCTCGGATCGCGGATCCCGGGGATGTGAGTGGAATTCGAGGGTGATGACTCCCCCGCCCGCGACAATTTTCCCGTCGGATTCCTCCACAAGCCATGCCCGATACGAACCATCCTCCAAACCCCGCTCAAAAAGGGGTTTCGACGACTCCAGCATCAATTTTGTAATCCGGGGATCGTTGTACCCCATGTCCTCGAACATCAGGCGGCGGTGATTCAGAATGACCGGGAGATCTTTCTTGACGGCAGCGCGGACGTGGTAGGATGGCATAATTCTACGGCTGAACTCCGCGGGCCGGATTCTCTCCGCGCGGGCGACGATGCCGGTCTATCCAGTACCCCCAGGGCACTGTCAGGGAGAAGAGCAGTCCGCCCACAGCCAGCTCCCTCTGACCGGGGGGCGGCGGGAGAAACAGCGTGGATGTCCACGCCCCCGCCAGAAACACAACCAGCGACCAGAATCCGAACGACCCGGCGAGGTCAGCCGATCGGGTCGATCTCGCATAGATAAAAACCCCCGCCAGGAAGAGCAGCCCCTCGACCATTATCGTGGCGCCGACGGAGTTCCAGAGCCCCAGCCCCACCAGCATCCCCGACCAGGGACTGAGCGGCATGTCCGGACGATGCGTCGCAAAATCGAGAATCCAGTGGCTGAAAACCCCCAGGGCGACCGCCCACGCCCCTCGTGCGTCACCCCTGAGTATGCGGTAGGCGAAGCCAAGCCCGATCGACCATACGACGTCGGTAAGCAGGCTGTGGGACCAGGGATAGTCATAGAGATCAAGAGGCGAATACGCGGTGATGCCCGGCTCGACGCGAACATGCTCGACTCCGAAAAGAAGGAGGATAGGCCAGAGCAGGTCCGGAAACTGTACGGAGAGAATCATCGTCCCCAGCGAAACCTTCGGGGCGACCCGTTTCACCCCCATCGCAACCGCGTAATGACCAATGAACATCTAGATCCTTGACGAAATAAGCTTCATACCGATAGACCGCTTTTGTCTCGTCCGCCGCGCTGCCGTGATCCGATCATGCATGAAGGCCTGTGCCACTGCTTCCCTCAGGAAATATAGAAAAAACTCGAGTGCCATGCATGAATTCAGTGAACGAAAATCGGCAGAATCATTGGAGGAGGTTTCGTATCTTGTCTTCAGGGTGAGCCGGGGCCGCCTCACCCTCTCCGAATCCGCTGCATGACCGACGAGACAGTCACATACGCGATAATTCCGACACCCCTGGGTGAGATTGTGGGAGGAACCACATCGCGGGGCTGCTGCCTTTCCGAATTTTTGGACGATGATTTGGGTCGCATCCGGGAAGGGCTCGCCAGGAGATGTTTGACCTTACGAGAAGGGAGGAATGAATTCCTCGAGAAACTCAGATCACAGCTCGCCGAGTATTTCAACGGGGGAAGGAAGTCGTTCGACCTCCCGCTCGATTTCCTGGGAACAGCGTTTGAGCGGAAAGTCTGGTCGAAGCTGACTGAAATTCCGTATGGAGAAACGCGAGCCTATGGGATCCTTGCGAGGGAACTCGGTTATCCGGGCGCCGCTCGTGCCGTGGGCAGAGCAAATGGTGCGAATCACCTCCCGATCATCGTCCCCTGTCATCGGGTCATCGAGGCCGGAGGAGGGCTCAGGGGCTACGGCGGAGGGTTGTGGCGAAAGAAGTATTTGCTGGAGCTCGAAGGAGCCGTTCAGCCTCTCCCGTTATTTTCCTGCGGGTGAGCGAAATCACCCCGTTCGACGGATGACCATCATCGTCAGGTCGTCCGCGCGGTCAAATCCATCCCGGAATTTCCTCACATCGTCTAAGCATCCCGCAAGGAGCGCCCCGGCTGCGAGGAAGTGATTCTTTGAAAGAAAGCCGCGCAGCCGTTCTGAGCCGTACTCTTCCCCGGAGCGGTCCTGCGCCTCGCTAAGCCCGTCGGTGTAGAGGAGGAGCGTGTCGCCCCGTTCCAATGAAAAGGTCTGAGCCCTGCATCCGGTCTCCTCGAATATCCCGACCGGCCGTCCGGTGCTCTCGATTTCGGATGTTTCACCGTTGCGGACGAGGATCGGCCGGCAGTGCCCGGCGTTGCAGATCTCCAGAATTCCCGAGGGAGAAATCTTTCCGCATACGAGCGTCGCGAAGTGAGTTGTGAGAGTGCTTTCTGAAAAAACCTTGTTGGCCCGCTCGACGAGGTTATCGGGGGAAAGATTCGTCAGGCTCCGGAATATGGCGTGCAGATGTGACATCAGGAGCGCTGCGGCAACCCCCTTCCCCGAAACGTCCCCGAAGATGATGGTGCCTTCGCCCGCCTCCGATGGTATGACGTCACAAAAATCGCCGCTCACCGGCCCGAGCGGCTCGTAGCGGTAGAGGATTTCCCAGCCGTCAATATGGATGTCTCGCGCGGGGAGCAATTTAGCCTGGATCGTGGATGCCAGCTCAAGATCCCTTTCGATAGCACGCTGCTGTTCTGAAGAGAGGTGAGCGAGACATATCCGTACGAGCGGATCGGCCCGAAGATAGCCGGCCTCGATCGGAGCATGGCATTGTTCGCAGATGCCGTACGTGTTCGAGTCGATTCTTTCAAGTGCCCCATCCACCTGCTGCAAAAGGCTTGCGATCTGGTGGTTCAGGGGCTCATCGGACGCCGCCCGTTGCAATCTTTCCTTCCGGAACAGCAGCTGCGAACGGAGCGTTGATTCCCTTACCTTGTCCATAGATTCTCTCGCTGATGCACTACCCCCCCACTCCTATTGATACGAGAGTTTTACGGGCGGGTTTCGCCTACACGGCCTCGATTATCGTTGCTATTCCCTGGCCGACGCCGATGCACATTGCAGCAACGCCGTAACGGCCCCTGCGGCGGCGAAGCTCGTGAAGGAGGGTGGTCATGATCCGCGCCCCGCTGCACCCGAGCGGGTGTCCGAGCGCAATCGCGCCCCCGTTGGGGTTCAGTTTACGGGTGTCGATGGAGAGGTCACGAATCACGGCCAGCGATTGCGACGCAAATGCCTCGTTGAGCTCGATGAGATCCATGTCCTCCATGCGAAGGCGTGCCTTGGAGAGAGCCGCCCGAACAGCGGGGATGGGGCCGATCCCCATCATGCGGGGATCCACTCCGGCGAGCCCCGTCGCAGCTACTCGCGCCAGCGGCGTCAGTCCCAGGTCTTTTAACCTCGTGGCGGACACGAGCAGGAGGGCGGCCGAGCCGTCATTGAGCGAGGATGAGTTTCCCGCGGTCACGGTCCCGTTTTTCCTGAATACCGTGGCTAGGGCCGCGAGCTTTTCCATCGACGTTTCCCGGGGTCCTTCGTCGGCCGTGATCGGCTCCGGGGCATCCCCCTTTTTTTTCAGAACTTCAACCGGAACTATCTCATCCCGGAATCTCCCGGCCTTCTGCGCATCCCTCGCCTTGCGGTGGCTCTCGCACGCGAAGCGGTCCTGTTCCTCACGCGATATTCTGTAATAGTCAGCGACGTTTTCGGCGGTTTCGCCCATGGATTCGAGGGGAAAGCGCTCCGCCAGCTTGGGATTCGGATACCTCCAGCCGAGAGCCGTATCGTAAGCTGTGAGATTTCCATAAGAGCCCGAGCGGTTTTTCGGAACTGAATAAGGGGCGCGGCTCATGCTCTCAACTCCCCCGGCGATGACCACTCCCAGATCGTCGGCCCAGATCGAGCGCGCAGCCAGGTTGATCGCATCGAGGCTGGAGCCGCAGAGCCGGTTGATCGTCGTCCCAGGGACGGAATAGGGCAGACCTGCGAGGAGGGCGCTCATGCGGCCGACGTTCCTGTTGTCTTCCCCGGCCTGGTTGGCGCATCCCCAGAAGACGTCGTCGATCAGGGTGGGGTCTATCCCCGTGCGCCGGAGGATGGCGGAGATGACCGTCGCCCCTAAATCGTCGGGACGGAGCTCGCTCAAAACTCCCCCGTACTTCCCCACGGGAGTGCGTGCCGCATCGACGATAAACGCCTCCATCGCCGGACGGCCTTCAGTCATGGCTGGGAGGATTCATGGCGTGATCAGCCTTGACCCAGGCCATGTAACGGATGGTGAGCATCGGCTGGAGAGGATGGTCCGTCGTGAACTCGATATTTCCGCTGATCATTCCTGATCTCCTGGGGGTCACCGTCGTCACGATGGACGTCTCCTTGCCGGGGGCGATCTTGCGATCCTCCAGCTTGACGGAGATCAGATCCGATGTGGATTTGACAGAAAGTATCCTGATGTCCTTCGAGCTGGAGTTGAAAAGGCTTATCGGCGCGGTCGTGGCCGAATCGACGATGGTCTTGACGAAAAGATAGGGGGGATCGATGACGAGCGCCTTGACCACATTGGCCGTGAACGTGATGTCGATGCGCCCGTGGGCCGGATCGTTCGTATGAAGGCTCACGTGCTTTTCGACGTGCCCGGAAAAAGCGCTGGGATCGAAGGAGATCGAAAGCGAGCCGCTGTCGCCCGGGGCGATGTGATCGCTCGAGAGCAGGGTGCCTGTGCACCCGCAGATCGCCAGCACGTCGTCGACGACGAGCGTGTCCGACCCCCTGTTCGCCAGGGTAACGATTTTCTGGACCGCGGAGTTAGAGGTGATATCTCCGAAGGTGAACGCGGAGCCGGCGACCACCGGGAGTACGGGGGAGGAAAAAAAAAGGAGGGGGAGAAGACCGGCAAAC
>CAYPFY010000003.1:205275-244172 GCA_964410105.1 uncultured Chlorobiaceae bacterium
GGAATAGGCGGCCAACCGAGAGAACGGGTTGAGAATAAAGAAGGCAGGGGAGGAGCCCGGCCATCGCAACAGAAGTGCCGAGGTGCCGCAAAAACCGCATGGTTACTTCCGGGTCACCCAGGAGGAGTACTTGATTTCAAATTTCGACATCACCGGGTTGTCCGTGGTCAATTCGATGCCCCCCTGAGTCGTTCCCGATTTGCTCGGGTGAAAGACCGCCTGCAGCTGGGTTTGCTCGCCCGGCATCAGCTGATTCTTCATGAGCGTCGCCTTGAGCGCATCGGATTTGGTATCGACGGATAGTATCTTTATCGCTTGCTTCTGCGACGGGTTGGAAATCGTCACGAGCTTCGTGTAGGTGGAGTCGACCTTCGAATCGTTGAACATGAGATAAGAAGGTGAGACATTCAGGACCTGCGTGACATTCGCCGTGAATTGTATCGTCGTCTTCGGGGCCGACGTATCGTTGGAAGTGACGTACACCTGCTTGGTCACTTTCCCTGTATAGGCGTGGGTATCGAAGGTGATGGAGAGTTTTCCCTCCTGCTTCGGAGCCAGAACTTTTTCAGTCATCATCGTGGCTGTACAGCCGCACTGGGCCTTGACCTCAGCGATCTTGAGCGTGTCGGTGCCGACGTTTCTTATCGTCAGGACATGCTCCGCCTTCTGCCCCTGATAGAAATCTCCCATGTCGAAGGCCTGCTCGGGAAGAACCTTCAGCTTGGGCTGTGCCAAAGCAGCTCCCGCCAGAAGCGTCAATGTCGCCGCCGCCGCCGAGATCATTCGTACCGTCATAACAACTCCAGAATAGTTGATGAGATCAAGAAAATATAGAAAAACGGGGCCTCAAATTCAAGTGTGCCACCAGCCCGGCGAGAGCGCCATCTGATTCAGTAGAGGAGCAATCCGGTAGCGATCCTCTCCGATGTCGTCCCGGATTGCGGTCAAGACCTCGACGACGGCGGCCACCCCTATACGGTCCGCCCATTCCAGGGGTCCGCGGGGATAGCCCGTACCGAGCTTCATCGCGGCATCGATATCCTGGGGACTGGCCACACTTTCCATAAGCGCAAAGAATGCCTCGTTGATGAGAGAACATAAGATCCTGGGCATGACCATGCCCACCCTGTCCTGGACGACGGCGATCTCTTTCCCCAAGTGCGAAAAAAAATCCCTCGCCTCCTCCACCAGAACGCGATCGCTCTGGCGTGAGGGGGCAATTTCCACGAGTTTCCCCGACAGGAGAGTCGGAAGGGCGCTGATTCCCAGCAGGCGTGAGGGACGGCGTACCCACCGTGATTGCTCCGTTATCGTGACCGCGACCGATGAACTGAGGATCATGCCACGGACCATTCCCTCGAGATACCGGAGGTTTTTTTTCTTCCTCTCCCGGTCGGATGTCGTCAGCTCAACTCCGACCGCGACACCGACGCGTGTTCCTTTCCGGTTTCTGAAAAAACCCGGGAGCTTCCCCGGCGCGTTCAGCCTCCCCACGACAGTCATGCCGGACTCGTGGCAGGCTTCTCCCAGTTCAACGATCAGCGGCTGATCGCCCGTAAGAAACACGGTGTGGCGCCGTTCGCTCATCGCGCGACCATTCTCACGGTTTTCAGGATGGAATTCCCGGGGTCAAGGTTTACGGAGTCCGGATTCGCCGGGAGCGTGAAGTGAAAGACCTGTTCCGCCGCAGAGTCGCTTACCGTCACGGGATACGTAGAGCCGCCGGCGTACGCCGCCACCGGAATCGTAAGCCGATAGAGCATCGTGCGGGAATTCTCCTGGCGGATAGTCAGATCGACGTTGTAACCGGATGGCCGCTTCTCAGCATTCCACGAATAGGCAAGCGTCGGGCGGTCAGCCGAATCGCCCGAAGCATAGACCCACTGGTCGAAGAACCATGAAAGGTTCCTGCCCCCCGCGGCATCCTGGCATGCGCGGACAAAATCTTCGGTCCGCGCCGTGCCGTACCTTAGTCGCGGGTTGTTGATATAACTCCGCATCGCCCCGAAGAACACGCTGTCACCCAGAAGCCCGCGCAACATGTGAAGGGCGATCGCCCCCTTGAAATAGACGCTGGGACCGAAGGAATCCCAGAAGGCGGTGTCGCTTCGCCCCACGACGGACTTGGCGTACGACCCCGGGGCAGCCGACATCATTCTCGCAATTCGCCTCCCGTAAGCCTCCTTCCCTTTCGTGCGCTCAAGGTAGAGCGCCTCGGCGAAGGTCGCAAATCCCTCGCTCAGCCATGTATGATGCCAGTCCGCCGGCGTGATCAGATCGCCCCACCATTGGTGGGCGGTTTCATGAAAAATCGTGGTTTCGTTTTTTCGATCTCCCGTGAGAAGCGTATTCTGTATGCTGCATATGGTCTGATTCTCCATCGTGAGATTGCCTTCGACCTCCGCGTACCCGAATTTCTCGTCCGGAAAAGGGTATTCGCAGAATCCTTCGCCCAGGAATTTCAAAAAGCCGGCTGTGTTTTTGAAATCCTCCCTGGCCTTATCGACATCTTCCGGAAAAACATAGTATTCGATCTTTACCTCCCTGCCATCCTTCGTCCTGTAGGCGTCCCCGAACATTGTATAATTGGCGGCCGCGATCGAAACAAGGTATGTCGCAATCGGATGTCGTGTCTCCCAGCGGTAGGTTGCAAATCCATCCCGTCGATCTACCCCCGCGAGAACCCCGTTGGAGACGACCGTAAGGGAGTCCGGGACTCTGATCTGCATGGAGACCGTAGCCTTGTCCGACGGCATATCCTTGCACGGCCACCAGCGCCGCGCGAACTGGGGTTCGCTGCTTGTCGCAATCCGCCCTGCGGGCGTGAAATAAACACCTCCGTCGTCGTATGCGCCGTTGAATCGGGAAATCGCGCGGTAATAGACCGTGAGTCGAATGACGCTTCCCGGGACCGCCGAGGGGGCAAGAGCAACAACAAGTGTTCCCGGTTCATGCTGGTAAGCCAGGCTGCGGCCGCCATCGGTCACGGAATCTATGGTTATCGTCTCGCTCGACGCGCAGAGGACAAGCTCATTCATTTCTCTGAGTGCTTCCGCCTCCATGGCGACGCTGCCACGAAAACTCTTTTCCTTCAGATCGAACGAGAGCGCAATGTCATAGTGGCGGACGTCGTAATTGTTCATCCGCGGGTCGTTCGTGTCTCCAGCGCGGGCCGCAAATATCGCGACACCGAGGAATGCGAGGTATGAGGCAACCCGGCGGAATACCGTCATCGGCCGTAAGGATAGAATCCCTGCCCGCTTTTCCGCCCGAGCTTTCCTGAGTCAACCATCCCCTGCTGGATGATGTGAGGGCGGTATCTCGGCTCGCCGAAGGTCTGCTCATAGATCGATTTCGTCACTGCCAGATTCACGTCGATGCCGATCAGGTCCATGAGCTCAAACGGACCCATGTGGAATCCCCCCTCCAGCCGGACGATACGATCGATTTCATCGTGCGCAGCGATCCCTTCACCGAGGATCCGCAGCGCCTCGCCATAGAAGGGCCGGGCGATCCGGTTTACGATGAATCCCGGAGTATCCTTTGCAATGACCGGTTCCTTCCCCATCCTGCGGGATAAATCCAGGGCGGCATCCACTGCCGCGTCTGAAGATTTGATGCCGCGAATGATTTCGACAAGCCTCATCCGTCCGGGGGGATTGAAAAAATGCATCCCGACAAAAAGCCCAGGGCGGGAAAGACGTGATGCGAGCGATGTGATTGAAAGGGAGGAGGTGTTCGTCGCGATGACCGTCTCCGGAGAACAGAGAGGTTCAAGCTTGAGGTAAATCCCGCGCTTGACCGAAAGGTCTTCGCTGGCAGATTCGATGACGAATCCACAGCGGGAGAGCTGATCCAACGACGCCGAGGCCCGGATCCTGCCGGCGGCCTCCGACGCCCGTTCGGAGCTCAGAATCTTTCGATCGACGCGTTTGGCGAAATCTGCCGAGATGCGCTCCCGGGCTTTCGAGAGGACTTCCTCGGAGACATCATGCAGGATAACCTCAAATCCTCCCTCGGCCGCCAGCGCCGCGATCCCAGCCCCCATCGTGCCGGCACCGACAACCCCGATCGTCTCGCGACCCGTCATCCGGGGATGACGGAGTCTTCAGGTACTTTCTGCCAGTCGGGGGTCCATACCGGGATGACGAGTCCCCACGATTCCGCCTTGTCGCGGACTTCTTTTGCAAAAGTCCTCCTGACGTCGTCGTTATCCCGGCGCTTGATCCCGAGCTCGCAGTACCGCTTGTTTTTCTTGGATCCGGGCCGGCCGAAGATCGCCATCACGCGCGGCCACCACCGGTCCAGCGCGGCCTGGATCTCCGGCTTCGTCTTCGGGTCGAGCGCCAGTCTTTTCACCCAGTAATCGCCGTGAGCTATATGGGTGAGCTCTTCTTTGAAGATGCGGTCGATTTCCCTTCGCCACGGCCCGAAACTGCTTGTCTTCACATCCTCGAGCTGGTGTCCCGCGCCCCGATCCATGAGAAAATTGAACATGACGAAATCGGCCCATGTATCGATCGGATAATAAAAGATGTTGACCCTTTTGTCGCTTGCCGCACGCTTGCTCCCGAGATCCAGATTGTCTTCGACCCGGAATGCGAAGTCCATCTTTTCCACCCAATCGTCCACCCCGAATTTGGCGTCCTCCAGGAGCCTGTACATCGCCCTTCCGTGGCGCACTTCGTCCCGCACGATGTTCGAAACGATCAACATCTCCTCCGTCGTGGGCGCCTTCATTATCCAGGGGACATATCCGAACCCGCCGGCGAGCTCGGAGTCCGCCTGCTGAAGCATCAGGTTCGTGAGGTGCTCGTAATACTCATCGCTCATTTCATCGACCGTTTCGATCGATTCATGTTTGGCGAGCTTTGCCGACATGAGTTTGAGGCGCTCGGCATCGGTCAGTTTTGACGGGTTCGTGGGCATAGGGGTTATCCGTTTTATTGTTGGGTGAAGCGCTGCTTCAAAAAATTACTCAAAAAATGGCTCAAAATCAATGTCATCGCCCGGTGAATGCGGCAGGGCGCTTCTCGATGAAGGCTTTGAGCCCCTCGCGGTGATCCTCGGTTTGCGAAGCGATCTGCTGAATCAATGCCTCATAGTCGAGGATGGTGTCCAGATCCGAAGAAAGCGCCTTATTGAGAGTGCGCTTGATGAGGCCGATGGATTTCGTCGGCCCCTGAGCGAGCCTTCGAGCGAGCGCCGTTGTTTCTTCGACGAGATTCTCCGGCTTGACGACGGCGTTCGCCAGACCTACGCGCTCGGCTTCTTCCGCCGATATATCCCTTCCCGTCGCCGCATAATCGAATGCCCGCGCCATTCCCACAAGGCGCGGGAGGAACCAGTGGGATCCTGTGTCGGGGATAAGCCCGATGCGGATGAAGATCTCAATCAATTTCGCGGAAGAGGACATGATGCGCATGTCGCAGGCGAGGGCGAGGCTGCATCCCGCGCCCGCCGCCACCCCGTTGATCATTCCGATGATCGGTTTTTCCATCGAGCGGATTTTCCGGATCATCGGATTATAGTTCTTTTCAAGCGAGGCCTTCAGCGAGCGGTTCGATCCCGCATGTTCCTTCAAGTCCTGGCCGGAACAAAACGCCTTTTCGCCTGCGCCCCGGATAACGACGCAGCGAATGGCGGGATCCTTCTCACTTTCCCTCAACGCCTCATTCAGGTCTTTCTTCATCTGCTCGTTGAAGGCGTTATACACCTCCGGACGGTTAAGGGTGAGCGTGCAGACGTTTTCCTTGACATCAAAAAGCACAGTCTGAAAGGTCGGCATGGGATGAATTCCTCAAAAAGTTTTCATATGACTGTTCCCTGTGCGCGAAGGGGGGCGGCCCTCAAGGGCGACAATTCAGTGTATTCCCCTTGCAAGGCCCCCGTCGACGAGCAGGTTTGCCCCGTTCACATAACTCGCCTGCTCCGAGGCCAGGAAGGCGATGACGGCCCCGATCTCATCCGGCCTGCCGAATCTCCCCGCAGGAATTTCCTTCACGGCGTCAGCCATGTACTTCTCGGCCGATACCCTTTTCGTCTTCGACCGCGCGGCCATGAGCTCTTCCTGGCGCTGCGTCAGTATCAAACCCGGAAGGATCGTGTTAAATGTAATGTTTTTGGTTGCATACCTGTTCGACAGTACTCTCGTGAGCCCGAGAAGCCCCGGGCGGGCCACCGAGGAAATGAGAAGATCGGTGATGGGTTGCTTCGCCGTGATGGAGGTTATGGTGATGACTCTTCCCCACCGCTGGGCTATCATAAAAGGAAGAGCGCCCCGGATGAGTCTCACGGCGCTCATCAGAATCGACTCGAGGCCGTTTTTCCAATCCGACTCAGGCATGGAGAGGATGTCTCCGGTCGGCGGGCCCCCTACGTTATTGACGAGGACGTGTAAGGTCCCGAACTTTCGACGCACGTCGGCCAGAAGGCCGGCGATCGCCTGCGCCCGGGAAACGTCCGCGACGAAGGGGGTCACATGCGCCCCGCCGCTTTCCTCCCGGATTTCCCGCGCGGCACGCTCTATCGAGGCCCTTTTCCTCGAGCAGATGATCACCGTCGCACCCTCGCGGGCAAGAGCGCCAGCGGCGGCTTTTCCCAGACCCTGGCTCGCAGCCGTGACGAGGGCGATCTTGTTGTGAAGCTTAAGGTCCATCCTTCGACCTACCGAAGCAAGATTGATTTCCGGTTAATCTGAAAGCCCGCGGCCCTGAGCCGGCACACATGAATGCCGTCCGGCTGATCCGACGCATCCCGGCCGACGGCGTAGTCGCCGGGAGGTTTCTCGCCCCGGAAGAGCGATGCCACCTCCCGTCCAGGGAGATCGGAAATCGCGAGTGAGACGAACTTTCGCGTCGGAACCCGGAAAGCCTCCTCAAAGAAGGGAGATGCATCAGGCCTGGCGCTCGCGCAGGAAGACGATCAGGTCGGTGGCCACGGGCTTGACCCCCAGCTGGCGCAGCATGGTCACGACCTGCCCACGGTGATAGGAGGAGTGGTTCACCAGATGCTGCATGAGCCCGGAGAGGACCTGGCGAAATTCATTTCCCTTCAGATCTTTGTAGGTGATGACGCGCGCTGCATCTTCGTCGGATTTCAACATGTGGCAGAAGCCGAGGACCTCCATCGCGATCATATTCCACCGGTTCTGTAGCGAGTCGAAGGTCGGGGTCTCCTCCGGTCTGCGCATGCTGGTGACGGGCTCTCCCCGCCACCGTTTGTACCATAATTCCTCGGCTCCCATGATATGCACCAGCGTATCTCTCACCCCGCCGTGACTCGAGCCGAGGTTTTTTGTAAAATCCTCAGGAGACAGACCTTCGACAACCCCAAGGATCCTGTCTTTCGCCCAATAGTTGTATTCGAAGAGTCTCCGGAGATCATCGACGCCCATCGTTTCGTCCCTCACATGTCGAAGTTTCTACTCAATTTCCACTGCGTGCCCCGCGGGGCGAGCGAAGCGTCGCCCGGCCCGGCGAGCACGCTGGGGTCAGAACATTTTCTCAAAGCTTTCCGCCTGCGGCAGAAGAAGTTTGGAACCCCCCTCGGTGATAAGGAGCTCGTCTTCGAGGCGGATGCCAAATTCGCCCGGAATATAGACCCCCGGCTCGTTACTGAACATGTTTCCCGCCACGACCGAGCGCTTGTTTCCCGGGACAAGGTAATACCACTCATGGCCATCCATCCCGATGCCATGGCCGAGACGGTGGGTGAAGTAGGAGTAATTCGGTCCATATCCCGCGGAAACGATTATCGTGCGGGCAGCTGCGTCAATCGCTTCGGCCGCCACACCCGGTTTTGCCGCCGCCAGCGCCGCCGATTGCGCCCGCCGCACGACATCGAAAACGCTGAGCATTTTATCGGTCGGCTTTCCGAACACGGTCGTCCTGGTGACATCGGACGCGTACCCTTCCACGGAGCACCCGCCGTCGATGAGCACGACGTCGTTCTCGCGCAGCGTGTGCTGCTTCTCGATTCCGTGCGGATATGCCGACGCCTGACCGAAGAGAACAAGCGCACCGCCTCCGACGCCGTAGTCGGCGAACTGCCTCGAAATGATGGTCGCAAACTCCCTCTCCGTCATCCCCTCCTTCAGCTTCGGCACGGCCGCTTGGTAGACCTCGGCCGTGATGTCGTCGGCGATCTGCATGAGCTCGATCTCGTGTGCGGACTTGACGCTCCTGCATCCGGCCGTCACAACAGTCCCGCTCACAAGCTCGACGCCGGGGCATGCCGACGAGATACCCGAGGTGACGAAATAACGCGTCGTCTCCTCGATCCCCAGGGCGCCGGAGATGATGTTGTGCTCGCTCAGAATGGTCCTGACGGCGATGTACGGGTTCTCATGTTCCTGCCACACGAAGAGCTTCGCGTTGCCGATTTGCTCGCGCGCCCTCGATTCCTCGAATTTTGGCGCAATGTAGGCGGGCTCGCCCTTTTGCGGGAGAATCATGGCGAAAAGCCTCTCGCTTCGCCCCCACCCGACCCCCGTGAAATAGCTCAGACTGATTCCCCCCTCGAAGAACAACGCATCGACGTTCTGACGGCCCATGATCTCCCTCGCTGTGTCGATGCGACGAATTCGCTCTTCGGCTGTCACCGGCTTTATCCGGCTGCGGATTTTTTCGACCTTCGGGTCCCGCGTTCCTCCCGTCTGGGTGCCGGCCGCCTGAGGCGCTGCCGCCGCAAGCGCACCTCCGGCCGCCGCGGTCGCCGTCGTCATGAGAAAATCTCTTCTATGCATGATCCTCCGGGGGATTGATGTTCTTTCGCTGGATTAGCAGTCTTTCTTCAGATGCGCGAGACGCTCGAGGGCTTCAAGAGGAGTCATCGTCTCGATGTCGATTTTCTTCAGCTCATCTCTCAGCGCGTCATCCTTGAGCTCAAAAAGAGTCATCTGGGGCTCCTCCGGGTGAATACGCCCCTTCGGCTTCCGGGATGCCTTGCCGTGCACGGTCAGGTCGGAGCCCTCCAGATTCCTCAAAATCCTTCTCGCCCTCTCCGTCACCTCGTCCGGCAAACCCGCCATCTGCGCCACCTGAATGCCGTAGGAGTGATCGGCGAACCCGGGGGTGACTCTGTGGAGAAAAATGACCTTGTCGCCGTATTCACGAACTTCCACCTTCAGATTCTTGATCCGCGGGAGAATGTCCGCGAGTTCATTCAGTTCGTGATAATGTGTCGCAAAGAGCGTTTTTGCACCCAGCCGGTTGTGGATGTACTCCGTCAATGCCCACGCGATGCTTATGCCGTCAAATGTGCTCGTTCCCCGGCCGATCTCATCGAGCAAGATCAGACTCCGGTCCGTCGCCGTGTTAATGATGTTCGCCGCCTCATGCATTTCCACCAGAAACGTACTCTCCCCGGAGGCGATGTTGTCGCTCGCTCCCACGCGCGTATACAGCCTGTCGATGATGCCTATGACCGCCCGTTCCGCCGGGACGAAACTGCCGATATGGCCCAGGAGGGCGATGAGCCCGGCCTGGCGCAGGTAGCTCGACTTTCCGCTCATGTTCGGGCCGGTGATGATCATGATCTGGTTATCGTCATTGTCGAGCACGACGTCGTTCGGCGTGTACGTCTCGCCTGGCGGCAACAGGCGCTCAATGACGGGGTGGCGTCCTGCGATGATCTCGATCCTGCGCCCGTCGTTCATATCCGGCTTCGTATAACCGTTCGTAACCGCGGCGTCGGAGAGGGACGCAAGACAGTCGAGAGTTCCCACCAGCCGGGCATCCTGCTGGATGGCATCCGCGTGCCCGGCGATCTCACCGCGCAATTCGTTGAACAATCTGGTTTCGAGCTCAAGAATCTTTTCCTCCGCGTGGAGTATCTTTTCTTCAAAATCCTTGAGCTCCGGCGTTATATATCGTTCGGCTCCCGTCATCGTCTGGCGCCGCGTGTAATTCTCAGGGACCCTGTCCTTGTGCGTGTTCGTGATCTCGATGTAATATCCGAAAACATTGTTGAACCCCACCTTCAGAGACGGGATCCCGGTCTTCTCCCGTTCGGTTCTCTGAAGATCCGCAATCCAGGATTTGCCGTTGAGGGCAATGTCGCGTAAGTCGTCGAGCTCCCGGTTGTATCCCCGGTGAAAAACGTTCCCATCGGAAAGCGAAAGGGGAGGGTCGGGACGGAGAGCGGACGTTATCTTCTGGGCTACCGCCGGGAGCGGCTGCATCTCGCTCGTGAGCGAGGATAGCACCTCGGATGAGGCGCCGGCCAGGTCCGCCGCAAGAGCGCCCACCGCCGTGAGCATGCCCGCCATGGAAAAGACTTCGCGGGGGTTCGCCCGGTTCGTACAAATCTTGGAGATCAGCCTCTCAATGTCCCCAATCGTCGAGAGCGTGTCAACGATTTTCTTCCTGCGCGCGGGGTCATTGATAAGCTCCTCCACCGCGTCGAGGCGCTCGCGGATCGGCTCCAGATTCCTGAGCGGAAAGCTGATCCATCGCTTCAACATCCGGGCTCCCATCGGAGTCCTCGTCCGGTCAAGAACCCAGAAGAGCGTTCCGTGCGGCCTCCCGTCCATCGAACCGGTGATCTCAAGATTCCGCTTTGTCGATTCGTCGAGAAGGATATAATCGCCTGCATCGTAAGGAGCGATCTTCCGGATGTGCCGGATGTTGGATTTCTGGGCCTCCTGAAGATAATTCATCACGGCCCCGGCCGAGACGGCGCCCAGGGTCATGTCTTCGATCCCGAACCCCTTCAGCGTATGCGTCCCGAAGTGATTGATCAGGAGATCGCGGGCGTAATCGACGTTAAATATCCAATCATCCAATTTTGTGTACAGACCTCCATAGGCGCTTCGAAGCGTGTCGGCAACTGAGCCGGCGTCGCGTTTCTGGATGAGGATCTCCGATGGCTGCAAGGATGAGATAGTGTGCGCAAGCTGGCGGAGCGGAAATTCCCCCGCCCTGAACTCGGCCGTGGTCACGTCGATGAAGGCAATCCCCACATTCTCCTCGCCCGTCGGGCGAGAATGAGGGAGCGATACGGCGAGGAGAAAGTTATTCTGCTTCCTGTCGAGAACGGTGTCAGAAAACGCAACCCCCGGAGTCACCACTTCCGTGACATCACGCTTCACGAGGCCTTTGGCGAACTTCGGATCTTCCAGTTGCTCGCAGACCGCCACACGGTAGCCCGCGCGAAGCAGCTTCGGCATATAGGAGTCAAGGGCGTGGTAGGGGAATCCGGCCAGCGGGGTTTCGCGGGCCGTTCCATTCCCGCGCTTGGTGAGCGTGATGCCGAGGACTTTGGAGGTGACCTTGGCGTCCTCTTCAAAAGTCTCGTAAAAATCGCCGAGCCGGAAAAGGAGTATCGTGTCAGGATACTTCGCCTTCATCCTGGCATACTGCGTCATGAGAGGGGTAGACATCGCTGCGTGCAGAATGGGATGCCTCAATAAACGCAAAAGCCCCGTGAAAATCAATCAGACCGCATGGACGAGGGGTTTCCCCCCCCGGGATGAGTGCCCGGAGTTGAAGGGCGACGAGAATTCAGGACCGAGCCCGCCCGCGGGGGTGTGCGATCAGGCAGGCCGTTCGATCAGTAGAGGAACATAGGTTTTCCGAGGAGATGGGCAACTTTCGGGCGGTAATTCTGGATGTCGTAGAGTTCATCGACATCCACACGCTTCTTCCCCTCGGTGATGATAGTGGCTGAAACAGTCGTGTACTTTCCGTCCCTGAGCGCGACCATTCTTCCCAGCTGCTTCTTGAGGAGGGAATCAGTCGCCAGATACCCGTACGTCGACGAGACCATCAGATCGAGGGCGTCGGCTGCTCCGCTCCGCATCAGGTACGCGAGCTGCTGATAAACGGTCCGGACACCGGAACGCTTCTCAATCTCGTGGGCGACGTAATCCCCGACTCCTCCCAGCTTCTTGTGCCCGTACGCATCGGCCTCCCCGCTCATGTACATTTCCCCACCAAGGGGCTTGGCCCCCTCGGAGATTGTCATAATGGCGTACCTGCTCGGATTGTTACGGCGGTCATCCACCAGCATATCGACGAGCCTCTGGATATCGAAGTCGACCTCCGAAATGATGGCCCGGTCGACTCCGGCAAGATACGCCGAGATCAGTGAGGTTTCGCCGGAGTATCGGCCGAAGAGCTCCACAACGGCGATCCTTTCGTGCGACCCCGACGGAGTCCGCAGCGCATGGATGAATTCGACGCTCCGGGTGACGGCCGTCGAAAATCCGATGCAATAGTCGGTCCCGTAGACGTCGTTGTCCATGGTCTTCGGAATGCAGATGATGGGAAAGCCCTCCCTGTTCAGGCGAACAGCATAGCTGAGGGTGTCGTCCCCCCCGATCGCGATGAGGGCGTCGAGTTTCAGGTGTGTGAGCACCCGGAGAATGTGCGGCGTGCAGTCGACCGGCTTGGAATCCGCGCCTGCGTAGGAACTCAGCAGGAAATCAGGAAGATCATTGCGCGTAACTCTTCCAGGATTTGTCCGCGATGTGTGAAGGTAAGTCCCCCCCGTCCGGTCGATTGTCCGCGTGTTGACCCTCGTCAGGGGGAGGATGTGTTCCAGCATCGACGCCTCCTCGGCATCTGGGTTGAAATCGAGGAGCCCGCCCCAGCCCCTGCGGATCCCGATCATCTCGTGTCCCTCCTCCGTCGCCCGATAGACAGATGCTTTGATGCAGGGATTGAGGCCGGGGACATCACCTCCGCCAGTGAGTATTCCGATTCTCATTCAACGTCAGAATTTTCGGTGAAGAGCGTGACCTGTCGCACGTAATGTACTGAATATCGTTCTGTTATTCAATTTCCATCATAAAATACATGTTGCATTTCGCCCAAAGTCTCTGTAATTTCGGAACATGTTAAACCATTCCTCCCTCTTTTCCGTAGTATAGGTAAAGTCCGCTGTGTACGCACTCACCGCTCTGCTGATGTCGCTTGTCAATTTCTCGAAACGCGATGGGGAAGATGCCGCGCTTTTCCAGCGGATCGCGAGCGGGGAAGAAATGGCGCTCTCCGAGCTCTACGATCGCTACGCGGGCCTTCTGTACGGATTTGCAGTAAAAATGTTGAAATCAGTGGAAGATTCCCAGGATATCATACAAGAGGTTTTCCTTCAGGTCTGGAACAAGGCCGCCTCTTACCAGTCTTCGAAGGGCTCAGTCTATACGTGGCTCGTGACGATGACGCGCAACCGTGTGATCGATAGGATCCGATCCAAAGGTTTTAAGCGGCTCTCTATGAACTTCGATATCTCGTCGCTCAGCCTGGCTGCCGACCCCCGATCATCCGATCCGCACACGAAAACGGTTGCCGCCGAGTACCGGCAGCTCGTGGCGGGTGCCCTCGGCCGCCTTCAAGAATCGGAACAACAAGTGCTCGCGCTTGCCTATTATGAAGGCTATAGCCAGTCTGAAATCGCCGAAAAACTCAGCATTCCTCTTGGAACCGTTAAATCTCGTATGAGGAAGGGAATGATCTCGATGCGCTCCTGGCTCGAAGGGAAGATCTGATCATGGCCCCCCATGATGATAAATACCTGGATTTTTCCGCGGCCTACATGCTCGGCGCCCTGGATGGCCCGGAGCTCCGGGAGTTTGAAGCGCACCTGAAGACGGGCTGCGCCGTATGCGCCGGAGAGATCGCCGCTCTCTCCCCCGTAGCGGCGCTGCTGCCGGCGGCGCTTCCTGAAATACCGCCTCCCCCCGAATTGAAGGAACGCATACTTTTCGGAGCCCGCCTGTCCCAGGTCGCACGGCAACATTACGAGGAACAGCCCGCCGCTGAAGCACCCGCCCTCCCGCAGGCTCCCGAGGTGAAGATCCGGCGACGTTGGCTCGCCCCAAGCCTCGCTTTCGCTCTCGTCGTGCTGGTGGCCGCCTTTACCCTCTATGTGCGAACATTGTTCACGACGATCGAGGAACAGCGGGGTCTGATAGGGACGCAGGAAAACAACATCGTGGCGCTCAAGACGGAACTGGAACAAAAGGAGGCTATTCTCAAGGTGCTCGAATCCCGGCGAATTGATGTGTTCACAATGGATGGGCTGACGGTGAATCCTGTGGGGTATGGAAAAATCATCTGGGATCCCGACCGGAAGATGGCCATACTGCAGGTTTCACATCTTCCTCCCGTACCGGAAGGGAAGGATTATCAGCTGTGGGTGATCAGAGCGCAGAAGCCCGTCAGCGCCGGAGTGTTTGCCGTGACCGCAGGGACGGAGAGCTACTTCAAGGTCCAGAGCCTCGACGTCTCCAACAGGGCCGAGGTGAACGCATTCGCAGTCACCCTCGAACCCAAGGGAGGGATGCCCCAGCCGACCGGCGAGATGTACCTGATGGGAAAAACGGCGAAATGAACGAGGCCGCAGTTGCAGCTCATTTGAGGAGGATCATCTTCTTCACGGCCGTGAAATTCCTTCCCTCCTCGCCGTCGGAAGGTTCTGTAACCTCTAACCTGTAGAAGTACACGCCCGAAGGCAGAGTTCCCGCATCGAAATCGAGGGATTGCCCCCCCTCCCCCATCAGCTCACGGTCCGCGAGGATCGCAATTTCCTGGCCGAGGATGTTGTAGACCTTCAGCGTGACGAAGGCCTCCCCGGCAAGGTCGAATTCGATCGTCGTCCTGGGATTGAAAGGATTCGGATAATTCTGATAGAGTGTGTAGACTGAGGGGAAGGCCCCGGGCCCCGGCGCCGAGGGCTGGATTACGGCAGGAACCGCCGACGGGTTCGCCTTCAAAATGCCTACCGCGAGCAGTTGGCGCGTACCCCGCACCTGAAGCTGTGAGCCGAAAGAGAATGTGTCCAGATCTCCCTCAAATGCCGCGTTGATCCGGCGAATGACGGAGTCAAGCTGCCGGTAGAGCAGCGAGTCGGAAAAAACATGGCGGCCGAGACTGTATGAGCCCATCATAACCGAGTCCCCGAAGTCGGCAATCTCTTTCACCATCCTCCCGTTCCAGCCGTTCGCAACTGTATCGTCATAGATGAGTTCGCCCAAGCCGCGGGGCGTTATTCCGAAGGCGCTCGCCGCGATCCCCAACCGGAGCGCGATCATATCGGCCACGAGAACGTTATTCAGCTTGCCCGGAGGAAGGGATTTCTGCCTCTTGATGATCGCCCTGCCGTTTGACGTATAGGTGCTGAATCCGAACGCCGGGCCGGTGTCAAGGCCCGAGCGGTCCCGTAAAGTATTCATGATATCGGTGTATTTGGGCGCCAGCAGCCATCCGTAGAATTTCGAGCTGTCGCTCCCCACGCTTTTGTCCCTCCCGACCCTCATCCCGCCGGTCGATGTGAATCCACCGCGCCCGAAGAGGTCGGCAAGAACGTTGACGCGGTTCGGCATCGGATATCTCGGCTCGATGTGGACCGACGGTATACTACCCGCCGCGCCTGCCTGCGAACTCCCGCGGGTGAAATAATACTTCGAGATTTTCAGGAGCTTTGACAATTTTGCAAACCCTGAAAGTTTGACCGAATCCCCGCGATGAAGAAGGCCCGGGAAGGGGAAATTCCACGACTTAAGCCCTGCATCGAGCGCGGCAGGGACCGAGGCCGGCGTGGTCACAACGGGAAGCGTCGTGTCGATCCGGGAGGAAAACTCCACATGGAGACCGCCCGTATTGTCGGAATCGTTCCTCACCGCGAAGCTGAAGAAAATCTTGTCGGGCGAAGGTTTTACCGGTTTTCCGAGTTTTCCCTTTGAATCCCGCGACAGCGCCAGGTTCTCGGGACGGAACGTGCGGAAGTACTGCCCGTACACAGGCGGGGCGTTTGCAAAATCAACATTCATAGCCTGACCGTTGGCGAGATCGAGGATTACACGGTTGTCTCCGCCCGGGATTGAAGCACCCGGGTTGAGAGAATAACCGAGATGAATCCACCCCGAGCTGTCACTTTCCACGGCCACGAATCTCCCATCGGGCAGGTTTCCGGCGGGCAGCACGGGGCCGTCCGCGGATGTGACGAGGGGTCCATCAGCCGCATCCCGGTGAAGTTCGAGATGCCAGGACTTCGGAATCCTGTCTCCTGAGGTCGAGAATCTCCCGTCGCCATCCTCAAACGCTCCGACGCTGATAGTATTGGGGTGAAAGCTCACAAAATCGACGCCGATCCCCTGGCCGTCGTGAACGGAGACGCTGACCGAGGAAACGCCGGAGGGCGTCGGGCTCCCGCCGTTACTATATCCGATATGCTGCCACCCCGCGCTGTCCGCCTCAAGAATCACAAAGTTGCCGTCCGGGACTCTCGTCGCCAGCACAGTCGATCCCTTCCCTGCGGTAAACAGCGGACCGTTGACGGAATCTTTCCTTATTTCGAATCGCCACGGAGTCAAAGTCCGGTCCCCGGAAGTCCCGAAGAGTCCATCCGCGTCCCGATACTCCCGGATGGTGATGAAATTCGCGTGGAAATTGATGAAAGTGTCCGAGATTGAGGTGGCAAGTACTGTGAGAGTGTCGAACGTTCCCCCGTTCAAACGCGTCCAGGTGGAACCGCTGTCCGCTTCAGCCGCTATATATCTCCCCGCCTCCGTCACGGTCGCAACGAGCCTGCTCGTGTCGGCTGACGCGTAGAGCGACGCTGCCGCCACTGAATCTTTGTACAATAACAGTCTCCACGAGTTCAACGACCTGTCTCCCTTCGTGGCCGTATCTCCATCGGCATCGCGTAGTTTTAAGACGGTGATGGTACTCGACGCGCTCCCGCGGAGAGGTATCGTGTCCGGGGAGTTCGTTCCGTTATGCGCGAATATCGCCCTCCCGGCGAAGGAGCCGACCGTCACGGGATGAAAGGCCACGGCAAACCTGAAGCTGTCCCTCGGCGCTATGGCCGCGGTCTCCGGGCTGACATGAAAACCGACCGAGGTCACAACCGTCAGGTTGAGGCTTGCCGTCCCCTCGTTGGTGACCGTGAGCGTATCCCTCTCTGTGCTATCGACCGCGAGCGTCGTGAACTGAAGCGAATCGGGGTATGCATGCAAATAGGAGTATGTTCCCAACCCCGAGAGCGAGTCACCGTGCGGGCTTCCGGGGGCGTCGTCCGTCACGGTGAGCGAACCCCGTGATTCGAAACCGGGAGAGGTCGGGGTGAAGGTGACCGATATTGTGCCGCTGGATTCGGGCGGGAGAGTGATGGGAGATATCGGCAGCGTATGAGTTTCGCCGAAATCGCCCCACGTCCGGATCGAGAATATTCTCAGCGAATCATTACCTGTATTCTTGAGTGTAAATACCTTGGGAGGGCTTGCCGTGAAGGCCCGCTGTTCACCAAAATCCCACGCGGCCGGTAAAAGCTGGACGAGCGGCTGTACTCCGGTTCCCGAAAGGCCGACGACGTGCGGATTCCCCGTCGCGTCGTCGTGAAACGAGATTGATCCTGTCGTATCGCCCGATGCGGTCGGAGTGAAGCTCACCGAGAAGGTGCTGCTGTCTCCCGGGTTCAGAATGAACGGGGGGGAGGATCCCGCCAATGAGAAGTTTCCTCCGGAAACCGAGTCGGAGCTTACCGCAAGTGGTGCCGTCCCGGTGTTTTTCAAGGTAAGCGGGCGGGTGCCGCTGGTCGTCCCGACACGCTGTCGCCCGAACGAGATAGTCGCGGGATATAACGTCGCTACCGGCGCGATTCCCGTCCCCGACACGCTGATAGTGTGCGGGCTTCCGCCGGCGTTGTCATAAATTCTGATCTCTCCGCTCCGCAGCCCGACGGCCGACGGCGTAAAAGTAATGTGTACGACGCCGCTCGAATCCACAGCCAGCGTTGAGGGAGAAATGGGAAGCGTATTGGACTGCGAGTAATCGCCGGTGTTGACACGGACGCTGTCGATGCGGAGCGGCTGCCCCCCCGTATTGCGCAGGGTCGCAGCGTGCGAGCTACTCGATGTCCCCACGCGCTGGGTCCCGAAGGGAATCGACGTCGAGTCTATCGAGACGATCGGCGGAACGACAACCGTGTTGCGGAAGATGGATATGAAATTCGTCCCCATCGGCGTCCCTTCGTCGGCGGCGACGACGTCGGGCTTCCCGTCGCCATCGAGATCTCCCGCGACGATGTGCCGGGGCCTTGTCCCCGTCGTGAACGATACGCCTGCATTAAACCCCAGCGCCCCGCTTGACCCCGTATTCTTGAGGATCACAAAGTTATTCCCCGTGCGGTTGCACACCGCAACGTCAGGCTTGCCGTCACCGTCGATATCGGAGATCGCCGCGAATCGCGAGCCGAACCCGGTCGCATAGTCGACCTTCGTCTCGAAAGAGACGCTTCCCGAGGTGCTCGTATTCCGGAGCACCGACATTGACTGGCTCAGTTCGCTTTCATTGGGCGTCACGAGGTCGGGCTTTCCGTCTCCGTCGAGATCTCCAATAGAGATGCTGAAGGGATTGGTCCCCGTCCCGAAATCAAGTTTCGAATCGAAGGACGATGAACTGATCGATCCCCCCGTCCCCTTGTTGCGCAGGATGGAGACGGAATTGCTCCCCCAGTTGGCCGTGACGATGTCCGGCTGCCCGTCGCCGTCGATATCCGCCACCGCAACAAAGGGGTCGGCCGCCACCGTGAATTCCACTCTCGTCGAGAAGGAGCCTGTGGTGATGTCGCCCACCACACACGCATTCTGGAAAACCGACACGGTGCCCGCCACATCGTTGGCGACGGCTAGATCAGGCTTCCCGTCGCCGTTCAGGTCGGCGATCACGACATTGAACGGCCCCGACCCGAGGGGAGTGGCAAGATCCACATGCGTCGCGAACGAGATGCTCCCCGGAGTGCTCGTGTTCCGCAGGACGGAGACGGTCGAGCCGTTGTAATTCGTCGCGGCGAGATCAGGCTTCCCGTCGCCGTCAAGATCCCCGAACGCCATTCCTACCGGCCGGTCCCCGACGGTGAAGCTCACCGGCGAGGCGAACGACCCTGATGTCAGCGTCCCCGATGTGGCCGTATTCCTGTAGATGGAAACGGTGGAGCTGAACTGATTGGAAACAACGATATCCGCCTTTCCGTCGCCGTCGATATCCACCACCAGGAGGTTGTAAGGATCCGTTGCGCTCACATCCAGTTTCGGCGCCATCGACGTGTCGCTGATCTGATCGCTGCTTGTGAAGGTGGCAAGAAAGGGTTTCTGCGAGTACGCGGTGAGGCTCTCCGCTGTGACGCTGATGGGGGAGTACGTGGCCCCGACGGGGACGGTCACCGAGAGTTCATTCGAGGCGGCCGAATTCACCGCGGCCCGTGTGGCGCCGAAATAAACCTTGTTGTGAGAGGGGGTCACGCTGAAGTTCGACCCCGAAATGGTCACCGTAGTTCCGACCGGCCCCGAGGAGGGAGTGAAAGAACTGATCGAAGGAGCCTGCCCTTTGAGCGCAAGGGGGAGAAAAACGGCGAGGAGACACACGCTGACACAACGATTCATAAGCCTGTCATTCCGGGGGGAAACTGAGGCGAATTCCTTTCTGCTGACAAAGGAATGAGGGAGCTCCGGCTTCCGCGGGTCCCTCAAGGATCCGGTTTCAGCGATGTCTTCAAAATTCATTATACCTTCTGCCGGGAGAAAAGTCAAGGGAGGGCGTTGATTTCAGTCACACGGAGATGCGATTGATCACCCCTCAGGGGGTTTTGCAACAAAATAATTGAGCATTTTGGATACGAGCCGGGCCGCTGCCAGATCGGGATGAGTCACACCCTTGGCCGGGGCGAGCTCGACGACATCGCAGCCGACGACCGTCTTTCTCCGTCCCAGCTTTCGCAGAAGAACCATCGTCTCATGCCAGAAAAGCCCGTCCGGTTCCGGGGTTCCCGTGGACGGCATGATGGACGGATCCAGGCCATCCACGTCGAAGGTGACATAGACGTGCTCGGTGAGACGCTCGACGGCGTAGTCCTGCCAGGTTCTGAGGAATGTCTCGTACCTGTGCGACCGGATCTGGTGGGCATAGAGCGTCGTGATTCCGAGCTGCTGGATCATCCGCGCCTCCTCGACGCACTGGGCCCTGATCCCGACCTGCACGAGCCGCCGCGGATCGAGGAATTCGCACACGCGCGCCATGACAGACGCATGGCTGAATTTATTTCCCTCGTATTCCTGACGGAGATCGGAATGGGCGTCGATCTGAAGGACCGAAAGATCCCGATAAACCTCGGCGAACGCGGCCACCGGCGCCTGCGTGATGGTGTGCTCCCCGCCGATCGTTACCACAAATTTTTCCTGGCGGATCAATTCCCTCGTCTTTTCGTACAGAACCTCGAGGGCGTCCTCGTCCCGTTTCTTCGCCACAGCCAGGTGGGGGAGAGTCGCGATCCCGAGCTCGCTGTGGATTTCGCGGCCCGTTTCCTCATCGTAGAATTCAATGTAATGGGAGGCTTCGAGGAGGGCCCCGGGGCCCCGTTCCGTGCCCCCGCCGTAGCTCACCGTCCGCTCGTAGGGGACGGGATGGATGACGATACGCGACCGCTCAAAACCGCTGTACCGCGGTTCGATGCCGAGAAAATTTTCTGCGGACGGTAGTGCCCTGAACATATCGGTGATGGGGGGATCTTCCGGTTGATTGAGAGTGGAATGAATATACCAGAATCGGAAGCGAAATGCAAAGTCCCTTGCATGTCAAAGGAAAATCTTCTATTTTCGGTAACGCATGAATCGGTCGCTCGCCCACGCCCTTCTCGTCACAGGCGCATCGGTCTGGTGCGCACTGCTCGTCCTTGCTCCGCTCCTTGCCTCGGCCGGATATTCCGATGCGTCGAATTTTCTTTACCGGTTGTTTTCCGGGGTGTGCCACCAGTTTGATGACCGCTCGATCCATCTTTTCGGCTATAAGCTGGCTGTGTGCAGCAGATGCTCGGCGATTTACTTCGGTTTTCTCCTCGGGGCGATCGCGTGGCAGAAGCTCCGATTCCGGTCCCGCCCGATCCTGTGGGCTTTCGCCGCAGCGCCGATGTTCATTGACGTGGCGCTTGACGTGATCGGCGTGCATCCAAGCACGCTGTCAAGCCGCATCACGACCGGGAGCGCTTTCGGGGTGATTGCCGCACTCATCCTCGTCCCGCTGATTCACGAGGGACTCGCGGAATTCTTTACCATAATGAGAGGTTTTGTTCATGAACGCCAAACCCGATAAGCTTGTCCCGTCACTGTACGGAGGCATCATCATGGCGCTTCTGTCGACCGTGCCTTTTCTCAACCTGGTGAACTGCCTTTGTTGCGCCGGGCTCCTCTTCGGCGGTTTTATCGCCGTCTATTTTTACAGGAGCAATTTTACACCCGAGGCGCCTCCGTTCACCTCGGGAGATTGCATGGCCGTGGGCGCTCTGGCCGGAGTGGCGAGCGCATTTTTCGGCACGATTCTCTCGATCGTCTTCCTCACGCTCTTCGGCAATGTGATGGGCGAACTTATCCTCAACATCATCCGGAATACCAATCTTCATATGCCGGAGGAGGCCATGGATCAGATTGAGGAGGCATTACAAGGCAAGATGTCGGCGTTTTTCATCATCGTAAGCTTTTTCCAGAGCCTCATCGTCCATTCTCTTTTCGGATTGCTCGGCGGCCTGATCGGCTACAGCATGTTCAAGCCGAAGGGGGTTCCTCCCCCCCCGATGCCCCAGCCACCCCCCGCCTCGCCGGCCATGCCGGTTTAGGAAATGCGAGCCTGCGGTGCCGCCTGCCTGATCCTTCTATGCGCCGGGCATTTGATCGGGGAGACGGAATATGAAATAAAGAGCCACCGCGCCAGGATCCAGATTTTTCCCGGCGCGAACGCGGTTCTTTGCTCCGATACCCTCCTCGTCCGGCGAACCGGGTTGCCAAAGGACTGGGCCACCATGACTCTCCGCCTCCTCCCGGTCTACTCCGTCGACTACATTACTGTCAAGGGGAGGAGGACCGAGACGAAAAAATCACGCGAGGGATTTGAGCTTCGGGGATTGCCGTCCGATTCGATGTTGGAAATCACCCTCACGTACTCGGGCAGGATGGCATTTCGCTCCGAATTCTCCCATCTCGGTCCCGATCGGGCGCTCTTTCGCGACGCGGAACTCCTGCCTGCCGGCGGACGGGCGCTCGAATTTGTCCGCCTCAGCCTCATCGTCCCTTCAGGATGGGAAGCCGTGTCAGTGGGTAAGCTCGTCCGGCGGGAAACCCGGGGGGACTCCGCATTGTTCGTGTATGAATTCGCAAAACCTATTTCCGAACTTGGGTGGATCTGCGCCGGAAGGTTTTTCACTCAGGAGGAAGGGGGTACGTCGGTCCTGCTTTTTTCGGAGGACTCCTCCTCGGCCCCTGCCGTTCTCTCTCTCGCCCGCGATGTTTTGAAATTCTACGGAGAAAGGTTTATCCCTTTCCGCTTTCCCCTCCTCACGATCGTGGAGATCGAAGACTGGGTGGCGGGGCCGGGCGTGCTCGCGATCGGAGAACCGGGAATCGTGATGGTGAAAAAGCTCGCCTTCACGACCGCGGACAGGTTCAATCAGGCGGCGAGCGTCCTTCCCCACGAAATAGCCCATCAATGGTGGCCCGCAACCGTGTTCATCGAGGACCAGGATGCGGCTTTCCTTTCCGAAGGGATGTGCGAGTATTCGGCAGTTCTTTATGCCGAATCCCGCGGTTCGATGACTCTCCGGGACTCGCTTTCCCGACACCCGCTCCTGCGTCCGCTCATGATGCGCATCGAGCAGGGGAGAGACCTGCCGCTTCAGCAGAAGGCTGACCTCCGGTCCCTTCCAACCCACTATCTGAAGGCATCGTACGTCCACCACATGCTGCGCCGGATGCTGGGAGACAGCGTGTTCGCCGAACTCTACCGCCAGTATGCCGCCCGCTTCGAAGGGAAACTCGCCTCGCTCGACGACTTCAGGAAAACCGCCGAAGAGCTTGCGGGCAAAAATCTCGGCTGGTTCTTCGACCAGTGGGTCAAAAAGAAGGGGGTGCCGCAGATAAAAATCTACAATGTGAAGTCGATGCCCGATTCTTCGGGCGGATGGACGACGCGGGGACGCGTCCGGCTGCTCGGCTATGAAAAGTATACTGCCCAGGTCGAGGTCGGGGTCCGAGAGCCGGAACAACTCCGTAAGAGAAAAGTCTTTCTCGGCGCCGACAGCATGGGGGTGTACCGGAACGACGTCCCCTTCGAAATCCATACGTCCGAAAAGCCGGTCAGGGCGGAGCTTGACCCGGGCGGGGACGTCCTCAGGATTCGCAAGCTGCCGCCGAAGCTGAGCGACCTGCGCGATCCGTCGGACGGAGTCTTCATCGTCGGCGGGCTCCGCGACAGGGACTATCTCCTTGCGCTTGCGAGGAAAGACTCTGCAGCGATGGAGAGATCCGGATGGTCGATAACGATCCGGAGCGATTCAAATGTCACGCTCACCGATCTTCAGAGGGAGCGCATTGTCCTCTACGGTACGGCTTCTCAGAACCGGGTTTCCGCGCAGCTTCAGGGGAAATTCCCTATGGGGGTCGCTCCCACGGGTTCTATCTCCGTCGGCGGGGAGACCCTCACCGACAGTTCTCTTGCCTTGATTCAGATCATCACGAATCCGTTCATCCCCCAGGGATTGATCGCCCGCATCGAGCCCCTGAGCACACTCTCGCAGCCGGAGCTGATTCCCTTCGACGTCTCCTGGACTCTGGTGAGGGGAAAAGACGAGATCTCGTCCGGGACCTGGAACGTGAAAGACGACGACTCCGTCGTCGATATTCGCTGACACTCCCCCCCGGGCCTTTCTCCCTTCGGTTGAGCAGAGGGTCGTGCGATCGTCAGTTCACCAGCTTTATCCGGAATGTCGTTCCCTTCCCGACGCGGCTCTCCTTGACGAAGATCTTTCCCCCGTGGTATGTTTCGATGATGCGCTTCGAAAGGCTGAGCCCGAGGCCCCATCCCCGCAGCTTCGTGCTGTAGCCCGGGCGGAAGATATCCTTTTTGGACTTCATATCGATTCCCTTGCCGGTGTCCTTCACATCGATGTAAATCGCCCCTCCACGGGAGCTGACGGAGAAGACGATTTTTCCCTGGTTTCCCTCCATGGCGTCGATGCCGTTCTTGACGAGATTCTCGATGACCCATTCGAAAAGCTCCCGGTTTATCCTCGCCCTGGCCGAATCCCCCTCGAGGATGATGTCGATGTTGCGCCCCTGGCCAAATCTCGACGGGAGCCTCTGTCGGAAATACGCGATCACAGATGAGATAACTTCCCCCAGATCCTCCTCCTTGAGGCTGGGCCTCGAGCCGATCTTCGAAAACCTTTCCGTGACCTTCTGGAGCCGGTTCAGGTCCTGTTCCATGTCCGAGATGGTCGAAAGCTGCTTCGGGTTTTCGCCCGAATACTCCTTCATCATTTCGATCCACCCCATGAGGCTCGACAGCGGGGTCCCGAGCTGATGGGCGGTCTCCTTCGCCATGCCTACCCAGATGTTGCTCTGCTCGCTTCGCTTGATATAGCTGAAGCCGATGTACCCGATGAGTATGAACATGCCCGCCACCCCGATTTCGATGTACGGGAGCCATCGGAGCCGGGTGACGAGCTCCGATTCCCCGTAATGAAGATGCTGAACGATCGAATCCCGCTGCGTCACCTTGAGTATCACGTTTATCGGCGGGTTCTGCTGATCGAGCCTGCTGATGACGCCGACGAGATAGGCCTTCTGCTCTTCGATCGAGGCGGACGTGTCGAGGTTGATGTTCCGGACATTGAGACGGTAGTCCTGTATCGGCTCGTCCGTGCCGTCCGTGAGGACCATCGGGAAATCGATGTACCGGATTATCTCGTTGAAGATGAAACTGTAATCCGACTGATCGGTCACTTTTTCAGTAGGCCGGTTCGCAATGAATTCCAGGGATTTCGCATGGAGGCCCGCGATGTCACGCTCCCGCTGCAGGAGCTGCTGGACGATGTGTCGGGTATAAAGCAGCGTGACGACAACGATGACCACCGCCACCAGGAGGAGGAAGATCTTTATGTTTGTCGAGCGGGGACTCGCCATCGTCCGTTCAGGGCGCCAGGATGGTTTGATCGCGCCTCGCGCCCACCGAGACCATGTGAACGCGCGTCCCCGAGAGCTTTCCGATCGCGGAAAGATACGCGCGGGCCTTATCGGGCAGGGCCGCGTAGGAGACAATTCCCGATGTCGGCGTCTGCCACCCTTCAAACGTCTCGTAGGCGGGGACGACCGAACCGAGGGACCGGGCGTCGGACGGGAAGCCTTTTGCCCTAAGGCCGTTGTCCAGATATCCGGTGCATATCTTGATCGTCTCGAAGGTGTCCAGGACGTCAAGTTTTGTGACGGCGATTTCCTGGATGCCGTTCACCATGGCGGAATAACGGAGGCTCACCGCATCGAACCAGCCGCATCGCCGCGGACGCCCCGTGGTGGCCCCGTATTCTCCCCCCAGAGTGCGCAGCGTATTGCCCAGCTCGTTGTCGAGCTCGGTCGGGAACGGCCCGTTCCCCACCCTCGTCAGGTAGGCTTTGACTACGCCGACGACGCGACCCACCGACGTCGGAGGGATCCCCAGGCCCGTGCAGGCGCCGCCCGAGGTTGGGTTGGATGATGTGACGAAGGGATATGTTCCGTGATCAATGTCGAGGAGGGCCCCCTGCGCGCCCTCCGCGAGGATGCGCTTCCGTTCGAGGAGCGCCGAATTCAGGTACGCGGCAGTGTCCCTCACGTATCCGTCGATCTTTTTGTCAAACTCCTCGTACTCCTCGACGATCTTATCCACATCCAGTTCCGGGTTCCCGTAAATTTTCTTCAGGATCTGATTCTTTTCCTGAATGTTCGTCGTGAGCTTGCGAACGAAGACATCGCGGTCCAGAAGATCGACGATCCGGATGCCGACCCGTGTGAACTTGTCGATATAGGCCGGGCCGATCCCCCGCCCCGTTGTCCCGATTTTTTCCGAGGTCTGCTCGCGGACGGTGTCGAGGAGCTTGTGGTACGGCATGATGAGGTGGGCGTGATGGCTGATGAAGAGCCGGCCCGCGACGCTGATCCCGAGCTGCTCGAGCTTCTGGATCTCTTCCATGAGGGCCATCGGATCGACGACGGCGCCGTTGCCGATGACGCAGATGACGTGGGGATGGAAGATGCCGGAGGGGATGAGGTGGAGGACGTGTTCCTTCTGGCCGATGACGACGGTGTGGCCTGCGTTGGCTCCCCCCTGGTACCGGGCGACGATGTCGACCTCCTCGCTCAGATGGTCGACGATCTTTCCCTTTCCCTCATCTCCCCATTGGGCGCCGACGACGATCAGGACCGGCACGGCTCTTCAGGTATAAAAAACTCCGATGCTTTCATGCGAAGGCATCGGAGTTTTAAGTGTTTAGCCAAAACTTTCGATCGCCTGCTTGACGGTGGGATAGAGCTGGAAGACGGTGCTCAGCCTCGTGATGACCAGCAGGCTCTCGATCTTCTTGGAGGCAGCTGCGATCTTCAGCTCGCCGCCCGCATTCCGCATGGTCTGGAGACCGCCGATGAGCATGCTCAGGCCGGAACTGTTCATCGTCTGAACGCCCGAAAGGTCGACCAGCACCTTCTTCTTTCTTCTCTCGACCAGTTTGTGGAGGATGTCGTTGAGAGCGGTGGCATCGGGTCCCCCGAGGACGCTCCCTTCGAGGTTGATGACCGTGACTCCGGCCGTCTCCTTAGTGGACAGTTTCATAGGTCGCTTTTTCGGCGATGGGGGTTTTTGCGGCCCTGGAGAGTCTCCGGTTCGTGTAATCGAGGGCGATGGCGCTCGCTATATAAATCGATGAATAGGTGCCGGTCGTGATCCCGATTGTGAGCGCGAAGGCAAATCCCCGGTTCACCTCGCCCCCGAAGAAGAACAGGATGATGGTGATGACGAAAATCGTGCCCGAGGTGATGATGGTCCTGCTCAGAGTCTCGTTGAGGCTCTTGTTGATGAGGTCGACGAGGCTCATCGACCGGTATACCTTCTTATTCTCACGGATCCTGTCGAAGATGACGACGGTGTCGTTCATCGAGAGGCCGATGATCGTGAGAAAGGCGGCGATCATGTTCTGGTCGATCTCGAAGTTGGTGAAGGGGGTAAGGCCGTCGAAGATGGAGACGAAACCGAGGGCCACGGCCACATCGTGAAAAAGGGCGACGACGGCGCCGAGCCCGTAGATGAACTCAAAACGGAAGGCGACGTACAATCCCATCGCCACGAGCGAGGAGAGGACCGCCAGGAGGGCGTTGCGACGCAGCTCCTGCCCCACCTTGGGCCCTATCTTCTGCTCCTGCAGGACCCTGGGTTTGAGCTCGGGGAAGCTCTGCTGGAGCGCCGCCTTGATCTTATCGCCGATGATCGTTCCCTCCCCCTGTGCCTCGGTCCGCACCAGCACCCTTGTCGGCACCCCGTACCCCTTGATCTCCGCCTTCTGGAACCCGGCGTTGTCCATGGCAGAACGGATCCTGCCGATCTCCGGAGGCTGGGAGAACTCGATGATCAGCTCCGTCCCCCCGAGAAAATCGATCCCGAAGTGGAATCCCTTCACGGCGACGGAGATGAACCCCAGAGAGATGACGGTAAGGGAGATGATGTACCACATCTTCCGCTTGCCCATGAAATCGATATTCGTCTTGCCGAAAAATCTCATTGATTTCTCCGATGGGAAACTGTTTTATCCGAAGCTGACGTGGACACGACGCTCGATCAGCATCTCGATGATCACGCGGCTCACGACGACGGCGCTGAACACGCTCGCCACGATTCCGATCATCAGCGTGAGGGCGAATCCCTGCACCGGGCCGCTCCCGAACTGAAACAGAATGATCCCGGTGATGAACGCGGTCAGGTTAGAGTCGAATATGGCGGTGAACGCCCGGGTGTAGCCCGCGTCGATCGCGGCCGCAAGCGTCTTCCCGGTCACCGATTCCTCCCGTATGCGTTCATAGATGAGCACGTTGGCGTCGACCGCCACGGCCACCGTGAGGATCAATCCTGCGATTCCGGGAAGGGTCAGCGTCCCTTGAAATTCCGCCAGGACTCCCAGGACGAAGAGTATGTTGAGCAGAAGAGCGATGTCCGCCATCGTTCCGCCGGTGCTGTAATAGAGGATCATGAAGATCGCCGTCAGGCCCAGGGCGAGCATCGTTGCCCAGATGCCCTGCTGAATCGAATCCTCTCCCAGAGACGGTCCGACGGTGGTCTGCTGGATGATGTCCACGGGAGCGGGCAGGGCGCCGGACCGCAGCACGATCGCCAGAGTCTTCGCCTCTTCGGCGTTCTCCATGCCCGTGATCTGAGAGTTCCCCCCCGTGATTTTCACCTGAACCGTGGGCGCCGAGAAACAGGCATTATCCATGATGATCGCGATCCGCTTCTTGATGTTCGCTCCGGTGATGCGCGCCCATTCTCGGGAGCCCTCGCTGTTCATCTCCATGGTGACCTCCGGCTTGTTCGACACCGGATCGATCGCCGCGCGGGCGTTTGTGATGACGCTCCCGGTGAGTTCCGGGATTCTCCTCACGGCGAAGAGCATGAAGTATTTCTTCCCCGTTCCGAATTCCACCGACTTCGCCGACCAGACGTAGGCCACGTCGGAGGGGATGAGCCTCTTCACCTCGGGCTGATCCAGCATCCGCACGACCTTCGCCCTGTTCTCGTCGGCCACGTACAGCTGGCCGTCCCACTGCTGGTCCTGGCGGGAGACGCTCTGAGCGTAAGAAAAGAACGGGTGCTCCTTTTTTGCCTTCTCGATCGCCTTCGCCTCATCCTGCGGGAGCTGCGCGCTCCCCAGGGTCGTATCGGCCGGCCCTGCCGCCGCCAGCGAGGTGTCCGCAGCGGAGGTGTCTTTCTTTGCCGCCAGGCCCGCCGTGTCGGCCGTTGCTCCTGAATCGGTCGGGGCTTTTCCCGCGAGCACCTTGTCGATCGAATCATAGACTTTGATGGCGATCTCGGGATCGATCAGGAGCTTGAACTCGAGCAGCGCCGTGCCCTGGAGCAGGTCCCGAACCTCTGCCTCCTTGCTCACGCCCGGAAGCTCCACGATGATGCGGTGCCCTCCCTGTTTCTGGATCGATGGTTCGGAAACTCCATACTGGTCGACGCGGTTGCGCACGATTTCCATCGCCCTGTCGATGGCGTTCGTCGATTCGTCCCTCAGCTTCTTGAGTATGTCGTCGTCGGAATCGCGCACGGTCCCGTAATACCGGCTCAGCCGCACCCCTTTCGCCTGAAATTTCTGCTGGACGATGTCGAGAATATCGAGCGCGCTGGTCTTCGCTTCGGCCTTCACGTCGGCCATGATGGCGTTGAAATTGTCATCTTTGTTCTTCGCGAGATCCTCCAGGAGCTTCATCACGTTCACCTCGAGAACAACCCTCATTCCCCCCTGAAGGTCGAGGCCGAGCTTAATCCGGTCGAGCTTCGCGTCCCGGATCGCGGATTCATTCTCCTCCACAAACTTCAGGCTGTCCTGTCCCGACAGGGTGTGCAGTTCTTTCGAAAACTTGTAATCCGTGTATGTCGGATAAATGCGGTAAACGGAGAAGAGGATGAAGATAAAGATTATGATGGCCTTGATACGGTTCTTCTTCACGTACGGTCAGATGGTCAAAGTGATAGGGAAACCTGAATTCCGGAAGAAAAATATAATGGTATTTCCACAGAAAGTCAATCGGCGAAGAGCTTGATTCTCTCTCGACGCGACTCTATATTGGGTCGTGATGATTCGCTTTCTTCGCGGGATGCTTCCCGGGCGCGCGCGGTGCGCGCTGCTTCCGATGCTCCTCGCGCCTGTGCTCTGCTCTTCCCAGGTCCCCAAAGCTCTCAAACACGAAGTGCGGGCGGTCTGGGTCACGACCGTGCTCGGACTGGATTGGCCGAAGTCGACCGACCGCCAGGAACAGCAGCGTTCGCTCCGCGAGATCGTCGAGAGGCTCAAACAAGCCAACTTCAATACGATTTTCTTCCAGGTCCGCAGCCGCGCCGACGCCATGTACCAGTCGCGGTACGAGCCGTGGTGCCAGCAACTGACAGGCACGCTGGGAAAAGATCCGGGCTGGGACCCCCTCCGCTTCATCATCGGGGAAGCCCATTCCCGCGGAATGGAGGTGCACGCCTGGATCAACACGTTTTACGCGCGGAGCGGGCCCCGTCCTCCGCCCTCCGATCCTCCCCACGTCATCCTGCGTCACCCGGAATGGCTCCGGCAGATCGACAGCGAATGGTGGTTCAACCCCGGTATCCCCGCCGCAAGGGACTATGTCGTCTCGGTCGCCATGGATATTGTCACGAATTATGACGTCGACGGCATAAATTTCGATTATCTCCGCTACCCGTCGAAGCCGTTTCCGGATGATGACACGTACCGTCGTTACGGAGGAGGTTTTACGCGGGATGACTGGCGACGCGAGAATGTCAATAGATTTGCCCGCGCATTCCATTCCGCGGCCGCCTCCGTCAAGCCCGCGCTCAAGATCGGCTCGTCCCCCATCGGAATCTATGTCAACACCGGAAAAACGAAAGGCCTGCAGGCGTTTTCCGAGCTCTTTCAGGACTCCAGGGAATGGCTCAGGGAAGGGGTGCAGGATTATCTCGCGCCCCAGATCTACTGGTCCATGGGCGAGAAGCCGGGTAACCCCGACTTTGTCGCGCTGGCCCGCGACTGGATTTCACACGAATCGGGGAAACAGATTTTTGTCGGCGTCGGAGCGTACAAACCTGATGTCATGGCGCAACTTCCCTCGCTCATCGATACTTCCCGCGCCCTCGGCGCGGACGGGATCTCATTTTTCCGGTACGAGAATATCAGCGGCTCCCCCGACCCGGGAGGCCGCTTTGCCCGCCCGGCAATCATTCCCCCGATGCCCTGGAAGGATCCGTCAAGGCCCAACCCGCCGCGCCAGCTGGAACTCCGCTACGACAGGAGTTCCGTCAAGCTGCATTGGCATTCGCCCGATCCGGCCGCAGACGGCGATCGTGCCCGGTTTTATTGCGTCTACCGCTCCGCCACCTCAAGCGACCCCGCAACGTTGGTTGCCGTCGGGCCCGATACGGAGTTCACGGACGCCTCTCCCCGCCTCGGCGGATCGGGCTACGCTTATTCAGTCACTTCTCTTGACAGGGGGAATAACGAGAGCCTCGCGAGCGTCGGGTCGGTCGCCTCTCCCGAGATCGCCGAACTCGCCGCCCGCCTCGCCCCGGAGGACAGGCTGGGGAAGAGTTTCGCCGCCTCCTCCGTCGTGTTCATTCCCTACGAGGTTAAGAGGCAGTCACCGGTGTCACTCACGATCGTCGACGAATCGGGGCGGGAACGTCTCACGATCGTCAGCGGAGTGCAGCCCGCAGGGCGGTATGTCGCGGCGGCGAACGTGAAAAGCCTCGGCGAAGGAACATTGTGGTGCGTCCTCACTACGGGCGGTTCCTCGCTGCGAACTCGCCTGAATTACTGACGTCGACGCGCCCTGAGGAGGGCGACGCCCGGGACGCCGATGCTGCTGCGTGCCACCCGTTCGAACCCCGCTTCCTCCGCCCACGCCCGTACCTCGCTGAATGAGTAGATGCTCCCTCCCGCTTCGTTCATGAGATTCACTCCCACCATGAGAGGAAGCATCCGGTCAACACCCGAGCTCCTCTCGCTCCGGAATTCATCCAGGACATAGAGCAAAGCCCCCGGCTTTGCCGCCGAAGCCAGCGCGGCAAAGAATCCCGGGTTCTCTCCCCGGGGAAAACCATGCACGATATTGAACGCCAGCAGGACATCGTACTTTTCGCCTGCGGGCGATATTTTTCCCCCCCCGGTCGCATAAAGCCTCACCCTCTCGCCAAGGCCCCGGCGGGTAATGTTGGCGCGGGCGACCGGAAAGACCTCTTCACGGTCGACGATCGTCCCGCGGAGGCCGGGGGTCTTCGCCACAATCTCGATCGTATAGAGGCCGTGCGAGCCGCCGACATCCAGGAGCGATGCGGCGCCCCGGGGAAGAGTGATTTTTCTCAAAACTCTCGGAAGAAAGATCCTGGAGAGATCCTGCATCCCCAGCGTATAAATCTCCCATTCAACCCCGGTGAACGTCGTCGCATAGGGGACGGGCGTTCTTCCCGAGGCGATTGTTTTCTCCAGGTGAGCCCACCGGTCGTGGAGGAGACCCACGTAGGCGAGAAAATTTCCGAGGTAGTGCGCTGACGATTTAACGAGCCACTTCGCCGACCGGCGCGACAGGCCGTAGGCGACGCCCTTCTTCCGGAGATACCCCGCCGCATGGAGTGATGAGACGACGAGGCTTGCCGCCTCGGGATCCATGTGACAGTTCTCGGCGATTTCCCCGGAACTCAGCGGGCCGAGACGATCGAGCGACTCAAAGATTCCGAGGCGGAGAGAAAGGACCAGAATCCTGCCGAAGAGCGGGGCGATGAACGCGTCATTGACCGCCAGGGGAAGGAGGTTCGCCCGCGCGAGAAGTGTTTCCCGGAAACCCGCTAATCCTTCAGCCGGTGCCACTGATACTGCTTGCCGTCCCAGTAGACCAACCCGGTTTTCGATCCGTGCTTCTGCAGGACCAGGATGTCTCCGTGAATATCGCTCAGGCCCCGGTATCCCCCGGAGGGGATTTTTGACTGCAGGACCCGGTTCCAGATGCCGACCCATTTGAAATCATCCCCCGCGCCTCCGAGCGGTTTTCCCGCCCCGAGGATGGCGACATGAGTGAACATCGCCTGCGGCTTGCGGCCGTGAAAAATGGCCAGGCCCGCTTTCCCGCTTCTCTTCTCCACGATTTGAATGACCACGTCCCGCCTCCCGTCGCCGTTGAAATCACCGCGGAACGTGTACGGGTAGAGCTTATAGCCGACGGCGTATTCCCGGTTGAGATTCTTTGAATAGTAATCATCCCGTACCCATTTCGGAATGTTCCGGATGGGATTCTGGATAAGCCTTCCATCCTGAGCCCGCGCCCCCGTGCCGCAAAGGATCAGTAAACAGGCGAAAATCTTTGGACCGTGCATGCTCAGAACTCCTTCATTTGACGCCGATAACCTCAACAAGCCAGAGGCTCAGTTGAGGTACATAGGTAATCATAATGAGAGCGAGAAGCAAGATGCCTATGTAGGGGAGCACAGCCTTCACCACCTCCGGGACGGGCTTTTCAAACCGGAAGCTTGAAATGAATAGGTTCAAACCCACCGGCGGGGTCAGATATCCGATCTCCAGGTTCGTCAGGAAGATGATCCCGAGGTGGACCGGGTTGACCTGGTACGCCGTCGCGATCGGGATGATGAGCGGGACGACGACGATGATGGCCGAGAAGATGTCCATCATCATGCCCACGATCAGGAGAAAAATGTTCAGGAGAATCAGAAACATCGCCCGGCTTCCGATGAAGTTCTGGATGAGGGCGAAGAGCTTCATCGGCACCTCTTCGTCGATGAGATAGTTGGTCAATCCCATCGCACAGCCGAGGATGACGATGATTGCCCCCACGAGGATCATGCTTTCCTTCATCAGCCTCGGGATGTCGCGCGTGAGCGAAATATCGCGGTAAACAAACACCTCGACCACAAGCACATAGAATGCCGTGACGGCGGCCGCTTCGGTGGCTGTGAAAATGCCGCCGTAGATCCCCCCGACGATGATGAAAGGGAGGGGGATCTCCCATGCGGATTCCCTGAGTGAGCGACGGACATTCCGCCATTCAAACGGGATTCTGCGGACTTTTCCCTGCGAGCCCTGACGGGCGCTGTAGAGCGCCAGTGCCACAACCAGGAGAATCCCGGGGATGATGCCGGCCGCAAAGAGTTTGTCCACCGAGACATCCGGCACGCTCCCGCCGATGGATCGGGAATTTGACGCCACCATCGAATAGAGGATGAGCGGAAGGCTGGGAGGGAAGAGAAGTCCGAGGCTGCCGGATGTGGTCAGAAGGCCGAGGGAGAATTTTTCCGAGTAGAGTTCCTCTTTCAGGATCGGGAACAACAGGCCGCCCAGGGCAACGATCGTGACGCCGGATGCGCCGGTGAACGCCGTGAAGATCGCACAGGAGACCAGGGCGACGATGGGCAGCCCTCCCGACATCCATCCGAAGAGCGCCTGGGAAAGGTTCACGAGACGGCGCGGCGTTTTGCTGGCTGCCAGGACATAGCCCGCAAAAGTGAAAAGCGGAATCGCGATGAGCGTCGAGGCGCTCGTGAGCCTGTACATCTCGACGATGATCGCCGCGCTGTCGATTTCTGCGGCATGGAACGCGAGGAGGGCCACCGTTCCGATGATCGAGAAGAGGGGCGCCCCCAGGAATGCCAGGGCGGCGAGGATCAGCGCGTAGATGAGGGTCTGCACCGGCTCACACCGTGGGCACGTACGTCGACGGGGGTCCGGCTGATGGGGGGCTTCCGCGGAAAAAGTCCAGAAGATGCTCAAACGAACGCGCGCCGAACCGGAACGCCATCAGCGCGAAACCGATCGGGATGATGAGCTGAAAATACCACGCCGGCACGTCCGTTCCCCCGATCGTGAAAAGGGGTTCGGCGGATGTCATCTCCCCCTGGAGGAAGGTCCATCCGGCGCGGGCCAGGAATCCCGTGACGAGAGCGGCGAACAAGTTCGTACCGGCACGGACGATATTTGCCCGGGCAGGGGAGAGATAGCGCGTGAGGATATCAAGGTTGATATGCTTCTCCTTCTGCGTGGCGAGAGACGCTCCGAGAAAGCCAACCCATAAAACGAGGTGCCGGAGGAACGGATCCGCCCACAGGAGCCCCGACGAGAAGAAATTCCGGAGGATGACCTGCAGGAATGCGAGGAGGATCATCACCGACAACAGCACGACGACGAGGGCGCTCTCGATGAGCGAAAGAAACCGGGAAATCTTCATCTGGATTTCGTGCGAAAGTCGTCGAGCGCCTTTTCAACCCGGTCGAGGAATTCAGCGCTCCAGAGCTTCCCGACCAGCATCCGGCGGCCCTCGCGGCCGATCCGGTCGTATTGCCCGGTTCCTTCACTCCCGGACGAGGGCTCAATGACGCTGACGCCATTTTTCTTCAGCACATCGATCGATTTTGCGTTGTCCTCGCGGCTGAGTCGGGTGAGTTTCGCCATGAATATCTTGCCGTTGCGCGTGAGGATCCCCTGCATGTCGGGCGGGAGTTCATCAAATTTTTTCTTCGATATCACGACCGCGCCCGAGGCATCCGCGAGGGGTTCATTGAGCATGTATTTTACCCGCGAAAACCACTGGAGCCCGATCGCACCGAGTGGGGGTGCGTAGACGCCGTCCACGAGGCCGGTCTGGAGAGAAGTCAGAACCTCGCTCAGGTCAAGCGGGATCGGTTTGAGACCGAAGGCACGGAAGGACGCATCGGCTATGGGATCCCCCTGCCACATCCACATCTTGACTTTTTTGAGGTCCGCGGGGGTCCGGACCGGCGTGTTGCTGAAAATATACGTCCAGCCGACCTCGGCCCACCCGAGGTTGACATATCCTCCCTCGATGAACGCCTGCTTCAGCTCCGCGTCGAAGCGCTGAGTGATGTGATCCACCTCCGCATAGGAATGGAAAAGGAATGGCGCGTCGAGGATTCGCGCCCTCGGCGCGATGCCCGTCATCCCCACCCCCGTGATGCCCGCCCCGTGCAGCTGCCCCAGCCTGATCTTTCTCAAAACGTCCTTCTCGTCCCCCTGTACCATGCCGGGGTAAATCTTGAATCCGAGAGCGCCACCGCTCTCTTTCCTGATCGCCTGGTCATACTCCCTCATGACGTTCATCCAGGTGCTCCCCTCCGGAGCGACGGTCGCGAATTTTATGATATACTGCTGGCTCCGGCCGGTTTCCGCCCAAAGGAGCAGAACGCCGAGGGCAAGGATCTTCGCTGCCGTCTTAGAAATACTCATTGATCTTCCCCCGCATCAGTTTCGCTTTACGCTTTGCGACCGCATTCGAAAGCCTCGCCCCGGGCAATATATCAATCGATGCCGTATCGACATGGGTGAGGCACTCGTTGAATAAGGCGCGATCCTGCGCCTGTACCGCGTAGTATCGTGCAAAAAGTATGTACGTCATGAGGTATCTTCCCCCGCTGATCTTCAAGGATTGCTCAAAATGCGCGCGGGAGGCATCCATGTCGCCCCCGAGAAGTTTCGGGCGCCCGCCGGCAAGAGCGCCGAGGAAAAAGTGGGCCCCACCGTAAAAGTATGTGGAATCGTTCCGAAGAACAAAATCCATCATCGCCTCCACTTTCGGCAATTCTGCCACAGACTGAGGGTCGGTGAGCGTGAGTCCGATCGCGCTCCCCCAGCCGATCGCCGTCCAGAATACCGCCGGGGCGTCCTTCCGCGAGAAAGTCGCAAGCGCCTTTCTGAATTCGTGTGCCGGTCTCTCAGCGGCACCGGTGAAGGCCCGATTCTGATTGAGAATCCGCATACCGTAATCTTTTCCCCGGGCATAAAAGATGCGGGCGCGATCGATGTCGCTATCTTCGACGAATCCAAGGGAATAACTGGAATAGCCCTGCGAGGCGAGCAAAAGGTAATCGGTGTTCTCCGGATCGATCCTCAGAACGGTCTCCAGGAGCTTGAGGTTCGACGGAATGCTCTTTTCCGCGATGTCGAGATCCTCCTCCTCGTTCATCACGGCAAAGCCATTCTCCATGATGCCTCCCAGCGATCCGACAGCGATCTGCTGCAGACATCCCGAAAATGCCATGACGATCACGACAAGGGAACATCTTATCAGCATGGTGCTCAATATAACAAAACTTGTCCAGAAGCGAAACATGACTGTTGTAAGTCACCTTAAAATGTTTTAATTTGTAATTAATTCTCCGTGGTGGCACCTTTCACTATATTACGTCAATCAGAGGGCGGTTCACCATGAGAATACTAGTCGTCGAAGACGAAAAAAAGGTTGCAAACTTCCTTCAGCAGGGCTTGCAGGAGGAACATTATACGGTCGATGTGGCGAACGACGGCGAGCAGGGAGCTTCTCTTGCCATGTCGCAGAGTTTTGACCTGATCGTTCTCGACCTCCTCCTTCCGAAGAAGGACGGCGTGACGGTCATCCGGGAGTTGCGGGAAAATCAGATCGTGACCCCTGTGCTGATGCTGACGGCAAAGAGCTCAGTGGATAACCGGGTGGAGGGCCTGGATGCGGGGGCGGACGATTATCTGACGAAACCGTTCGCGTTCGCCGAGTTGCTGGCCCGGGTGCGGTCGCTGCTGCGCCGCGGGGCCGCTGAAAAATCTACCCTCCTCAAGGTGGGAGATCTCCAGCTCGACACCGTCACTCACAAAGCGAAGCGGGGCGAGAAGGTCATCGAGCTCACCGGCAAGGAATATGCCCTTCTCGAATATTTCATGAGAAACCTCAACCGCGTCCTCACCCGGACGCTCATCTCCGAACATATCTGGAATTACAACTTCGATACCGGAACCAATGTGGTGGACGTCTATATCAACCACTTGCGGACGAAGGTGGACGATGGTTTCGAGAAAAAACTTCTCCACACCGTCCGGGGGGTCGGCTATGTCATGAAAGATGAGTGAGATGTTTCGCTGGTCGAAATCGATCCGCACGAAACTCACACTCTGGTACGCATTCATCCTCCTTACAACCCTCGTCGCTTTCGCCCTCATCGCCTACACGTACTCGAGCGAACAACTTGCCTCCAACCTCGACCGCTCTCTGAGCAACGAGGTGAAGTGGGTGAAAAACTTCATCGAGGGAAAATCAACAAAAGTCAAGCCGAGCAGGAAGTTTGCCCGCAAGAATGATCTGATCGTTCAGGCTCCCGCTGCCCAGCCTGCCGATCCGGCCCAGGTCCCGGTTCAGTCCCCGTCGCTCACCGCTCCCGGGGGGGGACCCTCGTCGTCTCAGCCCGCGACACAGCTCCAGCCCTCCTCGTCCCCCCTTACGACGACGCTCGCGGCTCCCTCCGATACCGGGTTGAGCGAGGCGGATGAGCTGATCTGGAACAAGATTTATGAACATGCCCTCGTGAATCCGAAGAAAACCCTGATCGAAGTGACGAACAAGTACGGGGCGATCGCATTCCGCTCGTCGACCGTCGAGGACGAAACTCTCAATGTCGGCGAGATCCCCCTCAATACGATCAAGATTCAGAGCCTGCGCGACCAGAACGGAACCGACCTGCGGGTAGCGGCGACGCGGACCAATGATCTCGACATATTCGTCGCCTATCCGCTGTCAGAACTCACCGAGGCCCTCGATAATCTTTTCTCGGTGTTCCTGATCCTCATCCCGGTCGCCCTCACCGTCAGCGTGGGAGGAGGATGGCTCCTTGCCTACAAGTCGCTGAAACCGGTCGACGAGATCACCCGGGCCGCCCAGGAGATCACCGCCCAGCACCTCGACAGGCAGATCCCCGAACGCTCGGTTAATGACGAGATCGGCCGCCTCACCTCCACCTTCAACGGGATGATCATGCGACTCCGCCACTCGTTCGAACAGATAAGGCAGTTTTCCGCCGATGCGTCGCACGAACTGAGGACTCCGCTCACAATCATGCGGGGCGAGGTCGAGCTTGCCCTCCGCTACCCGAAGGAGCCAGAAGAGTACCGCCGGGTCCTGGTGAGCAATCTCGAAGAGCTGGTCCGGCTTTCGACCATAGCCGAAGATCTGCTGACGCTCTCCCGCGCCGACACCGGCCAGGAGCAGTCTTTCACGAAGGAGGAGGTGAATCTGCACGAGCTCGTAGGGGAGCTCTACCAGGACTGCGAGATGATTGCGGAGAAGAAACAGATCTCGATACGCCTCGTGAAAAACGAGGATCTCATCGTCATGGGGGACCGCATCCGGCTCCGCCAGCTGTTCATGAATCTCGTCGACAACGCGATCAAATACACGCCGGAGAAGGGGAGCGTCACTCTTATGTCCGAGAGGGAGAACGGACGGGCGCGTATCCGGGTCACTGATACCGGGATCGGGATCCCGAAGCGGGACCAGTCCAAAATCTTTGACCGGTTTTACAGGGTGG
>CAYPFY010000004.1:0-56961 GCA_964410105.1 uncultured Chlorobiaceae bacterium
GGGTGATGGCGGACCAGTCGACATACTGCGGGGGCATATCGCAGACGGACCACTGTGTATAGTAGGCGACGACTGCGAATTGTGAAGCGTTCGCCTGGGAATTTCCGGCAGCGAGCGGTTGTGCCGCTGCGGCGGTGGAGATGATCCCGGCGAAGATCACTGGCATGAATGCTTTGAACATTGTTACCCTCTCTCAGTTGCTGAAAAATTGCGTTAATGATCTCAGCGGCCTTGAGGTTCAAAGTCGATGCCACGATTTACTCGTTCTTCGTTATTTTTTCTTCATGTGACACAGGGAGGACTTTTTCGTGCCGAAGGATGGAAAAAAATCGTGATGTGAGGCACTTTATGTGTCCGATCACATCTTGACGCCCGTCATGATCCCTTGAGATTAACCCGGAAGTGCCGGTTTTTGGGGAAAATATAAAAAATTACAATGGAGCTTTGTAGAAAGGTAAATCGCCTCAGTGACGGCGGAGGTTATACTGGGCGATTTTGGTATAGAGCGTTTTGAGGCTTATGCCGAGAATTTTGGATGCGGCTTTCTTATCCCAGCCGGCGTAGTCAAGAGTTTGTGAGATATGGACCCGCTCAAGATCCTTGAGCGAAGAGGGGGAGGAGGAATCGGCGGGCGGATCGGGCGGCGCGCCCAGCTTTCGGGCGGCTGCGGGGAGGAGGATATCCTCCGGCTGGATGAGAGCATCGTGGGAGAGTATCACGGAGCTCTCGATGACGTTTTCCAGTTCTCGGACATTTCCCGGCCAATCGTATTCCATGAGGAGCTCCATGGCCCGGGGGGTGAGGGATTTCTTCACCCCTCGCCGGAATTTCCATTGAAGAAAATTGTCGACGAGGTGTGGGATGTCCTCTTTCCTTTCGCGGAGCGGAGGGATAGCGAGAGTGACGACGTTGAGCCGGTAGAGGAGATCTTCCCGAAACCTCCCCTGCGCGACTTCTTCCCTGAGATCCTTGTTCGTCGCGCTGATGATGCGGACGTCTGCCTTGTGAACGGCATTCCCGCCGACGCGACGGAATTCGCCGGTCTGGATGAAACGGAGGAGTTTTGGCTGAATGATGGCGCTGATATCCCCCACCTCGTCAAGAAAGAGGGTCCCTTTATTGGCGAGCTCGGCGAGCCCTTGCTTCTGGCTCCGCGCGTCGGTGAACGCGCCTTTTTCGTACCCAAAGATCTCACTCTCGATGAGGGTGTCGGGAATAGAGGCGCAATTGATGGTGACGAACGGGTTGGATTTTCGGTCGCTGTTCTTGCAGATAAAATTCGCCACAAGTTCCTTCCCGGTTCCGCTGGCGCCCTGGATGAGAACATTCGTATCGGTCGGGGCCACGCGCCGGGCGAGTTCGAGGACGCCGTTGATTCCCTCGCTCGAGCCGACGATCTCCATCTTGCCGCTGAGGCGTGTTATCTCAGACTGGAGCGCGGAGTTTGTCGCCAGAAGGTCGTGGTGTTCGAGGGCGCGGGAGATGATCTGGAGGAAATCGGCGGCAACAAGGATCGGCTTCATGACATAGTCATAGGCGCCGATTTTCATCGACTCGACCGCGGTGGAGACGTCGCCGGTCCCGGTGATGATGATGACTTCCGTGGCGGGATGCTTGTCTTTGACGAACTGGAGGACTTCCATGCCGTTCACCTTCGGCATGTGGTAGTCAAGGAGTATCAGATCGAAGGCATTTTCCCGTATGATATTGATCGCGGCGACGCCGTCAGAGGCCATCTCGACGTTGAACCCCTCCTCTTTCAGCAGGGAGGCGATCTGCGTCCTGAAGAGCTCCTCGTCATCGGCGAGGAGGATTCTATATTCGGATCGATCCATCAGACTGTTCGGGCACAAAATGAAGCGAGAGCCAGTGCTCCCGGCTCTCGCTCTCAGAAGTTGCTCGTTATAGGCCTGTCAATTCAGGTGCGGCGTCAGTTTGTCGAGGAGATGCCGTTTAGGGACGGCGCCGATGATTTGTTCAACCACCTCGCCCCCCTTGAAGATCATCAGCGTTGGGATGCTGCGGATCCCGTACTGCATTGCGGTACGGGGGTTTGCGTCGACGTCCATTTTCGTCACTTTCAGCTTTCCGTCATATTCGCTTGCAAGCTCTTCGACTATGGGGGCGATCATTTTGCACGGGCCGCACCAGATGGCCCAAAAATCCACCAAAACAGGCGTTTGCGAGGTCAAAACCTCACTTTGGAAATTCGCATCGCTGACTGCTACCGGTTTCATGAATTCCGTTCCTTGTTAAATGACATCGTAATATACGAAATTTCAATTTGAAAATCTTACACTGTTGGGTCCAAGGAGATCTTCGACCTCGACGATGAACTCGTTGCTCGGATCGACCAACCTGGTCGACTGGAGGCGGAAAGTCTTTTCGCTGCCCCCCCGGACGAGGTGGAAATAGAAGGCGCATTTCCCCCGATGCCTGTCGGCGACCTTACGCAGTTCGCACACAGTCTGTTCCCGGATATCGTCGACATTGATCGAGACGATGACCCCTCGTGCGAGGCGTTCTCTGACCTTATCCATGGGCAGGATTTCCTTTGCTATGATGCGGAGGGAATCCCCGTTGGACTCGGCGTTGCCGCTCACCATCACCATGGCTTCCGGGGTCAGCGTTTCCTGGTACTGCCTGTAGGCGTCCGAGAAGACGATGCATTCGCCTTTTCCGCTGAAATCCTCGAGCGTGACGAACGCCATGAGGTTGCCTTTCTTATCGATTTTCTTCTTGACGGAGGAGACAATTCCCCCTGCACGCACCATCGATCCGGAGTGAACGCTTGTCGGGTCGCCCAGCCGGGCAGTTGCGAAGGCCGCCATTTCCCGCCAGAATTTTCGGAGGGGGTGCCCGGAGACATAGAATCCGAGGACCGATTTCTCCCGCGAAAGCTTTTCCCCTTCCGGCCAGGGGCTGACCGGAGGAAGCGGCGGCGGCGCAAATTGGGGGGCCGATCCGGATGACGCTTCGAAGAGAGACGATTGCCCGCGGGACGAATGGCTCCTGGCATTCTGGCCGAACTGGATCGCTTTTTCAACCGCCTCGAAAAGTTCCGAGCGATTCGGCGTGATGCTGTCGAACGCGCCGGCCTGTATCAGTCCCTCGATCGTCTTCTTGTTCACGAGCCGCAGATCGAGCCTCCGGCAGAAATCGTAAAGACCCGTGAAACGACCGTACTGAGCGCGGAAGGAGATGATATTCTCGACCGCGCTCACGCCGACATTCCTGATCGCGCTCAGGCCGAAACGGATCCCCTTGCCCGTGACGACGAACTGGACGCTGCTTTCATTGATGTCAGGCGGAAGGACGTCGAGCTTCATCTTGCGGCACTCCTCGATCAGCTGGACGACGTAGTCCGTGTCACCGATTTCCGCCGAGAGCGTCGCCGCCATGAATTCCGAAGGATAGTGGGCCTTGAGGTAAGCCGTTTGATACGCCAGGACGGAGTATGCGACGCTATGAGATTTGTTGAACCCGTACGATGCAAACTTTTCGATCATGTCGAAGATATCGCCGGCAACTTTTCTTGAAAACCCGCGGTCGACTGCGCCGCTGATGAACTCCGTCTTTTGCTTCGCCATGAGCTCCTTGTCCTTTTTTCCCATGGCGCGCCGCATGATGTCGGCCTTGGCAAGGGAGAAGCCCGCGACTTCGCTCGCGATCTTCATGACCTGCTCCTGGTACACGATGATCCCGTAGGTCTCCTTGAGGCACGATTCGAGTTTCGGATGGATATAGTCGATCTTCTGGAGATTCTGCTTGCACCGGATGAAATCGCCGATCATCTCCATGGGCCCCGGGCGGTAGAGGGCATTCATTGCCACGAGGTCGGTGAGGCACGTGGGCTTGAGCTTCCTGAGCCAGTCCTGCATTCCCGAGGATTCGAACTGAAACACCCCCATCGTCTGCCCTTTTCCGAACAGGGCGAACGTCGCCTCATCGTTCTCCGGGATCTTGTCGAGATCGATCTCCACGCCATACGTCTCCTTGATGAGGGCGAGCGCGTTCTCGAGGACAGTCAGCGTCCTGAGGCCGAGGAAGTCCATTTTCAGCAGGCCTGCGTCCTCGAGATCGATCATATTGTACTGCGTCATCACATCGGTCTGCGGCGTTTTGTACACCGGGACATAGTCGGTGAGGGGACCGGGGGCGATGACCACCCCGGCGGCATGCGTCGAAGCGTTCCTGTTCATCCCCTCGAGGACGAGGGAGATGGCTGTAAGCTCCCGGATCTTCTCATCCTTGCTCTCCCGGACCCATTTCAATTCGGGATTCGTCTGGAGAACTTCGGCGAGGGGGGTGACCTTCCCCTGGATCACCGGGATTTGTTTCGTGATCGATTCGGTGACGCTCAGGGGCACTCCCAGAACGCGCCCGACGTCCTTGAGCACGGCCCTCGACGAAAGAGTCCCGAATGTAATGATCTGGGACACCGAGTCCCCGCCATATTTCTGCTTCACATAGTCGATAACCTTTTCCCGCTTGCTGTCGGAAAAATCGATATCGATGTCCGGCATGCTGACCCGTTCGGGGTTGAGGAATCTTTCGAAGAGAAGGTCGTACTTGAGCGGATCGACGTTCGTGATGCCGAGGGCATAGGAAACGAGGCTGCCGGCGGCGCTCCCACGGCCCGGTCCGACGAGGACTCCCATCTTCCTCGCCTCACCGATAAAATCCTGCGTGATGAGGAAGTAGCCCGCGTATCCCATCCTTTTTATGACCGAGAGCTCGTGGTTGAGGCGGTCCTCGATTTCGGGAGTGATGGTCGCGTACCTGGTCCGGAGACCGTCATGGGCGAGGCGGTCGAGATATTCTTCAAGCGTCGCGGCCCCCGCCTCTCCGGGTATGGGGAACGCGGGCATATAGGGTTTCTCCGGGCCGATCGCGTATTCATCTGTTTTCTCCGCCACTTCGAGCGTCGCCCGGAGGGCCTCGGGGTGGTCTCTGAAAAGCTCGGCCATCTCCGCGGGCGTCTTGAAGTAAATCTGGTCGGTCTGGTATCGGAGCTGGCGGTAATCGGACGTGGCCTGGGCGCTTGCGTCAGGGATCATCAGCATGACGTTATGCGCAATTGCGTGATCCCGTTTTATATAGTGAACGTCGTTGGTCGCGATGAGTTTGATCCCCAGCTCCCGTGACAGTTTCGGCATCGACGCAAGTATCGGCCGTTCTTTTTCGAGGGAATGGTTCTGGATCTCGAGGTAGAAATCGTCTTTGAAGAGGTCTTTGAACGTCGCGGCAATCTCCCTCGCCTCCTCGTAATGGCCGTCGACCAGGTGGTGCGCGACGATGCCGGAGGGGCAGGCCGAGAGGGCGATCAAACCTTCGTTGTACTGCCTCAGAATCTCAAGGTCGATCCGGGGCTTGTAATAGAACCCCTCGGTGTGCCCCAGGCTGCAGAGTTTTGTGAGATTCCTGTATCCCTGCGCATTCTTGGCGAGGAGGACCAGGTGGTGATAGATGCCTCTCCCCTTGCCTTCCCTGACGCTCCGGGCGTTGACTTCCTTATCGAACCGGGATCCGGTCGTGACGATATAGATCTCGCACCCGATGATCGGCTTGATGCCGGCCTTGCGGGCCGTTTTATGGAGTTCGACCGCGCCGAACATCACCCCGTGATCGGTGAGCGCGACGGCCTTCATCTTATTCTCAGCGGCGGAGTCGACGAGTCCTTCAATTGTCGCGGCGCCGTCGAGCAGACTAAAGTGCGAGTGATTATGAAGGTGGATGAACTCGGTCATCGGAATGCAAAAAGATAAAGAAATTGAGAAGGAAATCCAATAGAATTCACGCGCGCGCGGCTCGCGGCGGTCGGATATTCCGGTGCCCGTGCGAACGCAAATCGCGGCGACGACGGAATGTTTCTGCGATCAGAGGGGAGGGATCAGGCCTCGATAAACTTTTCGACGAGTTTCACGGCGCTCCCGATCTCCACGATCTCCCGGTTCCCGGTGGCACGGACTTTGATTTCGATCTTGCCGTTGGCGACGTTCTTCTCCCCGGCGATGACCTGCAGAGGCATTCCGAGGAGGTCAGCGTCCTTGAACTTGAAACCGGGGCTGACGTCTGTCCGGTCGTCGTACAGGCAGTCGATGAGAGACGCCTGCAGATCTTCGTACAGGTGTTCGGCCGCGGCGACGACGCGCTCGTTGTTGCTGTTGACGAGGACAAGGTGGACATGGAATGGGGCGAGCGCCTTGCTCCAGACAATCCCGTTCTTGTCGTGCGACTGCTCGATGAGGCAGGCGATGATCCGTTCGACGCCGATCCCGTAGCTTCCCATGATTATCGGGTGTTCCTTGCCCCCCTCGTCAAGATAGTAGGCGTGCATCGCGTCTGCGTATTTGGTGCCGAGTTTGAAAATATGGCCCAGCTCGATGGCCTTCACGACGCGCAGGGGGGCGTTGCAGTTTGGGCATGGCTCACCGGGCCGGACGGTCCGGAGATCGTAGTACCCGCTGACGGCAGCATCGCGCGTGAGATCGATATTCTTGAGATGAAAATCGTTCTTATTCGCCCCGCTGATGGGGTTATTTGCCGATTGGAGCCTTTTGTCCGCGATGATCAGGAAGGGTTCCCCTCCGGCGGGCCGGGGATTGAGGCCGACGGGTCCGATGGAGCCCGTATCCGCCCCGGTCAGCTCCTTCAGCTCCTCGGGACGTGAGGGCCGGACGCCGCCGCCCAGGACCGACTCAAGCTTTGCTTCGTTGAGCTGATCATTTCCCATCATGAGGACGAGCACGGGGGTCTTCTCCTTCATATACAGGAGCGACTTGGCGAGCGCATGCTCTTCGACCTTCAGAAAAACCCTCAGATCGTCGATGGTCTTGACATTGGGAGTATGGATCTCTTCAACCTTTTCCCCATCCGGGTATCGCGGCGCGGCGGGGACATTGGAGGCGGCCACCTGAAGGTTCGCAGCGTAGTTGCAGTTGTCGCAGAGGGCGCAGGTATCCTCTCCGGAGGCAGATTCGATCATGAATTCCTGCGACGCGCTCCCCCCCATCGCTCCGCTTGAGGCTCCGACGATGAAAAACTTGAGTCCGGCGCGGCTGAATATATTCTTATAGGCCTCGGCGTGCCGCGAGTAACTCGCATCCAGCCCGGCCCAGGTGGCATCGAGGCTGTAGGAGTCTTTCATGAGAAATTGTCGCCCGCGGATCACCCCGGAGCGGGGCCTCGGCTCGTTCCGGAATTTCGTCTGGATCTGATACCAGATCTGCGGCATATCCCGATAGGACTTGACGTGATTCTTGGCGATGGAGCAAATGACCTCCTCGTGTGTGGGCGCCAGCACGAGCGGCCTGTTCTTCAGGTGAAACATCGTCTCGCCGAACGCTTTTACACGGCCGGTTTCCTCCCAGAGCTCGACGGGATTCAGGGCGGGAAGAAGAAACTCCTGGCCGCCGATGGCATCCATCTCGTCCCGGATTATGTCCATCGCCTTCCTGAGGGCGCGAAGGCCGAGGGGGAGGAATGAGTACACCCCGGCCCCGAGAGGTCGGATCATGCCGGCCCGGAGCATGAGCTGGTGGCTCGGGATTATCGCGTCGGAGGGGATCTCCTTCACGGTGGGAAGAAAATATTTGCTGAGCCTCATCTGCCGTTTTCGATCGAATGCGCAATGTGCCCCCGGACGGAGTCGAACCGCCGACACGCGGTTTAGGAAACCGCTGCTCTATCCATACTGAGCTACGGGGGCGATGGATCGCCGACTTCTCGAAATTCTGACCTCGACTCTCACAACTTAGTGACAATGGTCGAACACGTACTCGCGCATCACTCAAAGTATCTGGCTGCAACCGGTCGCACCACTGCCGCATTTCCGACTCAATAGCGGGCTTTTGTAACCAGCTGATAAAAAAGGGCTTAGAGCTCGCATGATGCTCGAAAATGCACATGCAATATACAAAACCCACAATCGTAAGACAAGAGGAATCCTGTCAGATTAGCCCATATCGGTCCGTTTCAGGATGGGAATTTGACTTAAAGGCCGACGGTATCCGCAAGCAATGACGTCCCATCGCGCAAACGTCCGAGGAAAACTGCGTTTGATCCGATCTTCACGCAAACTGAGGAGGAGTTCCGGCTACTTTTCTGGACGCTTTGGTGCGGAGTGTTTGGGATGCAAACTCCCCCACTGCAAGATGACAAGCTTCAATTCGCCAAGTGGGGGGGACAAACTCGATCGGGATTTAAAGAGAGATCCGATCCTTAATACCTGATAAGGACTCCTGATTTCCAGCCAAGTACTTGTGGGGTTTGTATCCTGTTACGAGAGCGCGCTCCTTCTGGGACATGAAGTGACAAATATTTGGCCATTTCAGCCACCGTTATCTCCCGATCGCCATTCTCATCTGCGTCTCCCCTGAGGCCTTTGAAGAAATAATAGGTAAAGAGCCCGTGCCTTTTCTCCGGAAACCAACTCGACAGCTGTTGTCCGTCAGAGGATGTGAAAACAACCCCTTTATCCAGGGCAGCCACAGGATTTTGCACCTGAATGGAGACGGGGCTCGCGTTTCCGATGAGAGTTCCCCTCTCAGAGTTTCCGCTAAAGCAAGCATCAATAACGACGGTGACGCTACGCACGTTGAGGCGCGCCAAATAATCATACAGTTGCTTGACGTTGTAGCCAGTCGATCTGGGATAAGTCGGATCGCAGTCGTACGGAACGAAGAAAGGTTCTTTTGAAGCAAGGTCAGGCACGCCGTGGCCGCTATAGTAGATGAAAACATCGGACTTCCCGGGATTTATGAGATTGAACAGTCGCTCTTCAAAGGCACTCTTTAATTCTGCAAGGGTTGCTTCCTGGTCTTCCACGAGGATGATCCGATCTTTTGAGTAACCGAACATTTTAATAAGGTATTGCTTCATCGTTTCGGCGTCGCGCTTCGCGTAATCGACATTGGGAACTTTCTTGTACCTCGAGATTCCTACCACGACCGCCACGGCGTCATGTCTGACGCTATCTTCACTGAGATTCCTTCCCGAGGGTATGTCGACGTCCACATCGACCACCGACTGAACAAGGGCGCCCGTCTTTCCCAAGCCAGTTGAGACCTGAGCAAAAATGTGCATCGATATAACTGCGGACAACATAACCAATTTGATGAGTGACTCGATCACTCTTCTCGCTCTCATTACTCTGCTCCCGCTCACGATGCCTTTCCTTTTCATCATTCTGCTCCGAATAATTACTTTCCCTTTCCGCTGTTAACCTTAGTACGGTCGAGTGGGAGGCCCTGGAAATCCACTATCGCGATGAAGGAGAAAGTATGTGATAACACCTCCAACAACCGCCGCCCCTCCGCCGATGAAATACCAGGGACTCGTCCCGGGGGAAATCGCCTCGGCTTTCACCAAGAACTGAAAGTCCTCTCCCTCCAGACCCTCCGGGAATTCCTTAAGAATATCCCACACAATCGCTTTATTCTCGCCAGCCGCCACGGTATCGCCGATGTCCCCGCTCACATTCTTTGGGATATATTGAAATGATTCGTCGCCTTTCTTCAGGAGTGCCGCACTCACCCGGAACTTCAGGTGGGATGGGGCGAACAGGCTGTAATGAATTCTAACTCTCCGGTCCGCGGTGGACTCGTGATAAACATTTTTTACGCTGGTCTCGTCCTGCGCCGTAACCCTTCCGGCGAAGACGGATTCAAATGCGGCAAGAGCCAGAAAACCGAATACTCTAGCCCGCGATGAAGAATACATGCTGTCCATTTCGAAGGCCTTCCATCTATTTGATCAAAACCATTCTGCCAGCCAGGACTATCCCCCCGGCCGTTCTCATCCTGTAAACGTAAGCGCCACTAGGTGCGACGTTGCCCTTGTCATCTTCACCGTCCCATGTAAACCAAGATCTTCCCTCACCAAGCGGCCCGTAATAGAGTGTTCTGACACGCTCGCCCAATATATTATAAACCCCCAAGTCCATAATTGAAGGTTTGGGAAGATCGACTGAAAATGTAGTCGACAGATTGAACGGATTGGGGAAACAGGCTCCTAGTGCAAATTCCACCGGCGTTGCATCTTCCATTCTCCCATTCAACCCGTCACCGCGACCGACGAAGATGGTAAAATCCGATTCCACTCCGGCCGGATCGAACCTGTACAATGAATCGGTGCGGAGATCGACCCACCTCCTCCGTCCTTGATCGCGCAAGTATACTGCGAGATCAGCAGGAATAGATCTTAGTCCAGTGAAAGAGAGCGTTGCGTGGCGATGTTTCCCCGTGTATGCTTTGAAATCCCACTTTTGGAGACTATCACCCCCCGTGCGTACATCGCTCGCAAAGAAGGGATAATGCGAATCCACCTCTGGTCGATTGAAATACACGGAGGGAAGCGGTCCGATTGCGCGGGGCTTTCGAACCATGCGTGGATTAATCTTCCCAAATGTTTTCGAAAGTCCGAAGTACGCAGAATTCTCAAAGAAGCCGCCCGTCGCAAGTCCGATATTCACCCTCCAGGCCATTTCAGAGGTTGGCGTAGCCACCGCCGGCGCATTGGGTCCAACGAGAGGGATCTTCAATTCCTTTAGGTTGCGTGAATTGAAGAAGTAATAGCCAATAAATGGTGTGAGGCTATCCTGTCCCCCCTCCCACGATCCGCTAAACGCCCAGAGTTCATCTGTTATGGAATCCGAGAGTTGGACCGCCGCCCACGAAACACTCTTGCTGAAGGGATTTGCGATAATATTCCAGCCAGGATGGAGCAAGATTGATGCCGAGAAGGTCGAATCCAGGTGCGCAGCCGGTACTCTCACATTATTAAGCTTGAAGTTCGGCTTCTTCGTGACGATCCAGAACCCTCTCCCCACTTTCTCCAAGAAATCTGGATTTCTCCAGTCAAATCGGATCATATAATCCTGAGCGCCACCATTATCCCAATACACCTGCCAATCATGGTCCTGATCCCCCGAAACGACTGTCACGACCATCTGATTATTATCGCCAGGTAGGCCGAACAATCTGTACTCAGAAGGATCATAGTCTTCTGCTTTGTCATGAGGCGTGAACGCAAAAGGCGGACTGCTGATCCCTCTGAGTTCCGGCTCGTAATGTGGTGTTGAAAACCGAAATGCGCGCAATGATGGGCCCGCCGACCCTGCGATATTTCTCGTGCTGACCCGCCAGTAATACGTAGAGTCGAGAGAAAATCCAGAGAGGGTTTTCGACGGCAGCGTAGTCGTATCGTCCAGGAATAATTTTACGAAGCCCACATCGGAGGAAATCTGAATCCGGTAGCTGAGAGCACCTGGAACAGAGTCCCATGTGAATTTGATTGACGCTGGCTGGTCTATCGACGAATCCAGGGGAAATACGAGATGGGGGGCGAGGGCTGGCGATACAATTGTCGTAAAATCCGATACGAAGGGATTCAGACTTGGACCAGCCTCATTCCAAGCGAAAACACGCCAGTAGTATCTAGTACTATCCGATAATGTACTTGCCCAGACGGTTGTGTCGGCAGATGCGACTGTCGTGTCGAAGGCCTGCGTCCCATGGAAATCGGAGTATTTTGAGACTTGAACTTGAAAGGAATCCGCTGTAACCACCCTGGTCCACTCCAATCTTACGGGTATCCGGAGATTCGCCTCACCATTTGCAGGAAAAACGAGAGAGGGGGATGGAGGCAATGCCCGGATCGTAACAAAATTTCTAGCAGCCGCATAGCGGCTCACACCTGAAATATTCTCGGATCTAACGTGCCAATAATATCTCACACTGTCGGACAATCCTTGAACCAAGATTGATGTACCGGCAAGTGTGGAATCCACACTATTAGCGGTCACGAACTTGCTGTCCGTTGATAGCTGGACATGGTACGAATCCGCCCCGGTGATTTTCGACCATCTCAGCGTCACCGGTAGGCGCACCTTGCTGGCATTATCAGGGGGAGCGGTGAGATCGGGATATGAAGGCTTTGCCCTAATCGTCGTGAAGGTTTGCGGACTTGTATAGGGCCCCGGACCGGCAATATTCTTTGATTGTACGCGCCAGAAATACAATATACTGTCGGACAAGTTGCTAACCAGAACCGTTTCGGTGGCAAGTGTCGAATCCAGCGGGGAAGTATCAACAAAACCCGTGTCCTTGGATACCTGGACATGATATGAATCTGCGGTGGTCACATTTGACCAGCTTAACATGACCGGGATCCTCAGATTGACGCTGTCGGTTGATGGATGGAGGGAAACCGGCGCGGGAGGCAACGACCTTATCGTTAGGAAGCTCCACGGACCCGAGGGAGGGCTGGTCCCACCTTTATTCTCGGCCTGCACTCGCCAATAATATCTTGTGCTATCCTTGAGATTCTGGGCAACAAACATCGTATCCTTTATGATCGCTTCGCGGTCTGGTGGGAGAGCAAAAGTAGAATCCGTGCTCAGCTGCACATGGAACGAGTCGGCAGTCGAGACCGAGTTCCAAATGAGACTTACTGGTTGGCGCTGGTTCACTGTGCCATTCAGCGGCATGTAGGGGGCCGGCGACAACGGAGGTAAGACCCCAAATCCGGAAACCTCTATTTTTGCGGGGTACGACTCCGCACTGTGGTAAAAGTGAATCACAGAATTATGGTCTCCCCCGGACCGTGGTGTAAATCTTACTACGAATGACCCTGAGGAACGAGCTAAGATCGTATCTGATGAAGGTCGTATCGAGAAGGACAAATCCTCGGCATGTGTCGAATCGATGATCAACGGTGCAGAACCGACATTCCTGATCAAAAGGTTGAGGGAATCCGATTTTTCGACGCCTACTGATCCGTATGAAAGAGAATCCCTGTCAATGGAAAGGTCTGCGATAAGCTCCGCGAGGGGCCTGCGCCAAATCGTATCGTTAACTTCGGTAAAGGCAAATGGTCCAGCTCTACTTACCCACGTAGACGAGGCCTCAGGCGGCAGACCGTCATCGACTTTGTTCCACGTTATGCCGAGATTAGTGGTCAAATAGAAATCGCTCGTCAGGATATTCCTACCGATAACCGGGGAAAGCTGAAATAAGCCATTTTGAGGCAATCCCGTCGACCTGTCGATCCATGTCTGGCCGTTGTCGCTGGAGTAAGGCACACGGTCCTGGCATCCACTGGAGCAGTAGAGATATGTCGCAAAAACGTCCCTGCGAGAACCTGAAATATCTTGGACGGTACTACCATCATCAGGTACTCCGACATTTTCACGGGCCCAAGTCATCCCCTCGTCCGTTGAACGCAGCAATGCGGCGGGGAAGTGCTCTACTGCAATCAGAGCAGAGTCTAGACCAACAAGAGAAAAAACATTAAACCTCTGTGGACCAAGTGGTCGCCATGAATTTCCAAGGTCGGATGATTCGTAAACAGGGTTTTTGGTATCACTCACGACAACGAAAAGATTCATACCTCTGATCAGTATCTCTCGTATAGCGTTTGTGCTGGGAACTCCCGAGCCCAATTGTTGCCAGGTGCTCCCGTGATCACTGGATTGATAAATTCTCCCTCTGCTGGTACCGGCAAGGAGATATCCTTTAAAAACAGCCAGAGCAGAGACAGGTCCATCTATAAGGCTGTCGAGTTCATTCCAGCTAAGTCCCTGGTCCGCGGAGTACAGGATCCTCCCGTGGGACGAAACCGCAAGAAAAGCACCATCAATCTCCGTGAACTTACCACTGATCCCGTAAGACGTCAAACCGTAGTACGAACTGTGCCAGAGCGGACTACTGATCCCCATAATAAAGACCCCTTTCGAGAGGGAGCCGGCGAATAGCTCAGAATCTGTAGCGAGAAGAGTTTGGACGGAGGAATAAGTGCTCCCGACAGGACTCCATCTACTGGAATCTTCGGAGCCGTAGGCAAAGGCGGTGTCTACCGTCTGCCATACATCATATCTTGATGCGAGGAAGATTGTCGATCCACGACTGGCAAGAGAAAACGTAGAACGATCCGTCAGGCCATTGTTGAGCGTGTACCAATCAGGGGGCTCGCTTAGGTACGCGAAAACTCCACTATCGGTCGCTGCATAGACTCGATTATCCGAGCCGCTCAAAAGTGCTCTGATATCTCTTCCCGCTAGTCCAGACCCGCTCCCATCTCCAGCGGATGAATCCCAATAAATCCCTGGCTCGGTTGAAGAGAAGATTCCGCCACCTGCTGTTCCGGCGAGCAATTCGATATGATGGTAGTAACGTGGACGATAATAACCAAAACAATTCACAACCCTGCCGGGCCTCTTTTGAGGGGCCCAGTGCTGACCTCGGTCAGGGGAGAGATAAACGTCACCGCTTTCAGTCCCAATGTAGACGACCGAAGTTGAATCCACCAACCCGAAAATTGTCGTCACGCTGGAGTTATTCGGGAGGTCGGTGTTGCTGGGCGTCCATTGAACCGCGTGAACGCTGGACCGGAAAACTCCTCCACCGTTCGTCCCCGCCAACAATGTCGTGTCTATCAGAATAAGTGCCCGAACGTCGGTGTTCGCGAGCCCAACATTCATCTCATGCCAGCTGAATCCATTATCTGTTGATTCGAATACTCCCCCCCTAGTTCCCACAAAGAGAGTATCGCCGTACACGACGATGCTGCGTACATTCTGTCCGGATAGATTCCGGGTAGGCATCCATTGCGCTTCCCCCTGCGCCACGAGACACACGACGAGCGCAAGCACGAAATGGAGCAGATGATCGTGTCTATTCAAGACGTTAGCCCTCCTCAATTGGTGCGGCCCGCCATCTCTAATTTTGGGCGTATCTCAAACTGTTCAATCGGGATACTCTGCGCGGCCTCATTGCCCTAGCGATCTGGGTCATCATCGGCAGCGAAGATTGAAATGGAAGTCTCCCTGAAATCGTTGACCTCGACGATGTCGGGATTCTCTAGCTTCCCCATCGCTATCGCCTCAATCTCAAATCTATCCACAGGCTCCCTTTCGTCAGCCTCCGCCACCCTCAGAGTATGGAAATGGTCCAGCCTGACATGCCTCGCCCTCTTCACAATCCCCATGCCGCCACATCGAAGACCGCTGACGATCTAGTAGTTATCTATCACCTTCCCAATAATCGGATCCATCGCTATACGATTCGGAGAGGTGCAACCGAACAGACACGCTTGGAGACCCCACTCAGAGATCTCCCGGAATTCACCAGCGGAGACACTCGACCTAGTCTTTACACGCAAAGGGGGGGGTGAACTTAAACGCTCATCTCCCTTCATGAGAATAGGGGAACGATTAAGATCGTGAAAAAGCCTTCGGATAACGGGAAAAAACGTACGTTGACACCGGCTGGGTGCAACTTGAGAATAGCCCCCGGGAACCCAGTGGGAAAATATAAAAAAACGGGAGACACATGTCAAGGATCATTCGTATCAAGGCGAATGAGGAGGGTAAATTGCTTAAACTGAGATACTTGCGGACGTAAGAAGCCACGGTATCCAACCCTAGGAATGTTATTTCGACCAAGCTCAAATGCGAAGCGGCCGCGAAATGTCTGTTTGTCAGACCAACTTACAGTTGGTACATCCGAAGCTGGTGAGTCGAGACCTAAGTGAGCTGAGCCGACGCGGAAAGAGAGAATTGTCCAAGCCTTAGTTGGGAGGGGATCGCCCTTACATAAGCAGGGGATGGAGCGACCGATGTAACGAGAGTGAAAATCGTCGAGCGATCAACCAGCTGGCCGGATATTCTGATTCATCCTGTAGAAATTTGTGGGGTCGTATTTTTTCTTCAGTTTCGCCAACCGGTCGTAGTTCGCCCCAAAGGCTGACGCGACCCGTTCTTCTCCTTCGCTGATGAAATTGACATAAACGCCGCCCGTCGCAAACTTTCCCGAGGCCTCGAAGAACTCCTTCGCCCAGGCGATGCATTTCCCATCCAACGACGGGTCCTCCCACCTCGTATGAACGTTCATCACAAAATTGGCGTCCCGGTGCGGGTAGGCGGTGGCGTCGGCGGGGACGCGGTTGACGGCGCCTCCGAGCTGGGCGATGATGATCTCGCTCGCCGCGGTGGGCAGCCGGCCCGCGAACGAGATGAGAGTCTCGAGGGCCGCGTCGGAGAGCTCGGAAAAATTATGTGATTTCCAGTAATTCCTGGCCCCCGGAGCGAGCAGCGGATCGAAGGCTTTCTGGAATCCCGCGTAGGGAGCGGGACCAATGACATCGGCGATCGGCTTTCCGAACTTCCTGAACGAGCCGAGCAGTTTTTCACCTTCCGCGATCGGGCCCGAATAAACCACCGCGAAGACCACAACTTCCTTCCCGTGGTACTCAGCCGGTAGGAAAGGGAGCGGGGGGGCTTTCCGCAGAACAACCCAGCAGGTGAGCTCGTCGGGAATTTTCGAAACGAAGCTTCTGTACTGACGCAGGACATTTGCTGCGTCGGCGAAGGGGTGGACGATCAGGCCGCAGAGCAGTTCGGGGCCGACCGGATGGAGTCTGAAATCGAACGATGTCACGACTCCGAAATTCCCCCCGCCTCCCCGCACGCCCCAGAAGAGATCCGGATTAGACTTCTCGCTCGCGGCCATGAGTTTTGCATCGGCGGTCACGACATCAGCCGCAAGAAGGCTATCGACCGTAAGGCCGTATTTCCGGCTCAGCCAGCCGAAGCCTCCGCCGAGAGTGAGGCCGGAAACGCCGGTGGTGGAATTGATTCCGAGCGGAGTCGCCAGGCCAAATGCCTGTGTCTCGCGGTCGACGTCTCCGAGCGTTGCGCCCGGCCCGACGCGAACCGTTCGGGAGGCCGGGTCGACGATGACCCATTTCATCGGAGACAGGTCGAGCATCAAGCCTCCGTTGCATGCGGCATTGCCTGCGATATTATGGCCCGCGCCGCGGACGGACATGAGGAGGTCGTTCTCACGCGCAAACTTCACGCTCAGGATGACATCCGACGCGCCCGTGCAGCGGGCGATGAGCGCCGGGCGGCGGTCGATCATCGCGTTCCAGAGCGTCCTCGCCTGGTCGTAGCCGGGATCGCCGGAAAAAAGCAATTTGCCGTCGCCGAGTCCCTGTCTCACCTTGTCCAGAACCTCGGACTTGAGTGTAACTTCCCTTCCCTGTACAGTGGACACGCGTGCATCGGGCATTGTCAGCTCCTCTATCTAAGTTTTTTGTGTTTGGCCGAACGGGTGGATTTTCAAAAAAATCATTCCGCCGGGGTAAACCGCTAATGAAAGCCTGCTTTGGCTTCTTCGATGGTCTTGTAGTGGCGAAAAACCTCGGTGAGATGAGTGATCTTCAGAACGCCCTGGACGTTCTCTCCGATCTCGGCGAGATACAGATCTCCCCCCGCCTTCCGGAGGGTGATCATCGAGCTGATGATTCCTCCGAGGCCCGCGCTATTGATATGGTGGACGCCGGCAAGGTCGAGCACAACGTGGGTGATGCCGCCGTTGATCAGGCCATAAATCTTCTGCCGAAGCGCGAACGCGTCCTCCTCCCCGAGGGGATCTCCCTTCACGGAGAGGACGACGACATCTGACTCCGTTTTCCGTTCAAACTGCACTAACGCTCCCAAGTGAGTCGCCGAAATATACTCTCGACGAGGGTGAAAGTCAACCGGGTAAATCGCGAACCTACATTAACACCTTTTAAGGAAAATCAAGTAAACAGTGATGTGGGTCACAATCTTCCCCTGCCGTTCGCCGTATCATCCTTTAGAACTTACAGTTCCGCATATTTCACTGCTTCCGTCAGGGGCGGGTTTCCCGGGGCACATGGGGGGGGCGAGCCGCCGACGTGCCGGCTGCATACAATCAGCTTGCAGGATCATGCGCAGACACAAAGCCACATTGCCCGACGCTCAGACGAGGCCGACCACTTCTCTCAGCACCTGGGTCATCCTCGGATTCATGCTCTGGGTAGGTTTTTTCATTGGCGCGGTGATACTCCACGCCGCGGCAAGGTAGCCTCTCACCCGTACACATTCTTCAGCCGTTCGATTTCAGCCGCGAGCGCGGTTCTTCCTTCGAGCGTGGAGACATCCGCGCTGAACGACCCGTTCAACTGATTCACCATCGAAAGGCTTCCGGTAAAATCACCAAGGGCGAAGTAATCCTCAGCAGCCACGATACGGATATCGGCGGCATTCACCGTATTGTCGCGGAGGAACGACCAGCCGGAATTCTTCGCCAGGAGGCTGACGGCCTGTGCCGCGGAAACGGCATAAGCTCTCTGAGCGCCGTGTACAATGACGAGGCCTCCGAGGATATCGAGGTTCGTACTGTCCCGCAAGTTTCCCAAAGCCAGTTCCGCTTCGGCTCCGGCGAGGATATTGAGCCGGGCATCGGACCAGCCGGCGCCCGAGTACGCCTCAACGAGCGTTGAATCGAGGCGGATGGCCGCCGTGAACTTATCATGCGCTCCCCGGTAGTCTTTGGCTGAAAACGCCTGCCACCCCTGTGCGATCAGCTCGCTTGCGGTGGCGGGGGGATTCGTCGAGTCATTCGTCGAGCTCTTGCAGGACGGAATAAGGAGCAGGGCGACCGCGGCCAGAACCTTCATCATCACCTCACGAGCAGCATTTTTTGGACAGAGAAGAATTTCACACTCCCTCCTTCTGAGACCTCCAACCTGTAAAAATAGATTCCGCTGGCGACGTCGTCCCCCTGGAAATTCCTTCCGCCCCACGCTTCCTCAAAGCTTCCCGGCGCCCGTTCCTCATCCACGGGGCGGGCGATCTCCTGCCCGATCACGTTGAACACCTGCAGGGTAACCCGTCCCCCTTCGGGCAGGTCGAAGCGTATCCTCGTCTGGGGATTGAACGGATTCGGGTAGTTTTGAGAGAGCATATACGTGGCCGGAACGACCCTCGACCGTGAGGCGGGGTCATAGACGATCCTGAAGGATCCCAGCGCCGTCACCGTTGCCGACAGCGTCTTCGTTCTCGGATTCACCCACGTATCGACCGGTTCCCACCCGGAAGGTGTTGAACGGTAGATGTGCAGAAACTGTTCGTTGATGTCGGAGCGGGGGTAGCGGAGCGAGAGAGAGATTTTTGGAAAACTCCGGGCCGGCCCGAACGTATAGACCCCGCCGAGCCCGCGGGACATCGTGTCAGGATCCGCCAGGGCCGTAAAGAAGACATCCTCATTGACGGCTCCGGCGGGGATCCGTAGGCCCGCGATCCGGTCGAGCGACATGACCGTGGCGGGGGTGCCACCGGGAACGAGCTGGACGGCAAATTGCCTCTGGAACGTCCCGTGAGCTCCCCCGGAGGTGGTCGCTTGCACGCGGACATTCGCCGTGCCGCTCGAATGGAATTCGTAACTCCCCTTGTAGAGCTGGCCGGAGATCGCTGTGAGCGCCACCGCTTCGGACGCATTAGCTCCCACGGCGATGCTCATCGTCGGGGTGGAGAGGAGCGGCTGCGTCGGCGAAACGATCAGGTCCGCGTAGCGGGAAAGAACCGGGTTCTGAAGGACCGGGATCCGCACATGGAACGGATTGCTCGTCCTCATCATGAATGGATGCGACCAGGTCGTGGAGTTGGCCGACCGGACGTGCCAGTAAAAGGTCGTGTCCTGGGTGGGGAGCGGGATTGAGGTGGTCGTCCCTGGGAGCGTTTCGCTGTACCAGATTTGGGAAAAACCCGTATCGGTCGAGACCTCGACCAGATAGGATGAGGCCGCGATGCCCGGAGACCAGAGGAGCTGAATCGTGTCGGCGGTGACGGTCGAACCGTCTGACGGGAGAAGAAGCTGCGGGGTCCCCACGGCGTTTTTAGCAGAGTTCCACTTACTCCGGGCCGCGTCGGCGCTACTGACAAGGCTGGCGAGGGACTTTCCACCGATGAGGGCGAAGCCGACCGTCTGCGTGGCCCCTGCGGAAATCGTATACGGCCCCGAAGAGACGACGAAGTGGATGTCGCCGACGGTGTTATCCCGGACCACTCCGCCGCTCAGCCAGTCCCATTTTGCGGATCGGGAAAGGTCGATCGTGACGCTGTTAAGAAGCGCCCGGAAGCCGGAACCGCCGTCGAGGGCCCGGACGCCGCAGTAGATGGGATCAGGCACGGCGGGGTCCCAGGCATACGCGAGCGACCGGGGCGCGTCGAACGCCGACTCATTCGTATTGAAATCGGGCTGGACATCCCAATCGAAGAACAGGCCCGCGTAGAAATTCGATATATCGGCGCCCGAGGTATTCTTGATGTCGTAGCGCAGGATGACATAATTGCTGTCGGCGGACGTCGTATAGGAAAACGAATAAAGATTTACGCCCACGCCGATCCGGTTTTCGGGGGCGGCGGATGAATCGCTGAAAACCGTATAGCCGTCCTGGTTTGAGACGCTCCCCGGGGTGGTGAGTGTGAAAAGATTCGACGAAACGAAATCGGTATCCTGCGTGCCCAGGGTATCCCGCACGACGTCGACCGTCTTCGTCTCCGAATAGCCGAGCAGGAGCCCTCCCTCGTACAGCTGATTGGCACCGGCGAATATGAACCCTGACCCCTGCTTATTGTCAGGATAGTCGTTGAAGCCGATCCGCCCGTTATTCGTCATCGTGACATGGACATTGTTGATCGACGGAGTCGCGAAGGTGGGGTTGATAAGCACGGTGAGGATCTGAAAATCGTGGTAACTCCCGTCGTCGATGAGAAGCGTGAATTGGACGAGATGACCGGGGGAGGGGTTCCTCCCGATGCGGACGAGGAAGGGATTTTGATAATTGGTGACGGACTGAAACGTACCGACGGCTCCTATGGGATAGCTCGAGGTGAGGATCTGGACAGAGGGGTCGGAGGTCGTGAGCGTGACGGTTGCCGACGGCGAGGTCGCCTGCAGGTAATTGATGAATGTCGCGGCGATGGTGAACTCTTCATTGCCCTCAAGACTACCGTTGGCATTTCCGACGGCCGAATCGGTGGCGGCGTAGGAGAGCATGCGGATCGAGGGCCAGGATTCGGTGAGAGCGCGGACAGCATTGATCCTCCCCTTCCCGAGCTGCCGCGCGTAGAGGGGATTGATGGCGTCGATATTATCGCATGTCACCCTGACCTGTTCGCCGATCTGGAGGGGGGAATATTCGGGGTGTTGCGAGGCAACCAGGGCCGCGAGCCCTCCTGCGATCGGGGCAGCGAAAGATGTGCCGGCTCCGAGCGATCCGCGGTCTCCTATGCCATAGGTGCTCGGATAATCTGTGCTGTAAACAGCGACCCGGATATCGTTATTCGGGTCTCCTCCCGGGGCGCAGACGTCGACCCAGGGACCGAAACTCGAATAGGCGGGTTTATGGTCGGTCACGTTACTTGAGGCCACCGCGAAAGCGTGGTCATACGCCGCGGGATAAATCGGGGTATTATTATTGGAATTCCCGGCGGCGCAGACGACCAATGCTCCTTTCGATGTAGCGTAGTTAACGACATCCTGTTCGAACTGAGAGGCATCCTTCCCCCCCCAGCTGCAGTTGATCACCCGCGCCCCACGGTCGGCGGCATAAATAATCCCATCGAACCCGAACACGATCGCGGGATAGCCTGATGACCTTGTATCGTTGTCGGAGCTTATCTTGATGGCCATCAATCGTGTGCGGCCCCCGATGCTGGCAATTCCGATCGTATCGTTCGTGACGGCGGATGCGATCCCGGCCACATGGGTACCGTGCGCGCTCGGAATGTTTTTCGGCGAGGGATCATTATCGGGTATGGGGTTGGTATAATCCTGCCCGCCGAAGTCCCATCCCTGCCAGTCATCGATGTAGCCGTCGTGATCATCATCCACGCCGTTAGTCCGTTTATCGCGGCCCAGGGAATCGAGCCCCATTTCGCCTGGATTGTGCCAGATATTGGCTGCAAGGTCGGGATGATCGAGTTGGACCCCGACGTCGACGATGGCGATGGCGATGGAGGTATCCCCCTGAGAAATACAGTAGGCGCTGTCGGCAAGGATTCTGTTCAGATTCCACTGGACATGGCGCGCGGTGTCGTTCGGAGTGCAGGTGAGCGGGGAATAAATGAACCAGGGCTCCGCGTAGAGGACTTCTGTCTGACGTGATAACTCGCGGGCGACCGTGAATGGATTGGCGGGCGTCGAATATTTCATCACATAGATGCTTGAAATGTCCGTTTCGCCCGGCTTGCGCGGCCCGTCATGGTTTGGAAACTTTTCCTCGACGCTAAAGGCCCCGTAGCGCCGGGCGACCGCATCCAGGGCTGATATCCCGAAGGATCGGGACGATTTCGGAAGGCCGGCACGGCCGTCAAGTTTCACAATCACCCGGTCGGGAAGGTACTGAGACCCTTCCGGGGTTTTCATACGCACGTTGGGAAGGGGATCGAGAGGCAGAACCTTTCTCGGCCTCGGAGAATGTGTCGCGCCAGGGGCAAAACCGGCGAATAGAGTGATGCTGGTGAGGAGAAGGAGAAGACGGCTCATCAAGTCCCCGAAAGGCTTTTCATCAATGTAAAGAAAAATCTGACTCTGAGCAAGGTCACGCTCGATAGAGATTGTGACGCCGGATGTATTCCTCGACTTTGGGAGGCACGAGATACCGTATGGACCGTTTTAGCTTGATCCGTCTGCGTATGTCGGTCCCGGATATGCCGATCTGTGGTACTGTGACAAATTTCGTCCGCCGGGCGAATTCATTTTTGGGCGGAACGAACCCCGGCCGGCTCATGACAACCAGTTCTGCGCGCTCCAGGATCGCGCCGGGAGACCGCCAGGTCTGAAACTCGCAAAAATTATCCGCGCCTATGATAAGGTGCAGCCGGGCGCCGGGGTAGAGCGATGCGAGGTCGGCGAGCGTATCAACCGTATAGGAGACTCCGGGGCGGGACACTTCTATATCCGAAACCCTATAGTCATCGCCGACCGCCAGCCGGGTCATCTCGAGCCGGTCCCGGGCCGGGGCAAGGCTCGAGTCATGTTTATTCGGGGTCTGGGCGGATGGGATGAAGAGGACGGAGTCGAATTCCAGCTGGTCCTGGACGCTTTCTATAACGATCAGGTGGCCGATGTGGGGAGGATTAAACGTCCCGCCGAAGATGCCGAGCCTCATCGCGCGGCCTTTCTTCCGCCATATTTCTTGTCCAGCATCCGGAAAACCTCAAACGTCCGGGATGGGAATCCGGCCGAGGAAGGATCCCGCTCCAGAATATCGTCCCTGAGGGCCGCGAGCGACGTTGCGGAATCGAGCGATCGGCCGGGTCTGGTGACAAAAATCTCCGCCTCCGTAGCGCAGGCCCGTCGGAGAAGCACATGGGGCCCTGCGATCGGATCCTCTTGCGAAGATTCGAAGAGCCGGGCGTGGTTGGATTTCATGCCGACGATGGAGCAGCGGCCCTCGAGCGTCGGCGAGATCACGAGACAATCATCCTCGTAGGTGAGCTGATCGAAAAGGCGCCGGATCGATTCGGGTTTCAGCGTAGGATTGTTGTCGAGGAGAACAAGGACGCGCAGGTAATTCTCGCGAAAGGCCCCGTCGATCGCCCGTTCGATCTGTTCGGGGAAGGGCCGCTCGTGGGCGTCCAGGAGCCGGATCATATGGCGGAAGGGAAGGAAGTAGTCGTCCGAAAGCTCTTCGGCGTCCCGGTAGACGAGGACATCTGTGGCCTCGAGGTGGCTCGCCGCCATCAGAAGGTCGCCGACGAAGGCGGTATACAAAGCGTCGATATCTTCCCACGGAAGAGCCGAGAAGTGGGTTGATGTCATGTCTCGCGTAATGTTTGGCGTCCGGCAAAAAATCACGAGCGCGTTCTGTTGGTATCGTGGCATATCGGGCGGCGGCGGATTAGCTAATATAAGGAAATCTGCGGGAAGAGAAGGCGGCGCTTCATGATCCGCGCAAAATAGTAGGAATATGCGAGCATGGGATGGAGCCCGTGAAGAATCGAGACCTCCCGCACCTCACGGAAGGCTTCGCGCGCCGCCGAGCTGGAGAGCCCCCCCTCTCCCATTCTGACGACGACCCCCGGGGCATAGAGGCCCCGCTCTCCGGCCTGGTGGACGCGGAGGATCCACTCATAATCCATGGCGAGCTTCAGCTTCTCATCGTAGAGACCGTAGCGGTCATAGAGGTTCCTGCGGACGAACATCGTCGGGTGATGAACCCCCCGCGCGACGAAGCGGATCGAGCGACCGTACTGAGGATTACCGCGCCACACAAAGGGCGGGGATCCATCGATAATAATATCGCCGAACACGAATCCCCGGCCCGGATCCGATTGAAGCGCCTCGGCGGCACGAAGGACGGTATCGTTGCTCTCGAAGCGGTCGTCGGCGTTCAGGAGCTGGATGACATCCCCCGTGGAAGCCCTGATCCCCTTATTGAAGGCTGCGCTGATTCCCGAATCGGGCTCGCTCACGACCCGGGAGACTCTGTATTCTCCCACGATATCGAGGGTGGAGTCGATGGAAGCGCCGTCGATGATTATATGCTCGATCCCCGGAAAAGTCTGGGAGAGGACGCTTTCGATCGTGCGCCGAATCGTCTTTCCGGCATTCAGGCAGGCCGTGATGACCGAAACCCTAGGAGTCGGGCTCACCGGAATCCGTTGACGAGGCGGGCGACATGGAGGATATCATCCGGGGTATGAAACGTGGAAATCGGGAGGCTGAGGATGGTGCGGTGTATTTCTTCCGAGACGGGGTATCGGGCTTCAAACACCCCGCGAAGGGCCTCCTGCCGGTGCGGAGGAATCGGATAATGGATTTCGCTCTTGACGCCGTGCTCGAGCAGATAGGCGCGGAGCTCGTCGCGGCGCTCATGTCTGATGGGGTAGATGTGATAGACATGGGACGACGGCGGCCCTGGGGGCATCCTGATGATCCGGTCTTCCAGGTTTTCATCGTAGAGACGGGCGAGCTGTTGCTTGTGGGCGTTGATGGCTTCGAGGTGAGCGAGTTTAATGCTGAGAAAGCCCGCCTGGAGCTCATCGAGGCGGGAGTTGAAACCGACCGCGTCGAAGACATTCTTGCTGTCCGAGCCGTAATTCCTGAGACGCCTGACCCGCGAGGCGAGCTCCTCGTCATCGGTGACGACGGCGCCGCCGTCTCCGAGGGCACCGAGGTTTTTGGTCGGGTAGAAACTGAACGCGTTGAGATCTCCGAAGGAACCGACTCTCTTCCCCTTGAAAACCGCCCCGTGGGCCTGCGCGCAGTCCTCGATCACGCGGAGGCGATTTTTCTCGGCAATGGCCATGATACGATCCATCTCGGATGCCTTCCCGTAGAGGTGGACGACGACGATGGCGCGCGTTTTTGTGGAAATTTTCTGCTCGATGCGGTCCGGATCGATCGCATAGGTCCGGGGATCGGGTTCTACGAGCACGGGGGTAAGGCCATTATGCAGCACGGCGAGGATAGCGGCGATATAGGTGTTCGACGGGACGATCACCTCGCCCCCTTCGAGTTGAAGAGCGCGGATCGCGAGGATCAGCGCGTCGAGCCCGGAGGCGACGCCGATGCAGTGTCGGACCGAACAGTATCGGGCAAATTGCTCTTCAAACCTGCGAACATTCTCGCCCAGGATGAACCACCCGCGATCGAGGGTCTCGGCGAAGGTTTTCTGAAATTCCGCGAGGTAGGGCTTGTTCACCCGGGCGAGGTTTTCATAGTCCGTCATGAGTAGGCCTCGAAAATATAATCGGCCTGGTCGAAATATTCGGACGCGAGGACCATGAGAATGGCGTCACGGGAGAAATCATACATTTTATGCCAGTCGCGCGTTTCAAGGATGAGGCACTTGCTCGGCTCGTCGAGAACGAACGTCTCCTCGCGCTCGCCATTATTATTGTATATCGTACATCGTCCCTTAAGGCAGATCGCCGCCTGCGTCGTTTTCCGGTGGCGATGTTTCCCGCGGACCGATTCATCGACCCCGTAGATATAAAAAATCCGTTTTATCTCGAAGGGGATGACCTTTTCGATCACCGTGAGATTTCCCCGGAAATCGCAGAATGTTTTGAGGTTAATGAGTCGTGCCATGTCCCTCCGTTTCCTGGATGATCCACTCCTGCAAGGGGTGAATGTTATACCTGTGAAGAAATATCCGTTTCAGATTGATGAGCGGCATCTTCCACCCGCGCGGCATTGTGCGGGGGCCGTGCGGGTCGAACGAGGGATCGATCGTCCGCACACGCTCCTTCGCCATTTCCAGGCGGCGAAGGTAGGGACGGTAGAGAAGCGACGTTACCGAGGGGGTCAGCGAAAAATCGCCCAGATCGATTTTGCCTTCTGCATAGATCCGCACGTAGTGAAAATGGTAGAAGACGAGTTCAAAGGTCCGTCCCGTGGCGAGTTCCGTTCCCCGGAAGCCGGTCCCCTGGCTATGGACGTCATACTGCTGGATGTTCCAGGGCGCGACTCCTCCGCCCAGGTGTTCGAGGATATGGACTCCGTCGAAGCGCGCGGGCCAATCGTCGAGGTATTTCTGGTCGCCATATTTCCCGTCTTCTGCGCGGGCGTAGCACCATTCGAGGCAGGCGTCTCTCCACCACCGGAGGGCGCGGAGGCCTCGCTCGTCGTTCCGGAATGTTATGAACTGAACGCAGAACCGGCCGCTAAGGGGGGCAAGGTAGGCGTGAGGGGGGCTGTACCTGTGTTCGGTGATGAGGATCGAATCCTCCCCCATCTCATCGATCAGTATTCCGGGGGATTCGTAAAAATAGAGATCCGCGTCGATATAGGTGCAATGGTCGACCCCGTACTTTTCGAGCACATGCAGAATTGCCGATGACGTAGCGGTCCAGCAATACTCGGCATCCGTCCTTCCCGGCTTCACGGCAAGGAGCTCCGGCCCTTCGAACTCTTTTCTCGGGACCAGCGTCACCGACGGGAGCGCGAGACGCTCGAGGATCGTCCGGGTTTTTTCATCGAACGGAAATACATAGAGATGAAAATCACCGCATGCACCTCGCAGGGACTCGATCATCGCCAGCCCGCGTGACAGGTAATTCGAGTCGAAGAGCGTACAGAAGTTATACATCCCTCACCTTTCTGGCGAGGATGATGTTGTCGAGGTACATCTCGTTTGTCCTGGGCGTCACCCATGAAAAAATTTCGCCGATGATATTGACCGGAGCCATGAACATCAGGCAGGCGATGAGATTCAGCTTGCCGTTCCGCGATTCGGTGGCACGATAAATATAGAGGTTGATAAGCTGGCAAAGGGCGCGGATATCGTTCATGCTCCTTTCGTGCCTGAGGATTTCGAAGCCGTGTTCCTCAAGGAGGGCTTTAATGCCGAACGAGGAATACCGGGCATAATCGAACGGCTGCATATGTTCCGCCCAGAGGAAAGGAACGGTGAGGAGGAGCATCCCTCCGGGCCTGATGACCCGGTTGGTTTCGCCGAGAAACTTCGAGGGGGTGAAGACATGTTCCAGGACTTCATTCGTCAGGACGCAATCAAACTCATGGTCCTTGAACGGAAATCTGTCGCCGCTGTAGTAGAAGTCGGCCTTGTCGTTATCGACGATCTGGCCGCGGACGTACTCCAGTCCAACGTACTGCGTGACGGGAAAATACTTTTCGTACGGCTTTTGGCCGCAGCCGACATCGAGCAGCCGGCCCTGGAGCTCGCCGGCAAGCGACCCGATGCCATCCCTGAGTCCTTTTCGGGCGAAATAGAAGGGATTGACGAGAATCCCGAGAGGACCGGGGTCGAACTGCTGCTCCCTGAGAAATGATTTCAGCCGAACGAGGGTGCTCACGATTTTCGCTCGAAGATCATGCCGAGATATTCGCACGGGATATTCGCCGAATCGGTGCCGGGAAAATCGGCAACGAGGCGGTGTTTTCTTGCCATGTGAGACAGAAACTTCTCCTTGCTGAGGAACCAGGCGGGGTAGCGCGCCTTGTAAATCAATGGCGAAACATCCTGGACGGTGAGGCGGTCCCGCGATCCGCCGATGAAAGGCGTGCGGTCGATCAGGGTGAATCGGAATTCGCCAAACTTTTCTGCAAGCCCGTACGGATCCGTGACATACTGGAGCGAACTGGAGCAGAGGATGACTTCCGCCGGGCCGGCAAGGCGGGCATCATCAAGGCTCTCAAAAAACTTTAGCGACGTGTCCTGAAAAAACTCCCTGCCGCAGGCAACGAAATGAGGTTGTTCGACGACATTCCAGCGGATTCCGGTAAGATGGCTCAGAAACGCGCGGTACTGGTAATAAGTGCTCCCGAGAGATCCGCCGAAGTCAACGATATTCAGGGAATTGCCGCATCTCGAAGCGGTCCAGAGCAGCCCCGAGAGGAGGAGCCAGGATACTTCGGGCTTTTCAAAGGCGACGGAATCCCGTTCAAAGGCAGCCTCTCCCCTCTTTACTTTTAGAGACGCCTCTTTGACTTTGAGAAGAATTTCCGGGGCCTGATAGCCCGTCGACGCTTTCAGGGCGTCATCCCACTCCGCGTAATCTCCGCTGAAATGGACTTTCATAGCGCGGTCCCGGACTCTCCGGAGAAGAGCAGGAGGAAGCCATTCCCGGGCCATGTTCTTCAACGAGGGATTCATCGGCGAAGGAGCCGGGCCATCCGGAGCGAAGAGCGGCGCACTAACCCCGGACGGATTTTTCCGAGAAATTCGCCGACGGCTCGGGCGGCCCGGGAATCCTCCGTGACCGGGATCCTTTCGACCCGCACGGGCCGTTCGGCAAGGGGCGCATCGAATTTTCCCGAGTAGCCGGAGTGGGTCCCCGAGCGATCAAGGCCGATATTGCGAACGAGCGATTTCCCGGGATAGAGAGTGACCATGTCATTCAGGAAGGCGGAAGCGTTCCAGAGAATTGCCCACGACTGATTTCTCCCCGCGATATGATCTTCGAGCATTTTCACGTACGGATAGGCACCGCCCAAATCGAACGCCTCCTCGAGGCGGCGCAGCCGGAGCTCGCCCAAAAGTTTCCGTCCGTCCCGTTCGAGGAGATCCCAGGCTCGTTTCCACGTCGCCCAGCCCCAGCAGTCGGCGCCCCGGAGGAAAAATGTTTCGGCCAGCTCATCGCGGACGGGATAGATATAACCATGGATGGATGCGACCGTGGGGTCACTTTCATACAGGTCCAGCCCTTCGTTCACGAATTTAAGGAAATGGGGGGAGGTCACGAGGTCATCTTCGAGTACGATGATCCGCCCAAACCGGCCGGCAATCTCGGTCACGCCCTCGATCACCGATCGTGCAAGCCCTCTGTTCACGGGGGATTCGGTTACGGTTAGACGCTTGAATCCGGTTATTCCTTTGAGAAAATCCCGGACCTCGGCTACTGATCGCCGGTCGGATCCCGACCGGGCGCCGTCGGAAAAGACGAAAAGCTCGCTCTCAGGTGCCAGCTCATTCTTCACGAGAGCCTCGACGGTTTTGCGCGTGTGTTCCAGGCGGTTGTAGGTGAAGAGGGCTATGGGCGCCGGGAGATTCACTCCGTCATCACCCTTGAGAACTGCTCATACCCGTCAATCTGGGCAAAAATAGACTCCGCAAGCTCGGAGATCGGGGTTCCGATCGGAAGGAACCGATAACTGTAGGAGCTGACCCTGTTATCGGGTTTCAGATAGGCGATGTCCTGGCCAAAATTGCCCCACCGGTCGCGGGGCATGAGGTCGACCGTCATTCCGGCGTGGGCCGAGGGAAGCAGCATATGCGAACCGTGGACCCCTGTCACGAGTCGGCTCTCGGAATAGAGGAGGCAGAGTTTGCGCTCGATTTCTTGGGTGAGGGAATTCACCCGTTGATCATCGATCCAGGACGGAAGCGGCGGCTTTCTTTCGCCGACGCCCGCCACGGTGAACGTCGCCCCGGGAAATTTCCGGCGTAACCGGGAGAAGAGAGAAACCACCTTTTGAGTTTGGCGGGAAATCCCGGCGGAGAGGCGGAGCTTTTTGCCGAGCCGGGAAAGCTGCGGCGCGCCGGTCCAGATCCGGTCCTCCCGCCAGACGAACGTGATGCGGAATTTTCCGTTCTGAGGGTCATGAGGTCTGGTTCCCGTGAAAAGGGCGATATTCCGGATCTTCGGATGTGTGGGAGCCGGATGGAGGTAAATCTTCTCGAACCGCTTGCACTCCGTCTCAAGTTGCTCGGCCAGTTTCGGATAAAACCGCTGGGCCTTCGAGAGCGGCAGCTTGACAGACCACACCTCTGCGACACCTTGGGGAACCATCCACGTCAAAAAATCCTGGACGATCACGACGATTTTCGCTGAATTTTGCAGAAGTTCTTCGAGATTCCAGAGTTTCAGGAGAGCGTGGCCGTAGAGAAAGTCGATGCAGTTCAGTAGCACTATCTCCCGGGAAGAGGCGCGCTTCTCCACCCTGACGTCGATCTCTGTGCTGTCAGGATTTTTCAGAGAGTCGAGCAGGGGCTTCCCGAGCCAGGTCCTGGCGAGGTCGCCGCCGTAGAGAACCTGCCGGGTCGCATCGACGCTGAACGGATAATAGATCGCGTGCCCGACGGGCAAATCGCTGACGATCCTCGACCCGCAATTCCCGCACGTCGATTCCGAGCAGACGTGTATGCCCTGCCAGAGGATTCGCCCGGGCTGGAGGGGATTGCCGCAGCGCGGGCAGGGGGGCGAATGATCGATCTTTGGAAAAATCTCGATCATGACAACCGGGTGAGGATTCTTTTGGACACTGCGATATAATTGGAATAATGGAAATTATCCATCCATGGGCGGTAATTCCTCAGTTCTATGCCGCCGCGCATGATCTTGGCGATCCGGAAGTCGGCGTTCTCCAGCATGTCGTAGAGCTGCATCAGGCTCGAGCCCGAATCAAGATTTGCTCCGCCGTATTCAAACTGGAGGAAGTCGATGAACGCGTTGTCGAGATACTTCCCCAGTCCCCGGAGCGCGGAGGGTTCGTGGCCTTCAATATCGAGCTTCATGAAATTGATATGGCCGATCTCACGGCCCCGGATATAGTCATCGAGCCGGACGGTCTCGATATCCTGCGACTTGTCCATGGAAATGCCGTAGGCAGAAAGATTCCTCTTATGAAGCGAAGCGAACCCACTGCGTCCCTGATCGAAATAAACTGTCGCCGCGCCCGTCCGGTCGGAGGCGGCTTTCTTGTTCAGTATGACGGAGGCCTCCGCCCCGAATTTCTCTTCGAGGGCATTGAACGACGATTCCATCGGTTCGAAGACGTGGAGGGTTGTCCGGTCCGCCCGGAAAATCCGGAGGAGAAGGTCGGAAAAGCTGCCCACGTTCGCGCCGACGTCGAACATCACGAGCCTGGGCTCGTCCCGGAAGAACCGCGCGAGCTGGCGGATCAGCAGCCCTTCCCCGTTGGTTTCGATCCTCGGATTATCGTCGTTCTCAAGATAGTGAAAAATCCTGAGGAAGAGCGAACGGACCTTCCGTCCGAGCAGGGTACTTTTAACGAGCATTCCCGGCCTTTCGGAAGTGATAGACCCCGGTGCCGAATCCTTTTCCCGGATCGTACTTTTCCTGAAATCTCATTCCGTAAATATAACCTTCTTCGACGAGAGTGCACTCCGGAAAGAGCCTGGCCAGATACTCCGGAGTGAAGGCACGGTGCGCGTTGAAGTAGACGCGGCAGGACGCGTCCACAGGGACGGAGATAAGCAGGTTTCCCCCGGGCTTCAGAACCCGCTGGAGCTCGGCGCACGCCTTCTCGCTCCCCCAGGGATCGAGAGCGTCGCCGTACCGTCCCAGCCCGATGTGCTCGAGAACGCAGATTGACGAGAGGCTCTGAACGCTCTTCTCCCTGAAGGGGAGACGAAGAATCGATGCTTCCACGAATTCGAGATCCCTCAGGGACACGGCGGGGGGACGAATATCGAGCATCATGGTCGGCGTGAACTGAGAGAAGATCCCCACGGTTTTCAGCGACGATCCCACATCGACATGGTGGGCAGGTTTCAGGGCGAACAATCTGCGTGCGGCCCAGGCGTCCTGATAAAAATAAACCGGGTCGACCTGCGTGATCCTGGTCCTATCGGTGAGGCAGGGGTAGATGTATCGAGCCGAAAGTTCATAATTCGGGTTCGCCGGATGCGACCGGAATCGTGAGAATTCGCCGCGGAACGCCCACAGTCTCCGGAAAACGGCGGGGAGATTCAGATGGTACTGTTCTCGCATCAATGCGGCCACACGGCCGGCCGTGCGGAGAACATCCGATTTTTTCACAAGACTTCGGAGACTCACTGGATCATCGCCGAAGAAAGTCTGCCCTTCCGGCGCACGCGATCCGGACAGACGAAGGCAATCATAGAGAAATCCTGTAGAAAGTCGCAAAACCCTTCATCATGAGTCTGAAATTCATGCGGGCTCGCGGGACCATCGCGTCCATGATAAAAATCGTCACCGTGAAACTGATATTCGTGGCGATGATGGATCCGATTATGCCATAGAGGGGTATCAGCAGATAATTCGCCGCGATATTGATGAGGGTGCCCGCCACGGCGCACAGGAGCGCGTATTTGAAAAAATTTTCCGCGGCGATGAACATGCTTTTTGCCACGCCGAAGTTTGTAAAAACTCTCGACCAGATGAAAAGCGAAAGAATCAGGCCCACGCCCTCGTAAGCATTCCCGTAGAGAAAATGCGTCAGAGGCGAGCTGAGCAGCGATACCGGGACCCCGATGGCGAGCGTGAGAATGAACATCAGCCTGTAAAGATTGAGCATCCTCGTCTGATAGAGCTCAGGCGAGCGCGCCTTCGATTCGATGATGACCGGATAGACGGACGAATAAATGACCATGGGGATGAAATTGAACACCTCGCCGATCCTGGTGGCGGCGGCATAGAGGCCCACCTCCTTATTGCCGAGCATCTGACCCAGCATGACCTGGTCGATCTTGGCCTGGATGAAAATGGCAAGATCGGAGAGAATAAGCGGCCAGCTGTCGCTGAGCAGAGAACGGGCGCGGACAGCCGTGGCCCTCCAGGCGCTGAGATGGTTCCCGGTTCGCCGGTACGTCGCGGCAAGTCCGAATGCCCCCACGGCCAGCTCGAGGGATCCCGCGGCGGCGAATGCCGGCAGGGGCGCGCGCATGAGAATGAGGCCGATCTTCGCGAGGTTCAGCGAGAAGAATGCCACATTCCGAGCGAGGACGGTGAACTTCGACTGGACCTGCGACTGGAACCAGACGTCGATCACATCGAACGCCTGAAACAGCATGCCGGCGGCGATGATCATAACGAGGGCGAAGGTGAGGCCGTCTCCGGGGCGGATAAGCAGGATGATCCCGACGGCCATGAGCAGGGATGCTGCGGCCCCGCAGAGTTTGAGAGCGAACGCCGTCCCGAGAGTCTCGTCCCTGGAGGACGGATCGCGGAGGATATCCCGGATGATGATGCTATCGAGGCCGAGGACGACGAAAGATCCGAACAGTCCGACGAAGGCGATCGCATAACTGTACAGTCCGAAGAGGGCGGGCCCGAAAAAGCGCGCCATCCAGACATTGACGAAGAGTCCGGAGCCGAGGCGCAGGATCTTATCGCCTGATAGCCACGTGATGTTCGACAGGACTTTGCGGACCGTCGGTGAGGCGATCACGTTCAGGCTAACTGCTGGTAAAGCCGGTAATACGCTTCGACCCATGCTTCTAGTTCTTTTTGACCCGTGCCCGAGGCCGTGGCCCCGGAGGAGACCTGTTCGTAGAGGGATCGATCGCCCGCGAGGCGGGCCAGGGCGCTCGCCAGGGATTCAGCCGACTCCTCGCACAGAAGGCCGTTAAACTGATGGCGGATGTTATCCCGGACGCCCGATGCATTCGTGCCGACCACAGGCTTGCCGAGCGAAAACGCCTCGAGTACCACCAGGGGAGAGCCCTCCCTTTTCGAAGGGATCAGGAGCACATGGCTTCGGGCGATGAGCGGCGCGGTGTCCTCCAGGGATGAGAGCATCACGACGCGGCCGGCATAGTGAGAGAGAAACTCCAGCCGTTCAGGTTTCTGGGGGCTGACGCCCACGAACACGAAACGCATCCGGGGATCGGCGTCGAGCAGCGTGCGGGCGGCGCTGAAGGCGAGAGGATAGTTCTTCAACGGATCGTCACGTCCGATCATCGCAACGATGAATCCAGAGTCGAAGAATTTTCTGAGAACGTCGGGGAGCGCGTTACGGGCCCTCTTCTTGAGGTCATCTCCGTCGACGACGTTCGGGATGACGGTGCAGCGGTCTTCGGGAACACGGCATTGCCGCTGAAAATCCGCCTGTTCTCCCGCGGAGACATTCACGACGCGGTCGGTTTTCTTGAGCAACAGCCGTTCGAGGGAGGTGTAGAGCCGGCGGCTCACGGGTCCAGGCGGAGCATGGAATCCATGGAACGAGTGGACGAACCGGGCCGACCGGGGACCGAGCGTCCGTGCGTACAATCCTGCTCCTTTGCCGTGTGAATGAACGATGTCGGGGCGGAGGCGGCGAAGATCGTGCCGGAGGCTGAGGGCGGCCAAGGGCGAGATCGCATCGAGCGGTAGTTCGATGACGGAAACGCCCAGTTGGCGGAACCGCTCGGCAAAAATACCGCGGGCGGGAAGAACAACCGTATGTCTTACGTCAGGCCGCAAACGTGAGAGGTTTTTCACGAGTGTGCAAACGACCTGCTGACCTCCTCCGATGATACTGTGCGTGAGACATTGGACAATATGCATCGGGGATCACCGGCTTTTCCGATGTTTCTCTGAATCCGCCAGCGTCGAGCCGCTCAACCTTCCGCCTGTTCCTCGTTTCCCTCCACGCGGGGTTCGGGAAGGCTCACGATTTTCACCTGGCGGAGACGGCGGGGGCTTTTCTTCATGACCGTGAAGGTGAGGTTCTTGTACCTGATCTCCTCGTTCATCTCCGGGATCCGGCCCGTGATTTTGTTCAGGAATCCGTTGACCGTCTCGTATTCAGGATCTTCCGGAATTTCGGCAAACTTGCTCGAAAATTTTTCATTGAAATCGGCGATCGGGAGGTGCGCGTTCACGAGAGCCGATCCGTCGGCTGACTGTTCCACTTCCTTCAAGACTTCGTCGTACTCGTCATGGATTTCGCCGACAATTTCCTCAAGGATATCCTCCATGGTCACGATGCCGCGGGTCCCTCCGAACTCGTCGATCACGATGGCCATGTGCATCTTGCGTTCCTGCAGTTCCTTCATCAGCTGGCTGATCTTGACGGCATCCGGAATAAAATATGCCGGGCGAATGATATCCTGCAAGACGATGAGATCGCGGTGCTCAAGGAGGCTGATGAGGTCCTTCGTATAGATGATACCGACGATATTGTCGATGGAATCCTTATAGACGGGCATTCGCGAGTAACCCTCTTCCGTGACGATCCTGATAAGCTTATCGCGGGAGGTGGAATAGTCGATGGCGACGACGTCGATTCGCGGGACCATGATCTCCCTGGCGGTGGTCGTCGAGAATTCAAAGATGCTCGAGACGAGCTCCTGCTCCGTCTTATTGAGCACCCCGCTTTTCGCCCCCTCGCTGACGATCATTTCGAGCTCTTCGGCGGAATGGAGAAGTTCGCCTCCGCGCGGAGGGCGGATGCCGACGACGCCGAGCAAGAAATTTGCCGAGGTATTGAGAGACCAGATGACCGGGCGGAAAACGCGGTAAAAGAGCTGCAGGGGAAGTGAGACCACGAGGGTCATAGTTTCAGGGTGGCGGATCGCCAGCCATTTTGGGCCGAGCTCTCCCAGGATGATGGTGAGGAATGTAAGGAGTCCGAAACTCAGGGCAAAAGAAAAGGCGTGGAGCACCTGCTCATTTTGAAAGCCCAGCTCAACGAACGGGGCGCGGACGATCCCGGCGAGGAGCGGCTCTCCGATCCATCCCAGGCCGAGGCTTGCCAGCGTTATCCCGAGTTGCGTTGCTGAGAGGTAGGCGTCGAGGTGCTGGACGATATGTCTGGCCAGGAGGGCATACTGGTGACCGTCTTTGACGCGTTGCTCGATCTGCGACGCCCGGACTTTGACGATGGCGAACTCTGCAGCGACGAAGAACCCGTTTGCCAGAACAAGGAGGAAGATGAAAAGCATATCTCCAACGATCTGCGAAAACATCGGGAGACTTATCTCCTTGTATTTAAAGAGATTATAGGATTCACAGGTGAAATGTACGAGAATCGGTTCTCTTAGTCAATATAAGATCTTCTCGAGAACGAGGCCCTGGGCGGGCGCGCTTACCAGGGAGTGGCCCGCGCGACCCTCGAGAAGGTCGACAAACTGAGGGAGGGCAAGTCGGCGGCGTCCGAGGTCGATCATCGTGCCGACGAGGAGACGAACCATGCCATGGAGGAAGCGATCGGCGGCTATCGAGAATCGCAGCGTGCTCCCGTCCCGGTTCCAGGAGGCCCGGGTCACTGTGCAGCGATGATGCTCGACTCCGGAATTGGCACGGCAGAAGGCTCTGAAATCATGTGGTCCTGTGATGAGGGCTGCCGCACGGTCCATGGGTTCGGGATCAAGCGAAAATCTTACGTGCCATGCGTAATTTTTCAGCAGCGCGCTTCGTTCGAGGGTTATCAGGTAGGAATAGACGCGCTCGCGGGCGCTATAACGGGCATGAAAATTCTCGGGGGCATCTTCGGCATGGCGGATCACGATATCCTCGGGGAGATAGGAGTTCAGGGCTCCCTTGATCCTCGCCGGGGGGATGGGGGATTGGGTCCTGAAATTGGCGACCTGTCCGCGTGCGTGCACGCCGGCGTCGGTTCTGCCGGCCCCGTACAGCTTTACAGGTTCCTGGAAAATGCTTGACAGCGCGGACTCGATTTCCCCCTGGATGCTCCGGCCATGCTTCTGCCGCTGCCAGCCGACGTAGCCCGTTCCGTCGTACTCAATGATAAGTCGGATATTCCTGCGGGCGTCCACCGTGCCCCCCGGCGTCTGGGCTGTGTCAAAAGCTCTTGGTGAACGTGATCATAAATCCGTCCGGATTCAGCACGCTGCCGATAAGGCGTGCATGGACATCGATAAGTTCTGCGTGGTCGATGCTCTTATTGTAGGCGATGGTGAGGCGGGCCGCATTGATCGCACTGACAAGATGATTCACGGCGATGACCGCGGCGACAAATCGGGTGTTATTAAACATCTCATTGCTTGAGACCCTGCGGTCCCTGTAAGACTGGCGGTTCGCATCCGAATCCCATTTCCAGTAGTCGGGAGAGCTCAGCGCTTCGTTATAGACCTTGAACTCATCGCGGCTCCGTAGGATCCTCCTGTTATAGGCGTAGACATCGCTGTCATTCCCGATGTCCGCAAAAAACTGGTCGCTCTTTCCGTCGACACGGGCCTGGGCATGCTGCGCGGCGAACTGGTAAGCGTCGTCCTGGAGCCAGTGGGCGTAGCGGTCGACCCCGAGCAGGGTGATCCAGAGCGCTCCTTCGGCGATGGTAAAATATTTTCCCATGCCGTAATTTCCGGCATAAAGTTCGCCCATTCCCGGAAGGAGAAAAGAATACAGGGCGGCCGTGGCGACGTTTTTGTGGCGGTTTTCCAGCGAATCGACCTGGGCAAAGCCGAGCTGAACCGCGAGCAGGAGCAAAAGCAGAATTCTTGTCATCAGTTTTGGACTATCGACTCTGGCGAAAGGGCTGAAATCTTTGACGAAAAGCAGGTTGCCTCGTCGGCCCCTGTAATCGTCACGTTCTGGATAGTGTTCACGAGCGACAAATCGGCCGGCGTTTCCACCCGTATATAATTGGTCGTGAGGCCGGTGAGATGTCCGCGGCGGACTGTCGACTCAAGGAGCACAGGGAGCCTCCGGCCCAGGAATTTTTGGTGGAATTCCCGTCGCTTTCTCCGAGAAAGTTCGCGCAAGCGCGCGGTGCGCGCAAAACGGACGCGGGGCTCGATCTGGTCGCGCGACAATGATGCGGACGTATTAGGGCGTTCGGAGTAGGTGAACGCGTGAATGTAGGAGATCGGGAGGTCCTCAAGGAAGCGCACCGTTTCGCCGAAGATCTCGTCCGTCTCGCCGGGGAAGCCGGCCAGCACGTCGGCGCCGATCCCCGCCTCGGGATCCTGGCGGTGGATGTACTCGATGATATCGCGGTAGTGATCGGTCAGGTAGCGACGACGCATTGCGCGGAGAATCGTATCGCTCCCGCTTTGCAGCGGGACGTGGAAGTGGTTACAAAATTTCTCCGAGCCGAGCATCTTGTCGACGATCGAACGGCTCAGGAGGTTCGGCTCGATGGAGCTCACCCGGATCCGGTCGATTCCCCGCACCGGTTCGAGCGCGTCAATGAGTTCGGCGAGGCTGGATCCGATCTTTTTGCCGTAATCACCCACATTGACGCCGGTGAGAACGATTTCCCGGAAACCCTGGCTGGCGAGATGCCGGGCTTCGTTCAGGACGGCATCGGGTGTCTGGCTGCGGCTCACCCCGCGTGCAAGCGGGATCGTGCAGAAGGAGCATCCGAAATCGCATCCGTCCTGGATCTTGAGGAACGCGCGTGTTCGGCCTGAGAAATCGGCCGAAAAGGCGGGGGAAAAATCTTCCGCCTCGTCGATGCACGAGACGAACGCCTGCGGCAGCGGATTCTTTGTAAAATTCTTAGCCAGGTCGAACAGCCGCGGTTTTTCCGAATTCCCAAGCACGAGGTCGACTCCCTCAATCGCGGCGACCTCCTGGGGCCGGAGCTGCGCGTAACAGCCGGTGACGACGACAAACGCATCAGGGGAGAGCCGGATTGCCCGCCGTATCAGCTGACGGCACTCGGAATCGGCCCGGGCGGTGACGCTGCAGGTGTTGAGGACATAGACATCGGAGGGCTGGTCGAACCCGACAACGTCGAAACCCCGCTCGAGGAAACCACGGACGAGGGTTGCGGTCTCGGCAAAATTGAGTTTACACCCGAGCGTATGGAGGGCGACCTTTCTCATCAGATGCCAACTCTTGGCCGGCGACGGAGCCGGCTACATCATGAAATCGGATGTGGGCGGCCCTTCATGCAGCCCTTCGGCGGAAGGCGCGGGCTTGGGCTTGGAAGTCGAGCTCGCGATCTCTTTCAGTGTCATCGGGGGGAGCCGGTGTTTCGAGATATACTCATCGACGATCTTCTGCTCCTTCCCCTTGAGATATTCAACCGCGGACAGGACGATCTTTTTGCTTTCCTTGTCGAATTCGACCACGGTGAGGGGGAGATCGTCTCCGACGCGGAACATATCGGCGATGTTTTTCACCTGTGACAGTGCGAGCTGGGAGACGGGGACGAACCCATCGACGCCGGACGGGAGTTCGACGATTACCCCCTTCTCAATTATGCGAACGATTTTTCCGGACGTTTCGGTTCCCGTCCTATAGGAATCCGCGAACACTTCCCAGGGGTTTTCCTTCACCTGCTTGTGTCCGAGGGAGATGCGGCGCTGTTCGACGTCGACGCCCAGGATGATGACGTCGAGTCTGTCCCCCTTCTTGACCACCTCTCCGGGGTGGCGAATCTTCTTAGTCCACGAGAGGTCGGAGATATGGACGAGCCCGTCGACTCCCTCCTCGAGCTCCACGAACACTCCGAAATTCGTCAGGTTGCGGACGATGCCCGTGTGTTTGGAATTGACCGGGTATTTGCCCAGAAGGTTCAGCCAGGGATCCGGCTCGAGCTGTTTCATGCCGAGGGAAATCTTCTTGTTCTCCTTGTCGAGGCTGAGGATGATCGCGTCGACCATCTGTCCCATGGAGACGATTTGAGAGGGATGCTTGATATGCTGCGTCCAGCTCATCTCGGAGATATGGATGAGACCTTCGATCCCTTTTTCAATTTCGATGAAAGCGCCGTAATCGGCCAGAGAGACAACTTTGCCCGTGACCTTCGTCCCGACGGGGTATTTCGTCTCGATATTTTCCCAGGGATGGGGCTGGAGCTGCTTCAGCCCGAGGGAGATGCGCTTCTTCGCCTCGTCGAAATCGAGGACGACGACGTTTATGGTCTGGTCGAGTTTCACGACCTCGGAGGGGTGGTTCACACGTCCCCAGGAAAGGTCGGTGATATGGATGAGCCCGTCGACGCCTCCGAGGTCGACGAAAACTCCGAAATCGGTGATCGCTTTTGCGTTTCCTTCGAGAACCTGACCCTTCTCGAGGCTGTTCAGGATGGCGTTTCTCTGTTCCTGCATCTCTGCTTCGATGAGGACCTTATGGCTCACCACCACGTTCTCGTTCGGGTGGTTAATCTTCGCCACGCGAAACTCCATGGTCTTGCCGAGGAACTGGTCGAAATCGCGGACCGGCTTGACGTCGATCTGGGAACCGGGGAGGAAGGCGTCGAGGCCCATGAGATCGACCACGAGGCCGCCCTTGATGCGGCGGGTGATTTTGCCCGTCAGGATCTCTCCCGTCTCGTACGATTTCGTGATACGCTCCCACGTGCGCATGAAGTCGGCGCGCTTGCGGGAGAGGACGAGCTGGCCGTCCTTGTTTTCGACGCTCTCGAGAAAGACTTCGACGTCGTCACCGGGCTTCAGTTCGTCGATATTGGGGAATTCTGTGATCGGGACAAGACCCTCCGACTTGAAGCCGATATCGATCGCGACTGCGTTGTCGGTGATCGCCACGATTTTCCCCTGGACGATCTCCCCTTCATGGATGCTTCCAAAGGTCTTGTCGTAGAGCTGGGTAAGCTCCTTGAGCTCGCTTTCGGAGTATTCCCTCTCCTCAATATCGTTGAGATTAAACTTCGTTCCGTTGATCTTCGACCGGTGAGCGTCTGCTGCCATTCAGTCTCCTCTGCTTATTCTAAAAATGCGCGGTGCCCGCGCGCTCCTTCCCCCGGCGGGGAGACCTGGTAGTCATCAGGGACCAGCTCCGGGCCGCGGTGAAAGTTGTTGATTTTTTCGTGAATTGTGATGACTTAAAACTCATTCGCAACTGATTGCCGGGGGGCGCAGTATGTCGACTCGATGAAACGCTTGACCCGCTCCATCAGCCACTGGGGTGTTGATGTCGCGCCGCTGATCCCGACGTTTTCGGCCCCTTCGAACCATTGTGGGTCAAGATCCTTTTCCGTCTCGGCAAAATAGGTCCGGGGGTTCGCTTCCTCGCAGATATGGAACAGCACTTTCCCGTTCGAACTGTTGCGCCCGGCGACGAAGATCATGATATCATTGCTCCGCGCGAAATCTCGGAGCTTTTTGTCGCGGCCGAAAACCTGGCCGCAGATTGTGTCCTTGGCGTGAAACTCCCGCGCTTCTTCGTCAAACGAATCGACCACAAACTCCTTAATCTTCTTTTCCAGCTCTTCCTTGATCAGATAGAACGTCTTCTTATCCATCGTCGTCTGGGAAAAGAGGACCGTCTTCCGTGAGAAATCGATTGTGGCGAGTTCCTCAAGCGATTTCATGACGATCGCTTCCCCGTTCGTATGGCCGACGAGCCCGATCACCTCGGCATGGTCCTTCTTCCCGTAGATGACGACCTGAAATCCCTTCTCGTGAAACTTCCGGATCCTTTCCTGCACTTTCCAGACGACGGGGCAGGTGGCGTCGACGAGCTCGACTCCGAGTCGGGCGGCCCGTTCGAAGGTGGCGGGCGGCTCGCCGTGAGCCCGAATCAGGACCTTTCCTTTCGAAATATTCGGCAGGTCGTCGTGGGTGATGGTCCGGAGCCCCTTTTCCCTCAGGCGTTCGATCTCCATCGGGTTGTGGATGATATCGCCGAGGACGAAAAGGCCGTCGGGGCTCGTCGCGAGCTCTGTTTCGGCGATATCGATCGTCCGGATCACTCCCCAGCAGAATCCGGCGCTGGAATCAATGGAAACGTTCATCATCTGCTCAAAATTTCCCTGGCCCGCGCCACCACGAACTCGACCTGATCCTCGATCGTCATATGCGACGTATCGACCACGAGAGCGTCATCGGCTTTTTTCAGCGGGCTCACCTGCCGGCGGGAATCCTTCCCATCCCGCTCGATGATTTCTTTCTTCAAATCGTCAATCGGGATCTCGACGCCCTGCGATTCAAGATCCTTTCGGCGCCTGATCGCACGCTGCTCGACATCGGCGACCATGAAAATCTTCAGATCGGCATCGGGAAAAACCACCGTGCCGATATCCCGTCCTTCGAGAACGATCCCGCCTTCTTTTCCCATGCGCCGCTGCTGCCTGACCATCGACCCTCTCACTTCTTCGATCATGCTCACGGCGCTGACGGCCCTGGTGACAGCCGGAGTGCGAATCGCATCGGTCACATCTTTGCCGTCAAGAAAGACTCTCAGCCCCCTGTTGTCGTGCTCAAGCCGGATTTCCGTACCCCGGGCGAGCCGGGATATTTTTGCCCTTTCCGAGGGGTCAATCTTCTCGCGGAGGACTTTGAGCGTCATTGCCCGATACATCGCGCCGGTATCAACATAAAGATACCCGAGGCGTTCGGCGATCAGCTTTGATGTTGTGCTCTTACCCGAGGCGGCGGGCCCGTCAATGGCAATAACTAATCGCTTCAATTTCGGGTCATTTCCGGCGAAATTTGAGCTTTTCAATATACAGAATATTCGTATTGGAATCAATCCAACCGTTCGTCAGTAACGCCTGATTATGGCTTGAAATGGCCAAGTTGTCAGGACGGAGGGTTGCCGCAGTCCACCTCTCGCTCAGGCCTTTCTGGAGAATAATTTTCCGCTCAAGAATGGCGTGCCCAATGATGTGTGAGTTCACGATAAAAGGGCTTGATGTTTTTTTGTTCATAATCCTCCTAGCTCATGCACCAAGGTCCCTCGTGTTGACTTTAACCAATTCGCAATTTACTTTTCTCTAATTCGCGACGCGGCAAGTGACCGCTTATGGCTACAAGGTTTCCGGGACAACTTCCATCGGGCCATGTGACGAATCGACTCTTCGTAGAGACCAGCAATAGGGACTTTTCCAAGTCCGCAATTTCAGAGCGGTTCAGTACGGATCACTGCCCGCGTGGCGAATCGCAGATCTGAGCGGCCATGAGAGTACAAAGACTCATATTAAGACTAGTGTTGGTAACCATCTCTTCCGGAACAGTTGTGTGCTCTCAGTGGTCAACCAATCCTGCAAACAATCTGATTGTCGGTTATGGCGTCAGCCCGGAAGTTTGTAGCGATGGTAGTGGCGGGTGCTACATCACATACGAGCACAACACGGGTTACCCACATCAACTCGTTCTCCACCGACTCAACGCTTTTGGTCAAAGCCCATGGAGATCGGAAGTGCGATTGCGCGGATCACATCCTGATCAATCATCGGCTCGCATCTGCAGCGACGGGCAGAGCGGCGTTATCGCGGCCTATCATGACTTCGAATTTATCGGGGGAACGCCGGAGAATCCAGAAGTTATCGATAGACTCCTCGTGCAGCGTGTTGACAGCGGTGGAGTTCTCCTCTGGCCAATTTCTGGTGTTCGAGTAAGCGTACAAGAGACGAATCTAGGCGACCAGACAGTTGTGTCTGATGGAGCGGGTGGTTGCATTGTTGAATGGTGGGATACCTTGTATGAGCGTCGCATTCAGCGCATAAGTTCCGCAGGGGAGAGACTCTGGAGCGATACCGGGGTTGTTTTCGGCTATTCACAGGAAAGAACAGCCCTCTCGTTTTCAAATCTGACGGGAGCCGTGGCAGGATTCTGGATGTATCCTTCTGGTCCAGGACTCGTTCAGCGATTCTCGCCGAGCGGGGAGCTCCTCTGGAAAGGCGGGGTAGTAGTCCCGACCGGGGCTGAATCCGTCAAACCTGACGATGCAGGTTCCGTGTTTTGTCTCGGTAGACAGTATATCGGATTCCGAAATCATATGTATTTGTTTACCTATAACGTGCAGAAAATCGATTCACTGGGCGCCGCCTCTTGGGATAGCTCGGGGATTGTACTCGACACGATTAATTCGAGCAACCCCCCGTACTATGGTCAGATCCTGGAATCCGAATCCGGGAAAGCGGTTGTTGCCTGGTCCCAACTCGTGGATACCACGTGGGTTATCAAGACTCAGTTTGTGTCAGGGAGCGGATCATACATGTTGCCCGCCAGCGGGGTCATTGTTGGCGGTGCTTCGACCGAGAAGGCCCTTTGGGGGATCGCCATCTCTCAGAGCAGCGGACCGATCTATGTTTGGAGAGACGGCGTCAATTCGCTGGGAACTGGAATCTACGCGCAAAAATTGGATTCAGCTGGTCGGCCTTCATGGGATTCAACCGGAGTTCCCGTTAGCATACCTTCGATGGAGTACGCTAAAGTAATATCTGATGGGAGCGGAGGTGCCATTGTGGTGGGTCCCCGTTGGTCTGATTTTTCAATACGAGCTCAGCAGATAAGCAAGAATGGGACTCTCGGAGAAATTTTCGCAGGACTTGAAAATCAAGAAACACCCTTACCCTCGGAGTTTCTCCTCAATGAATGCTATCCAAACCCCTTCAATGGCGGCACGACGATTTCCTATATACTTCCCCGTGTGGCATTCACAACGATCAAGGTTTTTGACATTTTGGGAAGGGAAATCGCCACGTTAGTCAATGGTGTTGAGCACCGGGGGCTCCATCACGTGGAATTCGTCGGAGAGAGGATTCCCAGCGGGCTCTATCTCGTTCGAATGCGCACCGAGGGTACCATCGAGCGAGTTAAGAAGATTGCCCTAATACGGTGACTATTCGAATACTGAGTCGTCGGTCCAGGAAAGGGAATGGCAAGTGGGAGTCACCGCGGCGGCGAAGAGTTTTATCTCATATTCCTGTATCCGAACAGTAACTTAGTGAAATCAACCAGTAGGGAACGTCACCTGAACATGGCCCCCGGTGAACGCAACTCTGCAGTGTCTTGCATAATCATTGGCGGCCTGAAGTGAGCACTCTTGAGGGTGACAGCTTGTACAGAATAACCCTACCCTCGTGAATTGCGTACAGCCGACATGAAAAAGCGATCACACGCTAACCAGTCCCCCTCCATCGAACTACTCCCTGTCACCCTCCTCCTCGACGATATCCGAAGCCTCTACAATGTCGGCTCCATCTTCCGCACGGCAGACGGCGCGGGCATCTCAAAGATCCTCCTTTGCGGTTACACCCCGCGCCCCCCGCGGAAGGAAATTGAGAAGACGGCGCTCGGGGCCACGGCGACAGTCCCGTGGGATTTTTACAAAAACCCGCTCGACGCCATCGCAAAACTCAAGACCGAGGGAGTCCGGATCTGCGTCCTTGAGCGCACGGATGAGAGCAGGCCGCACACAAGTCTGACGTCCGATGATTTTCCTGTCTGCATAGTAGCCGGGAACGAAATAACGGGAGTTTCAGAGAGAATCATCGGGAAGGCGGACGTGGCGCTTGAGATCCCGATGCGGGGGTTCAAGCAGTCATTGAACGTTGCGGTTGCTGTCGGCGTTGCCCTCTATGAGTGTGTGCGGGTTCTCGGCGCTCACCCTTCGTCGATCACCTCCCGAATCCTCTGAAGGACCGACTCGGCGACGTAGGGTTTCTGGATGAAATCCTTGGCGCCCGCGCGGATGAGATCCAGCTTAAGATTGGGGTCAAAGTAACCGCTCGCGAGGATGGCTTTCACGTTCGAGTTAAGCTTCTTCATCTCCTGAAACATTTCCCAGCCCCCCAGTTTCGGCAGGCCCATATCCGACAGTATCACGGAAATTTCCCCGGAATGTTTCCGGTAGAGACTGAGGCCTTCCTGTCCGTCGCGGGCGGTCAATACCGTATAGCCATGGTCCTCGAGAATGTTTTTCAGCAGGAAGCCGAGCATCTCCTCATCCTCCACAACGAGGACGGTCTCTGTGCTGGTCCGGGCCGGCTCGGGGGCCGCACCCTCGGGTTCTGCGAGCGGAAGAGGGAAAAACAGGGTGACGGTCGTGCCGGAGCCCGTCGCGCTGTCGACTTCGATACGGCCGTGGTGGCTCTTGACGACCCCGTAGACGACTGCGAGGCCGAGGCCTGTCCCCTGCCCCGTATCCTTCGTCGTAAAGAAGGGCTCGAAAATGCGCCTCCGCGTCTGTTCGTCCATTCCGATCCCGGTATCATTCACCGAAACGGCGAGGAATGGCGTCGAGCTTTCCGGCGATTTGGCTTCTTCCGCCGTGACCACCCTCGTCGAGAGAGTGAGCACGCCCCTGCCCGAGCCGCCGGCGGGAAGCATGGCGTCGCGGGCGTTTGCGCATAGGTTAAAAAGCGCGTGGTGGAGCTGTTCGCTGTCGGCAATAATGTTGGGGGCGGCGGGGGCAAGGTCCGTCCGTATGGTCAGCGTTTGCGGGAAAGTATCGGCAATCGTGCCGGAAAGTTCCCTGATCATGGCATTAACGTCGACGAACTTGAAGGCGGGGTCGGATTTACGGGCAAACGTAAGAAGCTCTTTCACGAGATGGGAGCCCCGCTCGACGGCGTGTTTAATTGCGTCGATGCACTGCGCAGCCCTCGTGCGATCGGAGCCGTTCGATTCGAGAAGCGTGGCGTATCCGAGCACGATGCCGAGAATGTTGTTGAAATCATGGGCGATTCCGCCGGCGAGAGTGCCTATCCCCTCCAGCTTCTGCGCCTGGCGGAGCTGTTCCTCAAGACGTTTCCGCTGAGTTATGTCGCGAAGGTACGCACGGATCGAGAGGATCCTCCCGTCCGCGTCGCGGACGGTGGTCGCATTCTCTAGGACGATTCGTGGCTGGCCGTCCTTCCGCTTCACCACAAATTCGAAGTCGGTGACGGACCCCTGCGAATGGATTTCGGAGATGAAACGGTCCCGGTCCTCCGGATGCTGGTAGAGACTCCGGACATCGGAAACCTTCATCAGTTCGTCCCGGGAGGAGTATCCGAGGAGTTCAACGCCCGCGGTGTTGACGTCGATCAGGGTGCCCTCCGGCGTCGTGATGAGAATGCCGTCTTCGGATTCCTCAAAAAGCGTCCGGTATTTCGACTCGGACTGCCGGACGGCCTCCTCGTCCTGCTTATGTTCGATCGCCCGGGCGACATGGGAGGAGACAAACTCCAAGATATTCTGTTCTCGCTGTCCGAAGGCCGATGGGTTCGAATAATGTTGCACGACCATCACCCCGATGGTTTTCGTCCGGCCGACCAGAGGAACGCCGAGCCAGATCGGAGAAGGAGCGCCCACGAGCGCCGCCTCATCGCGGCGGATGAGTTCCGCAAGCACCTTTTCATCGCAGAGGAGCGTTTTTCCGGTCCGGAGCACGTAGGCCGTGAGGCCGCGTCCGGGCGGGGACGGGGGAGAGGGGACGTCCACCTCGTCGACAAAATACGGAAACGAAAGCAGATCCTTCTCCCTGTCATAGAGGGCGATATAAAAATTACTCGCCTCCATCAGGCCCCCGATTATGGAATGAATTGAGGCGAAGAACTTGGGCATATCGTCGCTGGAGCTTGTCTCCTCGGCGATTCGATACAGGGCCGCCTCCAGTTCCTCTGCATTCTTGAGCGTTGTGATTTCCCGCGAACTTCCGACGATGCCGGTGATTTCCCCCTTCTCGGACCGGATGGGGACTTTGGTGGTCAGGAACCACCGTGCTGTCCCGCCCTGAGACGGGAACTTTTCCACCTTCCCCAGGATGGGCCGGCCGGACTGGACGATGGACCGGTCATCGGCGAGCGATTCTTCGGGGGAGGGCCTGAAATCGGCGTCCGTCTTCCCGATCGCGTCGAAAACATCCCTGGCCCCGAGGAGTTCCGCCTGCGCCTTATTGATCCGGGTAAACCGGGAGCGTGTATCCTTGTAGAAAATCGGATCCGGGATATTATCCATGAGCGTGTGCCAGAGCTCGGTTTCGACCCGCAGGGCCTCCTCCGCCCTCTTGCGTTCTGTGACATCGATGGCGGTGCCGAAGATGCGCTCGATCGCGCCCGTAGAATCCCGCAGCGGGATATAATTGGCATGCCAGATCACCCCCCGGAATTCCACTTCAAAAGTTTGCGTCGCCCCTGAAAGAGCGGTGCGGAACGCGTCGATCAGTACGGGGAATTCCTGGAGGGAGAAAATCGATTGGCCGGCGAGCTGGTCGGGACGGAGCCCCGTCTTCTCGAGCCCTTTACCCCGCACGAGAAGAAAGGTCCCGTCCGGCGCAATCTCCCAGGCGATGATATTGATATTATCGAGCGTGAGCTCGAGTCTTTCTGTCGATTCCCGGAGCCTCTCTTCCGACTTCTTCCTCTCGGTGATGTCGCGTCCCGACACCGCAATGCCAAGGGGGCGCCCCTCGTCGTCCCGGACCATCGTCGTCCAGATTTCGATGGGGAATTCTGTCCCGTCTTTGCGACGGTTCGTGATTTCCCCTTTCCATCCGCCGGTCAGCGTCGCCCTCCGGATTTCGGCAAAAACATCGGGCGTTGTGGACGGAACCCGGAGGATGTCGATATTTCTTCCGATGAGCTCTTCCTCGGTGTATCCATAAATCTCGCAGAACGCGGGATTGACGAACAGGATCGTGTCGGCAAGGTCGTTCAGGCAGAATGCGTCGCGGGTGCTCGTCAGGGCCGTGGCGAGGAGGCGCATCCTGTTTTCAACGTCCCGGGATTCGGTGAGGTCCCGGGCGATGAGGATCATCCGGTCCTCGCCGGCCGGGAGAACGCCGTGAAGGCTGACGGCGAAGGACGGGCCGAGGGGTTGCAGGAGGCGGGTCTCGGTGCCGGGGGGAAGGGGCGAAAAATCCTTGAAGGCTTTTTGCAGAATCGAATCGATTCGCGTGCGCTCGTCGGGCTCGACGGCATCGAGGAAGGCCAACCGGCCCTCCCCCGCCCTTTTCCTCCAGGCGGCGTTCGTGTAGCGGAGAATGCCGCGGACGTCGATGATGCAGACGAGGTCCGAGATCTCGTCGGCAACTGTCGAAAAAATCGCATGCTCTCGCGTACTGTCCACCGTAGTCACCGTCAGAAAAAGATCAATGTAAGAAACTATTCGGTTTCCGACAAGGGGGAATTGACGGCTCTCAATCAGGGGAGGTCGAAGGCGAGGGTGAAAAACTCCTCTTTTTCGCGGGTATGGATGCGGATGACCCCGGCGCGGACAAGCTGGACGAGGATACGCGAGGCGCGACGGTCGCTGATATTCACAAGGCGGCCGAACTCCCGTACGGTTATCCGTTCGTGTTTTTCCAGGTAGCTGAACAGGCGTTTCTGATTCTCGCCGATGGCCACCTTCAGCGGCGGGGCGTCGGGGTTCTCGTCCTGAAGAATTTTCACGACTTCGCGGCTGGCCATCACGGTCTTGTCGTTCACGCGGATATAGACCCGGGTATCGTCGGCGCCGTTGGAGCGGTCGTGGTCGCCCAGAAAGTAATGCGGCTTCGTCCTGCTCTCGGCGATGTAGCAGACGATCACATCGCGGCCGTCGAACGGGACGATATCGATGGCGGGGAGGATCTGGGGATCGGCAAAATCCTTCCCGGCGATCTCCACGAGCTCGATTTCCGACTTCTCGCTCTCAACGCCGACGATGGATCCGTCATCGTCGACGCCGAAGAGGATGGTCCCCCCCTTCGTATTGGCGAAGGAGATGATCGTCCTTGCGATTTTCTCCGGGGAGGAGATCCGCCTCTTGAATTCGACGGTAAATCCCTCTCCCTCCCCGATGAGGAGATTCACGTCATGGAAATTCATGGGCGTCGGGGAAGGCTGTCGAGGTATCCCTGGAGGATAAGGGCTGCGGCGGAGGCATCGATCCGGGATTTTTCGCGGCGGCGCATTTTCGGCACCCCCATGGCGATCATCGTCTCGCGGGCGGTGCTGCTGGTGAACCGTTCGTCCTGGAGCACGACCTGACGACCGGTTTCTTCCTGGAGGCGTCTCACGAACAGGTCCACGTCGACTGCCGCGCGTCCTTTTTCGCCCTTCAGGGTGAAGGGCATGCCGACGACGATGCGCTCGACATCGTACTCATCGGCGAGCCTCCTGATCTCGCCGAAAGCAGCGGGGGAATTCTCGACCACGGTGAGCGGCGTGGCGATCGTGAGCAGGGGGTCGCTGAGGGCGATCCCGATCCTCCTGGACCCGTAGTCAACGCCGAGGATGCGGGCGGTCATTCCCCATCGCGTCCGAAATTCCCGGCGGGGATGTCTCGCCCGTTCGAGCCGTCCAGGGGCTGGCAAAGAAAACTCTTGAGAAGCTTGCTCGGTTTGAAGTGAGTCTTGCGGCGTGAGGGGACGAAGATGATTTCGCCCGATTTAGGATTTCTGGCCTTCGGTTTGGATTTCGTGGGCTTCACCTCGAGAACCCCGAAATCACGGATCTCGATGCGGAGCTCGGGGTCGGCGCTCATCATGATCTCGCGCAGCGCCGTGAAAACCTGATCGACCCAGATGGCAGCGGTATTCAGATTCTCGTGATTCGCATCGGCGACCCGCCGGACGATATCGCGTTTTGTATACGTTTTCGGGCGATGATGGTCTGGGCTCATATTTCCCCCTCACATTATTCGATGAGGCGTTCGGTGCGCGAAACGCCCTTGATTTTTCTCAGTTTTTCGATGATCCGTTCGAGGTGCTCCTTATTCTTGACCCCGATCATGATCGTCCCTTCGAACATCTTGTCCTTCGTGTCGATCTTCACTCCGCGGATATTCGTGTTCTGATAGGTGGAGATTGAGTGCGTGATGTCATTGAGCATGCCGGTGCGGTCCTCGCCCGAGAGGCGGATGGCGGCGACGTAATCGGCGCCGTTCATGCTCGGCCAGGATACCTCGACGACGCGCTGGGGATCGTGCTGGGAGAGAGTGAGAAAATTCCGGCACGCCTTCATATGAACTTTTATGCCCTCCCCTTTGGTGACGAATCCGGCGATCTCATCGCCCGGGATCGGGTTGCAGCATTTCGCGTAGCTATGGAGAAAGGCATCGTGCGAGCCAAAGAGGGAAATGCCGCCTGTGATGGTGCGCGCGGTGGCGATAAATTTGGTAAAAATCCCGGAAGCCGGTTCAACGGGTTCTGAGGCCGCGTGCTTCTGTTTCAGCTCGATTTCCTGAATGACGGCGTCCGGAGTGATCTCCTCTTTTTGAAGCTTTGTAAAAAACTCCCGGAGATCCGCGATCTTCAGGTCGCGCAGGTATTTTGCCAGCTCGTCATCGTTCAGGTGAATTTTGAGCTTCTTCGCACGCTTCTCCCATATCTCACGGCCGGCCGCGACCGACTTCCGCTCCTCATCTTTCATCCATTTCCGGACGTGCGATTTCGCCTTGTGGGTAACAACGAACTGGTCCCAGTCCGCCTTGGGGGTCTGGTTCTTGGACGTAATGATTTCGACCTGGTCGCCGCTGCGGAGCTGGTGGTCAAGGGGAACGATGCGGCCGTTGACCTTTGCGCTCAGGCAATGGAAGCCCACGTTGCTGTGCACGGCATAGGCGAAATCGACGGGAGTCGCCCCCTGGGGCAGAATCTTCAGCTCCCCCTTGGGGGTGAACAGATAAATCTCATCCTGGTAGAGATTCAGTTTGAAACTCTCCATCAACTGCTTGGCCGGGGCCTCCTCGTCGGCGTGCTCAAAAATCTCCCTCACCCAGGATATCCAGTTTTCCAGCTCCTCGTCGAGCGTTGTCAGATTCTCCTTATAGCGCCAGTGGGCGGCGACGCCTTTCTCGGCGATCTCGTGCATGGCCCGGGTGCGGATCTGGACTTCGACCATCTTTCCGTCGGGCCCGACAACGGTGGCGTGGATCGACTGGTAACCGTTCTTCTTCGGGACGGAGACATAATTCTTAAACCGCTCGGGGATGGGTATATAGATCGAGGAGAGGATGCCGTACACGGTGAAGCAGTCGTTGGAGTTTTCGGTCTCGAGGACTATCCGGACCGCGAAGAGGTCATAAACCTCGTCGAAAGGCTTGTTTCGGGTGACCATCTTGTTATAAATGCTGTAGAGATGCTTCGGTCTCCCTTCGATCTCGAACTGCATCCCGTCCTCCCTGAGTCGTTTTTCCACCGGCTGGACAAATTTCCTGATATACGTTTCACGTTCCTTGCGCCGCGATTTAAGCTTTCGGGCTGTATCCTCATAATCCTTGGGGTAGAGATACTTGAATGCCAGGTCTTCGAGTTCCCACTTGATCTTGGCGAGTCCAAAGCGGTGGGCGAAGGGGGCATAGATATCGAGAGTTTCCTTGGCGAGGCGGAGCTGGCGTTCTTTCGGAAGGTACTCGAGCGTGCGCATATTATGGAGCCGGTCGGCGAATTTCAGAAGCATGACCCGGATATCGTTGACCATGGAGAGGAGCATTTTCCTGTAGCTTTCGGCCTGAGTGACCTCATGGCTGCGGAAAATATCCGATATCTTGGTGGCCCCGTCGACGATATCTGCAATCGTATCCCCGAACTCCTGCCGGATATCATTGATGGTGAATTCGGTGTCCTCGGCCACGTCATGCATCAGTGCGCTGGCGACCGAGACGTCGTCCAGAGGGACCTCGCGGGCGACGACCATCGCAACCTCGTAGGGGTGGTTGAAGAAGGGATCGCCCGATGCCCGGATATCGTTCTTATGGGCTTCGAGGCTGAATTGGAAGGCCCGGCGGATCAGATCTTCATTGACGGTCCGGAGATTCTTTCTGCACACGGCAAGAAGATCATCGAGCTTCTTCTTATATAGGCCATCTCTCACGCTTGCATCCCCCTCGCGTACCGGAGGGTAAGTGCATAAAAAATTTGAACTTGATCTGTACTAAAATATAATGCCGGAGCCGATGAATGTCAACTGGGGGCGAGGGGTCAGGAGGAGCGTTTCTTTTGCAGATCCTCGAGCATATAGATCTGCCAGAGTTCGCGTCTGCTGGTATGGAGGAAAGGGGTGAGGGCGAGCTTGCCGGTCGTGCCGATGCTTTTCGCCAGATAGTTCAACTCGGTAAACTTTTCGCTCACATCCGAGTCGAGTCTCGGGGCGAACCCGGTAGAGCGCATCAGGAGGATGCCCTTGGCCCTGATGGAAAGTTCGACATGGATGCGAATGAAGCAGAGCATATCGGCGATAACCTCGCCGGGGAAGGCGTCCTGGAGCGAGCGGAAGTAAATGCCGATTTTCGTGGCCGGGACGTTTCCCTTTGTGATGATATTGAGGAGGTCCATATCGGTATCGAGTCCCACGCCGAGCCAGTCCTGAGTCGCCTGTTCGCTCTGGCGGAAGACGCCCATGATGGTAAGGGGGAGGATGATGAGCAGGAGCAGCGTCGAAAGGAACGGCGGGACGAAGAAATGGTTATAGACGGAGTGGACGACGATGGCAATCAAAAGGGAGAGCAGGGCGGAGGGGAGATGGAGCGAGGTTCGTTGTTCGGACAACTTCCCCGCAACGATACCGAAGAGGGCGGTTGTCCCCCCGTGCATCACAGCGGTGCCCAGGCCGCGGACGAGCCAGATGAAGGGATTGTGCGTGGAGATGGCCTGCAGGTAATAGATATTCTCAACGAACGCGAAGCCGGCTCCGACGGCGAACCCATAGATCGCGCTATCGACCATGAACCCCACTTTCCGCGACGTGATCAGGTAGGCGACGAATGCCGCCTTCAGGGTTTCTTCGATCACCGGGGCGATGTACCTCGAAAAACTCTCGGCGCTGATGGATGTCGAATTGAGCAGCCACGTATTGATGACGAAGGAGGTCAGCGCCACGACGCATCCCACCCCGATCGTAAGGAGAACCGACCGGAGTCGCAGGAGTTTGAATGTGTCCATCACCACCAGTGCGCCCAGGAACAGGAACACCGGGACGAGGGCGAAGAGAATGTTTGTCACTGCTTCAGAGGATTTTCAGCGAAACCATGAACTCCCTCACTGCTCGTTCCTCCTTCTCGAACGCGAAGGCATAACCGAATGAAAGGGTCGACTCGAGGCGCGAGAAAATCACGAGCCGGCAGTCGATCTGGCTCCCCGCATCGAAAACGGTCCTCACCAGGGAGGCATCGTCGACATTGGTGGCGACGGCGGAGGAAAAGAGCGAGACATGCCACCAGTTGCAGTAGAGATTAAGGATACCGAGGCGGCGGAAGCGTATCGGGGGAAGCGTCCATTCGAAAAGGGCTTTGGCAAAATTGGTGCCGCCGATTTCGTTCAGCTCGACGCCGGGGAAGCTGGACGGGTCCCGGTACCGCTTCGCATCCTGGTAGTCGACCCAGTTATTGCCGAACCCGCCGAAGTAGAAATTTGCAAAGGGTTCCGCGCGGTCGCCGAAGGAGTATCCCGCGGCAGTGCGAAGCCAGATCGACGAATGATCGAGGGGTAGCAAGAATCCGTAATCGAGGGCTGACGACAGTCTCGGGAAATGGTGCCCGTTAACGTAATTGTCCAGGACCCCGAAGCGCCATCTGGTCCCCGCTTCCGATTCGACGGCGCCGAGGGAGCGACGTGTGTTCTTATAATCGAGAGCCCCGTCCGTGGAAAGGAATTTGTCGAAGGATGTCGACACATTCTGCGCCTCGGGGAGACGTTCCAGGTCCGCGTAGCCCGCGAGGCCGAGCGAGTACTCAAGGGTCTTGGGTTTGTCATAGAGGAGAAAATCCTTGTACCGGGCTTTGAGCGAATATCCTTTGCGGCTCGTCTTCGTGGGGCCGAAGAGGTCATAAAAATCCGTCCCGTTGTAGGTTCCGGTGAACTCCCAGTACGGGATCGCGTAGTTAAGCTTGGCATGGAACCGCTCATTCTCGGGGATCGACTGGTTGGGGGTGTACGTGGCGATGAGGTTCAAGTCATTCGAGAGAAGCGGATCGAGGAAATTCAGCCGCACCCCGAACGCGGGCACCTCCTTGTACCCTTCGACGACCGGGTATGTATTGGCAAGCCTGAGGTTTGAGAGGGCGCTATACTCTCCGGAGGAGGTCGTGAGCGAATCGATGTTGACGGTGAGGGGGGAAGGAATCGTCCACGACTTGACGACCGGGTATTTATCGACGATTCGCTGACCCAGGTACCGCACTGCGCTCACGTCATTCGTAACCTTATTAGGGATCATGACGGGAATGAAGCCCTTGCCGGCGTAGCGGAAGGCGATCAGGGAATCGGGCGAGACGGGCGTCGGCCGGAACATCCCGGTTTCGCAGTTCGTGATCCACTCCATCTTCTTTTCCTGGAGGTCGAAGCGCACGACATTGGACACTCCGGTGTAGTAGGTCGTCCCGAAGAGGTACCTGCCATCGGGCGAAAACACGAAATTCATCGGCGAATTATTCTCAAACTCGTATAGAACCTCATAGGAGTGATCCCCTGCCGTGAGCTTCGCAATATCCATTTTAATGAGAAACTGTCTGCCGCTGATCTGGATCATGGACGCGGTCAGCGTCGATCCGTCGGGGGAGATATCGAGATCGAAGAGATCTTTTCCATAGTCGAGCTTCCACATCTCCGTGTACCCGTCATAGGGAGGCGCAACCCGGACGAGGCGCGAGATTCCTCCGTTATGCTGGATCCCCCAGATGGTCTTATTCGCGGGATCGAACGCCAGGTCTCCGGCGCGGAGACCTCTTACGAGGCGACCCGAGTTGCCGGACTTGATATCGACCGCGTTGAGATCCCTCCAGTCCCTTGTATTATTGGTCGTATAAAACAGCTTGTCCCCCGAAGGATCGTACGCCAGCGAGCAAACGTAATAAAGGGCGGGAGTTGGCACGTCGCAAATGTGGTCAAGTTGTCCGGTCCGGAGATCGATGCCCGCGATCTGCGCCAGCTGCCCCGGGTAATTGATCGCCGCATAGAGTTTATTCCGCGCCCGGTCGTAGAACGGGCGGGAGACCGATCCGAGCGTCCTGTCCGAAAGAATGCGGTACGGGGTTATGGGGTATTGCCGCAGCGAGTCCAGGTTTTCGCGCTGCCATTCGTGTTCCCACTCGATCCAGTGTGACCACTCATCGTCGAGGCTGACCCCATAAACATTCTCGAACTGAGAGGCGAAGAATCGGTGGCTGTCATCCGTCCGGTCGTACCACTGGATGAGTTTATCCGGCCCGTAGTGGTCGACGAGATGAGTCACGAACCGGGTTCCATAGAGATAGGCATTGGCGCCGATTTGAAAATCGATCGTCGTGCCCTCTGACTCGAGGCCGATGACGTCATAAAACCTGCTGCTATCCCGGACCATCGTCCGGAACACCATCTCGTCGTATCCTCCGAGGACCCGGCCAATTCCGCCGGCCATCCAGGTCTCCAGAAAGACGGCGAATCCCTCGTGGTACCAGCGGGGAGAATACGTTCGGGGGTTGGTGAGAAATGCGTAGAAAATTGATTCCGGGCTTTCGGCGGTTGGGACGATTTTTCCGCGGAAGAGCGAACGGAAAAACCGGTCGATGCCGGCCGCCTTATCGCTGGCGACGACGTGGGCCAGCTCATGGTTCATGACCCAGTTGAACCGCTCGTTCGTGGGGGAAGTCTCGTACACATATTCATAGGGCTCGAGTCCCAGGACCATGAAATTATAAGGATTGCTCGTGGTTCCGCCGTAGCCGAAATCATCGAAATCCTGCAAGAAGACCATCACTTCTTCCGAGGGCGTGTAGTGGAAGAGGTTGCGGTGGAACTTCATTGAATTCTCGAAACATCTCGAAAGATGCGGGAGGATATAGGAATCCTCCTTGTCGTAATAGATCAGTCGAAGGTCTTGGGTGCGGAGATAATAAAACTGGGCAGTGGCATTGCCAGCTATGAAAAGGAGCGTGCAGATGATCGCGACCGGATAGAAGAACGGGCGCCGATATGGGGTGCGGGTGGTACCCAAAACGTTTTTCTTAAATTGCCCGGGGGCTAAAAAAAAGTGGAGGAGATGATCGGTTCATCTCCTCCGTATTAGCGTGTACTGATGGATCGGGTTGATTACTCCTGAGGGGGCTTCTGCTTGTTCGATTCGGTCGTCTTCTGCGAATTCGAAACAGGAGCATTCTTTGAGTTGGTCACGGGTGCTGTCTTCTGGTTCGAAATTCCTACGTTCCGTGAATTGGAGACTCCCTCAGAGCGCTGATTTGACACTCCTTCAGAGCGCTGGTTCGACACTGCCTCACCTCTCTGGTTCGACACAGCTTCACCGCGCTGATTGGAGACTGCTTCACCGCGCTGATTCGACACAGCCTCACCGCGCTGGTTCGACACTGCTTCACCGCGCTGATTGGAGACAGCCTCACCACGCTGATTGGAGACAGCTTCACCGCGCTGATTGGAGACAGCCTCACCTCTCT
>CAYPFY010000004.1:57061-207636 GCA_964410105.1 uncultured Chlorobiaceae bacterium
CCACGCTGATTGGAGACAGCTTCACCGCGCTGATTGGAGACAGCCTCACCTCTCTGATTAGAGACGGCTTCACCCCGTGAATTCGTCTCTGCAGCCTTCTGGCCGTTCATGTCGGGATTTCCAGCCGTCTCGGATGAGCCTTGGGTTGTTCCGCTCGTCTGATCTCCGACCTTCACGTCCTTGTCATTGATCTGTCCGGAGTTATACTTCTTCACTCCGCCGATCGTCCCGCCGGCATTGTCTGCGCCGGGCCATGGATAAATGACCGCGAAGTAGAGCACGAGCACGGCCACCACGGCAATTCCGCCGATGAGAACCTTGTTTTTCATAACTACCTCCTTGAAATGGTTGATTGGGTGTGAATTATAAGGCGTTTGACTTTTCTAGTAGAAATACCACAATGCCTAACGGGAGTTGGAATTTGTTACAGCAAACATCTTGTCCGCCACGACGCTCCCATTTTGGGTCACCTGGACGTGAATATCCCCGGCGAAACCTGCCTGGCGCCGGAAAAGCACCCCCAGATCGGCATTTTCACGAAAGTCTATGGTAACCTCGTTTCTCCCCGGCGATACTCCCGTCGAATTCCCCCTGAACTGATGAAAAGAGTCGAACACAAGCCCATTTGGCCTGTCTATCCTCACCTCGAACGAGGACGTCGTAACTCCTGACATACCCAAATAGAGGAGGTCAGCCGATTTTTTCACGACCACAGAAAGTTCCCCGCCCGGAAATGAAAGCCGGGAATCGCCCGAAGATTCGAGGGCGGAGATCGGGGTTCTGACCACTGTGGAGCCGACGAGTTGAGAAATGTTGTCAGCTTCCCCGGCCGGCCGCTGCATAAAAAGAGCGGCAGAACCCACTCCTATGGCAATTCCGGCAAAAATCGTGACCACAAAGGCAAGACGCGGAACGGGAAATCTCATGCCGGCGAATCGGGTGAGCGGTCGCGGCGAATAGAGCGTCGCCGGCAATGAATTCATGATATGCTTCCGGAGGTAGGAAGGGGGATCGACGTCATGGGATTGGTGCAGGACTCTCCCCAGCTGCTCGAGCTCCTCGAAGAGGGCGCCCGCTTCCGGGTTCGATTCAACGAGCACCTTAACCCGGGCGCTATCCTGAGGAGAATTTTCCCCGTCCAGTTCCTTATGAATGAGCTCCGACTCGTACTGATCAATCATTTGTCATCTGGCGCTTCACCAACATCTCCTTGAGCAGCTGTCTCGCAGTAAAAAGCCTCGATTTCACTGTCTTTTCAGGAATATCGAGGACGTAGCTGATTTCATTATATGTCAGATCCTCAAAATAATTCAGCACGATAACGACCCTGTACTCAAGCTTTAGCCGCATGAGGCATTTTTGAACATTGACCTGGACCTCGCGCATGCGAAGCGATTCTTCGGGCGACTGATCCTCGGCGGCGATCTCCTCGCTCAGCCTCTCATGATTCTTGCGCTGGCTGAGGGCATTAAGCGATTCATTGACAGCGATCCGGTAAATCCAGCTGAAGAATTTATACTTCGGGTTAAAGGACCGCAGGTTTTCATAAGCCTTAACGAACGTCGTCTGCGTTATATCTTCCGCTTCCTGGGCATCGGAGACCATGCGGAGGGCCACGTTATAGATGACCTTTTCATACCGTGCCACCAGCGGTTCGAAAGCCCGGGAGTTGCCATTCAAGCAGTCGCGGACATAGCCGAAGTCCTCGCCGTCACTCATAAGTACAGGCGAGGGGAGAAAAAGTTGGTTTGGCCAGACTACTCAATTTCGAAGATTTTGTCAAATCCCGCATAATAAAAAATGTCTTTCACATGGCCGTTCAGATTAGAAAGTTTCAGCTTCTGCCCGGCATCGTTCAGCCGCTTCTGGGTGGCGAGAAGCACCCCGAGCCCCGCGCTCGAAATGTATTCGAGATTCTTGAAGTTCACGGTGCTCGACCTGGTGACAGTGTCAAAAATAGCCTTTGCCTTATCGACCTGGGAGGCATCGAACCGGCCGCTCAGTTCAATGACGTTATTGCCGACAAACGTGGCGTCAAACATGATGCTTCCCCAGTTTTCGTGTGACCGTAATCCTGCTCTCACGATCGACATATTCATACTCAATCGAATCCACCATCTTTTTTATCAGGTGGATCCCGAGGCCGCCGATTCGCCTTTTTTCCAAAGGAAGATGGATATTGACCGGCGGAGACTTGGTGACATCGAACGGTTCGGAGTCAAAATCAACGATCCGGAGAACAAGGCTTTCGTCGACAACCTCGAGGCGGACGGAGATATCGCTTCCGTTCCTCGGGTTGTACTTCACCATGTTCGTAAAAAGCTCTTCGATGACGAAATGGAGCGGAAAGGAGTGAGACTTATTGATGCCGTTCCGAGCGAGGAATCCGTCTGTGAATTCAGTTATCGGCTGGAGCGATTTAATGTCTCTGGGAAAATGCTTCTCCACGAATTTCTGGACAGTAAGGGAACTTTCCGCTATCCCGATATTCCCCCGGGGGATCGTCACATGATAGGGATTAATTGACGAAAAATCAAGAGGAAGGCTCGTCCGTCCCGAATATCCGGTCCCCAGCATCCCCGAGGCCGGGGAGTATATACCCCCGGGAATTGAGCTGCCTGTCCAGGGCACAGGCATATATTCTCACATCTGGGTGATCTCGTGAAAGTTTGCGAACACCCTCGGGAGCTGCGACCAGGCTGACAAACCGGATTTTCTTCGCTCCCTTCCGTTTCAGCACGGAAACTGCTGCCACAGCACTTCCGCCGGTGGCGAGCATCGGATCGAGCACGATCATGAGCGCCCGGCCGATTTTTTCAGGAAGTTTCAGATAATAATCAACCGGCTCTAGGGTCTCCTCGTTCCGGTACATCCCGATATGGCCCACGCGGGCGTTCGGCAGAACCTCCACAAAGCCGCCGACGAGCCCCAGACCTGCCCGCAGAATCGGCACCAGAATGATTTCGTCCGTGACGACGAAACCGGAGGTCTGTTCCAGGGGAGTTTTTACCCGTATTTTTTTCAGCGATAGATCCTCAGTGACCTGGTACGCCATCAGTGCCGCCGTCCGGCGGAGTATGGCGCGGAAAAGGTGGCTTGGAGTTTTGGTGTCGCGCAGCAATGTCAGGTCCCGCATCACGAGCGGGTGGTTGCAGATGACAAGGTTTTTCATAAGGCCTTATTGGCAGCCACCAGGATCGGATCCCAGAGCGGGGCGAACGGGGGCGAATAGATCAGGTCGAATCGTGAGATATCGGAAAGGGTCATGCCGTGCTGGATAGCCACGCCGAGAGTGTTGGCGCGAAGAGCTGATCCGGCGCCTCCGAACACATTCGCCCCGAGTATCCTGCCTGTCGGTTCGTCAAAGATGAGTTTCACGGTTATCTTTTCGCTTCCGGGCATCAATCCGACTTTCGAGTGGGCGGTGATCGACTGCGTGGCGACGGCGAACCCGTAGCTCTTTGCCTCTTCGGAGCCGAGGCCCACCTGGGCGACTTCGATGCCAAAAACTTTCACAGCGAGCGCGCGCACGGCTCCCTTGAACGTCGCGTGCCCCCCGGCGGCATTCTCCCCGGCGACCCAGGCACAGCGGCTGGCGATCGTGGCCAGCGGCAGATACATAGGTTTCCCGGTCACGACGTTTTTCACCTCGCAGCAATCTCCGGCTGCATAGACATGATCGGCGCTGGTCATTTGCCTCTCATCCGTCCTGATCCCTCCGGAGGGGCCGAGGCGTATCTTCGCCCGGCGTGCCAGATCCGTGTTCGGCTCGACGCCGAGGGAGAGAAGCACGATATCCGACTCAAAGGTCCCCCGGTTGGTGATCACGTGCTCGACTGTCTGTCTCGGGCCGGTGGTGAGGGCCTCTACCTTCGCGTTGGTAACGAAGTGAACCCCGTTCCGTGAGAGTTCATCAAAGACTCTTTCCCGCGTTTCCGTTTCGAGCCCTGCCATGGGGAGGCGGTGGCGGTGGATCAGAGTCACATCCAGACCCCGGGAGCGGAGGGCTTCGGACATTTCCATGCCGACATAACCGCCCCCGATGATCACGGCATTTTTGGGCGATTCGCTCCCGAGCAGGGAAAGTATGCCGAGGGTGTCACCCCGCGAGGCGAGGTGGAACACGTTCCGGGAATTCTCCCCCTCGAGATTGAGCCGGCGCGGCACCGAGCCGGTGGCGATCACGAGCTTATCGTACCTCACCTCGGCCGTCGAGCGGCCACGCAGATCGCGCACGGCGATGCTTCCAGCGGAAATCTGCTCGACCCGGTGAAGGGTTTTCGCCTCAAAACCCTTCTCGGCTAGAAGGCGCTCGGGCGTATAGATGACGAGCTTCGATTCATCGTCGATCGCGCCTCCGATGCAATAGGGGGCCTCGCAGAGCCCGTAGGAGACGGTCTCGGTCGCTTCGAAGAGCGTCACCTCAGCGAGGGGATTCACTCTTTTTGCCTTTGATGCGGCGCTCGGGCCGGCGGCGAGGCCGCCGATGACGAGGATTCGTCTCCTCTTGGAGGCGGGCGTCAATTCTTCTTCCTGAAATAGAGGGAGAGGGGGACCCCGGAAAACCCGAAATTCTCCCGGATCTTCGATTCGAGAAACCTTCTGTAACGGTCCTCAACGAGCTTTGGCTCGTTTGCGAAAAAGGCGAACGCGGGGGGATCAGTCTTCACCTGAGTGATATAATTGATTTTGATCTCCTTCCCCGACGACGACGAGGGAGGTTTTTCAGCGATGAGCCTGAGAAGCCGGGCGTTAAGGGCGTTGGTCGGGATCCGCTTGGACCGTTCGGCGTGGACGGTCCGCGCGAGATCGACAAGCTTGAAAACCCTCTGCTTTTTCAGGGCCGATACGAAGATCACCGGCACGAAATCGTAGATGCGGAGCAGACGGTGGAGAGCCGACTCGTATGCCTTCGCTGTCCGGTCATTTTTTTCCACGAGATCCCATTTGTTGGCGGCGATGACGGCGCCACGGCCGCTTTCGACGATATTCTCCAGAATCCGGAGATCCTGTTTATCGATCCCCGCTTCAGCGTCGACAACGAGGACGGTGACGTTTGAACGCTCGATGCTCTTCAGGGAACGGATTGTGCTGTAAAATTCGACGCTTTCTTTCACGCGGCTTTTCCGCCGGAGGCCTGCGGTGTCGATGAGGAGGATTTGCTCCTTCTTGTAGTTGAGGATCGAGTCGATCGAGTCGCGGGTCGTGCCGGGAATTTCGGTGACGATGGACCTCTGCTTGCCGAGCATGGCATTGACGAGGGATGACTTTCCGACGTTTGGCTTCCCGACGATGGCGAGGAGGAGTCTCGGGTCGTCCTGATCCGCGGTCCCGTTCAGGGAGGCGGTGACGGCGTCGAGGAAATCCCCTATCTTCCGTCCGGCGAGGGCGGAAACAGGGATGGGCTCTCCGAGCCCCAGCGAGAAGAACTGGGCGGCATCGAGCTCGCGCTTCTCGTTATCGATCTTATTGACGACGAGGTAGAGTTTTTTCCTGGATTTCCGCAGAATTGACGCGACCTCTTCATCGAGAGGGGTGATGCCTGCGAGGCCGTCGACGACGAAGATGACGGCCGACGCCTCGTCGATGGCTATACGTGCCTGTTCGCGGATCGCGCGTTCGAAAAGATCCTCGGAACGAGGGACAAAGCCTCCGGTGTCGATCAGGGTGAAGGATTTCCCCGCCCAGTCTGCCGTTGCGTAGTGGCGGTCGCGGGTGACGCCGGGACGATCATCGACGATGGCCCGTCGGGCTCCGATGATCCTGTTGAAGAGAGTGGATTTCCCGACGTTGGGGCGGCCGATGATGGCGAGGATGTGGGACATTGTGGGGCCAGTATACGAATTTCCCCATGAAGTTTCAACGAGCCGTCAGCTGCCGGCGGGGCGGGCGAAGCGGAGGACGGATCCGAGTTCGGCGTTGAACTTATCGAACCCGGACGCCTTGCTGATATACGCGACGGCGCCGTGCTGGAAAGCGTAGGTGACATCCTCCTCGCGGTCGGACGTACTGACGATGACGACCGGAATATCCTTGAGCGCGGGGTCGGACTTGATGATGCGGAGGACTTCCCTTCCGTCATGCTTGGGAAGGTTCAGGTCCAGGAGGATGAGGTGCGGGGTAGGATACTCCGCCGTGTCGACGTAGCTCCCCCGCCGGAACAGGTAATCAAGAATCTCCTGCCCGTCGCGCACGACCCGGAGATTGGCACCGACATTGTTCTTTTTCAGAACATATTCGGTGATTTTCCGGTGTGAGAGGTTGTCCTCGACGATGAGGATGGTGATGGGCTGGGATGTCACGTAAATTCCGAGTCGGGGCGGCGAGATTCGAACTCGCGACCTCTTGGTCCCGAACCAAGCGCTCTAGCCGGGCTGAGCCACGCCCCGTCTCCGAAAAAGATACGAATTTTCCGCTCTATTTCAAACCCCTGAAAGCCCCGGCGATCTCGCGCGCGACCTCGGGAAAATCCTCCTCGCCCGAGACCGGAAACCAGCGGATGCGGCCGTCGCGCCGGAACCAGGTAAGCTGGCGTTTCGCGTAGCGTCGTGAATTTTGCCGTACGAGGGACGCCATTTTTTCATGGGAGATCTCGCCGCGCAGGAAGGCGAACGCTTCGACATACCCCACGGTCTGAAGAGGGATGAGGTCTTCGCCGTATTTTTTCGCCAGATCCCTGCTCTCCTCGACAAGGCCGTTCCGGATCATCTCATCGGCGCGGAGATTGATCCGCTGATACAGCTTGTCCCGGGGCCATTCGAGGCCGGCGATGAACGGCTCGAAATTTATTTCAGGCTTTCGCTTCCGGAGCAGGGAGATCGGTTTCCCGGTCGACTCGTACACCTCGAGGGCTCGGATGATGCGGCGGGTGTTTGTCGGCAGCATCGACGATGCGGCCTCGGGGTCCACCCCCTTCAATTCCTCCAAAAGCCTGAGGGGGCCCTCGTGGTCGAGTCTCTCGTAGAGTTTCTGCCTCACGTCGGGGTCGGGAGGGGCTCCGTCGAAGAATCCGTCAATGAGTCCCTTGATGTAGAGACCCGATCCTCCGACGACGAGCGGGAGCTTGCCCCGCCGAAGGATGTCGGCAATGACGGCGCGGCCCATCTCGCCGAATTCCGCGGCGTTGATCGGATCAGTAAGCGCCCGGTCGCTTATGAAATGATGTGTGACGCGGCGGAGATCGGCCTGAGAGGGTTTCGCGGTTCCGACATCCATCAGCTTATAGATCTGGCGGGAATCGGCCGAGATGATTTCGGCCCGAAGAATGTCAGACAGGAGTAGCGATAAGGGCGTTTTTCCGGAGGCGGTGGGACCCACGAGCACGGGGACCCTCGCCTTCGGCGGCGCTTGGCTTATCTCCACCCTTTCTTGCCGATGAGCGGGACAAACTTGAACCCGGCGGCCTCGCTCGTTTCGAAGGAATCCCCGAACCGGCGGATGAGAGTAAGATTCTGGATGTCGGCTCCGCCGATGGGGATGACGAGCCTAGCTCCGTCCTTGAGCTGGTCGACGAGAGGCCGGGGGACCTCGGGCGCGCCCGCCGTCACGATGATCCCATCGTACGGCGAGAATTCTTTCCAGCCGATCGTGCCGTCGCCGGTCTTGGAGGCGACATCGTACCCGACTTTTTCCAGCCGTCTCCGGGCTTCCTTGAGAAGATCCATATGGCGCTCGATGGTGAAGACCCGGGCTCCCATTTCGGCGAGCACGGCTGCCTGGTACCCCGAGCCGGTGCCGATTTCAAGAACCTTGTGGCCCGGTTTCACCTGCAGCGCCTCGGTCATGAAGGCAACGGTATAGGGCTGCGAGATTGTCTGCGAATGTCCGATCGGCAGGGCGCAATCGTCGTACGCCCGGTTGACGAAAGCAGGCTGGACGAACTCGTGCCGGTCGATGGTGTCCATGGCGCGGAGCAGGCTCTCATCCCGGACCCCGCGGTCGCGCAAAAGATCGATCATCTCGCGCCGTTCGATCTCGAAGCGGCGGGAGGGGCGGGGGGCTGCGGCCCTGAATTTCACAGCGTCATCCATGTGCACGCAGGAGTTTCCATATAGATTTCACCGATTTATCGGCCGGCTGTGCGAGCCGGGCGTGGAGTTCCTGACGGAGATCCTGTGTCGAGAGCCCCCGGAGGAGGATGCCGTTATCGGCAAGGGAGATCCGCCCGGTCTCCTCCGACACAAGGACCGAGACCACATCTGCCTGTTCCGATATCCCGAGACCGGCCCTGTGGCGCATTCCGAGCACATAATCGCCTATCGTCGAGGACTGGGAGAGCGGGAGGGTCACGCGGGCCGATTCCACGACGCGGTCGCGCACGATCACGGCGCCGTCATGGAGAGGGGACCGCGGATTGAAAATCGACACCAGGAGAGGACGGCTGATCCGCGCCTGGAGCGGAAGCCCCGTATCGGTGAAGGCCCGGAGGCCCGTGGACCGGATGATCACCACCAGCATGCCGTGATGTTTTCTGGCGAGTTCTCCCGCGGCGCTCACGATATCCTCGATCGACTCCTGCACGTCGAGGCGCAGGAACATCCGCACGATGCGGTTCCGCCCGACGAGGACAAGGAGGCGCCTCAGTTCCGGCTGAAAAAGAACGATGAAAGCGATCACCCAGATATCGGTGAGGGTCCTCAGGATCCAGTTCATCGCCTTGAAATTTATCGCCTGGGCGATGAAAGAAAATCCCATGATAAGCACCAGCCCCACGAAAATCTGGGCCGCCACCGTCCCCCGCATCAGCATGTAGAGCTTGTAGAAGATGAAGGAGACGAGGGCGATGTCGATCAGGTCGACAAGGGAGACGTGAAGAAAACCGATCGAAAAAAGATCCATGCGTCAGGGCCTCGTCCGGGGACGGGCCGGGGATTTACTCCCGGACGATCGCATCGACGATCCGCGACACTCTTTTCATCTCCGCGACATCGTGGACCCGGACGATAGCGGCGCCGTTCATGATCGATGCGGCGACGGCGGCGGCAGTCCCGTCGAGCCGGCGATCGACGGGGAGGTCCAGGAGTTTGCCGATGAAAGATTTCCGGGAAGGGCCGACGAGGACCGGGAGTCCGAACCTCCGGAATTCCCGTAAATTCCGGATGATCTGGAGATTATGCGAGATGGTTTTTCCGAAGCCGATCCCGGGATCCACGATGATCTGTTCGATCCCGGCCGCGCGGGCCCTCGCTATCCCGGATTCCAAAAACCCGCAGATTTCGAGGATCAGATCGTCATACTGCGGATCATCCTGCATCGTCTGAGGAGAACCCTTCGAATGCATGAGAATGAGTGTGGCCCCCGAGCGCGCGGCGCTCTCGGCGAGCTGCGGATCGAAGGTGAGGCCCGAAATATCGTTCACGATGGTGGCTCCCGCATCGAGCGCCCGGGCCGCCACGGCGGATTTTCGGGTATCGATCGAAATCGGGATTTTAACCGCTCGCGCAAGCTGCTCGACGGCGGGGAGCACCCGCCGGATTTCCTCCTCCTCCGGGAGGGTCATTGAGCCGGGCCTCGTCGACTCGCCTCCGATGTCGATGAAATCGGCCCCCTCCTCCACCATGTGCATCCCGTGGGAGACGGCCGCGTCGGGATCAAAAAAGCGGCCCCCGTCAGAAAACGAATCGGGGGTTACGTTGAGGATCCCCATGATATGAGTGCGCGCCGAGAGGTCGTAGGAGACCGTCCCGAACCGGTGGGTCGCTGTTGCGGTTGTCAGGGGTTTACCTTATTTCTTCGCCTTGGCCATCATCGCCTTCCGCTTGGCCTTCATGCGCTGAATGTTCTTCCTGTGTTTCTTCTTGGCGTTGATAGTTTTCTTGTTCATCGGTCCTCGGGAGTGTTTTTCAAACATACTAGTTTTCCCGGAGGAAATCAAGATTTTCGATGGTTCCGGCGATAAGATCGAGAGCGTTCGCGGCGCCGGCGAATTACTTCCGGCGGGCGGCGAGAGGACGGATGATGTCGGAGAGGATGTCGGGGGTGGACGGGATCCGCTCGAGCCAGGGGTATCGCTCACCGCCGCGATAACTGACACGAAAATTTTTTACGAGATCCCCGTCCGAGGCGAGGAGATCGAGCGACGCCGCGCGAGCGTCCTTCAGAGCGTTGTGGAGTATTCTTTCTGAAAATCTTCTGCTGTTCACGGCCACGAGCGTCATGCCCGGCTGGAGGCCGGACGCTGAGGCCGGCGACTCGGGGATAACGTCGACAAGCGTGCCGTCGTTCTTATCGACCATCATTCCCAGAGAAAACCTGAGATCGATGACATTGCGGGCATGTTCGTACGCCTCCTGCATGGGATTGATCGAGTCGCGGTAAACGATCCTCCACCCCGCCGACTCTATCCCTCCGAGGGGCGCCCGGGCCGAAAGGCCCGTGAGCAATTCGGAGAGAAACGGGGCCCAGGTGAACGGCGCAACCGTATTGAGGGCGGCGACAACGTCGTCAAAGGTATAAGTGACGACCGCCGGGCCGGTCGAAAGGCCGCCGTGGAATTTTTTGCAGAAATCGTCGAGAGATTTTCGGTTCCCGGTCAGCTTCCGGATCTTCACGTCGGCCTGGAGCCAGATAAGGTTCCCCTCGTCGTAGAAATCGGTCCCGCGCCGGTACGCGTGCCAGCCGGCGCGGGCGTTATACAGGAGTTGCGCCTCATCTGCCGCATCCTGCAGGGGTCTCCACTGGCGGCCCGGCACCCGATCGAGCGCCGCTGCGCTAAAGGCAAGGCTCTGAAGGTACTCATCAGGACTCCGGAGGCCGGAGCGGGCGGCGAGGAGGTAGCCGAGGTATTGCGTGAGACCCTCGTACACCCAGAGCAGGTCGCCGTGCATCGGGGAAGAATAATTACCGGTCGCAAGTCCTGCAGGGCGGCGGTACTTTCCGTTCCATGAGTGGACGAATTCATGCGGAAGCAGCGCCGAGTGAATTTTCCACAAGTTCGGGTCGGCGAGCGTATTTTCCTCGACGCGGTCGTCGCTCGACTGGTGGTGTTCCAGGCCGAAATGTGCCACCTGGTCGCTGAGGGTATAGAGAAAATCGTAGTGGCTATAGTGGTGGGCGCCGAAGAGGGCGTTCGCCTCGAGCACCAGATGCCGGTGTTTGTCAACGAGATATTCAGGCATCTCCATTGAAAACTCTCCGTCGGACGCGATGTTGAGGTAGTGCGGAGTGGCGAGCCCCGAACTGATATCGATCCGCCTCATGTGAGCCCCGGCGAGCACGGGGGAATCGATCAGCATGGTCAGCGAGACGGGTTTGAAGTGCGCTTCATCGACCGCGGCGTAGTCCGTCTCGAGCGCCGTGGCGAATTTCCACCCGGGAGGTAATTTGAGGCTCGCCGACACCCTCAGCGAGTCGGGGCTCAGCTCCGACGGATAGAGAACCACCTGGTTCCAGCTCAGAAGAATCAGCTGCGCGCTGGAAGAGGCGCCGGAGGAAAAGCCCTCCTTCTCAGCGGGAAGGAGAAAGTCGAATTCGAGATTTACGCTCGATGCGCCGGGCGGGATTTCGAAATGTATCGCGTACATTTCCTCGAGATCCCGGCGCCAGGGGACGGCGGAGCCGCCGGAAGTGATTTTCAGACCGGCCACATCCATCACCGGGCCTGTCGGGCCGTGCTCGCCGGGAATCCATTTCGGATAAAGGAGGGTATGGGGACCCGGTGCAAGGGAAATCGACTCTCGGGCATGCAACAATTTCCCGTGGGTTGCGTCGACGGCAAGGGTCGCCTCGCCGCCGTAGGCGAGCGAATAAAAAAGCAGGGGGAGGAGGAGCTTCACAGGTTCTACGCGGCTTCGGCAAACCTTCGCGCCACTTCGTCCCAGTTGACGACATTCCAGAATGCCGCCACGTAGTCGGGTCTCCGGTTCTGATATTTCAGGTAATAAGCGTGTTCCCAGACATCGAGGCCGAGGAGGGGAACGCCGCGCACCTCCGCCACATCCATCAGAGGGTTATCCTGGTTCGGAGTGGACGCGACGACAAGTTTTCCATGCTGGGAGATGAGCCAGGCCCAGCCCGACCCGAATCGGGTGATCCCGGCGTTGCCGAACTGTTCCTTGAACTTATCGACGGAGCCGAATTCTTTTGAAATCGCATCGGCGAGTTTTCCCGACGGAGCGCCTCCCCCCTTCGGCTTCATCCATTGCCAGAAAGCGGAGTGGTTCCAGTGTCCGCCGCCATTATTCCGGACGGCGGGGGGAAGTTTGGAGACGCCGGCGAGGATCGCTTCGATGGGCTTTTGCGCCCACTCAGTATTTTCTATTGCTTTATTGAGATTGGCCACGTAGGCTGCATGATGCTTACCGTGATGGATCTCCATCGTCATCTTATCGATGCTCGGCTCGAGCGCGTCGTGCGGATAGGGAAGATTGGGTAGTGCGAACGCCATGATACCTCCTTCGTTTGAATTAAGCCGGGGCCTGTGCGGCCTCAGTGCGGCTGATGAGTAGTCCGGTATTTCAGCTTGTAAGCAAAACTCCGTGTCATATCCTCCACTTCCGACAGGAGCGGGGAGAAATCGTTCCACGGAATGTCTATTACTTCTGACGACGTCAGCCCCCGGCCAGAGGGGAGGGGCCCGGCGCTGAGCTCGATTTTGAATGCGAACAGATCCTCCCGGCGCTGGAATTGAGGCGTGATCGCTATCCGGAGCACCGTGCTTGCGCCGGGGTCAACCGTCCATCCTTGCGAGGCTGCGGCCTCGCTTGCGACAGCGTACACGCGGGAGGATTCAATACTGAAAGTTCTCGCAGAACCTTCCGGTTGCTGCACGATGATGGCGACGCGGTCGTCTGAGTGCGCGATCCACGGGGCCAGAATGAGCACGAGCGCCGCTCTCATCGCCGTTCCCCGCAAGAAGAATCTCCTACGCGCTGAAAGAACTTCCGCAGCCGCAGGTTTTTGTGGCCTGCGGATTATTGAAGACGAACCCCTTGCCGTTGAGGCCGTCCTGGAAGTCGAGAATTGTTCCTGAGATATAGAACAGGCTCTTGGGATCGACATAAAAGGTCACGCCGTGCATTTCGAAGATTTTGTCGGTCGGCTTCGCTTCTGCGTCGAATCCAAGGACATACGAGAGCCCGGAGCATCCGCCCCCCTTGACGCCGACGCGGAGGCCGTGTCCGGCGGGAATATTATTCTGGGCCTTGATCCTGAGAATCTCCTCGGCTGCGCGGGGCGTCAGCGTGACAGTTTCCTCAACCTTCGGTTTCACTTCTATTTCCATAAAATCTCCTACGAGAATCCAAGTTCAAGTTTTGCCGCCTCAGACATCAGGCCCGGGTTCCAGGGGGGATCCCACACGACCAGAGCCTTCGCCGTGGCGACGCCGGGGACAGCCTTCGCCTTCGCTTCCACCTCCGGGGGGAGGGACTGGGCGGCGGGGCAGTGGGGCGAGGTGAGGGTCATCCTTATCTCGACTTCTCCCCCGTCATTTACGCTCACTCCGTAGATCAGCCCCAGCTCGTAAATATTGACCGGGATTTCCGGGTCAAAGCAGGTGCGGAGCGCCTCGATAACCTGGGCCTCGATCACGCTTTTTTCCACTGAACTCAGCTGCATAAAATCAAGCTACGCAATTCCGCTTTTCAAAACAAACTCACTCCGTCGACACCCTGTGTTCCGTGGTCGCCAGGGCGGCGTGGAGCGTATGCCAGGGGAGGCTTGCGCATTTCACCCGGGCGGGGAACTCGGAGACTCCGGAAAAAGCAGCGAGCTTGCCGAACTCTCCGTCCGGCGAGATCTCTCCCATCACGAGCTTGTGGAAGCGCTCGAAGAGCTTCTCCGCCTCCTCCTTGGACTTCCCCTTCACGACCGAGCTCATGACCGATGCCGAGGCCTTCGATATGGCGCACCCGGCGCCGTCGAAACTGACATCCGAGATGAGATCGCCGGAGAATTTTACGAAAACCGTGTAATGGTCGCCGCAGAGCGGGTTATATCCTTCGACCTTCCGGTCAGGATTCTCCATGCGGTGGAAATTCCGGGGGCTCTTGTTGTGGTCGAGGATGACCTCCTGATAAAGCTCACGCAGGGCCGACATCAGTGGAACACCTTGATGACCTTATGGATTCCGCTCACGAGGGCATCGATCTCTTCCCTGGTATTATACATGGCAAAAGATGCGCGGGCCGTGGCCGGAATCCCGAAGCACTGCATCACCGGCTGGGCGCAATGGTGGCCCGTGCGGATCGCGATCCCGTCGTCGTCGAGGATCGTCCCGATATCGTGGGGATGTATCCCTTTCAGATCGAAGGAGAGAACCCCGGCTTTTTCCCGTGCCGTGCCGATGATGCGGAGCCCGTCGATCCGGCTCAGCGATTCGGTCGCATAGTCGAGCAGATCCTTCTCATGTGCCCATGCCGCAACGTGATCGAGCGTGGTGAAAAAATCGATCGTCGCCCCGAGGCCGACGCCTCCGACGATATTCGGCGTACCCGCCTCGAACTTGTAGGGAAGATCGTTGAACGTCGTCTTCGCGTACGTGACGGACTTTATCATATCGCCGCCTCCCTGGTAGGGGGGCATGCTCGCCAAAAGGTCCTTTTTGCCGTAAAGGATTCCGGCGCCCGTAGGGCCGTACATCTTGTGTCCCGAAAAGGCATAAAAATCGCAGTCGAGCGCCCGGACATCGACCGGCATATGGGGAATTGCCTGTGCACCGTCGATGAGGACGGGGATCTTCATCGAATGCGCCATAGCGACCATCTCACGGACCGGGTTCACGGTGCCGAGGGCGTTCGAGACATGGACCAGGGAGACGAAGGCCGTCTTCAGGTTGAGCATTTTTTCAAACTTATCGAGAAAAAGTTCTCCCCGGTCGTTCATGGGGATGATCCGGAGGAGGAGGCCTATCTCCTCGGCGATCATCTGCCAGGGAACGATGTTCGAGTGATGTTCCATGGCCGAGATCAGGATCTCGTCTCCCCGTTTGAAGAACTTTCTGCCATAAGACTGCGCGACGAGATTGATCCCTTCGGTCGTGCCGCGGACGCAGATGATTTCCTGATGGGAGGAGGCATTGATGAACTTCTGGACCTTCTTCCGTGCCGCCTCGTACGACTGGGTGGCCTTATCGCTCAGGAAATGGACCCCGCGGTGAATATTCGAGTTCTCCTCGAGGTAATACCGGTTCATGGCGTCGATGACGCTCTGGGGTTTCTGGCTCGTGGCGGCATTGTCCAGATAGACGAGCGGCTTGCCGTTGACGGTCTGGGAAAGGATGGGGAATTTACGCCGGATTGTGGCGACGTCGAATCGTGTCTCGCGCGCGATCCCCTGCTTCGGGGCGAGAGCGGTTTCGGGCGTCATGGCTGCATCTCCGCCGAACGACCCTGCTCGAGATGTTCGTGAAGTATTTTTTCCAGAAAGTCCCGGACAGGCGGGAGCGGAATCCGGCCCGTCACGTCCGCGGCGAAGGCGAAGGTAAGAATGTCGCGCGCATCGTCCCGTGAAATCCCGCGGGAGCGGAGATAAAAGAGATGCTCCGCGTCCAGATATCCGACGGTCGCGCCGTGGGTGCATTTCACGTCATCCGCGAATATCTCCAGTTGCGGCTTCGTGTTCATGGTTGCCTCTTCCGAAAGGAGCAGAGTCTTGTTCGTCTGCTTCGCGTCGGTCTTCTGGGCATCCTTCCGCACGAAAATCTTCCCATTGAAGACCCCCTTCGAGCGGCCGTCGAGGATCGCCTTATAAACCTCGTGGCTCGTCGAGTTGGGCTTGGCGTGATCGATCGTCGTATGATTATCGACGAGCTGAGACCCCGTCCCGAGCGAAAGCCCGTTCAGCGTGCAGTCGCACCCCTCGCCATCGAGGACCGCTGCGATATTGTTTCGCACGAGCTGCCCGCCCAGGGATATGGAGTTCGAGCGGAAGGTGCTCCGCGGGCCGAGCCGGACGTAGGTCGACCCGACGTGGTAGGCGCGGGCGCTTTCCCGCTGAATTTTCATCAGATCAGCCGACGCCCCTTCCGCTAGGCTTATTTCCGTCACGGCGTTCGTGAGATAGCGGCCCGGTTTGAGCGAGGCATAGTGTTCGATGACGGTGGCCCGCGCGTCCCGCCCGAGGACCATGAGATTTCGCGGATACGATGCAAGCGGGCGCTCGTCCTCGCCCGTCGAAAGATACATCAGAACCAGCGTGTCGACGATCTTCCCGGCGGCGACCGAAATGAAGGCGCCGTCCCTCAGGAATCCGGTATTGAGGGCAGTGAAAGCCTCGGTGTCGTAGGGGGCGATCCGCGCAAGGTTTTCTGAAATCTGATCCGCGGGGGCGTCGGCCAGATTCCCCGCGGTGACGCCGGGCGGAGGCGACGAGAGTTTTTCTGAAAAATTCCCGTCGACGAAAACCAGACGCGGAACACTGAGTCCCGGGAGAGATACGCGATCGATTTCCAGGGGCGTCGGAAAACCGGCCACAGAGCGCGGGGCAACCTGAAACTTCTCGCGGGCGATTGGAGAGATGCTCGTGAACCGCCATTCCTCGTGCCGGGATGTCGGAAAACCGAGTTTGCCGAACCGGTTGATTGCAGCCTTGCGGATCGCGTGCAGATGGTTTCCGCCGTTGAGAGTCTTCTCAAAAGTCTCGAAGCTGGAGAGATACCAGCCCACCTTCTCATCGGTCGTCATACCTCAGGCGCCAGCGCTTTCCGGTTCCCTGACCCAGTCATAACCCTTCTCCTCGAGTTTAAGGGCAAGTTCCTTGCCGCCCGATTTCACTATCCGTCCGTCGACAAGAACATGGACATAGTCGGGGATGATGTAGTTCAGCAAACGCTGATAGTGGGTCACGACGATCGTGGCATTATCCTTCGACCGGAGCTTATTGACCCCGTCGGCGACGATACGGAGGGCGTCGATGTCGAGGCCCGAATCGGTCTCATCGAGGATGGCGAGCCGAGGAGCGAGGACGGCCATCTGGAAAATTTCGTTCCGTTTCTTCTCGCCGCCGGAGAAGCCCTCATTGACATGTCTGTTGAGAAGGCTCGGGTCCATGTCGATCAGCTTCATGCGCTCCTTGACAAGGGAGAGGAACTCCACGGCGTCCAGCTCTTCCTCGCCGCGGAATTTGCGGACCGCATTCAGGGCTGCTTTGAGAAAATAGGTGTTCGTGACTCCCGGAATTTCCACCGGATACTGGAAAGCCAGGAAAAGGCCTTCGCGGGCCCGTTCTTCCGGCTCCAGGTCAAGCAGATTTTTCCCGAGATAGAAAACTTCCCCTCCTGTGACCTCGTAGGAATCCCGGCCCGCCAGGACACCGGCGAGGGTGCTTTTCCCCGAACCATTCGGTCCCATGATCGCGTGCGCCTCTCCGGCTTTCACCCTGAGGTTGACTCCGCGGAGGATTTCATTTGAATTTGCCGATGCGTGGAGATTCTTTATTTCAAGCATTGTCATTCTTTGGTCGTTAAAGTTTAGCCGACGCTTCCTTCGAGGCTGATGCCGAGGAGCTTCTGGGCTTCCACCGCAAATTCCATGGGGAGCTCCCTGAAAACTTCCTTGCAGAACCCGTTGACGATAAGGTTGACGGCGTCCTCGGTCGAGAGGCCGCGCTGCCGGCAGTAAAAAATCTGATCCTCGCCGATTTTCGATGTCGAGGCCTCATGCTCCACCTTCGACGACGTATTCTTCACCTCGATATAGGGAAAGGTATGGGCTCCGCATTTGTCGCCGAGGAGGAGGGAATCGCACTGCGAGAAATTTCGCGAGTTCGTCGCTCCCTTCTGTATCCGGACCAGGCCCCGGTAGGAATTATTCCCGAAACCGCCCGAGATCCCCTTGGAGACGATCGTGCTGCGCGTATTTTTTCCGATATGGATCATCTTCGTGCCGGTATCGGCCTGCTGGTGATTGGTGGTCACGGCGACCGAGTAAAACTCCCCGATCGAATTATCCCCCTGCAGGATGACCCCGGGATATTTCCAGGTGATGGCCGACCCGGTCTCCACCTGCGTCCAGGAAATCTTTGAATTCCGTCCCTGGCATATCCCCCGCTTCGTCACAAAGTTGAAGATTCCGCCCTTTCCATCCTTATCCCCGGGGTACCAGTTCTGCACGGTCGAATACTTGATCTGCGCGCCATTGAGCGCGATGAGTTCAACCACGGCGGCATGGAGCTGATTCGTGTCGCGCATCGGGGCGGTGCATCCCTCCAGGTAGCTGACGTACGAATCGTCCTCGGCGACGATGAGAGTTCTTTCGAACTGGCCCGTGTCCGCCGCATTGATCCTGAAATAGGTTGAAAGCTCCATCGGGCACCGTACCCCTTTCGGAATGAAACAAAACGACCCGTCGCTGAAGACGGCCGCGTTCAAAGCGGCGAAGAAATTATCCGTATAGGGGACGACCGACCCGAGGTATTTTTTCACCAGATCGGGGTGATTCTGGACGGCGTCGGTGAAGGAACAGAAAATGATGCCCACTTCGTTCAGCTTCTCGCGGAAAGTGGTGGCCACCGACACGCTGTCGAAGACGGCGTCCACGGCGACTCCGCTGAGGCGCTTCTGCTCGGCGAGCGAGATCCCCAGTTTTTCATACGTCTTGAGGAGTTCGGGGTCGACTTCGTCGAGACTCTTGGCCGACTTCTTTTTGGGGGCGGAGTAGTACACAATATTCTGATAGTCGATCCTGGGATAATGGACATTGGCCCAGGAGGGCTCCTCCATCCCCTGCCAGTGGCGGAACGCTTTCAGCCGCCACTCGAGAAGCCAGGCGGGCTCGTTTTTCTTGGCCGAGATAAACCTGATGATATCGTCGTTCAGGCCCCGGGGGGCTGATTCAGCCTCGATCTCGGTGACGAACCCCCACTTGTATTCGCGGTTGGCGAGTTGTTCTATGGCTCCGGTTTCTGTGCTCATGTTGCCTTCTGGGGTGTCTTTTGAGTGCGCGGCAGCGCGAAGTCGGGATAGTTAAGTTTCCACGATTGAAAATCGATCCTCTTCAGAATCCCTTTCTTCTCAAAGGCGGTCGCCACCTCGGTGGCGGCTTTCTCGGCGTCGTGGTATTTCAGCTTGAAGCCGTGATCCGCGAGATAGGACATCACGCCGTAATGAAAATCGCGGAAGAAGACATTCGACATGTGGATCAGAGTGAATTTCGACTTCAGGAATTTAAGGAATTCCGTTTCATTATTGATGACAAACTGCGCTTCGTTCATAGTTCCCCCTTCATGATAAACTAACCGTTGAGCGGCCCGCATAGGCGGGCGAAAACTTTCGGAGTTTCTGGACCGTCTCGACCACGCGGCCGATGACGTACTCCACCTCCTCGGCGGTCGTGAAGCGGCCGAGTCCGAAGCGGAGCGACGAGTGGAGCCTTTCGGCGGGCAGTTTGAGCGCCTTGAGCACATGAGACGGCTCGGGGTTGGCGGTGCTGCAGGCCGAGCCGGTCGAGACGGCGATATCCTTCATGCTCATCATGAGCGCGTTGTCCTCGACGCCGGAGAAACTGAGATTCAGGTTATTGGGAAGCCGGCGCGTCGGGTGACCGTTCAGCAGCACATCGTCAAGCCGGGACGTCAGCTCGGAAATCATGCGGTCGCGATAGCCCTGAAGGCGCGGCGATTCTTCCTCCATTTTTCCACAGCAAATCTCGAGCGCCCTGGCGAGCCCCACTATTCCCGGAACATTCAGCGTCCCGGAGCGGAGGCCCCGCTCGTGTCCCCCGCCGTCGAGAAGCGGCGCGATGGGTAGGGGGCCGGGCGCGTGTTTGACATAGAGCGCCCCCGCCCCCTTCGGCCCATAGATCTTATGAGCCGTGAGGGAGAGAAGATCGCACATGCGGGCATCCAGCGGGATTTTCCCGGCGGCCTGCGATGCGTCCGAATGAAAAAGAACTCCCCGCTCCCGGCACAGCGCGGCGATGGAGGCGATATCCTGCAGAGTCCCGATTTCATTATTGGCGGCCATCACCGAGACAAGGATCGTCTCCGGGGTGAGCGCATCTCGCAGCCGCTCGGGATCAAGGACTCCGGACGAATCCACCGGCAGCAGAGTAATCCGGTACCCGCGTTTCTCCAGGCTCTTGCATGCATCGAGAACGGATTTGTGTTCCGTCTGGACCGAGACGACATGAGTCCCCTTCCGGCGCAGGGCCGCTCCCTTGATGGCGAGATTATTCGACTCTGTGGCCCCGCTCGTGAAAATGATTTCCCGCGGTTCGGCTCCGATCAGCCGGGCGATTGACGCCCGCGCGGATTCGACCGCCTCCTCGGCGACCCATCCGAACTGGTGTTGCTTGCTTGCCGGGTTGCCGAAGCTTTCCGAGAAATAGGGAATCATCGACTTCACCACCTCCGGGTCGACGGGGGTCGTCGCATGATTGTCCATATAGACCGGAATCTTCAAATCATCTCCATGATCGTGAGCTCGTCGATCACCTTGTTGATGCTCGTCTGCAGCTTGACGAGCGGATTCTTAATCGTGCAGGTCGAGTGAATGATGCAGTTCTCCGGAGTTTCCGCTTCGCACTGGATGATTGTGACGGAGGCTTTTTCCTCGATCGCATTGATAATCTCGGAAACCTTCAGGGCGTTCGGATTGCGCGCCAGGGTGTAGCCGCCGTTCACCCCCTGGTACGAGGCGATATACCCCTTACGGGCCAGCTTTTGCATCACCTTCGCCAGCAGATCGTAGGAAATCTGATACTTATCGGAGATCTCCTTGGCGGTGAACATCCTGCCGGGAGGGCCGTCGGCCATGTGCCGGACGGCGATCAGACCGTATTCAACTTTCTTCGATAGCTGAAACATAGAAAATACGACCACAAAGGTCCAGTTTATGTCCAAAAAAAGATTCCGGAGACCGGAATCCTTTTTTCATGACTGGATGGCCAAAACCATCAATTCATGCTGATTTTCACCCGCTTGTGTTCTGCCGTGGGCCCATGGAGGCTCACTTCCACCTTATCGAGGTCGATATGGACCACTTCTTCACAATAAGCGCAAACCTTCGTCATCTGTCTATCGAAATTGATAGGATTTCCGCAACACGGGCAGCTCGTAATAACAATTCCGATGACTTTTGCTTTCTGCTTCACAGTTATCCTTTCCTAAAATCTCACGATTTGAAAGAATCCTGAGGAGTGACACGGGAAGATAATATAATCAATTTTTCCCGAAAAACAACCCCTAAGGTGATAATTTTTTTTAATTTTGGACGCGAGCCAGTCAAATTGTCCGAAAAGCTGCATTAAACTCTGCTCATCTTTATAAACGTTTATCTGGTTGTATTTGTTTCATAATCTGGTTAAATTTCCGCAATGAATATAGGGATAGCGTGTTATCCGACATACGGGGGGAGCGGTGTCGTGGCGGCCGAGCTGGGGAAGGCCCTGGCGGAGCGGGGGCACAAAATCCACTTCATTAGCTATGCCATGCCTATCCGCCTGGACGGGTTTGTAGGCAATATTGTCTATCACGAGGTAGAAATCTCAAATTACCCGCTTTTTGACTTCCCTCTCTACACCCCGGCACTGGCGAGCAAGATCGTCGAAGTCGCCCGGTTCGAGAAACTGGACGTCATCCACGTTCATTACGCGATCCCCCACGCGATAAGCGCGGTCCTGGCGAAGCAGATCCTGGGAAACAGTGGGATCCGGATCGTGACCACGCTTCACGGGACGGACATCACTCTGGTGGGGCTGGAGCCGAGTTATCTCCCCGTCATGAAATTCAGCATCGAACAGAGCGACGGTGTGACGGCGGTATCGAGGTTTCTCCGGGAAAAAACACTGACGAACTACAAAATAGACAAAGAAATCCAGGTCATCCCGAATTTTGTCGACACCGACAAGTACCGGAGAATCGACGCGAGGAAGATATGCGGCAGCCTCAGCGCCAAGGGAGAAAAGATCATCACGCACGTCTCCAATTTCCGTCAGGTCAAGCGGGTACCGGATGTGATAAGAATATTTCACGCCATCCGGCAAAAAATTCCGTCCAAACTTCTTCTCATCGGAGACGGGCCGGACCGGTCGATCTGCGAAAAACTCGTCCGCGAGCTCGATCTCATCGAGGAGGTAAAATTCTTGGGAAAGCAGCTGGAGCTTGTTCCCTTGCTGTCGGCTTCCGACCTCTTCCTCATTCCCAGCCAATCGGAAAGCTTCGGACTGTCGGCGCTGGAAGCGATGTCGTGCGAAATCCCGGTCATCGCGTCGAGCGTCGGGGGGCTCCCCGAGCTCGTGGTGCACGGGGAGACCGGCTATATCGCCGAGATCGGGGACATCGAAAGGATGGCAAAGTACGCCGTCGATCTCCTCACGAACGAACCGAAGTACAGGCTCTTTGCCGAAGCCAGCCGCCGCCGGGCGGTTAACGTATTCCGGGCCGAGAAGGTGGTGGACCAATACGAGCGTTACTACGAGCAGGTACTGTCCGTCCCGGCGTGAGGGAGCACTCACATCTCTTTTTCCCCGCTATCCGATCGAGAAGGCCGGCGACGGCATGCCCGGCCCCAGGTTCGAATTCTGCGACAAGCATCCCCCCCACTTCCATTATATGTCGGAAATCCGGCGGACGCCGGGGGTCATCGAGCTCCTGCGCCCGTAACCGGATTGACGGAGGTCAATGGCGCCTTTGAAGAGGTTTGATTATTTCGTATAATCGGAATTATCAGATCATCGTCACAAATGTATTTGAAAGGAGACGGCCCGTGACACGGACACACATCATCATCTTCCTGGCGGCCATCGCGGTGGCCCTCTGGGGTTGCGGGAGCGCGAAATCGGACGACGAGATTCTGATTGGTGAATACTCTTCGCTGACCGGGACCGCGGCCACCTTCGGCACTTCCACGCACAAGGGGCTCCTCATCGCGGTCGAGGAAGTGAATCTGGCGGGCGGGGTGCTCGGAAAGAGGATAGGCCTGCAGACCGAGGATACGCAGTCGAAGGCGGAAGAGGCGGCGAGCTCGGTCACAAAGCTCATCAGCCGCGACAGGGTCAAGGCTGTGATAGGGGAGGTCGCATCGAGCCGGAGCCTGGCGGCGGCGCCCATTTGCCAGGCCAATGGCGTTCCCATGATCACCCCGTCGTCGACCAACCCCAAGGTGACGCAGGTCGGGGATTACGTCTTCCGCATATGCTTCATGGATCCTTTCCAGGGCTGGGTGGTGGCGAAATTCGCTTCCACGACGCTCGGGCTTAAGAGGATTGCCATACTCAAGGACGTAAGGAACGAGTACAGCATCGGGCTTGCGAAATTTTTCACCGATAGTTTTGCGAAATTCGGAGGTCAGGTCCTCGGCGAGCAGGCTTACAGCGAAGGGGACGCCGACTTCAAGGCTCAGCTCACGGCTCTGAAGGCGTTGAACCCGGACGCGATCTTCGTTCCGGGCTATTATAACGAAGCGGCCCTCATCTGCAAGCAGGCGCGAGAACTGAACATCACGGTCCCCTTCCTCGGCGGGGACGGGTGGGATTCGGCGAAACTGCTGGAGATCGGGGGAGCCGCGATGAACAACACCTACTATTGCAATCACTACTCCCCGGACGATACGAACTGGGTCGTGCAGAATTTCGTGTCAAAATTCCGTGAGAAGTTTCATGAAACTCCCGACGCGCTGGCGGTCCTGGGCTATGACGCCGGAAGGATACTCTTTGCGGCCATGGAGCGCGCGGGCTCCGTCGAGGGGGCAAAGCTGCGCGACGCCATCGGCGAGACCCGGAATTTCCGCGGCGTGGCGGGCGTTGTCACGATCGACCCGGAGCGTAACGCCACCAAAACCGCCGTCGTGATTGCGATCGCCAACGGAAAACCGTTTCTGAAGGAAGTCATCACCCCTCCGACTCTTTGAGCTCCGGAAAAATCCCGGGCGATCATGAGTGAACTGCTGCAGCAGGTCATCAACGGCATTTCGCTCGGCAGCATTTATGCCCTGATCGCTCTCGGCTACACGATGGTTTACGGCGTCCTGCGCTTCATCAATTTTGCGCACGGCGACGTGTTCATGATCGGCGCTTTCGTCGGGTACTACGCCCCGAGATACCTGCCGCTCGGCGGGCTGCCCCCCCTCGTTGAGGGCCCCCTCGTCATGCTCCTCGCCATGATCATCTGCTCACTCGTGGGGGTGACGATTGAGAAAGCCGCCTACAAGCCCCTGCGGTACCGGCCGAAACTGACCATCCTCATCACGGCGATCGGCGTCTCCCTTTTCCTGGAATTCGGCGGCCAGCTCCTGTTCGGCCCCGACCCGAAATCATTCCCCGTACTGATCCCGTCGGCGGTTTTGGTGAACTCGCCGAATCTCGTCCTCACCACCACCCCTGTCATCGTGATCGGGACGGCGCTTCTCCTTATGCTCCTTCTCCGTTTCATCGTTATGAACACACGGATAGGGACGGCGATGCGGGCTGTCTCGTTCAATCAGCAGGCGGCGAGCATGATGGGCGTGAATATCGACACCGTCATCTCGTTCACCTTCGTTCTCGGCTCGAGCCTCGCCGCGGCCGGGGGCATACTCTACGGCAGCCTGTATCCGAGCATCAATCCTCTGATGGGGATTTTCCCGGGGCTTAAGGCGTTCATCTCCGCCGTGCTCGGAGGAATCGGGAATATCCCTGGGGCGGCGCTCGGGGGATTCATCATCGGCATCGTGGAAACCTTCGTGACCGGATACCTCTCCCCCACCTTCCGCGATGCGATCTCATTCACGATCCTGATCCTGATTCTCCTCTTCCGGCCCGCCGGGATCCTGGGAAAGCATCAGGCGGAGAAGGTCTGATGGACCGGAAAAGAATCTTGCTGTTCGCCGGAATCCTTGCCAGCCTCGCGGTTGCCTGGTTCCAAGATTCGATCAACCCCTACTATTTCCAGGTCATCATGTATATCGGTATCAATATCGTGCTGGCCACAAGTCTCAACCTCATCAACGGGTACGCCGGGCAGTTTTCCCTCGGGCATGCGGGGTTCATGGCCCTCGGGGCATATTCGGCGGCGGTCATCACGACGGCGCTCCGCGTGGCGCCGCACGACATGTCGAGATTCGTGATACTGCCGGGGGCCCTGCTGGCGGGAGGCTGCATTGCGGCCGCCGCCGGGCTTCTCGTCGGCATCCCGAGCCTCCGTCTCCGGGGAGATTATCTGGCGATCACCACGCTCGGCTTCGGCGAAATCATCCGCGTCGTGATACAGAACCTGGAGTTCCTGGGGGGAGCGCGCGGCTTTGTCGGGATCCCCAAGCTCGTCAATTTCTTCTGGGTTTACGGGACGGTTGCCGTCGTCATCTTTGTCGTCTCCAACCTCGTCAATTCCACGTACGGGAAGGGGTTTCTGGCGGTCCGCGACGACGAGGTCGCCGCCCAGGCGATGGGGATCAACACGACGAAGTACAAGGTCGTGGCCTTCGTGACGGGGGCGTTCTTTGCCGGCATTGCCGGGGGGCTTTATGCCAATTTCGTTTCCTACATCAATCCCCAGCAGTTCAGTTTCATCAAGTCGATCGAGATCGTCGTCATGGTCATCGTCGGCGGAATGGGGAGCATCGTCGGAGTGACCCTTGCGGCGGTGATCCTCACGGTGCTTCCTGAGGCTTTGCGAGGCGTGGCCGAATACCGCATGGTGCTCTACTCTCTTCTCCTGGTCGTCATCATGATCTCGCGGCCGCAGGGCCTGTTCGGGAAAAAAATCTTCAAATTCGGGCGGAAACTGGCTGCGAGATGACTGTCCTGGCGCTCGAAAAGTGCTGCATGAAATTCGGCGGGCTTTCGGCCTGCACCGACCTTGACGCAGGCATCGGGACGGAGGATCTGGTCGGGATGATCGGGCCCAACGGGGCCGGCAAAACAACCGTCTTCAACATGATCACCGGGGTCTACCGCCCCACATCGGGCAGGGTAAAGTTTGCCGGCGCCGACATTACGGGCCTGAAGCCGCACGAGATCGTGTCGAGGGGCATCGCCCGGACGTTTCAGAACATCAGGCTCTTTCAGAATCTCAGCGTCTTCGAGAACGTGCAGGTATCGCTTACCAAAAGCATCCGGCACGGGTTTTCGCACTCCATCGCGCAGCTGAAGAATTTCAGGGAAGAGGAGCGGTCGGTCAACCGCGCCATCATGGAATTTTTGGAGATTTTCGGGCTGGACCGGTTCCGGGACGAGATGGCGACGTCCCTCCCGTACGGGGATCAGCGCCGGGTCGAGATCGTCCGTGCGCTCGCCACGGCTCCGAAACTCCTCCTGCTGGATGAACCGGCGGCGGGGATGAATCCGACGGAAAAAGCGGAATTGATGCGCCTCATCAAATCGGTGAAGGAACGGTTCAAAATAGCGATCCTGCTGATCGAGCACGACATGAAGGTTGTCATGGGAATCTGCGAGAGAATCCTCGTGCTGGACTATGGAGTCAAGATCGCCGAAGGGACGCCGGACCAAATTCAGAAGAATCCGAGGGTGATCGAGGCATATCTGGGGGAGGGATGAGGTGTTAGAGGTCAAGGATCTGTCGGTCCGCTACGGGGCGATCGCCGCGCTCCGGGGAATTTCCCTCAGCGTGGACGAGGGGAAAATCGTCACACTCCTCGGCACGAACGGCGCGGGAAAAAGCACGACCCTTCGCGCGATCTCTGGGATCGTCAAAGCGTCGGGCGGGAGAATCGGCTTCGGCGGGGAAGACATCACCAACCGGCCCTCCCACCACATCGTCGGGCTCGGGATCGTTCAGTCGCCCGAGGGGAGGATGATTTTTTCCAATTTGACGGTGAAGGAAAACCTGGAGATGGGAGCGTACCTGCGGAGGGATCGCGCTGAGATTTCCAGGGACATGGAATACGTTTTTGACATTTTCCCCCGCCTCAAGGAGCGGGTCAGGCAGCCGGGCGGGACGCTCTCCGGGGGGGAGCAGCAGATGCTCGCCATCAGCCGGGCTCTCATGGCCCGGCCCAGGCTTTTGATGCTCGACGAGCCGTCTCTTGGCATCGCCCCCATCCTCGTCAAGACCATCTTCGAGAAAATAGTCGAGATCAACCGCGCGCTCGGAATGACCATCCTGCTCGTGGAGCAGAATGCCCACCTTGCCCTGAAAATTGCGCACCGCGCCTATGTCATGGAGACAGGTCGCATTGTCATTGACGGGAATGCAGCGGACATCGCCACCAACGAAGAGGTTCGAAAGGCATACCTCGGCGAATAGGCCGATCCCCCCCGGCTCCGGGGGCACTCGGGCAAATGGCCCTGAAAAGGGGTTATTGAGTCTGATCTCGGGAATGCTTATCTTAGGCGGGCGTTGAGCGGGGACGGATCAAAAACAACCACAACGGAGATTTTATGGGCAATCCACTTTTTGCGCGCAAGCCGCTGAGCCTTCTCCTGGAGGAGATGAAGGGAGAAAACAGGCTGCGGCGGGTTCTCGGCCCTGTGACGCTGACGAGCCTCGGCGTCGGGGCGATCATCGGCACCGGCATATTCGTCCTCACCGGCGTCGCGGCGCACGACAAGGCCGGGCCGGGACTCATTCTCTCATTCGTCTTTGCCGGCGTGGCCTGCATCTTTGCCGCTCTCTGCTATGCGGAATTCGCCTCCATGGCCCCGGTTGCCGGATCGGCGTACACATATGCCTATGCCACGCTCGGCGAGCTGTTTGCCTGGATCATTGGATGGGACCTGGTGCTGGAATATGCGGTAGGTTCTTCGACGGTCGCGCACGGATGGTCGGCGCACTTTCAGGACCTCTTGTCGAGTTTCGGGATTCACATACCGTTCAGTTTTGGAAACGCGCCATTCGACTTCGATCCCTCCACCGGGCAATTCTTCGCCACGGGGGCCTATTTTGACGTCGCCGCCATCCTCATCACCGCGATCATCACGACGATCCTGGTGATCGGCATACGGGAGAGCGCCGGGTTCAACGCGGGGATGGTGATCGTGAAATTGGCGATCGTCGTCTTCGTCATCATTGCGGGTCTTTTCTACATCGACCCGGCAAACTGGCAGCCCTTCGCACCCTTCGGGTATACCGGCCTGAGCTTCTTCGGTCACACGCTCCTGGGCCAGAGCGGAATCGGGGGTGCGCCGCTGGGGGTCCTGGCGGGAGCGGCCATCATTTTCTTCGCCTACATCGGGTTCGACTCCGTGTCAACGCATGCCGAGGAGGCGAAAAGGCCCCAGCGGGACGTCCCCATAGGCATCATCGCCTCCCTTATCATCTGCACGGTTCTCTATATCGCCGTTTCCGCGATACTGACCGGGATGGTCCGTTACGATCAGATCAATATCAACGCCCCCGTGGCCGACGCTTTTCGCCAGAAGGGATTGCCCTGGGCGCAGAGGCTGATCGATATCGGGGCGATCACCGGAATAACCTCGGTCTTGCTGGTCATGATGTTGAGCCAGCCCCGCGTCCTTCTCGCCATGGCGAGGGACGGCCTGGTCCCCACCTCGTTCTTTGGCGCGGTGCACGAAAAGTTCCGGACGCCCTGGAAGGCGACAATTCTCACCGGCATCTTCGTTTCAATAATGGCGGCATTCCTCCCGTTAAGAATCCTCGCCGAGCTGACGAACATCGGCACGCTCCTTGCGTTCGTCATCGTCTGTTCCGCGGTGCTCATCATGCGGCGCACCCATCCCGAGGCCGAAAGGCCCTTCCGGGCGCCGCTCGTGCCGTTTGTCCCGATCATGGGAATTCTATCCTGTCTCCTCCTCATGTTCTCGCTCCCGGCGGAAAACTGGTGGCGGCTGATCATCTGGCTGGTTCTGGGATTCATCATCTACTTCGGATACGGCCGGAGGCACAGCGTCATGGCAAAGCTGCGGGCGAAACAAGCGTCCGGCACGGCCGGGGCATTCCGTCCGGAGGAGGCATAGCGGACCGGTTCACATCCCCCGGGGTTCTGCCGCTCACCGCGGGTGCTGACATGATACCGGACGCCGAATTCCCTAGGGCATGAAGCTCACCAGACCCTCGCTCACGGCCTGGATATTCATCGGGATGGCAATCGGACTCTGCACCGGGTGGCTTTTTCCGGACGCCGCCGTGGGGCTAAGGCCGCTCAGCACCATCTTCCTGAGACTCATCAAATCGATCATCGCTCCTCTCATCTTCGCCACGCTCGTTGTGGGCGTGGCCGGCCATGGTAATCTCCGGCAGGTCGGGAGGATGGGGCTGAAATCGATCATCTATTTCGAGGTGATAACCACGCTTGCGCTGCTGATCGGGCTCGCGGCCGTCAATATCGTGAGGCCGGGGGTAGGAGTTCAGCTTACGGCCGACAGTCATGCGGCGGACGTCGTTGCAAAGAAGCAGACTCTGGCCGAGGTCATCACCCATATATTCCCTCAAAGCGTCGTCCAGGCGGCGGCCGAGAACGAAGTCTTGCAGGTCGTCGTCTTTGCGCTCATTTTCAGTTTCGCCCTGGCTATGGTCCCCGCGGAAAAGCGGTCGGTGATACTCACCTTCTGTGATTCGCTGGCCGAGACCATGTTCAAGTTCACAGGGATCGTCATGCGGTATGCCCCCATCGGCGTCGGGGCGGCAATAGCCGTCACGGTCGGCAGCAAGGGACTCTCTGTCCTGATCAATCTGGGGCTCCTCATCATCACCCTCTATGCTGCGCTGATAATCTTCGTGGTCGTCGTTCTTGGCAGCGTCGCTTATTTCTGGAAGGTCCCGATCAGGGAGTTTTTGAAGGCGATCAAGGAGCCGGCGCTCATCGCATTTTCCACGACGAGCTCGGAGGCGGCGCTTCCCAAGGCCATGCAGGCAATGGAATCGCTCGGAGTTCCCCGCAGGATAGTGTCCTTCGTCATCCCGACGGGCTACAGCTTCAATATGGACGGAACGACACTTTACCTCTCCCTTGCCTCGATCTTCGTGGCGCAGGCGGCGGGAATCGGGCTGACGGCGGGCCAGCAAATCCTCATGATGGTCACTCTCATGCTGACGAGCAAAGGCGTGGCGGGCGTGCCGCGGGCATCCCTGGTCATCCTTGCCGGGACCGTGAGTTCGTTCGGGCTCCCCCTGGAAGGGGTCGCGGTCGTGCTCGGCGTGGACGAGATCCTGGACATGGGGCGGACGACGTTGAACGTCGTGGGGAATTGTCTGGCAAGCGCGGTCATCGCCCGGTCCGAGGGGGAATTCGCCGCGCCTGCGGCGGGAGTTTCAGGATGAGTTTTGTTCATGCGATCGTCCTCGGCGTCATTCAAGGTCTTACCGAGTTTCTGCCGATCAGCAGCACGGCCCACCTGACGCTCGCCGGCAATCTTATGGGATTGATCGACCCGGCGCGGCCCGAAGACTGGACCGCATTCATTGCCATACTTCAGCTCGGCACGGTTGCCGCCGTCATCATCTATTTTTTCAAGGATCTGGGAGAAATGGCAGCGGGACTTCTGGCCGATGTGTCGGGAAGGACCGGGTGGGGAGCGCCCTCCCGCCTGGCGGGGAAGGTCGCAATCGGCACGCTCCCGGTGGTCGTCATCGGGCTGGGCCTCAAGAAAGTGATCGAAGGGACGTTGACCAAAAACATCGGACTCATTGCGACCAGCCTCGTCGTCCTCGCCCTGATACTCTGGTGGGCCGAGGCGGCGGGAGCGAGGACGCGCACTGAAGCGACATGGAAGGATGCGCTCTTCGTCGGGTTCGCGCAGGCGATAGCCCTGATCCCGGGCGCGTCACGATCCGGCACGACGATCACGGCGGGTCTATTCGCCGGACTGACGCGGGAATCGGCCGCCCGTTTTTCCTTTCTCCTGAGCATCCCTGCGGTCGTGGCGAGCGGGCTTCTGGAGTTGTACAGCGTCAGGGGGCATCTCGGTCAGATCGGAATTGCGCCTCTCCTTGCGGGCACCGTCGTCGCCGGCATCGTCGGGTACTCCACGATCGCCTTCCTTCTGAAATTCCTGAAAACCCATTCGACCTATCTCTTCATCGCGTACCGGATTATCCTCGGGACGGGGCTTCTCTACTTCCACCTCCGGGGATCTCTCTGACCCAGGGGCCTGGATAACCTCATCCTCTTTGCGAGAGCCGCAGCTTGCTCTTACGGTGTCCGTAGGAGAAGTAGATCACCATCCCGAGGGCGAGCCAGCCGAAGAATCTTATCCATGTCGTGAAAGGGAGGCCATCCATGAGGTAGACACAGGAGCCGATGCCGGCGAGCGCCAGGTCCGTCTTGAGCCATTCCGGGACCGAGCCGCTTTTCCGCTTATGCCGGAACGCGGCCACATTGATCCCTATGCCCCCCAGGCAAAGGAGAGTAAGGCTGGCGCGGAGCCAGAGAGGGATCCCCTCGGTCGCATTGAGCTCATAGATTGCAAAGAGCCATGCGGGGGTCAGGGGTATCCAGGGGAGGCGAAACGACCGTGGGCGTGAAGGGTCACGTTTCCGGAGAATGATAATCCCGGCGCACACGAGGACGAAGGCGAAAAGCGTCCCGATATTGGTGAGATCCACCATCTCATCGATGGAGGTGAACATCGAGCAAATTCCCACGGCGACGCCCGTCAGGATCGTCGTCACGTGGGGGGTACGGAAGCGGGGGTGCACCTTTGCAAAATTCTGGGGAAGCAGACCGTCGCGGGCCATGGAGAAGAAAATCCTCGGTTGCCCGAGCTGAAAGACCAGGAGGACGGCCGTATGGGCGACGACGGATCCGAAGGCGACGATCCCGACGAAAATTTCTCCCCATTTCTCAATATGCGCGTACTGGAGGGCCATCGTCAGAGGCTCGGCCTGTTCGGTTGAAAGCTTCCTGACGAGCGCGTCGTAGGGAATGATCCCCGTGAAGACGGCGGCGACGATCACATAAATGATCGTGCAGACGATGAGCGATCCGATGATCCCTATCGGGAGATCTCTCTTCGGATTCCGCACTTCTTCGGCGACCGTGGAGACGGCGTCGAAGCCGATATAGGCGAAAAAGACAATCGCCGCGCCCGCCTGTATGCCGGCCCACCCGTTGGGTGCAAACGGGTGCCAGTTTTCCGTCCGGACGTATTTCCAGCCGACGAAGACGAAGAACCCCAGGACGAGAAGCTTTAACATGACCATGCCGGTATTCATCGAGGCACTTTCGCGGATCCCTATGACGAGGACGATCGTGATGAGGGCGACGATGCCGAAGGCGAGGATATTGAAAATCACGGGGATGCCGAAGATATGCGGCGCGCTCTCGAAGAGCCCGGGGATATGGGCCGCCGTGCGGTAATCGGTGGAGAGCCAGTCCGGGATAATTATGCCGAATCCGGCGACGAGCGTCTTGAAATAATTTCCCCAGCTGATGGCGACGGCAACATTGCCGACGGCATACTCGATGATGAGGTCCCACCCGATGATCCAGGCGACGAGCTCGCCGAGCGTGGCATAGGAATAGGTGTAGGCGCTGCCTGAGATGGGCACCATGGCGGCGAACTCGGCATAGCAGAGGGCGGCGAATCCGCAGGCTATTCCGGTGACGACGAAAGAGATGATGAGGGACGGGCCGGCGCCCGGGCGGGCGATATCGCCGGCGGCGGCGGTGCCGATGGTGGCAAAAATACCCGCCCCGATGATGGCACCGATGCCGAGCATGACGACATCGAATGCCCCCAGGGCGCGCTTGAGTTGATGGGACGGTTCCTCCCCCTCATGCAGAATGGCGTCGAGGTTCTTCGTGCGGAACAGCTGTCTGAGCACGGAACCGTCAGCGGTTGTTCATTGGGCGTTCCGGGGGATTTCTCATTCCTCTTCCTGAGACTCGTCTTCCAGCACGGCCCGCGCTTCGAGCTCGTTTTTCTCCTCCACCAATATTCTCACGCCTTCCGTCCACTGGAGGACGGGAAGCACGCCGGCGGAGTCTTCAAACTTCAGAAATGATTCGATTCCCGCAGCTGCGAGGGAGGCCTGAGCGAGTTCGGCCTCGACCTCGCTCGGGTACGTGGCGACGGAGACGAAGCGTCCCTCCTTCATCGCGAAGCTCCTTTCGATGCAAAGGTAGGAATTCCCCGCGAAAGAGTCAATCGCTGATCGTTGAGCTGGCGATCTCCTCGAGGGAGGTGACACCCTTCTTCACGAGCTCGATCCCAGCCTCCCGCAGCGTCTGCATCCCCTGCGAGATTGCCGTTTTTCGGATCGCGTGCTCGTTGATGGAGGAAGCCGATTCCATGATCAGGTCCCGGATCTCCCGCGTAAAGTAAAGAACCTCGTGGATGGCGACTCGCCCCTTGTAGCCCTGGAGGCAGTGGAGGCATCCGACCGGTTTGTAGAACGTTGCCGACTCCAGAACCTCCACGGGAATGCCGAGCCGTTCCAAGGTTTTGGGTGAGATCTCCTCATCGCGGATTTTACACCGCTCGCAGAGTTTTCTGACGAGACGCTGCGCGACGATGATATTGACGGCGTACGCGAGCAGGAACGGCTCGACGCCCATCTTATAGAACCGCGCGACCACGCTGGGGGCGTCGTTCGTATGCACCGTGGAAAACGTGAGGTGACCGGTATTGGCGAGCTTGATGGCCAGATCGGCTGTCTGCCGGTCGCGTATTTCGCCGACCATGACGATATCGGGGTCATGGCGCAGGATGGCCCGCAGAGCCTCCTCAAATCCGAGCTTCGGGCTCAGCTTCACCTGGCGTGCGCCGTCGATCAGATACTCGACCGGATCCTCGACCGTGATGACATTGAGGCTGGGATCCATGACGGCCCTCAACGCGGCGAGGAGGGTCGTACTCTTTCCGCTCCCCGTCGGCCCGGTGAGGATCACGATCCCATGAGGCTTTTCAATCGCCTTCCGGAACTGCTCCATCGCGAACGCCTGGAAGCCGATATTCTCGACCGTGATGCTCGCCTCGGGGTCGCGGAGGACCCTCATGACGATCGATTCGAGTTTCACCTTCAGCTCGCGGCCCACGAGCGGGATCGTCGAGACCCTGAAGCGGATGATACGGTTGTCGATCATCTTCTGAGCAAACCCGTCCTGGGCCGTATTGCGCTCGAACCGGTCGGCCCCCTTGGCAAGATCCTTGATCACGGCGGCAACGGCATCCGCCCGAAGGTCGTCGATCGTCTGCCAGAGCGAGAGCTTTCCGTCGAGGCGGAAATAGATTGCCGTGATACGGGGTCCGCGCGGGATGACGTGGATATCGCTGGCGTTCACCCTCACGGCATCGCCGAGGATGTTATCCACCAGCTCATTCAGGTGGCCCTTGCGGATTTCCTCGTCGAGGTCGTCCAGGGCCGAACCCTGGTCGTCGTCGATGAAATCGACCGACTGGACGGAGGGTTTGTTCTGTGTATCGACCAGAAGTTCCCGGGACAGTTCCTCAAAACTCAGGAGGCTGACGTAGCAGATCTCGTGTTTGGCGTACGGGAACGCGCGGGTGATGGTCGAGATTTCCGCATTGGTCGGATCGGGGGTCACGAACTGCAGTTTTGCCGGGTCGTTCTCCGCGAGCTGGAACGGGAGTATCTTGTTCGCCAGCATGAGATCCCGGATTTTCGACGGGACCAGCTCCAGCGTTTTGCTCATGAATGCAAACCGATCGGCATCTACCTGGACCGAGCCGAGATCGATGGTCTTGAACGAATAGTAATGGGCGAATTCGGCGTACACCAATTCCCTGTCGACGTCCAGCTCTTCGATGAGGATCTGGAAGAGCTGCCGCTTGTCGGCATTATTCTGGGCTTTCTTGATCTCCAGGGCATCGTGCACCATCTTCCTCGTGACGATGTTCTTGTGAAGCAGATGGTCGACGAAGCCGGAGACGCCGGTAGTTGCCTCCCTTATTTCCGGGGAAACCTGGCGGCGCTGGAAGGCCGAGGGGAGCCACTGGTTGATCCGATCGGGACCGGCGGACGATTTCTTATCTGGCGCGTGGTCTTTACCCGAGGACTGGGCAGCATCGGGGTCTGCTGATGTGAGTTTTTCCTTTCCGGCTTCCGGAGAGGAGGGCTCTTTCGATCGAGTCATAAGGTCGGAATCGCGATAGTGATGTTTGAACTCCGGGCGGGAATCCCGGCCGGTCCCGGTAAAACTTTGCACGGCGAGTGTCCCGGGCGGGGCGCAGTCCGGCTCACGGCGACCGCGGGGGTCACTAAAGCCGTCGGCCGACGCACAGAGTGCTGAACGATATTCATAGGCACGTCCCCATCAATCCCCTTACTTCCGGAGGAGAAAAATCCCCCTCTCTTACATGCTGAATTTCAGTTCCCTTAAAATAATCACTCAGGAAAAGAATTACAGCCAACCTGTGGCAGGAATCACACCGAAAAATGGGGGTTTTCTATGTAATTCATGACGGCTCACACCTCAAGGGAAGCGCTGTCCTGGGCGGGTCATTTCATAGGCGGGCAAGCTGGTTTTGCACTGGTATTCGTGATCCGACGGTCAGAACCGGTTTCATTGAGGAACTGTCCCGCGCAGGCGCACGAGGAGGGGGCCTCTGGCGCTAACGGGGGCTCAGAGGAGCTTGAGGTGGGCGTATTTCAGCATGAGATTCTTCTTCCCTGCCGTTGAGAACTCGACGACGGCTTTGAGGGACTCTCCCTTCCCGGAAAGCTGGACAATTTTTCCCTCTCCAAAAACCTCGTGGAGAACCTGGCGTCCGACCCTGAGCGCTTCTTCGGAATCATAATCATAGTCGGGCATGGGATCGGAAAAAACTTCTGCGGGCCGCCGGCGCATCCGCGCCATCCTGGCCGTTGGGGGGAACCCGGTCGGCGACGTCTGCCGATCCTCACTCTCAAGCAGGCTGTCGTCAATCTCCGTGATGAATCGGGAGGGGGACTGATGCGAAACCTCGGAGAACCGGTAGCGGCTGCGGGCATAGCTCAGATAGAGCTTTCGCATGGCCCGGGTGAGGCCGACGTAATAGAGCCTTCGTTCTTCCTCAAGGTCGGCGGCATCGGGGGTGTGTGAGCGGGAAAATGGCAACAGACCCTCCTCGAGGCCGGTAATAAAGACGACCGGGAACTCCAGCCCCTTTGCGCTATGGAGGGTCAGAAGGGTCACGGCGTTTTTCTTGTCGTCCCATTCGTCGGCATCGGACAGAAGGGACTTTTCCTGCAAAAAATCCTCAAGGGGAGCGCCGGGTTGCTCGGCCGTGAATGCGGTTATGGCGGAGAGAATTTCCTGGACGTTCTCCCACCGGGCCATGGCTTCCTCGGTCGCCTCCTCCTTAAATAGATGAAGGATGCCGATTTCCTCGATGAGCGCCCGGGAAATCTCGCTCGGGGACATTTGTCCGACGAGACTCTGGTATTTAAGGAGCATTGCCGCGAGGCGGGACAGGGCATCCCGGGCTTTTCCCGAGATTTTTGGGATTTCCGGCGCACGGGCCGCGGCATGGAGGAGAGAAACCGAGTTCGATGACGCGAAATCGCTCAGCCGGGCGACCGCTGTCTCACCCAAGCCGCGGGCCGGGTAGTTCACGATCCGCCGAAAACTCTCATCATCCTTCGGATTCACAAGAAGGCGGAGATAGGCCATCACATCCTTGATTTCCTTTCTCTCATAAAAGCGGACGCCTCCCACCATGATATACCGGATATTGTTCTGGTTGAGGGCATCCTCGAGCGACCGGGACTGAGAGTTCATCCGGTACATCACCGCAAAATCCCGGAGGTCAAGCTTGAGCCGGCGGGATTCCGCATGAATCCGGGCAACGATGGCCATGCCTTCATCCCGGTCGTCCCTGCACGAAAGAAGGGTGATCTTCTCCCCTTCGGAGTTTTCGGTCCAGAGGTTTTTGGCGATTTGTTCCGAATTATGTTTGATAACCTGGTCTGCGGCGGCGAGGATGGTCTTCGTCGAGCGGTAATTCTGCTCGAGCCGTATGATGGTCGAGTCGGGGTAGTCCCGCTGAAAGTCGAGGATATTCCGGATATCGGCGCCGCGGAAGGCATAGATGCTCTGGGCATCATCCCCGACGACGCAGACGTTGCGGTATTTTTGGGCCAGGAGCTTGATGAGCACGTACTGGGCGTGGTTCGTATCCTGGTACTCGTCGATCAGGATGAAGCGGAATCGTTCTTGATATTTTTCAAGCAACTTTTTCTGTAACCGGAACGCTTCGATCGGTTTCAGCAGCAAATCGTCGAAATCCATTGCATCGCTGGCCTCGAGCCGGTTCTGGTATTCGGAGTAGACGAGGGCGGTTTTCTCTTCAAAGAGATCTGATGCAGCGAAATCCGGCGGGAGGACGAGCTGGTTCTTTGCCCCGCTTATTCTCGAGCGGATCGCCTGGGGATTAAATTGTTGGGGGGAGATGGCGAGGTCTTTCATGACGGATCGGATAAGGGCCAGGCTATCCTGAGAGTCATAGATTGAAAAACTTCTTGTATAGCCTATGGAGGCGCATTCGGCCCGGAGCACCCGCGCAAGAATTGAATGAAACGTACCCATCCAGAGCGATCGGCTCTTGTCACCGACGAGACTGACGATGCGGTTTCGCATCTCATTTGCCGCCTTGTTCGTGAAGGTGAGGGCGAGGATCTGGTAGGAGGGAACGCCGATCGAGACCAGGTGGGCGATACGGTAGGTGAGGACGCGAGTTTTCCCGCTCCCCGGTCCCGCGACCACCATGACCGGGCCCTGGACGCTCGTGATGGCTTCCTGTTGCTTCGGGTTAAGCTGGTCGAGAAACGGCATCAACATTCCTTCCGTGGGAGGGAGGCGTGGGGGTTATGCACGAAGAGTCCGATTGCGGGGCTGGCGCATGCGCGCGCGGGGGGATATCCGTTCGCGCACGCACGCGCTTGCTCCGCCAAAAAAAACCTGACCCGGCGCTGCCAGGGTCAGACGATGATAGCGCCTTCGAGCCTCAGGAGGAATTCTTTAGTTTTAATCCCGCAGGAGTAGCTGACAAGCGCGCCGTTCGAACCGAGAATCCGGTGGCAGGGGACGACGATAGGAAGCGGATTAGCGACATTCGCCCTCCTGACGGCCTTGAACGATTTCGGCGCGTGCACGCGTCGAGCCAGACTCTTATATGTCACGGTTGAACCATACGGGATCTTGCACAATTCCTTCCACACGCGTACCTGGAACGGGGTTCCCAGCAGGTCAATGGGGCAGGTGAATTTCGCCAGCTTTCCGTTAAAATAGCGGACCAGCTGGTCGATCGCCTCCCGGTTGTGGGCCCGGTTATCGGACACCGAATCGGGGTCGAAGTGCCCCTTGAGCCACTCGAAAAAATCCTTACGGGACTCCCGAGGGACGCTGATTTTACAGACGCCTACTTCCGTCGACGCAACATAGATCCGCCCAATTCGCGAATCAAACGATGTGCAATAAACTTTCTTACCTGGTTGGGCTTTTGCATCGGAGCCTCCCTCCTTTTCTCCATCAGCGGTTACATACTTTCGGTTCGCGTTTGCAACTCGAGCGACCTCGGGAGTTGCAACTTCTTCAGGCATAGAGTACCAATTGACTCATTCGGAAATGGAAAATCGTGGATTGACGAACTCACATGACACGAGACGACAAGTTTCCCCCTCATGTGTCCCTTTTCGAATGTTGCCGGTGAAATTTCGTTCGGTGAGAACTGCTGAACGCGTGAAGTGAAATTCACGCGACTCATTATAAAAAGTTCCAAACAAAAAAGCAAGAAGAAAATCATCGCGAAGAAAAATTTTTTGTGACGGCACGGACGCTCGGAACCGCGTGCGAGAGATACGCGCGATCAAGAACCGCTCGCGCGCGCGCTCCCCCGCCCGGACGTCGTCGAGCTCCGGCGCAGGAGATTCCCTCGGCTCTCCACGCGCGTGTGCGCGTGCGGAGAACGATGCGGCGACGTAGCGTGAAACCGCGTGGAACACACCGACACGCCGAGGGATCAGGGTTCGCGCAAAGAAAAATGTTAAAACAGTGCTCTAACTTCCGCCCGCGCCGTATGAACCGGCGCGCGCCCACCTTCCGAGCGACCGTCGTAGCCAGCGCTCAACTGCAGTGAGCTCGTTATCTCGTAATCGAAACTCGCCTTCCAGAGCCATGACTTCCCGGCAAACTTACCGTCTGTGAGTTCAAAGGGGACAATTGCGGGGGCGTGGTCAAATGTCACCTCTTCCCGAGTAAGTTCCCCCCGCATCTGCCCTTTTCCGGCAAATGCGTAAATTATGCGGAGCGATTGATCGTTGGTGCTTACCGAGGTCGTATCAAAGTCGCTGGCCTCCGAAACGCCGATGCGGAACCCGACCTCGATCTGTTGCTCGGGCCGGTAAGCCCAGTCCAGCTGAAGAGTATTCGATGAGACGTCGCGCACGCGGTTACTGAACTCCGTCGACGAGAGAGCGTCCTTTTTTACGATATAGTCGATCTGATTTGCCAGTTCCCTGACAAACTGCCACCTCAGGCGCACCGATTGCTCGCGGGAATAGGTCCGTTCGCCGAGTGTTGCGAATTGCGCCAGGCCTCGGCGCTGCGAGTACCGAAACCGGAAATTCAGCTGGGGGTCATTTTCGAGAAGATAAAGATCCTGCGTAAAAATGTTGGAGCCGAGGAGAGTGGTCTCATCACGCAAAAACCTGCTGAAACGCAACAAATAGATCTGCTTCAGATCGGTCTCGGTGCTCTTCTCTTCGACGCGAAAATAGCTCTCCCCCGACAGAAGCCCGAGGCTCCGCGCGAGGGGTCCGGAGAAGATCTTTTTCGGGTAGAACCGTATGCGTGTGCTCGCCTTGACGTCGATGACGGGGGTCAACTCCCCTGTCGGAAGGGTGAGGGCGATGAAGTCTCCATCGAACCGGCTCAGCTGGAAGTCCCCCGCGTCGACAACATGGTTGCCGTTGACGTCCCCGAGGTAAATGTAATTCCCCGTCCCGGGAGGAACCTTTTGGAAAATTCTCTCCGATTTGGGCGCCCGTTCCGTGGCCACCTCGTAGAACCAGTCGGACTCGATCCCGTTCTCGACCGGAGTGTACCGAGTCTGCGAGCGGAGGAGAAGCGTCTGGACGTCTGCGTTCCGCCTGAAGACCCCGCGGAAGTTCTTCTGCGCGATCGTCACATCGAGAGACGTGGCAAGCGATCTCCACCCCGCGAGGCGCGCCCCATATCTCTGGAAAAACGCCTGGGAGGCCCGTGAAAAAGACCCGGACGAGAGCGAGTCATCCCAGGACCATCCGACGGACGCATCCACGGCCGCCGCATTCTCCTTCCCGAAGAAAATCCCCGGAGAGATTTCGTTCGTGCGAAACGACCCTCCGATGAGGGAATCGGAGCTTGAGTTCGACAGAATTTCATTGGACAATGTCAGCCGCGGAACGAAGAGCCCCAGATCGTACCGGGTAGAACCCTTCTGACGCGTCCATCTCCCCTGACGCTCTCCGTTTGTCGTCCGGATATACTCGATGTCATAACCGGCGAAGGGCGCGCCCGCGCCGTCAAAATTGCCCGAGAAATTCGCCCTGTCGGAGGATACATCCCCCCTCCGGATCCGTCCGAACCCCGTCGACAGAAGCAGCGGGGAGACCGGCCTGTAGCCGAGCAGCCCCTCGTGCAATTCCTCGTCCCCCCTCAGCGAATCCTGGACGTTCCACTTTCTCGAGAATTCGACTTCGTTCGTCCGATCGAGAGAAATGAACCGCCGGTCCACGTACCGCTCCTTCAAAAGGAGATCCAGCGAGCCGGCATCGAGGGATCCCAGGCGCACCCTCTGGCTGTCGAGCCGGAATCCGACATTAAGGGCGGGACCGTTGTGCTGGTCATCCCCGATCGGGGAGAATTTGTTCGGATCGAAGCTCGACAGCGCGTATTCTGCGGTGATCGTCACGCGATCGGCGGGGCGGGCGGCGGCCGCGAAGTCGAGCAGGGAGTGAGATTGCGGCATCGGGAGAAAGCGCACCGGTTCGTAGCTGCCGCGGCCCACGCTGTCGAACTCGAAGTGTCCGGTCGAGATTTTCCTGTAAAAGCCGTTCCCCTCGCCGACGTTGCTGAACGTGATCGCATAGACCGCGCGGGACGTATCGACAGGTTTGAACGAATAGACGGGGATATCCCGGCCCGAGCGCGGATCGTGAAACGCGCCGGCAAGGAGATACTGGCCTCGTCCCGCCCCGACGAACTGGACGCCCGAGCGCGACGCTTTCTGCTGGTCGTCGCCGGCGAGGCGCAGGGTGTCCAGATCGTCCTGGTTCAGCGTCGCGCCGACGGGAGACGATTCGTTGTCGCTCTCGCGTATGGCCGACGCCGTGAAGTCGAATCCTTTCAGCCGGGTGACTGATCGCCCGGCGAGAAAAGTTCGGTTGAAGCGCCGGTCGCTGTATTCAAAGTCAACGGTTATGCGTGAGCTGCGGGAGATCAGCCGCCGGGTTGTAAAGGTGAGCTCGGCGTTCCCGTAATCGATCGTATAGTCGTTCGTTTCTCCGCGGGTCATCCGCTCGCCGTTGACATAGACCCGTTCCGTCCCGGCGATGACGATGATCGAGTGGTCGTTATTCGGGTCGGCGAGGAGATAGGGACCCTGCACGCCGTCCGAGCCGGGGAACGCGTTCGTGGTAAATTTGCCGCGGGTCGATGCTCCGGCGGCGATGATTTCGCCGGTTCCGTCTCCGTAGCTGGCCGAGCCGGTCGCGCCCTGAAGCTTCCGGGAAAGGGGGGCGAACTCGGACCCGGAGAGGCCGAAGGTGAAGTCCCCGAGGGTGGCGCGCGCTTTGGGGGCCCTCAGTTCGACGAAAACCTTGTCCACTTCCTGAAGAGTCTGGGTAGTCCCTTCCGGCTGGATGGGAGAATTCTCATCGGTGAGCGCGGCGATGAGCTCAAGATCGCGGGTCAAATTGCCGGACATCTGCATCCGGAACCCGGACGTGAGGGAGAGATCCCGGTTGGATCCTACGGAGAAGCCCCGGACGATGCTCCCGTTTTTCTGCAGGTTCGAGCCGAACAGATCGTCGAACGAGAAGCTGCGGGAGGGGCGCGCGAGGCTGACCGGTTTTCCCCCCAGCGTATCCGGCCTGACGGTATGAAGCTCATACCCGGGCTTGAAGCTGAAGGGAAGCGACCTGTATGTCATCCGAAGCGGATGAAGAAGCGTGTCGGGGATGACGCGCCGGAAGGCATCGGGGCGGACCGTCAACAGGCCGAAGCGCGCGTCGAGCGAATAGTCGGCCGAGTCGAGGGAGACGGAGTCGATCGAGATCCGCTCGCTTCCGGCGATGATGAAGGCATGCGGCAGGACGAACGATGTATCTCCCGTCCTCCGGACGGAAAATTCCGCGTGGTGGAAGGGCCCGATGTGGAGGGAATCATTCTGTTGAGCCGGCGCCGGCAGCGCGGCGATAAGGGACAGCGGGATGAGGAGGCAGATCGATCGCATTCACAACGGGAAAAGTTTTCTGCATCTGCGGCGCGCACCCCTGGTCGGTTCAGAGGGTGGTGACACTGGGGACTCAGGTGAATTGAACCATCGATCGCGCGGAGGGTGATATCCGATAGTGTACTGAAAAATCCCTTGACATACAATTTTTGATTTTCAGGGGCCCGTTTGCTATCTTGCACACACTTAATTCTCTCCATGCCTCTCGTCCCGAGCTATATTGGTTCACTCCGTCCGTACGAGCCGGGAAAGCCGATCGGCGAAGTGATGCGTGAGCACGGCCTCGCGCGTGTGATCAAGCTCGCCTCTAATGAAAACCCGCTCGGGTCCTCGGCGATGGCGATCGAGGAGATGACCAGGCACATGGGCGAGCTTCACTTCTACCCGAACGGCGGCCAGGATTTGCGGTCCGTCCTCGCGGCCCTTTACAATCTCAAAGTCGACAACGTCATCGTCGGGAGCGGATCCGAAGGGATCATGTCAAACATCATCCGCACCTTCCTCTGCGACGACGACGAGATCCTGACCACCGAATCGGCGTTCATCGGTTTTCAGGTCCTGGCCCGGTCCCGGGGGGTCACCTACCGGACCGTGCCATACCGTGACTGGCATTATGACCTTCCCGCGCTGAGCGAAGCGATCAACGATCGCACGAAGATCATCTATCTGGCCAATCCGAACAATCCCACCGGCACAATCTTCACCAAACGCGAGTTCGATGAGTTTTACAAGAATGTCCCGGAGAGGGTCCTGATCATCCTCGACGAGGCGTATTTCGAGTACGCGCGCGACAACCCCGTCTACCCCGATTCCATGCATTACCGGTATGACAACGTGATCACGCTGCGGACGTTTTCAAAGATTTACGGGCTTGCCGGCGTCAGGATCGGATACGGTTTCGCGCACGAGGAGCTGATTCGGAATCTGATGAAGGTTAAGCTCCCGTTCGAACCGAGCACGCCGGCCCAGGCCGCCGGGATCGGCGCCCTCCGGGACAAGGAGTTCCTGCACCGCTCGCTCGAGCTGAATTCGAGGGGACTGAGCTTTTTGAGCCAGTCGTTCCGCCGGCTCGACGTCCGGTTCGTTCCCTCCGACGCCAATTTCCTCATGGTCGTGCGCGAGAGCGAGGAGGACGCCCGCCGCGTATTCGAGAAACTGCTGACGTTCGGGGTGATCGTGAGGCCTCTCGGCGCGTTCGGCCTTCCCTCCTGCCTCAGGATATCGGTCGGACGGGACGAGGAGAACGCATTCTTCATCGAAAAGTTTAAGACCGTTCTCGCGCGGACGCTGGCATAGCCGATCGCACTGCGGCATTTTTCACAGGAGATTTATGAGAACCACGACCCAAACACGACCGACGACAGAAAAAGATTTCCTGCCGATCAACGGCACCGACTACGTGGAATTCTACGTCGGCAACGCCAAGCAGAGCTCCTACTACTACCGGGCGGGTTTCGGATTCAGCCTGGTCGCCTACGCGGGGCTGGAGACGGGAGTGCGCGACAGGGCGTCGTACGTGCTCGAGCAGGGAAAGGTGAGATTCGTCCTCACGACCCCGCTTCAGCCCGACCATCCGATCTCCGATCACACGAAGCTGCACGGCGACGGCGTGAGGGATCTCGCGCTGTGGGTGGATGATGCGGAATCCGCATACAGGGAGACCACGACGAGGGGAGCGCGCGGGGTCATGGAGCCGACCGTATTCCGGGACGAGCATGGCGAGATCAGGAAATCTGCGATCCAGATCTACGGGGACACGATCCACACCTTCGTCGAGAGAAAGAACTACAAGGGGATTTTCATGCCGGGCTATAGGCCTTCTCCCTCGCCCGATCCGATCGCGCGCCCCGTCGGCCTGAAGTACATCGACCACTGCGTGGGAAATGTCGAGCTGGGAGGGATGAACAAGTGGGTCCGATTCTACATGGACGTGATGGGATTCAGGCTCTACCAGCATTTCGATGACAAGGACATTTCGACGGAATACTCGGCCCTGATGTCAAAGGTCATGGCGAACGGAAACGACCGGATCAAGTTTCCGATCAATGAGCCGGCCGCCGGATTGCGAAAGTCGCAGATCGAGGAATACCTTGAGTATTATCTCACGCCGGGCGTGCAGCACATCGCCATGGCCACCGACGACATCATCGAGACCGTGCGGAGATTGACCGCGCAGGGAATCGAATTCCTGAGGGTCCCCTCAACGTATTACGACGAGCTGGAAGGGAGGGTGGGCAAGATCGACGAGCCCCTCGACGATCTGAAGCGTCTTGGAATCCTCGTTGACCGCGATGACGAGGGATACATGCTCCAGATTTTCACGAAACCCGTGGAGGACCGGCCGACCCTGTTCTTCGAGTGCATCCAGCGGAAGGGAAGCAGGAGTTTCGGCAAGGGAAATTTCAAGGCACTCTTCGAGGCGATCGAGAGGGAACAGCAGCGGCGGGGAAATCTTTAGTGCGTCTCTGCACTTTTGAAATCACGACCCCCCTCGGGCGGCACCAGCGTCTGGGCGCCGAGACCGCCGGGAGGATAATAGATCTCCACTCGGCCTGCGCCTGGCATCTGTTCACGAAAGGGGAGGCGCAACCCTACCGGCTGGCGGGAGCCCTCGTTCCGCCGACCATGCTGTCATTTCTGCAGGGAGAGCTCACCTCGATGCAGGTTGCGCGATCGGCGGTGAGCGATCTTCTGGCGCAGAAGAATGTCCCCGCGGGCCCGAACGGAGAGACCCTGATATTCCGAGCCGGGGATGTGAAGCTGAGGGCTCCGCTCCCGCGCCCCGCCTCCATGAGAGACTTTTATGCCTTCGAAAAGCATGTGAAGAAGGGATTCGAGAAGCGGGGCGAACCGATGCCGGAGGAGTGGTACGAAATGCCTGTCTACTACAAGGGTGCTCACTGGAGCATCATCGGGACCGATGAGGATGTCCTCTGGCCGTCGTACACCGAAAAATTCGATTACGAACTGGAGCTGGCGGCTGTGATCGGCCGCCAGGGAAAGAATATTCCGGAGAAGGACGCCAGCAGCTACATTGCCGGGTTCACGGTGATGAACGATTTCAGCGCGCGGGACATCCAGCGCCGCGAGATGAAGGTCCGGCTCGGCCCCGCGAAGGGAAAGGATTTCGCAACGGCGATCGGACCTGTCCTGGTCACCGCCGACGAGATCGGGGATCCGTATGATCTGGCGATGAAGGCCCGCATCAACGGCGAGATTTGGTCTGAAGGGAATTCGGGAAGCATAACGCATAGCTTCGAAAAAATGATCGCCTTCGCCTCGATGGACGAAACCCTTTACCCGGGGGATCTCATCGGGTCGGGGACCGTGGGGGGCGGCTGTGGCCTGGAGCTTGACCGGTGGGTTAAACCCGGCGACCTGATGGAACTTGAAATCGAAAAGATCGGGACGTTGCGGAACAGGGTAGTGAAAAAGTGATTTCTGAGTAAGACGACAACCAAATAGAGGGATTCTATGTATCCACTGCAGAAAGGCAAGACGGCAAAGCAGGCCCATGTGGGGCTCCCCCAGGGGACATTTGAGGAGGAGCATGGCCGGAAGGGTTTTTTCGGCAAGTCCGCGCACCTTTACCATGCAAACCCGCCGACGGGGTGGATCCGGTTCGAGGGGAAGCTTCGGCCCCATTGCATCGACTGTAACAAGCTGGAGCCGTCGGACGGGAAAGATCCGGGAGGGATGCCGGTGGCATTTCTCGGAAACGACGACGTGGCGCTGTATGTCTCCCGCCGGAGCGACCCGATGCCTTTTTACTTCCGCAACGCGGACGGAGATGAACTCTACTTCGTGCACCGGGGAGAGGGAGTGATCGAGACCGATTTCGGGCCGCTGTCTTTTGAGAAGGGGGACTACATCATCATCCCCCGCGCGGTGACATACCGGGTGGTGCCGAACTCGAAGGACAATTTCTTCCTCATCGTCCAGTCGAAGACCGAATTCGAGCAGCCGGACAAGGGGCTCATCGGGCAGCACGCGCTGTACGATCCTGCGGTCATCGTGACGCCGGAACCCGCTCCCAAGCTCGACGACCGGCGTGAATGGGAAGTCCGCATCAAGGTCGATAATGAGTTTTCATCGGTCTTCTATCCTTTCAATCCGATCGACGTCGTCGGTTGGAAGGGGGACCTCACGGCGTGGAAGCTGAACATGCGGGACATCCGCCCCGTCATGAGCCCGAGGGCGCATCTCCCTCCGAGCGCGCACACCACCTTCGTCACCCGCGGGGCGGCAATCTGCAGCTTTCTCCCCCGGCCGCTCGAGGAGGATCCGGAGGCCCTCAAGGTGCCTTTTTTCCACCGGAACACCGACTACGACGAATTCATCTTTTACCATGACGGCAATTTCTTCAGCCGCGACAATATCCGCGCCGGGATGGTCACGCTCCATCCCCGGGGGATCCATCATGGCCCCCACCCGAAGGCCTTGCGGGGCCAGGCTGAAAAAACGCACACCGATGAGTATGCCGTGATGCTCGACGGTCTGAATCCGATCCACGTCCTTCCTGCCGGCGAAGCGGTGGAATGGAAGGATTATTGGCAGAGCTGGATGGAGAAGAAATGACCGCCCGCCCTGTCGCCGGGGGTTTACGGTGATCATCGATCCGAAGAAGTACGATTACCCCAGCATCTACAAACTCATCATCGGTTCGATCGTCCCGAGGCCGATAGCGTTCGTCTCAAGCCTCGGCAGGGACGGGACGAGGAATCTGGCTCCCTTCAGCTTTTTCAACGGAATCTGTTCGAATCCCCCCTCCCTCCTCTTCTGCACAACGGTCCGCAAGGACGGCCAGGAAAAGGACACATTGAGGAACGTTGCGGAGAGCGGTGAATTCGTCGTCAACATCGTTTCCGAAGAATTCGCCGAGCAGATGAACATCTGTTCGACTGATTTCCCCCCGGACGTCGACGAGTTCAGGGTCTCGGGCCTGACTCCCGTCGGAAGCGATCTTGTCGCCCCTCCCAGAGTGGGAGAATCGCACATCTCAATGGAATGCAGGCTGAACCAAATCGTGAGGGTGGGCGAAGGGCCGGGCTCCGGGCGGGTGGTCATCGGAGAGATTCTGCGCTTTCACATCCGGGACGATCATTTCGACAGCTTTCGCATCGATCAGGAAAAGCTCCGTGCAATCGGGCGGATGGGAGGCCCGACCTACACGCGGACACGGGACAGGTTCGACCTCGTGCGCCCGCAGGCCGGGGAGTTGAAAGACGGCGAGAAACCCCGGCGGGATTGAATTCGGGGGGCCGGTTGACCCGTGATTGAACCGTCCGGGCGCGGAAAGATGGCTATAGACATCCACTCCAATATCATGAAGGCGCGCACCTGCGCCGAGGGCTCTTCCTGTGACCACACCGTCCCCTACAGTAATATAGGGGATCTGATCTCCGCCCGCGTGCGTGATCAGGGGGATGACGAGTGGCTGATCTATTGCTCCGACGATGACCCGCGGAGACGTTCCTTCACCTACCGCCGGTTCAGCGACGACGTGCGGGGAGCCGCGACGTTTCTCCTTGACCACGGGATATCACGCGGCGACCGCGTCGCCACCATCTCCTTCAACCACTCGGACACCGTCATCCAGTACTTCGCGGCTTTCATGATCGGGGCCGTCGTCGTGCCGATCAATCTGGGCGAGGACGACAGGCGCATCGGCTTCATACTGAAAAACTCCGGGTGCAAACTAGCGTTCGTGCGGGACCAATTCATCGGGAGGGTCGCAAAGATTCTGGGCGACGAGCCGAGCGTCGGCACGGTCGTCGGGGTCGGATCCAGGCTCTCCCCACGGGGAAAATCGCTCCCGGCAAACTATGTCGAATTTGAACAATCGACTCCCGGCCTGAAAGGGATAGAGATCGCCCGACAGCATGTCGGCCTCGATGATGAGGCTTTGATCGTCTACACGTCGGGGACGACAGGCTTGCCCAAGGGTGTTGTGCTTACCCAGTACAATCTTCTGGTGGATGCAAAGGCCATTTCGGAATGGCACGGCCTGGAGAAGGGGCAGCGAATGATGTGCGTCCTTCCCATCCATCATGTGAACGGGACCGTCGTCACGCTGATGACCCCCCTGTATTACGGAGGGAGCGTCGTGCTTAACCAGAAATTTCACACGGCAACTTTTTTCCAGCGGCTGGCGGATGAGCGGGTCCACGTTGTGAGCGTAGTCCCCACCTTGCTCCAGTTCCTCCTGCACGAACGCTTGTCGCTCTCGCGGTACGACCTCTCGTGCTTTCGCCACCTCATCTGCGGCGCGGGGCCGCTCACGGTAGAGCTGGCGCTTAATTTCGAGAAAACGTACAACCTCCCGATCATTCACGGCTACGGGCTGTCGGAGACGACCTGTTATTCCTGTTTCCTCCCGCTCGATCTTTCCCCCGAGGAGCACACGCGGTGGCTCGGTTCGTACGGCTTCCCCTCGATCGGTGTGCCGGTCCCTCCCAACGAGATGGCGATTCATGACGGAAGCGGCAATGAACTGGGCGAAGAGGCACGGGGCGAGATCGTCATCCGGGGGCACAATGTCATGAAGGAGTATTATGCCAACCCTGAGGAAAACCTGAAAACGTTCGCCCACGGCTGGTTCCGGAGCGGCGATGAGGGTTTCTACAAAAGAGATGAGCGGGGAAGGAAATTCTTCTTCATCACAGGACGCATCAAGGAATTGATCATCCGGGGAGGGACCAACATATCGCCCTTTGAGATTGACGAAGTCCTGATGAACATGCCAGGCATCAAGGCGGGGTTAGCGGTCGGATTTGAGAACGACTGGTACGGCGAGGAGGTCGGTGCGTATGTCCAGGCGCGGGAGGGCATCGCCGTCACGGAGGGAGATGTCATCGACTACTGCAGGAAATTCTTTCCTTTTCCAAAGTGCCCGAAGGTGGTGGTCTTCGGGGACGACATACCGGTGACATCGACGGGAAAGTACCAGCGCAACAAACTAAAGCCTCTCTTCGCGCAATGGAAGGGGGAGCAATTCACGGAAAAACCGCGCACCGGCTAAGGAGCCGGGGCAAGCTCACAGCCGCTTCAAAAGAGGAAAGTCCCGATGAATATCCCCCCATTGAGCATCCACCCCTTGCCACTCACGCCGGAGGGGACCCCGGCCAGGTCATACTTGTCGTCAACCTTCCAGCTGTTCCCCGACATGCCGTTATAGGAAAGGCCGGCACGAAGGCCGAGCCAGCGGAGAAGGGCGACTTCAACATTCACCGTGGGCTGGTAGACGAAAAAGGAGCCGGCGAGCGTCGTTGAGTACTCGAACGGCTGGCCGTTCGGGGGGACTCCTGTGTTGAATTGGTCCCAGGCCCCGTCCCACGTCTTGGCAAAACCCTGGTCCCGGGTGAGTTTCATGCTCATTCCCCCTCCCCCAAGAACGATGCCGACGGCCACATCGAGGCGAGGAACGACGGGGAAGACATAATCGATGTTAACGCCTCCGAATCCAACTGAAAGATCGACGTCGCGGCGAACCTGACCCTGAAGGGACTTAGACCGGATGGTCCCGCTTGCGCCGAGGCCGCCGACGCGCACGTTCGGAAGCAGGAGTATGTAACCATATCCCTGTCCTCCCACCATTAATATGGGGCCGTTGTCGAACTCCGCGGCGTTGCTCTTGCGGAGAACCTCATTAATGGGATCGAGGTCGATGAAGAGAAGATGTTGAGTAAACCCGATCCCGCCACCGATTTTTGCCTGGGCGTGCCGCCGGGGAGGAGGAAGCGGCTCCTCTTCCTCTTCCTGTGCGAGGGCGGGGATGACGCTCAGGATGAGCATGGATGCAACGATGAACTGGCGCATGGGGTTTTCTCCGCGTGATATGGACCGAAAGATTCGGTGAATTTAGGAAAATAATTCAAGAGTTACAATAACGCGACCGGCGGGACGGGATGCTCGGGCCGCACGAATGACGCCAGTGCAAGATCCGGGAATGGTCTGTGAATCGCCGACCGATGCAGCTGCAAAGAAACACTACGCGAGCCCTCGCCGCGTCACAGGCACGGCCGGGGGAATCGAACGGGGAGGATCCTTCGGGGGATTTCCGAGAATAAACCTAAAGCGTATGCCGGGACTCATCCCGGTCAATAGCGCGCCATCGATGCATCAATCCGGTCTGCCCATGCGTCGATGCCGCCGGCGAGATTTTTCACTTTCCGGAACCCGGCGCCTCTCAGAAACTCTGCCGCCCGCGCGCTCCTGCCTCCCGTCTTGCAGTGGACGACGATTTCCATTGAAGAATCCACTTCTCCCACCCGTTGAGGAAGGTCGTTCAGCGGGATGAGCGATCCCCCGAGATTATTGATCGCGTACTCGTTCGGTTCTCGCACATCGAGAATAAAAATCTTATCGCCACGGTCAAGCCGGGATTTGAGCTCTTCGGGCGAAATGTCGAATTCTTCCCCGGCTTGCTCGGACCGCATTCCGCAGAAATCGTCGTAATCGATCAGCCCGGTGATGGTTGGGGACGCGCCGCAGGCGGGGCAGTCGGGATTTTTCCGGAGCTTCAGCTCGCGGAATTTCAGGCCTAAACCGTCGAACAGCAGGAGTCTCCCCACGAGCGAATCCCCCTCCCCGATGATCAGTTTTATCGTTTCCAGCGCCTGGAGAGATCCGACGATCCCTGGAAGAACGCCGAGCACACCTCCTTCTGCGCAGCTGGGAACCAGTCCCGGGGGCGGGGGAGAGGGATAGAGACAACGGTAGCAGGGTCCCCGGCGGGCATCGAAAACGCTCACCTGGCCGTCAAATCTGAAAATGCTGCCGTACACGTTCGGCTTTCCGAGGAGGACGCAGGCATCGTTCACCAGGTAGCGCGTGGGAAAGTTATCCGTACCGTCGACGATGATGTCGTAATCCTGCAGAATCTCCATGGCGTTTTCCGAGCTCAGCTTCGTCGGATGAAGATTGACGCGGCAATGCGGGTTGATTTCGAGCAGCCGTTCGCGGGCAGAGTCGAGCTTCGGCCGTCCGACGTCGGCCGTCGAATGGAGCAATTGTCTCTGGAGATTAGAGAGATCGACCACGTCGAAATCCACGATGCCGATCGTGCCCACGCCGGCCGCGGCCAGATACAGGCCAAGCGGCGAGCCGAGCCCCCCTGCGCCGATCATAAGCACGCGCGATTCCTTCAGTTTCTTCTGTCCCCTGATGCCCACCTCGGGCATGACCAGGTGCCGGCCGTAGCGGAGCATCTCCTCCCGCGAGAAATCTGACGGCGACCCGCCGCCGGCGATCGATGGCACAATGCTGATGACATCCGAATCGCGAAGAGCGGTTTTGCCGTTTGCGGGATACCGGACTTCCTCGTCGTTCACGCAGATATTCACATGACTCCGAAGCGTCCCCTCCTGCGTGAAAAGGTGTGGGGAGAGCTGCGAGTACTGGCGCGTAAGATTACTCAAAACCTCGGCAACGGAATCTCCCTCGACATCGAGATAATTTCTGTTGCCGACGAAGCCTCTGAGCGGCGTCGGAATGATCACTCTCATAAAACTCCTTCTTCTCTCATGCAATGATCTGCCGGTCAAAGCGCAGCCGGCTTTCGTCCAGCACCCAGGCCGTCATCATTCCTCTGCGTCCCGATGTGACCGACTGGATCACGTAGGAAAACCAGGGAAACGCATGCTCAAGATCGTACTGCGAGGGGGCCGGAGTACGGTCGGGGTGCGAGTGATAAAAACCTAGCAGAAGCAGGCCATTCTTCTGCGCAAGGTTTTCTGCGTTCCGGTAATCGTCGGACGACACCAGGAATCTCCGCTTCCGGTCCGACGTGCCGCTGTTGGGAAGTTCGCCGATAACTGTCACCTCCCTGACCCCGTCAGATTCCGTTCCGATCAGGGCGCCGCAGCATTCTTCCGGATATGTCCGTTCGCCATGGGACGAAATCTGGCGGGCGATTTTTTCCGGGATTATTATCACGATCCCCTCTCTTTCCAGAGCGGCTTGCCGGGGTATTTTCCATCCGGGAACATAGTTACAATGAAGACAGAATCCATTTTACGTGCAAGTCCCGGGCACACGGCCGACCCCCGGGGCTCAAAAGCGGGCAGCGATAATTATGATCGGTTTCTGGCGAGATTTCCGGAAGAAGTTCCTCAACCCTTCATCAGTTTCCGGTGAAGGGTGATTAAACGGGATAACAAATGTTCACCGGAATGGAGAGCGGACCAACGAACAACAGAAAAAACTCTGATTCATGGTCTTGGAATTGCTTCTCCAATTTTTAATATAGAAAGTTTCGTACACTGGTCAAATCGAAACTTTTTCGGGGGTTGGGAAAATGCTGCGCACAGCAAGAGTAGCTCTTGTGGCGATTCTGACGACGTTCCTATCGAGCGGAGGAAGCTCTCAGTTTGTCTTCTTGCCTCCCGGATTGAATTTTCCGCCGCTCCGGGCGAACATGAGGGAAACGAGGATAGGAGTGTTCAAATTCCTGGATGCAGGGAACCTGAAATTAGACACCGGTAATAGCATCGACCTCATCGGGTATGGGATCCTGGACGAAGGGACAAGAATCACCGCGGGGATTGATTTCACGGCTTATGCCCTTGCGACAGGGAGTGACGGTTTGAGGCTTCAGATTGATGCTCTGGATGGAATTTTCGGGGGAAATGTATCGATCTCACGGACCGAGGACCGCGGGATACTCCAGTGGAGGCTAAGGATTTATCACGGGAGCTCTCATGTCGTCGAAGGGCACTATTCGAGCAAGAATCAGCAGTGGCTCGGGGGCCGTTGCCATTCTCTCAGGATCCGGGCGAGCTGACGGTCGCCCGATTCGTCGAAGAGTCCTTCGGTTCCCTGCGGTATTACTGGGGGGAGTCTCCTATGCTTCGCTTGTCCGGCCCGACGAGATCCGGAGGGTGGCTTACCTGGGGGGCGGGGAGTTGAGCTGGCTGCTCGGCGGGGAGGGCGGATCTCCCGACAGCGCCTACGCCACCATCTCAACCTGGAAGGAATGCCTCAATATGACGCGTCGCATCATATCCAGGGAGGGATCAAATTTGTAAAATGGTCCGGGAAGGGGGTCAACCTCTTCCTTGCTTATTATTCCGGGAGGAGTTATCTGGGCGAGTATTACAACGAGGGCATTTCGACCCTGGGGGGGGATTCGCGGTCGACTTTTAGAGCCCCAGATCCGAGGAGATTGATTTCATAGCCGTGATGACGAACTGGATATGCTCATCCATGGGCAGGCCCATTTCGGCGCACCCTTCAGAAATATCGTCCCGGCTCACATTGCGCGCAAATGCCCGGTCCTTGAGCTTCTTCTTCACGGACGGAACTTCCAGGTCTGCGATCTTATTCGGTCGGATGACGGCGCAGGCCGTGATGAAACCGCACAATTCATCGCAGGCAAACAATGCTTTTGCCAGTTTGGTATCGCGGGGCACCCCCGTGTATGAGGCATGAGAGAGGATTGCCGTCCGTAGATTATCCGGGTAACCTCTTTCCTTCAGGATTTCGGATCCTTTGAGCGGGTGATCGGGGGCGGTCGGAAAGGTTTCATAGTCGAAATCGTGGAGTAGCCCGGCCATTCCCCAGAGCTCTTCGTCCTCATTGAACTTCCGCGCGTAGGCGCGCATGGCTGCCTCCACGGCGAGCATGTGCTTGATGAGCGCGTCGCTTTTCGTGAACTCGGTGACGAGGGCGAAGGCTTCAGTTCGGTTCATGAAGGATTTCGAATAAGACTTCCTTGAAAATCAGAATTTCGTGCGTAAAATGCAAGATTGATTATTGGCCGAATCTTGGTATATTGTCAGCATGGATATCGTCCACGCCCACATCGTCGACTACCTCCTCAATGTCACTCCCGAGAGGGATGAGATTCTCGAAGACATGGAGCAATACGCGCTGAACAGAAATTTTCCCATCATTGGCCCTCTGGTCGGGCGGCTGCTTTATGTCCTCGCCAAGGCAGCGGAGGCGCGTAGAATCCTGGAGCTCGGCTCCGGATTCGGCTATTCCGCGTACTGGTTTGCAAAGGCGCTGGGAAAAGACGGCAAGGTCATCTGTACCGAGGGGAGCCGTGAAAACGCGGAACATGCGCAGGAATACTTTCATAGGGCCAAGATTTCGCAGAAAATTGATTTTCGGGTGGGCGATGCGCTGAAACTCATCGATGACACCGACGGTCAGTTCGACATCATCTTCAACGATATCGACAAGCACCAGTATCCGAAGGCGTTCCGCCGGGCGGTGCCGCGGTTGAGGAAGGGGGGAATGCTCATCAGCGACAACGTCCTCTGGGGCGGCAAAGTGGTTGCTCACAAACCTGACGCTGACACGGCCGGGATACTCACGTACAACCGGCTCATCTACGCGTCGAAGGACTTATTCACCACAATCATCCCCTTGCGCGACGGAGTCTCGATAAGCATCAAGCTGTAGCCGATGATCCTCACAGGACTGGCCTTCGTGTTCCTCCTTCTTCTCTCCCTCCTGGCGGTATTCGGGTACAAAGTCCTGGGCGACAAGGGTCCGGAGGCGGCGGAAAAAACGCGGTGCTCGGTCTGTCGTCAGCCTTTCGGGAAGGAAGAGCTGCTCGTCAGACAGGTCGGCGATCACAAGCTCATGTATTTCTGCCGCGGCTGCGTCCTCGGTCTCTGGAGCGATCTCGGGATGAAAAACTAGCTACCACTCCTCCATCTCAAACCGGATCCGGTTCCGGTCGGCGATCGACCGGATGTCGGACATCACCCCCGGATTCCCGCACGTGAGGATCACAGAGTTGTCGGGGTTCAGCCGCTCAGCGAAAAACTCTTTTCCACGATGTCCCGGCAATCGGGGGCGGACGGCAGAGGCTAGGCTTTTCCGTTCCGCATCGGAGCTTCCATCGGCGGCGTTTTCCAGGTCCTCTTGTTCCCTGAGGGGCATCCCGAGGATGAATCGGAGAACGTTATTTGCCCGGCCGATGCCGATGCTCGGGTCGGCAAGGTCCCGGGCGGTGGGCCGGCTCACGGAGGGCACGTAGACGAAATCAAGGAGTTTCCCGGCCTCGATCGAGCGGAGCTCTTCGTGGTAACCCAGCTCCCCGAACGTGCGATTAGCGTGGAAAAGCGTATAGCTCGCGGGGCTTCTCGCCCCTGCGAGTGCGTCGTGGGCGAGTTGCTTCAGCATCGAAGCGAAGGGAGCGAGGCCGGTGCCGGTGCCGATCATGACCACGTTCTGGAATCCGGCGGCGCGTTTTTCCAGTGTGAAATCCCCGGCGATCTTGTTCATGTAGAAAATGCGGTTGTCCGACTCCGGGTCGATATGGAATAGAGATTCCGACAGCCTGCCTGGCGTCTCCAGCTTGATCATCTCCAGCACCACGTAGAATTCGAGGAAGCCCTTCTCCCTCGTCTCGGCGGGCGCGGAGGAGATCGAATATGAATGGGTCACGGTGCCGCGGCGGATCTTGCCCGCCTCGTCGAGGTCGGGGACATATGACATGCTTCCATCCGGCCCGTTGATCTTCCTGGTCAGTTTGCAATTATCCCGCGAGAGAGCAACATACTGACCGGCCTTATAATCCGGAAAGGCCGATCCCTGCTCGGGCATGACCCGGAAAATCTCCAGCAGAGGGGAGAGCGTCTGTCGAAAAGTGACGGTTCCGGTTTTTTTCTCGGCCATGGATTTCCGCTGCTCACCCTTTGGGGTTTGTCGGCCGGATATCGACTTCGCTCACCATGACCGACCGCGGCATCAGAAGGGTATCGAGAACGACGCGGGCGATATCCTCCGATTTCGGTATGGCGGAGGTATTCTTCGGCCCCGAATGATTGAACGAGGTATCGACGGAGCCGGGGCAGAGCGTGATCACGCGGATATTCTGCTCGCGTACCTCGAGCATCAGACAGCGGGCGAGGCCGATGAGGGCCCATTTTGTCGCGGCATACCCCCCTCCGCCGATGAAGGCATTCCGCCCTGCAAGCGATGCGATATTGATGATGTCTCCGAGCCTGTGTGCGGTCATCGAAGGAAGGACGGCCCGGGTGCAGAGAAAGGCCCCCCGGACATTGGTGCCCCACATCGCGTCGAAATCCTCGGGCGAAAGCTCGGAGATGCGGGCAAAAGCTCCAATCCCGGCGTTGTTCACGAGAATATCTATTTTCCCGAACTCAGCGAGAGTCCTTTCGGCGAGGCGTGCTACGTCCCTTTCGCGGGAGACGTCCGTCGCAACCGGGATCGCGCGGCTCCCGAGCCGCTCGATTTCCCGGGCCAGGGACTCGAGCTCAGACAGCGTGCGTGCGGCGAGCGCCACCCGAGCCCCCTCGCGTGCGAGGCCGAGAGCGATCGCCTTCCCAATCCCTCGACCGGCCCCGGTGACGATGGCGGTCCGATCCGCGAGCGGGGATGTCATCCGATATCTCCTCCAATGGGTCTCATCAGAATCTCTTCGGCAACCACGTCAGGCGGCAATTCGTATGCGGCGACAACGGCCTCGGCAACGCTCCGGGGGCGCATCATCCGCGATCCATGCCTCCTCCTTGATGCGGAGCCCCACATGTCGGTGGCAGTTGCTCCGGGCAGGACGTTGAGCACCCGGATATTCCGTGGCCTGAGTTCCTCTCTCAAAACATTGGAAAGCCCGTAGAGCCCGGCCTTCGACGCCGTATAGGCGGACGAGCCGGTAAAAATCTTGACGGCGGCGGTCGAAAGGACATTGATTATGCAGCCGCTGCGCCGCCGCATCATGTGGGGAAGGACCGCCTTGATGCATGCCGCAGGACCGATCAGGTTGGTATGGACGATGGCGTCCAATTCCCGCATCGATGTGCCGGCGAACGACTTGAAGACGGTGATCCCGCCGTTGTTGACCAAAACATCCACGTGATCGAATTTTCGCACGATGGCCGCAGCGGCCCTTCGAACAGAAGGGATCTTGAGAAGGTCGCACGGAAAGGAACTCGCCCGGCCGCCGAGGCGGGCTATTTCCCGCGATGCGGCGAGGAGCTCCCCGGAATTCCTGCTCGACAGGCAGACCTCGCATCCGGCGGCGGCGAATTCCCGGGCGATTTCCCTGCCGATTCCCCGGGAGGCGCCCACGACCCAGACCACGGGGCGGGCGAAGGTGATCTCCGCGGGCATTTCAGGAGAGGCTGCTGTTGATCAGTTTCAAAAACTCATTCCTCGTCCGTTGGTCCTCGCGGAAGGAGCCGAGCATTGAGCTTGTAGTTGCGAGCGAGTTCTGCCTTTCCACGCCGCGCATCATCATGCAAAGATGACGCGCCTCGATGACGACGCCGACCCCGTCGGGCTGCAGCACATCGAACAGCGTTTCCGCGATTTGCTTCGTCATCCGCTCCTGCACCTGCAGCCTGCGCGCGAACACCTCGACGATCCGGGGCATCTTACTCAGCCCGACAATTTTGCCGTGGGGGATATACGCGATATGGGCCCTCCCGTAGAAAGGGAGCATGTGGTGTTCGCAGAGGCTGAAAAAATCGATGTCCTTGACGATCACCATTTCATCGTATGCTTCGGTGAAAACCGCCCCGTTGAGGATTTTGCGGATATCCTGATTGTAGCCCTGGGTGAGAAATGCGTAAGCCTTCGCGACCCTGTCCGGGGTTCGGCGCAACCCTTCGCGGTCGGGGTCCTCCCCGACCCGGCGGAGGATCTCCTTGATGGCACGCTCGAGAGTGATGGGATCGTTATTCCTCGTCATCCCCGGTATTCGGCAAAATTATTGGGGGTCTCATAAACGCGGAGAGAATGCAGGATGCCGGGCGCGATCCTGGGGGAAAGTTTCTTCCAGAAGGCGATCGCGAGATTTTCGGCGGTCGGGATGATGTTTTTCAGAAAATCCACATCGACGTTCAGGTGCCGGTGGTCAACCTTGCGCAGGATCTCTTCCTCGATGATATCGGAAAGTTTCTTAAGATCGAGGATCATCCCGGTCCTCGGGTCGGGCTCCCCGGAGACCGTCACTTCGATCTCGTAATTGTGACCGTGCCCGTTAGGATAGGAACATTTTCCATACGTCTGGAGATTCAGCTCGTCTGAAAACTCAGGGTTGAAGAGACGGTGCGAGGCGCAGAAATGTTCTTTTCGGGTGAGATAGACCATGGGCTACAGGGCGGCCAGAACTTCCTCGGTGTGTCCCTCCACTTTCACCTTCGGGAAAATGCGCGCGATCCTCCCCTCTCCGTCAATGATAAACGTCGTCCGTTCGATGCCCATGAATTTCCTCCCGTACATCGATTTTTCCTTCCAGACGCCATATGCCTTCACAACTGATTTCGTCTCATCGGAGAGCAGCGGGAAATTCAGCTCATATTTTTCGGAAAACTTGTTGTGAGATCCGACGGAGTCGGCGCTCACCCCGAAAATCTCCGCTCCTTTTCGCTTCACCCGGGCGAGATTATCCCTGAACGAGCAGGCCTCCTTCGTGCACCCCGACGTATCGTCCTTGGGATAGAAGTAGAGAACCACCTTCTTCCCACGGAAATCCCTGAGCGACACATTCCCTCCGGCATTCGAGGGGAGAGTGAAATCCGGGGCGCGATCGCCGATTTTGAGGCTGGCCATTCGATGTCACAACTGAGTGAGGATTCTATTGATTTCGTCATAGGAAGGTTCCACCCCTGGGGTCTCGGTAACCCAGGAGTAGCGGACCACCCCCCCTGAATCGAGCACAAAGACGGCCCTCTTTGACGCGGTGTATCCCTTGAGACCCGAAAAATCCTCGTGGACGCCTCCGTAGGCAAGCGATGCCGTTCGGTTATAGTCGCTGAGGAGGGGAAAGCCAAGGCCATGGGCGGCCGCGAAGGCTTTGTTCGAGAATGGAGCGTCGACGCTTACTCCCACCACCTGAGCGTCCATGCCGTTCAACGCCGAGAGGGCATCCCGGAACCGGCACATTTCCTTCGTGCAGACGCCGGTGAATGCACCAGGATAGAACGCGAGAACGGTTTTTTTTCCAAAAAACTCCTTCAGGGACCGCTCTTTCTTCTCGGTATCCGGAAGTGTGAATTCAGGCGCCTTCTCTCCTGGTTTTGGGGGCATATCAGACCTTTCTGTTTAATCACGTTGCCGGGGCGGGGGAAGAGACTCCCGGGCATTACGGAAAAGCTTTCATCAAATTACTCAAAAGAGGACTGAAAATCAAAAAGCGGTCTTTGAGGTCGCAGTTCGCATCCTTCTGAAAAACTGAGGGAAAATAAGGCGTTGGTGTGGTCGGGCTCTCATGGTACCACACCCGGTAGACTTTCAAAATATAAAAGCCCTACATTAGCTTAGCCTCCCAAAACTGAAAGAGGATAAACTCGTGCGCAAACTCATCGTGTTCAACATGGTGTCGCTAGACGGATTCATCGCCGATGCGAAGGGAGATATGAGGTGGGCTCACCGGAGCGACCCTGAGTGGAATGATTTTGTGCGGGGCAACGCAAGCGGCGGCGGAGAACTACTGTTCGGCAGGGTGACATACGATATGATGGCAAGCTACTGGCCAACCCCGATGGCGGCGCAGAATGACCCTGTCGTCGCGAAACAGATGAACGATCTCCCAAAAGTTGTTTTCTCCAGATCCATGGAGAAAGCAACATGGCACAATACCACCCTCGTGAAGAGCGACATCGCCGAAGAAGTGCGCACGATGAAGAGCCGCGCGGGGAAGGACATGGTAATCTTCGGGAGCGCCAGCATCATTTCGCAACTGGAGCAAGCCGGACTCATCGATGAGTATCAGCTTGTCGTGAACCCCGTCCTCCTCGGCAGCGGAAAGTCAATGTTTGAGGGGATGAAAGAGAAGCTTTCCCTGAAACTCACGCGGACCCGAGCCTTCGGGAACGGGAACGTCCTGCTTTGTTACGAGCCCTTGATCAGGGGAAAATGACGCGGGCAAAATCACCAAAAAACGCACCGGAAGGGAGCTCTTACCTGTCGATCTAGCCGTTCAGTAAACGACTATAGAGTGGAAGAGATTTTTTTCCACGACCGGATCCTTGTCTGTCGGAGCATCCGACGCCTCCGGGCGACACCGAAAGGGGGTTGCGTATGAAATTCGTTCTCTGGGTTATGCAGATTTTGCTGGCTGCTTTTTTTCTGTGGCATGGTATGCTGTTTCTTTTACCACCTGTGGAGCTGGTGGAAATCATGAAAGCACAATATGCGCTCTGGTTCCGCCTTTTTCTCGGAACGGCCGAAGTGCTCGCCGCGTTCGGCCTCATTCTCCCGGCAGCAATACGGGTTTTGCCGTGGCTAACCCCTCTCGCCGCGGTGGGCCTGACGATTGTCACCGCGAGCGCCACGTTTTATCATTCGGCAAGGGGTGAAACGCAAAGTGCGGTCACGACGGCGATTCTGTCCGTGATTCTTGCGACCGTGGCTTACATGCGCTGGAAGGTGAGACCCATAGTTGCGCGAACTGCCGCCGACATCGCAAAGCAATCCTATTCTTGACATCGGGCGGGCGCAGGATCGGCCGCCCCCTGTAGGGGAAGATTTCAGGGGGGTACAGACACTCTCACCAAGGAAAGGGTTATGAAACGACTGATTCTTGCAATACTCTCGGGGTTCGTCATCACGGCGGTGCTGTCGACTGCTGTCGACTTTATTCTGGAAAAAGCGGGAATCTTCCCGCCGTACGGCGAACCCTTCGTTGAAACACGCCTAGTTCTTCTGGCAAGTGCGTATCGCGCCGCGTTTCAGATATTCGGGGCTTTCATTGCAGCGACGGTCGCGCGAGAAAAAGCGAAGAGCGCCGTCTGGACGATTGGCATACTTGGCACGATATTCTGGTTACTGGGGACATTTCTGAAGCCGCAGGCAGGGCCAATCTGGTACGGTCTCCTCGGCGCAGCCCTATCCCTTCCGACGACCCTTGCGGGAGGCAGGCTGTACGAATCTCGAATTAAACGACAAGCAGAGACCGCATGACATGCGATTCCCCTCGCCCGGTGGGCGCGGGGGGATGCAAGACATGGGCGTCACGCCGTGGCGTCAGCCGCCGTCGACAGCAAAAGCCCTGAAAGGAAAGAGCACTCATGCAACAGAATCGACATTGAAAGCGCGGGGCCAATGGGCGGCACCGTCGCGGAGTCGGGTGGACCGGAGGATCAAAAATAGATCCCGTAGAAGGTCACATCGGGCGAGAATTCCAGAGCCGGAAGGGGCATGTGAATGAAATTGAGGGCTTCGCCCAGAGTCTTGAGAAAAGCCGTCTTCGGGGGAATCACTTTCGTCATATCCAGGTCGGCGGCGAGAAAGTAGACCCGGTGGGGGTTCGGACCTGCCACCTGTCGGGCGCCATAACCGGCCGCAATCCCGAGGAAATCCGGCCAGTACGGTTTCACGGCGTCGGGGAGGAGGCTGTGGACTTTCAAGCCGAGCCACAGCGTTTGTCCCTCGTAATCGTCGATCATGAGATGTTTCTGTCCTTTGAAGCCGATCCCACCCGGGTTCCCCAGAAGATCGGACGGATGGTAGCTTAGCTTGAGATCGAAATTCCGGAGGTAAGCGAGATGGTAACGGGCGATGGGCCACGCTGCCCCGGCGACATCGGAGGCAAAATCCACCCGGTCGAATCCCCAGGCGGAGAAGCCGTCCTCTATTTCAACAAAAGTTTGGAAGAGAAGCCCGCCTGCCGAACCGAGATAGAGCGACGTCGGTTCCTGGACATTTGCCCAGCCGAGAGATTTCTCTATTGTGAAGCCAAGGAGGTATGCCCCGTAGAAATGTCCGATCTTATCCACATTAAGCCCGTAGACGAGATCCTCCTCAAAGTGGAACGGGGCCCGGTTATCCTTCCACCAGCCGGCCTGCTGGTAGAGGTGAATCGCGGTCATGGCAGAGAGGAGCGTGCCCCCGACGAGCGCCAGGCGGACATAATTCACACTATCGGAGGCAGTGAGGGTATTCGCCGAATCAGCCGGAGATTCGCAACGTATCTGAGGGGGGGTCGAACAATGGGCACTCTGGATGAAAAGCGCGGCCGTGAGGGTCAGCCAGCGGACCATGGAATTCAGTCGGGGATGACTTTCTTCCTGAAATACTCAAGCGTCCGGTGCAGGCCTTCGGAGCGCGCCACCCGGGGGGACCACCCCAGAAGGGTGCGCGCCTTCGTGATATCCGGCTGTCGGATCCGCGGATCATCTTCCGGCAATTCCTTGAAAACGATCCTGCTCTTGCTCCCTGTCATCGAGATGATCTCCTTGGCGAGCTGGATCATGGGGATTTCGTCGGGATTGCCGACATTGACCGGTTCGTTGACGTTGGAGACCAGGAGGCGGAAGATTCCGTCGATGAGGTCATCCACATAGCAGACGCTGCGGGTTTGGGATCCGTCCCCGAAGACGGTAACATCTTCTCCCCGCAGTGCCTGAGACATGAAGGCGGGGATGGCGCGACCGTCGTTGACGCGCATGCGGGGTCCGTAGGTGTTGAAAATCCGCACGATGCGGGTATCCACATTATGATACCTGTGATAGGCCATTGTCATCGCTTCGGAGAACCGTTTTGCCTCGTCGTACACTCCCCGGTATCCGATCGGATTCACGTTTCCCCAATATGATTCCTGTTGCGGGTGGACGAGCGGGTCCCCGTAGACTTCTGATGTGGAGGCGATAAGGAAGCGCGCCCCCTTCGCTTTTGCAAGGCCGAGGGCTTTATGAGTCCCGAGGGATCCCACTTTCAGAGTCTGGATAGGGAGTTTCAGGTAATCGATGGGGCTGGCCGGGGAGGCGAAATGGAGGACGTTATGAACGGGTCCGTCGATAAAAATATAATTCGTGACGTCGTGGTTGATGTAACTGAAACGGGCGTGGCCGAGGAGATGCGCGATATTGGAGGTATTGCCCGTCACGAGGTTATCGATACAGAGAACGGCGTGCCCCTCGGCTATCAGCCGGTCGCAGAGGTGCGACCCGAGGAAGCCCGCTCCCCCGGTGACGACGCTTACCTGGTTAGCTCCTGCCATCGCGGGACCTCCTGCCGATGCCGAAGTAAGAAAAGCCCATGTCGCCGAGGATCTGCGGGTTATAGATATTCCGGCCGTCGAAGATGGCGCGGCCGCGCATCAGGGATTTCATCTTGGAAAAATCGGGGCGGCGGAACTCATTCCACTCCGTCATGACCACAAGGCAATCGGCCCCTTTGAGGGCATCGTAATTATTCTTGAAATACTTCACCGTAGACCCGAGGTATTTTTTTGATTCCTCGATGGCGACCGGGTCGTGGGCATGAATGACGGCCCCGTGTCTGACGAGTTCCCGGATCACCGCCACCGATGGAGCCTCCCTCATGTCATCCGTATTTGGCTTGAATGAGAGGCCCCAGACCGCGATACGCTTTCCCTTAAGGTTGTTCAAAAAATGGGTCAGGATTTTTTTGGCGAAAACCATCCTCTGGTGCTTGTTGACCCATTCGACGGCGGAGAGTATCTTGAATTCGTACTTAAATTCATCCGCCGTCCGGGCGAGCGCGCTCACGTCCTTGGGGAAGCATGACCCCCCGTAGCCGGCGCCCGCGAACAGAAACTGCTGTCCGATCCGGGGGTCAGTACCTACCCCTTTGCGCACCAAATCCACGTCCGCGCCGACAAGTTCGCACAGATTGGCGATCTCATTCATGAACGAGATTTTTGTCGCCAAGAACGAATTGGCGGCATATTTAGTCAGTTCCGAGCTCCGCTCATCCATGACGATGACAGGGTTGCCGGTGCGGACGAAGGGAGCGTAGAGATCCTGCATGATCGCAATCGCCCTTGGGCTGACCGAGCCCACGACGATGCGGTCCGGCCTCATGAAATCGTTGACCGCAGCCCCTTCTTTCAGAAACTCGGGGTTGGACACCACATCGAACTCATGCTTCGCCTTCCGTGCGATGACCTCCCTCACCTTGTCTGCGGTGCCGACCGGCACCGTGCTCTTGTTGACGACCACCTTGTAGCCGTTCAGGGAGCCGGAGATAACCCCTGCCACATCCAGGACATGGCTCAGGTCAGCGGAGCCGTCTTCACGGGGGGGAGTCGGGAGGGCGAGGAAAATCACCTCGCTTTTTCGGATGGCCCCTTCAAGATCGGTCGTAAAGGAAAGACGTTTTTCAGCGATATTTTTTTTCAGCAATTCCTCCAGACCGAGCTCGTAGATGGGCGTCCTCCCTTTCCGGAGCATTTTGACTTTCGCCGCATCAATGTCTACGCACAGGACGTCGTTCCCTGTTTCCGCAAAGCAGGTACCGACGACGAGGCCGACATAGCCCGTTCCGATGACGCTAATCTTCATGAGTAATCAGGTAAAATGATGACAATGTGCGTCAGTATATCAATTTTTTCCCTGATATCCAATGACGCAGCACACGGCGCGATGATCCGCATCCACGATCGGGTAAAACGTGCAGAATTCCTCGCCGAGACTCTCCCGGACCGGAGAGCCCTGAACCTTAATCGCTCCGGAGAGCTTCGACTGGATCGACCCTTGCGGCGCGTGCGGCGGGGTAAAAACCGGCCAGAAGAGCGACGCCGGTGCCGACGGCAAGGGCTGCTGCGATCAGCCAGGGGGGAAGGGAGAAAAGCTCTACTTCAGGTATGTTTTCGCGACGCATATAGATGTGGGCGACCGCGGTGATAATCCTGGTTATCACCCAACCTGAAAAAATCCCCACGACAGCTCCGATCAGGCCGATGACCCCTGACTCCACAAGGAAGAGCATCCGGATTTCGCTCTCGTCGGCGCCCAGGGATTTGAAAATTCCTATCTGCTTCTTGCGTTCCAGAATCGACATCACCATCGTATTCACGATCCCGAGGGACGCGGTGAGGAGCGCCAGCAAGCCAACGGCGCCCAGGGCCATATTCAGATAGACAAATCCCTTCTGAATCTCCTCGAACTGCTCTGCAAAGCTGAACGTGCGGTACCCCATCGCCTCGATGGAATCGTTGATGGGCGAATAGAGGACATTGGGATCGAAAGTCACGGTGACTTCGGAAAAGAATTTTCCTGCCGGATCGTCCGGGCTGGATGGAAAGAGGTTACCGGAGCTCATCGCCGCGAACAAATCGGCGGGATTGCCGCTGAAGCCTCCCGTGCTGAAGCGGCGGGCCGTCCGCACCGGGATGATAACCGGTTCCATTCTGACCCGGCCGGGTCCCTCCTTCTCTACGACGCCGCAGACCGTCAGCGTATCGCTGACCGTTCTCCTGGCATTGAGAAAGCCGTCGACGAGCCGGCGGACCGCTTCATTCGCCTCCGTGCGGATAATCCTCCGACGGTAGGGAGCGCTGTGGAGGAGCGAGTCGAGGCTGAGGCGCCTGACCCTGTCGAAGACGGATTCCCCCCCATCAACGAAAAGGTGACCGAAAGCGCTGTCGATGACGGAGACCTGGACCGAGGCCACCAATTGCCTGCCGATTGCGGAGTCGGGCGGAAGATTCCGGGCGCTCGTGAGGAGCCCGGTCGAAACGATGGCCTCCCGGGAGCTGTCGTTCTGAAAAATCTTCCCGGCTCTCATCTTCGAAAAGAGCTTAGTCTGCATTGCGGACAGCGAGAGCGATTGGGCGCGGGAATCGATGAGGGTATCCGCGAGGCGGACCTTTATTGACAGCGGATCATAGGGATACACGAGCAGGACTCCCGGAATTCTTGAGATCCGGGCCAGGGAAGCATCGTCGAGTTTCGGGTCCCTGCCCTGATCTTCCTTCGATTTGTTTTTGGGGTAAACCTGAATCGTCGTCAGAAGGCCAAGCTCGCGGAACTGCCTGTCGACATTCTCCTTCGTCCCCGCTCCGAATGAAACCATCGACACAAAGGCGGCGATTGATATCACGATGCCGGCGACGGTGAGCGTTGTGCGGAGCTTCAGGCGCCAGAGATTTCCCGACGAGATTTTTACCAGATCGCGAAATATCATGCCTGCTCCGGAGGAGGTTCCAGGATCCTGCCGTAGTGCATCCGGATGATCCGGTGGGTGCATTCCCGGGCCATCTCCAGGTTATGGGTGACCATGACGATGGTGAGGCCCTCGCGGTTAAGTTCCATCAGAATCCTCGCAATGTTCTGGGCGTTCTCAAAATCCAGATTGCCGGTTGGCTCATCGGCGAAAAGGAGGAGAGGTTTTTTCACGATAGCCCTTGCCACGGCGACGCGCTGTTGTTCCCCCCCGGAGAGGTCGGAGGGGCGGTGGGTGATCCGATCGGCAAGACCGAGGCGATCAAGGGCCTCAATCGCCAGGGACCGACGGCGATTCGGAGGAGTGCCGGTAAAAAGGAGAGCCGTCTCGACGTTTTGAAGCGCCGTGTAATGCGAGACGAGGTTAAAGGATTGAAAGATCATGCCCACCTCGCGGGCGCGGTAAGCTGAGAGTTGTCTCCGCGACATTTCTGAGAGGGCATTCCCGTCGAACTCCACCCTGCCCGACGTGGGCGTGTCCAGCCCCGCAAGGAGATTTAAGAGCGTCGATTTACCGGAGCCCGACGATCCGACGACCCCCAGAAACTCGCCCCTCACGACTTGGAGCGACACCCGGTCGAGCGCCACGACCTCCTGGGGTCCCCGTTTGTAGCAGCGCTGGAGGTCGATTGTATGCAGCCAGTGATCCGAGGGTGTCGACACGATTTATGATGAGGGGGTGTTGTCGCAGAATGCTCGACGGAAAAAGCGCGTCATTCCGTTCTCTTCACAATGGCGAGAGAGAGATCGTCATAGAGGGGGGTTTCTCCTGTGAAGCGGGCGATCTCAGCCGTTATCAATCCGCCCATCGATTCGGCGTTCATGCCGGTGAGCCTGTGGAGGAGGTGGATCAGTCGTTGAGCGCCGAAGAATTCGCCGTAACTATTTTTTGCATCCGTGAGCCCGTCCGAGTAGACGATCAGGCAATCGTCTTTTGCAAGTGGGCATTTTTGAGTTGAAATGCTCAACTCGGGAAAAATCCCGATGGCGGGATCTCCCTTCCCCAGCTCCCGGACTTCGGATCGCTGAAGAAGGAGGGGCGGCATATGGCCGGCGTTGAAGAATTCGACGGTATCCGAATCGGGTGAAATCTCCATATAGACGAGAGATGCGAACATGGTTCGGATGGTATCGCGATAAAAAATCCTGTTCATCCGCGAGCCGAGCTCCGCGACGGTCTTCCGGTCGGGGGCGATAGCCCGGAGTGTCGCCTGGATCTTCGCCATCAGGAGCGCCGCCTTGAGGCCTTTCCCCGCCACATCTGTGAGAGAAATCGCGAACTTTTCCGAATTTATCTTCTGAAAGTCTATGAGATCTCCCCCGACGTCATTGGCCGTACGAGTGTAGAGCCAGAGGGACCATCCCGGGACCGATGGAGTCCTTTCCGGCATGAGGGCAGTCTGGATCGCCCGACCCTCCTCCAGCTCGCTCCGGGCGATCAGCTTATCCTTCAGCTCAAGAGCCAGAACAAAAAGCAGGACGAGCACGCTGGAGAAGCTCGAGTCGGAGCTGACCCAGACATTTTTCCCTTCGATATGTACGGTATGTGAGAAAAGGAAGAGAAGAAGGCCTATTGCGACCAAGACCCTCCGCGTTGGCGAAAGCTTCAAAATGAGAGCTTTCAGAAGCCAGCCGGCGGCGTAGAGCCATCTTTTGACGCGCCTCATCTGCTGCAATCGCTTCCGGCGCTCCTGGTCGAGATAAAAGTCCTTTACCTCCGCGAAATCGCGGCGAAGGTTCCGGAGAAGCTCTCCGCTGCGGAGGTCGTCCCGGAGCACGTGGGCAAGGCGCGGTTCCTGATTCATCGACATCCCGGCATGGTGGTCACACCACAGGTATACGGTATTCTTCCTGAAGAGTTTGAGTTCCTGGAACTGATAATCCCCACTCGGTCGGTTTCGGGAGCCGAGTCGCCCCCCGCTCCGGGTGCAGGGCCGAAAGCAGTTTGCCGACTTTGCCCCCTGGGATCGGGGCCTGAGAAAGTGCCCGTGGGTGATCGCTTCACAAAGATGACTTTACGCTGGGTTCGAAACGCGAGACCGAATTTACGCAAAACGGGGATGAGAAGCTACGCTCCACAGATGTGCAGCAGCGGGGTATTTGCAAAAGACATTTTAAGCGCCGGAGTGAACTCTCCGGCAGAAGACGACTCATCCGGGAACGAACCAATCGGGGACATGGAGAAAAAACTACGGGGCGGGGCAGCGCGCGCGTGAGGCCTCTCCCGGCAATACGTGACGGTTACATAAAGGAGTCGGGAGATCCAAGAGCCGGGGACTTAGATGCCGGGAATGTTAGGGTTCGTGTTTTCGAACATCAGGACCATCTGGCGGAGGCCACAATCCCCCGCCGGAAACTGTGAGGGCAAAGGCGGCGTGATTTCCAGGCAGGATATCGAACACACGACAATGCGGAGGGGCAGGGATTCGAACCCTGGGTACCCACTAAAGGGTACAACGGTTTTCGAGACCGCCCCGTTCAACCGCTCTGGCACCCCTCCGAATAACTTTGGACACGGCTTAATTCTTGCCCGTTAAGTGAGTTACGGGGCACGAACCGTGCGCAATATAAGAAATTGCCGGAAGGAAGCCAACCCGGCCGAGGGGGACAGTCAGTCCGACCTGACTCTCCTCCTCCGCCCGAAAGGATCAGCGCGCGAGCAGCATCTTCTTTGTCTGGACAAACTTTCCCGCGATAAGCCGGTAGAAATAGACACCACTCGGAAGATCCCCCGCGTTCCAGATGACAGAAAACTCACCCACTTCCAACTTTTGTCGGACGAGGACCGCCACTTCCCTCCCGAGCAGATCATAGACTGTCAGCGAGACATCCCCGGCCCGCGGCATGGAGAATGTTATCTTTGTCTCGGGATTGAACGGATTGGGGAAATTATCCGAAAGCCGGATTGCCGAAGGGACTCCCGAGATCTCCCTCACGGCGGAAACGGCCTGATATGAATTGGTGCGCCTGATGTTATTGACCCATGACGAGCCGTTCCACTTCTGATTCACATCGACGGTGAGCCTGCCGCCCGCATCGTATGTGTAGAGATCCTGGCTGGTATTGACCCACGCTGAACTCATCCAGGACTGATTGGCGCGAACGGTAGTATGGCCCGTCTTGTCATAACTGTAGAGGATCTGGCTTACATTCACCCAGGCCCCGCTGCTCCACGTTTGAGACTCGTCGACGCTTCTTCGTCCCAGGCCGTCGTAGGTAAGCAGATGCTGGCTGGAATTCACCCATGCTCCGCCCGTCCAGGTCTGGTAGAGGTCCACGATCAGGTTCGATGCGCCGTCATAGGTGTAAACGTACTGATAGACGTTTGACCAGGATGTTCCGTTCCATGTTTGATAAACTTCCGCCGCATCCAGGTTGCCGTTGTAACTATAGAGGTATTGACCTGAATTCACCCAGGCGGTACCGCTCCAGGTCTGGCTCAAGCTGACCGTAATCTGGTTGCTCCCATTGAACGTGTAGAGGTACTGTCCTGAGTTCGTCCAGGCGCTGCCCGACCAGGTCTGAGTGAGTTCGCTCGATATTAATCCGTTGCCGCCGTAGGTGAACACGTAGTGTGCTATATTCATCCAGGCGCTGGTGACCCACGACTGGTAGACGATATCGGTATACTGGTGCTGTCCATTGTACTGAATGAGTAGCTGGGCCGAATTGACCCACGATAGCCCGTTCCAATACTCGACGAGTTCCGTGGTCAGATTTCCGCTCCCATCGTAACTATAGTGATACTGCGTGGTTCCCATCCACGACGATCCCGTCCAGGACTCGTAGGAATCGAGAGTTTCCTGTCCGTTGGCGTCGTAGCTGTACACAACGCGTGTCACCGGCACCCATGCCAGAGTAAGGGTATCCCACTTTTCGTTCAGCATCGAGGTCCGGACATAAATCGTGTCGATGCGGCCGTCGGGGGTCACGACGACGAGCGGGATCGATGAGACGATGGCCTCCGGCTCCCCGCTGGAGATTACCCGGTCATGTCTGGAGTTTTGGGAGGCCAGGAAGTTTGGAGCGCCCCCGGCCGCCTGCAGCGCCGGCAATAACAGATTCGCGGGAATGGATCTGCCGTCGGCAAGTCCCTGTTGCGCGAGCACAATCATACCCGAGACAACAATCAACAACGCGGAAAAAAATTTCATGCGACCCTCCTTGAAATTGAATTTTTTGATGAATATCCGATGCTCGTTCGAAGGCGCAGAACCCACGAAAGACTCCCGTGATCGCTTTCAACGCCTCAAATCTACGCCACGCCGGGAATGATCGAGGGACTCCGGGTGAAAGGGGCAACGCTTCGACAAGCTGAAAGAAGACGGCCTTCCGCCGTGTAGTATAATAATAAACTCCTCTCAGAAGGTCAAGGGGATGGTCGTGCGCACGTTTGGAGGTGATCGCGGCTCAGGACAGGTTTGCGTGTCAAAAAACTCATACGCGGGCACTACCAAGTCGTCAGTCCTTGCTTGGACACGATATTGTGAGGGGAGGATTTTGCACTTACCCGATTTTTTCGGTCAGCTCTCTCGGTTGCCACACGGCTGCTTGGAGTCGTCATTCGGGGAATATGTCACCTTTGACAAGGCCAATGCCTTAAACCGAGTCTTGCCGCGACCGGGACTTGGGGGGTCGCCACCTCCTTACCCGGTCAGATACGGAGCAGTTTATCTTTGCGCTTACCTCACCAGCAGGAGCTTCTTCGTAGCGCTGTAGGACCCCGCCCTGATCTTGTACAGATAGACCCCGCTGGGGAATTTGTCTCCATCGAAGAGAACACTTTTGTATCCGCCCTCCTGCCGCTCGTCAACCAGACTCGCCACTTCCTCTCCGAGGATATTGAAGATCTTCAGGGTGACGTGTGCCTCGACCGGGAGCTGATAGCGTATCACTGTTGAAGGATTGCAGGGATTCGGGTAGTTCTGCTCGAGAGCGTACTCTGACGGACAACCCTGCGGCTCGCCCGCCAGTGTCTCTCCCGGAGGTGGCGGCGGCGGCTCGTCATCTAATGTAAACTTAGGCAGACTCTCGCCTGAACCTCCGCCAGAGAGTATGAGCGTTGCGGGGCCGCGTGACTTTAGCCAGTATCCTCGCCCCGGGATCAGGCTATCGGCGATCACGTACGTGTGCCTGTATGCGAAATACCTTGATGTCGCGCTCCCTGGAGGTTCGATAGGGATATTCCTAATTGCCACGACGTCGGAAATAGTCCCGATCAGATTCCAGCCGGCTCTGATGGCGACCGTATCCAGGTGGCGCGGCGGTCCGTCGATAGCCACCTGCTGAGCGGTCTTGAACTTGACCCAATATCCACGGTCGATTTTAAGGGAATCCGAGGGGCTATCCCCGCCGTAGGCGCCTGTTGTGTCATAATGGAACAGGGGGAACTGCGCCCCCGGGAAGACCGACGAGGCACGCGGATCCGAAACGTCGACCGGTAAAGAGATGAGATTCCATCCGCCCGCGGCCGAATAGAGACGATGGGCCCCCGCCCCCGTCACGGACACAACGCCGGGGGATCCGGCTGCATTGTGGTAGAAGTATATGTGAGACCCCAGCGGTACGGCCGAGTCCGCACGGAATGTGACGGTGAATCTCCGGCCCGACGAAGGCGCAATTGTCGCAGTGTCAGGCGACACTGTGACCATGCCGTTGTCGGAGACTACTGATGATATGATCAGGTCACCGGGGCCGCCGTTCTGAATGAGAATGCTGTCGGTCTTGGAGGTGAAGAGGTACACGCTCCCGAGATTTAGCGGAGAGGGGAATGCCGAAAATGCAGTAGTCGTGTCGACGCTTTTCAGAATCCACCCCGCCGGGTCGAGCCGGACGGATGTCGGTTTGAATGAGAGTGTCAGCGTGAAGATCTGCGACCCGGCATTGTTGAAGAGCGTCACAACGGTGTCATGGCCCGGAGCAGATATCTTGAAATCGACGGGCATAGTGAAATAGGCAGGGTTTGCCGTGAGCGTACTCTGACTGATTCCGATCGTTACCCTGAACCCTCCGTCACCCGTCGAATCCACGATCCACCGGCTCACATATTGCGGATATCGTTCGCCGTATATCCACTCGCTGAAAAAGTATCCGAGGGATTTGCCCGATGTGGCTTCGCACACCGACTGGAAATCTTCCGTCGTGGCAGTGCCGAACCGGAAGCGCGGATCGTGTGCGTAGTTGTACATCGAATGGAAGAAATCGCTGTCGCCGAGCACGTGACGCAGCATGTGGAGGACTACCGAACCCTTGGCGTAGACCCGGCTCCAGTTGAAAAGAGAGCCGACGCTTCCGGAATCGGCGACATAGACGCTCGCCGTTGAGCTTTTTGCATCCGCCATGTTGCTTGTGATGCCGCTCCAGTACGATGCCTCACCATACTCGGCCCTCTCGTAAAGATGCTCACAAAATGTCGCGAAACCCTCATTGAGCCATATGTTTGGCCACGTGCGGCAGGTGATCATGTCGCCGAACCACTGATGCGACAGTTCGTGGGCCGTGAGGTAGTCGCTGAAACCTCCCAGGGAGGTCATCGTCTGGTGCTCCATCCCCCCGCCCCAGCCGAATTCCGAGTGTCCGTATTTTTCGTCGAAGAACGGGTAAAGGCCAAACAGATCGGAATAGATCCTCAGCTCGTCCACGACCCGCGGCAACTGGCTGAGCGCGCTCGTCAGATGCTCCGGCAGGACATAGTTCAAAACCTCCATCGAGTCCGCCGGGCCGTATGTGAACCAGTTGGAGAATGAAGCGTAATTTGTGATGGCGACCGATACCAGGTAAGTCGATATCGGGTGGCCCTCATGCCAGTGCCATGTGTGCGTGCCGTCGCCGTTGTTGATTACCGAGAGAAGCCTCCCGTTCGACCCGACCTTGAAGGCCGTGTCGCACCGCGCGTACATGTCCATCGAATCCGCCTTGTCGGACGGGTGGTCGATGCATGGCCACCAGTCTTTCGCCCCGTAAGGCTCGCTCAACGACCAAATCCATGGCTCGAATCCATGGGCCGAGAACTCGAAACTGCCGAAACCGCTGCTCCCGGGGATGCCCTGATAGTAGATGACCACGCTGATGAGCTCCCCTTGCGCGTACGGACGGTCCAGGGTTATCGAAACGTCCGATGGATTCTGCACAAAGGCGCACTGTGTGTTTCCGGCCTTGATGGAATCTACATGCATGCTGCTCATCAGATCGATATCGACCGTGCTCAGGCCCGGCTGACGGCTCACCGCATTCATGAGCACGCTGCCACGCAGATACGCCGGGCTGGCGGTGATAGCCACGTCGAGACGATAATATTTTACATCGACAGGCTGCGAGGGAACGGCGCCCCCGGCCCCGCGCGCTGACAATGCTTTATAACGGTTGATCTCCGATTGGATGAATGGCTTATCATATCCCCGCTGTGCATATCCGACATGGGTGATGAGAGTCAGCCCCACGAGGATTCCCCTGAGTGCCGGCTGGTAATTTTCCATTGGCGAACCTCACTGGTGATGTGGTCGATGGCGAAGAAAATGGAAAAACCTTGCCCCCTTCTTGCACTACGCGCCTCCCGGATTACCCGGCATAGAAAGGAACAAGGTTTCCTGCAGAGCGCTGGTCTCTACTCATGTGCCGGCTCCGCTATTGAAAGATACAAAACCGGGAGGCAATTTTCAATCTCCCGGTTTCACCGAACGGTCCAAAACGAGTTTTACCACGTGGCGTTCAGAAAAGATTAGGCGCATCAATCACCCGGGTGCAGGTGAACTTGGTCTGAGTGTTGAGAATCCCCCGTCCCTAGGCGGAAGGGGCGGGCTAAACCCTGGAGAGGGGTTTATTGAGGGAGGAAAACGGTCTCCTGTCCTCTCTTATGAACTCGAGGCGAACCGGGCGTAAAAAAATTTTCGGCGAGGAATCGTCAGAAACGGGCAATTCGCCTTTGGGGAACCCTCTTAGAAGCAGTTAGGCGGGAAGTCCGGAATCCGGGACTGGCTGAAACGCCTCAGGAACTTATGACCAATTCCTGACCCACATGAATCTTCGTGCCCCGGATTTTATTCAGGGCCCGGAGTTTATTGACGGAGACTCCGAAGGCGGATGCGATCCTATGCAGCGTGTCTCCCCTCTTGACCGTATAGGAGAGAGGTTTTTTTGCTTTCAGCGTATCGAGCTTTGCGAGAGACGCTCTGGTCGGTGCGGCTGTCGTATCCTCGATAAGAATTTCGAGCAGTTGGCCGCGCCGGACCGCGGTCGAACGCAGCCCGTTCCATTTCCGCACGTCTTCGAGATCGACGCCGTACCGCTGAGCGATCCTGTAGAGATTGTCCCCGGACTTCACGTGGTATCGGAGCCAGTAGGGGCTGGTCTTGCCCGAAGCCACCGGCTTCTCCTCGGTGGAGTCGGGGGGGGCGGCGAGGGCCTTCAGGTGGTCGGCTTCGGACCACGAATTGATCGCGGCGTATTTGGTCACAAGATCTTTCGGGACCCAGACATTCAGCATCGTGCCTGCCTGGATCGTCGTGTGATAGGGAATTTCATTCCACAGGCGGAGATCCGTGAGACGCACGTCGAACCAGTCGGCGATTTTTCCGAGAGAGTCTCCCTTCCGGATTTTATACGCCAGCTTTTCCTTTCCCTTGAGGGCTTCCGCGGCATGGCGGGACCGTCGCGTGCGAGGCGCCGGCTCTTCGGGGGCAGCCGCCATGGTGGTCCCGGAAGCGGAACGAATCGGGATGATGAGGCCCTGTCCGACGTGGACCCTGCGGGTTGTCAGGTGATTCGCCTCGGCGAGGAGGGTTGTCGAGACTCCATATTTCCTGGCGACCGCAGCGAGGGATTCGCGCCGGCGGATCGTATGGGTCACATAATCCTTCTTCTGATCGTCGGGTATATGCGAATAGCCGAGCGTGAATGAGTCCCGTGTTCCGGACGGGATTCGGAGCGGATAGCCCTTGACGCCCGGGGGAGTGCACCATTGCAGGAGCTCCGGATTCAGTTCACGGAGGGTTTCGACGTCGGTGCCTGCGCATTTTGCGAGCACGGTGAGATCGATGCAGTCGCTCACCGGAGCCACATCGAAGTGGAACGCGTCGGCCGGGGTCACATCGAAGCCGTAGGCATGCGGATCAATTGCCATGACGGCTGCGGCGATATACTGCGGGACGTAGTTCCGTGTTTCGCGCGGAAGTTTCGGGCGCATTTTCCAGAAATCCGTTGAACCGCTGCGGCGGATAGCGCGATACACCCGGCCGGCGCCCGAGTTATAGGCGGCCAGGGCGAGATACCAGTCGCCAAATTCTCCATAGAGATCCCGCAGGTGGCGAGCCGCTGCCCGCGTGGCTTTTTCAAAATCGCGCCGTTCGTCGAGCCAGAAATTGCCCGAAAGCCCGTAGAGCCGTCCGGTCCCCTTGATGAACTGCCAGAGCCCCACGGCGCGTGCCCAGGAGCGGGCCATGGGGTTCAGGCCGCTTTCAATCATGGAGAGATAGACAAGCTCCTCGGGAACCCCTTCCTGGCGGAAGGTATTCTTCATGATCGGAAAGTACTTTCCGCTCTGGAAAAGCCACCGCTCGAAGTGCCCTCGCCCGCGGCCCTGGAAGAAGCGTATATTCTGCTCGACATGGCCGTTGACAACGAGGGGGATGGATGCCGTCTTGATGATCTGCTGGGGTTGGTCCTGGTCGGAGGTATCCGATGCCTCGTCAATTTCATTGAGTTTTTTGCGGAGAGCGAAAACCGAGGTTTGGGAACCGAGACTGTCGATCTTGGCGATGTACTTCTCGTAATCCTCGACGATGCTGTGGCTCAGATCGTTGAAATCCCTGTTATTCTCGATGTTAGGATAATAGCCGAGCTCATTAAGGATCTCGATGGCGGTTTCGAACTCCGCTGCGGCCCGTGACGAATCCTTTGATTCCTCCGCATCGAGCGCTGAAAGGTAGTGCTGGCGGCTCTGCTCGAGCAGCTGGATGGTAAGGGCGTCGTAATTAGTGTCGGCCAGGGAATCACAGTCGGCCGACTGGAGATCTAGAGAGTCTGCGGGCTGGAAATTCCGGGCAATAGTGGAGGCCGGGTGCAGGGAGGATTTTGTAATCTTCTCTGAGGAGCACCCGAATATGACAGTGAGAGCGAGGAGAGCAAGGGAAAAACGTCGCAATACAGTTCTAATTCGTTGGTTCGCTCAAAATTTGCAAAAATCTCTGAAAAGATAAGGGTTTACAGTAAAAATGTCAAGATATTTTTTAACCCGCAGTGATCTGGAGCAACATCACAGGGGGATATTGCTGTGCTTTTTCTTGGGATTTGAGTCGACCTTATTCTCCAGGATAGAAAGCGCGTGAATGAGGCGGGGGCGGGTATCGGCAGGTTCCAGGACATCATCGATGAAACCCCGGGCGGCGGCGATAAAGGGATTGGCAAATTTCTCTCTGTATTCTGCGACCTTCTTTTCAAGGGCTTTTTCCTTATCAGCGGCCTTTTCGATCTCCTTTTTGAAGATAATCTCGACTGCCCCCTTGGGCCCCATGACGGCGATCTCCGCGGTGGGCCAGGCGAAATTGAAGTCCCCCCGTACATGCTTTGAATTCATGACGTCGTAGGCGCCGCCATAGGCTTTTCGGGTGATAACCGTGATTTTCGGGACCGTAGCCTCACAGAAAGCGAACAACAGCTTTGCCCCGTGCTTGATGATCCCCCGCCATTCCTGATCCGTGCCCGGGAGAAATCCCGGGACATCCTCAAAGACGACAAGCGAAATATTGAACGCATCGCAAAACCGGATGAACCTGGCCCCTTTAATGGACGATTCGATATCGAGGACTCCGGCAAGCACGGCGGGCTGGTTTGCAACGATCCCGACAGGCCTCCCATCCAGCCTGGCGAATCCCACGATGATATTTTGGGCATAAAGCTCATGGATCTCAAAAAAATCCCCGTCATCCACGATATGGCGTATGACATCCTTGATATCGTAGGGCTTGTTAGGGTTTTCCGGCACGATCGAGTTCAGCAAAACCTCGCGCCTGCCCGGATCGTCGCTGGGCGTCATGCTGGGGGGATCATCCGCGTTATTCGGCGGCAGGTAGCTCATGAGTTTTCGAATAGATTGCAGGCATTCGGCCTCATTCTCGCAGGCGAAATGGGCGACGCCTGACTTCGTGGCATGAGTCAACGCGCCTCCAAGATCTTCGAACGAGACATCCTCGTGAGTGACGGTCTTGACGACGTTTGGACCGGTGACGAACATATAACTTGTTGTCTTGACCATGAAGGTGAAGTCGGTGATAGCCGGCGAATAGACGGCGCCTCCCGCGCAGGGCCCCATGACGGCGGAGATCTGCGGGATGACCCCGGAGAGAAGCGTATTGCGCAGAAAAATATCGGCATATCCCCCCAGGCTCACCACCCCCTCCTGGATCCGTGCGCCTCCGGAATCATTCAACCCGATGATCGGAGCTCCGATCTTGGCGGCGAGGTCCATGATCTTGCAGATTTTTTCCGCGTGGGCTTCGGAAAGCGATCCTCCGTAGACGGTAAAATCCTGGCTGAAGAGGCAGACCGGTCGGCCGTCGATGGACCCGGTCCCGGTCACGACTCCGTCCCCGGGAAATTTATCCATCCCGAAATCACCGGAGCGCCCTTCGACGAGGGCATCCATTTCGACGAAGGTCCCGGGATCGACAAGAATCTCAATCCGTTCCCGCGCGGTGAGCTTACCTTTCTTGTGTTGTTCCTCGATGCGCTTTTCACCCCCGCCCTTCAGGGCGCCTTCCTTCCTCCTGCGCAGTTCGAGCAATTTGTCGGATTTCTGGCTCATGGTTTCCCTCGGATTTAAATTTTTTCTCGTGCGACTGTTGGAACGAAGGGGCCCGGCCGCTCTACCCTCGGCAGACCGAGCAGGGCCCTGGCGCGATTCAGGGCATCGTCTATATTGCCAAAAATATTCTCCTCGCCGATCTCATAGAAAAGGTTAGACTGGGCGAGCGCATGGAGCGGCTGGGTGTGGATATCGGTGACTATGAACGCAATACTCTTCATCAGCGCGCGGAACGATCTCGACTCGCTCATGTTGTAGGCGACGATGCCGAGGATGGTCCCGGCCTGGAGATCAGCGAAAAACTGATGAAGGGAGTAGTGCCGGAGAGTGGTGAGAAGTTTCGGCCTGAGCACTGTGGAAGATACGGCAATCGGCTTGAAAAATCAACGGATTTTGAAAATCCGCTGCCAGCGGTCTCGCCACGATTTCTCGGGCGGATCCTCGCGTCTCGACTTCGCCTCGTTTTGGCCGTGCGGTTTTTCATTTCTTCGCTGATGCGCCTGGGGCTCCGGGTGTTTCCTCCGGGATGGAGCGGCTTCCGGGATCTTGCCGTCGAGCGTCCTCAGAGCAATGCTTCCGGGGTAATGGAAAAGAATGTGCTTGAAAAACTTCTGTTCGTCCGGTGTGGCAACGAGGGAAATCGCCTCCCCCCTTTTCCCGGCCCTGGCCGTCCGTCCTATCCGGTGAGTGTAGGACTCAACATCCCGGGGGATCTCGTAGTTATAGACATGGCTGATATCCTCGATATGGAGGCCCCGGGCAGCGACGTCGGTCGCGACGAGCACGCTGAATTTTTTGCGGCGGAATTCGTCGATGACCCGTTCTCGCTTCGGCTGCGAGAGATCTCCATGGAGGCAGCGGGCCGGAACCCCGTGCGCGGCGAGCTTCTTGGCGAGGCGCGAGGTGACATGCTTCCTGTTGCAAAAAACAAGAGAGAGATCCCGCTCATGTTTCAAAAGGTGGATGAAGGTCTGAAATTTCCCTTCGGGAGTGGTCACGTAATAAACCTGGCGGAGGAGTTCCGCCTTCACGGCGGAGGGAAGATGGACACGGACGGGGTCGTGGAGGTATCTGTGGCTCAGTTCCGCGATTTCTTTCGGAACCGTTGCGCTGAAAAGCATCGTCTGGCGCCGTTTGGGGACCCTCTTCAGAATTTTTTCTATGTCGTTGATGAACCCCATATCGAGCATCCGGTCGGCCTCATCGAAGACGAGATACCGGATCGAATCCAGTGAGACTTCCCGCCGGTCGAGAAGATCGATGAGCCGCCCCGGCGTCGCGACGATGACATTGCTCGATTTTGCCCTTGCGATCTGATCGGCGATCGAGACGCCGCCGTACACGGGCAGTATGGCAAGATGTTTCCCGGACGAGAATTTTGTGAACTCTTTCGAAACCTGTACGCAGAGTTCCCGGGTCGGCACGAGAACGAGCGCCGCCAGGCCATGCCGTCTCTCCGTCTGTTCAATGATGGGAACCGCAAAGCTGATGGTTTTGCCGGAGCCGGTTTCCGATTGAGCCAGAACATCCCGGCCCGCCAATATTGCGGGAATTATCGAGAGTTGAACGGGAGTTGCTGCTCTGATGCCGTGGCTTTCAAGGAGCGAGAGCATGGCTTTGCTGATGCCGAGGGTTTTCACAGTACGGCCTTCATGGATAAGTTAATCGAGGACCCTTTCGATGATTCCGCCGCCAAGAAGGCGGTCCCCCTCGTAAATCACGGCGGACTGTCCGGGTGTGATCGCCCGCTTCGGGTCGTCGAAAGCGAGACGGAAGCGGTCTGATCCCTCGGGATAAAAAGTTGCGGGCGCGGGGGCATCTTTATACCGGATCTGTGCTTCCACCCGTGTGCCGGCCGGAAGCTCGCTTCGCGAGATGAGATTGAGGCCTGTGGCGAGAAGTTCCCGGCGGAGGAGAGCCTTTCCGGGACCTATCGAAACGGTATTCGTGGCAGCATCGATCCCGGTCACGTACATTCGCTCCTCGTGGGAACCAATCCCGCTCCGCTGCCCGATCGTATAGAAGGGAAAGCCCTGATGTTTGCCCACGACTTTGCCGTCGAGGAGCAGATCTCCCTCAGCGATGCCGGGCCGCCGCTCGCTCAAAAACCTACGGTAATCGTTATCGGCAACGAAGCAGATTTCAAAACTCTCCTCTTTTTGGGCGGTCTTGAGCCCGTACCGGGCGGCTATCCCACGCACTTCGGTCTTGGTAAGATCTCCCAGGGGAAAAATTGTCTTTGAGAGCGCTTCCTGGCCGAGGGGCCAGAGCGCGTAGGTCTGGTCTTTGCCGGCATCCCTGGGACGTGCGATGCCGAACCGGTTTCCGTTCCGGCAGATGCGCGCGTAGTGCCCGGTGGCGATATGAGAAGCTCCCAGTGTGGCGGCCTTCCGAGCGAGCTCGCCCCACTTGATTTCCCTGTTGCAGGCAATACAGGGATTGGGGGTACGCCCGCGAAAATACTCGGACACGAACCGATCGATCACGACCCGGGAAAACTGCTGGGTGAAGTCGACAACGTAATGCGGGATTCCCAGCTTGACCGCGACCATCCGGGCGTCATTGAAGGCGTCAAGGCCGCAGCAGCTGGTCTCGTTGCCAGTATTCCCTCCCACCTCGTCGAAATCGTATGTTTTCATCGTCACCCCGATCACCTCAAAGCCCTGGTCGAGGAGCAGGGCGGCGGCGACCGAGGAATCGACTCCCCCGCTCATCCCAACGACTACGGTCGTCTTCTTCGTCTGCGGCATTTTTCAAAGTACGCAAAAACGGGCGAAGAAAAAAATCCGGCGGCCCGGCTCAAAACCGCAGGTCGAGCTGGATCCCGACACGATCCTCGACGTTTCCGGGGAGTTCCTCCAGCCCGGATCCGATCCGTTTAACATCATCTCTTACCAGCTCCGAGTATTTTGCGGTAAATTCAAGAAAGTCTGATGGTGTGAATTTTGCCAGGATATACCACCGGGACCCCGTCCCCTCGAGAAGCGGCGAATTAAAGACGCCGGGAATATCACGTTCGGACTCCGGGATTTCGGTATCGATGGAATTTATTCCGAACAAACAGAGGCGAACGTTTACTGCGACCCGCCTGGAAGGATGAAGCAGAACATCCTGCGAAATGAGGATCCCCTTCTCCCTCCGCCCTGCCGCCGAAAACAGGCTCCCCTCGGCGAGCGCACGGAGCTCCGTCCGTGCCCTGGAATAATCCGCGACAACCCGCATCCGTCTCTTATTCCGGGTCCGCACCGCCGTCGACGCAAAATTTCCGCCATCATTGTATGAAAAAAACTCTTCGGAGGAGCTCGCATGATAACGGAGTGTGAAGGACAGTTGGCCGGACAATAACTCTCCCTGAATGAAGAATTCGTGCGAACTGAGAGGAAAGAGCGCCGGTCGAGTGAACACGTCAACAAAGGATGAGAGGCGGAGTCCTTTCAGATGTGCCCGTGCCGCCGCGTAGAGGCCCCTCTCATGGGATTGCTCCCCGAAGGGAAGGCCGTGGAGGCTGATGAAATCGGGGGACGAGGAGCGGTAGGTGACCAGGATATCGGTCCCGGGAACGGGAGAGATGAGCAGGCCTGAGATCCCGGCCGTGGAGCCGTTGCCTCTCCCCCATTCACCGAAAAGGACGGCGTCCGGCAGCCGAATCGAATACGAGGCAGCGCCCACGGTCAGCGCGCCATCGGCGTACGATCCGCCTGGCAGGCGGAAGGGCCGGTCGAACCGGGAAGCAGATAGCGTCAATCCGAAGGCAAAAATCCCTGTGTCAAGCTGCATCGCGAGGCCCAGCAGTTTTTCCTCCGTGTTATTCCTCCGGGAGATTTCAGACTCCGTCCGGAAGTAGCCGCTCGTGGAAAAGCCCGTAATGGCGCCAGAACCATCGACGATTGCGGTTCGGGACATTCTCGAGAAAATGAGCGTGGCACTCAGGGGCCCGGGACGGAATTCCGCCGCCGCGCCCCGCAAGAACGAGAATTCTCCGGACGAGGCATAGGGTTTCAGTCCGCCGGCGCGGCGGTAGGACGGGGCGATCACTTCCGCACCCTTTGAGAGCGCGACTCCCGGCCAGAAGGCTATGCCCTGTCCGCTCGAGACGACATAATCCCCGAGAACGATTTTCATCCCCCCCGCCGGCGAAATCATGGCAAATCCGGAGGTGAAGTCATTCAAGCGCACCTCTCCCGGGTCTTTTTCGGCGACAATTCCTGCTGCAAGGAACCCACGCCTGAATTTCACCCTCTGGTAGGCACGGAGTGGTGATCCGGCGTAGAGGTGCTTTTCGAACCCCCTGGACAATTGAAATTTCGTGCCGCATCTCGCTCGGATCGTGATGCCGTCTTCGGCCGGGTCCGGTTCGAGGAGGTCCGGGACGGGCGAATCTTCGGTAACATGAAATTGCTCCTCGACGCCTGGCGCCCGCACGGTATCGTAAATGATGGTGGTATCCCGGGCCCAGAGCGAGAGGAGCGCTGTCAGGCAGGCTAGCATGGCATCACCTGAAAAAGAGTGTGAGGGAAGCCTCGTGGGTCCCGCCGAGCTCATGGGAGGCGAATGCATAGTCAAAGCGGGCAAAGTCTGTGCCGATACCAATCCCTGCCGAAATTTCCGCAGGAGAATCGGAGGCCCCCCACCGGATCGCAATCGCAGCGGCAGGACGGTATTCGAAGCCTGCCCGGGGAGACACCCTGAATGATAAATCCTTCTGAAAATCAAGAACGGCCGAGAAGTCCGCCGACGGGGAGTAGGCCAGCCCGGTCGTGAGACTCCGATCGAGAGGTTCTCGGGAAACCCCGATGCGGGCGGCGTTCACGTTTTTGAAGAAAATCCCCCAGTGAAGATTCTCAAAAGGGATAAGCAGGCCGGCATCGAGCGCAAGAGACGCGGCGGAGCCGTATCCGCGGATCGTGACGGAATGGAGATTGAGGCCGATCCCTGCCGAGGCACCGAAATCGACGGCGAACGCGGCGGTGGCGCTCAGCTCGTGATAGAGATTGAAACCATAGCGGCGCACGGCGAATCCCAGCGGCCCGGCGTGGGTGGGAAAGACCGCTGCCGCTGCGCTCGTTGATAGTTCGGAGAGGCCGAACGGTCGCGGAGAGTGGAATACAGAGAATGAGACTGAAGAGATCTGTACCATGCCCGCCGGGTTGAACAGCACGGCCCACGGATCGTCGGCAAGGGCCACGAAGGCGTTACTCAGAGCCGCGGGCCGGGCTCCGGCCTGAGTTTTTTCAAAACTTGCGAAGGCCATTCCCGGAATGAGAATGGCGAAGATGCAGATGCGCATACCCCCTCCTCCCAATTGGTGAGACTGTTTACTTGGAGAAATCCCCCAGTTTCGCTATATTTGCAGAAAGAATGGAGATTCGAATGAAAATCCTATGGCTTGCCGTTTGCGCATTCAGCCTCTCCTCCCTCCTCCCGGCGCAGGAAATGGACTGCGACGTCACAATGAACACGGATGCGCTCTCGTCCGAGGTAAAGGACAATCTCGTCGATTTCGTCTCTCAGCTCAAGCAGTATGTGAACAGCTACAGGTGGACGAAGGAAGATTTCGGGAACGAAAAAATACGGTGCAGCATGACGATCTCCTTCATCGGGAAGCAGGGGGAGAATCACTATATAGCGCAGGCGTTCATCGGGAGCCAGCGTCCGATTTACAAGACGGTGCGCAGCACGGCCCTCCTCCGGATTATTGACGACAAGTGGGAGTTCGATTATGTGCGGTCGCAGTCGATGGTGCACAGCGATTACCGGGCCGATCCCCTTTTGAATTTCATTGATTTTTACGTCTACCTCATCCTCGGCTACGATGCCGATTCGTACAAGGACACCTATAAGGCGGGGATGGGGACGACGTATTTTCAGAAAGCTTTGGAAATCGTGAACCGCTCGGCGGGGTCTGGATCAGCGGGGAAGGGGTGGACGGTTTCCTCGGAGGTCACATACTCCCGGGCGCAGCTCATCGAAGAACTGGTAAACCCGAAATTCCAGACGATCCGGGAGGCGGACTACGAGTACCATTACCGTGGCCTCGACCTTCTCAACAAGGATGAGGCGAAGGCGAGGAAGAACATTTTCACGGCGCTAATGAAGATAGCCAAATTCCAGCGAAAAATCAATCAGCGAACCCTCATCATCAGGACATTCTTCGACACCAAGTATCTTGAGATCGCCGACCTTTTCCGTAAAGATCCGGATCCCGAGATCTACACAAAACTTTCGGCGATCGACCCGGCCCACCAGAAGAGCTACGACGAAGCTCAATCGAAGCGCTAGCGTTCAGGGCGTAATCTTCACATCCAGAATATGATCGTCGGGGAGCATCGAATTGACCGCATCCATCCCTGATTTCACCTTTCCGAAAATCGTATAGCGGCCGTCGAGGTGGGGCTGCGGTGACTGCGTAATAAAAAACTGCGACCCTTCAGTATCCTTGCCGGCGCTCGCCATCCCGAGAGTCCCCGTTTCATACCGGAGGGGAGAGAATTCCGAGCGGATGGCGTATCCGGGTCCTCCCCAGCCGTCTCCGCGGGGATCGCCCCCCTGTATCACAAAATTCGGCACGATGCGGTGAAACGTCAGCCCCCGGAAAAAATTCCGCCGGGTTGCAAGCTTCAGAAAGCTCATCACCGTAAAGGGGGCGTAATTCTTATAAAGCTCAAGCACGATCTCCCCCCTGTCGGTCTTCAGCTTCACGCAAAGCGTATCCGACCGAAAATATCCGCAGAGGGAGTCCTTCATCCCGTGGAGGTACTGAAAATCATAGTCAATGAACGTCGGGCGGAAGGGCCCGATATCGGGGGCTTTCTGGCCCGTGATCAGGACTAGCGCCGCGCTGGCGGCGAGAGCGACGGATCTGTCTTTCGCAGCCAATTCTCTCTGCAGGGCGTCGACTGCCCGTAAATCTTTCATTTTGCCGAGCGTGGAACAGATTTCCTGGATGGCTTCAACGTCATCGGGCACCCGGGCCTGGTTGAGAGCCTCGAGAAGCGGGGGGACCGATGCCGGGCGCTGGAAGAGGGAATCTCCGAGGAGGGATGCGGCCGTGGTCACAAGGGCGACGTCTCGGGACCGGAGCGCTTCGATGGCCTTTCGATATACCCTTCCGGCCACGGCCGTATCGCCCGATCTGTGGGCAAGCTCCTGTAGCGCCTCGAGGGCGGGTCGGGCGAGATTTGGCGGCATGGCAAGCAAGGGAGTGACCGCCTCGGGGGACCCTGTAAAGCCGAGAGCGCTCACCATAGCGGCATGCGGGGAGATTCAGAGGCAAGGGCCCGGTTGATGATCGAAAAAGAGGATGGCCCCTCGATCTTGGCAAGTGTCGCGGCGGCGGCGGCCTGAACCTGCCAGGGAGACTTCTTATCCTCGTTGACGGCGATTCGCGCGAGCTCCCCGACTGCCGCTGACTGATCCGGAGTCCGCATCAGGCTGGAAAACTTCAGATTCCCGAATGATGACGTAGCGGTAAGAGCCACGACACTCTCCGACGAAAAAGAGCGGCGAAAAAGTCTCAGGATTCCGGGCCTCTGTTCGAGGTTGAAATTCGCCAGCGATTTTAGCGCATTCACCCGAACGCGCCAGTCGCCGTCGGACTCCGCAATGTTCGTCAGAGTGGCGAGAGCCGCAGTATCTTTAAGTTTACCGAGGAGAGTCGCGATATTCATCCGGACGAGGGGGTCGGAATGCCCGCACAGGGGAAGAATTTTGGCCAATTCGCGGTGAAACTCAGGATGATCGCCGATGCGTTGGAGGGCGTAGGCGGTCTGCCAGACCGCGTCCTCGGAAACGTGTTTCAGGACAAAGCGAACTCCGTTGAGAGAGACGACTCCGCGGATCGCACACCGGGCAATGCTCATCGTGAGGGGAACAACGTCGTCGGGAGAAGAACCGCATCTGAGGATGAGGTCATCAAGAGACTTCTCAGATCCGAACTTTCCGATCTCCTCGATGAGGCGGCCGCGCGGGCCATTTCCCGATTCCGGCGAACGGGGCAATCGATCCAGATTTTTTCCGAGGGACTGATAAAAACTATCGCGGCCTGCCGGGCTCAGCTGGCCGCCTGTCTGGCCGATCGAAAACGCGGCGGCATACTGCACCGACTGATCCGGGTCATCCCTCAATCGATCGAGAAGAAAACCGAGGGCTGTCGTATCCTGCAGACTTCCGAATGCGAGCGTCGCGCGGGCCCTCACGGCAGGATCCGGATCATTTAAAAATTCTTTGAATTCCGATGGAATCCTGCGCAAGTCCTGAAGCCGGCAGATGGCGTCCATCTTTCCCTGCCGTTCCTGCGGAGGGGCCGAGGGCGCCTGTGGCGACGCAGAGAGAACCTGAGCGAGGAGGAGCGGTATGAATTTCATTTCAGAAGAAGAGTCGTTGTTTGAACCGGGCCCCGATCGTGTTTTCCGCGAACGACCGGGCCTTCAATCGATCCACCTCGTCCAGTTCGACGGCGGTCATCGTGACGTCAAGGCCATGTTTGACGCACTGCCGCGAAAACTCGACCATGGCGGAAAACATACTCTCGCCGTCGATCCGCATGAGTTTTCCGTACTGATCCGGATCGGTTGAGTTCAGGCTGATCGAAACGGAATCGACCACCCCGACAAGCTGCGGCACGATATTCCGGCCGTTGATGATATTTCCATGTCCGTCGGTGTTGAGCCGGACGCGGCCCCGCCTGGACTTCACCCATTTCGAGACGCCGAGCAGGGCATCGAGGCGTATCGTCGGCTCTCCGTATCCGCAGAAGACAATCTCCTCAAAGCGCGCGGGATCGCCGATGGCGCGGATGATCTCGTCGACGGACGGTTCCTCAGTAATCCGGAGGTTATGCCCCTTGATCACGGCCGCCCCCTTCCGGTCGCAGAAGACGCAATCGGCATTGCACCTGATCGTGATGTTAAGGTAAAGAGAATTGCGGATCCGGTAGGCGATCGCGGGCGGGGGATAGCTGCCCACCCCGAAAAGCGAGAGGGCCCCGAAGGATGAGGTCCGTGCGATATCGTCGAGCGAGAGGTTCTGCAGATCGGCGATTTTCTGCGCGATGATCGGAATAGCGGACGGTTCATTGCGCTTCCCGCGCTTCGGGGCGGGCGAAAGATAGGGGCTATCCGTTTCGAGAAGAATATGTTCCGCTGAAATCTCCGACACCACGCGGGCCATGAGGTTCGGCTTCGGCTTGTCGCCGAAGGTAACCGGTCCGGGAATTGATATGAAGAATCCCCAGTTGATCACCGTCCGCGCCATCGAGGCGTCGCCGGGAAAGCAATGGAAGACTCCTTTCGGGGGCGGGTACCGGTCGTGGGGACGAGTGAGCCGGCTTCGCCACCCGGTGAGGGAGCTGACCTTATCACTGATGATATCGAGCGTATCGGTTTCAGCGTCACGGCAATGAATGACGATGGGGAGATCCCGCCGGGCGGCGATCTCGATTTGCTTTGCGAAGACGGAGCGCTGATTCCCCGGGGGGGTGTAATGATAATCGAGCCCGATCTCCCCGATGCCGACGACGGCGGGGTGGCGGCTCAATTCTTCAATTTCAGCCAGGCAGACATCGTCTGCGGATGCAGCCTCATGCGGATGCACCCCGACGCAGGCGCGTACTGCCGGGAACCGTTCGGCGAGGGCGATCGCCTGGCGGCTCGTCTCAAGATCGGTGCCGGGCACGATGATGAAATCGACGCCGGCATCCCGGGCCCGGGCCATGACTCCCTCGAGATCGTCCTTGAATTCGGGCGCGAAGAGGTGGGCGTGCGTATCGACGTACATGAAGTCAGCGCAGTATTTTTCTGAGAGATTCTATCACGCGGTGCGTCTGTGCCGGTTCGAGGCCGGGGTAAATCGGGAGGCGCAGGAGTCTTTCGAACACTGAATCGGTCACGGGAAGCGTGAGACCGCCGGTCCCGAGAGAGCGGCGGGCGTAGGGAGAGGAATGGAGCGGCACATAGTGAAACGTCGCGGAAATTCCCTCCTCCCGCAGCTCGCGGGAGACCCTGATTCGTTCCTGCTCATTCCGTAGCAGCACATAAAATATATGGAAGTTTGATCCGCAGTGCGGAGGAATCACAGGCAGCCGGAGTTTTTCCTGGCGCTCCAGCTCCTGCAGCCCCTCGACATAGCATTCATGGATACGGCGGCGCGCATCCTGAATCGTGTCGAGCATCCCGAGCTGATATTGGAGGATCGATGCAAGAATTTCAGAGAGAACATAGCTGCTGCCGTGCTCGACCCAGGTATACTTATCGACCTCCCCCCGAAGAAAAACCGACCTGTTCGTCCCCTTCTCCCGTACAATCTCCGCGCGGCGGGCCAGGGATTCATCGTCCGTGATGAAAGCGCCTCCCTCCCCGCTCACATAATTCTTCGTATCATGGAAGCTGTAGGCGGCCGTATCGCCCAGCGTGCCGAGGAATTTCCCCCGGTACGTGGCGTTCACCCCCTGGGCGGCGTCTTCGATGACGGCGAGGGAGCGGGCCCGCGCGATTTCAGCGATTTCATCCATCTCAGCGGCGACCCCGGCGTAATGGACGGCGACCACGGCCCGGGTTCGCGGAGAAATTCTTCGTTCGACGTCGGCCGGGTCGAGGGTGCACGTCCGGTCGTTGATTTCGCAGAAAACCGGTTTCCCTCCCCCGCGGATGATAGCATTGGCGGTGGAAACAAACGTAAAGCTTGGCGTGATCACCTCGTCTCCGGGCTGCAGATCGAGGAGCATCATACTCATTTCGAGCGCGTGGGAGCCGGAGGTGGTCAGGAGGGCATGTTTCATCCCGAACGCTGATCTGAGCCGGGCTTCTACCGCCTTCGAGACCGGTCCGTCGCCGCTTAGCTTGCCGGATTCAAGGGCGGAACGGATATAATCCAGCGCCCGGTGATCGAGGTAGGGCTTGGAGAAGGGGATTTTATCTTTCATAGAAGCCGAGGAGCCGGGAGAGCGATTGCCTCATGTCATGCTCGTGTTCGACGAAGGACCGTGCAGCGGCTCCGTGCAGGCGGCGGAGATCACCGGAGGCGACATAGGTCGAAATCTTTTGTGCCGCGTCCCTGCTATCGGCTACGTTGTAGAGGAGGCCGTTCTTCCCCTCCTCGATCTGGCGCAGATTTCCCCCTGCCCGTGAAGCGACGACGGGCAGTCCGGCAGCCATCGCATCGAGCACCACGAGGGAATAGAGCTCATTCCGGCTCGGGAAGACGAAAACATCCATGGCGCTCAGATAGCCTGCAAGATCGGGCTGAAATCCGGCGAGAAGGATTTTCTGTGAAAACCCCTCGGCCGCGATAAAGGCTTCGATGTCCTGGAGATATGCTTCGCACCGCGGTTCAAAGGGAGATTCATCCGGCTTCACGCGGCCCTTCCGGGTCGGCTCGCCTACGATCAAAAATTTTGTTTTTCCGCGCAGTTCGGGGTCAATATAGGAATAACCGCGGGCAAAATCCATCGCTCCTTTTCCCGGATCGATGCGCACCATCGTTCCGACAAGAATTTCGTCCGGCGACACGCCATAGAGGGAGCGGATTCTCTCCCGCTTGGAATCGTCCGGGTTGCGCTGTCTCAGGTCCCTGCCATAGGGGAGATAGTGGATTTTTGACGCCGGGACGGGATAAACCCGACCGAGCTTCCTGACGAGCTCCTCTGAGGAAGTAAAAATGCCGTCGACCCTTTTATAAATAAATCGGTGCAGAGGATCGGTCTTATTCGATACTCCCATATAAATGCTGAGGAAGAGTTTTCGGCTCCCGTCGCCGAGGAGCGAGAGGGATGCCGGCCATATATCTTTGTGAAAATGGACGTGGAGGACATCGACCGATTTCTGTCTCAGAATTTTTTTCAGGGCGAGGATGGAAGAGGGCCCGACAGATCCCGCAAGGTGGATGGTGGGGATCTCCCGTTCATGGAGGAACCGCTCCACATTGGAACCGGGTCGGCAGGCGGCCGTGACTGCCCAGCCGGCCTGTTTGAGCTCGGCCATCAGAGTGCAGGAGTAGAGTTCCAGCCCTCCCCACGAATCGGATGTGCAGAAATGGAGGCACGAGCGCATTAGAATTTTCCCTCGAGCGTGAGGGAATAATTGCGGGTCGGCGCCAGGTTCCCGATGAAGTCCGTGTAGTAATACTGGAACAGATTATTGACCTGGAGGGATGACGTGAGGAGAATCCCGGCGAAGGGCCAGTCAGCCGCCACGTGCAGATCGACCACTGACGCCGAAACCCTCTGATCACCTCCCGGCACAATCAGCAGAAACTCATCATCAATTCGTTCGAACCTGCTCACATAGCGGTAGTCCAGGCCGAACCTGGTGCGATCGAGCGAGACCTTGGATGAAAGGTAGAGCAGCTGGCGGGGCCGGTATTTCAGCACTTGGTCGTTTTCGACATCCCGTGGATAGACATACGTGTAGCTCAGGTCGGTGATCCACGAATGGCGGAGCGCGCTCATGGAAAGAGAAACTTCCATGCCTGTGACGCGTGCATGGGTCACATTCTCGAAATGGACTTTCCCGTCCGACCCGAATGCGGGCTCGATGAGATTCCAGAGCTCATTCTGGAACAGGGAGACATCGGCGGCGGAAAAATCCCCGATCGACTGGTTGCCCCCGATCTCGAACGACCAGCTCCTTTCGGGCTGAAGATCGGGGTTCGGAGAGACGACGATGCCCCCCGCCTCGGTTGTCGTAAAGACCTCGGCGATTGAGGGAGCCCTGAAACCCCTGCCTGCGGATGCCCTGAGGGATGTCGAGGGTCCTGGCCGTAACACGAGGCCGATTTTGGGATTAAACTGCTCGAGACCGGGAAGATCGCGGATCGAGTGGAAATCGAACCGTCCGCCGAGAGTGAGGCGCAGGTCTTTTTCGGGGGAAAACTCATCCTGGAGAAAAGCGGCTCCGCCGTGCGCAGAGTGGACGCCAAAAATCTCCTCTGCGACGACATCGTCCAGCGAACCGGAGATCCCCGCGGTGAGAAAGTTTTCCGCGGAGAGCTGGGCATCGCCCTGGACCTCGGCGACCAGAGCATCCGAGCGGGAGCTGCTCCCGGCAGGGGACGAGGGGGTGGGCAGATTATCCTGCCAGTGCGAGTGGAACCAGCGGACATTCGCAAATAGAGAGGCAGCGGACGATATGACATGCTTATAGCTCACCGCGGCGTTGGAGCGGAATGACTCGATGCGGTCGTTGAGCCGGTCATCCGACGGTTCGAGAGCGTGGTCAAAATCCTTCCAGTAGAGAAAATTGCCGCGGCGCTGGTCGAGGACGCTCACCGCGGCTGACAGGGTTTGAAAGGGAGAGATATCGTAACCGAGCCGGGTCCAGCCGTTCCAGCGGTGCCAGAAATCGTTTCGTTTATATCCGTCATCGAGAGTCCGGCTCAGCCCGGCGGAGATCGTGAGGCTCCCGGATCTCTGGAGGCGGGAGGCTGAGATGCCTGAAAAAGAGCGCATATCGGTCGCCCAGTTCCAGGTAGCGAACTTCGGGAGCTCGTAGAATCCTCCATAGAATTTTGCGCGCGTTTCGGGTTGGTCGCTGGGACGGCGGGTGATGATGTTAATGACTCCTCCGAGCGCGCTCGAACCGTAGAGGGCGGATCCCGCTCCCTTGACCACTTCGATGCGCTCGATTTCTCCCGCGGGAATGCTTTCCCAAATAATTTCCCCGGTATCGCCGGTCAGGAACGGAAGTCCATCGATCAGGAGAAGTACCTGGGAACCGACGCCATAGCTGAAGCCGGTCGAACCCCGGATATTGACCTGAGAGCGGGTGATGTTCACTCCGGGCACGTACTTGAGGGCATCGTCGATCGTGACGGTATTCCGGTATGCGAGCTGGGTTTCCTCGACAATGCTGAGCCCGACCGGCACATCATCAAGGCTTTGTTCTCTCTTGTTTGCCGTGATCACAACGGGGCTTGTTTGCAGCGGGGCGGGGACGAGTTCGATGGTCAACGGCTCCCCGCCCGGAGAAACGCTCAAAATCCTGCGTTTGTACCCGATGATGGATATCACGAGCGAGTAAGTTCCGGGCGGCACCGAACTGATGGTGAAGCTGCCGTCGGGCTTTGTCGCGGCTCCGAGGATCGTTCCTTCGAGAAACACATTCGCGCCGGCGAGAGCTTGCCGGTCCTCGGAGCTGAGAACGGTCCCTGCGATGACGGGGAGCGCCTGCTGCGCGGCCGCGCTCAGCGGCAGGAGGCAGGCGACGGCAAGCTTAGTAAGATTTCGAGAAATCGACATAGACATTTACGCCGGGGACGACAGAATCGCGGGGCACGTCGACGTAGCCGGCGGTATCCGGGGAAGAAGTATGGAAGACCCCGACTATCCGCCAGTCCTGGAGGAGATTTTGCCCAAACTGTTGTGCGACGGCTATATAGGAATACCGCCCCGGGGGGAGCGGGGAGAGAAGCAGCGTGTAGGAAATCGAGTCTGAGCCATACGGGCCGAGCTTTTCAGTATAGCGGGCGCGGCCCTGCTGAACGTCCTGGATGAAGTTTGAGGAAAACCCCTGGAGGGCGCCCAGGCGGAGATCGACGACGCTGTCGGGGGGAGGCCAGTGCGAAAAATAAATCGTGCCGCGGATGCCATGGGTTCCCGCCGAGGTGTTCAGGTTCGGGGAAAGCCCCTCATCGCACCCCGCAAGAAGAAGGAGCAGAAGCGCAGGACGCAGGTGCCGGATCACGCGGAGAATTTTCTTCTAAGATATGAGGGGGTCTAGTGAAATGCAAATATTGAAAATTTGCGCAATAATCATATATTGGTTCACCTTCTGGAAATTCCGGTGAAAAGTTATTCGGAAATAATCGTTCTCATCTGTGCGTGCCTTGCGGCGTGCCGCGCCGGCGGGACACTGGGGGACAGGGAAAAGTTATCCTCGAGCGTAGAGGTCGTCGATTCGGCGGACGGGCGGCGGTTCATCATCAACGGATTGGTCCGCGACGTGGTAGACACCCTGACCTGGAAGTCGCGATCCCGCTACGCGGCGGTCATGGAGTTGCCTTCCCAATTCTTCGAGAGGCCGGGACAGGCGCTCCTCATCGGCATGGGAAGCGGTTCGATACTCCGGAACTATGCCGCCCGGGGGTGGAAAGTTGAGGTTGCCGAGCCCGATACAGGCATCCTTCACGGAGCGAAGAGATTCAAAATTCCCCCCTCGGAGATCTTTGAGGCAGACGGGCGGGAGATTCTGGAAAAGAATTCCATGAAATACGACATCATCCTTGTCGACGGGATTTCGACGGGAAAGCTCCCCGGGCACCTCCTGACAGAAGAATTCTTTTCGCTTGTGCTACCTCGCCTGTCGCCTCGCGGGATCTTCGCGGTGGCATTCGAGAGCGTGGGGTGGAAGGATCTGCTCGTCACATCGATCGGGGCCACGATGAAGCAGATCTTCACCGATGTCATGGTCCTTCCGATCGCCGAGCCTCCGAACCAATTCGGAAGCATCGTCGTCATGGCCCGGACTTTTGGGGGCGACATACTGCATGACCCTGACCGGAACACGACATTTGATCCGGAGTGGAGGTATGGGACGGAGTATCAGAAAACCCACGCGTGGGATAACCAGTTTGTCCCAAATTTCGATGAGGGGAGGATACTCACGGACCGGTACAGAAGATCCGACCCGATGCTGACGAGGGGGGCCGACTCGGCGAGAGGGCAGTCGGACTATTACATACCCTGATTCTGCTTATCCATCGGCTTGATGGTGCCCGACTCTTCGATCGTGACCGGATAACCGTCGAGGGAGGACGGGATTTTTTTTGAAAGTTCCTCCGTCTTTTTCACCACGAGCACGCCGATGCAGTCCTTCCCCTCGGGGGTCCGACCAACGTACACTCCGGTCACCCCGTCGATAGCCATGAGTTCCGCCGCATGGGCCTCTTTCACAGCATTAATATCCCGTTTGGGCACTGTGTCGCCGGACTGGCAGGCGAAGACAAACAATGAGAGGAGAAGAAGAGCCTTCATAAAAAAGAAAACCCGCCCCGGTTGGCCGGGGCGGGGAAAAATTCTCAAAAATCAGTTGCCGACCATCGTCGCGCCACCCGCCCAGGAAAGAACGGCATCGATGGGGTTGGCGACGGCGATCGTATTGCTTCCTGCGTAGAGGAGGCCGACGGCCCGTGCATTTGTCGTGACATCCTCAACCATGAGAGATCCGGAGTCGCCGCTATTGAGGAAGCGGCTACGTTTATTTGCGACGAGGATCTGCCCCGTGAACGTCTTCGTGAACGCCACCCCTCCGGCGCACTCGTTATCATACTGCACGCTCACGGTTGCGTTCAAACCGGAGATCGAGCTGCGGGAAAGCCCCGTCGTCCTTCCGCTCTTCTTCACCGCCTGGCCGATCGATGCGGCAACGGTGGTTGCAGATATCGTGCCGATGTCGAGAATCGCACCGCTCGTGCTCACCATGCCGGAGATGACTTGGGCATACCCGGCGTCGACGTTGGCGCCCGGGAGGCTTCCGGAGCCTGACAGGGTGGCCACATTCTGTGCATTATTCGCATTGCAGCCTATATCCACCATCCCTGGTTGGATGACCGGATCGCCGGCGGTGGCAACGCGTCCGTTCCCGCCCGAGACGATATCGCCCCAGAACACGTGGTAGTTACTCAAAACGTACTGCGTTGTCCCTTTCTTGATCAGACTTCCGAGAGTCCCGCTGCAGCAGTAGCCGTTCGCGAGATCATAACGCCAACCGCCGGAGGTGCCCAGTTGAATGGGGGGCGTCTGCAGGGCGGTGTGGGAGGCCATCGCGACGATCTTTCCGGTGACCAGCATGTTGACCGGAACTCCCTCGACGGAAGCGGGAACCGAGGTAGAAATCGTTCGTCCCTTTCCGGAATTCGGACCGTTTTCCACGAGAATCGTAATCGACAATTTCCCGTCCGCATTGATCGTCGTGGCGGAACCGAGGACGTTGGGATCCTTCATCCAGTCGGGAGTATGCCGGTCCTGGACTGCCATCACGGTCTGGACGTCCGGGTCATCGGTGGTGAACTTGGAAAGCGGCTGGCTTTCCTGGGGATTCGCGGCGACTGGCTGGTTACGGTAGCTGGTGCAGCCCCCGATCAAAGCCGCAATTAATCCAAGAATGCAGAGAACAGAAAGAAGTTTCATAGGTCTCTCCTATGGATGGTTCACGTACTGTGAATTACGCGATTAACTTGTACTTCCGAAGGCGGAAACTCTGCGACCCTCGTCTTCGGCATGCTTCGGGACGGGATAGACAAGGATACAAAATTCCGTCAAATATGTCAAGGATAATCTTTCGATTGTGATCCCGGGGCGGGGCTATCTCACAATGCCCCCCTCCTCAATATCCCCGTCGACGGTCAAAATCGACAATTTACCCTCTGAATTTGAGGCGGCAAGCAGCATTCCCTGAGAAACCTGGCCCATGAGCTTGGCGGGGGCGAGATTGGCCACGACGATTATCTTCTTCCCCAGGAGGTTTTCCGGTGCATAGTGCTGCGCGATGCCGGCCACAACCTGCCTCTCTTCCGAGCCGATGGACACCGTCAGTTTCAGCAATTTATCCGATTTCGGGATTTTCTCCGCCCTGAGGACCCGTGCGACCCGGAGGTCGATCTTCCCGAAAATATCAACGCCGATGGTAGGTTTAAGTCCGGGGGCCCCGCCGCCGAGTTTCCGAATGTGGCGATCGATGGCCTCATCCTCGATTTTTCCGAACAGAATAGTCTGTTTGCCAAGGAGAGAATTGTCCGGGAGGGCGAGCTCGGAGGCGGACGACCAGGGTGCCGGCCCGCCCGAGAGTCCGAGCATGGCCCAGATTTTTTCGGCCGATGACGGTATGACCGGGAAGAACAGGATGGCGAGAGCGCGGACGGTTTGGAGCGAAAGATTGATCGTGGTTGCGCAGCGTCCGGGGTCGCTCTGGATTGTTTTCCAGGGCTCGCTGTCATTGAAATACTTGTTTGCGGACCGGGCGAGATTCATCATCTCGGCGGTGGCCTCGCGGAAGCGGTATTTTTCAATTAGCTGGCCGGCGGCCGACGGCACATCCTTCAAATCTTTGATAAAAGCCTGGTCGCGGGGGGAAAGGGCCCCGCGGGGGGGCACCTTGCCGAAATGTTTGGCGGCGAACGTGAGGGTCCGGTTGACAAAATTTCCCAGAATATCCGCGAGCTCGTTATTGGTCCGGGCCTGAAAATCCTTCCACGTAAAATCCGCGTCCCGCGATTCGGGGAGATTCATCGTGAGGGTGTACCGCAGGGCATCCGCGGGAAATTCTTCAAGAAACTCGTCCACATCGATCCCCCATCCCCGGCTCTTGGAGAATTTTTGGCCCTCAAAATTCAGGAACTCGTTGGCGGGCACATTCTCCGGAAGTATGTAACGGTCTTTCGATGCGTCGTTCCACGCCATGAGCATGGCCGGGAATACAATGCAATGAAAGACGACGTTATCCTTTCCGATGAAAGCCACATACTTTGTCGAAGAATCGAGCCAATAATCCTTCCACCCCGCCTTCCCCGTGCGGGCGGCCCATTCTTTAGTGGATGAGATGTAGCCCAGGACGGCGTCGAACCAGACATAGAGAACTTTGTGCTCGAATCCGGGCAGGGGCACTTTCACGCCCCACTCGAGGTCCCGGGTCACGGCCCTGTCTTCGAGCCCGTCCCGGAACCAGCTGCGGCAGTACTGCAGGACGTTCTCCTTCCATCCGTCGCGCTCATCGGCGTCCTTGACATACTTTTCCAGCTTTTTTTGAAATTCTCCAAGGGGAAAATAGAGATGCTGGGTCTCCCGGACGGCCGGGGTTTTGCCGGTCAGCTTGCTGCGGGGGTTGAGGAGGCGCGAGGGATTGAGGAAGGACCCGCACTTCTCGCATTGATCCCCGGTGGCTTCCGTGTAGCCGCAGATCGGGCAGGTTCCTGCGACATAGCGGTCGGGGAGGAACATTTTCGCCTGCTCGTCGAAAAACTGGTTTTCCTTTTTGAGCCGAAGGATTCCGGAAGCATGGAGTTTCAGAAAAAACTCCCTCGCCGTCTCGTGATGGAGGGGGAGCGTTGTGCGGGAGTAGTTATCGAAACTCATCCCGAACTTTTCGAACGCGTCCTTATTGAGCGCGTGGTACCGGTCGACCACCGCCTGGGGAGAGATTTTCTCCTGATCGGCGCTGATCGTGATGGCGACGCCATGTTCATCGGACCCGCAGATGAAGACCACCTCCTGTTCCCGTGATCGCTGGTACCGGACGTAGATATCGGCAGGAAGGTAGGCTCCGGCGAGGTGTCCGAGGTGGATCTTCCCATTGGCATAGGGGAGGGCAGCGGTGACGAGCAGGCGCTTAAATTTCACACTCCGTCACGATCGAGGGTTGGGGCTGCTTCCTGGTCAGAGGGGGTCGATTGAGTGTTTGAGCGAGCACGCAAGATTCAGAATTATCAGCCGAATATACACATTTTTGCCCAGAAGTGAAATTGCGCGGTCGATCGCCTCGACGGCGAGGGGGTAATCCGCTGCCGGGTAGAGCGAGGCAAGCTTCCGGATCGGATCGGCCCCGGGATCGTCGGAGGGGGTCCCGGCATTGCCGGCGATCACCATCGCATCGCGAAGCGAATTCTCGAGCAGGTGAAGGAGTTCGACGATCTCATGCTTTTCGTAATCGCGCGACAGGCGGTCCGTTTCGGCGAGAATCTCGGCGCGCGATTTCAGAAGAACGGTGCGGAGAATTCCGAGGGCTTCTTCACGCGATTCGCCGAGGGGGGCGCTGGAATAGGCGAGGGCCCGTGAATAGGAGCCCCCGGAGAGCCGGGCGATCGTCCGTGCGGTCGGGGCCTCGATCCCTTCGCGCTCTTCAAGCGCGCGGGCGATGGCATTTTCGGGAAGGGGATCGAAGCGGATGTGCTGGCACCTCGAGCTGAGCGTCGGGAGAAGCGCTGCGGGACGGGACGTCGTGAGGATGAGCAGCGTATCCTCGTGCGGCTCCTCGAGCGTTTTCAGGAGGGCGTTTGCTGATTCCTCATTCATGGCATCGGCGTCGAGGATGACGAATATTTTCTTCCTCGCCTCGACCGTGCTGAGCGAGGATTCCCTCCTCAGTTCCCGGATGCTGCTCAGCTTGATCGTCCCGGCCCCGGGGAGGGAGATCCTGTGATAAGGATTCTTTGCCTTGAGGGCGATCTGTTCATGGTAGAGGGAGACCTCCTCCTCGGTGAGCCGGTCGAGGGGGTGGTCCCCTTCCTTCTCGTTATCCCCGACCGGGAGGGGAAAAACAAGATTCAGATCCGGATGGCTCAGCGACGCGGTCCGGACGCAGCTCGGGCACACGCCGCACGGCCGCCCGGCAGCCGATTCACAGTTGACCGCCTGGGCCAGTTCGATAGCGGCGGCGTACTTCCCTGACCCCTCGGGGCCGGAAAAGAGATATGCGTGTGCGAGCCGGCCGCTGTCCAGGGACGATCTGATCATGCTTCTCGCCCGTTCCTGATTGATGAAGTTCTCCATGGGATCAGAAAGCGTGGCCGATGCCGAAGTGGAAGACGCCCTGGCCGAACGTTCCGCTCCAGAAAGGCTTTTGGAAAATGGATTGCCGCGCGACGTCTGCCGTCGGATCATAAAGGCGGAAGCCATAGTCGACGCGGAAGGGGCCGAAAAACGATTCGTACCGGAACCCGAATCCCGCGGCGACGGCGACCTGCCGGAATTTCACATCGTTGATGGAGCTCCAGATATTGCCGAAGTCCACGAAATAGACCCCCCAGATATTTTCCGGCTTGATGAAGCCCCATTTCCCGAACCCCCGGAAATGATTCACCCTCATTTCGACGCTCCCCTCGAGAATGAAGTTGCCTCCGAACTGGATGAACTCGCTCGACATGGCGCCGAGTTCGCGGGCTTTCCATCCCCGGACGCTGTTGCTTCCCCCCGAAAAATACCTGCGCGTGAGCGGAATGCGGACGTCGCTGTATTTGCTCTCGCCGTATTTATCCTGGTAGCCGGTCTTCAGCTTAAGGGCGAGGATATTATACCTCGTGCTTGTGAGATCGTGGTACAATTTGCCGAGGAGAGTGACTTTATAATATTGGGTGAACGGGAGTCCGGAGCGGATCCCCGGGAGAATCTTCGGAAGCACTCCCGATTCTTCGAGAGAGATGCTCTCGAAAAACCCGTCGGTCGGGGAGAAGATATCGTTCGTCTTATCCCGCTGCAGCGTCAAAGTGAGAATCGAGTTAAACTGAGGCTGGTCTTCCTGCCTGAGGATGGTATCGGGTTGGGCCGAGGGGAGGAGGATTTCGGGGCTGACCCGCTCCAGGGTCCACTCGGCGAATCCATAGGTATAGCTGGCGAACTGTTTGCTGAGACCGATTTTATTCCGGAGAATGGAGAGAATATACGCCTTTTGTTTTTCCGCGCTGATGCTGGAAGTCCAGGAACCACCGAGAGTCCGGGTGAAGAGGTAGGGCTGGAGAATCTGAAACTGAAGTTCCACGGCTCCCTTGACGGTCGAGTCCCGCAGGCCGGATCCGCCGAACACGTTGCCGAAATCCCACCCGAAGATATCCTGGGTCCGTAAGCGGGTCTGGGCGGTGAAAGTCCGAGCGTCACCGAAAAAATTCCGGTTCGTGAAATCGAGCCCGGTGCCGAGATTAAGAAAGCCCCCTTCGTCGGAGACCAGCAATTCGGGGGAAAGCTCGTTACGGATTCGGGGGCGGACGGTGATTTCTATCGGGATGCGGGCCGACGAGGAGTCGGGGGCCGATTCGACGCGGGCGGATTCAAAGATGCCGAGGCGGTTGAGGTTCCTCTCGCTCGAGAGTCTTTTCTCACGGCTATAGATATCCCCGGTCTCAAAATCGAGTTGCCGGAGGGCGAGATCGGGGGTGATATCTTCCCGCGGCGGGTCGACGCGGACGCTCGTTTCCCCGAACTGATAGCGTTTTCCAGGGATGAAGGAATAACGGACGGAGAAATTGTTTGTGGAAATATACCGGACGGCTGACGAATGGGCCTCATCGAATCGGGCGGCCGGATATCCTGAATTATTGAGGAACTCCAGGATGCGGGCGATTTCGGCGGAGGCGCGGGCTGACTGGTAGGGTTTCGACTGCTGGAGAAGCGGCTCCTTGAAGAGAGCCATGCGGACCTCTTCGGGGAGGGAGTCCAGCCCCTTGTAGGTGATCGTGTCGACGAGCGACTGGCGATTCTCGGCGATCGCGAAATGGATAGTAGCCTTATTCGCGCCGGTATCGAGATGAGTATCGCTCGAGACAAGCATTTCATAGAATCCGTTATTGCGGTAGAAGTCGGAGAGGAGGCGCTTGTCCTCCTCGAGCTGATCCTGGTCGAGGAATTCGGGCGGGGATCCGATTTTTCCGCCGAAGATTTTATAGAAGAAGCGGCTGAAACCTCCGGAGGTCTCCTTCGAGCCGATGACCGATTTCAGGGCGCCGTCGTCGAAGGCCGAATTGCCGGAAAATTTTATCTGATCGATCTCGGGGGTTTTCGGCGCGGGCTGGGCGAAGGTTATCGCGGCGAGGAAGAGGGCGAGGGGAGGGAGCGAGGCGATACGCCCCGGTGCGAAAAAACCCATCCCTCGTTCCCGCGGATGGGTCTTCGGGCGAAGGGGCATCACCCGATGGGTGAGGTGAGAGGTCGATGGCCGGATCGGCTAGTATTCATTTTCATCTTCGTAGAAGAAATCCCCGTCGGTCGGATAGTCCGGCCAAATCTCTTCCATGCTCTCATAGGGTTCCTCGGCGTCTTCAAGCTCCTGGAGATTTTCTATCACTTCATTCGGCGCACCTGTACGGATGGCGTAGTCGAGAAGCTCTTCCTTGGTGGCGGGCCATGGCGCCTCATCGAGATAGGAGGCGAGCTCCATCGTCCAGATCATACATCACGCTCCTGACAGACAATGACATTCACCAAAGCAAACAATCCTCTTGCCGGAAAAGTTCTCCGATCAGCGAGCGGCGATTTTCTCCCTGTACTCTTTCGCGCTGACGTCGTCGAGAAAATAATCAACGGGGTTTTGAAACACGCCGTTCTGGCGCACTTCATAGTGCAGGTGGGGGCCGGTCACGAGTCCGGTGCGACCGCTGCGGGCGATCTGGTCACCGCGTTTGACATGTTGTCCTTCTCGCACGAGCACTTTGGAGAGGTGTGCATAGAGGGTCTGGAATCCGAAGCCATGTTTGAGGACGACGAGGATTCCGTATCCGCCGCCGCTATGCCCGGCCATTTCGACCGTGCCGTCGCCGGCCGCGTAGACAGGTGTGCCGACGTCGTTGACGATATCGAGGCCTTCGTGGGTTTTAAAGATCCCGAGGACGGGGTGCATCCGGAGACCAAAACCGTCGGCGGAATAATATCCGTCCATCGGTTTCAGTGCGGGAAGTGCTGCGAAATAAGCCTTGTTATATTCGTATTTCTGCAATATCTGCTGATAGCTCTGCTCCTGGACGCTGATTTCGCTTGAAATCTGCTGGAGCGTCGTCTGGACATGGGAAAGAACCGGATTGTTCCCCGCGAGGGGGAGTTCTGAGAGAGTCACTGCTCCGCCCGATCCTGCCTTTTGAGTCTCCTTATCGACGCTCTTCAGGTCGACGAGGAGGCGGAGGTGATTCCCCTGCTGATCCAGACTTTCAAGGGATGACTGGAGCTCTGCCAGCTTCGCACTCAGATTTGAGAGCTCTTCCTGCAGCATGCCGTTCTCGCGCGCAAGCGAGTTCATGCGGTTATAGCCGAGATCGAGAAAATTATAATAGAGGTGATTCAGCAGCAGGAGGACGGAGACGCAGATCACAATGGAAGCGGCGATGGTCCATGAAAGTTTCGCATGAAACCGCTTGATCTCGTGGACCTGCAGATCCTCGTCGCAGTAGTAATACGTTCTATTTTTTCGAGCCCTGAACATCCCAATCTCTTGATTTCAAATGCGATACGGCCCTTTGGATTGGCTCAAACATAAAAAAATAATCCCTGTTTGTCAAGGGATTTTTTTGAGCATGTGACGCTACTCGAAGTCGTGTTCGAAGTAATCGATGGCTCTTTCGCCGATCTGCTTGCTCTTCTCGGTAATCACCGCTTCGAGGCGTTTTGTGAACTCTTTTGCGGCATCGTAGCCGTAGTGCTTCAATAGGTAGTTTAGGGCTATGACTTCACAGATAACTGTAACGTTTTTGCCCGGGAAAATGGGCAATTCCACATGGGGGAGCTGAACATCCATAATCGAAATCCCTTCGTCGTCGAGGCCGGTCCTCGTGTACTCTTCATCCGGCCGCCATTCCATCATATCGATCACCACTTCGACGCGTTTCTGGAACCGGATGGCCCGGATCCCGAACATGCTCCGGACGTCGATCAGACCAAGGCCGCGGATTTCCATAAAATGCTTGACCAGGTCGGTCCCGGAACCCATAAGGATCCCTTCGCCCTTGCGCGTGATCATCACCACATCGTCGGCCACGAGCCGGTGGCCGCGTTCCACCAGATCGAGGGCTATTTCGCTCTTTCCAATGCCCGAGCGCCCGGTGAGGAGCACCCCGACGCCGTAGACGTCGACGAACGACCCGTGGACGACCGTTTGGGGGGAAAACTGGTCGTCGAGGAAATCGCTCAGGATATAGACGAGCTTTGTCGTCTCGAAGGGCGTCTGGAAGATCGGCACCTGGCGCGCTGTGGCCTGGGAGATGAACCGGGGCTCAAGCGTATTATTATTCGTGACGATGATGCAGGGGACGTCGAAATGGAAAATCCTCTCCACGGCTTCCAGGCGACCGGCGGGAGGAAGTTGTTCGAGGTAGCCGATCTCGGTATTTCCGACGACCTGGACCCGGTCGTAGCGGAAGAGCTGGACATAACCGGCCAGGGCGAGGCCCGGCCTGTGGATATTATTGTCCTTGATCTCTTTCGAAAAGCCGATTTCGCCGGTCAGGGACGTCAGCCGGAGGCGCTCCCTGTTCGATTCGAACAGGAACCCGACGGTGATCGACTGTTTTCGTGTTTCCTTCGCCTGTCGGAAAGTCATTCTTCCTCCATTGAGGGTGGCGCGGCAATTTTTTCCTCCTTGATGCGGCGGAGAGTCTTCTTATTCCTCATATGAAGCTTGTTTTTATATTTCGTAAGCTGGCGCTCAAGCTTTCCGACCGCAAGGTCGATCGACTTAAGATATTCCTCCGATTTTTCCCGGGCGGAGAGGATCGTTCCGTGGACATGGAGGCTTATCTCGGCGACCTTGAGGCTGTTCGTCGTTCTCTCGAAGCTCAGGATGATATCTCCGCGGACGATGCCGTCGTAAAACCGGTCGAGCTTCTTGACCTCGGTGAGAGCGTGGGCCTTGACGGAGTCTCTCGCTCTGAATCTGCGCGCAGTAAAATGGATATCCATGGGCACCTCGCTTGAATAGTTCATGCTTTTGGATGCGCCTGCCGGTAGACTTTCTTGAGCCTGTCGACGGTCACATGGGTATAGAGTTGAGTTGTTGACAAACTTTCGTGGCCGAGCAGTTCCTTGACCGCCCGGAGGTCCGCGCCCCGGTTGAGGAGGTGGGTCGCGAAGGTGTGGCGGAGAACGTGGGGGCTTTTCTTCTCCGATTCCGACGCTGCGCCGATATAACGGGACACTATGCTATGGACAGCCCGTGCATAGATCCGTCGCCCGCGGGCAGAAAGAAAAATGGCGTTCCTGTCTTCCGTCCGCGTCCGATCGGAGAGAAGGCCGGATCGTCGGGCGACGTAGGACTCCAGTGCGCCCTTCGCTTTGCTCCCGAGGGGGACGATCCGTGTCTTCCGCCCCTTTCCCAAAACTTTCACGGTCGAATTCCCGAAGTCGACATCGGGAAAGTCAAGCTGGAGCAATTCGCTCAATCTGATACCGGTCCCGTACAGAAGCTCGAGCAGCGCACGGTCGCGCAGGCCCTCGACCGTCGAGAGATCGGGCAGCGTCATCATCCGCTCGACCGACGCCTCGTCGAGGAAGGCCGGGAGAGTTCTGGGGAGTTTCGGTGTGAGCACGCCGAGCGCGGGGTTGGTCCGGCGTATTTTCCGTCTCACGAGAAAATCGAGGAAAGACCGCACCGACGAAAGTTTGCGGGCGATGCTGCGGCGGGCAATGCGATCGTCGAGCAGTTTTCCCAGGAAGGAACGGATGGCGGCCTGGTCGATATCGCGAGAATCGCCCAGAAACTCCGCGAACTGATTCAGGTCGTTCTCGTAGGCGGCGACGGTATGGCGGGAATAGTGCCGTTCCGTCCTGAGGTAGTCGATGTATTTTTGTACCGCTCGCCTCATGCGGATGCGGCGGATTCGACCTGTTCGACCTCGGCCTTGCAGGAGGGGCATTTCAGATAGGTCCCTCGTTTCTGTGAGAATTTCTCCACCATGAACGGATTACCGCAGGTGTCGCACGGCGTGGCCGTAGGCTTATCCCACGAGGCAAAGTCGCATTGCGGGTACCGCGAGCAGCCGTAGAACGTCCGCTTCCGTTTTGTCTTGCGTTCGATGAGGTCTCCCTCCTTGCATTTCGGGCATTTGATCCCCATCGATATCGGCTTCGTATTCTTGCACTTCGGGTAATTCGAGCAGCCAAGGAAGGTGCCGAACTTGCTCGAGCGGACGATCATATCGCCGCCGCAGAGCTCGCACTTGAGGCCCGCAAGATGCTGCGTCTTCTCCTGGTCCTCGGGGAGCGGCTTCGTATTCTTGCACGAGGGGTAGCCGCTGCATGCCATGAACCTGCCGTTGCGTCCCCACTTGATGATCATGCGTCTGCCGCAGACGTCGCACTTCTCGTTGGTCTCCTCCTGGAGGGACTTCTTTATGGCCGAAGCTTTTTTCGAGGCCTTTTCAAGGGATTCATGGAACGGAAGGTAAAAATCGTCGAGGACCGTCTTATAATCGCTCTTCCCGGAGGCGATCGTGTCGAGCTCCTCCTCCATCTTGGCGGTGAATCTGACGTTGAAGATATGCGGGAAGTGAGCGGTCAGGAGCTTATTGACCTCCATCCCGAGCTGGAGAGCGTACAGTTTTCGTTCACGCGCTTCCACGTATTTTCGGTCGATGATGGTTGCGACGATCATCGCGTACGTGCTTGGGCGTCCGATGCCGAGGGCTTCAAGGGTTTTGACGAGCGAACTCTCGGCATATCTGGGCGGAGGCGACGTTTCGTGACGGTGAGTCACGGCGTTCAGCAGCTGCGCCGCGTCCCCGGCCGACAGATTCAATGGCAGCCTTCTCTCAACAACTTCAGGATCTTCCTCCTCGATCTTCTCCCCCTCGCCGTTGAGCGAATCGTCATACGCCAGCAGGAAGCCCCGGAAAATATACTGCGATGATGAGGCCTTGAACTGGAACCTGCCGCCCTGGATCAGCACCGTGGTCGTCTCCAGGATTGCGGCCTCCATCTGGCAGGCCACGAAACGGTTCCATATCAATTCATACAACTTAAAGAGGTCTTTGTCAAGATATTTTTTCACCGCCTTGGGAGTATATTTCATGGAGGTGGGGCGGATGGCCTCGTGCGCGTCCTGGGAGGTTTTCTTTTTCCGGTAAATTACGGGATGTTTGGGGACGAACTCCTTGCCGTAGTTGACGATAATAAACTCGCGGACGGCGGCCACGGCCTCCGCGCTCAGCCGGGTGGAGTCTGTGCGCATATAGGTGATGAGGCCGACGGAGCCTTCGCCGCCGATCTCGATCCCCTCATACAGCTTCTGGGCGAGCTTCATCGTCCGGGTGGCCGAAAGGTAGAGCTTCCGGGACGCCTCCTGCTGGAGCGTGCTCGTGATGAAGGGAGGAAGGGGATTGCGCCTGGTTTCCCTCTTCGAGACGTTCGCGATCGCAAACTTTTCGGATCGAATCTCGGCGGCATACGATTCGGCCTGCTCTTCGGAGGGGATGAATGTATATTTTTCCCGGGTCCCCTTGGCCTCGGCCTCCGCGAGTGTCTCCTTCGAGGGGACGATGAGGTCCCGCGAGTCGATCCGGAAAAGCTTCGCGTAGAATGGGTCGCTCTCCCTAGTCTTGAATGTGCCGATGATCGACCAATACTCGGTGGGCGTAAAGGCATTGATCTGGCTCTCCCGCTCGCATATCAACCGGAGAGCGACGGACTGGACCCTTCCGGCGGACAGGCCGTAGAACATAGTCTTCCAGACGAAGGGGGATACCTTATAGCCCACGATCCTGTCCATGACGCGCCGGGCGCGCTGGCTCGAGACCAGGTTGTCGTCGATTTTTTGGGGCTTTTCCATCGCCTCGGCGATCCCCCGTTCGGTGATCTCATGGAACAGGACGCGGAAAATATTGCTGTTGGCCGGCGCAATTTCTTCGGCGATATCCTCAGCGATCGCTTCTCCCTCACGGTCCGGATCGGTCGCGATATACACTCCGCTTGCTTTTGACGCAACTTCCCTGAGTTTATCAATGACCTCTTTTTTCCCCTCGATGGTTTCGAATGTCGCCGCGTAGCCGGCATCGACATCTACTCCGAGAGTGCTCTTGGGAAGATTTTTGATATGTCCGACTGAGGCATGGACGATGAAATCTTTCCCAAGATACTTGTTGATTGTCCGCGCTTTCGCGGGCGATTCAACGATCAGTAATGATTTTTCCATAGAATCCCTTCATGCGCCGGCTTTCCTCCGGTACTGTCATCACAACCCTGTGCATACTATTCAAGTTCCCTCATCCTTTTCGTGTGCCACAAATAGCGGTCCTCGAGCCACCGCATTTCCCGTCGCCCGCGCGTCGTATCGTCACGGTATCCGGCGAGGTGGAGGACGCCGTGGATGACGAGACGCTCCCGTTCCTCCTTTTCCGTTGCAAGGAACCGTTTCGACTGGCGGCGTGCCTGGTCGAGGTTCACATATACCTCCCCTTCGAGGGCGGCGTGGGACTCGCTCAGAGGGAAGCTGAGGACGTCAGTCTGCCGGCGGTGGCGGAGGTAGGTCGAATTCATCCGGATCATGGCGCGGTCGGCGACGAAGATGATGTTCAGGGAAGCGTTCGTTATCCCTTCGCCGGCGAGCACTCGGCACACGACGGTGCGGGTCGGCGCGTGGCGGATGAGGCGCTTCGGATGGGCATTGAAGACCCGGACGGCTCGCATCACCTTTTTCGCTTGGGGGCACCCTTTCTCGGGGGGGGTGTGGGGAGGAGGGATTCCGTCAGGGAGAGGGCGATCCCGGAGAGCATCACCTCCGGACCGAGCCGCGTGAAATCGCCCGAGAGGATCTCGCTATCCACGTTCGCGTAGAGGGAGCAGCCCCCTTCCCGTTCAACGATGAGGCCGCAGAGCTTCCCATTGGACTCTCCGACGAACGTCACTTCGTTGAGCATCTCGCTGACAATGAACCCGGAGCAAAAATGGAGCTGGAGGTGGGCATTCGGGGTATAGACGCTGACGAGATTGCCTCGCCGGCTGCCGATGGTGATCCCGGGGTAGATCTCGAGCGCCAGTTTCCGCTCCTGTTTTTTCCCGGCCAGCTCGTAGCGGACATTGTTGCCCCTCTGCTTGGCCGGAACCCCGAGAACCTTGGACAGCTTTTTGAAATCATTATTTTTGAATGCAAACGGCACCCTTTCCTCCATCAACAAAAAACCCGATTGCGTTCTTTCGAAACGCACTCGGGGGATTCAGCTCAGGTGGTTTTTCAGGGAACCACGACCACATTCAGAGCCTGCAGGCCTTTTTTTCCCTCGGCCACCTCAAACTCCACACGCACGCCTTCCTTGAGCGTCCTGAACTCGCTCTCCGACTTGATGGCCGAGTAATGCACGAAGACATCCCCTTCTCCTTCGGCCGGAACGATAAACCCGTAGCCTTTTTTTCCGTCGAACCATTTCACTTTGCCCGATGCCATGATTCCTTCGTCCGAGATGGCGTCTGAGTTGATGCAAATATACAATCCGGAGACCATCAATGTCAAGTGCTCAGAGTTCCAGGGTCAATCCTTCGCTTGCCGCGACGCAGTCGAATTTGTACTTCCGGTTCTGGATTTCCCTCTTGCATTTTTTGAGAATGTCGTCAACCTTCGCGTCGTCATGGGCCGGATCATGGTGGAAGAGGACGAGCCGCCTCACGTTCCCTTCGGCGGCCACGCGAAGAGTGAAGAGGTAATGGGAATGCCCCCAGCCGACCCTGTCGACGTATTCCTCAGGGGTGTAGGTGGCGTCATGGATCAAAACATCGGCGTCCCGGACGAAATCGAAAATGCGCTGATTCGGGTCGCCCGTGCCCCGGCCGAACTTTTCGACGATTTCCTTCTCCACGTTCCGGATCGAGCGGGCCACTTTACGGTCGAACGGCTCGTTATCGCTGATATAGACGAGGGATTTCCCTCCGTGTGTGATCCGGTAGCCCATGGCGAACGTGGGGTGATTCACGTAAATGCTCTTCACGACTGCGTCGTAGACATTGATCTCTTCCTCCCGGATCCGGCAGAATTTGAGGGTCGCCTTGAGCTCATTGAGCTGGATCGGGAAGTAGATCCGGTTCATCTGATCGGATATCATCTTCTGGAGGGTCACCTTATCCATCTGTCCCCCGACGATCGTGATCTCGTTGCCGGAGACGAAGGCCGGCTTGAAAAAGGGAAAGCCCTGGATATGGTCCCAGTGGGGGTGGGAGATGAGAATATGGGCTTTTACCGATCCGCCGCCCTCGATGAGTTTTTCACCGAGATTCCTGATCCCGGTGCCGGCGTCGAGGATTATGAGCTCATCGTTCGGGAGCCGGACTTCGACGCAGGGAGTATTGCCGCCGTACCGGACGGTCCCTTTCCCGGGGGTGGAGATCGATCCCCTGGTTCCCCAGAATGTCAGCCGCATGGTGTTACGCCTCTATAAGATTGTGCATACTGGCAATAATGTCTCGCAGAACTCTCGATGGAGCGCTTTTCCTCACGCGTGAGGGGCCGGACCACCCGTGCGGGGAGGCCGGCGACGAGGACGCCTTCGGGGATTACCTCATTCGGGGGGACGAGGGCGCCGGCGGCCACGAGCGCGAAAGAATTTATCGTGGAATTGTCGAGAATGATCGAGCCCATCCCCAGGAGGCAGTTGTCTCCGATCGTGCACGCATGCGCGATGACGCCGTGACCGAGAGTGCAGCCCGAGCCGATGATGAGAGGGTTCCCCGAGCGGACATGGAGAAGGCATCCGTCCTGCACGTTTGTTCCCCGGCCGATCCGGACATGATCCACGTCGCCTCGAATCACTGCGTTGAACCAGACGCTCGAGTCCTCGCCGATCGCGACATCTCCGATGATTTCTGCGCTTGCGGCCAGAAAGGCGGAGGGGTGGATGGACGGATTCTTGCCGGCGTAGGGATGGATCATTTGGGCTCCTCCGTAGACCGGGGAGGCCGCCATCCGGCACGTTTCCACTCCATCAATTCGATGCGAACATTTCCGATGAGAACCTTCATCTTGGCGAGGACCGGGACGCGGGCCGCGTCGTTGCTGAACCACCCTTCGAACCCGCCCGTGAGGCCGAAGATGCCGACGAACTTCGCCTCACCCTCAAAATGCACGAGGTCGATGGGATAATCGACCGCCTCGATCTGCTCCTTCGTCCGTTCGGCCGTGAAATCGATGAAGGTTTTCCCTTTTTTCTCTCTCACCATCGTCGGGATGGAGAGTTTCTGGGGAGTGAGCACGCGGGTGCGCGCCAGGAAAAAGAGAGAGAGACCGTCCTGGGAAAGCGTATCGAGGAGAAGCGTATCGCGGCTCTCGATGTTTTCCGATTTCCACATCTTTTCCTCAATATACATCATCTTGCGGGGATAATCGAACGTATAGATCCATTGTTTCCAGCGCTTATCTTCCTTGGTGCGGGCTTCGAATCGGGTGGAATAAACGGTCTGATCCATGATCGATGCGTAGACGGCATGGAGGTCGACGAAAGGAACGTTCTCATACGAATCGATAAGGGCGGAGGCTCTGTAAAAGGTGCGTGAATTCTTGGTGAATGCATCGACGAGTTTTATCCGGACGCGCCCGATATCGACGGAGGCGTAGCTGACATTATAGGTGAGCTCCTCCCCTACCTGAAAAACCGAATCTTCGCTGGTTGCGGGGTGGGCGGAGGCGGGGCGTTCAGCAAGAAGCAGGGAGACGAAGAGCGCGGCGGCGGCGGGCTGCGAGCGTCGGGAACGGAGGATCCGGACGAGGGCGCGAATCGGCGCGGCGGATACGGTCGAGGTCATTCCGCGTTATTGCAGGCCGGCGATTTTTGCTGCCTCGGGAAAGAGAGTAAGAGCCTTTTGAAGCTGATTATCGTCGGGCTGGATCGCGCTCCAGAATCCCTCGTTGCCCCAGAGCCCTCGGGCGATTTCCGCCTTCAGGCGCATGGCGATGCTCGGCTTGTCTTTTGAAAACTGTGCTTCGTCGATCGTGATCCCCTTTTTCTTTGCCAGCGCCTTGAGCTGGTCGATCATCTCGTCCGTGATCTTGTATCCGGCGCAGAATTTTTTCAAAGTCTTGTCGTACTGAGCCTGGATCGTCTTCCCCTGTTGATTCACGGCGGAGAGGGCGAATTCCCTGAAAACATTCTTCCCCAGAATCTGCACAAAAAGCGGCGAAGCCCTTTCCGCCTTCACGATATAGTCGGGAGTTATTCCTCCGCCGCCGAACACGTGGCGGCCCGAGGCGGTTTTGAAGACCGGTTTTGTGGAGTCGTTTTCCTCTTTGTGTTCGACGTTCTCCCCCTCCTGCTCGTTCCGGTCGAATGCCACCTTCTGATAATCGTGAACGTCTTTACCGTAGGGCCTTTGAATCAGGCGTCCCGATGGGGTGTAATAGCGGGCTATCGTAAGACGGAAGGCCGATTTATCGGGAAGAGGATATTCGTGCTGCACGAGCCCCTTGCCGAAGCTGGTCTCGCCGACGATGAGGCCGCGGTCCCAGTCCTGCATGGCGCCGGAGACGATTTCGCTTGCCGAGGCAGATCCGGCATTGACGAGCACAATAAGCGGCAGATCGGTGAATTTGCCCTCGCCGTTGCTCAAGTATTCTTCATTAAACTCCGCTTTGCGCCCTTTCGTATAGACGATCTTTTTCCCTCCGGGGAGGAGCTCGTTGGAAATTTTTACCGCCTGGTCCAGATAACCGCCGGGGTCGTTGCGGAGGTCGAGGACGAGCCTCTTCATGCCCTCGGAGCGGAGTTTTGTCAGAGCTTTCGTGAACTCGTCGTGCGTCGTCGCGGCGAAGCGGTTGATGGAGACATATCCTGTCTTGTCGTCCACCATATACGAGACGTCGACGCTGTAGATGGGGATCTTATCCCGGGTAATATCGAAGTCGATCAGATTCTTTTCCCCTGGGCGGTAGATCGAAACTTTGACATGCGTCCCCTTGGGTCCGCGGAGTTTCTTCGGCACATCGTCCCTCTTGATGCCGACGGAGGTCGAATCGTTGATTTTCAGTATCTTGTCCCCCGACATTATCCCGAGGGCCTCGCTCGGCCCGCCGGGGACCGGCGCCACGACGAAAAGGGTATCGCTGATGACCTCGTACTCGACTCCGATCCCCTCGAAGCTCCCCTGGAAATCCTCCTGGATTTTCGGGATCTGCGATGCGGGTATATAGACGGAGTGCGGATCGAGCGTGGAAAGCATCCCGTTGATTGCGCTCTCGACAAGTTTCGGAGTATCGACATCGTCGACATAATATTTCTCGGCGAGGCTCAGGACATCTTTGAACTTATTCAGTTGTTCGAAAATATTGTCGCCCGAGATGAGGCTGTTCAGCTGCATCCCGAGAAAGAGCGCGACGGAGAAGAGGATTCCTACGGAGAGTGTTGAAAATCGACGTTTCATAATAATTTTCCCCCTAAAAAATGATATTCAAATTCCCCGTGAAAGTCAACTGCGGGAGATTCGAGGATTTTCACTCCTGCCTCCTCAACGTCATCCACCAGAGTTTTTATCCGTTCCCCTAGTAGGTTATAGACCTTGAGTGAAACCTCACCGGAATGAGGGATGGTGTATTCGATTCTCGTAGTAGGGTTGAACGGATTCGGATAGTTCTGAGACAACGCATATCGGTCAGGTGCGGTCACCTTCAACGGGATGGTCTTGATCCAACGTTCAGATCCCGCTCCAACGGTAATAACGACGGATCCCTCGCTGCCGACTTGAGCCAAGCGATCGATGTCAAAATCGAATCGAACTGGTGCTTCCTTGCCAGGTAGAATCCCCCTCAGAATGATCTGATGCGACGACATGATGACCCATTCAGGTAGATCGGTCACTTCGGCCTTCAGTACTGCAATTCGCCCGCTAGACCCGTTCTGAATAGCGAGCTCCAAGTGATTGCCTTTTGACCCTGAGGCAACATTGTGCTCTACTGCGAGCGATGCTGTAGCCGTCAGTAGTATTCCAGTGAGACTGGCTAGGAGCCTGAAAGTGTTGGCATTCATAAACTTATTCCTCCTCGATTCTCTATTGCTGACATGGAGGCGGCTGTGAGCTCGCCTGGAATGTAATAATGCCCTGTGAGGCCGATGGAATGGATGTGCTGCCGGACTGTCCTGACAGCTGCACTTTCGATCCCTTGTTCGTAATCAGCCAATACTGAATGTTGTTCTCCGGTCTGATGTTCCAGCTGACTCTGAGTGGGAACTTCGCATTCTTGATCAAGATCGGGAGAGTTGTGTTTCCCTGGCTCGGCTTCACGCTCTCGATGAAATTGCCCGACTGAAATCGTGCATGAAAGAGACCCGGTACAGGCATCGGCGGCATTTCGGAATCGCGAGCAAATGCTCGTAATGGCCGGTTGGCGTTTCTTATCATCAGCCGTTGGCTATTACCTTCCGCATCAGTAACGGTCAATTGATCGAGGGTGGCCGCCGACATGACACAACAATCGCAAGGCGGTGGAGGAGCCGCCTGAGTCGTAAAATTCCAGATGACCGACCAATTACTTGCGCCGTAGCTGTTCGATGCGTTGACTCGCCAGTAGTAAAGCGTGCCATAGGAAAGGCCGGCGACCAATTGTGACATCCCAGTGATCCCCGATTGATCAAGAACAGTACTAGCAAGGCTCGAGCTGGTGGAGACCTGTAGACGGTATGACGTCGCTGCGTCAGCAGCATTCCAACTCAAGGTGATCGATAGCGGCTGATCGGTCGAGCCGTTTGCCGGAGAAAGGAGGGTGGGAATCGACGGGGCCCCTTCCGCAGCGGGAGGCTGTTCCTGCGTTATCGGTGCAATGATGGCCGCACTTACGCCATAGGTGAGACCACCACTGCGGTTCAGTTTTGCCCAGTATCCCTTCCCGGGTTTCAACGTATCGGTCATGGTGTATCCACCCGGACCGAAGCCGAAAATATTCGATACGATCGTGTCACCAGCATCCGGTCGGACCTGAGACTTCGGCAGCTTGGCTGAGATCGAGCCGATCATATTCCATCCCGAATTGACCTTTACATACATCGAATCGAGCCTGAGACCAGTTACCGCTAGCGAGACTCCCGAGTTGTACTTTACCCAATAGCCCGGACCGTTCGAAAGCGTGTCTTTGGGAGTATATCCTCCTGCTCTATAGGCGAACACATTTGAATTTGCGTTTGGATAGAGTGAGGTCTTTCGGAAATCAGACACCTCGACCGGAACACTCACCATGTTCCATCCTGAGGCGAGAGTCTCTGGAAGTGTCACGGTCGGGAGGTGCTTCTTCAGATACGCCGAATTGAATCGCAAGAGGGTATACGCCTCGGTAGTTATTGCACTGCCAGAATCTCGGATCGCAGTTGCAATCGCGGAGTCAAGCAGGATCCGGGCAACCTCTCCATTGGAGAGCTGGATCTGTGTCTTTATCGCATCAAAAAGCCCGTTGTACTTATTGACTGTGCTCTGCGTACCAATCCATCCAGCAGAAAGGGACCGCGTAGAATATGACTTTAAAGTGTCAAGGAACTTAACGCTATCAAATGGAGCTGGAGGTCCAATAGTGAGCCCCACCCTCTTGATTGTGTCTTCAATCGTTTGAAGGGTATCAAATGACCCTGCGGTAATCTGACCTTCATCTACCGGGGGAGGATTGTATACAGGTATGACAGTAAAGGAGCGAATAGTGGGCAATCCATACGAGGTTAGGACAAAGTTTCCGAGTTGTGTGCCTGGCGGAAGATCTATTTCGTTCAGTGCGCTCCCCCAACTAATGTATCCCTTGCCACTGACAATTGCGCCCCATGCACTCGGGATCCCATTATAACTAGGTAGCGACGGAACACCGATTGGAACAAGGCTGGCCCCGGAGTTACCGCCAAAATTTCGAACGACATACCGTGGATAGTCTACCAGACCACTTGAGGACAATGTCGCGCGACCGGGCAGGTTGGTGACATCGATTTGCAGTTCCTGCATGCAGCCAATACTGCTTGGATCATCACCGAGAGAATAGCGATATGTCAGAATCAATGTTGAGGGGTCCTGAGAAGCGCTGCCCCGCACAGCCACACCGTGAAGTTGTGGTATTTGAGTGGTCGAATCAGGACACTGAGCGAATCCGTTACTCAGAAATCCAATTACGAGGATGAGGGCTGTAAGGATCGTCTTCATGAGTATTGTCCTCATTGCAAGGATTCGTAGTGAATCTTGTCTATCTTTTTCTCCTCGCGTTTGTAATCTTGCTCGCGGAAGAGTCGATCCAAGAGTCTCTGATCCACTCTATTCGTAGTCCTTACAAAGACTCCATCACGGTATATATTCACCTGAATATTGTTCCCGACCGCATCTTTGTAGTACTTACTGAAATCAACGCTTTTCCCTTCACGATGGAGGATATGGCCGGAATTCCCGGGAACAACATTCTGCGCCCAACCCCCGGCGATGTCAAACCCACCACCAAAAGGCAGACTCATATCCACTGCGGCAAGATAGAGATTGCTCGCCATTCCGTGCTGAGGGGCGTATTGGTCGACTGCAGTGTAGATGGCAGAGTTTGTGTTGGCGAGGCCATAATTGCTGCTAGCGAGGGTGTGATACGCTGAATTGCTTGTATACGTAATCAAATTAGGATGATTTGTCGACAATGCTTGCAAGCCCGGAACCCTCGTCGACACCCTCACAGAGTCAAATGTCGTCGTGTCGCTGACTCGGCGTGCGGTGATCCGCTCTGTGCCGCCGAACTGTGAGGCAATATACCTGAAATTCAGGTTCCCAAGACTATCTGTTTGCCGGGTGAAAGTCCGAACCGAGTCGTACCCAGTCTGAGGGGGGATTCGCGGCAAGAGAAAGGTCCCCATTGGTCGCACGCCGCCATATGAATGTCCTCCGCTGTCGACGAGGACCGTCGTATCCACTTTAACCCAAACGTTCCTCATTGGCAAGCCATCGAACTTTGCTTGTACCTGCAAATTCAGTGTGACCTGCCCCCGTTTTATGTACCGACCCTCTCCATTTATCTGTTTTCAAAGTAACCCATCTATGGCGAGGCTCCTTGCGTCCTCGAATGAATTAGATTCTAGACCGTTGGAGTTGACACTGTGAAAAGGCAAGAATGAACCTCTCAGTAACGATATTACTCCCACACAATTAGGACAGCACCCGACTGCTGCGGTTTCGGTGACGTCAGCGGACCGGCTCCCACTTGGACGAGAGGGAGCGGTGGAAGGCGAGCACGGAGAGAGCGTTCAGGAACCAGAGAAGCGTGATGCGGAGGTATCCGTACTTCCGGAAGCGCCGCGGAGACTCGAACACGGTGAGGGAGCGGACGAACCGGATGCGGCCGAGCTTTCCGAGACGCAGGAAAAATTCGAAGTCCTCGCCCGCGGCGATGCTTTCGTCGTACCCCCCTGCCCTTTCGAAAATTTCACGGCGCATGACGTGGCATTCGCCTCTCCCCATGCCCATCCTGCAGAGATTGAGGAGCCAGAAATATCCGTTGAAAAAATCATGGAACAGCCGGTCGGCCGTTTTTTGCTCGTCGGGGTAAATATTCACGTTACATGTTGCGGCGGCGACCCCTTCATCGAGCATCGCCTGTCCCATGAGGGTGAAGAATTTTTCCGGATCCTCGATAATCACGTCGGCGTTCAGGAAGATCAGAAAATCCCCGCGTGCCGCGCGGGCACCCCGGTTTCTCCCCGTCGAGATAGTCCTGGGAGAGCAGGGATCGTTCTCCAGGCAGAAATCGGCGTGCCGGCGCGAGATCGGGAGCGTGCAATCGGTGCTCCCCCCGTCGCTCACGATCACTTCGAGATGGAATCGCCGTCTCAGTCCGGGGGTAAACTGGCAGAGAGTTTTCTCCAGAAGAGTTTCCTCCTGGAGCGTGGGGATGACGATGCTGATCCGGGGAGAGGGGGAGGATCCTGTCAATTGCACGGGGGATAGCCGCCGACGTCGCAGGTCCGGCCGACGAAGGTAAACTCCTTCGAGGGGGCGGCAATATAGCCGAGCCGGTTGTAGACATTCAGGGACACTTCCACGACAAATTCTTCGGGATTTGCGCACCTCACGTTCGGGTCGCAGTATCGCTGTCGCAGCTTTGTGAAATCCATTTCGGAGACGAGATAGATGCCGTCGTCGGTCCGGAGGTTCCAGACGACATCCATGGAGAACTGCTGCCCGGGGGTGAGGAGCATTTTCCTGTTATGGACGAGCGTCCGGTCGGAGAGATTCTGCTCCGAGAGGAGGATGGTGCGGAACCGGTCGGGTTTCCGTTTCCACCATATGAGCATGGAGCCCCTGATGTCGACCGTATCCTGGAAAACCTCGTCGTGGACGTTCTCCCCCACCACCACGAGGTGGACCTCCTGGCGGCCCGGAGGGGCGACGTGATCGTTGAGCTGTTCGACGGTCGTCACCCTGAGGGCGAGCACATTCTGGGGAGGCGCGTAGGTCGGGAGGGATTCATTGCACGCCGCAAGGAAAACGAGGAGCCCCGCCGTCAGAAGGTTACATTTCATACCGGATCCCGATTGATGTGCGCCGCGGATCGTAGTAGGCCGATGGATCGCCGAGCTGGCCCCCGATTCGTCCGTTGGAGTCGGACCATTTTGCGTTCAGGTTGTTGAAGAGATTTCGGATATCTGTATAGACCGACAGGGTCCGAATGCCTCCGAACGAGAACTTTTTTGACAGTTTGACGTTCACGACGCTGTTCGAAGGAAGCCGCGCGTTGTTCGGAAGGAAGGCCCGGGTCGTATCCTCGGGGGTATAGCCGTCCTTGGTCGGGAAGTATGTATACGGTTTGCCCGAATTGTATGTCCATATAAGATTGCAGGTAACATCCCAGGGCAAAAGGGCGTCGGCGGACACTTTCAGCGTGTGGAGCTGATCCCAGCTCAGGGGATACGGCTGGTTGAGCACAGGGAATCCCCATTGCTGCAGGTTGATCCCCTGGTTCACATAGTCGCTCACCCCTTCGGTCCGCATGAGTGAATAGGACACCGAGCCAGTGAGGCGGTCGTCGTGTGTGCGCGACAGGACAAGTTCGAGCCCCTCCGCGTTGGCAAAGGCGTTATTGACGTATTCGGCGAAACCGTAGTCGCCGGCAAGCCGCGCCTTCGAGGGGAGAAAAGTTTTTGAGTCGATCTGGTCAATGAACTCCTTCTTGAAGTATGTCACGCTCAGGAGCGAACGTTCGTCGAGCCCGTATTTGACGCCGATCTCCCACGCATGAGTTCTTTCCGGTTTCAGATCGGGGTTGCCGACGAGCACGCTCACGCCGGAGCGCAGCTGCTGGGGGTTGATGCCTGAATAGAGATAGTCGAAGAGAGGAAACTGAAAATAGTGGCCGTAGTTCATCACGAGAAGCATATTCCATGCGAGCGGGAAAGAAAGCCCCAGGCGGGGGCTCACCTGCTGCTTGAGGGATGCTTTCACGAACCTCGTCACTTGGGACTGGTACTGGCCGCTGCTGCTATCGGGTGTGACATACTCGACGACGGGCCGTTCGCTCCGCGGGTCCAGAAAGTCCCACCGGAATCCCAGGTTCACCACGGCGCCGTCCTTTTCCACTTCCAGTTTATCCTGAAAGTACGCGCTCCCGGTCCGCGGGTAATAATGGTATGCCGAGCTATAGTTGAGGAGCGGCTCGTCCGGAAGAATTTTCCCAAAATATGTCCGCTGGGGCTCATACTTCACCACATCGGAAAAAATATCGTAGACATTCATCTCTAAGCCGAGCTTGACGACATTATGCGGGTTGGGCTGGATGACCATATCGGCCTTGGCGGTCGAGATATGCTGCTTCGTGTCGGACCACCATGCCCTGTTCCCGGTTGTCACATACTCGAGGAAAAAATCGTACTGGTAGGGGGTGAGGTCGAGCGACTCCTTGCTCTCGCCGAGCTCGGAACGGAGGTAGAAGTGGCTCAGGCTGAGAGTATAGTGAATGTTGTCGGTAACCGTGTGCGACAGAAGGGCGGTGGAGCGGAAGGAAGAGCGTTTCCTCGGGGGAAGCCCCGAGAGATTGAAACGCCAGCTATACTCGTAGTCGTGCCATTGCTCGAGCGAATAGACCTCCTGTGCGGTGAGCCTGATCCTGGGAGATGCGGTATAATCGAGTTTTCCCATGCCGCCGTAATTCTTCGAAACCGGGGAGGGAAAGAATTTGTCGAAATCCTGCCACCAGCGCGTATCGTTCCACTGAAAGGTATTGGCGGTAAAATAATGGAGTCGTTCCCGTATGACGGGTCCGGCAAAGGTCAGTTCCGTTTCCGTGAGATGATTCGTCTCCCGGTTCCAGCCACCGGAGAGCCAGTCGTCCTTCTCGGTGCGGACAACGAGGGACATGCGGTCGCCGCCCCTGCGCGTCACGATATTGACGACGCCCGACAGGGCATTCCCGTATTCGGCATCGAACCCGCCAGACTGGATCGAGAACTCGGTGATCGCGCTCTTGGGCAGCGTGCTCCCCATTCCACCGCCGACCACATCCTGCATCGGGAGGCCGTCGACCATATAGACAACTTCGGACGTTTTTCCTCCCCTGACATTCCCTTCCGCGGTGACGCTGGGAAAGAGCGTGACGAGATCCTGCACGCTCCGGACCGGGAGCCTGTCGACCTGGGAGCTGTTGATGGAATAGTTCGTGCTTGTGACATCCTTTTCGATCAGAGGCCGTTCGGCGGTGATCTCCACCTCGGAGAGTTCCACAGCGGACTGCAGAAGTTCTATGCTGATACGGGTCCGGATATCGGGGCTGATCGTGACCTTCCGGTAAATGAGGGGCTGATATCCGATGGCGGAGAACCGGACATCGTAGGTCCCTGCCTCCAGGTTGTTGATCTGAAAACGCCCTTCCGCGTCCGTGGCGGCTCCCTGCGCGGTTCCGACGACGAGGACGGAGACCCCGACGAGCGGATCTTTCGATTCCTTGTCAACCACCTTCCCTTCCAGGATGCCGGCCGTGCCCGCGGCCGCGCGGGCGGCCACAAGCAGACAAACTGCAAGCATAAAGAAACTTCTCACGGCTTCATCTGGGGGAAAAAAATCACGTCGCGAATCGACTCCTGGTTTGCGATGATCATGGTGAGCCGGTCGACGCCTATTCCGAGGCCGGCCGTGGGCGGCATGCCGTACTCGAGAGCGCGGATGAAATCCTCGTCAAGCACCTGTGCTTCGTCGTTTCCGCGCGCCCTCAGCTTCATCTGTTCCTCGAACCTCCGCCTCTGATCGAGGGGATCGTTGAGCTCGGTGAAGGCGTTGCAGAGTTCCTGCCCGTTCACGATCGCCTCGAAGCGTTCGACGAGCCCAGGTTCGGTGCGGTGCTTCTTCGCAAGAGGAGACATCTCTACCGGATAATCAGTGATGAACGTGGGCTGGATGAGATGGGGTTCGACAAGCTCGCTGAAAATCTCGTCGATGATCGCTCCCGCACCTGACGCCGGATCGACCTCGATGCGAAGCTCCCGTGATATTTTCAAGAGATCTGACGGAGATTTGCCGCTGAGATCCCTGTCCGTGAATTCACGGATCGCATCGAACATCGTTAGCCGTTTCCAGGGAGGAGCGAAGTTCACCGTCTTCCCGCCGACCGTCCAGGAGGTGGAACCGTTCACCTCGAGCCCCACCGTGCTGATCAGCTCCTCGACGAGGCCCATCATCCAGACATAATCCCTGTAGGCGACATAAAGTTCCAGCATCGTGAACTCGGGGTTATGGGACCGGTCCATCCCTTCGTTCCGGAAATCCTTGGCGAACTCGTAGACGCCGTCATAACCTCCGACGATAAGCCGTTTGAGGTAAAGCTCGTCGGCGATACGCAGGTAGAGATCGATGTCGAGGGCGTTATGGTGCGTAACGAAGGGGCGTGCGAACGCTCCCCCGTAGAGGGGCTGCAGGATGGGTGTTTCCACTTCCAGGTAGCCTCGGCCATCGAGAAAGTTTCTGATAGACTTCATCATCCGGGTGCGCTTCACGAAAACCTCGCGGACCTGCGGGTTGACGACGAGATCGACGTAGCGCTGGCGGTAACGGAGCTCCTTATCGGCGAAAGAGTCGTAGGTGATCTTCTCGCCCGACTCGCCGGTTTTTTCCTTCACAATCGGAAGGGGCCGGAGGGATTTTGCCAGAACCTCCAGGCCGCGGGCGTGGATCGAGATTTCCCCCATCTTCGTCTGGAAGACAAACCCCCGGATGCCCAGAATGTCGCCGATATCGAGGAGTTTAAAGGCGTCATACACCTTCCCCAAGTCGTCTTTTTTCAGATAAACCTGAATTCTTCCCTGCGAATCCTGGATGTGGCAGAAGGAGACCTTGCCCATCCTTCGGATCGACATCACGCGGCCGGCGACGGCCACTTCGGCCGGGGGTGAATTCTCTGAAAAACCGCTGATGATGTCGCCCGAAAAATGTGTCCGCGCGAAGTCATGGGGATAGGGATCGATCCCCTGCTTGAGAAGCTCATCGAGCTCCTCACGCCGGCGTTTCATCAACGAATTGAGATCTTCGAGATGTGTACTCTCGGGGGATTCCTGCGGCTTAACGTGCATTCTTTCATCAGGTGGACGGATAGATCAAGGTAGAAAAAATGCGTTTAAGAATCAATAACAAAGATTTCCGGAGCCGGACATCGGCATTGACTTTTGCAAGAAATTTCATTTCTTAGTGCGTGATCATCCCGGCGAGGGCGGACTCCATGCTTCCGGAAGGCTCATGCGGGTCGGGAGCGAGCCCCGCAGGAAAAGGACGTACGCCGGCGAGTCCGCGGGCTCCGATCAAATCCCTTTTGCGGACGAACCTGAACATAATGCGAACAATGGTCATCGCTCCGCTCTTCGTGATGTGCGGCTGCAGTACGTCAGAGCGAGCTTTATACGATGAGATCCTAGCCCGACCATCCTCCCAGTGGTCATCGCAGGATTGTTTCTCGGTCATCGCCATCTCGGCGTCATACAATTATTTCGACGCGCGCGCTCTCATCAGGGTCATGGCCATTCCCTATTACCCGTCGGTCATCCTCGCCATTCAGCGTTCGGCGCAAAGCATCGCTCACTGGCCCGAAAATATATTCCGGGCGAACACCGACACTCTGATGGCAGATGCCGCGGGCATGTTCGTCGACTGGGAGCACACCGGACGCGTGGTGGATTCCCGGGGCAATTACTTCAAAAGCCGTCTGCAGATGGATGTGCTCGAACTTCTGATCACGGTTGACGATGTTGGGTGGCCGCGGCCCGACATCACGCAATTTGAAAAGAATATCTTTCTTGAAAACGACGGCGGGCAGACGATCACCCCGAGATTTGTCTGGGGCAGGCGTCAGGACATATTGAACACCGAAGAGACGCTTTTTGCAAGATTTCAGCTGCGGCAGCCTGGGGGCCATTTCTTTCAGAATGCCGAAAAGGTTATTTTGGTGGTCAGGGGATATGGAGAAACTATCAGGCTCGGGCTGCCACTCTGGATGGCGCGTTAGGGAGGCACGGGAGGCGACCAAGCGGGGTTGTGAAGAGAGGAACAGTGCAACTTTTGCCCTGCGCCGTCAACTTCGGTTTGCCGTGGATGTACTTTTAATAGAGGCGAAGACGTATGCACGACCGGCGAAAGGAACTGGCGCAGGGTCAGGAAGCAATCAGGCGTGGAGAACGAGGCGACCACCAAATTTTTTTCAGGAAATGATCAATCATTGAAGTAGAGAACCCCGATGTGACTTCACTCCGGACCGAGCGTGAGAGAAGGCCCCCGATCTCATGGCTATCGTCCGGGGTGGGTCTTTGATACCCCCAACGCGGTGGATACAGGGTGCTTTGTCGAACAAATGCCAAGAATGATAATCCTCTGCTCCCCGACAAATCACGATGTTTATGACTGAAATCCATCTGGAGATTCTATGACTTTTTTTAAGTCTGGTGTCGCTTGCGCATTGATCATGGTTCTTTTAATCCTCTTTCCCCGGCACGCTCAGGGCCAATGGCACCAGGCAACTGGCTTTTACGGCGGCAACGTTTACGCTTTTTCGCAAGGCACGGACACGACGGACCTGATCGCCGGGACAATCGCGGGGGCGTTCCGCACAACCGACAGCGGATCGACCTGGGGCAACGTCAGCAGCGGACTCACCAACACCAATATCTCTGCATTGGTCCTCATCGGAAAGGACGTCTTCGCTGCGACGGCGGGAGGAAGCGGCGTCTATCGCTCCATTGATGGGGACGACTGGACTGCTCTGTCCGTGACGGTGCAGGGAAGGTATTTCACCTGCCTGGCGGTCAAGGATTCTGCCCTTTTTGCCGGAGGCGACAGTATCTTCGTCTCGACTGACAGCGGGGGCAGCTGGACTCCGTTCAGCGCCGGATTGCCGGGAGGCTCGGTGATATGGTCGATGGCCATCGGTGATACGAGCATGTTCGCGGGCACTGAAACTCACGGCCTCTACCGGTCGGATAACGGGGGTACGTGGTACCAGATCCCCGGATTTCCCAGTCTGGGCGCCACTGTTCTCTCCGTGGCCATTCAGGGCGCATTCGTCTACGCGGGGATCCGGGGCGACGGAGTCTATCGTTCGACGGATGGAGGATCGACATGGGCCCACGCAGGAGTAGGATTCCGGCATGTCATAACGGGTTTCGCCTTCTATGATGGCGGCCTTTTTGCATCGGACGCAGGCGGAGGAGGAGCGGGAATAAGTCCCGGAATACACTTCTCAACCGACAATGGGCAAAATTTCAGCGACGTCAGCTCCGGCCTCCCGCCGAATACCCCCGTGAATTGTCTCGGTATCGTGCCCGACGGCATGGGTGGATCCAAACTCTATGCGGGGACAGACGGCAGCGGAGTCTTCCGATGGAGCTCCGGGTCCCCGCATTGGACGGCGGTCAATCACGGTATGACGGCTACGTACATCTGGTCGATTGCTGTGAGTCCCGCAGTAGACTCCGAAATTTTTGCTGGAGTGCATTACGGCGGAATCTTTCGCTCCACAGATAACGGGGCCAGCTGGACTTCGAAAAATTCGGGGCTTGGCAACACCGATGTGAGGGCGCTTGCGGTCACACCCGAAGGGACCGTCTTTGCCGGCACCAGTTTCGAAGCAAACTCCAAAGTCTTTCGTTCTACCGATCAGGGGGAAAGCTGGGTAGAGAAAGATTCTGGGATAGCGTCCGACTTCACGGTCTACTCGTTTGCGGTCGTCCCTCCAGTAGGCGGGTCGACCATCTTTGCGGGGGCAATCGCGGGGTCGGTATTTCGGTCTACCGACGGAGGAGATCACTGGACCAGCGTTCTCACAGTACCTACGACTTTTTCAATTACCCTTGCCGCCATCGGGGAGACTCTCTTCGTGGGCACGGAGGGTGGCATCTATCGCACCACCGATTACGGGAGCAACTGGGACCATTTCTCATTGCCGCGAAACGTCATCCGTTCCCTGGCGGTCATCGGCAGCAGCCTTTTTGCCGCTGCGGAGCCCGGCGGCACCGGCATCTATCTCTCCACCGATTACGGGGCGACGTGGAGTACTCAGAATAACTACTTTCCAAACGTCCTGACGCTCGCCGTTATCGGGCAGGTCCTTTTCGCGGGAAGGCATGAGGAGGGAGTCTACTTTTCGACCGATTACGGAGTGAACTGGACTGCGACCAACGCAGGATTGCCGATCCAGAACAATGACGTCCGGGCCCTGGCCACCAGCGGCTTGAACGTCATTTCCGGGCTTTACTACAATTACAGCCCGGGCGGAAGGGCTCTTCCCAAGCTGGGGGCGAGCCCGTTATCGAAGTGGGTCATCGGCGTACCTCACTCGGGGATCTGGGATAGATCAATCTCCGAGATGATCTTTGACACCGTCAGCGCCTCGTCCGGGGCGCACGGAACGATAATCCCTGCGGGGCCGGTGAGCACGGGCTATGGCTTGACCGATACATTTGCCGTTGCGTCTGAACCCGGGTATCACATTGCAGCTTTGATCGTGGACGGAGTCAATCAGGGAGCTCGCTCGAGCTTCGTCCTTTCGAGCGTGACCGCCAAACATACCATTAAAGCTGAGTTTATCGGAGATCTCCTCCCGGCGCAACCCGGGTGGAACATGCTCTCTCTCCCCGTAATTCCCATCGATTCGCACAAGAGCAGTCTTTTTCCCGATGCCATTTCGAACGCGTTTACTTATACCGGCGCGTATACGATCTCCCCGGTTCTCGCCGACGGACCCGGCTACTGGCTGAAATTCGCGTCCCAAACACCGATCGCGCTCACGGGCCGGACCGTTGATGCGGAGTCGGTGAGCGTCAAGGCGCGGTGGAACATGATCGGATCTATCTCCTCGCCGGTGGGCGTCAGCAGCATCACGAGCAATCCCCCGGGAATTGCCACTTCATCTTTCTACACCTATTCGGGGCATTACGTCATTTCGGATACGATAATGCCGGGACGGGCATACTGGGTAAAGTCCGGTCAGGACGGCAAACTCTTTCTCTCGCACTCATCTCTCGCTCAAAAAGCGGCGGCGAGAATCCATGTTGTGCCGGACAACGAGTTTCCACCCCCCCCGCCGGAAACAGAGTCAATCCCCAGGCGGTACCCGGCCATTTTCAGCCTCGACCAGAACTTCCCCAACCCCTTCAATCCACAGACGGAAGTCAGGTATCAGATCCCTGAGCCGAGCTTCGTCTCGCTGAAAATATACGACATCATGGGGAGGGAGGTAAGAACACTCGTCAATGAAAGAATGGAGGCCGGGTATTACACTGAGAATTTTGATGGAGAGGGATTGTCGAGCGGGGTATACATCTGTCACATGCGTGCGTCCGCGACGGGCCAACCCGCCATCCAGTTTTCGCAGACCCGCAAAATGATCCTGACAAAATGAGGAGTTCCCGGGGGCAAGTCCCAAGACCCTTGGGAAGGCCTGGCCTCGGAGGGGGGGGGTGCGGCACCGGACCACTGTCTGCCGATCGATCAGCGGACGAGGATCATCCGCCTCATCTCCGAGCGATCTCCCGTCACGATCCTGTAGAAATAGACGCCGCTCGGTTTCTCAGAAGCGTTCCAGACGGCCGTATGAGATCCCGGCTCCTGCATCCCATCGACCAAAGTCGCGACTATTTCTCCCAAAAGGTTGTAGATTGTGAGCGAAACCTTCTCCCGCCGCGAGATCTCGTAGGGGATGGTCGTCGCCGGATTGAACGGATTTGGAAAATTCTGCCGGAGACGGAACTCCCGTGACAAATCGACCGTCCGCGCATCGAGCACGGGCTGGAGCGTTTGGTACATCCCCGCGTTATAACCGCCTGCCATGATCCTGTTGCTCTGATCAAGTCCGAGGAAAAGAACTGCGATCCCCTGCAATCCGGCCCTCCCCCATGTATCCCCGTCGTCGTGCGAGACATAAACCCCGTCGTAGGTTCCCGCGTAAACCTGGGATGGGCCGTTGAACGTTATCGAATAGACGTACGTCGTCGAGAAAAGATGCTGGGTCCATGCCGAAGAATCGCCGGTCGCGCGCACAATGCCTCCATAGACGCCGACGAACACATGGCCGTCCGGGCTGACGGCTATCGACTGCATGTCGTTCCGGACGAGCCCGCGCGTTCTCCATGTCGTTCCGTTGTCGTTCGAGACAAAAACACCGTCGTGATCGGTTGCAGCGTAGAGCGAATTCGAGGAGCCGGCGGCGAGGAGCGGCACGGCCATCGAGGAGAGTCCGGAGGAAAGAAAAGTCGCCCCTCCGTCCGCCGAGAAATAGACGCCAAAGTTTGTCCCGATGAAGAGTCCGGCGGAATTCAGAGCGACGGCTTGAACGGCCCCCGAGACCGTCGGAAGCCTGGTCCACCGATCACCCTCGTCGGTGGAGCCGTAGAGACCCTGATCGGTGCCGGCGTAGATGCCAGAGGGACCCGACGCGAGGGTATAGATATAGTCGGGCATTGACCCGGCTGCGGCCTGGTGCCAGCTCGCCCCGGAATTCGTCGACTTATACAGCCTGGCGCCGAATGTCCCGGCAAGAAGAGTTCCGGAAGGAAGGGCGACGCCTGAGGCGACGGCCTGATTACGGGGCCCGTTCTGGGACCAGGAGGCGCCCCTGTCTGTGGAGCTGAAAATCCCGTCCGACGCGGACGACGAAAGCAGCACCCCTGAGCGGGTAATAAGCACATTATCTGCGGCCCGGGCCACGGGGCCGACAAAAGTCCACGACGACGAGGCCCGGTCGTAATAATAATTGCCATTCACGGTCGAGGCGAGGACATTTCCGGCGGAATCGCCGCCAACGGCGGTGAACTGCGTTTCCGTCAGCCCGAGATTCTTCCAGGTCGCCCCATGATCGGTGGAGACGAAAATCCCTCCATCGCGCGCCGATGTGGAATCGGCCGCCACAATCGCGAGGTGTCCGGGCACTATCGTGATGGCGCGGATGGCATTCGGGAGGGCGAAGGACCAGCTCGATCCGAAATCGGACGAGACGTAGAGGCCGCCCTGAGCTGTGGCGACATACACCTCGTTCGACTCATCTATCGCCGAAAGTTCGGGCGCAGCCGATCGGCCGAACGCGCCTGTCCCGACGACCGGCACGGTCGTCCCTATAGGTTGTGTGGACGTGGGGTAGATGTGCCAGAGAATGCTGGAAGCAGTCGTCGCGTTCCGAAACGCGTACACGTCTCCGGTGTTCGAGAGCATATACCGCTGGAGCCCGGGATTGAAGATATCGGTCGGTTCCGAGAAAATCCTCGTCAATGACACCCCGTTGTCGCCGGAAAGAAAAACCTGCTGGTTATTTTGCACGCCGGCGAGATTTCGCACAACGATCTGCTGAGCCCCGTAGGTATGCAGCTCATCCACGTTGCCGGTGACGGGGGAAGGTTTCAGCCACACAATCCCGTCGTCCGTCGACGTGTAAATGCGCGACACGGAGACGGCAAAAAGCTTCCCCGATGCCCCTTCCCGGAGCGCCGTGCAACCGGGGACGCCGTTGATGTCGGTCCAGGAGGGAGCCTGGGCGACGGAGACACCGTGGAAAATTATGAGAAAAAACGCGAGCCGCCGCATGCTTACAAATTGGCAAGAATATAATTCATCATCGTCGTATAAAACTGGAGCCGCGCCCGGATGCCGTGTTTGCTCCCGGGATAGAGGGCAGTCTCAAATTGCTTGTTCTTCTTCACGAATTCATCCATCATCGTTATCGAATTCTGCATATGGACATTGTCATCATCGGTCCCGTGGACGAGGAGCAATTTGCCCTTCAGCTTGTCGGCGTACGTGAGCGGGGCCGTTTCGGCATAACCGTCCGGGTTTTCGGCGGGGGTCAGCATATAGCGTTCGGTATAGATCGAGTCATAGAACTTCCAGTGGGTGACGGATGAAATGGCGATGCTCGTCTTGAACACGTCGGCCCCCTTGAGGATACACATAAGCGCCATATATCCCCCGTAGCTTCCTCCTGTTATGCCGATCCGCGAGCCGTCAACGAACGGCAGCGACGCGAGATATTTTGCCCCCTCGATCTGATCGTGTGTCTCCCATGTGCCGAGATGCTTATAGGTCACGCTCTTGAACGCCTTGCCGCGGAATCCCGTGCCGCGGTTATCGACGCTCGCGACGATATATCCCTTCTGGGCGAGGAGCTGGTCCCAGAGAAAACCCTGTCCTCCCCACGAATTCGTGACCGTCTGCGACCCGGGCCCTCCGTAGACGGTCATGAGGACCGGGTATTTTTTCGAGGGATCCATCTTTGCCGGCTTGAGCATCCACCCGTTCAGCTCCACACCGTCGGACGTCCTGAATGTGAAGAACGATTTCGGACTGAGAGCGTAATCCGCGAGCGCCGAAATCCTTCCGGGATCGAGCACTCGGATGGGAGTGCCATCCGGCTTCATCAGGGTCCTCTTTGGAGGGGTGGCCGCGTCCGAGTACGAATCCAGGAAGCAGCGAACTCCTCGCGGGGCGTCGATCGAATGAATGCCGTTTCCCCGCGTGATCCGTCTGAAACCGGTGCCGTCAAGTTTGACGGAATAAAGATCGCGCTCGAGCGGCGTCGTCACGGCGGCTGTAAAGAAAACCGTGTTATCATCCTCGTCGACGCCTAGCACACGGTCGACGTCCCATTTCCCCTGCGTGAGCTGGCGGATGAGTTTGCCCTTCAGATCGTAAAGGTAGAGATGCTCGAAACCGTCCCTCTCGGAGGACCAGATCATGGCGGGCGTTTTTTCCAGGAAGAGATAATCCGTCTTGACATCGACCCAGGTGTCCTCCGTCTCGGAAAAAAGGAGCGAGCTCGTTCCCGTTGCGGGCTCGGCAAGGAGAACATCGAGTCTGTTCTGATGGCGGTTAAGCCTCTCGACCATCAGCTTGCCCCCGGGGGTCCATGCGATCCTCGGGATATAAGCGTCGGAATCGGAGCCGGTGTCGATCCAGGTCATTTTCCCCTGGACGGTCACGACGCCGATCCGGACGAGCGAGTTGGGGTCCCCAGATTTCGGATAGCGCTGGCGGGTGATCTCCTGGTGGAGGGGGAGAAAATTCACGATCGGGAATTCCGGGACCCGGTTCTCGTCGAGCCTCCAGAAGGCGATCGATTTGCTGTCGGGGGACCATTGCCAGCCGTCGATTATCCCGAACTCTTCCTCGTAGACCCAGTCGAAATGCCCGTTGAGAACATGGTCCGCGCCGTCGGTCGTGAGCTCCGTTTCGTTTCCATCCCTGAGATTTTTTATGAAAATGTTATTTGCGCGGACGAACCCGATCATGGAGCCGTCGGGAGAGAATTTTATGTTCATCTGCTCCCGGTCCGTATCGGTGATCTGGCGAAAAGTCTTTTTCTCCCGGTCGTAAAGGAAGAAATTGCCGCCGGTTTTGAGCGATCGCGCCGTAAGCGATCCCGTGAAGAGAATCTTCGAACCGTCGGGCGAGAACATGTAGGTCTGGATGGCGAAGGGTTTATCCCCGGGTGCGAGGACGAGCGACTCCCCGCCGACGATTTTCGACCTTTTGCCGGAGGAGACATCGTACCGGTAGATATCTGTCACTTTCTTCGACGTGTCGGTTTCGAGGGCGGAGTAGGCCCTTCCGTTCTCCATCCAGTGGAAACCCCGTACCCCCCTTTCGTTGAACTTGGAGCTTGCGAAGATATCGTCGAGCGTAAACTCCTTGTCCTGCGAAAAGGCGGGGACGAGGAAGAAAAGTCCGAGAATAGGCGCGAGACGGCGAATCATGAAGCCTCCTAGTGTGAATAAAAGTCGATCACGCGCTTCAGCGCGACGGAGCAGACCTGGTCGAACCCGACCAGGCTGAGCGAAAACATCCGGCAATCGGCCGAAGGGCGGTAGATACCCTGTGATACGTACCCGGCCCCCTCGAATGCCCCGATCTTACCGGCGAAGCGCGTCGTCTTGAGGATATGCTGTTCGGCCTGGTAGATGGGTTCCCTTTTCGCGTAATAATCGGGCGCGAGCCGGTCAAGTTTTGCGCGCTCGCGTCCCAGGCTGTCATACGTGGACTTCTCCCATGGTGTGGGGACGGGGGTATCCGGATCGACGAACGAGCGCCATTTCACGGAATGCTTATCGGTGAGGGCTGTCAGGTTCGGCTCCCAGGGCTCCACCCCTTTCTGATAAAAATCGTTGTAGGAGGTTTGCGAGGTATAATACTCGTCTCCCAGGCCGCCGAAGGAGTGGCCGAATTCGTGCACATAGACGTAGTCGGTCTGCCACTCTTTCCCGGGGGCATCGGTGATCGTGTAACACGTGGCGTACAGATTGAAAATCCCTCCCCCCCCGTAGCGGTTGTCATTGATCAGGATGAGAATAAAATCGTACGGGGCTTCCCCTGCGATATCCCGCAGAACGCGGTTTTCTTCGGTGAGGACGTAGCGGGCCGAGCCGAAGGTGTTGTACATCGTCCCGAGGGCAGTGTTCTTCCAGACGTTCTTATCGGGCTTATCGATCCCTGAATCCTGGGAGACAACCTCGATCGTGCGCACATTGAAATCGGATTTCCGTTCCTTGAACGGGCTCGTCGAGAACATGACGTCGTTATAATGCCGCGCGTCCCGCCGGAATTTCTCCATATCTTCCCTTCTGTACCCGTCTCCGACGATAAGCAGGTCCACTTTCTGGTGGGGGGAGCCGTTTTCGGCGAGGGGGACGACCCTGAATCGGGCGGGTTTTTTCTCCCTGTTGATTTCCGTGGGCGAGTTGGGGTCGATGACGGCAGAAAAGATTTCGTGGAAATCCATCTTCCGGTCGCGGCGGCTGATCGTGAGCTGGACTTTGGCCTTGGGATAAGGCATGCGGACCGTTTCGTGGAACGTGCGGAAAATCCCTGCGAGCGACTCGTCGGTGCTCTGCCATTCATTGAAGACGGACGAAAACCCGCGAGAGAAGATCATCGACGACGTCGGTTCGTCATACGCCCGGGCGACGTACTCGCCGAGGTTGAGCGTATCGACGAGATTGACGAGGCTTCCGGCCCATTCCCCCTCCTCGTAGCATTTGTCGAGGCTGATCGTTTCCGTTCCTTTCGCCCCCGTGTGGTAATAGTCAATCCTCAGCGTCTTGTCGACAAAAAACCTCTCAAAGCCCTGGGGTGCGGCAGAAAGGGGAAGAGTAAGCAAAAGGAAAAAACCGAAGCAAGAGGACATTCACTTCTCCATGGGTTTAGAAGACTCAGGCGATCAGAAAAACCGGATCGCGAGATAGATGAGCGCGGCCAGGGTGAGCGACAGAAACACGAACGCAAGCACCTTGGAGGCGAGCCAGAGAATTTTCAGCGGAAACCAGACCGGGAAAGTCAGAATCTTGATCAGCGTGATCATGGGGTCTTCCGAATTCCCTCAAATATACGAACAATTTCCCCATATCCAAAGCGCAATTGTGCCCCAAATTCACTAAGTTGGAAAAAACCTGAGCGTGCCATGAACGTCCTTGTCCTCAACTGCGGGTCTTCTTCGGTAAAATTCCAGATCATCCGGACCGACATCGATCTGATAGAGCGCAACGAAGACAAAAAGCTGGCGGCGGGGCTCATCGAGCGGGTCATAGGGCAGGCTCTCATCACCCTTCAGGCCGACGGCCCGAAGATCCGGCGCGCGGAGCCGCTTCGGGACCATCGTGAGGCCCTCGACTACGTCCTGCGGTGGATCATATCCCCCGATTCGAAGATTCCGGGCATCAGTTCTCTGGCCGACATCCATGCCGTGGGCCACCGGGTCGTGCACGGAGGCGAAAAATTCACGAAGTCCGTTCTGATCGACGATTCCGTCATCGAGCAAATCGAGGACAGCATCGAGCTGGCGCCGCTCCATAATCCTGCAAATCTGAAAGGGATATCGGCGGCGCGCGAGCTGCTCGGGCCCGGGGTGCCGCAGGTGGCGGTCTTCGATACGGCGTTTCACTCGACGATGCCGGAGATCTCGTATCTTTACGGGATTCCGTATCAGCTCTACCGGCGTCACAGGATCAGAAGGTACGGGTTTCACGGAACATCGCATCGCTACGTGGCGTACCGGTACCGTCAGATCATGGGCATCAAGCGGGAGGAGACCAACATCATCACCCTCCATCTCGGAAACGGATGCTCGGCGTGCCTCATCAGGAACGGGGATTCTTACGACACCTCGATGGGCTTCACCCCGCTCGAGGGTCTCGTCATGGGCACCAGGGGAGGGGATATGGACCCTTCCCTGATAGAATTCATTCGCAACAAGGAGGGAATGAGCGTACGGGACATCGATGTCATGCTCAACAAGCAGTCGGGGCTTCTGGGCATCTCGGGCCTGACGAACGACATGCGGGAGCTCCTGGCGGAGGAGCAGGAGAAGCAGGACCGGCGTGCGAGGCTGGCGATCGACATCTTCTGCACCCGCGTCCGGAAATACATCGGCGCGTATCTTGCCGAACAAGGGGGATCCGATGCGGTCGTCTTTGCCGGAGGGATTGGCGAGAACAGCCCGGCGGTGAGGGAACGCGTCTGCACCGGGCTGGAATGGATGGGGCTCGCCCTGGACCGGGCGAAGAACAATTCGATTCAGGGCACGGAGGGGGAAATCTCCAAATCGGGGTCGAAGCTGAAGGCATTCGTCATTCCGACGAACGAGGAGCTGCTCATCGCACGAGACACGGTCCGGACCATAAAAAATGTCCCGCGGCGGTGGTGACCCACCCCGGGAATATCGACACAGAGTCTCTCAGGACGGACTCCCGGGCTCCTCGATGTCGGCCGCGTGCTTCAGGCTGCGGATCTCGTTCTTCGTGAGGAACCTCCACTCCCCCCGCTTAAGCTTTTCATAGGATATCCCGGCGTACGAAACACGGTCAAGCTTTTCGACCGAATATCCCAGGGCTTCAAACATACGGTGAACCTGCCTGTTCCTCCCCTCGTGAATGGAGATTCCGGCCCTCATCGATTTCGGATGAGAGTAGATGTGGGCCGGGGCTGTCATGCCGTCGGAGAGCCGGACACCCCGGGATAGTTTTGCCGCGTCCGCCTGAGCGAGAGGTTTGTCGAGCGTGACCTGGTATTCCTTCAGAATTTGTGAGCGCGGGTGCATCAGGCGTGAGGCCAGGAGCCCGTCGTTGGTCAGAAGAAGGACTCCCGTCGTTTTACGATCGAGCCTTCCGATGGGATAGATCCTTGATTTCACCCTGACATAATCCATGACCGTGGCCCGGCCCCGTTCATCGCTGAGCGTGGTGATACAGTCGTTCGGCTTGTTGAACACAATGTAGAGAGGGTCATCGATCACCGCGACCTGTTTCCCGTTGACGAAAACGGAGTCGGAACCGGGATCGATCTTGAGGCCCAGGTTTGTGACCACCTTGCCGTTAACCTTCACCTTCCCTTCGGCGATGAGGGCATCGGCTTTTCGACGCGAGGCTATTCCGGCGGAGGACAAAAACTTATTGATCCGGATTGCGGGTTGAGCGCTCATTGAACGGTTCCGGCAGATTCATCGGGAGTGGTGAGGAGAGTGGGAGGCGGGAGTCGGCCCCCCTGCGGGGTCATTCGGCGACCCGGCCGCCGTCATCGCCGCCCGGCGTTGTCTCGCCGGTCTGCGGGGGAATTTCCTTCAAAACCCCGTTTTCGCCGACGACGGTATTGCCGAGCGTGGATTCAATCTCCTCGTCGGTCTTGCCCATGCGTTTGAGCAACTCCCTTTCCATATCGAGGCCCTGATCGGCCATGATCTCGTCGATCTCGCGGGGCTTGGGGAGTTCAGAAAGATCGTTCAGTCCGAAGTGTCTCAAAAACTCCGCCGTCGTGCCGTAGAGAAGTGGTCTCCCTGGTGAGGCGGACCGCCCGACGATCGTCACGAGGCCGCGCTCAAGAAGCTTTTGGATCGCATAGTCGGCATTCACGCCGCGGATCGCTTCCACCTCGGGCTTTGTCACCGGCTGTTTATAGGCGATGACGGAGAGAGTTTCGATGGTCGCCTGAGTCAGCTTCCTTTTTGCCTTTTCCCGGACCATCCGGCCCAGCCACTCGGCGAAATCGGGCATCGTCGCGAACTGGAAGCCGCCGGCCACCTGGATGATTCGGAACGAGCGGCCGGCCTGCACATATTCGGAGTTGAGCTCACGGACGAATCCCAGAATCTCTTCCTCGTTGACGCGGATCCGCGGGCCGGTGTTTTCGGGGGAGCCGAGGATATCGATAATCTGGCGTGCGGTGAGCGTTTCGTCCGAGCCGAAAATGATCGCTTCGATGATATGGCGTTTGCTCAGAGATTCCATCGGGCTTATTCCGTGCGCACCTTAAAAATGACGAAATCGTCGTCGTAATCGGCCGGCCGGAGCGCGATGATCCTGTTTTTGACCATCTCCAGCATGGCGACAATTGTCACAATGATACGAATTTTTTCGCTCATGTGCGAGACGAGCTCGAAAAAAGTGATTTCATCGCGGAGCCGGAATGTATCGGCAATGAAACTCATCTGTTCGTCGATGGAAACGGTCAGGAGCTCTACGTCGTGGTATATTTTCTGGGGAACGCTGTCGAGAACCTTCTTGAATGACGCGATGAGATTGAACATCGTGACATGTTTGAGGCTCTCCTGGTCTTCGAGGGCAACTTTTTTCGGATCGGAGTGGAAATCCTGCCTGTAATAGAGCTTGACCGACTCATCTTCGAGCGAGGAGAGCACCGCGCTCGCTTCTTTGAACCTCTTATATTCAAGCAGGCGGCGGACGAGCTCCGATCTCGGATCCTCCTCCTCCTCCTCGCCCGGGGCTTTCGGGAGGAGCATTCTTACCTTGATTTGCATCAACTCGGCCGCCATCACGATGAAATCCCCGGCGACCTCCAGATCGAGCTCCTGCATGAAGTGGAGGTATTCCAGAAATTCCTTTGTAATCTTGGAGATAGGGATATCGTAAATATCGAGCTCGTCCCGTTTGATGAAAAACAGGAGGAGGTCGAGGGGACCCTCGAAAGTCTGCAATTTTACGCGATATGGAGGCACACGGTCCTGATATTTTTCAAATATACGAAACCAAAATTTTCTGTGAAAACAAAAACTCCTCCCCCCGGCTTCCATGCCTGCGGCATGGCGGGGGGAGGAGTCGCATTGAATTCCGGAAAGATTACTTCATCAACATCAGTTTTCCGGCCTGGCTGAAGGAGGCCGACTGGAACCTGTAGAAATACATTCCGCTCGGGAAGCCGGAGGCGTCCCACTTCACAGTATGGGGGCCCGCCGTCATCTCCTGGTCGAGGACGGTGGCAACTTCCTGACCCATGGTATTATAGATTTTTATCGACGCGCGTCCGGAGACGGGCATGGCGAAGGGGATGAAAGTCGTCGGATTGAACGGGTTCGGAAAATTCTGTTCGAGGACATACCTCTTCGGCGGCGGCAGGCCGGGCCGCGGGGTGTTCGCGGGAGTAATAGGTTCGGGTGCAGCGCTTTTGAACACGAAGCCTCCGAGGGTCCCGCAGTACACATATCCTTGCTGGTTCACCGCCATGGCGCGTATATCGGAGCCGACGAGGCCGGTATTCACTCGCTCCCATGAATGGCCGAGATCGGTCGAATGAAAAGCGCCGCGGCCGGCGGTTCCGGCGACGAGATGCCCGCCGGAGCTGACGACCGATGAAACATAGGTGCTATGGATCAGCGAGTCGCCGTTCGTGCGGGCGGTATCATTCGCATTTCTCCAGTAATGTGACGTATCGCGCTTCGTCGTATCTGAGGGGCGAACGCTCAATATGATAGAATCCTGAACAAACACTCCCGCGTCTGTGGCCGCAAAGAGGCCCCCGGCGGGATTCGGGGCCATCGCATTAACGCGCTGACCGGCCAGACCGTCGAGGCGCCAGTTCCTTCCGAAATTAGACGAGCGATAAATTCCCGAACCGTAAGTCCCCGCGTAGAGATTATCAAGCCCGTCAAAACTCAATGGAAAAACGTTCACCGACGGGGGGAAACTGACGGGGTGCCAGTTAACGCCATTGTCCACGCTGCTGAAAATCCCGGCCGTCCCGGTGCCTGCGACGATCGAGTTATCGTTCGGAAACGCAAAGGAGGTGATGATCGAGACTCCCAGCGTATCAATCGCGATCCGCTGCCAGGAGACCCCGTTATCGGTTGAGCGGTAGGCGTAACCTCCGTAGCTGCCCGCCCACATCGTATTGCCCTGGACCGCTATGCAGTAATAATGGGCCTGCATGGGAGGCGCGTCGAGGCGTTGCCAGGATGCGCCGTCGTCCGTTGATCGGTAGATACCTTTGCCGTTCGTGGCGGCGTATACACGGCCGCTCGCATCAACGACAAGAGAATTGATCGTATGTCTCACCCCGGGTATGGTGTCGATGTTCCAGAAATTCTGGGAGTAGAGCGGGGAGGTGAGGACAAAAAACAGGAGGTAACGCATTCTCATGGTGTACGACCTTTAGATGTGCGGAGCGAGATGGAGAATTGCCGATAAGATACGAACTTCATTTGTGAAAGTCAATGGTTTTGGGGGATTTTACCCATTCTCCCGGCACTCAACTGCCTCTCTCTTCGTATGGCTGGACCGGTTACCCGAGTTTCATTGCCTGATGGACCTCGGCCATGGTCTCCCGGGCAACCTTTTGCGCCCTCGCCTCGCCGTCATGCAAAATTTCCACGACTTCGCTGCGATTCGCCTCATAGTGGGCTCTTTTCTGGCGGAGCGGGGCCAGGTAGTCGCTGATATGGCGGGCGGCATTCATTTTACAATCGACGCAGCCGAGCGCCCCGCTCCGGCAACCTGCGTCGACCTCCGGGACTTCCGAGGGGTTAAACTTCTGGTGATACGTGAAAACCAGGCAAATCTCAGGCCTCCCCGGGTCTCCCTTCCTTATTTTCAGGGGATCCGTCACCGCTTTTTTCATCTTCGCAGAAATTCCCTCAGGAGAGTCGGAGACGAGAATCGTATTTCCGGACGACTTGCTCATTTTCATATTGCCGTCCAGGCCCGGGAGGCGTGCGAACTTTGTAAGCTTCGCTTCGGGCTCCGGGAAGACTGCCGAGTATTGCTGATTGAATTTCCGGGCGATTTCCCTCGTAATCTCGACATGGGGGACCTGGTCCTCCCCGACCGGGACCACTTCCCCTTTGTAGAGAAGGATATCGGCCGACTGGAGCACCGGGTAGCCGAGGTGGCCATAGGTGACGTTTTCGATATTTAAATCGCGAAGCTGATCCTTGACAGTTGGGTTTCTTTCGAGCCGGGCGGCGGTGATCAGCATCGAAAAGATCAGGTGAAGTTCTGTATGTTCTTTGATTACGGACTGGCGAAAGACGGGGCTTTTCCGGGGATCGACGCCGGCGGCGAGCCAGTCGATCAGCATCTCGATCGAATGATCGTATAGGCCGGCCGTATCCAGGTTCGTGGTAAGGGCGTGGTAGTCAGCGATGAGATGAAAATTCTGATACTGATTCTGGAGGGCGACCCAGTTCTCGAGGGCGCCGACGAGGTGTCCGAGGTGAAGCTTGCCGGTGGGGCGCATCCCGCTCAAAATCCGCTTCTTCGCGGGCGTTGTGGTCACATTCCGTGGGATGCGTCAATTCATGAAAAGGTAGGGCTTCCAGCGCTCGTCGATATTTCCTACAAAATGCCTTATGAACGTGACATGGTTCGGTCGCATCGGCCGGCGGAGGAGCTTCATATGGGCGTCATCGGGGGAGCGGTTCCCCTTCTTGTTATTGCATTCGACGCAGGCGGTGACGAGATTCTCCCAGGTATCCTCCCCCGCGCTTGCCTTCGGGATCACATGGTCGACCGTGAGGGAGGCATCCGTGCGTCCGCAATACTGGCACCGGTGGCCGTCCCGGCGCAGGATGTTTTTCCGGGAGAGGATGATCTTCTTGTAGGGGATATGGATATAGACGCTCAGGCGGACGATGCTGGGGAAGGGCATCGACATCGAGACCGCATGGATACGCCTGCCGTTATGGGATTCAATGAGCTCGGCCTTGCCGAGGTAGAGGAGGACGATAGCCTTCTTAACGTTACAGACGCTCATCGGCTCGTAATTCTGATTGAGGATAAGCACCTTGCTGCTCAGTTTCCTATTTGAACTTGGCGTGTAGTACGAACTGAAGACTCCAACCCTCCTAACCTTGTTTGTCCATTCTAAAAAATATAAAGGAATTCCATCCTTTTGTCAAATCATGCGTGTTTAGGGGAGTTGTTTCCCATCTACGTCGCACATCACCAAATCCGCAAATTTCATAGCCGCTATGCCGTCCTTAATTTTGGCCAGGTCTCCGACGACGACCATGGCCATTTTGGAGGCATCGAGGTATTTTTGCGATACCCGCGACACCTCTCCGAGCGGGACGGCATCAATATTCTGCAGATAATTCTGATAATAATCTTCCGGCAGATTGTAAAGGACGATATTCTGGAGGGAGCCGGCGATCTGAGACGGGGTCTCAAACGACAAGGCAAAGGCCCCGATGAGACCCTTCTTGACGAACTCCAGCTCCTCGGCGGACATTCCCTTCTGATGCATGAGGTCAATCTCATTGAGAAATTCCCTCAGGGCGCTGTCGGTCTTGGCGGTGACAATTGCGCCGGAGGCGGTAAAGGGACCGACCCCTTTCTGGAAAGTGAACCCAGAGCGGGCGCCGTACGTATAGCCATGGCGCTCACGCAGATTCAGGTTGATGCGGCTTGTGAACTGGCCGCCGAGGAGCCTGTTCATAACGACCACCGGGAAGAAATCGGGAGTGCTCCGGGCGAGGGCGGGGTATCCGATCCGGACTTCCGACTGGGCGGCCCCCGGTTTATCGACCAGGTAGACCCGCATCTTATCGACTTGCCTCGGCTCGGGAACCGTGAAGGAAGGCACATCGCCTTTCTGCCATCCGGCAAGGTTTTTCTCGAGACTCGCGGTAATCTGATTCATCTTCACATCGCCCACGACGATCAGAGTTGCATTATTGGGCCTGTAGTAAGTTTTGTAAAACTTTGACAGGTCATCGACCGTCATTGCCTTCAGGGAGGCCTCGGTGCCGATCGGATTATTCCCGTAAGGATGCCCCGACCCGTAAAGAATATAGGAATAGGCGTTGTTGGCGATGGCGACAGGCTGATCCCGCTGCTGGATGAGGCCGGTCAGACGCTGCTTTCGGAGCCGTTCGAATTCTTTCGGCGGAAACGTGGGATTTGTCAGGACATCTGCAAACACGTCGAGTGCGCGGTCGAGGTGTTTCGTCAATGTATTCAGAGTGATGAACGAGCCGTCGAGACTTGACGAGGTGCCGAAGTTGGCGCCCAGCGATTCGATCTCCTCGGCGATCTGAAGGGAAGTCCGGGATTTTGTCCCCTCATCAAGGACGTCGGCCGTCATCGAGGAGAGTCCGGGCTGGTTCATATCATGGTCGGAGCCTGCCTGGATCACAAGGTTCAGGGCAACGGTCGGCAGCTCATTCTGTTCGACGAGCCATACCTGCAATCCGTTAGGGAGCGTGGCCTTCTGAATCTGGGGGAGCATCACTTTGGGGGCGGGTTTCGCCGCGGGACGTTTCGTCCGGTCGATAGCGTCGCCGGCGTAGGCAGTTGCGATCATGGATATGGTCAGGGCAAGTATTGTCGTAAAATTTCGGGTTGTCATTGTCTTACTCCTCTCTGGCTGCGGCGAGTTCGGGTTTACCGGTCGGCACGACGCTCAGCGTCACCCGGGGCTGGGTAAGATACTTCTTTGCCGCCGCGAGAACCTCTGCGGGAGTCATCCCCTTATAGAGATCCATTTGCTTGTTGATATTGCCCGGATCGCCGGTCTGGCAGTAGTAATTGGCGAGCGTGTTCGCCTTGGCGAGAACGGTGGCGGCCCGGTTCACGATCTGCGATTCGATGGAATTCAGGCAATTCTCGACTTCCTTTTCGGTGACGCCGTTCTTCATCACATCGGCAAGAATCGAATCGGTGGCAGTCCTCATCTCGCTCAGATTCCTGCCCGGCTTGGCCGTGACTTCGATCTGAAAGAGCCCGGCAATCTCGGAGGAATTGGCAAGGGCGTTCACGGACTGGGCGACCTGTTTCTCGTAGACGAGAGACTTATAGAGCCGGGAATTCTTCCCGGTGCTGAGGATACGGGCAAGAACCGTCAGGGCGGCATCTTCCCGCGTGAAATTCGCGGGGCTGTGCCAGGTCAGGTAGAGCCGGGGGAGCTGAACCCTGTCCTCAAAGGTCAGCTTCTTATTCTCGGAGAGAGTAACGGGGACTGCCTTCGGCCTCTCAAAGTCCTTTCCGCGGGCGATCGGGCCAAAATACTTCTCGACCATCTCTTTGATTTCCGCCGGATTGATGTCGCCGGCGATGGAGAGGACGGCATTATTGGGGGCGTAGTAGGTCCTGAAAAAATCCTTCACATCCTCGAGCGAGGCTGCGCTGAGGTCTTCCATATAGCCGATGACCGGCCAGCTGTAGGGATGGGTCTCGGGGTAGGCCGCCTTGGCGATCTTCTCGTCTGCGGTGCCGTATGGCACGTTATCGTAGCTCTGCCGGCGTTCGTTCTTCACGACATCCCGCTGGTTATCGAGTTTAACCTGGTCCATGGCCGGAAGCAGGAATCCCATCCGGTCCGATTCAAGGTAGAGGGCAAGCTCGATGTAATTACTCGGGACCACCTCGAAGTAATTGGTGACATCTTCGTTGGTGGAGCCGTTGATATTGGCCCCGACCTCCTGCAGCAGCTTGAAATGCTCGTTATCGCCGACGTGGGCGGAGCCCTGGAACATCATGTGTTCGAAGAGGTGGGCGAAGCCCGTCCGTTTCGCCTTTTCATTCTTCGAGCCGACGTGGTACATCACAACGGCGGCGGCCACGGGGGCGGAATGGTCCTCGTGGAGGATGACGGTGAGACCGTTCGGGAGCGTATACTGCTGGAACGGGATGTTGATCTGGGCGAATGCGGTGGCGCTCATGGCGATGGCGCAGATAAAAATCGTGAAAAATTTCATAGGACCCCCTTCTGTGAAAGAGTGGGAGAAAGGCCTGGTTAGGATGGAGTGAATCTACCGATTCTTGCCCTCAGATGCAACTGAAAATCGCTCCCTTTTATGCCGAAAAGGATTGGCAGGCGAACTTTTCGAGAAAAATGATACGGAGGTTGGTACCTCGCGCGGAGCCACATTTTCCTCCGGATCGTGCGCGGCGAGACTTTCCCCGGGAAGCGAGGCTGGGATTGACATTTTTCCCTTGATTTTTATGTAACAAATGTTATATATAATGTAACAACCATTACAACCGACATGAAATGGCTATTCCTGGTCCATCAGGTCCGGACTCCGAACTCCCGGGAGCGGGTCAGGGTGTGGCGGCTTACGAAGAAAGTGGGAGCCCTCCTCTATCGCAACTCCGTCTACGTCCTTCCGTGGAGCAGGGAGCGGCTCGAAGATTTTCACTGGCTCTGCCAGGAGATAAGGGATTCCCGCGGAGAGGCGTCGGTCTTCAGCGCCGAGCCCTCGGATGAGGAGGAAAGCCGGAGCATCCGCGCCCTCTTCATCAAGGCGAAAGATTCGGAGTACGCGGGAGTGCTCCAATCGCTGGAGAAACTCTTCAAAACCCTCCTCGCAGGGCGTGAGAGAGGACTATCATCCGACTCAATCCGGGCAATGTCGAAACTGCTCTCGGAATCGGAAAAAACGGCACATCACATCAGGCGGACCGATTTTTTCGGCGCGCCCCTTCAGGAAAGGACTCTTGCCATGATACAACGCACGAAGAAAGAACTCTCCTCGCTTCACAAAGTGGAAACGCCGGCTGCCGCGCGCCACCTTGATCGGCGCGCGTTTCGCGGAAAGACATGGGCGACGCGAAAAAACATCCACATCGACCGCCTGACCTCGGCGTGGCTGATACGCCGGTTCATCGACCCGCGGGCAAAGTTCATCTTCGCGCCGGAAAGGGAGCTTCCCAAAAACGCTCTCCCCTTCGACACGTTCGGAGTGGAATTCAGCCACCATGGCGAGGACTGCACCTTTGAGACGTTGCTGAAAATATTCAGGATCCGGGACCGGGCCCTTTCGGAACTCTCGGAGATCGTGCACGATATCGACATGAAAGACGCAAAATTCGGGCGTCCGGAGGCGGCGGGACTGGACGCGGTCGTGCGGTCCCTCTCGGACTCCATGCGGGACGACCACAAGACGCTTGAAGTGGGATCCATCATCCTCGACGCTCTTTACCAGCGTTTGAAGGGTTCGGCATGACCCTGCGGTCTGTGGAAGGAGAAGCGCGCCCGGGATCTCTCGGCGACCTGACGCGATACTTCCTGAAACTCGGAACGGTGGGTTTCGGCGGGCCCATTGCGCTCGTGGGCTACATGGAGCGCGATCTGGTCGAAAAGCGCCGATGGATTTCTCAGGAGGAATTCCTGCGAGGACTGGCTCTGGCTCAGCTCGCCCCCGGACCGCTCGCCGCTCAGGTGGCCATCTACATCGGCTATCTCCGTGCCGGCGTTTTGGGGGCGACCCTGATCGGGATCGCATTCATTCTCCCCTCCTTCCTTATGGTAGTGGCGCTCGGCATGGTATATGTGCGGACGGGAGGGCTTTACTGGATACAGTCGCTTTTTTATGGAATAAGCGCGGCGGTCATCGGCATAATCGTGCGCTCGGCGCACAAGCTCACCGGGATCACTTTAAAGAACAAAAAGCTTCTCTGGTCGATTGCCGTTGTCGTATGCGTCGTGACCGCTCTCAGCGGGAAGGAATTGGTTTCAGTCATAATCCTGAGCGGGATTCTGACTCTTTCCGTCGATTCAGTAGCCCGGAGGCCGGGTGCCAGTCTCATCGCGGTGCCGCCGGCCATAGCCGTTTTCCGCGTTCTTCCCGCGGTTCAATCAGAGATTCTTAAGATATTTGTCTTCTTCGGCGAAGCAGGCGCCTTCGTCTTCGGCAGTGGGCTGGCGATAGTGCCGTTCTTGTACGGCGGAATCGTCCAGGAGCATGGCTGGCTCACAGAGAGGCAGTTTCTCGACGCCGTCGCCGTCGCCATGATCACACCAGGCCCGGTGGTCATCACTGTCGGATTCATCGGCTACCTGATCGCCCGGCTGCCGGGCGCGGTTGCGGCGTGCGTCGGGGTTTTCCTCCCGGTCTATCTGTTTGTCGTCATTCCGGCGCGCTATTTTGAGCGTTTTGCAAAAAACCCTCATCTCATCGCGTTTGTTCAGGGTGTCACCGCTGCCGCCACGGGTGCAATCGCGGGGGCCGTCATCGTTCTTGGCCGGAGGGCAATCGTCGACGTTCCGAGCGCGGTCATAGCCGTTCTGACGCTGGCAATACTGCTCCGTTGGAAGATCCCGGAACCGGTCATAATCCTGGCGGCAGGCGCCGTCGGGATTCTTGCGCACAGATAAAGGATCCTCCATGCAATCCACATTACTCCTTAAACGGCCGGAAGTGCGAGCGCTGCTCACCATTGACGAGTGCATCGACGCCGTGGAACGGGTATTCAAACTCCAGGGAGAGGGAAAAACTTCTCCTCCCGGGATTCTGGGATTTCATGCGGCTGCAGGGGGATTTCACATCAAAGCCGCCCTGCATCACGATGGGGAGACGTATTGTGTGGCAAAACTCAATTCGAATTTTCCATCCAACCCGGGGAAACTTGGACTTCCCTCGATCCAGGGGGTATTGGCCCTCTTCAGCGGAGAGAATGGTTTCCCGCTCGCCGTCATGGATGCCGTCGAGATCACCGCGCTCCGCACAGGCGCTGCCGCTGCGGTTGCAGCGAAATATCTGAGCCGCGCTGATGCTTCCGTGGCAACTATCTGCGGCGCGGGAGTTCAGGGGCACATACAGCTCCGGTCATTGATGCGGGTCCGGCAATTGCGGCATGCGTTTGTTTACGATATCGACGAAGCCCGGGCCTTGCAGCTCGCCAGGCGCTTTTCCGGCGACCTTGCAACAGAGGCCATCGCGCATAAAGACCTCTCGTCGTCATTACGCAAAAGCGATATCTGCGTCACGTGCACACCGTCGAGGAAATTCTTCCTTGAGAAGGGGGACATCTCGCCGGGAACATTCATCGCTGCCGTCGGCGCGGACAGCGAAGAGAAGCAGGAGATCGACCCGGAACTTTTCCCGGCGAGCACGGTCGTCGTCGATCTCCTTGAGCAGTGCGCGTCCATCGGCGATCTCCACCACGCGCTGCGAGCCGGGATCGTGCGGCGGGAAAACGTTCACGCGGAGCTGGGGGAAATCGTTGCGGGGAGAAAACCGGGGCGCACATCGGACAAAGAGATCACCATCTTCGACAGCACCGGCATTGCGCTTCAGGATGCCGCGGCCGCGATTCTCGTTTACGACAAAGCGAAATCCGCCGGCATCGGCGAGTCCTTCCAATTCCAGTGAGCCTCCCCTGTTATCGACCGCGATATCATTGGCATCGTCCGGGGCAAAAAAAGGGCAGAATATCGCCGGCGCTGCACAGAGGGCGAAAGGCAATCCCGGAGAAAAGGGATTGGCGAAGAATCCTAAACGGCCTCCAGGTGGCTCGCTCAGGGTCGACAGCCGTCGCGACGAATCGCTGAAAGACCCGACCCTGCGATTGTAGGATCAAAAAAAACGCGGATGATGGGGCTTTTCGGAATTGCAGAAAAATCCCCACCCCCCTCGCCGGGGGGGGTGGGGCAGAGTTCCAAAACTATTCGGGGATCTGGAGAGCGAGGTAGGCGAGCGAATTATTCCGTTTCACACGGAGAAGCACTGCGTCGCCCGGCTTTTTGCCTTCGATAAGGGATTTCAGCTCGTTGGGCGATGTAATCTCGGTTCTATCCGCTTCTATAATAATGTCGCCCGGAGCGATGCCGTCATTGAAAGCCTCGCCGTAGCGTTTGGAATCGGCGACAATCACTCCCCGGGAAACTTCGGAGGACTTCTTCTCGGCCGCGGTGAGGGGCCGGACGCTGAAACCGAGGCTGCCGAATGACGTCACCTTTGCGCGGGATTCCTTTTCCGCCGGCTCCTCCGAGTCATCCTTCGAGTCATTTCTTGCTGTAAGGGCTTCCTCCTTCCGCGCCTTGAGAGTCACCTTCTTATCGAATGTCTTCCCATCCCGATACACTCTCAGCGTGACATCGTCGCCGGGGTGTTTACGGGCGACGTAGGTCTGGAGTTCGTTTGCTTCGTTCACTTCCCTGCCGTCGACGGAAAGAATCACATCTCCCTCTTTAATTCCGGCGGCTTCGGCGGCGCCGCCAGCCTCGGTGCTCTGGATGAAAACTCCCTCCGTCTTCGGCAGTCCGAGCGCTTTGGCGAACTTATCATTCACGGCGCCGATCATGACGCCGATATACCCGCGGCGCACCTTGCCGTTCTTAATAAGGTCTTCGGCGACTGTCCGGGCAAGATTTATCGGAATGGCGAAGCCGTAGCCCTGGTATCGCGCGTTCGTCGTTGCGATTGCCGAATTGATGCCCACCACCTCGCCGTTAAGATTGACAAGGGGGCCTCCGCTGTTTCCCGGATTTATTGCGGCGTCGGTCTGTATAAAATTCTCGATCCCGTAGCGGCGCTCGTCCCGGATGATCCCGATCTGGCGTCCCGTGGCACTCACGATGCCGGCGGTGACGGTCGACTGCAGCTGGAGCGGGTTGCCGATGGCCAGGACCCACTCGCCGATATCCAGATTATCCGAGTTCCCCAGAGCGGCGGCGGGAAGATCCTTCCCATCCACCTTCACGACGGCAAGATCCGTCGTCGGATCGGTTCCGATGATCTTCGCATCCAGCTCGTGCTTGTTGTTGAGCACGATTTTTATGCCTTTCTCATCGGCATCGTCGACCACGTGATTATTCGTGAGAATATAGCCGTCCCGGCTGATGATCACGCCCGAACCCGCGCCCTGCTGACGCTCCTCTTCCGGCACTTTTGAATCCGGCCCGAAGAAGTGAAAGAATTCGTTAAGATCCCCCCCTTTGGAAGGCTTCGTCGTCACGGTGATGGCGACCACTGTCGGGGTGACCTCCTTGCTCACCTCGATGAAAGCCTTGCTCATCGATTTATATTCGGGGTTCGGCGACTTAACCTGTCCGCCCAGTTTCACCTGCGGGTCGCCGGCAAAGACCGGCTCAATGCCGCCATGGAAACTGGAGACCATCACGACACCGAACACGATGCCGATAAAAATCAAAAAGACAGAAGCGAGAATTGTTTTCTTGGACATTTGTTTCTCCTCGTTATACTAGTCAATTATACTCAAATTTCGGCAAATTGTTGCACGAATGTTTAATCAAATCAACAAAATTCCCCCGGGAATCATCACCCTGCGTTAAGATTTTTTAAGCAGTTTTCAAAATCCTGAAAATTTTTTCCGATTTCAATGCCCGCATGCCCGATACGTGGAAATGCAGAAAAGTCTGCAGGAACGCTTCCACCTCAGTTTTCGACTGCTGGTCCGGCCCCAGCGTCGTGGCGCTCTCAGGTTTTTCGAGAGCTGAGAGCTTGTCGAGCAGGTCGAGCGAAATCCCTGAAAGGCGCGTGATCTGTCCGGGCACGGGGAAGCAGGCGCTGCAGATCAGCCCCCCTTTCGGGAGGTGAAAGCGGGCGTCGCTCCCAGCCCGCCGTTTCGTCCCGCAGAACGCGCAGCGACCGAAAGTGGGCCCAAAGCCTAATATTTTAGCCAATTTCAGCTCAAAATACCACACTATATTTGATGCCCGAGCTTCCGAGAGGTTTATCGCCTCCAGAGACTTAACGAGCAGATCGAAGAAGGAGGGGTTTTCCTCTTCCTCGTGAGCGACCAGGGCCGAGAGCTCCACGAGCGATATTCCGGCCGCCATTCTGTCGATATCCTCCATGAGGTGGCGAAAGGGTTTGATGATATCGCACTGGGCGATAGTCTGAAGCTCCCGCCCCGCCTTCTTATAGACGACGACCGTTACATACGACATCGGCTCAAGCGAGGACCCGAAGGAATTCTTCGCCCTCCGGGCGCCTTTCACCATGCCGCTCACCTTCCCGAACTTCCTTGTATAGAAAGTGACTATCTTACTCGTCTCGCGGTATTTCATGGACCTGAGGACGACACCTTCGGTCGTGGCGACGGCGCTCATTGCTTAAAATCGTAGGGAAAGTGTGAAACCCCTTCTTCGGTGATGATTGCCGAAACGAGAGTGCCCGGCGTAATATCAAACGCCGGGGAATAGACTTTGATTCCCTCGGGGGCGGTCCGTGAGCCGAATCCCCGGGTGATCTCATCGGGGTTTCGCTCTTCAATCGGAATTTTTTCCCCGCATCCTATCGATGTATCGATAGTCGATGTCGGGGCCGCGACATAGAACGGAATATCGTGCGCCCGGGCGGAAAGGGCAAGCTGGTAGGTGCCGATCTTATTCGCGACATCCCCGTTGGCGGCTATACGGTCGGCTCCCACGATAACGAGACCGATTTTCTTCTCTTTCATCAGGAATGCCGCAGTGCTGTCGGTGATAAGCGTGGCATCAACGCCCGCGCCTTTCAATTCCCACATCGTCAGGCGGGCCCCTTGAAGGAGAGGGCGCGTCTCATCGACATAGACGGTGACATTTTTCCCCTCGTCGCGAGCGGTGAGAATTGCCCCCAGGGCGGTGCCGATCCCGCCGGTGGCGAGGGACCCGGTATTGCAGTGTGTGAGAACCGCGGTTTTTTCGGGAAAAAGCCGTGCGCCGTGCCGGCCGATCCGCCTGCATTTCTCTTGATCATCTCGATGTATGGCAAGGGCCTCATCGAGAAGCGACTTCCGTGCGGCATCCACCGTCGCGCTTGTCTCAAGCACATTCTGCATCCGGTGCAGGGCCCAGAACAAATTGACGGCTGTCGGACGGGAGGAGGCAAACTCCTTGATCGCGCTCAAAACCTCTGTGCGGAAGGCGGTCAGATTCTGGGAAGCGGACCGGGCGGCGGCGAGGGCAACTCCGTAGGCGGCGGCAATTCCGATCAGGGGGGCGCCCCGCAGCTGCAGGGTGCGGATGGCGGCCACCAGGTCGCGGAAGTCGGGTGTTTCCTGAAGAAAAACTTCTGAGGGAAGCTTAGTCTGGTCGATGAAGCGGACGCTTTGTCCCAGCCATTCGATCGGCTTGATCATGCATCGTCAGACCGGGATTTCCTCATCGAACTTGGAAAGTTCCCTGAATTCCCTGAAGCGATCGAGGATTTCAAGATAGGAGAGCTCTTTGAAACGTTCGAGGCTGAAGCGCTCCACGCAGAACGAAGCGAGGGTGCTCCCGTGAATGACGGCGCGCTTGAGGCACTCTTCGGAAATATCATCCATCCGTGCGATCCAGCCTATAAACCCTCCGGCGAAGGCATCGCCGGCGCCGGTCGGATCGTTGATGTTTTCCAGAGGATAGGCAGGGGCGGAAAAGATTGTTCCTTCCGTGACGAGCATCGCTCCATGTTCGCCTTTTTTCACGATCACGATCCGCGGGCCCATCTTCATGATTGCTTTGGCCGCCTTGATGAGGTTGGGTTCATTCGTGAGCTGTCGGGCCTCGGCGTCGTTCACCACCAGCACATCGAGCAATTTCAATGTCTGGCGGAGGTCGGCGTTCTTACCTTTGATCCAGAAATTCATCGTATCTCCGACCACGAGGCGGGGTTTGTCGATCTGTTCCAAAACCCGGCGCTGCAGGACGGGGTCGATATTCCCCAGGCAGACATACTTCGTCTTTTTGAATTCTTCGGGAATGACCGGGTCAAAATGTTCAAAAACATTAAGCTCCGTAAAGAGAGTGTCGCGGGCGTTGAGGTCATACTGGTAGCGGCCGCCCCAGCGGAACGTCTTTCCCTCCTTGACGATCTGGACCCCGTCGACGTCGATCTCCCGGCTTTCGAGAAAATCGAAGTATTCTTTCTTGAAATCTCCGCCGACCACTCCGACCAGCCTGACGGGGGTAACGAAATAGCTTGCTGCGACTGCGATGTACGTGGCGGAGCCGCCGAGAACGTTCTCAACCCGGCCGAACGGCGTCTCGATCGTATCGATCCCGAGGGATCCGACAACAAGAAGGCTCATACTCTAACAATTATTTGTAAATCGATCCAATTTACGAAATGCAGGCGGGAAGTGCAACACGCACGCACGACACTACCAAGTCTGGTAGTGTCTCCGGTCGATGGGACGCGTATTAGTAATCCAACAATTTCCGTCAACGCATCAGTATCATTTTCCTCACGCCAGTAAATGTCTGTCTCGTTACGCTGTTCGTTGCATCAAGACGGTAAATGTAGACTCCGCTCGCGAGGTTCTCACCATGGAATTCCACCTGATATTCCCCTGTCTCCTGATCTTCCTTCTGAACTACCGTCGCCACCTCCCGTCCCAGAATATCATAGACCTTCAATGTTACAAGACTCTTCTCCGGAAGGTTATACTCCAGCCTTGTCGTCGGATTGAACGGATTTGGGTAGTTCTGCATCAACGCATATTCCTTCGGCAATCCCCTGCTGACCGATGGTGCAAGGTGCAGCGTTATTGACAAACTGTCACCAGTAACCACCGTCGACGTATGCGGCACAAGCGATACTCTCTGTGGCCCTATCGTCAGATAGGCGACACCATGGGTCCCAGAAGAAATCTCTGCCTTAATTGTTAACGGATACGCTCCACCCGTGACGACGATCGGTATCTGCCGCTCCTGCTTATCGCTCGCAAGCTCGATCAGCTGCTCGTCAGCAAATCGAACATCGAAGCTTCCTTCCGGTACCCGCGGCGGCAGTGTAAAAAACTCCTGTACGAGCCGTCCATCCACCCCGAAAAATAACTCCCCTTCCTGCCCGTTGCCATCACGTATCACTAATTTGTCCAATCTCCCGAGATCGGTCGTTTCGCCCGATTTGGAGTAGCTCCCCCCCGTCAGTCCATCGAACGATAATTGCCCCGAGCCTCCCGCCTTCACCCAATACGCTCGTCCAGGAACTATGCTATCTGCCACGACATAATGTCCGCCGCTGTAGGTGAAAAATGGGCTCCGGATGAGACCAGGCGGAGTGCTCACAACCGCGAACGATGCCATCTTTACGCTCAATCCTCCCACCATATTCCACCCGTTTGTGAGAGCTAGTGTACTTTTCTCCCTGTCATCACCCAGAATATTCGTCGTCTGCGGTGTCGTAAACTTCAGCCAATACCCTTTCCCAAAACTCAGCGTCGAGGCTAACTGATAACTTCCGGCATAGGAAAATGCCGCAGAGCTGTAATGTGTGAATATACTTGCCAGTTGACCCTGATCGGCAACCACGGGCAGCGTCACCATATTCCACCCGGTGACCGTGGGCGTCTCCACATACGGTCCGCGCATCAACTGCAGTGACGATTCGTCGGTCAGCGGCGGGATCTCGGTCGCATCATAACGCAGCTGAACACTCGAGACAAAATTACTCCCTCCGTCCTGCTTAATTGTGTACATCCGGTCAATCGTCGGTTGTCCAACGACTCCCGAGATGGTAGGGCGGGGAATGCCCACCGCCCATTTTGAGAACCCCTTCACTGAATCGGCCGCAACCGTATGTGTGCCGGGATGAGGCGTACCTCCAACGAGTTGCCAGGGAAAATGTGTAAACGAATAGGGGGCCGTATCAGGCTGGGCCGTCATGGAGATCGTCGCTGGGTTCGTGCCCGCTCCCGAGAATTGAATCGTGGTCAACGGACTCTCAAACCGGTACGAACTTGTCGATCCCGTTTTGATCGATCGTTGTATCGACCCTCGCGTGATCTCCCCCCCTCCTGTCAACGCGCTCTCGCTGTTATCCGTAACTGTGATTGTATCTTGATTGCGTGTAAACAGTATATTATCCAATAGCATGCGATGACGAACCGAGTCAATAGCAAATGTTGTGTAAATATTTCAAGCGGCGATCCGCACCTTGCGTT